>JAZQLD010000031.1:0-12177 GCA_045542435.1 Butyribacter sp. | reverse complement strand
ATGCAGTTTTCCTACGCAGAACGCTTGCGCTCCGGGAGCTGACGTAACGGTGCATAATGTTTCAAAATACGAAACATAAGCACCGACGTCAGCAACGCTCATGCGTAGGAAAAACTGCACTCCATCCATCTCTGTGAGTTTGCGGAGGCGGTTGCGTAATCACCAGTAGAAAGCAGAAAGCGATTAGTCCTTCTTAAGACCGTAGAAGTTGCGAGAAAAAGCAATCCAAAAACTTTTTCTATATTTCACAATTTCACGCGAAAAATCATTATTTAGAATGCTCATAGTTGATATTATGGGAAGTGAATCCGATTTTGCATGTGCGAAGTTTGAGTAATATAGTTATAAAGTGATAACGGAAAGAGGAATGAAAAATGTTGCAAGGGATATTCAAAATAATTAATTATGAAATAGATAAGTGGCTAGGGATTTGTTTGATGTTTCTAATATTTTGGTCGGTGGCTGATAATAGTCAGGCTGCCACTATCACAGAAAAACAACAAATCCAATCTGCTGTAGAAGCAAATCTTAGTGGGAAAAATTATATAAAGAAAGTGTATTATTTGGATTATGACCGTAATGGACGTAAAGAAGCCTTTATATTATCTGGGAAAAAAGCCAAAAACCCAGAAATGCTTGACGATACTTATAATACATTGTGGTTTGGATATCGCGATAATGATACCGTTCATGTAGAGAAAGTAGCAAAAGAGATTAGCATGTATAGCCCGAAGGTCTTGAAGTTAAAAAGTGCCTCGTTCTTTTGTGCAGGAGAGTTTTGTGCTACCTCTACGCCACAGACCATGTATCAGGTTGATGGAAATTCAGTGAAAGCTATTTTTCAAGGAGATATGCTTAATGTATATAAAGGAGATTCCTTTACCTCCGTTCACAGTACTTATGATCGTGATTTGACAGAAGGGATTCTGACAGGACATACATGGAAACCATATTATTTTTATTATAAGAATGGTAAAGTATATCAATATAAGGCAAAGAAGATATCCGTTAAGAAGCTGAAGGAATATAAAGGGGGAGAAAAACATCTCAAACAGATTAAAAAGACGGGAGCTAAAATAGCTTCGGTATATTATCGCAGCAATGGACTGATTCATATTAATGTGGAATGGCATTCCAAGAAATATCAATCAGTGAGTTATGAAAATGTAACATTGAAAGTGAAAGGGAATAAAGTATCTCTTGTTGTTATTTATCCAAAAGGAAATGATATTATAGAAAAATCAAGCCGTGGCGGCAGGTATAAGAAGGAATTGTAGTAAGACAGAGAAAGGTGTAAAGTCTTGATAGTTCAATAAAGACTTTACACCTTAGATAATTTCAGAGTTACGTTACTTTTGATTCATATTGGTTGGCGGGGTTACAATGACGCCTTTATTCTTGGCAAATTCTAAAAGATCGTTTAGGTCGTTATATAATTGATTTTTAAGAAGCAACTGACAAGCGTAAGCGAATACCGCAAGTTCATTTTGATTCATTTCTTCCTCTCCCATATACGTTCACCACCTTTTCAAGTGGTATTATACCATAGCGTAAAGCCTTTATTCAATTGTCAAAAAGTTCAATGAAAATATTTTATTGAGATAATAAATAATAGTCTAAAAGATTCGAGAGCAAAATCTAATAGAAAAAATCTTAAGATTGATAAGAGTATATCATTGGTATAAATAAAAGACAATGTACGTAATATCCCAAAATCGGCATACATGCGAAAAGGAAATTTAGTTACATATGACAAAAAGGAATAAAATCAGAAATTAGCCATATTATTGAAAAATGTAATCTTTTATGCTACGATAACCAAGTTGCAGAATTTTGTATGTTTTGAAAAAGAGGATTTTGCTAATAAAGGAAGAGGATTATCATGGATAAGAAAGTATTAGTATTAGATTTAGATGGAACATTAACAAACTCTAAAAAAGAAATTACACCAAAAACAAAAAAAGCCTTAATGGAAATGCAGGAGCAGGGGCATACGGTTGTATTAGCTTCTGGCCGTCCGACACCAGGCATTACTCCATTAGCAGAGGAATTGGAACTAGAGAAAAATGGAGGATATATTTTATCCTTCAATGGTGGTCAGATTACAGATTGCGCTACAGGAGAAGTGGTTTATCAGAAGACACTTCCGCCAGAAGTGGTACCACAGTTGTTTGACTTGGCTGAAAAATTGGACATTGGTTTGATTTCTTATGAGAAGGATGCCATTATTACAGGTCTGCATTATGATGAATATATTGATATTGAGAAAAAAATTACCAAGCTTCCTGTAAAACAAATGGAAAATATTGTGGATTATATTGATTTTCCGTTGAATAAATGTCTTGGAACTGCACATCCAGACATTGCAGCTAAAGCAGAGCAGGAGTATGCGAAGATGTTTGGAAAAACTCTTTGTATCAGCCGTAGTGAACCATTCTTCATTGAGATTACACCAATGGGAATTGACAAAGCTGCTTCTTTAGAACGTTTCTGTCAGCTGACGGGAAATAAAAGAGAGAATATGATTGCCTGTGGAGATGGATTTAATGATGTTTCCATGATTGAATATGCTGGTCTGGGTGTGGCAATGGAAAATGCCCAGGATGCAGTAAAGGAAGTGGCGGATTATGTGACAGCCTCCAATGAAGAGGATGGTGTAGCAAAGGTGATTTACAAGTTTATTCTCAATGAAAAAAGTGCGTAACTTCTGAATAATATCAATTACGGAGATATGACGACAAAAAGTGTCGTTGGTGTTTCTTCTTCGTGGACGCCTTGCGGCTCGGAATGAACTACGCAGCGGATGCATAAAAGGCTAGTGTCGCAAAGCATTGCTCGCTAGCCTTTAAGCACCGGCGAGTTCAAACGCCACTCAGGAAGAAAACCAACGACACTTTTTGTCTGTGCACTGGCTACTCTGTAAGTTGATATTTTGAATAGTGAAACGCCATGTAAGATATAGGATATGGTTTTTTACCAATTTAAAATATTCTTATCTTAGATAATATTTGTCGTGCGCTACATCAATACCATAATATCAACCTATGTGAAACCAGTACACAGTAGAAAATGGTCTATGGTTTTCTTTTAAAGCGGCGTTTGGTTCAGCTGGTGTTTAGACGATATCAAGCACTTTGTGCGAAGATAGCGTCTTATGCACCATTGCCAGAACCAACCCGAGCCGAGAGGCGTCCGCGTAAAAGAAATACCATAGACCATTTTCTGCGTCACTTGCTCATAATTGATATTATCAGAATATTAAATTACTCAGACATTTCGATTTCCTGTGTTCCCTGTACAATAAATTTCATTTGATAGAAAGGATTTCCTTCTGCACCATAAACCCAGTCGATGAAAGAACTCCAGTTACAATCACCGCCAGCTTCGCTCTTATAATATTTTGTTCCAAATGCTTTATTAAAAACGATAGGAGAGCTTGGTAATGTTACATTTAAATATGCATCGTCCAGTGTAACAGTCATTTCATTTATCATATCTTGAAAAACATAGCCTGCACCATCCAGCTGTAATTCTTCAGCAACGACATATAATTTTGTGGTATCAGATTTAAGAGGTGTCTGGGAAGATGCGTAGTCTTTTTTATCATTCTGGTTCCAAGGAGTGTAAGGAGAATAATATTCTGGATAAATTCCCAAATCTCCACCAGAAAGATAAGTATCAGCCGTTGTTTCTACCTCAGCCGCTGGATTTTTAATAAGAGGAGTAGTGGTGATACGATCATTGGTAATGATTTTTGCTATGTTGTCCGAATTTTCTTTCAAAGCAATCTCCTTTTTTATGCTGGATGCTTGATAAACATTGGAAGGAGGGCTTTGAAAACTACAGGTTTCATCTGAAGATGAAGATACCAGGAAAATGGCACCGATGTAAAGAAGGATACTTACACACAAAATAGTTGACATCACATTGGCTGCTGAGGATTCCTGGCATATTTTTCTTTGACTGGCCAGTAAAGCTCCTAATGCTAAAAATGGTACAGTAAGTATCATATTATTCATGACATACATGCTATCAGGGAGGACTCCGGCAGAGCCTGCATTTTCTGTTAAAAAGTAGAATGCTTCGTCCAATATGACTTCAAAGCTGACAAAACCAAATGTTCCACTGACTATAGCTAGAACTAATCCAACAAATAAGGTAATAGAAAACCAAAGTGGCAGTTTTGCAATCAGCATCCAGATAACTAGTAAAAAGCTGTAAACAGTGATTCCAAGCAGAGTCTGGGCAATTAAATGGTACAACAGATATCCCCAGGAAAATGGAAGTATTACACTGGTAATTCCAATCAGGTTGAAAAGAGATAAAAGTCCATATTGTAGTATAGATTCCAAGCAAATACAAAGTGGAATCACAAATAGCATAATGCAGTCAGTCGTTATTCTGGACCAATAACGGGACAGAGGTGTTCCCGGGTACATGCTGATGCTGGAATCGGTGAGAATCTTCCGGGACTCAAAAATAATCAGTGCGGGCAGAAAGAAGGACAGATAGGCTCCGGTAAATTCCCCGAGTTCAATGGCATAGTTTAGATTTTCTACAACATTCCAGGAAAATACCTTTATAAGTTCCAGGATACTGCATAAAACTGAGGCTGCCAGAAGAACCCAGATTAATGTATAGTTTTTGCGCAATTGCAATTTAATTAATTTTGATGTATTTTCAAAAGTGTTTTTTAATTCCAAAGACATTCTAAATCACGCTCCTTTCTGTTGGAAGTAAGGTATACACACACATCCTCTGGACTTACTGGAGATGGTGTCAATCCTAGTTTTGGGGCATCCAATGCAGCAGGGGACTGCATACTTCCTTCTATGATGGCAAAACTTCCTAATTCTCCTTTTGAAAAATGGTATACTTTGTGCCGGGAAATAAATTCCTGCAGAGTATTCTCAGGACCATCCACTCGAACCAGCATATCACGTACTGTATCCATTTCTTCGTAGAAAATTAATTCTCCATTGTGAATCAGAATCATCTCAGAAAGAACATGCTCCAGTTCAGAAAAATTGTGGCTGGAGATAATAAAAGTTCTTGGATGTTCCATATAATCCCGTAAAAGGATTTCATATGCTGTTTTTCTTTTTTCAATATCGATTCCGATAAATGGTTCATCCAGCATTGTAATCTGACAACGGGTTGCCATAGCACAGGTGAAATGTACAAGGCTCTTTAATCCCTGTGACAATGCCAAAAGAGGCTTTTTTGTGTTGATTTCAAATAAAGCAAGCATTTTATCTGCAAATGCCTTATCGAAATGTGGGTACATCATTTCATAGTAGGATAAAATGTTTTTTATCCGTTCTCTGTCACCAACTGGCAAGTTGTGCATAGAATAAATAATTTCATTTTTGACGTGGATATCTGTCAGAGGATCTCCTCCTAATACAGAGAATTTTCCCTCGCTGGCGGATAAAAGACCGCTACAGATACGCAAGAATGTTGTCTTTCCGCTGCCGTTGGCACCGATTAATCCAATAATCTGCTCTGCATGGATATCCAGGGTTAGATAATCTAAAGCAGTACACTTATGATATTCCTTCATAAGATTTTTTGTAGAAATAGCAATAGTGCTATTTTCAGGCTTTTCTAGTGCATCTTTTTTCATGTTCTTCATTCCTTTCCTTTTTTGTTCCACTTCTCCTGAATCAAATCCTGAAGTTGTTTGGAAGAAATTCCTAATTTCTTGGACTCCACTACCAAATTTTCTATCAGGTGATTTAAGGTTTCCTGAATTTTTCGTTCTTTAATTTTATCCATGGCATGGTCTGCTACAGTCATAGCCTGACCGCGGACCTTATTCAGAATTCCTCTGTCCACCAGAAGACGAATACCTTTCGCAGCAGTAGCAGGGTTAATGTTTAATTCTTTGGCGATAACCAACTGAGAATAACAATTGTCCCCCTCTTTTAACTTGCCAGTAAGGATGTCATCTTCAATGGCATCTGCAATCTGAATATAGATTGGAATGACATCATTGAAATTTATTTTCAAATACTCACCTCCCTAAAATATTACTACATTACTCAAGTAATGTAGTAATGATAACATGGCGAATTCACATTGTCAAGGCATTAAAAAAATTAATTTTTTGTAAATACTTTTGAATAAAAAAAGGCTATCAATACAAAAGAAAAGCTTTGTATTGATAGCCTCTGAATGAAGTGCCAAGTATTTACTATGCCTTAATAAAAGTCTTCTTTAACTGCTCCATATCCAGAGTCTGGGTTGGAACAAATTCATCAGAAATAAGGTAGTTCAGTAACGACTTTGTAAATTGTTTTACTTCACTGCGGTCTGCAATTTTGCTTAACCGACTGGTACATACCATTAACTTTCCATCTCCAACCTGTCCTTCAAAGAGAATACCCATTTTGTGGTTTCTTTCAAAGTTATCCATCATCTGGAGGATTGGACGGTAAGATTTATCTGTGGTTTCATCCAAAATTGCACAGTCACTGTGGGTTACAATCTGATACCACTGTGGAGTTGCATAGGTATGGGATGGGAAAGACTTTAATGCAGGATGATCCTTCTGAATCATCAGTCCCATGGTTCCAATAGCTACTGGCTTCTTCATCCATTCACAGATATCGCGAAACATTGGGTAGCACCAGAATTCCGTACAGTAGAAGCCTTTTAAACTGTCTGCTACTTCTGTTGGAAGATACAGAACCCGCTTTCCTTCTTTTAACAGTGTATCAGCCTCAGCAAAGTCTGTGGTCAGGTGAACAGTATTTTCTCCCTCTCCTACAGTTGTTGTATTTGCCCAGTCTACAGAATCAGTAATGACTGGATAGAGATAAAGCTCATAGGTATTCTTCATGGAAGTACCCTCTACTGTCAGAGTCAGCTGACAGATAGTAGTTGCATCTACCATTGGCAGTGGAATAGAAATATTTCCTAACTGTTCCAGTCCAATAATATCTTTCTTAAATGGAATATCCCCCTGGGCAACAATGTCTTCACCGGCAGTCAAAACGTAATGCATGGACTTGTCTGCAATAGGAGCAGGATTATAGTAACGGATTGCCATATCAGCAGTAAAGGTATCGCCAGCAGTCCATAGGTACTTTTCAAACTGAGCCATAAGGATTCCATCGGAGCAGAAACCTGCCCATTCCTCAGTAGTAACTAATCCTTTGCTGTCCATAAAAGCGTCCAGAATACCAACTAGTGCGGTTCCCTGTCCTTCAAAATCTTGAATGTCCAGAATCTGGTAACCTGCCAGCAAATCTGTACGAGCAGCAGATTCTAATTCTTCTTTGTAACACTGTACTGCAAGCTTACCACTGTTATAAAAGAAATCATCTGCCTGATCAAGCATGCCCTTTTCTTCTAAGCGTTCACGGAATACTTCTAGGTTTCTGGCTTTCAGTACACCAGTGTATTTCTCGATTTCATGGAAGTTTGGATATACACAGTACTGTCCGATTTCATGGGATATTACTGGAACATGAGGGATTAAAGCACCATCTGTTTCAGTGGCTTTAACCTTCTTAACCCCCGTACCATACTGAATTTCAATTTCTTCAGCACCATCTTCACCAGTGGCGCTGTCGCTGGTAGGACGAATGATTTCATCGTAATTCTTAGTAGTAGCAGGTTCGTCTGTCTGCACATGTCCCAAAGGAGCATCACACATACCGTAGGAACCGCGGAAGTGGCGGCTCTTGCTGAAACGTACTCCTACAAAAAAATCTTCTTCTGGCAGAATCACAGGAGTGTGCTGGAAGTTGTTGGAACCCTGGGTGTAAAGATGTCTGGTGTCTACAGCCTTGTAGCCGGCAAGGATTTCAGAAATTCGTTCCTTGCTTCCCCAAAGCTCATTGCCGAGGGACATCATACAATAAGAAGCATGATTACCAAAGGCATCCATCATGCGGTAACCTTCTTCGATTAAGTAGTTTTGTTCTTCTTCGTTATGGTCTTCATCGCCGGGGGCTGTCATAGTACCCCAGAATGGAAGCTGTGGCTCCATATAGATACCAAGTAAATCAGCAGCTACGAAAGCAGCCTCTGGTGGGCAGCAGGTGTGGAAACGGTAATGATTGATTCCATAACTTCTGGAAATTTTTAAGACACGAATCCATTCCTCAACTGTAGTTGGAACGGCGGCAGTCAATGGGAAAATCAGTCCGTCATGTTTTCCACGAAGGAAGGTTGGTCGTCCATTAATTAAAAATTTTGTTTCTGTAGTGGAAAAGGTACGAAGACCAAAGGTAGTTTCTGTCTTTTCTTCAGAGTGGTTTACGGCAGCAGTGAGTTGATAAATCACTGGAGTGTATTCGCTCCAAAGAACCACCTCTTCTCCTAAAGAATAGGTAATGGATGTTTTATTTTCTCCAACAGGAAATTCTAAATCAAAATCTGCCGGTTCCGTTTTGCGTCCAGTGTCGCCCTTAATATCGATTAGTTTGCTGGAAATGGTAACTGGAAGTGTTGCTTTGGAATCTGTAGTATTTACTGTTGTTAATTCCAAAGTCACAGTCTTCTTTTCTGCATCCGGGAAGGTTTTAATATTGGAAATATACACCGGCTCATAAATATGTAATGCAATCTCTCCAATGATACCGTTCCAGTTGGTCTGGGTATCTGGAGAAGTCAGATGTCCACCTCTGGTAGGATAGTCTACATTGGAAACCAGAATAGTCAGACGGAAGTCCTTCTTCGTAATGTAAGAAGACAAGTCGTATTTGTGTGGAGTATTAAGACTATCCCTGTCTCCAACCAAAGTGTCATCAATCCATACCTTGGTCATACGTGTCCGCTCTAAGTGGAGAATAATAGGACAGTTTAAGTCTTCCTCATCCAAAGAAATGTCTTTGGAATACCATGCATATCCTTCAAAAAGGTATGGGTCTGTCAGAAAGCCGGTTTCACGCTTGTCTGAAAAAGTTCCCTTCTGTGCTATGGAAGTAGTACCAGGAAGGGTAATGGTATCTGAAAAAGCCTTATTGAAAAATCCGTTTTCAATACCAGTTTTGTCCTGATCCAGTTCAAACTGCCAGGAGCCGTGAAGATTAATCGTTTTTTTCATAATATATAATTCCTTTCATGGGTTTCGTACATAATTGGTAATATTATAACATGTAGTAGGAATCTCTTTCAAGGATTCTTGCGAAGATGACAGAAATATTGTATACTATAGCGTGAGACATTACATATTGCGCACAAAGAGAAAGAGAAGATACTACAAGACATCGATCTGGGGGGATTGAATGGAAACAAAAGAATGGCGCAGACTGATAGCACGCAGTGTCATGTTGCTGGCTGTTGTGCTTTTATTTGGTATAGTAACTTTTGCGTATCGTTATGGAAATAAGGAGAAGAAAGTTCATGCGCAGGGACAGGCTCAGGCAGAGGATGCACTGATACAGCAACATCCAATGGAACGACAGGAAGCTACGGCCTTTCAGGGAGAAAAAATCAGAGATATTACCGATACATATATCCGCATAGCTAAGCTAGAGGGTGTAGAGGCACAGGAGGTATATCTGGACAACGAATATCTGGATTTTTCTATTAGCCTGACTTTAAAAGGTGTTCCAACTGGTGAATACAATAAGCAGAAAATTACCTGTGTATGGAAGGGACAGGATTTTTCATGGGATGATTCTGAAAATGAGAAGTTTCTTACCCAGCTTACTATCGGTAATTTTTTAGAAAGTGACATAGAGACTGCACGGATTCGTATGCAGTTTGATGATGTATATGAACCTACTTTATATGAAACGGATGCAGCATATTATATTGCATTGTTGAAACCAGAGGCAATTTATGACAAGGTTATTGTTATCGATGCTGGTCATGGTGGTATGGATGAAGGAACTGCTTCTGTAGATGGCAAACACAGAGAAAAGGAATATGCTTTGAAGGTAGCTAAGTGTCTGCAGGAGATTTATAAGGATAAGGATGCGAAGGTATATTTTACAAGACTTCATGATACTACATTATCCAAAGAAAAGCGAACTGCTTTGGCCAATGCGGTAAATGCAGATGCCTTTGTGAGCATTCACTGCAATGCTTCTACCGTAGGAGATACGACTTCTTATGGGATTGAGGCATTATATTCTGGACGTGCCCGGACTGCAAGTGATACGCTTACCAGTAAACAGCTGGCAAAGTATGTCCAAAAAGGCGTACATGAAGAAACGGGAAGAAGAGACCGAGGAGTGATTCAGCGAAATGATTTATATTTAATGAATCATTCGAAAGTGCCAGTGACTATTATTGAAATTGGGTATATGTCTAATTCTTCGGACTTACGTTATTTGTTAAAAGAGAAAAATCAAAAGAAAATTGCAAAGGGTATATATAAGGGAATCGAAGCTGCTTTGGACTAGAAAATTTAACTGGAATGATTAGCAGAAAGGAAAATTAATTCATGAATAAGATAATTGTAGCTACAGGAAATGAAGGGAAAATGGTGGAAATCCGGCAGATTTTGCAAGGAGAGAATATTGCGTTTTCTTCTTTAAAGGATGAGAATTTACTGGATGTAGAGATTGTAGAGGATGGAGAAACTTTTGAAGAAAATGCTATTATTAAGGCAAGAGCTATTTCTGATTTGACTGGACAAATGGTTTTGGCAGATGATTCTGGTCTAGAAGTAGACGCTTTGGATAAAGCACCTGGTATTTACTCCGCCCGTTATTTAGGGGAAGATACTCCGTATACTGTGAAAAATAATCATATTATTGATTTGTTGAAGGATGTGGAAGGAGAGGACAGAAGTGCTAGATTCGTCTGTGTTATTGCCTGTGCATTTCCAGATGGACGTACCATTACCTGCAGGGGGGTTATTGAGGGGCAGATTGGTTACGAAGAAAAAGGAGAGCATGGCTTTGGATATGATCCGATTTTCTATGTTCCAGAACTGGGTTGTACTACAGCAGAGCTTCTTCCAGAAGATAAAAATAACATCAGCCACAGAGGCCGTGCCTTGACAGCAATGTATGAGAAACTTAAGGAAGAGAAGGTATTATAATTTGAGCAAGAAGATTTTAATTGTAAGTGATACCCACGGGAAAAATACCAACCTGAAAAAAGTAATCGATAGGATTGGAAAAGACATGGATATGATGATTCATTTAGGTGATTCTTTGTGTTCTCTGGAAACTATGCAGGAGCTAATTGACTGTCCCGTAGAAATGGTTCGTGGAAATTGCGACAGTATGATGCATGGACTGCCTATTGCCAAGTTGATTCAGATTGAGCAGTATAAGGTGTTGATTACCCATGGTCATCAGTATGGTGGCAAATGGGGTGTCAGTTCCATGAGAGAGGCAGCAGCAGAAAATGGAGCAAAGATAGTTATGTTTGGACATAGCCATGAACCTATGATAGAAAAATATCCAGATGTAGTGGTTTTGAATCCAGGCAGTTTATCCCAGCCTCGACAGGAGGGACATGAGCCTACATATATGATTATGACCATTGAGGATGATGGAAGGGCAGATTATTCCTTGGTAAAGATGTGATGCAAGGGACGAAGGAAATAGTTAATGCCTAAAAAGACGATAAAATTTTATGAAAATGTAACAAGAAGGAGAGAGTAGTTTCTTGTTGATTTTGACAAAAGCATAGAATGAAAATTGTTTAAATCTCACAAAAACAGGCTTGTATTAGTAGATGCAAAAAGATAGTTTTTGTGAGGTTTTTTTGTTGAAATAAAGATTCAATGTTGTTATGATTGTGTGCACATAAAAATTACAAGTGAAGGAAAGGAGAGAGAATATGAAGGAAAATGAATTATTGTTGGCAATGTCGGATTTGCTTGATCAGAAATTGGAACCAATAAGTATAAAAGTAGATTGTATTGATAATCGCTTGCAGGTAGTAGAGAAAAAGGTTGAGAATATTGATAACCGCTTGCAGGTAGTGGAGAGGAAGGTTGAGAGCTTAGAAAACGATATGGGTATCGTCAAGGGAAAGATAGAAAACTTAGAAAGCGATATGGGTATCGTCAAGGGAAAGGTAGAAAACTTAGAAAGCGATATGGGTATCGTCAAGGGAAAGGTAGAAAACTTAGAAAGCGATATGGGTATCGTCAAAGGGAAGGTAGAAAACTTAGAAAGCGATATGGGTATCGTCAAAGGGAAGATAGAAAACTTAGAAAGCGATATGGGTATCGTCAAGGGAAAGGTAGAAAACTTA
>JAZQLD010000030.1:0-55969 GCA_045542435.1 Butyribacter sp. | reverse complement strand
CGAACAGTCAAAGCTGTAATAAAATAGAAACAAATCCACAGTGCTTAATTATTATAATGGAGTATTCAAGATTACCCAACTATGTTGGGAGAAAGGAGAATAATCCATTCTCCTCAAAAGAGGATAATTGGATTATACGTGGAATAAATGATTTGTTTGAAAAATATTGTAAAGACCTATAATAAAGGCAAAAGTAATGCCTATGAAGCACTTCACGGAGTTTCTCTAGAAATAGAAGACGGTGAAATGACTGCCATCATTGGAACCTCCGGAGCCGGAAAGTCTACCCTGCTTCATATTCTTGCCTGCATCGATGGGTATGATTCCGGAGAGTACACCATGGATGGCGAAGATGTGGGACATCTTTCCGAAAGGCAGATGGCACACGTTCGGAATGAGAGAATCGGAATGGTGATGCAGGACTTTGCTTTAGTGGAAGGGTTTAGTGCATTGGATAATGTGTTGATTCCCTTGGATTTTGCAGAACCAAAGCAGCGAAAAAAACGAAAAGAGCGAAGAGAACACGCATTAAAAATGCTGGAGCTGGTGGGAATGGCAGAGTATGCCAATAAACCTATCAATAATCTGTCAGGAGGACAGAAGCAGCGTGTTGCCATAGCACGGGCGATTGTCAATAATCCTTCCTTTGTTCTAGCGGATGAGCCAACCGGGGCGCTGGATTCTGCCACAACAAAGGAGATTATGAAGGTGTTTCGTGATTTAAATGAACAAGGAAGAACCATTATTATTGTTACTCATGATCCTGCTGTGGCAGAGGAGTGCGACAGAGTGATACGAATAGAAGATGGAAGGATTGTCTCCTGTGAGGGGACTAGCGAATAATGCAATCTTATCTTTTTGGGAATGATTGTTTTAGATTGAGGTGGATGAGTATGAAGTATGTAATAAAGAATATTGTATACATGATTAAATATGATTTTAGTATGTTTATGCTAATTATCCTGACTGTATTTGGTTCCGGTTTTTTTATTCATTTTGCTTATGCGATGTATCAAAATATTCAAATGCAGAGGCAAAGTGATTATTCCGGTGTTAATAGCATTATTTTGCCTGCTGAGTACGAATTGACTCGGTACGATCTGAATGCAGTAGCGGGTACTTGCAAATTGAGAAAAAAACAGAAAATCAGAGTGTTGCTAAACTTTCAGATTTGAAATCTATGATTAGAGAGATGTCTCCGGAATTACAGAATAATATAAGTGCCATGTCAGTTGATATTGTACTGGATGATTATGAAATTCCATGCATTTTTAGCGTGAAGGATGGAAGTATCGTTTTTTGTGAATCCGCATCAAATGCAAAGAAAAGCTCTGGGGGTGTAAAGAAGGGACGGCTGTTTGATTCGGATGAATTCGAAAAAGGAGAGAAGGTTGCAGTTGCTTTTGATTTACATAACTGCAATGTGGGCTATAGTCCGTTTACAGAAGAAATGTTATCGGAAGATGAAACATACTTAACACTTAATGAAGAAGTATACCGGATTGTTGGCTGGCATCAAGTTGTGCCAGATACACCATTAATACCGATTACTGCTGTTTCAGATGATACTATGCTGGCTAATGGAATACAGATACACTTTGCTCATGCCATTACAAGCAGAGAACATTCAGAACTTATACGTTTGTCAATGGAAACGCTGGATAATTTATTCTCTGTGCCCAGTGTAGATGTTTTGAATCTGGACTATATATATTTAAATAATACCGTCATTGGAATATGTATATTAATTGTGTTGTGTGCAGGATTAAATATTGCTTTAATTTATCGTTATATTATATTAAAACGACAAAAGACTATCATGGTATTTCAAATATGCGGGATGACGACTTTTCGGGCGATATTCTCATATATTACGGAATGCATTTTGGTGATTTTTCCGGTATATTTTCTTTCTGTATTATGTTTTTGGAAAGCGTTGCCGTTGATGAAAAGACAGTATTATTATATTAACGCTGTCTATCCGTGGTCAGTCTACATGCGTTTGTTTGAAATTTATTTTTTTGTATCTGTTTTTGTTATTGCAATCATGTTAATCTATTCATTTTCTTTAGAAGAGCGATTGAAAATAGGAGGTGGAAGTCATTGAAGGTATTAAAGTATTCACTCCGGGAATTATACAAAAATCCATTGACATTATTGTTATTAGGGTTGCAAAGTATTGTGATTTATGCATTAGTTATTCTTGCGGTCTCGGCAGTACATTCGAGGTTTAAAATCTATGATGAAGTATCAAATTTTATTGAAAAAGAAGGAATATCCATTCGTATATTTTCCATGTGTAAACCGCAAGCAGAAGGTGCAAGTTATTTTATGGATTCAAGCACCGCTGAGCAATATTTTGAAGATGTAAAGATACGCTCTTGTTACAATGTGGGATTTGAAACTACAGAGAATGGAAAAGATAAAGAAATAATAACCACCGCATATGATTCGGAATTATGGAAGTGCCATACACCAGTGATGGAGACAGGGAGATGGTTTTGTGATGAGGATGAAGACAGTGACGTTATAGAGGGGGTCATTGCACAAGAAAAGGGAGAAAGAGGTCTTTATCAGGTTGGAGATGTTATAGAAATCAGTGAAGATGCAGCAGCCATGTGTGGATGTGAAAAAAATCCATTGAAAATTAAAATTATTGGAATCATAAAGGATGGTGCCAGATTACTGGGAGCAAATGATGATAATGGGAACTATGTGGATGTACGTGGCTATTTCTGGAACTATTCTGGGAAATACTATCAACAACCATTTTTGTTTCTGACGCATAAAGATATTTATCGGTATAAGATGAAAGATGCACCGGGTTTGCCTTTGTCTATGAAAGGCTTAGCATTCTTGTCATGGGATGATGAGAATGATTCCAAATATAATTCAGTGGAGTCCTATCTGTCTTCTAATTGCGAATTTTCAAATTATATAAAATTTGAGATGATTAGAGAGAAAAGCTTTACCTATATTTTTGAGCAGCTAAAAAATTTATTGCCAATTTTATTAGCATTGATTTTTATGGCGATTATTACAATTGTTAGCTGTACCTCTATTCTGGCAAGGCAAAATATGTACAAATATGCAGTGTTTTATATTAATGGACTGGCATGGAAAGAATGTATTCATATTCAAATGCTGTCTGTTTTAATTTTGGAATCAATTACTGTTGTAACGGCATGGTGTGTGGTTGGCATACTTAACTGGCTGGGGCACCTAAAGGAATTTTATCTGTTGTGTTCCATTTGGGAAGTTTCTGGATGTATTTTAGTTTTTGGTATCTTTGTTTTTTGTGCATATGCAACCATTTTCCGGGAATTGGGAAATAAGACAGGTAAAGAAATCCTTACTAGCAGAAAGGGAGAGTTATTATGATTGAATTGAATGATGTTACAAAAACATATAACAAAGGGAAAGAAAATGAATATGAAGCATTACATAATATATCCTTAAAAATTGAAGCCGGTGAAATGGTAGCAATCATAGGAACTAGTGGTGCAGGGAAATCGACTCTTTTACATATTTTAGGATTTATTGACAAATATGATTCGGGCTCTTATTCGATTGATGGGGCATTAACCCAGAAGATGAGCGGGAAAAAGATGGCAAATTATAGAAATGAAAAAATTGGAATGATAATGCAGGATTATGCATTGGTGGAAGATTATTCCGTATTTGAAAATGTTATTCTGCCCTTAGATTTGTCAAATAAAAAAATGAATCGTAAAGAAAAAAGACAGCGTGTGATGGATGCATTAGTTTTGGTAGGAATGGATCAATTGATAAAAAAGCCGGTAAAAAACTTATCTGGAGGGCAAAAGCAAAGGGTAGCTATTGCCAGAACGATTGTTAATAGTCCGTCATTTATCTTAGCTGATGAACCAACTGGAGCACTAGATTCCAACACATCAGATGAAATTCTGGAATTGTTTTTGGAATTAAATCAAAAAGGAAAGACTATAGTTATCGTAACGCATGATCCTAAAGTGGCAGAAAAGTGTCAAAGAATTATTCGAATTGAAGATGGAAGAGTGATAAAATAGTAAATGAAAAAAGAACATACACCGTGACTGGATAAAAAATATTTGATAATATACTACAATTGTGTATAATATATTTTGAGGTAATGCACAGCCTTATAAAAGAGCGAGTTGACATCAGGGGCATTTATAATGTCCCTGTTACTTTTTGTGGATAAGATATAAGCTAGAAAGGGGTATTTTCGTTGAATCATACATCAGAAAATAAACCAAAAAATAAATATAAAAAATTAATCGTAGGAATTTTAGCCCATGTTGACGCTGGCAAAACCACCCTTTCCGAAGGTCTGCTTTTTCAAAGCGGCACGATCCGAAAAATCGGACGGGTAGACAGTAAGGATGCCTTTTTGGATACTTATGCATTGGAGCGGGAAAGAGGGATTACGATATTTTCCAAGCAGGCGATGCTGTATGGAGAAAATATGGAAATTACCCTTTTGGATACTCCGGGGCATGTGGACTTTTCCGCAGAAATGGAACGGACGCTTCAAGTGCTGGATTATGCTATTTTAGTCATTAACGGAATGGATGGAGTGCAGGGGCATACACGTACCCTGTGGCAGTTATTGAAACGGTATGAGATTCCTACCTTTCTTTTTGTGAATAAAATGGATCAGCAGGGAACCGATAGGGAATCTCTGATGGCAGAGCTGAAGGAAAAATTATCCGATGGATGTACGGATTTTAGTACAGAGGATATGGATAGTCTTTGTGAGGATGCGGCTCTTTGTGAAGAAGGGCTGTTGGAGGAGTTTTTGGAGTCTGGAGAAATCAGTGAAGAGGATTTAAGACGATTGATTTCGGAAAGAAAACTATTTCCTTGTTATTTTGGTTCTGCATTGAAGTTGGATGGAGTGGATGAATTCTTAGCAGGATTTGAGGAATATACAATTAGTCCGACTTATGGGACAGAGTTTGGAGCGAGAGTCTTTAAAATTCTTCGGGATTCTCAGGGAAATCGTCTGACCTATTTAAAGGTGACTGGAGGAAGTCTAAAAGTAAAGGATTTACTGACGAACGAAAAGCAAAGTAAAGATGTACAGACGGAGGAAATCTGGAAGGAAAAGGTGAATCAGATTCGTATTTATTCCGGGGAAAAGTTTACTGCGGTAGATGAGATGGGAGCCGGTGGAATCTGTGCGGTGACAGGACTTACCAAAACCTGGCCGGGACAGGGGCTTGGTGTGGAAGTCTCTTTGGAGTCGCCGGTACTGGAGCCGGTATTGACCTATCAGATTATATTGCCTCCAGATCAGGATGCAGCCCAGTTTTTGCCGAAGCTTCGGCAGTTAGAGGAAGAAGACCCTATGCTGCATCTGGTTTGGAAGGAAGAGCTGCAGGAGATTCAGGCCCAGGTCATGGGAGAAGTGCAGATAGAGATTCTTCAAAGCATGATTCTGGAACGGTTTGGCGTGAAGGTCGGCTTTGGAGCAGGGAATATTGTATATAAAGAAACTATTGCAAATGTAGTAGAGGGCGTGGGGCATTTTGAACCATTACGGCATTATGCAGAGGTTCATTTGATACTAGAGCCAGGGGAACCGGGAAGCGGTATGCAGTTTTTGATGGATTGCAGTGAAGAAGTGCTGGATAAGAACTGGCAGCGTCTGGTGCTGACTCACTTGGAGGAAAGAGAACATAAAGGCGTGCTGACTGGTTCGGCACTGACGGATATGAAGATTAGTATTGTGTCAGGAAAAGCTCATTTGAAGCATACTGAGGGTGGCGATTTCAGACAGGCAACTTACCGGGCGGTACGTCAGGGTTTGATGCAGGCAAAGTCTGTACTATTGGAGCCTTATTATAGCTTTCGTCTAGAGGTTCCACAGGAAAATGTAGGCAGGGCTATGACTGATTTAGACCATAGATGCGCAGAGTTTGCATCACCAGAGACTGCAGGGGGAATGGCTGTGTTGTCAGGAAGTGCCCCAGTGTCTACTATGAGTGATTATCAGCAGGAAGTGGTGGCTTATACCAAGGGACAGGGACGCATTCATTGTTCCTTGAAGGGATATGGACCTTGCCATAATAGCGAAGAAGTCATTGAAAATATGGGATATGACCCTGATTTGGATGGTGAAAATCCATCCAGCTCTGTATTTTGTATCCATGGCTCCGGATTTTATGTGGAGTGGGACAAGGTATCGGAGTATATGCATTTAGAAAGTGTGCTGGCTCAGCGGGAACGTCCTGAGGGACAGGAAGACTGGATGGCAGACTGGCAGGAGCATGGAATTACAAGAGAGCAGAAAACTTCCGAAGAGCGTTGGCTTGGAGTGGAAGAGATTGATGCTATTCTGGACAGAACCTATCATGCGAACCGGAAGGAAGGCTTTATGCCCCATAAGGGAATTGGCTATAAGAGAAGAAAAAGTACTTCTTCTCCAGTGACCAGAGAGTATGGAAAGTCTTCTTCGAAGCCGGCAGTAAAAAAAGAAAAATATCTGTTGGTGGATGGTTACAATATTATTTTTGCATGGGAGGATTTAAACCAACTGGCAAATGATAATATTGACAGTGCCAGAGGGAAACTAATGGATGTTCTTTGTGATTATCAGGCGATGAAAAAATACAATCTGATTGTGGTGTTTGATGCCTATCGGGTGAAAGGGCATCCTACAGAGATTTCGGATTATCATAATATCCATGTGGTTTATACTAAGGAAGCAGAGACGGCAGATCAGTTTATTGAGAAATTTGCCCATGAAAATGGACAAAAGTACGACGTAACTGTGGCGACCTCAGATGGATTAGAGCAGATTATTATCCGGGGAGAAGGCTGTCGTTTGTTGTCTGCAAGAGAGCTGGAAGCCGAAGTAGCAGATATGAAGCAGAAGGTAAAGCAGGAATATTTGGAGCAACAGGGCTTTGCTGGAAATTCTCTGCTGGATAATTTATCGGAAGAGTCCAGAAGACAGTTGGAGGATGGACTGAAATCAGAGTAGAAGAAAAGAGGACTAAATTGGGAAAGAAAAAAATTAGTTTAGATGAAATTGCAAAGAAACAAAAAATAGAAGACTATGCCAGGTTGGTGCAATATGTTTATCAGCAGATAGAAAATGGAAAAATAAAGCCAGTCAAATCTCATGGAACCAATGGGAAGTCTCCGGCTTTATATAAGGATTATCATGTGTTGGAAGAGGAGAAAGACTACTCGGAGTATTTTGATGAAATCCATTGTCTGTTATCTTCTAAGATAGATATTAGTTATTATCTGGCACATCCACAACAGTATGTGGTAGAGCGAGAGGAAGTGCTGGCATTAAGCCGGTATCTTTCTGAAAGGATGGAGGATGCCTGTCCGGTATCTGTCAATGAGCGTAGCTTTGAAATCTGGGGAAGGGAGAAGTTTCTAAGTGGTCAGGGAAAACAAAAGGATGTGAAGGTTACTAGCAAAATGCTATTAAAACATACTGGGATTTCCTTAGAGCAGTTAAATGTCTATGAAACCGCAGAGCCTTTGGCTTATTATTGCCGAAGCCGTCAGGTGCCCCAGAATATTTTAATCATAGAAAATAAAGATACCTTTTATTCCTTACGTCAGCATTTAATGGAGGGAGATGGCGTTTTGTTTGGAATGCAGATTGATACCTTGATTTATGGCGCAGGAAAAGGGATTTTAAAAGCATTTTCTCATCGTTCTCTTTGTGTGGAGCCCTATGTACAGGATGAGCGAAATCAGTTATACTATTTAGGTGACCTTGATTTTGAAGGGATTCGTATCTATGAGCAGCTGCAGGAAAAGTTTCAGGAAGAAGTGCGGATTCTTCCTTTTATGGCGGCTTATGAAAGAATGGTAGATAAGGCTCTGGAGGAGTATGGAATTGAGAGACTGCCTGAAACGAAAGAAGGTCAAAAGAGAAGTCTAAGCGGAAGGTTTATGACATATTTTACGGAAAATGTCCAAAAGGATATGTGCGAAATATTGGACAGTGGAAAATATATACCACAGGAAATTATTAATCGTCAGGATGATTTGTAAAAATAAGAATAGATGAAAGAGAAAGTCTCTTGGCAGGATAAAATCTGCTAAGGAATAGATAGAAAGTAGGATGAAAAATGGAGTACGATTTTTTACAACAGTTTCCCAAACGAATGAAAAGTGTGGGAATGTACTCTCTGCTGGTGAAAAACAGCTGGCAGAAAACTACGTGGAAACAGTTTGATTTTGATACGATGGATGAACAGTTGAATATGATATTTGCTGTTCTTCTTTTTGTCATGGAACAATCCTTAAAAGAAGAACCATGTACCATGGACGATATCAGTGCGTATGTGGATTTTATCAGCAATCAGTACTTTGGAAAGCGCATGACCTATGATATGAGCAGAGAACTGTCTGATTTTATTGTGAATGTCATCCTTTGTGATGAAGGTCGTGCTATGTACTTTGACTGTTATGATTTTGAAAAGCGAAAATATAAGCAGACCAATATCAGCTATCTTTCCAATGAAATCGTCTATCTGGAGGATGAGGTGAAAAGAACCTCCTATAAGCTGACAGATAATGGCTACAATCTGATTTTGTCTACATTAGAAGTAGAAAATAATATGAAGCTGACGATTCATGAGATTATTTTTAAGATGCATTTGGAGCGCGCAACCTATGATAAAGCATTGGATGAGGTGAAAAATATTTTTAATCTTTTACGTATCCAGCTGCAAAAAATCGAAGAAGCCATGAACCGAATCCGAAGAAATGCGCTGAGTTATTCGGTATCAGATTATCAGGAGATTCTGGAGGAGAATCTGGCAGCGATAGAGGATACTAAGGAGAAGTTTTTGGAGTACCGACAGGTGGTAAGACTTCGGGCTCAGGAACTGGAAGAACAGAATATCAATGTCCGTGCACTGGATGAGGAAGGAGCAGCAAAGCTTTCTAATCTGCAAAAAATCGAGCAGTGTCTGGACAGGGCATTAGATGAGCATCAGAGGATATTGAATCATCATTTTGATTTGAAAGAGCTCTATGCGAAAGAATTAGAGCAGATGTCACAGATGGCTATGATTAAGCGGTTTTCTCTTCGGAGTGAATTGTATGAGCCGGTGCTGGAGCATCCGGGTAGTCTGACACAGTTAGAGTATTTTCTGCGTCCGTTATTTCAAAATGATGTGGATAAAATATACAATCTAAACCGATGTATGGAATTACAGCGTCCGATTCGAAAGGTGAAGGAAGAAGGGGATGAGGAACTGCTGGAATTTGATGCCGATGCTTTCGAAAGAGAAAAAGAAGAGCGTCTAAGAAGAAGGTTGAAAAAATACGAAAAGAGTATGACTACCTTGTTGCGTCAGGTGGTGGCAGAAGGTGAATTACAGCTTTCCCAGTTGACACAGCTTTCGCCGGAGGAAAGGGCGCAGCTGATACCAAGCGTGGAGATTTTTAAGGAGATTATGGTAGAACTTCTAAAGACCAAAAAAATGGACATAGAAGCTCTGCAAAAGGAGCGGAGCCAGGTGCTTTCCGAAGAAAGCCTGAGCTTTCAGTTGAATGAAATGCTTCTGGATGTCATAGAGCAGGAAGAGATGCAGGACGTAGCAGGGCTGGAAGTATGCAAGACCTTGGATGAGGATGTGATTGCCTTTGAGGAAGTGGAAGATGAAGAAGGTAATATTAGAACCATCCGTTGTTCCAATGTACGGTTTCTGGTACATCGAAAAGAAGACAGGGAAGAAGAAAGAAACGAAGAAGGTTTAGCGGAAATAGAAATGTAATAGACGTATAACTGAACTGGATAAAATTGTGGAAACGCTTAGAAATGGAGAGAATTATGGCGTACGAGATAGATGAAATTAAGGCAAGTCAGGAGATATTTTATCTTCTGCTAAAAGACCATGAATTGCGGGAGGAGAACCAGCAGGAATTATTTAAAGCATATACCCAGAATCAGCATGTTATGAATCTGGTAAAGAATCAGGGACAGATTGCGGACTGTAATGTAGAGCGATATGGAGATGTGATTTATCTGATTCCGAAGGAGGAAAATGATTATCTGGGATTTTCCAAGAAGGAATTAAAGGCGGAGCTTTGTAAGTCCAATGGAACGGACAAGGATTATTATCTGTCCCAGTTTGTGATATTAACACTTCTGGTGGAGTTTTATGACGGACAGGGAAGCAGCAGTAAATCCAGAGAATATATCCGTGTGGGAGAGCTGATGAATCTGGTGGCAGACCGGCTTTTGGAAGCGGGAGATCATATGACAGAGGAAGAAGAGGAAAAGACAGGACTTGCCTTTTTTAATATGCTGGAAGCCTATACGGCTCTTCGAAGTGATGAAAGAGGTTCCAGAGCAAGAACTACCAAGGAAGGCTTTATGCACCGTATTTTATTATTCCTACAGAAGCAGGGACTGATTGAATATGTGGAGCGGGATGAAATGGTCAAAACCACGAAGAAGCTGGATAGTTTTATGGATTGGAATTTATTAAACCAGAACAATTATAACCGGGTACGCCGGGTGCTGGGACTAGACGAAACAGAACAGGACAATGCTTGAAGTTGAAAATAGGTTAAAAACAACGCAGGAATGAGGAAAAAATGAGTAAAATAAATACACTTCGTATTATCAATTTAAATTACAATAATAATTCAATAAAAATCAGTGATGAAGCTTTTCATATGAATGGAGAGAGTACTCTTTTGTCTCTGAGAAATGGTGGTGGAAAGACCGTATTGGTACAGATGATGACAGCTCCATTTGTACACAAGCGTTACCGTGACACCAAAGACCGTCCTTTTGAAAGCTACTTTACCACCAATAAGCCTACGTTTATTTTGGTGGAGTGGGTACTGGATGGCGGCGTGGGTTATGTGCTTACCGGTATGATGGTTCGGAAGAATCAAGAGATTGCAGAAGGGGAAGTACAGGAAGAGCTGGAGATATATAATTTTATCAGTGAATATCAGGAACGGTGTGACCGTGATATATTTAATCTTCCTGTGGTCGAAAAAACGGACTCTGGTATGAAATTAAAAAGCTGGGGAAACTGCAAGAAATTATTTGAGGAAATCAAAAAAGAAAATGGAACAAAGTTTCAATTTTTTGCGATGAATCAGCCTGCCCAGTCCAGAATGTATTTTGAACGTCTGAAGGAATATCAGATTAATCATAAAGAATGGGAAAGTATTATTAAAAAAGTCAATCTCAAGGAGTCTGGTCTTTCGGAGCTTTTTGCAGATTGTAGGGATGAAAAGGGGCTGGTGGAAAAGTGGTTTTTGGATGCAGTGGAAAGCAAGCTGAATAAGGAAACTAACAGGGTGAAGGAATTCCAGAATATTGTTATGAAGTACGTAAAACAGTACAGGGAAAATCAGACGAAAATCACCCGCCTTGCTACGATTCGTGAATTTCAGGAGCAGGCAGGTCAGTTAAAACAGCATGGCGAAGGTTATCTGGATATTACCAGTCAGCGTTTGTCCTACGAAAGTCAGATTGCAGCTTTTCGTAATGAACTTCAGAAAATGTGTGAAGAGGCAGGAGAGACTACACAGGAAATTCGTAGACAGATTGAAGAATTGGAGCAGGAATTAAAGCGGATTGAATACGAAAAGATTTCTTATGATATTTATGTCAGAGAAGACCGGAAAAAGCATTGTGCAAAAGACCGGGAACTGTACGTCTTGGAAAAAGAAGAAATTGAAAAGGAGGTACAGGGCTTTCAAAAGGAGCGAAATCTTCAAGAATGTGCTCGTTCTCTGGAAGAAAAAAGAGAATCCTTGGCAGAGTGTAAAGCATTGGAAAGCCGTTTGAAGGTGTCCAGACAGGACGAAAGAGAAAAGGAGCCACAGAGGCGGCAGTTAGGAAGTCAGCTTTTTATGTGCTATGGAAGGAAGGTGGTCGAGGGAGAAGAGAACCTTGCTCAGATTCAGAAGCAGCTTCAGGAGCTGACACAGGAGGAAGAAAGCTGGAAGCAACGTCAGGAAAAATATCAGCAGAATTTGACTGATAAGAGCGCTGGTATTGGTGCACTGCAGGAGAAGATTCTTTCTTATGATGGAGCAGAGGATTCCTTTAAAGAAAAGTATGAGGTGATATTGGAAAGAAATATTCTTGGGGAATATGAAGCGGATGTCCTGGAAATGGAACAACAAAGAGAAAATACACTCCTTCGGGAAGTAGAAGATGCCATTAGCCGATGTCTGAATGGAAAGGAACAGTGCTCAGAAGCTATTCGTAAGGCAGAGAGAGATGGAGAATGTGCAAGAGAGGACCAGAGAGAGCTTCAAATGCAGATTCGGGAATTGGAAAATCTTCTGTCACAGTATGAAGAGCAGTTAGAGCAAAGACGAGTGGTGTTAAAGTACGTTTCCATGGGAGAAGCAGAAATATTTCAAAAAGAAAAAATACAAAAGGAAATTAGCAAGAAATTGGAAGAAATTGACCATGCACGTACTTTGTTGGAATTGGAATATCAACAGATGAAGCAGGTGTCGGGAAAGTTACAGCAGGGAAGAATTATGGAAATTCCTGTGAAATTGCAGGAGTATTTGATTCAACAGGAAATTACAGCTATTTATGGCATGGATTGGCTTGGGAAAAATGGTCGTAGTGTCAAAGAAAATCAGGAAATAGTTAAGAAACAGCCATTTTTACCATATTCCATTATCCTGACAGAAAAGGATATGCAAAAGCTCCAACAGGCAGAGCCGGAAATATATACGACATCTCCAATTCCTATGCTGGTAAGGGAAGAACTGGAGGAGTACGGGAAAAGTCAGGATTCTTCCGTGTTTGCATTGGAGAATGTTCGTTTCTATATGCATTTTCAGGAAGATATTCTGGATGAAAAGGGCAGAGAACGTCTTGTGCAGCTTCAGCAGCAGGAGATGGAAAAGAAGCTTCATGCGATTGGAATTAAAAAAGAAGAGTACACTTCTTACTTTTCAAAATTAGAGTTACTCAAAGCGCAGACTGTAACCAAAGAGAATTATCAGAATACAAAAAGTGAATTGGAAAAATCAGAAAATAAGCAAAGAAACGCTCAGAAGCAGATAGAAGAAGCTGACAGTCGAAAACGTCAGCTGCAAAAGCAGCTTCAGAATCTGGAAGTAGAACTTTTGGAGAATAGTCAGAAGAAACAATTGCTGGCGATACAGATTGGAGACCTGGATGCTTTAGTAAAACGCTATCGCAGTTATCTGCAAGATAAGAAAAACTTGGAGCAATGGCAGGAGGATGTGGAAAATCTGAAAAACCAGCTACAGCAGGCAAAGGAAAAATTAGAGCAGCTACAGACTACTTTTATTCAGGTTGAGCGGAAATTAATGGAAGGAAAAAGCGAACTGAAGGATCGAAAGGAGAAGCAGGCGGTATTCCAGCAGTTTTCGGATGTGAAAATAGAAGGTGACGATGCCCGGACGGATATTTCTGCAGAACAGCTATTGGAAATAGAAGCTCAGTATGATGCTTTGACTCAGGGATTTTCTCAGGAAATTCAGCTTTTGGAAGAGCATCTGATTAAAGAACAGCGCAGATATCAGAGACAAAGTAGTGATTTGGAAAGCCTGCTCAAACGCTATGGATTTCAGGAAACGGAGATAGAAGGTGTAAGCTATAGCCGTGACCGCTTGTTTGAATTGGAAGAACAGTTGCAGAAAAGAGAGCGTAAGCTTTCTGTGAAGATTCAGAAGATTCATGAACTCGATACAAAGATTCAGATAGAGGAGTCCAAGATTCAGGACAACAAAAGTAAAATGTTACAGGAGTGTGGAAAGAGGGAACCGGTTAGCCGGGAAACGATTTCTAATCTGGAATTCTCCAAGCGAAAAGGAATGGTGCTTTCTCAGAAGGATCAATTGGAAAAAGAGGAAGTACGTTTACGTCACCGCATCCAGAATTTTGAGACAAATCTGACCTCTACCTCCGAATTTGATCAGTTGACGATGGAGGAAGGAATAGGATTCACTACCAGTCTGACACAGCTGTCGGAAGAAGAGCTGGATCAGTTTAAAGGTACCCTGCTTCGTGACTATCGGGAAAGTCAGCGTCAGGAAATGGAAGCCAGAGAGTCTATTGTCAATAAGTTAAATGAAATGGCAAGGACTGAAAGCTTTCAGGAAGAGTTTTTTGCAAAGCCTTTGGAGATTATGTTAGGTCTTGTAGCGAATGCAAAAGATTTAATGAAGCAGTTGGAGATTATCAGTGAATCCTATGGAAGCATGATAGAAAAGCTGGAAGTAGATATTTCTATGATTGAGAAGGAGAAAATCCGTATATTGGATCTGCTGACAGATTATGTCCATGAGATTCATGAAAATCTTGGGAAAATTGATCGGAATTCTACGATTCAGGTGCGTGGCAGAGCCATTAAGATGCTGAAAATCCGCATGCCGGAATGGGAAGACAATCAGGAAACATATGCTCTTCGGGTACAGGATTTATTAGAAGATGTGACTAGAAGAGGATTGGAGTTTTTAGAGCAGAATGCCAATCTTGAAGAAATGACAGGAGTATATATTAATACCTCAAATCTATACGATACTGTGGTAGGCAATGGAAATATTGCGATTCAGCTCTATAAGATTGAAGAGCAGAAGGAATATCCAATTAGCTGGTCTGATGTGGCGAAAAACTCCGGTGGAGAAGGTTTCTTATCTGCCTTTATCGTATTAAGTAGTCTGCTGTATTATATGCGAAAGGATGATGCAGATATTTTTGCAGACCGCAATGAAGGAAAAGTGTTGGTAATGGACAATCCATTTGCTCAGACCAATGCGGCCCATCTTTTGAAGCCTTTAATGGATATGGCAAAGAAGACCAACACCCAGCTTATTTGTCTCTCAGGTTTGGGAGGGGATTCTATTTATAATCGGTTTGATAATATTTATGTGCTAAGTCTGGTGGCAGCTAGTCTCCGGGCAGGAACTCAGTATTTACAGGGAGAGCATTTAAGAGGCGAGGAACAGGAATCGATGGTAGCTGCCAGATTTCATGTGGAGCAGCAGACCTTGTTGTTTTAATGTTGAGTGAAATGAACCAGCAGAAAAGTAAATTTTCTGCTGGTATAAAAGAAAGGCATGAGAAAAGAGTGAAAGATGTTAGAACAGAGTTGACCTGGAAGGAATTACAAGCCACTATGGTGGATAGAAAGTCCCAGGAAGAAATTGAAAAAAGCATTCGGAAGAAGTTTCATAAAAGTTTATTCAGCCGGTTTGCAAAGGCTATTAATGAATATGAACTGATTCAGGAAAATGACAGGATTGCAGTGTGTATTTCCGGTGGAAAAGATTCTATGCTGATGGCAAAATTATTTCAGGAATTAAAGCGTCATAATAAATTTCATTTTGAATTGGTTTTTCTGGTAATGGACCCGGGATACAAGTCAGTAAACCGCCAGTTGATTGAAGATAACGCAAGACACCTGGGTGTCCCTTTGCATGTATTTGAAACCAATATTTTTGATGCAGTATACGAAATTGAAAAGTCTCCTTGTTATCTTTGTGCCAGAATGCGAAGGGGATACCTATACCGGAATGCGAAAGAGCTTGGTTGTAATAAAATTGCTCTTGGTCATCATTATGATGATGTCATAGAAACGATTTTAATGGGCATGATGTATGGTGCACAGATTCAGACGATGATGCCAAAGCTTCATAGTACCAACTTTGAAGGGATGGAATTGATTCGCCCTATGTATCTTATCAGGGAAGAGGACATTAAGCACTGGAGGGACTATAATGGCTTGTACTTTTTGCAGTGCGCCTGCCGGTTTACAGAAAATTGTGCCAATTGCAATGATGAGGGCGTGGCAATATCCAAACGTCAGGAAATCAAAGAATTGATTGCAGAACTCAAAAAGGTGAATCCTTATATTGAAGGAAATATTTTTAAGAGTGTGGAAAATGTGAATCTGAGTACGGTGATTGCCTATAAAAAGGATGGCGTACAGCATCACTTTTTGGAGGAATATGACAAGTAAGAAGGGAGCGGGGATAATGTATCAGGAAAAATTACAGCAGGTACAGGATCAGGTGAACCGAATCATCAAAGGAAAAGAAGATGTCGTCAAAAAGGTATTGGCATCTGTGATTGGTGGCGGACATATTTTGATGGAGGATATCCCGGGAGTGGGAAAAACCACCTTGGCGACTACCTTTGCCAGAGCACTTTCGCTGGATTATAAACGAGTGCAGTTTACACCGGATGTTCTGCCTAGTGATATTTTAGGCTTTTCTATGTACAATAATCAGACTAGAGAGTTTGAATTCCGTAAAGGTTCTGTCTTTTGCAATTTGTTTCTGGCAGATGAAATCAACCGTACCTCTCCAAAGACACAGTCTGCCCTTCTGGAAGTCATGGAGGAGCGACAAGCCAGTGTGGAAGGTGAAACCAGAAAACTGCCAGAGCCTTTTGTTGTAATTGCCACACAGAATCCAAGTGGTTCCTCAGGAACCCAGATGCTGCCCGAGTCACAGATGGACCGCTTTATGGTTTGTTTGTCCATGGGATATCCTAACCATCAGGATGCAGTGGAGATTTTAAAGGGAGAAGTCTGGAATCAGTTAGAGGATATTAAAACCGTAATTTCCCTGGAGGAAGTGCTTCAGATTCAGCAGACAGTAGAAAGGGTCTTTGTACATGATACTATTTATGACTATATCGTTACCTTGGTAGAAGCTACCAGAAGTCATGAACTGTTTGCGGCAGGAGCCAGTCCAAGGGCATCCATTGCCTTGCTTCGTATGGCAAGAGCCATGGCAGTATTAGGCGGAAGGGATTTTGTTACAGCTCAGGATGTGCAGGAGGTTCTTTATGATGTATTAGGTCATCGCGTGAAAATCAGCGCCAGAGCCAGAGCAGAGGGAAAGAGTCCGAAGGAGTGTATCAAACAACTGGTAAAAGAAATAAAAAGTCCAAGATGTTAAAATCATTGGTTGGTGTGTGAACTGGAAATCTGAGGAAAGGATGGTGGTGGTTTGAAACAGAAAAAAATAAAATTACGTCCTTTTCGAATCATAGGTTATGTAATTCTATATGGAATAAATCTTGGATTATCTTTTATCCTGCGCAGTTATTTTTTGTGGCTGACTGCTATTATCCTGACTATAGCACCTGTTCTTTCTATTACCATGGTTTCTATGTTGTCAAAGAGTATCCGGCTTTCGAGTATGTGTGAAGACGAAAAAATTGCTCAAGGTGATAATTGCTTTTTGGATATTATCTTAGAAAATCCGTTATGGTATTGTGCTGCGCTAGAATGTGTTACAAATTGGAAGATAACCAATGGCTTTTTTGAAACTTCTTCTGAAATCTCTCTTTCTATGGCCATAGGAGGGAAAGGGAAGAATGCATTGCGGCTGCCTGTCAGGGGAGAAAAACTGGGGCAGATTTGTTTTTGTTGTAACGAAATTCTCCTACAGGATTTACTGGGATTGGTTCAGATTCGAAAAAAAGTAGAAGTGATGCAGCATTTGTTTGTGTTACCGAAGGAAGACAAACAAAATATAGAAGAAGTAACAGAGTATGGTGCTGGTATGACAGAGGTGGAAGAAAGTAAAGAAAAAGGCAGTGATTTTGCTGAGGTAAGCGAAATTAGGGAGTATATACCGGGAGATCGGATTCGGGATATTCACTGGAAACTGTCCGCAAAACAGGAAACGTTAATGGTAAAAGAGCGGATTGCCATGGCAGGAAGTGAAATGGTGGTTTTAGTAAAATTGCCAATGGAAGAAAAGGAAACAGAAGCTGTGTTAAAAAAAGCCTATGATTTAAGCAGGGGTTTTTTAGGAGAAAAGATTCCTTTTCGTCTTCTTTGCTGGAATCAGACTCTTTATTCTTTTGAAGAGTATTCCTGTAATAAAATGCAGGAGGTAGTAAATGCTTTTTGCGAAATATTCCGTCAGCCGGTTTCTTGCCGGAAAAGTGAAAATCAGGAAGCGTATATGAAAAATTGTTACCCGTATTTAAGCCGTTATCTGGCTGTGTGGAGTCAGAATGGGTCAGTGCAGTTGGAGATACAGGAAAATGATTAAATTCAAGAAAAAAGTAAAACAAAAGGGGGAAGAAAATATACTTCCTTCTGGGATTGTGCTGGAAACAGAAAAGTTTACAATGCAGGAACCCCGTTGGATGACATTATTGCTAAAAGGGGTTCTGGTATACCTTATTGTCATGGGTGCAATGGGATGTCTGCTGTCAGCGGTAAATGTACGTTATCATTCCCTGGTTGTACATTTGGTACTGCTTTTAGCAGGGATTTTTTGCGCCTTTTTATATTACAATAAGATTTGGGAAAATGTCGGATATCTTTTTTTGCTGGGAGTTATGTTCTGGGCGGGAATCGGTCTGCGAAAATATATTAACAGTGGCTTTTATGCAGTGGCCAACGACTTGGCAGAGGAAGCCTCAGGATTTTTTGACAGCAATGCCATGCGCAGCTTTGGGGAGCAGATAGGAAACCGTGAACTGGCCATTACTATTTCTATGTGCTATATCGGATGTGTCTGCTGTATCGTTATGAATGTTTTGATTTCCAGACGGATGCAGTATATTCTCGCTGTTCCGTTAAGCATTGGAAGTTTGTTGTTTCCGTTGTATCTGGAACTGGAACCTTCTATTGGTTATGCGGCTATGCTTCTTACAGGAATTCTTATGGCATATATGATTCGTGGAAATGGACATTATCAATTGACGAATACTAACATTGCTTATGCCTTTAACAAGAAGAAAAAGCAGATTCGCTATATTTATGCCGGAAAGCTGCTGGGTGGGATTATGTTGGCTGTATTTGTACTATGTTTTCTACTTTTGCAGCTAGCCTCTGTAATATATTCTAAAGAAAGCTTTCAGGAGAATCGTTCCACAAGTAAAATAAAAGAACAGTCTATGGATACAGTGGAAAATTTTTATATGCTGGGTGTTATGGGACTGTTTAACTTTTATCCGAATACAGGCGGTCTTACCAATGGAACTCTGGGGGGAGTCAGTGCAATCCGTTTGGATTATAATACGGATTTAACGGTAGAATTCACGCCCTATAGCTATGACAGAGTGTATCTGAAAACATTTACAGGAGCCTATTATCTTCCCTATTCCAATAGGTGGAAGCGTTTAGAAGAAGAGGAACAGGCAGTAGAAAAGAGTATTGATACTGCAAAAGAATTGAAAAAAGCTTATAAAAATCAGCAGCAGAAATCAGCCAAAGGGAAGATGAAAATCACCAATGTAGCAGCAGCTACAGGCGTCTATCTGCCGTATTACTCCATGAATGAGGAGAAGACGGTTTATCCTAATCAAACGCAGGAATATACGTATTACCCATATCTGACAGACCAGACATTTTCTTTGGAAGAAGAAAATCTGGATATGTGGCTGGAGATTCCCCAGGAAAATTATGAGGCGATTCAAAAATTCTCTGAAGAAGCAGGACTGTCTGGAGATGCGGATGTGATTGTCCGGCAGCTGGCACAGTATTATCAGGAAGAAATTCCATATACTTACCGACCGGGAGCTACTCCGTGGCGACAGGATTTTGTGAATTATTTTTTAGAGAAGAATAGAAAGGGATATTGTGCACATTTTGCCAGTGCAGCAACCTTGATTTTTCGATATTATGGAATTCCAGCCAGATATGTGGAAGGTTATGCCATTGATGCAGATGAAATTTCTGAGGATGGTAAGGCATTAAGAGACAAAAGATATGAAGACTATTATGATGGTTATTCTGAACTTGGAAAAATTAGTGTAATTGCCCAGGATGTTACCGATGCAGATGCTCATGCATGGGTGGAAATCTATGTAGCTGGAAGAGGATGGACTCCTGTAGAGGTAACTCCGCCTTCTGGTGAAGAAGAAAATACAGAAAATGATTTGTGGAGTATGTTTCGCAGACTGTTTTCTGGCTCTGGAGATAAAGCTGATATAGATAGTGAAGCTCAGGAGGAAACACCGGTTTTCGATGAAGGAACAAGGGAGGTTTCCAGAAACACAGCATTGATTGTGTCTGCTGCTATTCTTATTCTCATAGCAGGGCAATGGGTTATAAAAAGCAGCTATAGCCGATGGAAATATCAGAAGGCAGACCGAAATGAAAAGTTGATGCTTCAATATCAGAAATATCTTCATAAAATGGATGTCAGATATAAGCCGATAGAAAGTCTGGTAAATTACAGGCAGCAGATAGAATGGCTTTGTGAAAATGATTTTCTGAAACTTGGGGAAGAGGAAAAAGAAAGATGCATTCAGATATTGGAACAGGCAGGATTTTCTAATCAGGAGATTAGAGAAGAGGAACTCTTACAGGTTTTGGGGTGGATAAGAAGAGGAAAATATTCTTTGAAATCCTAGTGACGAACAAAAGGAGATATGCTACAATACAAAGCAACTTGTGTAAAAGTATTTTATTTTGAAAGGAGAATATATACTATGAATGATAGAAATGCAGAATTGTTTTTTGGAGATGAGGAAGAGGTTCTTTTGACATTAACAGATGAGGATGGAAATGACGTAGATACTCAGATGATTGCAGTATTTGAAATCGAAGAGCTTTCATCAGAGTATGTAGCTGTGCTGGAAGTGAACGAAAATCATGAAGTGGAAAATGGCGAAGTAATTATTCTTCGTTATTCTGAGGATGAGGATGGCGATCCGGTGATTGACAGTATTGATGACGAAGAGGAATATGAAATTGTTACGGAGGCTTTTCGTCAGTTAGTAGAAAGTGGAGCTGTAGAAGGTTTTGATTATGACGATGATGATGACGAGGAAGAGGTTGATGACGATTATCTGAATGATATCGGAAAAATGTTTCCTGGAGTATCTATCGACAAGGAGTAATAATAAGTCTGAAAACCTGTAAAACTAGGGAGTTGGCGGGAAAATATATTGCTGGATTCTTTTGACATTATGGGCAGTTTGTACTATACTAAAACAAGAGAGTTCGCAGAGGGCAAAAGTGAAAATCGGAAGCGCTATGCGGAAAATGTACGTGATTTTGAAGCTGTTCCGAGAATGTATTTATACAAATTGAAGGGGCACGGGAAGGAATGAATATGCGAAAGAAAAAGATTATGATTGTTGATGATGACAAGATGGTTCAGGAAATGTTGTCAGACTTTCTGGGAGATAAATATGAATGTATCCTAAAGGACAATGGTGTAGAAGGTCTGTCATATATTGAAAAGAATCCGGGAGCTGTAGACTTGATTATTACTGATTTGATTATGCCAGTGATGGATGGTTATGAGATGTTGGAGTGTATCCAGAGCAGACCAATCAATCGGATTATTCCGATATTGGTAGTAACTGGCGTAGATGAAATGGAAGAGGTAAAACGTACCTTTGACTTAGGTGCAAAGGATATTATTTTGAAACCGCTGGATTGTGATATTTTGCGTCTGCGGGTAAATAATATGCTGGAAATGTCTGAAATGCGTGGGGTTCACAATGTAATGGAAGATGTCATGCGTTTTGAAATCGAAGAGATTGTAGATAGTTTAGGTATTTGTACCTGTCCGCTATGTAAGAGAGATTTATTGAGCCTTACTCTGAATCAGGTAGAGCCTAAGTATGTTAATACAGATGTAGGTGAGGTTTTGACAAAGGTTGACAGTGTATCCAGAGACAACAGAACCAAACTTTTAGCGATTATTGTCAGATGTGCCCAGACTATAAAAGATCAGCCACGTCATATTTAAGATTAGACTTGACTTTCCAAATTAGATATGGTTTTCTATTATAGGTTGGAAGGGATGTTTATTCGCCCTAAACCCATGAGGTTTAGGGCTTATTTTTTTAGAAAAGAGGTAAAACAAATGAAGGTTTCAAAATTAGTAGGTTCCAGATTTAAAGAGAGACCAGCGGATTGTGTGATTGACAGTCATGCATTAATGGTGCGCGGTGGTTACATGAAGTATGTGGGAAATGGTATTTATTCTGAATTTCCTACTTTACGAAAAGTAACAGCGAAAATTGAAGCAATTATCCGTCAGGAAATGGATGCTATTGATGGACAGGAAGTATTATTCCCAGTAACTTTGCCAGCGGATTTGTGGGAAGAGTCTGGTCGTTATGAAAGTGTAGGAAGTGAGCTGCTTCGTTTTAAGGATAGAAACCGTTCTAAAATGGTACTTGGTATGACTCATGAGGAGGCTGCTGTGCATCTGGTAAGAGAATATGCCCAGACTTATACCAAATATCCATTTATGATTTACCAGCTTCAGAGAAAGTTTAGAGATGAGGCAAGACCTAGAGCAGGTATGATTCGTGTTCGTGAGTTTACTATGAAGGATGCGTATTCCTTCCATACCTCCCAGGAGGACTTAGAGAAGTATTATGATGTGTGCTATCAGGCATATAACCGTATTTTCCAGAAGGCAGGTATTCCAGAAGTGGTAACAGTAGCTTCTGACTCTGGTATGATGGGAGGAAGCCTTTCTCATGAGTACATGCTTTTAACTCCAGTAGGAGAGGATTCTATTGTGATTTGTAATGAGTGTGATTATCGTGCCAATATGGAAGCGGCAGAAAATATTGTAAATAATGAAGAAGGACAGGCTCGGGAGCTTGTTTGCGTGGAGACACCAGACTGCAAGACCATTGAGGATGTTTGTGCTTTCTTAAAGAGTGATGTGAAGAATTCTTGTAAGGCAGTTGTTTACCAGAAGAATTCTGATGACTCTTATGTTGTTGCGTTTGTAAGAGGGGATTATGAAGTAAATGAGACAAAACTTCGTAATGCAGTAGGAGAAGAGATTCATCCGGCTGAGATTACTGAGGAATGTGATTTGGTTGCCGGTTATATCGGACCTTATGGTATTGCAGACAGTGTGCAGGTATTTGTTGATGTTTCCTTAAAGGGACTTGCTTCTGTAGTAGCTGGTGCTAATAAAGAAGGTTATCACTATACGGGATTAAATCTGGAAAGAGATGTGGAAAATGTTTCCTTTATTGATATTGCTAAGATTCAGGAAGGTGGCATCTGTCCTTGCTGTGGTAAGCCAGCTATTACAATTAAACGTGGTATTGAAGTAGGAAATATTTTCCAGCTTGGCACGAAATATACAGAAGCCATGAATATGCAGTATGCAGATGAAAATGGCGAGCTTCATTATCCTATTATGGGATGCTATGGAATTGGTGTTGGCCGTCTGGCTGCGTCTATTTGTGAGGCTTATCATGATGAGTATGGTCCAATCTGGCCAATCTCTATTGCTCCATGGGAGGTTCAGGTTTGTTGTCTTCGTGCAGATGATGAAGAGACAAAGAAGGTTGCGGATGAACTATACCAGAAATTGTTAAATGCAGGTGTGGATGTGATTTATGATGACAGAGATGTGCGCCCAGGTGCTATGTTCTCTGATGCAGATTTAATTGGTGCCCCAATTCGTGTGGTAGTAAGTCCACGAAATCTGAAGGAATCCTGTGTAGAATTAACTACCAGAGATAAATCTGTAAAGGATATGGTTCCAGTAGAGGAAGCATTTGAATCTGTATTAAGCTTAAAGCAGAAGTTATTTGATGCAATTAATGAGAAAGTAGAAGATTATAAATAATACGTAGTAAGGGTTGGGGTTGTTTGGGCGTGGTTCTAAACAGCCCTTTCCGTTTTATAGAACTGTCGCAAAGAGACTCTTTGTTATTAAAATCTCGTGCTGTAGGAAGGAATGATGAATATGAAGGTGTCATACGGTTCGGGGAAAATCACCATTGGAGAGTTGATACGTTCCAATCCGGTGTTGGTATTTTGGGTTATATTTGGAGTGGTAATCTTCCTATCTGTGATAATCGCAATCAATACTGTGATACATTATCGAAGGAAGAAAAGAGAAAAACAACTGGTAAAGCAGGTCAGAAGACTGAATGAACAGCTGCAGGCTGTGGTACAGCAGGCCGGTACTATGTGTTGGAAATATGATATTGGAAAGAAAAGAGTTCAGATTCTGAAAAATGATGTTATGCCAGAGCGGTATATGCCAAATGAATATCTAGATAACGTACCAGAGTACTTTCTGGAACATCAGATGGTGCATCCTGATAGTCGCAGGGATTTTTTGAAGCTGTTTGGAAGAATCAGTGCAGGAGTAAAAAAGACAGAGGGGATATTGCGTTTAAGAAACTCTGTAGATTCTCCATGGCGTTGGGAAAAAGTTACCTATATCAATCGTTTTGATGATAGGGGAAGAGCTTTGGAAGCTATCGGTTTTGCTACGGATGTTACTTTGGAAATGGAACAGGAGCTTGCATTGCGTTCCAAGGCGGAAATCGATTCCTTAACAGGTCTTTATGATAGACATGCCTTTGTTCAGATGACAGAGGAACTGATTCAGGACCGCAGGGAAAGCAGACCTAACGTTGTATTGTGTGTGTGGAATATAGACCAGTTTCATAAGATTAATCATAAGTATGGTAATGAAAAGGGAGATGCGATTCTCAAAGAAGTTGCCAGAGTTTTAAAGGAAGGATGCCGCAAAACAGATATCATCGGAAGAATGAGTGGAGATGAATTTCTAGTGTTCTTTTTAGATGTAAAAGAAATCGAGAAATTAGAAAGAAAGGTTAAGCTTTTATTGCAGCGAATCCAGTTAATTGTTCTTCCTGAGGGGGAAAAGGTTAGTGCCTCTGCTGGCATGACTATGTCAGAAAAGAATACAGACACTTTTCAGGAATTATATCAATGTGCTGTAGACGCTGTAAAAGAGGCGAAACAGTCTGGTGGCAACCAGTATGTCGTAAAATAAAGACGAAAGAGGAGTGGGACAGCTATGGTTACACTGTTAGCAAATTTGTTGATTAAGGATTCCAAAAACTATCAGTCTGCCAAGGTAAGACAGGCATATGGTGTTTTGTGTGGAGCGGTAGGAATTGGATTAAATATTGTATTGTTTCTGGGGAAATTTCTGGCAGGACTTCTTAGTAAGTCTATTGCTATTACAGCCGATGCTTTTAATAATTTATCAGATGCAGGTTCTTCGCTGATTATGCTGATTGGTTTTAAAATGGCAGGACAGAAACCAGATACAGATCATCCTTTTGGACATGGAAGAATCGAATACTTATCCGGGTTGTTTGTGGCGATTGCTATTTTATTCATGGCAGTGGAATTAATCCGAACATCCTTTGATAAAATATTACATCCATCAGCCATAGAGTTTGATATTAAGGTGATTATTATATTAATTGTATCGATTCTGGTGAAATTATACATGTATCTTTATAACCGGAATATTGCCAAAAAGATAGACAGTACAGCTATGGCAGCTACAGCCACAGATAGTATTAGTGATACCTGTTCTACTTTGGTGGTGCTGATTGCAACCATTGTGTCACATTTTACCGGGGTACAGATTGATGGTTTTTGTGGCTTACTGGTGGGATTGTTTATTTTCTATGCAGGCTTTACTGCGGCGAAGGACACCATTGACCCATTATTGGGACAGCCAGCCGAGGCAGAACTTGTCAAGAAGATAGAAGAGATTGTATTGTCCTATGAGGATGTACAAGGCATTCATGATTTGGTGGTACATAACTATGGCCCTGGAAGAGTGATGATTTCTCTTCACGCAGAAGTGCCAGCAGAGGGGGATATTCTTGCACTGCATGATACCATTGATACTGCGGAACAGCGTCTGGCCCAGGAACTGGGATGTGAAGCGGTAATTCATATGGATCCTATCTGTACCACAGATACAGAGACCACAGAAATGAAGAAGTTGACAGAAGGGAAGCTGATGCAGATACATGAATTGCTTTCTCTACATGATTTTCGTATGGTGAAGGGACCAACCCATACCAATCTGATTTTTGATATTCTGGTGCCTTTTGGGTGCAAAATCAAGGATGATGATATAATCAGCCAGTTGGAAGAGAAGGTAAGAGAAGTACATCCAAATACCTTTTTGGTGGTGAAAATTGATAGAAGTTATGTGAAAATGTGACATAATGATTTTTTTGTGTTACAATAAGCGACGAATGAAATTTTTTGATAATAAATTATTTATAATGTAAGATTGATAAGAATTTACATTTGGAATGGAGGAATAGAACATGGGAATGACAATGACACAGAAGATTTTAGCTGCACATGCTGGTTTAGAGTCTGTTCAGGCTGGACAGCTGATTGAAGCAAATCTGGATTTGGTATTAGCAAATGATATTACTGGTCCGGTAGCAATCCATGAGGTGGAAAAGCTGAATAAGAAGACTGTATTTGACAAGGATAAGGTTGCATTAGTACCAGATCATTTTACTCCAAATAAGGATATTAAGTCTGCGGAGCATTGTAAGTGTGTAAGAGAATATGCAAAAGAGCATGATATTACAAATTATTTTGAAGTAGGACAGATGGGTATCGAGCATGCACTTCTTCCAGAAAAGGGGTTGATTGTAGCTGGTGATGTCTGTATCGGTGCTGACTCCCACACATGTACATATGGTGCATTAGGTGCGTTCTCTACAGGTGTAGGAAGTACTGATATGGGTTGTGGTATGATTACTGGCCAGGCATGGTTTAAGGTTCCATCTGCAATTAAGTTTGAATTAACCGGTGAATTGCCAAAATGGGTGAGTGGTAAGGATGTTATCCTTCATATCATCGGTATGATTGGCGTAGATGGAGCATTGTATAAGTCTATGGAATTTACCGGAGAGGGTGTTGCAAGCCTTTCTATGGATGATCGTTTTGCTATTGCAAACATGGCCATTGAAGCTGGTGCCAAGAATGGTATCTTCCCAGTAGATGACAAGACTATTGCTTATATGGATGAGCATTCCACAAAGAAATATACAGTTTATGAAGCAGATGAGGATGCAGTTTATGATGAGGTTTATACCATTGATTTAAGTAAGCTTGAGCCAACAGTTGCATTCCCTCATCTTCCAGAAAATACCAAGACAGTAGCAGAGTCAGGTGAAGTGAAGATTGATCAGGTTGTAATTGGTTCTTGCACCAACGGACGTATTTCCGATTTGCGGGAAGCTGCAAAGGTATTGGAAGGACGTAAGGTAGCTGATGGTATTCGTACTATTATTATTCCTGCAACTCAGAAGATTTACATGCAGGCCATTGAAGAAGGTCTGGTGCAAACATTTATTAATGCAGGCGCCATTGTCAGCACCCCAACCTGTGGACCTTGCCTTGGTGGACATATGGGATGTCTGGCTGCCGGAGAGCGTGCAGTATCGACTACTAACCGTAACTTCGTAGGCCGTATGGGACATGTAGAGTCTGAGGTATATCTGGCAAGTCCTGCAGTAGCTGCAGCAAGTGCGGTAACTGGTAAGATTTCCCAGCCATCTGATTTGGGACTGTAAGATTTTAACAAAATAGAATGAAATGAGAACGCACATTCCAGAAATTGGAAAAGAAAAATGGAATGAAAAAGCGGGAATGGAGGCAATATATGAAAGCATGTGGTACTGTTCACAAATATGGAGATAATGTAGATACAGACGTAATTATTCCAGCAAGATATTTAAACTCATCGGATCCGGCAGAACTTGCAAAGAGTTGTATGGAGGATATCGATCCAGATTTTGTAAATCGTGTACAGAAAGGTGATATTATGGTAGCAAATAAGAACTTCGGATGTGGTTCTTCCAGAGAGCATGCACCAATCGCCATTAAAGCAGCTGGAATCAGTTGTGTTATTGCAGAAACTTTTGCTCGTATTTTCTATCGTAATGCCATTAACATCGGACTGCCAATTATTGAGTGTCCAGAAGCAGCAAAGGAAATCGAAGCAGGAGACGAAGTGGAAATCGATTTTGACAGCGGTATGATCTATGATAAGACCAAGGGAACCCAGTATCAGGGACAGGCGTTTCCACCGTTTATGCAGAAAATCATTAAAGCAGAAGGTCTGATTAATTATATTAACGAAAAGAACGCATAAGAAGAGTATTAGAAAAGGAGAATTGACATGGTATTTGGAGTGATTCTGGCAGGCGGTATCGGAAGCCGTATGGGAAATGTAGAGAAGCCAAAGCAATTTTTGAAGGTAGGAAATAAACCAATTCTGATCCATACTGTGGAAAAGTTTATTGTGCATGATGCTTTTGAAAAGGTAATCGTACTTTGTCCTAAGCAGTGGATGGAACATACCAAAAATCTCATTAAGAAATATCTTGGTGAGCAAGCAGAGCAGGTAAAGGTTCTCGAAGGTGGTTCTACCAGAAATGAAACCATTATGAATTCCATTAATTACATTGAGTCTGAATATGGACTGGATGAGGATACTATTATCGTAACCCATGATTCAGTACGTCCATTCCTGACTTATCGTATTATTGAGGAGAATATTAAATTTGCCCAGAAGTACGGTGCATGTGATACGGTTATCGCTGCTACAGATACAATTGTAAATAGTGAGGATGGCGAATATGTAACCAGTATTCCTGACAGAGCAAAGATGTATCAGGGACAGACACCACAGACTTTCGGTGCCAAGAAGTTGAAGGAAATGTATTATTCTCTTTCTGAGGAAGAAAAGGAAATACTGACAGACGCTGCTAAGATTTTTGTCATGAAGGGTGAAAAAGTTCATTTAGTAGAAGGTGAAGTGTATAACATTAAGATTACCTATCCATATGATTTGCGTGTAGCAGAATCCTTGTTAAGTGATCCTTCCTCAATGGACAAATAATCAACAGGCAACCTGAAGTATATGCCGGTGTAATATTTTATGAAATTTTTGTTGTTGGATATCACCCGGTAAATGGAGGTTAATATGTTAAATACAGTATATCGTTTAGTAGCACCAAGACGTTTTGAAATGGCATTTCAGGATATTGATTTGCAGGGAGGAGATTTGATTGTCAGACCTACCCATCTATCCATCTGCCATGCGGATCAACGTTATTATCAGGGACTTCGTCCGGCAGAAGTGCTGGCGCAAAAGCTTCCTATGGCGCTGATTCATGAAGCGGTTGGTGATGTGGTTTATGATCCAAAGGGAATCTTTAAACCAGGGGATTCCGTTATTATGATTCCAAATACTCCGGTACAAGAGGATGAAATTATTGCAGAAAATTATTTGCGCAGTAGTAAGTTTCGTGCCAGTGGCTTTGATGGATTCATGCAGGAACATGTAGCCCTGCCTCATGACAGAGTGGTTCCGTTGGATTCTTCCATTGATAAGGTGGTGGCTTCTTTTACAGAATTAGTTTCTGTGAGTATGCATGCCATCCTTCGTTTTGATCGGATTGCCCACAAGAGAAGAAACATTGTAGGTATCTGGGGAGACGGCAATCTGGCATATATTACCGCTATTTTATTTAAGGCTACATTCCCGGATGTAAAGCTTTATATCTTCGGTGTGGATGAAGAGAAGATGGCATCCTTTACCTTTGCAGATGCTACGGTAAATGTGCGTAATATTCCTAAAGATTTATTGGTAGACCATGCCATTGAGTGTGTAGGGGGAGAGCCATCCCAGATGGCGATTAATCAGATGATTGATTATATCCAGCCGGAAGGAACTATGGCAATTCTTGGTGTTTCCGAATATCCGGTACCAATCAATACACGTATGATTCTGGAAAAAGGTCTTCGTATGTTTGGTAGCAGCCGAAGCGGAAGAGAGGACTTTGTCCGGACTGTAGAGTTATACAAGAGTAATCCAGAGGTAGTAAATTACCTGAGTAATATTGTAGGAGCAGAGGTTCCTGTACGTACCATTCAGGATATGAACCGGGCTTTTGAACTGGATATTCATAAGAATATGGGTAAAACCATTATGATATGGGATAAATAGAGTGCAAATTCTTTGTAATATTGATTATGGAGAGTGACGCAGAAAAAGGTCATATATATTTCTATTTCGTGGACGCCTTGCGGCTCGGGATGAACTAAGCAACGGATGCATAGAAGGATAACTTCGCATCTTATGCTTGCTATTCTTCATGCACCGGCGAGAGGGGGCGCCGCTCAATCAGAAAATATATGACCTTTTTCTGCTGTATACTGGCTTCTTTGTAATTATATATTATTAGGGAGAGATTATATCGCTGTTGTCTGTGTATTGGCTTTAGAATTTTATATTTTAGGGAGAGACTACACTGTTGTTGCCTGTATATTTGCAGTGATAAGATTTGTACCTTTGAGAAGAGGTGTTGGGAGAAGAGTTCTAATAAAAAATAACAGAAATTTAGAGTAAAAGTTATTAAATATTTTGTTGGTTTTGTTCATTGTAAGGAAAGGAAGAGAATGATATAATTTGTCTACAAAGCAGAGTTCTAGGAATATAAGAAATAGTCTAATAATCAATTTATCAAGAAAGAGTCTTCTGCTTTTATTTCAAGAATCATTAGAGAGAACAAAACGAACTTTGATAATTTAATAAGGCTTTACACCGAAAAAAAACACCCTTATAATATAAGTATTATCTTATGGAAAGGGGTTGAAAGGATGGTTGAAGATATGGGGATGACAGATAATCAATATAAAGGGATGCTGGTGGATGAAAGAGAAGACTGGGAAGAAGTAAAAAAATTGGCAGAAAGTGAAGGCAATAAGAATATTGCTGACTTTGCTCAAAAAAAGATTGATAAAATAAATGAAAAGTTAAGATTCTAGAGATGGATTCTGATGGATGACAGAAAGGTGTAAAGTCTTATTAAGTGATTAAGGGCTTTACATCTTTTTTGCTCTTGACACTAAAAAGATTTATGGTTACACTATAATCTGTGTATTTATTTATAATTGGCAGAAGTATCTTGAGATGCGTTGTCTGACAACTAAGATAGATACTATATACAAGAAAGCCAAGAGAAAGGAAGCGGATCTATGAATTATAAGATTGCAGCGATTCCTGGAGATGGAATTGGACCAGAAATCGTCAGAGAAGCGCGTAAAGTATTAGCAAAGATTAGTGAAAAATATGGACATACCTTTGAATATGAGGATTTACTCATGGGTGGTTGTTCCATTGATGTATATGGAGAGTCTCTGACTGATGAGACTTTAGAAAAGGCAAAGCAGTGTGATTCTGTGTTGCTGGGAGCTGTTGGTGGCAATGTGGGACAGTCCAATTGGTATCAGATTGAGCCATCAAAGCGTCCAGAAGCAGGTCTGTTAAAAATCCGTAAGGGCTTAGAACTGTATGCAAATATTCGCCCAGCTATTTTATTTGAGGAGTTGTCTGGTGCTTGTCCACTGAAGGAAGAAATCACAGAGGGTGGTTTTGATTTCGTGGTTATGCGTGAGCTGACAGGTGGTCTTTACTTCGGTGAGCGCAAGACTATAGAAGAGAACGGGGTGCAGAAGGCAATTGATACCCTTACATATGACGAAAATGAGATTCGTCGCATTGCCAAGTGGGGATTTGACGTGGCAATGAAGAGAAATAAAAAGGTTTGTAGTGTAGATAAGGCAAACGTACTGGATTCTTCCAGACTTTGGAGAAAGGTAGTAAAGGAAGTTGCTGCTGATTATCCGGAGGTAGAATTGACAGATATGTTAGTTGATAACTGTGCAATGCAGCTGGTAAAGGATCCAAAGCAGTTTGATGTTATCTTAACAGAGAATATGTTTGGTGATATTTTATCTGACGAGGCAAGTATGGTAACCGGTTCCATTGGTATGCTTTCCTCTGCAAGCTTAGGAGCTACCAAGCTGGGGCTTTATGAGCCAAGTCACGGTTCAGCACCTGACATTGCTGGACAGGATAAAGCCAATCCAATCGCAACCATTCTTTCAGCAGCAATGATGCTTCGCTATTCCTTTGATTTAGAGGAAGAAGCTGATGCGATTGAAAATGCAGTAAAGCAGGTTTTGAAGGATGGCTACCGCACCGTAGATATTATGTCTGAGGGAATGACTCAGGTAGGAACTGCCAAAATGGGAGATTTGATTGTAGAGCGTATATAGGAAGACAATGGAGGGGAAAGATGGCAGAGTTAATTTATTTAGCCATTGGAACAATCATATTCTTTTGGATTTTATATGAAGTAATACGAAGGGCTGTCAGAGCTGGTATTATGGATGCAAAAAAGGAAATGAGCAGTAAAGGAAAAAAGCCACCGATTATTTTTTGATTGTTATTTTGTATGTAAAGCGAATAAACAGAAAAGTTGTTATTTTCAGGAGGTAAGCATATGAGAAGTGATGCAGTAAAGAAGGGAATGGCCACAGCGCCACAGCGTTCCCTGTTTAACGCGTTAGGACTTACAGAGGAAGAATTATCCAAGCCTTTAGTAGGTATTGTAAGTTCACATAATGAAATCGTACCAGGTCACATGAATCTGGATAAGATTGTAGATGCAGTAAAGATGGGTGTTGCCATGGCTGGCGGTACTCCAATCGTATTCCCTGCAATCGCCGTATGTGACGGTATTGCTATGGGACACACTGGTATGAAGTATTCCTTAGTTACCAGAGATTTGATTTGTGATTCTACAGAATGTATGGCGATGGCACATCAGTTTGATGCTTTAGTAATGGTTCCAAACTGTGACAAAAACGTACCGGGACTTTTAATGGCAGCTGCCAGATTAAATATACCAACTGTATTTGTCAGTGGTGGTCCAATGCTTGCAGGTCATGTACAGGGCAAGATGACCAGTCTTTCTTCTATGTTTGAAGCAGTAGGTGCTCATGCCGCTGGTAAGATGACAGAGGAAGAAGTAGATGATTTTGTATGTAATGCATGTCCTACCTGTGGTTCCTGCTCCGGTATGTATACTGCAAACAGTATGAACTGTCTCACAGAGGCTATTGGTATGGGACTTCAGGGGAATGGTACGATTCCTGCGGTATATTCCCAGAGAATTAAGCTGGCAAAGCATGCTGGTATGAAGGTTATGGAACTTTTAGAAAAGAATATCCGTCCAAGAGATATTATGACAGAGGATGCATTTATGAATGCGTTGACAGTAGATATGGCTTTAGGATGTTCTACCAACACCATGCTTCATTTACCTGCAATTGCTCATGAAGCTGGAGTTGATTTAAATCTTGATATTGCAAACCAGATTAGCGCAAAGACACCAAATCTGTGTCACTTAGCACCAGCTGGTCATACATATATGGAAGAGTTAAACGAAGCAGGCGGCGTATATGCTGTTATGAATGAGTTAAATAAAAAAGGTCTCTTAAAGACCGATTTGATTACTGCTACTGGTAAGACAGTAGGCGAAAATATAGCAGGCTGCGAAAATAAAAATCCAGAAGTAATCCGTCCGATTGATAATCCATACAGTGAGACTGGTGGAATCGCGGTACTTCGTGGAAATATCGCACCGGATTCCGGTGTGGTTAAGCGTTCAGCAGTAGTGCCTGAGATGATGGTGCATGAAGGACCAGCCAGAGTATTTGACTGCGAGGAAGATGCGATTGATTCCATCAAGGGTGGTAAGATTGTAGCAGGAGATGTCGTAGTTATTCGTTATGAAGGCCCAAAGGGTGGTCCTGGTATGAGAGAAATGCTCAATCCTACTTCTGCGATTGCAGGTATGGGACTTGGCTCCAGCGTAGCGTTGATTACTGATGGTCGTTTCTCCGGTGCATCCCGTGGTGCTTCCATTGGACATATTTCTCCAGAAGCAGCAGTTGGTGGACCAATTGCTCTGATTGAAGAGGGAGATATTATTGAGGTAAATATCCCAGCCAATACATTAAATGTAAAGGTTTCAGATGAAGAGATGGCAGCCAGAAAAGAGAAGTGGGTTCCAAAGGAGCCTAAGGTAAAGACTGGATATCTGGCAAGATATGCGTCTATGGTGACTTCCGCAGATAAGGGTGCCATTCTGGAAATGAAATAACAAAATAGTTGGCAAATTTTAGCGGCTGATAAAACATTATAGATACAAATCGGTGTTGATACATACCGATATTGAAATGGAGGAAAGATTCATGCAGATGACAGGTTCTCAAATCGTAATCGAGTGCCTGAAGGAACAGGGCGTTGATACAGTTTTTGGTTATCCAGGAGGAGCGATATTAAATATTTATGATGAGTTATATCGCCATCAGGATGAGATTAGACATATTTTAACATCACATGAGCAGGGAGCTTCCCATGCAGCAGATGGTTATGCACGTTCTACCGGTAAGGTAGGTGTATGTATGGCTACCAGTGGACCGGGAGCAACCAATCTGGTAACAGGTATTGCTACCGCATATATGGATTCCGTACCAATGGTAGCGATTACTTGTAATGTAGGTGTACCTCTTCTTGGAAAGGATTCCTTCCAGGAAGTAGATATTGCTGGTGTGACTATGCCAATTACCAAATACAGTTATATTGTAAAAGATATCAAGGATTTGGCAAAGGCTATGCGCCGGGCATTTAAGATTGCCCAGACCGGACGTCCGGGACCAGTATTGATTGATATTGCAAAGGATGTTACAGCAAATAAGACAGATTACAAGCCAGAAGTTCCAAAGCTGATTCCACGTTCTACAGAGAACATTGAAGAGGCTTCTATAGAGAAGGCATTAAAGATATTGCGCAAGGCAAAGAAACCTATGATTTTTGTAGGTGGTGGTGCAATTCTTTCTGGAGCTGACAAGGAACTGATGGAGTTTGTAAAGAAGGTAGATGCCCCTGTTACTGATAGTTTAATGGGAAAAGGTGCTTTCCCGGGAACAGATGAAAACTATATGGGAATGCTGGGAATGCATGGAACCAAAACAGCCAATTTAAGTCTTGGCGAGGCAGATGTATTAGTAGTGCTTGGTTCCCGTTTCTCAGACCGTGTAGTGACAGGTCCTGCCAAGAACTTTGCAAAGAAAGCAAAGATTATTCAGGTTGATGTAGATGCGGCAGAAATCAACAAAAACGTTATGGTTGATGTAAGTATTATCGGTGATGTAAAAGCAGTTCTCGAGATTTTTAATTCCAAACTGGAACAGCTTTCTCATCCAGAGTGGATAGAGAAGGTCATGAGTCGGAAAGCCGAAATGCCGCTTACATATAGTAAGGACAGATTAACTGGTCCATATGTTATTGAAAAGCTTTATGAGGTAACCAATGGAGAAGCGATTATTACTACAGAAGTAGGACAGCATCAGATGTGGGCTGCACAGTATTATAAATACAGTAAGCCACGTACACTTCTTACTTCTGGTGGATTAGGAACCATGGGGTATGGTCTGGGAGCTTCTTTAGGAGCCAAGGTTGCCAATCCAGATAAAACTGTTGTGAACATTGCTGGTGATGGTTGTTTCCGTATGAACATGAATGAGATTGCTACTGCAACCAGAAGCAATATTCCAATTGTGCAGCTGGTATTTAACAATTCTGTATTGGGAATGGTTCGCCAGTGGCAGACATTGTTCTATGGACAAAGATATTCTCATACCATATTAGAGGATAAGGTAGACTTTGTAAAACTGGCAGAGGCCATGGGAGCAAAGGCATACCGTATCACAAAGATGGACGAGGTTGAGTCTGTATTAAAAGAAGCAATTTCATTAGGTGAACCGGTGGTGGTTGAATGTGTTATCGAGAATGATGATAAGGTATTCCCAATGGTTGCACCAGGAAAGAGTCTGGAAGAGTCCTTTGATGAGCAGGATTTGAAGAATAAAGAAGAGAACTAAAATTTCCAGAGGATTTCAAAACAAAAAGATGCGAGAAAGCTGTGACAGCATAAGATAATGAGGGAGCAGTTTTTGATAAATTACACTATTTATAATAATTTAAGGAGGCACATAGAAATGGGCAGAGTGTATAACTTTTCAGCCGGTCCGGCGGTTTTACCGGAAGAGGTATTAAGAGAAGCAGCAGATGAAATGATGGATTACCAGGGTTCTGGTATGTCTGTTATGGAAATGAGTCATCGTTCTAAGGTGTATGATGATATCATTAAGACTGCAGAGCAGGATTTAAGAGACTTATTGAACATTCCAGACAATTACAAGGTACTTTTCCTTCAGGGCGGTGCTTCACAGCAGTTCGCTATGATTCCTATGAACCTGATGAAGAATAAAGTGGCTGATTATATTGTAACTGGACAGTGGGCAAAGAAGGCTTGGCAGGAAGCTTCCAAGTATGGTACAGCAAACAAAATCGCTTCCTCTGAGGATAAGACATTCTCTTACATTCCAGATTGCTCTGATCTGCCAATTTCTGAGGATGCTGACTACGTATATATTTGTGAAAACAATACCATTTATGGTACAAAGTTCAAAACACTTCCAAACACAAAGGGTAAGCTGTTAGTTTCTGACGTTTCTTCCTGCTTCCTTTCTGAGCCAATGGATATTTCTAAATATGGCATCGTTTATGGTGGTGTACAGAAGAACATTGGACCAGCTGGTGTAGTAATTGCTATCGTAAGAGAAGATTTAATTACTGAGGATGTATTAGAAGGAACTCCTACCATGCTTCAGTATAAGACACATGCTGATGCAGAGTCTCTTTACAATACACCACCTGCATATGGTATTTATATCTGTGGTAAGGTATTTAAATGGATTAAGAAAATGGGCGGCTTAGAGACCATGAAGAAGCTCAACGAAGAGAAGGCAAAGATTCTCTACGATTTCTTAGATGAAAGCAAGATGTTCAAGGGAACTGTAGTAAAAGAAGATCGTTCTCTGATGAATGTACCATTTATTACAGGTAATGATGATTTAGATGCTAAGTTTGTTAAGGAAGCAGCTGCGGCTGGTTTCGTAAACTTAAAGGGACACCGCAGTGTTGGTGGTATGAGAGCCAGCATCTACAATGCTATGCCTAAGGAAGGTGTAGAAGCTTTAGTAGCATTTATGAAGAAGTTTGAGGAGGAAAATGCGTAATGTTTAAGTATACATGCTTAAATCCTATTGCAGCAGTAGGATTGGATAATTTAACAGAGGATTATGTTGCTGTAGATAATGTAGCAGAAGCAGAGGCTGTATTAGTTCGTAGTGCTTCTATGCATGATATGGAGCTTTCTGACAATATGTGTGCCGTTGCAAGAGCAGGCGCAGGTGTAAATAACATTCCTTTGGATAAGTGTGCAGATAAGGGTATTGTAGTATTCAATACTCCTGGTGCTAATGCTAACGGTGTAAAAGAGCTTTTAATCTCCGGTATGCTTTTAGCTGCCCGTGATATTGTTGGTGGTATTAACTGGGTAAAAGAAAATGCAGATGATGCTGATATCGCTAAATCTATGGAAAAGGCAAAAAAGAACTTTGCCGGTTCTGAGTTAAAGGGCAAGAAGCTTGGTGTAATCGGTCTTGGTGCGATTGGTGTATTAGTTGCTAACGTAGCGAACCGTCTTGGTATGGATGTATATGGTGTAGATCCATTCCTTTCCGTACAGAATGCGTTAACTCTGAACAGAGATGTTACTGTGTTAAAGTCTTATGACGAGCTTTATAAAATGTGTGATTATATCACCGTACATGTACCATTCCTTCCAGATACAAAGGGAATGCTTAATAAGGCTGCTTTTGACCAGATGAAGGATGGCGTTGTTATCTTAAACTATGCTAGAGATTTACTGGTAGATGATAATGATATGAAGGCTGCATTAGAGTCTGGAAAGGTTGCAAGATATGTAACAGATTTCCCTAACCCAGCAGTATTATCTATGCCAAACGTAATTGCAACTCCTCACTTGGGTGCTTCTACCGAAGAGTCTGAGGATAACTGTGCAGTAATGGCAGTAGAAGAGATTCGTAACTTCATGGAAAACGGAAATATCAAGAATTCTGTAAACTATCCAAACTGTGATGCTGGTGTTTGTGATACGAAGGGAAGAATCACCATCGCTCATAAGAATATTCCTAAGATGTTGACACAGTTTACCAATGTATTTGCATCAGAAGGAATCAATATTTCTAATATGACCAATAAGAGCCGTGGAGAATATTCTTACTGTGTATTTGACATTGATTCTGAGTCTACAGAAGATATTGCAGCTAAGTTAAGTGCAATCGAAGGTGTATTGAAGGTTCGTATCGTAAAATAATTCAGAGTCTGGCAGTCTGGGACTGCAAGAAATTCTGAAAAAGTAGAAATGTATGGGGCTGTATCAAAAGAGTCCATTAGGGGCTTTTTTGGTGCAGCCTTTTTTAATCGAATAGGAAAATCCTTCGATTCGATTAAAAAGGCTCCTAATGCCAACTGCGTTGGCTATGGGATGCGCACCTCGCGGAGAAGAAGTTAATTGCTTTGCAATTCCGCTCGGGCGCGAAAGAGTCGCAAGCGACTCTTTATTCAAAAAAAGGAGGTACGGGGATGAATTATCAGGAGTCTATGGAATATATTGAAAAAATTCAGGTAGAATATGCCAGTAGTTATACTTTGGACGCAGTGACAGAATTATCGGAACGTATGGGACGACCTGACCGTAAACTGCGAATAATTCATATAGCCGGAACCAACGGAAAAGGCTCGGTGGGAGCATATATTAGCAATGCTTTGGCCATGAGTGGATACCGGGTTGGAAGATATGTTTCACCTACACTATTTGATTACCGGGAACGGATTCAGAAGATTTCTGGAACAGAGTTTGGCGTGGAAACAGAATGGATTTCCGAAGAGGAGGTAACAGATTGTATTTCCCGGATTAAAATAGAAATTGAGAGTATGGTGCGACAAAACAAACAGCATCCTACTGCTTTTGAAATAGAAACCGTAATGGCATTTTATCAGATGGTAAAATGGCATGTGGATGTTGCAGTGATTGAAGTGGGACTAGGAGGAGCTCAGGACGCTACCAATATTATTATGAAGCCGGCACTAACTGTTTTTTCAAAGATCAGTCTGGATCATACTGCTATATTAGGAGATACCATAGAAAAAATTGCCGGACAGAAATTTGGAATTATAAAAGCCGGGATTCCTGTGGTGTCTGTCCGTCAGGAGAATTCGGTTATGGAGCAGCTTAGAACCATTTGCCAGAGAAAAGGATTGAAGCTGGCTATTGCTGAGCCAGAGCAGATAAGGCAGTTGGAATATCAAATAGATGGTACAAGGTTTGTATATAAAGGAAATACCTTTCAGTTAAGCCAGTTAGGTGTATACCAGATAGAAAATGCCATAGTTGCTTTAGAAGCAATGGAGCAGTTAGAAAAAACAGGATTTCATAAGATTAATATAAGTTCTGTACAGAACGCTTTGAAAAACACGAAATGGGCAGGAAGGTTTGAATTGGTTTCTATGAATCCATTTCTATTAATTGATGGAGCCCATAATCCAGCTGGTGCAAAAGCATTGCGAAGATCCCTGGAAACCTATTTTCCTACTGAACAGTTTACTTTTGTGTTTGGAGTGTTTAAGGATAAAGATTATCAGGGGATTTTACAGGAAATGCTTCCCTTGGCAAAAAGAGTGTATACCGTAAGAGCAGCCGGTCCAAGAGCAATAGAAGCGAAAGAACTGGAAGAGATTATTAAATGTCATCCTTTAGGACAGGAACTGCTAGTAAAGAGCTGCAATCATGTTGCCATGGCATTGGAAGAAATAAATCGACAACCCAAAAAAGAGAAGATTATTATCTTTGGAAGCTTATCCTTTTTAGAAGAAGTATACCAGTATTTTTTGTCTTGATGTTTATAGTAAAATAAGATAGAATACTTAGGAAAATGTTAGTATTTTAGAATTGGAGAATAGTTATGGCTATTTGTAATATTGCTGAATTATTGGAGCAAATCAAAGCTCAGGATAAGTTTATACTATGCGGCAAGTTTACTCTGGTCAGAATATTATTGCGCTATTTAAAAAAGAATGATTTAGTGGACAGGGTGCAAGCCGTTTATATACAAGGGAACCGACATTTTAAAAGGTCTGTTTCCGGTGGTTTTGTAAAGGCAATGAAGGCATATATCAAAGATTCTATGGTGATTTCTAAGTTATCCTCAGCAAATCAATGCAAGGTATACTCTCTGGAGAAGCTTTCTAAAGTAAACAAGGATGCAAAGATATTTGTGGTGGAAAGCAGAGAGGAAAGATGGGAGCGGATTCATCAGGAACTGCAAAAATATGGTCATACAAATGTGACAGATATTTCTTATGATTTAATGTCTGAAATTGGTGCTGGAGAGCATGTGCATCTGGATTTTCTTTGTGTTGGTTTTGTGAAGTGTGGAACTAGTAGTCTTCACGCTGCGTTGAAAAAGAATAAGAAGGTTTTTTTGCCGAAGAAAAAGGAAACGTTATATCTAAGCAATTGGAAGGATAAGTTTGAGGACGCACCCGAGCGGTTTAATTCCATCTATTTTCCGAAGGTTCCCCAAGGGAAGATTGTGGGAAATGTAGAGCCAAGCTATCATTTTAATGCAGAAGATGCTTATGAATGTTATGGAAAAGATACGAAGATTATTTTTATGGTAAGAAATCCAATTGGCGCTACCTATTCTTATTTTAAAATGCTTATGAGAAAGACGAAGGATAGCCGTCAGATTAATTATTATATGAGATATGGCCGATTTGATGTACGCATGTTTAATCATTATATTCGTAATTATATTACATCAAAGGTAGATACCAGATTCTGTTATATGGATTGGATTGAAGAATATCTAAAATATTACGATAAAGAGAAGATTAAGATCGTTGTTTTTGAAGAATTTATCAAAAATCCAACCGAGGTAATGAATGAGATTCAGGATTTTATTGGAGTGGAGAAGATGGAGTTTGGTAAACTGCCACACTCTAATGAAGGAAAAACAGTATCAAGAAATTATATTAGTGCTATTTTAAACCGACATCTATACCGCAGAGATAATGCATTACGATATATAAAGTCTGCGAAGGTAAAAAAGCGCCATGAAGAAAGAAAAGCAAAGCTTCATTCTTATACGTTAATTGAAAATAATGAAAAAATGCTTCCAGAAAGTAAGCAGATTCTGGATGAATTTTATAAAGACAGTATACGAAGGTTAGAAGCGTTTATGGATAAGTCACTTGAAGGCATTTGGTATTAAACGGAGTAATTATGGACAAGAATAAGATTGAAAAAGCAGTACAACTTTTTCTGGAAGGAATTGGAGAAAATCCGGACAGAGAAGGATTAAAGGACACACCGGCAAGAATCAGTGCCATGTGTGAAGAATTATTTGGCGGTCTTACTCAGGATGCAAAAGAGCATTTGACCAAAACCTTTACCGCCCAGAATAATGAAATTGTATTAGAGAAGGATATTACCTTTTATTCCATGTGTGAGCATCATTTTTTACCATTTTATGGAAAGGTTCATATTGGATATATTCCAGATGGAAAGGTAGTGGGCTTAAGTAAGCTGGCAAGAACAGTAGAAGTATATGCCAGACGTCCACAGATTCAGGAGCAAATGACTGCCCAGATTGCAGATGCGATTATGGAACATCTTTCTCCAAAGGGTGTAATGGTTGTAATTGAAGCAGAGCATATGTGTATGACCATGCGTGGCATTAAAAAGCCAGGCAGTCGTACGGTAACCTATGCTGTCCGGGGAGAAATGAAGGGCAGTGAGAAGCAGGAACAGTTTATGCGTTTGTTAAAAGCCTAAGGAGTGAAGAAAATCATGATTATTGGCAATAGGGAGTTTTGTTTTGAACAAGGTCACGTATTTGTCATGGGAATATTAAATGTCACACCGGATTCTTTTTCGGATGGCGGCAGGTTTCATAAATCAGATCAGGCTTTAAGGCACGTAGAGGAAATGATTCGTCAGGGTGCTGATATTATTGATGTAGGTGGGGAATCCACCAGACCAGGTTATCAGGAGATTACGGTGGAGGAAGAAATTAACCGGGTAGTTTCCATGGTAGAAGAAATAAAAAGAAGGTTTGATATTCCTGTTTCCGTAGATACTTACAAAGCTCCAGTTATGGAGGCTGCGTTTCAGGCCGGGGCTGATTTGGCCAATGATATCTGGGGATTAAAATATGATACATTCTTTTCGCCAGAGGGTAGAGAATCCGTTTGGGATTGTGGCACCATGGCACAGATTGTGGCTAAGTATCAGGCACCTGTCTGCATTATGCATAATAGGAAAGATGGTATCTATAAAGACTTTTTAGTAGATGTAATTTCTGATTTAAAGGAAAGCATACAGATTGGACTTAAGGCTGGAATTGCAAAAGAGCAGATGATATTGGATCCGGGGATTGGATTTGCTAAGGATTATGAGCAGAATCTTCAAGTTCTGGCAAATATGGAGCGTTTTCGTCAATTTCAGATGCCATTGCTTTTGGCGGCATCACGAAAATCGGTGATTGGGTTGACCTTAGATCTTCCTACCCAGGAGCGGGAGGAAGGAACTATTGTAACTTCGGTTCTGGCAGGGATGAATGGCTGGAATTTTGTTCGGGTACACGATGTGGAAAAAAATGTCCGGGCATTGAAAATGCTGGAAAAAATTCAACAATATCATGAAATAAGGACAGCATGAAACAAAAACAGGAAAATCCTTGAAATTATTTTATGCTTATAGTATAATGCGTATGTTTCTTGTGTAATTGTAAAGAATAAGAGATAAATGCTTTATATTCATACAAAAGAAGCAGATGCTCGAGGTGTATAAAACAGTTGGAATGTGAGGTAGATTGAATGTTAATAACAACAGAAGAGCAATTATTGGCAGAAGTGAAAAAGACAGGAAAGGTATTAATTTATGGTAATGGTAATATTGCCAGAACCATGATTCGTTATTTCCAGAAGAAGGAAATTGCAATCGAAGGCATTGTTGCTAAGAAAGGTACCGGCAAGTCTATGTTTGGTTTCGAAGTAAAGAAACTGAAAGATTTTACTTCCATTGCAGAAGAATGTACCGTAGTGATTTGCGAGAAAAATGAAAATCATGAAGAATATATTAGTCCTGCTCAGAATAAGGGATTTAAGAATATTGTAGAAATCGACTATGAATTCTATGTAACCTTATCCGTTGCAGAGAATGTTCATATGGATTTCCTTTGTGCAGGTTTCTCTAAATCAGGAACTACTTCTTTACAGACTGCATTTAAGAATCATCCGGCGATTTGTCTTCCAAAGAATAAGGAATCTTATTATTTGCATTGGAGACAGAAGTTTGATAATGCACCAGAGAAGTTCCGTACAAGATATTTTGGAGAGATTCCAGAAGGCAAGATTGTAGGAAATATCGAGCCATCTTATCATAAAAAAGCACAGGGTGCTTATGAGTGCTTTGGTAAGGATCTGAAGATTGTGCTGATGATGCGTAATCCAATTGACGCAACCTATTCGAACTTTAAGATGTTAATGAAGAATCCTAAAGAGAAGAAGCAGGCAATGTATTTTAAGAAACACAATAAGTTCCATGTAGATATGTTTGATGATTATATGGAAGATTATATTTTCAGCGGAAAAGACCAGAGATACCAGTACAATATCTGTGTACAGCAGTATATTGATACCTTTGGTAAAGATAATGTTATGTTGGTATTCTTTGAGGAGATTATCCGGGAGCCTGGCCGTATTCTGAATGAAATTCAGGAGTTTATCGGTGTACCAGCAGACAAGATGGTAGAGTATGATAAGTTACCAAAATCCAATGCAGGTAAGTTTGTATCTAAGAACTTTATTAGTGCTTTAATCAATCATAAGCTTTATGCAAAGAAGTTAGCAATGAAGGCAGCATCTGTAAAGCAGATGGAGCGTTATTGGAAGGTTACCAATTTCCTTCATAAACATACTTATGTTGAAAATGCAGAGAAAATGTCTGCTGAGAGTAGAGAAGTACTGCGTGACTTCTATGCAGACAGTGTGAAGCAGATTGCAGAGATTTCAGGAAGAGATTTAAGTGAAGTTTGGCCAGATTTTAAGTAATTCTTAAATAATTTAATATGAAAAATCTTGCAAAGAGAAGAAAATAATGATATATTATGATATGCACAAGGATGTGTAATGTGGAGAAAAAAGACATCCTTGGCAGGGGCAGCCTCTGGAAATGTAATGTTTCCAGGGGTTTTTCTTTATAATTCTTATTTTTTTATGAATATTGAGGCGCTCTGCTTTATTGTAGAGGTCTTTTGTATTATAATGAGCAAAATATATCGAAAAATATATTTTAGAGAGAAAGTGAGTATAATCAGAAGATAACAGAAGACCAGTGCAAGTAATGTACTGGCAGAATGGAGGATTATAATGAGAAGAGGATTACAATTTTTGTTGTGTGGATTATTGACTTTGGGAATGGTTTTTGCTCCTGCAGGAGTTGCTTCGGCAGATGCAGTGATTGAAGGAGAAGATACCAGCTATGATCGTTATATTGCATTTGGACAGGATTTAAGTACCTCAGAAAAGCAAAAGGTATTGGATGGTTTTGGAATAGGGGAGGCTGATTTAACCAATTACAAAACCATTGAGATTACCAATCAGGACGAACACAATTACTTGGGATCTTACATATCGGCAGATGTCATAGGAAGCAGAGCATTGTCATCTGTTATGGTAGTAAAGACTGAGGAAGGAAGTGGTATTCAGGTATCTACCAGCAATATCAGTTACTGTACTCCGGGAATGTATACTAATGCTTTGGTAACTGCTGGATTAGAGAATGCTCAGGTCACGGTAGTTGGACCATTTAATATCTCAGGAACTTCCGCGCTGGTAGGAGCTATGAAGGCTTATGCAGTTATGACAGGACAGGAAATTTCCGAGTCTACCATGGATGCTGCTACGGATGAGCTGGTAACTACAGCAGAAATTGCAGAAAGTGTAGGAGATGCAGAGAAGGTAGAGCAATTGATTGCGGCAGTAAAGCAGAAGGTGTTTGAAGAACAGCTTTCTACTACAGAGGATATCCGGGATGCAGTAGAGGTTTCCGCAAAGGCATTAGATATTAATCTTTCAGAGGAGGATGTGAACAAAATCACTGACATGATGGAAAAGGTGTCACAGGTGGATGTGGATGTAAATGCTATTAAAGAACAGGCATCTGAGATTTATAATAAATTGAAGGATGCAGGAATTGATTTTGAAAATGTGGATACCGAAGGACTGGCAGATAAGGTAGGCAGCTTCTTTTCTAACATTTTCACAGCAATTGCAGATTTTTTTGCAGGCTTATTTTAAAAATTAGATGATATTTTTGAAGAAATTTTCAAAAAGGATATTGACCCAGAAGGTTATGTCGAGGATAATAGTCTTAAGACAATTTCGGATGACGGAGCGTTGTGTGAGATTATTAAGAAGATTATCAAAGACAATCCAAAGTCTATAGAAGACTTATCAGGCGATTCTTTTGTAAGACAGCAGTCTCCGGCATCGAAGTTAAAGGAGGAGGTTTCTGAGTATGAAAGAACAGCGTAGAAATGTGAGAGTTCCTGTAAAGCTTGATTTAGAGGTATCTGATATTTTTAAGCAGGACAATGTAAAGGTAAGTAATATTAATGCACCGATTGAAGTAGTAGACATTAGCAGAAATGGAATTGGTTTTGTAACAAAAAGTGTATTGCCAATTGGATATTATTTCAATGCAAGATTGGTATTTGAAGGAAATTCCAATGCCATTAACTGTGTGGTGCAGATACTCCGTCAGAAGAGAACAGAAGACGGTATCTACAATTATGGATGTGAATTCGTAGGAATGCCTGCGGTATTTGATTATGTCTTTGATGAGATGGAAGATAATTACCAGAAGACTGAGTAAAGGGATTTTATTTAAGATATAAAAAATTACATTGGATGGATTAAAATTATTTAATATAAAAACCAGCAAAAACTGATATGTTCTCTGTCAAGTAGACGGGATTAATGTCATTTTCTTGCTGGTTTTTATTATATTTCTAGAATTTTTACGCTCTGATATCAAAGGAGAACCGCTTCATTTCATGGGTAGCAGCAGTAGCCACCTTTGAGTTTAAGAAATTTTGCACCGGATTTTCCTTTGGAGTATCACTGTCCACTTGAATACTACAAGTATAGCCCTTTTCATTTAAAGAATCCTGAAGCATGTGAGTATTTCGCTGAATCAACTGCATGGCTTCGGTGTCATCTAAGGTGAAGCGGGCATCAATATTGTATTTATCCTTTTCCAGGCGAACATCTAACATACCTAAGTGATCCATTTCCAGATGAAGTAGTAAGCTGATTTTATCTGGATTTTGTTTTAATTTTTCCTTTTGGGTATAAACATACAGGTCACCATGGGTGTTCTGGTTCTGTAGTTTTAATGGAAGCTGCATATAGCTAAAGGTTTCATTCAGTGCTTTCATGAAATCAATATTGCTTTTCATGTCATGAGCCTGACCGGAAAGCTGCTGGGAATCTTCACCGCTTAAGGTAGAATTAATCAGTCGTTCGAAGGACTCCAGCTTATTTTCCAATTTATTATAATATTCCTTCATGCTTCGGTCTTTTTCTAGCTGTTTTGGTGTAATGGTAAAGCTTTCCATCATAGCCTGGGTAAATAAGCTTTGGAATACATTCATTTGAAATAAATCCTTGACAGCAGAAGAATCTGCATGAGGAATTAAGTCCTGTATAGCATGGAGAACCTCTGCGGTAGATGCTTCACCGGAGGTCACCCGCTCCAGAAGTTCTGGGGAAGCAGAAAGAGATTCCAGAGCATTGTTTAATTCAATCCGTTCAGAAGAAGGTAAAAAGGTAAACAATGCATTTTCCTCCAAGCCTCGGCTGGAAACAGAACCCATCAAAGTGTCCATTACGGTTGGAAGCTGGTTTTTATTTAAGGAATTGCTAGCAGAAGCTAACATCTGGTTCATATTCTGAAAAGAGGTTTTTGCTGCATCAGATAAATTATGCAAAAACTTACCCGCCAGAGAAAGAGCAGAATTAGAACCATTTTCCGATGGTGTATCTGGTGCAGCTTCTTCTGGAATTGGGGCTGGCGTTGGTTCTATTGGTTTACTTTCTACTACAGATGGGTCTACAGAAACTTCAGGCAATTGTAATGTCTGGGAAATTTCATTAATCTTTGCAGTTAATTCAACCAGAGAAACTCCTGCAGGAAGTTTTAATGTGCCTCCCGCAGCGGCATTACGCAGAAGAATCAGTGCATCTCTTTGGGAGAGGGTATTATTTTGCAATGCCTGTTGCTGGCTGTCCTCCATTGGAGTTCCAGAAAGCATTTCCTTTAAGGCTTTCAAATCTCCAGAAGGAAGATTGGCAATGGTAGCTGCAGGTTTTGCAGAAGCATTTTCTTCACCAGATAAAGCAATGGAAATCAGTTGGTGGCCAAAGCCTGCTACTGCGTTACTTGGTCCATTCTCCGCTAAAGCATTTAACAACTGTGGAAGTTCCTGAGAAAAGGACTCCATCTGGTTTAATATTTGGTGATGCTGGTTACGATAGTTGCTAAACTGTATCACGTTGTCTCTGGTAATGGTCATGTGCTGCTTATTCATAAGACATAAGGTCTGCATGTCTTCCGTGCCATAGTCATAAGCCTGCTGCATTAAATGCTGAATGGAGTGCTTATTTATAGGAAGAAGATTATCCATCAGTGCTTTTACCGCTGATTGATTCCGTGGGGTAGAAGGAAGCCCGGCTTCCTCTAATGCTTTATTAATTAAAGTAAGCTCAGTTTCTGTAAAGCTATTTGGGATCACTTCCATGAAAAGTCCCATAGGGGACACGGAATTCATACGAAATGCAGCAGTTTGTCCAATGGACAGACTAGAACTGTCTGCGATTTCTCCCTTGACTAATGTATTATTTTCTAATGTAATCGTAATTTCATTATTTCGTAAATCAGAAATTTCTCCCCGGATAATATCCCCTTCCCGAAGTTGATGGATTCCATTCCGGGCAACTCCATAGCTGCTAAGCTGGCCTACAGAGCCACGAGCCTGTCCAGGATTGCTTCTGGCATTAATTTGATGCCCCTGATTCATGGTTTGGCGGGCTGTCTGATTTTGCTGGTTTGCATTGGTAGGAATGATTCTTGGATTTGCCATATCCATTCCCCTTTCTTTCTATATTTATTTACGCGAAGGCAAAGAGAGGATAAGCAAATTTATTTGCGTCATCCGAACGCGCCCGCGGGGTATTTGACTTGTTTTTCTATTAATAAAAATATTAACAGGAAACAAAAATATCTTTCTATAATAAGAAGTGTAGTTGATATTTTTCATTTTTGCAATGTTAAAGGAGGAAAACTTCATTTTTGTAACCTATAGGTTTTGTGTTGTACAAAAAATTTGATGTGTTTTCTTACTGATGAATATATCGACAGAAAGATGGGGAGAAAATAAGTATTGTGGAAAAAAACAGGTCAATTTAATAAAAATCTCTTGACAAGAAAAAATGTAGGTGCTATCTTACTAGATAGATGTTAGCACTCTAAATTGAGGAGTGCTAACAAATGAAAGCGAAGGGGTGATATGTTGAAGTTGGATGAAAGAAAACTGAAAATTCTTCAGGCAATTATCCGGACTTATTTGGAAACCGGTGAGCCGGTAGGTTCTCGAACAATCTCAAAGTACACGGACTTGAATCTAAGTTCAGCCACCATTCGTAATGAGATGTCTGATTTGGAAGAGATGGGGTATATCTTACAGCCTCATACCTCTGCTGGAAGAATTCCTTCAGACTTGGGCTATCGTTTATATGTGGATACTATGCTGGACGATAAGGCTCAGGAAGTAAAGGATATGAAAGCAGAACTGGAGGAGAAGGCTGACAAGATGGATACCTTGTTGAAACAGGTAGCAAAGCTGTTGGCAGTAAATACCAATTATGCTACCATGGTTTCTGGTCCAAGATATGAATCCAAAAAGGTAAAGTTCATTCAAATGACACCAGTGGATGAGAAAAATCTTCTTACCGTCATTGTTCTGGACAATAATGTAGTAAAAAATGAAATGATTCGTATGCAGGAGCCTATGAATGAAGAAACGGTATTAAAGCTGAATTTCATTTTAAATACCACATTAAATGGACTGGATGTAATGGAAATGAATCTGGCAGTGATACAGAAGATTAAAGAACAGATGGGGGCACACAATTCTGTCATTGATTCTGTGTTGGAAGTCATCGGAAGTGCGCTGACAGAGGATGAAGATTTGGAAGTTTATACCAGTGGTACTACCAATATTCTGAAGTATCCAGAGTTAGCAGACCGTTCTAAGGCAGCTCAGCTTTTGGATGTGTTTGAAGAGAAGAAGATGCTGACAGACTGGATTACCCAGGAGCCGGTGCAGGAGGATTCTGATAATCACGGAATTCAGGTATATATCGGTGGTGAAACCAAGGTAGAGTCTATGAAAGACTGCTCCATGGTAACAGCGACTTATCGGTTAAATGAAGGTGTCTATGGAAAGATTGGTATAGTGGGACCCAAAAGAATGGATTATGACAAGGTAGTTGCTACACTGCAGTCTATGATGGCGCAGTTAGATGACATATTTAAGGAAAAGACATGATGAAGAAGTGACAGCTTCTTAAGTTAAGAGAGGTGGTAAGAAAGTGAGTATGGAAGCAAATACAAATCAGGATGCAGTAAATTCCGAAGAAGTAGTTGACAAGACTGCGGAAGAATTTGCACAGGAAGCTGCAGAAGAAGTACAGGAAACTGTTGCTGAAGAAACAGAAGAGACAGGTGAAAGCCAGGATGCAGCCGAGGAGGACTCTGCTGAAAGTAAAAAAGGAAAATTCTTTGGTAAAAAGAAAGATAAAGCAGTAGAGAAATTAGAAGAAAAGGTTGCTGAATTAGAGGATGCAAGGCTTCGCCAGCTGGCTGAGTTTGAAAACTTCCGGAACCGTTCTGAAAAAGAAAAAGCCCAGATGTTTGAAATTGGTGCAAAATCTGTAGTAGAAAAGATTCTTCCTGTTATTGATAATTTCGAAAGAGGTTTGGCAGGAGTGCCGGAGGAAGACAAAGGAACACCTTTTGTGGAAGGTGTAGAAATGGTGTATAAGCAGATGCTTACTGCATTAGAAGAAATGGGTGTAAAGCCAATCGAAGCAGTAGGTACTGAGTTTGATCCGAATTTTCATAATGCTGTAATGACAGTGGAAGATGAAAATCTGGAAAGTGGTATGGTAGCCGAAGAACTGCAGAAGGGATATCTGTATAAGGAATCTGTAGTTCGACATAGTATGGTAAAAGTTGTAAGTTAATTTTTATATATCGTCCCAGACGATAGAATGGAAGATATTGCAAGTTTGTGTCTGCGCGCTGCTTGTCACAAACTTGGAAATGCGAAAAGGCGGCGCAGAAAAGAGGTAAATTATGAGTAAGATTATTGGTATTGACTTAGGTACAACAAACTCTTGTGTTGCTGTTATGGAAGGTGGTAAGCCTGTAGTAGTAACCAATACAGAGGGTGCAAGAACTACACCATCTGTAGTAGCATTTACAAAGACTGGTGAAAGACTGGTTGGTGAGCCTGCAAAGCGTCAGGCAGTTACCAATGCAGATAAGACCATCGCGTCTATTAAGAGACATATGGGTACAGATTATCGTGTAGCCATTGATGATAAGAAGTATTCTCCACAGGAGATTTCTGCAATGATTCTTCAGAAATTAAAATCCGACGCAGAAAACTATCTTGGTGAGAAGGTTTCTGAGCCTGTTATTACTGTTCCTGCATACTTCAACGATGCACAGCGTCAGGCAACAAAGGATGCTGGTAAGATTGCAGGTCTTGATGTAAAGCGTATTATCAACGAGCCTACTGCAGCAGCACTTGCTTATGGTTTAGATAATGAAACAGAGCAGAAGATTATGGTATACGACTTAGGTGGTGGTACCTTCGACGTATCTATTATCGAAATCGGTGATGGTGTTATTGAAGTATTAGCTACTTCTGGTGATAACCATCTTGGTGGTGATGACTTCGATGAGAAGATTACCCAGCATATGATTCAGGAATTCAAGAATGCAAACGGTGTGGATTTATCCAATGATAAGATGGCACTTCAGAGATTGAAAGAAGCGGCTGAGAAGGCAAAGAAAGAGCTTTCATCTGCTACTACTACAAATATTAATCTGCCATTTATTAGCATGAATGAAAGCGGTCCTCTTCATTTCGATATGAACCTGACTAGAGCAAAATTTGATGAATTAACACATGATTTAGTAGAAAGAACTGCAACACCTGTAACAAATGCACTTCGTGATGCAGGTATTACAGCTTCTGAGTTAGGTAAGGTACTTTTAGTTGGTGGTTCTACCCGTATTCCAGCAGTACAGGATAAGGTACAGCAGTTGACAGGTCATGAGCCAAGCAAGACATTGAACCCAGATGAGTGTGTAGCTCTTGGTGCATCCGTACAGGGTGGTAAGCTGGCTGGTGACGCTGGTGCAGGTGATATCCTTCTTCTGGACGTTACTCCATTGTCTCTTTCTATCGAGACTATGGGTGGTATCGCAACCAGACTGATTGAAAGAAATACAACAATTCCTACAAAGAAGAGCCAGGTATTCTCTACCGCTGCTGATAACCAGAGCGCAGTAGACATCAACGTTCTTCAAGGTGAGCGTCAGTTTGCAAAGGATAATAAGTCTCTTGGACAGTTCCGTCTGGATGGTATTCCACCAGCAAGAAGAGGTGTTCCACAGATTGAAGTTACCTTTGATATTGATGCAAATGGTATTGTAAATGTATCCGCAAAGGATTTAGGAACTGGTAAGGAACAGCACATTACTATTACAGCTGGTTCTAATATGTCAGATGATGATATCGAAAAGGCTGTAAAGGAAGCTGCTGAGTTCGAGGCACAGGATAAGAAGCGTAAAGAGGGTATTGATGCCCGTAATGACGCAGATGCCATGGTATTCCAGACACAGAAGGCTCTGGATGAGGTTGGTGATAAGATTGATGCAGCTGAAAAGGAAAAGGTTCAGGCAGAGCTTGACAGCTTGAAGGCATTGGTTGAGAAGACCAATCCAGAGGAACTTTCTGACGCAGATGTTGATGAATTAAAGTCTGGAAAAGAGAAGTTAATGGAAGCTGCACAGGCTGTATTTACTAAGATGTATGAGCAGCAGGCACAGGCTGGTGGAGCAGGCCCAGATATGAACATGGGTGGCATGGGTCCAGACATGGGTGCAGGCGCAGGTCCAGCAGATGATGTGGTAGACGGAGATTACCGCGAGGTATAAGAAAATTATATATGTATGATATAGACCATTGATGGTTTGAGGGGCTTATATTAAGCCCACAGACCTATTAATGGTCTGTCTACATATATAACCAAGATTGCATAATGTGGAAAGGCAAGGTCATTTTATGGCAGAGAAAAGAGATTATTATGAAGTCCTAGGGGTAGACCGGGGAGCTTCTGATTCGGAATTAAAGTCAGCATATCGTAAGCTGGCAAAAAAGTATCATCCAGATGTGAATCCAGGAGATGCAGAAGCAGAAAAGATGTTTAAAGAAGCTTCTGAGGCTTATGGCGTGTTGAGTGATCCTGATAAAAGACGTCAATATGACCAGTTTGGTCACGCTGCATTTGATGGTGGTGCCGGCGGCGGTGGCGGATTCGATTTTAACGGTATGGACTTTGGTGATATCTTTGGTGATATCTTTGGCGACTTGTTTGGTGGTGGCCGTTCCAGATCTGCATACAACAATGGTCCAATGAAGGGACAGAATGTGCGGACAGCAGTGCGTATCACCTTTGAAGAGGCTTGCTTTGGCACAGAGAAGGAGATTGATATTACCTTAAAGGATGAGTGCTCTTCCTGTCATGGTTCGGGAGCGAAAGCAGGAACCTCACCAGAGACTTGTTCTAAGTGTGGTGGTAAAGGTCAGGTGGTATTTACCCAGCAGTCTTTGTTTGGTATGGTTCGTAATGTACAGGCGTGTCCTGATTGTCGTGGAACAGGAAAAATTATTAAGGAACGTTGTCCTGATTGTAGTGGTTCTGGTTATGTCAGCAACCGCAAGAAAATTTCTGTATCGATTCCAGCAGGAATTGATAGTGGACAATGCGTCCGTATCCGTGATAAGGGTGAACCAGGTGTAAATGGTGGACCTAGAGGAGACTTATTGGTAGAAGTTGCAGTAAGCCGTAGTCCAATCTTTGCAAGAGACGGCATGGATATTTACTCTGATGCACCAATTACTTTTGCCCAGGCTGCCTTAGGTGGAGATGTTCGTATTAAGACTGTGGATGGAGAAGTGGAGTACACTGTGAAACCAGGAACCCAGACACACACCCGTGTACGTCTTCGCAATAAGGGTGTACCATCTCTGCGTAATAAGCAGGTTCGTGGTGACCATTATGTCACTTTAGTGGTACAGGTGCCAACTAAGATGAATTCCCAGCAGAAGGATTTGTTAAATCAGTTTGATGAAGCAATGTATGGAAAGCCAGAGGAGAGGGAAGGTTCTTCCGAAGGCGGCGAAAAGAAAAAAGGAATGTTTGGGAAGAAAAAGAAGAAATAGTTTGATTGTTTTATAATTTACTATATTAGAAATTTGATGCGAAAAAGTGTCTATTGACAATTGGAAAGTATTAAAATGAAGATTTTGAATGAAATCTTCATTTTGGTATTTTCTTTTTTTATTGGGAGCGAAGTATAAGAGGATATAAATTGAATTTTGGAAATATGAACAAAATGTAAACAAAGTGTCGAATTATGTCGAAGGATTTTTGTGGAAATGTCGAAGTGTTGATGATATTATAAAAAAGTCGGATAAATTTCTATATAAAGCGTAGATGATTAACAAGGGACAGGGAGTAATACATATATTTATTCACGCGAAGGCAAAGTGATGATAAACATATAAATTTATTGCAGATTTATTTGCGTCATCCAGGCACGTTCGCGAGGTATTTGACTTTCTTATGAAATTTCTTATTTTTAACTCAAACTTTGCCCATAGATAATTTGTGCAAAGTTTGAGTTTTAACAAAAAATTCCCCTACAAGAAAAAAATTTCCTTTGGTTGAAAAACGGGTTTTGTATGTGTAATGATATCCGCGAATTAAAATCAAGGAGGCTAAAGATGAAAAGAGCAAGAAACAGGGAAACAAGTCAAAGAACAGGATTAGCTGTTTTTAGAAAACGCAGGAGAATATCAGTGATATCCTTTCTTCTGGTAATCGCAATCGTTCTGACCCATATACCAGTCAATGCCCTTGCCAGCACCGGCACAGAATCTGTGGTGTTGTCAGACATTGAAAAAGAAACTGATAAAACGGAAGAGAGCAAAGAAGAAAAGATATACCAAAAAGAGTATGAATCCCAAGGGTGTATCATTAAATACAACACCGTCAACCAGTGGGACAGCTACGCCAATGTAGAAGTTTCCATTATCAACGAAAGCGAAGAAACACTGGAAGATTGGGAAATTTCCATGGGCTATGCAGCCCAGATTGACAGCATCTGGAATGCGGACAAGAGCATCCATGACAACAATGCCAATGATAAAGATGTAAACGACGACAATGTCAATGACGAAAGCGCCAATGAAAAAAATACAAGAAGCGAAAACAGCTATCTCATCACACCAGAGGACTACAACAAAATCATCAAAAGTGGGGAAAGTATCAGCTTTGGTTTCATAGCCAAAGGAGACGGAGCGGTTCCAACAGCACCAGAAACAGCTGAGCTTCAGGGAACCTTCTACAATGAAAAAGCAGTAGAAGAAGCAGCCAGAACCGTTTCTTTCGGACAGCGCTACAAAATCACAGGAAGCATTACCTCTTCCTGGAGTGGAAACATCATCGGAGAACTACGGATTGAAAACATCAGTGATACTGCTCTGGAAGGATGGAGCATTGCCTTTCCTTGGAATGCAGTAATCACCAACATGTGGAATGCAAACTATACCGCAGAAAACGGGAAATATACCATTACCCCAATGGACTACAACCGCGTCATTCAGCCGGGAGCAGGTGTCACCATCAGCTTTCAGGCAGAAGGAAAGAACAGTGTACTCCTTGGATTTCAGGGAGAAGACTTCTTCCGTGGAAAAGATGTGGTGATATCAGATAAGGATGTAGCAGAAGGGGAAGCAGGATATACCCCAATGCCAGCGGAAACTGAAGAACCAGTGTATACCGAAGTTCCAGTGCCCACCGAAGAACCAGTGGAAAGCCAAGAGCCAGTGCAGACTGAAAATCCGCTGGCAGAAGAGACCACAGGCGTAACACAGACGCCGATCATAGTACCAACGGCTACACCAGACGTAACCCTATCACCAATCGCAGTACCAACGGCTACACCAGAAGTAACCTTATCGCCGATCATAGTACCAACGGCTACACCAGACGTAACCCTATCACCAATCATAATACCAACGGTTACCCCGGAGGTGACCTTGTCACCAACCCTGCCACCGTTACCAACGGTTCTGCCGGAAATCACAAGCACGCCGGAGGCATCTGTTGTACCAGCAGTCACTATGATGCCAGCGGTTACAATAACACCGGTAGTTACCCTTGTACCTGTTATCAGCACTACTCCGGCTATTACTACCGCGCCTGCCATCAGCACTGCGCCAGCAGTTACATCAACACCGGAAATTTCACCATCTCCACTGCCAGAAGAGACAGAGATTCCTACAGAGGATTTCTATGTTTATAATAATACCACTCTGGATAGTGACATTTCCTGCCGGAATCTGTTTATTATCAGTGGAAATCTGAATCTGAACGGTCATACGATACAGGTATATGGGGATATGATTCAGACAGGAGGTTCCTGCACTGTAGGAAACGGGAATATAGAGATTAAAGGGCGATGTCAGCTTACCAGTGGTTCTATCACGCTGGGCAGCTCTGGGAATCTGACAATCGGAAAAGAACTGGCGGTACAGGGAGAATCCCAACTGATGGTAAATGGTACCAGTGCAAAGCTTTTGGTAAAAGGGAATCTGGAAGCAGAAATGAAAAAAAGTATTTCCGTCAACTATGGAAATCTGAAAGTGGGTGGAAACCTTCAGGTAAGAACAGGCACATTAAATTTAGGAAGTGATGCCCAGGCAGACATCAAAGGAGATTTATGCCTGAAAGAGACAGGCAGTCTTACCATGAAAAGATGCTATGACGATAATCCAGTCTGTAGTATTGGAGGAGACTTAAAGATTACCACAGAGAAAAAATCTACATTTGTAAATGGAAAAATCATTCTTGAAGGAGATTTAATACAAACAGCAGAGTCAGGACAGGAAAGTCTGGTACT
>JAZQLD010000029.1:0-165145 GCA_045542435.1 Butyribacter sp. | reverse complement strand
TCTTTTACGCGGGCGCCTCTCGGCTCGAATTGGGCTTGGCAATGGATGCATAGAACGCTATCTTCGCACGATGTGCTTGATACCGTTCAAGCACCAGCTAGCCCAAACGCCGCTTTAAAAGAAAACCATAGACCTGTTTCTGCTGTATACTGGCTACCTGTAATATGCATTAATGAAAAATATAAATTAAATTTTATATATGCAATATCAAGAAATTATATATATTTTGTTCATTATAAAATTTCAAATGTCTGCCCGTTATTCGTTCCCAAGAGGTAGAACTTCCCATAATAAATATTATGGGTATTTTTTCGGAAAAGCAGTTTGGAAAATCCAGAGGTAACATTGTTTCAAAGGTAGAAATATGGTAATATAGGAGAAGGTTAAAAGGAAAGAAGAACGATTAAAAATATACTGTAAATAGATAGAGAAAAATTTGTATAAGGGGGAATATGCATGGAGAGATACCAGGAAGAAACAGAAAAAGTCCTTTTGAATATGCTGAAGGAAGATTATGAACGTTTAGCTAATACCGCAGAATGCGGAATGATGATATTAAAAATGATGGCGGAGCCGGAGATTCTTTATGCGAACCGCTATTTTTATGAAAGTCTCCAGTATACACAGGAGGAGTATATTGCCCGCTTCGGCAGAAATGCCATGGGGCCAGTGGTGCCGGAAGAGAAGCAGAAGATTAAGAACTTGATTGCAAGACAGTCCGCAGCTGGTGGAAGTATTCACTTGAAATTAAAGGCCTTGAGAAAAGATGGTTCAACGGTATGGCTGTCTTTTTCTGCCAAGAGAGATGTGAATCATGGAGAGATGGTTTATTTTTGTTCCTGTCTTGATGTTTCTGTTTCGGAACGGAATCTGGAAGACGTATATAAGGCAAAAAAGGAAGTAGACCTGATTGCCAATAGTATTCCAGGGGGTGTGATTAAGCTACGGATGTCTGATTTTTATTTGCTTTATGCCAATGATGGATTCTTCCGTCTGGCAGGATACAGTCGTTCGGAGTATAGCATCCAGTTTCACAATTGTTGTGCCAGTATGCTCCATCCAGAGGATGGGGATATGGTGAAACAGATTGTAAAGCAGGCAGTGGATAATCGTGGTCCATTGGGATTAGAGTATCGTATTATTGATAAGAAGGGCGAAGTTCGTTGGTCTTATATTAATGGAACTCGGATTGACGATGACAATGGAGAGGCTGTATATCTGTGCGTTATTGTGGACATTACTTCCCGGAAGCAGGCAGAGCAGGAGCTGGCAGATAACTGCCACCGTGCAGACGTGATTACTCATATGTTAAAGGAAACGGTATGGACCTATGATGTAGCAAAGCGCCAGCTAAAGCGTAGTGGTGATTTAGGAAGCACCTATTCACCAGAATCTGTTTTAGAGGCTGGTTTTGCCGAGGAACAGGTAAAAGGATTTATTCACCCAGAGGATGTTAGCCGTTTTCTGGAAGTACGGGATGCATGGATTGAGCAAATCGGAGAGTCACGGGATATTTTCCGGGTAAGAAATGATAAAGGGGAATACCAGCGGGTAGAGGTTTGTGCCCGTTCCGAAGCAAAGCTGGGGAATAAGCCGGACAAGGTATATGGCATCACACGTTTGGTTGCAGAGAATTCAGCTTCTACCCGTTTGGAAGAGCAGGCAGTGGAGGAAGCAACAGATAAACGCATAGAAGGTAAGCTGCTAAAGATGGCAAAGACAGCCCAGGCATCTTCCCAGGATAATATTACTGGCTTATTGCCTTATGCGAGCTTCTTGAAACAGGCTGAAAAGGTATTGTCAGAAAGAAGGGAAGAGGATCACTATGCGCTGGTATGTGCGGACATCAATGAATTCCACAAGTTCAGCCATCACTATGGATTCTCTATCAGTAATCGAATTTTAAAGATATTTTCTGAGGTGTTATTGAATAATCTGGCAAAGGATGGCATGTGCGCCAGAGTAGATGGAGATTATTTTGTAGTATTATTCCAGTATCTGAGTCACAAGGAATTGTTAAAATCTATGTCTGCCGTAGTCCGCCGTCAGGAGGAGATGGAGAAGCAGGATGATTCTATAGAATTTGGTTCCACCATCGGACTATATCTGGTACAAAAGGAAGACCATGAACTGCTGGATATGCTGGAAAAGGCGGATTTGGCAAGAAGAAGTATTAAAGGCCTTATGGGAAATCATTATGCTATCTATACAGATGATGTAGCTAGGAATATGTCCCACGAGGGAGAAATGGTGGAGGATATTCGTAAGGCAATGCAGCAGGATACAGTAGAGGTTAACTATCTGCCACGTATCCAGAGAGATAAAGAAAATGTAGTTGGCTGCAAAGCCATTGCCAGAGTATTAATGCGAAATGGACAGTATCTGGAGTCACCACAGATCATGCATTTGATAGAGCATGGTGCCCAGTTGGAGGAGTTTAACTTCTACGTATTGACAGTGGCAGCACGGAATTTGGGAACATGGAAAAACTGTGGAAAGAAAATCATGCCAATTTCTGTGGAAATGACTGCCAGTCAGTTAGGTACAGTGCAAGCGGTAAAAAGAATTCATGACATTGTAACTCAGAATGGACTGACACCGGAGAATTTTGTTTTCGAAATTGCAGAGAGGTTTTTTGAAGGTGCAACCACAGCCTTTGAAATGGCAATTAGTGCTTTAAGCGAATTAGGATACAAGATAATTATCAGCCGGTTTGCTACAGATCATACGGCGGTTCATACATTACGCCGTCTGCCAGTGGCAGGAATTAAGTTCCACGGTGAATATTTCAGTGAGCATATGATAGATGAGAAAGATACCATCATACTGCAAAAAGTGGTAGAGATGGCACAGGAAATGGGAATGACCGTGAGCTGTGGCGGCATTCACACCCGTCTCCAGGAGGAATATGCCAGAAAGATTGGCTGTGAAATTCTGGAAGGCAATGTGTACTATGGTGCAGTAAAGAATGTAGTTTTCGAAAAGTGCTTTTTAGAGTGATATGCTTGCATTATAGTTCAAAGATGTGTATTATTTAGATTTAGAGAGAAAATGCGGTATGAGAAAGATGTTATCTAAGATATACGCATTTTAATAAAAGTATTGTGGCGGAATCGTCACAGCATGGAGGTAAAAATGTTAGATTTAAAATTTCTCAGAGAGAATCCAGACATTGTAAAACAGAATATTAAAAACAAATTCCAGGAAGATAAGCTTCCTTTAGTAGATGAAGTAATCGAGTTAGATGCCCAGGCACGTAAGGCTCAGCAGGAGGCAGATGACCTTCGTGCGAACCGTAAGAAGATTTCCAAGGAAATCGGTGCTTTGATGGCACAGGGCAAGAAGGAAGAAGCAGAAGCAAAGAAGGAAGAAGTAAATAAAAACGCAGCACGCCTAGAAGAACTTAGTGCTATGGAAACTGAGCTTCAGGCAAAGGTCAAGGAAATCATGATGGTGATTCCAAATATTATTGACCCAAGTGTGCCAATTGGAAAAGATGACAGTGAAAACGTAGAGATTCAGAAATACGGTGATCCAGTGGTTCCTGAGTTTGACGTACCATATCACACAGAGATTATGGAGCGTTTCAATGGAATCGATTTGGATGCGGCCGGAAAGGTTGCCGGTAATGGTTTCTATTATTTAATGGGTGACATTGCAAGATTACACTCCGCTGTAATTTCTTATGCAAGAGATTTTATGATTGATAGAGGATTTACTTATTGTATTCCTCCATATATGATTCGTAGCAACGTAGTTACCGGTGTTATGAGTTTTGCAGAAATGGATGCCATGATGTATAAGATTGAGGGCGAAGACCTGTATCTGATTGGTACCAGTGAGCATTCCATGATTGGTAAATTCATTGATACCATTATTGATGAGAAGGAGCTTCCACATACCCTCACCAGCTATTCTCCTTGTTTCCGTAAGGAAAAGGGGGCTCATGGTATTGAGGAGAGAGGTGTTTATCGTATCCATCAGTTCGAGAAGCAGGAAATGATCGTTGTATGTAAGCCAGAGGAAAGTAAGGAATGGTTCGAGAAGTTATGGCAGAATACTGTTGATTTATTCCGTTCTTTGGATATTCCAGTGCGTACATTAGAGTGCTGTTCCGGAGATTTGGCAGATCTTAAGGTGAAGTCCATTGACGTAGAGGCATGGTCTCCACGTCAGCAGAAGTACTTCGAGGTAGGAAGCTGTTCTAACCTTAGCGATGCTCAGGCGCGCCGCTTGAAGATTCGTGTTAGAGGCGAGAATGGTGAAAAGTACTTCGCACATACATTGAACAATACAGTAGTAGCACCACCACGTATGCTTATTGCTTTCCTGGAGAATAATCTTCAGGCAGACGGAAGCGTAAAGATTCCAGAGGCATTGAGACCTTATATGGGTGGAAAGGACGCTATCCGCTAGAGTTCGAAAATAAAAAAATATAAAAAACAATCACTTGACATTTATAAAAAACTGTGATAAAGTAGTCGAGGTTTTGCAAATGCAGACCACACTGCCGTAGACAGTAGGTGCCGGAGAACCGGCGTAAGGAAAACCGCCTACCGAGGAAGGATGTTATGATTGTAATGATTCTACCTCTCTGTTTACGCAGAGAGGTTTTTTAGTTTTTTTAACTATAGACTTCCCGGTGCAGTGCAGGATAAAAAGTTTTACTAAATCAACAAGTTGATAAGTAAAACTACTATTTTATCCAAGAAGAATGCTTTGCATTCTTCATAATAATATGGGGCTGCCCAGGAAAGGAGAATATCAAATGGCAAAAGTCGAATTAAAACAGCCTATCGTTGAGGAGATCAAAGCAAAGGTTGACGGTGCTGCTACTGTAGTATTAGTTGACTACCGTGGACTGACTGTTGAGCAGGACACAAAGCTTCGTAAAGGTCTTAGAGAGGCAGGATGCGAATACAAAGTATACAAAAATACTTTAATGAAGCGTGCATTCGAAGGAACAGATTTTGCTCAGTTAGATGATTTATTAGATGGACCATCTGCTATTGCAATTTCTAAGGAAGATGCAACTGCTCCTATTCGTATTCTTAACAACATCGCTAAGGAAGCACCAGCTCTTGAGTTCAAGGGTGCAGTTGTAGAAGGTACATTCTATGATGTTGATGGTGTTAAAGCACTTGCAAGCATTCCTTCAAGAGAGGAGCTTATTTCCAAGCTGCTTGGTTCCTTACAGTCACCTATCACCAATCTTGCACGTGTTCTTAATCAGATCGCAGAGAAGGGTGAAGGCGCTGCAGAGGCGTAATCAATTGAAACTGGCCGCATAGGTCGCAAAGCGAAATTTCGCAGGATTGTATAGACAATCAAAAAGAAAAATATTATTAATTAAAATTATACGGAGGTAAATAATAATGACTACTCAGGAATTTATCGATGCTATTAAAGGCATGACTGTTTTAGAATTAAATGATTTAGTAAAAGCTTGTGAGGAAGAGTTCGGTGTATCTGCAGCAGCAGGTGTTGTTGTAGCAGCAGCAGGCGGTGCAGCTGATGGCGGCGCTGAGAAGGATGAGTTCGATGTAGAGCTTACAGAAGTTGGTCCTAACAAGGTTAAGGTTATCAAGGTTGTTCGTGAGGTAACTGGTTTAGGTCTTAAGGAAGCTAAGGAAGTTGTTGATGGCGCTCCTAAGGTACATAAGGAAGCTGCTTCTAAGGACGAAGCTGAAGATATCAAGACTAAGCTTGAAGCTGAAGGTGCTAAGATTACTCTTAAGTAATTTATACACAGTTCTAGATATTTCAAATCCCCAAGTCGTATGGCTTGGGGATTTTTTGCTCTTTGTCAAGAGTTGGGGTGAAATTAATTTTTGTGCTATTTATAATGGCAGTGTGTTTAAATACTCTGCCAAACCGTCTTCTTCGTTGGTTCTAATGACAATATCTGCTACAGCCTTCACTTCTGGCAGGGCATTACCCATGGCAACTCCCATACCACAGTTTTCAATCATCTCCATATCATTAATGTCATCTCCAAAAACCAAAATATCATCCAGAGAAATTTCCATTCGTCTGGCCACGTGGGAAATGGCATCTAGTTTACTGGCAGTAGGATGGTAGAAGGTATATAACTTCTCTCCACGGTAATGAAACTGTTTACATCCACAAAGGTCAGCGATTCTTTGCGCCTCATCATTAGAAGGAAGTTCCACCACCAGCTTATTTCCTGCATAAGGAAAAGGCTTTTCTATATCAAAATAGTATCCCACGGTATTTCCATCCTTTGTGGTCTGAAAAGCGGTCGCCTCCAAATCCAACGGCTCAGAAGTAAGAGAATCATAATCTGTACATCCTTCTGGATAACGGAATAGACCATGTATAGTAGGAATGGCAATGTGGTCTGCATATCCCAGACGGTGTAATTCTTCCAACAGGCAATTGGTGGTTTCTACATTCATAGCATTGGAATAAACCAGTTCCAGACCATGATAAACCAAAGTTCCGTCGGTAAGAATCTGATAGTCAGGGTGTAAAAGCTTGCAGATATTTCTGGTACCAGCAATATATCGGGCGGTGGCAATCGCAATGGGAATACCAGCATTTTGACATCGGGCAAAGGCCTGAATCGTTGCAGGAGAAACGGTTTTATCCTTTTGCAAAGCCGTTCCGTCTAAATCAGTAATAATCAATTTTGGGATGAACATATTTCCCCTCCTTTTATCATTAAATTCAAACTTCGCACGTTGAAAATCGAATTAACTTCCCATAATATCAATTATGCGACAAAGTGACGTTCTGTAATGTCATTGGTATTTCTTCTTCGTGGACGCCTCTCGGCTCGGGTCGGTTCTGGCAATGGTGCATAGAACGCTATCTGCGCACTAGGTGCTTGCTACCGTTCAAACACCAGCTGAACCAAACGCCACTCAGGAAGAAAACCAATGACATTACAGAACTGTTTACTGGCAACATTATAATTTGATATATTCCGAAAATCTATATATATCCATTGTAAATATAGCCAGTTTGTATATAGAATACTCAGAAGCAATCCCAGCGAAGAGTATTGTCTTCGTCAGCACTTAGTTTCCGTTTTGAAGATGACACATGGACGAAGTCCTGAATAAGAACATCAGGCTAAAGCAAATGTATTTGCTTTTAGTCTGATGTTCTTATGAAAAGCACCGCAGGTGCATGTGTCATCGAAAGGAAACTTATGTACTGTTACAGAAGACACCTAAGCGAAAGCGTCTCTTCGTCGGGATGCCTTCTGAGTATTCGTTTCCACTGTATAGCAGTGCGCATAATTGATATTATGGGAAGTTGTGTAAATTATCAGAGTGGGAAGTTTGAGTTATTAAAACTTTATCTGGATATTATCCTATCATATTAAAGCGCAAAAATCTGTATAAATATAAAATTCCTGCAAAAACTATTTTTAGAGATATTAAATATAGAAAGGCAAGGGATACCATGGAGACATTTAAAGGGAAGAAGATTTTTAATGGTGTGGCAATGGGAAAAATCAAGTTTTATTCGAAGGTGCAGAATCAAATTGTCCGCAAAAAGGTAGAGGATATTCAGGCTGAATTTTCCCGATATGAGGAAGCAAAAAGGATAGCATTAGAGCAGCTGGAAGCCTTGCATGGAAAAGCCATCAGAGAAGTGGGAGAGGCTAATGCGGAGATTTTTGAGGTACATGCCATGATGTTAGAGGATGAGGATTACAATGAGTCTGTCCGAAATATTATTACTTCCCAAGGGGTAAATGCAGAGTATGCGGTGGGAGTTACCGGGGACAATTTTGCAGAAATGTTTTCTGATATGGATGACGAATATTTTAAGGCCAGGTCTGCGGATGTTAAGGATATTTCAGAAAGGGTATTATCGATTCTAAACGGGAATAGTACGGATAGTGAAATTGGAGAAGAAGCGGTAATAATTGTAGCAGAGGACCTGGCACCTAGTGAAACGGTGCAAATGGATAAATCTAAGCTTTTGGCATTTGTCACCCGTTTAGGATCTTTCAATTCACATACAGCCATTCTTGCCAGAACAATGAGTATTCCTGCTTTGATTGGTGTAGAGATTCATCCGGAGTGGAATGGAAAGACTGGTATTGTGGATGGATATACAGGAATATTCATTGTAGAGCCAGATGAAGAGACACTGGAGAAGTATAAAAATATTCAAGCCAGGGACCAGGAACAGAAAGAACTGTTGCAGACTCTGAAAGGAAAAGAAAATATTACAAAATCTGGCCGTAGGATTAAATTATACGCCAATATTGGAAATGTGTCGGATTTAGGATCTGTCTTAAAAAATGATGCTGGCGGCATAGGATTATTTCGAAGTGAGTTTTTATATCTGGAGACCTCCGATTTTCCTACCGAGGAAGAACAGTTTCGAGCTTATAAGCAGGTGGCAGAAACCATGGCAGGGAAGAAAGTAATTATTCGTACTTTAGACATTGGTGCGGATAAACAGGTAGAATATTTTCAGCTGGGAAAGGAAGCCAATCCAGCGATGGGTTGCCGTGCCATCCGTATTTGTCTGACTCAACCAGAAATATTTAAAACCCAGTTGCGGGCTTTATTCCGGGCTAGTGCGTATGGTAATCTTGCTATTATGTATCCCATGATAACCTCTGTCAAAGAAGTCCACCGCATTAAGGAGATTTCCAGAGAAGTCAGAGAAGAACTTCAGCTGGCAGGAGTAGAAATTGGAAAAGTGGAAGAAGGTATTATGATAGAGACTCCAGCTGCGGCTTTAATCAGTGATTTGCTGGCAGAGGAAGCAGACTTCTTTAGCATTGGAACCAACGATCTGACACAGTATACGCTGGCAATTGACCGTCAGAATGATAAGTTGGATGAATTTTATGATTCCCATCATGAAGCGGTTCTTAGAATGATACAGATGGTGGTAGATAATGCTCACAAGGCAGGAATTTGGGCAGGGATTTGTGGGGAATTGGGAGCGGACCTGGAACTGACAGAACGTTTTTTGGAAATGGGGGTGGATGAGTTGTCGGTATCTCCAGGATGTATTCTGCCAATTCGAAAAGTGGTGAGAGAATCAGAGGTGTAAATTAGATAAATTGGAAACTTCGCACATTGAAAATTGAAGTAACTTCCCATAATATCAACTATCGACGGTTTTCAATATGATTTTTCGTCAGAAATTTTGATAATAGAAAAATTTTTCGGAATTGCTTTTTCGAAGACAACACAGGTCTTTTGAAGGACTTTGCTTTCTAAGCTTTCTACATGGCGCACCGCCGCAGCACTGTTTGAACAGGATGGATGAGAGATGCAGTTTTCCTACGCAGAACGCTTGCGCTCCGAGAGCTGACGTAACGGTGCATAATGTTTCAAAATACGAAACATAAGCACCGACGTCGGGGGCGTAGTGCGTAGGAAAAACTGCACTCCATCCATCTCTGTGAGTTTGCGGAGGCGGTTGCGTAATCACCAGTAGAAAGCAGAAAGCAAGTAGTCCTTCTTAAGACCGTAGAAGTTGCGAGAAAAAGCAATCCAAAAACTTTTTCTATCTTTCACAAGTCCACGCGAAAAATCATTATTTACAATGTGCATAGTTGATATTATGGGAAGTTACATAACATTTGTATGTGCGAAGTTTGAGTTGTCAAAAAAATGGGTAAAAAGGAGAACGGGGATTGACACGACAATTCTGCTCCTTTTTTTCGTGACAGGAGTCAGGCTTAGGACAGGGGTGATGTGAAGGTTTTGAGCAGGAATGATGCGAAGGCTTAGAGCAGGGTTGTTCTGGTTTATCACAATATGAAGAAGAAGGACAGCATCCTTTCTTTTTACGGCAGGCAGTATCCAGAATGAACTGGACTTCGTTCCAGGAGTGTACCATTTTTAGGACGCGACGATTAAGACGGTAATTATTCTGGGTAGCACGGGCAATTTTTTTCGAGAAAGACATGGAAAACCTCCTGGCGAAAAAAACAAGGGAATTACTATAGTTTATGTCAGAGCACAAAAGATGTGACGTAAATCATATTCTATGCTATACTAAAAAGGAAGATTTTGTACGGAAAAGGTATAGATAAAATGGAGAGGAGTCTTTGATTATGTTGACGAAAGACAAAAATTATCACAATCAAAAAACATGTGTCCAGTGTGGTCGTTATTTAGATGACAGATATCCTGGTGAGATTTGTCCTACCTGTGAAGAAATGAATCTTTTTTCAAAGGTCAAGGAATATATTAGGGAGAATGATGTCAGAGAAACGGATGTAGCAGAGAAGTTTGATATTCCAGTTAGTAAAGTGCGGGGATGGATTCGGGAAGGCAGGATTCAGTACAAAGGAGCAGGAGCTAATGCTATTTCTGGTGTGCATTGTCAGATTTGCGGAAAAGCAATTGATTTTGGAACCCATTGTCCGGAGTGTCATCGTGCCCAGGGGCTGCAAGTAGTGGCTCAACGTTACAAGGAAGAGAAGTCTATGATGCGTTTTTTAGGAAAAGATCAAGCAGAGTCCTAATTTATGCAATAGAAAGTATCAAATAAAATGTAAAAATGGGATTAAACAGGCAGGGAAATTCATATGAAAATAATGCATGTATCGGATTTGCACATTGGCATTCGTTTGTATCAGTATGATTTGAAAGAAGAACAACAATATATTTTGGGGCAGATGATAGAATGCGCTAGAAAAGAAAAGCCGGATGCAGTGATAATTGCTGGAGATATTTATGACAAATCAGTGCCTTCTGCAGAAGCGGTAAAATTATTTGATGAGTTTATTACAGGGTTGCGAAGTGTACGTAAGAATATGCCGATTATGATGATTAGTGGTAATCATGATTCTGCCCAGAGAATTGACTGTTTCCGGGAAATTTTAAAGGGAAATGAAATTTACATGGTGGGTCTGCCACCACAAAAAGAAGAGGATCGAATCGAAAAGGTTATAGTAAAGGATGAGTATGGGCAGGTATATTTTTACCTGCTTCCTTTTGTGAAGCCTGCTTATGTTCGAGAAATCATAGGAGAAGAAGTGACTTCATACGATGAGGCATTGAAGATTCTTCTGGCTAGGGAAGAATATGACACGCAGCAGCGGAATGTATTGGTAAGCCATCAGTTTTTCGTGAAGGAAAAGGAAGATGCTTCAGAAGTAGAGCGTGCAGAAAATGAGGTTTATACGGTGGGAAATATTGACTCTATTACCACAGGTTGTCTAGAGCCTTTTGATTATGTGGCATTGGGACATATCCATAAGCCAATGAAGGTAGGAAAAGATTCCATTCGTTACTGTGGAACACCTATGGCGTATTCTCTCAGTGAAGAAGGACAGGAAAAAGGAATACTTATGGTGGCACTAGGGGAAAAGGGACAAGAGCCGAAGATAGAAGTGATTCCATTACAGCCACTTCGTCAGGTAAGAACGGTGCAGGGAACCTTAGAAGAAGTACTAACAATGCCAAGTGATGATTATATATGGGTGTCATTGACCGACAAGGTGGATATGGAAGTCAGTGATATGCAGATTCGCCTCTGGGAAGCTTTTCCACACTTGCTGGGAGTGCATAATGAAAATTCTGTTTCTATGACAATAGAGGATGTAGAATGGGAACAATTACGGGAAGCGGTCCCTTTTGATTTAATTATGCAGTTTTGTTCGGACCTGGAGGAAGAAGAACAGGAAATTATAAAAGACGTTATTAATACAGTAAGGGGAGGGATGTAAATGAAGCCATTGAAATTAGAGATGGAAGCCTTTGGCTCTTATGGAAAACCAGCAGTGGTGGATTTTACAAAGCCGTCCCAGAATTTATTTTTAATTAGTGGAGATACCGGTTCAGGTAAAACCACTATTTTTGATGCTATCGTATTTGCATTATACGGTGAATCTAGTTCTATCCGGGATAAGAAAGAAGGCATTATGCTACAGAGTCAGTTTGCAGAGGCTACAGCTACTCCAAAGGTAAAATTTACTTTTGCCAGAAATGCCCAGCGGGAGGATGAGGTTTTTAGCATTACTCGAATTCCAAAACATTTGCGTAAGGCGAAACGAAGTGGTGAAAACATTCGTAGTATGGTGGAAAACAAGGGAGAGGTAGAATTACTTCTTCCCGATGGAAGTACCTATAAGGAAAGAGATATTCAGAATAAAATCGAATCCATTGTAGGTCTTAGTAAGAGTCAGTTTATGCAGGTGGCGATGATTGCCCAGGGTGAGTTTATGGAACTTTTACGGGCAGATTCCAAGACTAAGGTGGCGATTTTTCGGAAATTATTTGATACGGGACTATATCTTCAAATTACGGAAGAGTTAAAAAGCAGATGGGACAAGACACAAAAGGATTTAACGAAGTGGAAGGAGCAAAGTGTTGCAGGTATTCATTTCATTGGACTTCCAGAAGGCTATCCACAGAAGGAAGCATATGAATCCCTTCGGGAAAAGTGCTTGGAAAGTCTAAGCTTTCTGGAGGAGTATTTAGAGCAGCTTCAATCGTTGGAAAAATGGGAGAAAAAACAGTTTCAGGAAGCAGATGCCCAGAAAAAGAACTGGGAAAAATCCGTAAAGGAAACAGAACAGCAGGTTTCCCAGGGGGAGATTTTACAAAAGACCTTTGCACAATTGCAGGAAGCCAAGGAACAGGAAGCTGTTTATTTAGAGCAACAGAAAGAATGGGAAGAGACAAAGCGGCTTGTACTTATTTTGGGACAGGTATTTGAAGTGGCACCATTTTATATAATGCTTCAGGATGCTGCAAGACGTCTTGAAGAAAACGAAGAGAATTTAAAAATCCATATAGAAGAAATGCCTGTGTGGGAAGAAAACTCCAAGACCTTACTGGAAAAATTTCAAGAGGAAAAGCCAAAGTGGGAAAAAACTTTGGAAGAGTATCTTCTTGCAAAAGAAGGTTATGAGAAGTCTATACAGGCAATAGAAAAGATGGAGGAGTCCGAAAAACAGTACAGAAAACTGGAAGAGGAAAAAGAGACTCACGAAAAAGCATATCAGCAGATTTTGAATTCCTTAAAGGAAAAGGAAGAACGATATCAGGAATGGAAGATTCTGATAGAAACTCATGAAGATGCAGCAGTGCGGTTAGAGCAGGCAGAGCAGAACTGGAAGGACATCCAGAAGAAGGAAAAGGATATTCAAAGGATATTAAAGCTTTGTGAAGCTTGGAAGAAAAACTGCCAGCAGGCAGAAAATCAGAAGAAGCTTTATGAAGAAGCTGCCACTAAACTGCGGACTGCAAATGATGCTTATCGTCATATAGAACAAAGTTTTTTGGATAATCAGGCAGGGATTCTGGCAGGGAAGCTGGAAGAAGGCAGGGAGTGTCCCGTTTGTGGGTCAATTCATCATCCAAAACCATTTATGTTGCAGGAAGAAACAGTATACACCCAGGAGGATGTAACCAGAGCCAGAGAAAAGGCGGAAGACGCCAGAGAGCATTGCCAGCGGGAGTCAGAGAAGGCGAAGGAGAACTCTCTTCTGGTGGAGCAGGTGGCATTTCAGATGAAGGAACTGGGAGTAGTATTGTTTGATCAATGGACCTCAGAAGAAAACCCAGAAAGTGTCATACAGCAGGGCAAAGAAAAAATCAGAGAACAAAGTGAGAATTGTGAGAAGGCGTATGAAGAAGCCAAGGCAGTTTTTACAAAACAAAAAGAAGCCAAAGAGAAGCAAAAGCAATTGGAAGCGGAGTTGGAGCAATTGCGGCAGCAGCAACAGGATAAACAGCAACAAAAAACACAATACGAAACCCAGCTAGTTTCTCTTGCCAGTGTATTAAAGGAGCAGAAAAAGCAGCTGGTATATAAGACCCAGGAAGAAGCCAAAGAAGTCTTTGGCAAGATAGAAAAAGGATATCTTCAGGCGAAGCAGTTATATGAAGGGCTGGAGAGTGAAAAGAATTCCACACTGGAAACATACCAGAAGAAACAAAACCAGATTCAGCAGGAAAAAGAGTTGAGCTTGAAAATTCAACAGGAGAAAAAGGAGAAAGAAGAAAAGCTGGAAAAGGAATTGACTCAAAGAAGTTTGGAGTTGAATCAGCTGCAACAGCATCTATCGGAGTATACGGAGGAGGAATATAAGCAGAAAAAGCAGGAGTTAGAAAGCTATCAGCAGGCATTGATGCGTTGTCAGGAAACTATTCTGGCAGCAGAAAAGATTGTAAAAGGGAAGACCAAGCCAGATATGGAAGCTCTACAAGGTGCGCTGTCACAGCGTCGGGAACAACTGGCCGTTTTTGAAGGCCAAAGAGAAGAGATTCAGGGACATCTTCGCTCTCTCCGGCAAGGAAAAGATATGCTGGAGGAGATTCAGAAAAATCATGGTGAGACCTATAAGGCGAGCCTACGGCTTCGAAGGCTCTATGATATTGCCAGTGGCAATGTAAAGGGTCAGAATAAAATGGATCTGGAGACATATGTGCAACGGTATTATTTGAAGCAGATTCTGGTGGCGGCAAATCGTCGTTTTACAGCATTGACAGCAGGGCAGTATGAAATCCAGATGAAGGAAATTGACAAGGCAGGACGACAAAGTAATGAAGGGTTGGACTTTGTGGTACATTCTCTGGTGACGGATACCATTCGTGACATCCGTACATTATCCGGTGGAGAATCTTTTATGGCAGCTTTGTCTCTGGCGCTGGGAATTGCAGATTCTATTCAAAGCAGCAATAGCAGTATTCATTTGGATATGATGTTTATTGATGAGGGCTTCGGCTCTCTGGATGAGCATTCTAGAAATACGGCGGTGCGAATATTGAAGGAACTGGCAGGCGGACAGAGGATGATAGGCATCATTTCTCATGTAACGGAATTGAAGGATACCATTGATGATCAGCTGATAGTAACTAAGGATAAAGAGGGCAGTCAGGTGATATGGGCATAATTCGAAAATGGAATAATATATGCCGAAAACGGTAATTGACGCAGATATTTTAGTGAGAAAATAATATATCACAAAAGAACGTGAAAATTTGAACAAGGAGACAGACAACATATGAATAAACTAATGAAAACATTTGACGAAAACTTTAAAAACGGCCGATTAAAAAGAAGTTGATGGTTTCCCATGGTGCCATTATTGTTATGACTTTTGTATTAATTGTGGCACTTTTAATCAGTATGAAATCTATCGAATCGAATATTGTGGCATTATTTGAAGGTCCAACTACGAATACGTTTTACGTAGGTGATATTCGAGTAGCATTAGCTGGCAATCAGAGAGCCATTAACCGAGTGATTGCGGTAGGTGATAGTGTAGTGGAGGAAGAAATCACTAAAATGGAAGAAAATTACACTTTGATGGTAGATGCTCATGATGTGTTAGTGGAAACATTGATTTCCAAAGAAAACAAAGAGCTTTTGGAAAGTATCTGGAATTCTTTGGAGCAAGAGAAAACCTATCGTGGGGAACTGGTTTCTATGATGAAAGCAGGGGATTATGAGGGCGTAAATGCTTATGATGAACAGTACTACACTCCGTTGGTGGAGGAAATCAGAAAACATGTAGATGAACTGGATCAGAGTATTTTTTCTGTAGGACAGAAATATTGTGATTCATCTGCTACAACAGCGATTGTATTAATTATTATTGGAATTTTTATGTTGATTTTGGTCACTGCAGTGGCTGTATATTTAACAGGAAATGCCACGAAAAATATTGTGGAGCCTGTAACAGAACTGGAAGCAGCTTCCAAAAGATTGTATGCCGGTGACATGTCCGCTTCTAAGGACATCACATATTATTCTAAGGATGAGCTTGGAAGTTTGGCGGAATCCCTTAGAGGAAGTATGGACACCTTAGACGAATGGGTAGAGGAAATTTCAGGTACTCTTGCGGAAATAGCTCAGGGAGATTTGACAAAATCCTTCAATGAAATTACAGATTTCCGTGGTGATTTTTCTAGTATTAAAGACTCCTTTGTATTGATTTTAAAGAGTTTCAATGAGACTTTATCCCAGATTTCTGAGTCTGTATATCAGATTGATGTAGGCTCAGATGAGATTGCAAATTCTGCCACTCATCTGGCAGAAGGCACCAGTGATCAGGCCAGTGCAGTGGAAGAATTGACGGCCACTATTATCACAGTGACAGAAGCAGCTAATGCTAGTGCAGAGGAAACGGGAAGAGCACATGATGTAGTAATGCAGTCGGTGAGAGAAGCTGAGGAAGATCAGCAGCAGATGTACAATTTACAGACAGAAATGCAGAGAATCAAAGAGATTTCCAGTCAGATTGAAAATATTATTGTTACCATTGAAGATATTGCCAGCCAGACTAGTCTTCTTTCTCTGAATGCATCTATCGAAGCTGCCCGTGCAGGGGAAGCAGGAAGAGGATTTGCAGTAGTAGCAGATCAGATTGGCAAGCTGGCACAGGATAGTGCTCAGGCAGCAGTTAGTACCAAAGAGCTTATTGAATTAACCATTAATGAAATCGAAAACGGTAATAAAATCACTCTTACTACCGTAGAAGCTTTTGATAACATTATTGCATCCATGAAGAAGTTTGCAGATATGACCGATGATGTAAAAGAAAATGCAAGAGGTACTGCTAGTGCTATGGGAGAAATAGAAAGTGGAATCAATCAGATTTCTAGTGTAACAGAGCAGAATGCAGCAACCTCCGAGGAAAGCTCTGCGGTAGCAGAAGAGCTGGCGGCAAAGGCAACTCAGCTGGATTCTTTGGTGAAGAAATTTAAATTGTATGAGGCATAAAAATAAAGACTATGACCCCTTAGAAACGTAATGTTTTTAAGGGGTTTTGCAAATAAGCAAACGCATTTTTCTATAACAAATCCCAAAAGTGCAAAATAAAATTGAAAAATTTTTCATCTAAAAAGTTGACAAATGAAAATGCTTCGTTTATAGTAAACCCACAACAAAACATTCCGTGAGGGAGTAGTGGCGCAAAAGCGTGGCAAGTCAACATCCTGGCCTGTGGCCTGGCTTGTCTTAAATAACGAGACTCATGTATTGCAGTTAGATGCTATACGTGGAGTCTATTTTTTTCCGGGTATAGCAAGTGAATTGCTGTATGCGGATTTTTTGTTTTATAGATTATTTTAAGTCGTATTCAATAATGAATGGCGAAAGGTAATTGCGAAGAATTTCGTATAATGAGGAAAGGTAGGTATGAATTATGTTTTTAGAAATTAACCAAATCAAAAAGCACTTTGGTGAAGGAGACAGCAGAGTTGAAGTACTCAAGGGCATCGATGTTAGTATTGAAAAAGGGGAGTTTTGTGTACTCCTTGGACCATCCGGTTCTGGTAAATCAACACTTCTTAACATTATTGGAGGTATTGATTCCGCAGATAGCGGACATATCATTATTAACGGAGAAAAGATGGAGGATATGAAGGAAAAAGCTCTTACCAGATACCGCAGAAAACATCTTGGATATATCTTTCAGATGTATAATTTGATTCCAAATCTGAATATCAAAGAAAACATTGAAGTAGGAGCATATTTAAGTGACAATCCTTTGGATGTGGACGAACTCTTACATACTCTTGGACTATACGAACACCGTCACAAACTTCCAAACCAGTTATCTGGTGGTCAGCAGCAAAGAACTGCTATTGGACGCGCGATTATAAAGAATCCAGATATCCTTCTCTGCGATGAGCCTACGGGAGCCTTGGATTTTAACACATCTAAAGAAATCTTAAAACTCATAGAAGAGGTAAATCAAAAATATGGAAATACCATTGTTATGGTAACTCACAATGATGCAATTAAATATATGGCAGACCGGGTAGTAACCCTGCATGATGGAATGATACGTAAGAATTATGTGAATGAAACTAAGATTCCAGCGGTGGAACTTGACTGGTAAAGTATTTTAGATTTTTACATAAGAGATTTTGCGAAAAAAATTCTTGAGAGACATTGCATAATGAATGGAAAGGAAGGAAATGAAAATGAAGAATCCTTTAATCAAGCGTTTACCAAGAGAATTAAAAAGTGACTTTGGGAGGTACGTCGTATTATTTATATTTATTGCAGGAACAATTGCGTTAGTTTCTGGTTTTTTAGTGGCATCTGGCAGTATGAAAACTGCATATGACAAAAGCTTTGAAAAATACAATATTGAAGATGGTAATTTTGAATTAACACAAAAAGCAGATGACAGTCTGTTAAAAACCTTGGAAGAGGAAGAGGTTACGCTTTATGAAAACTTCTATCTGGAGAAGGAAACAGAAGAGTTTGACAGTACTTTGCGCATCTTCAAAAATAGAGAGGAGATCAATAAAGTTTGTATCATGGAAGGAGAACTTCCAGACCAGGAAGATGAAATCGCTTTGGACAGAATTTATGCGGATAATAACAACTTGTCTATCGGTGATAGCTTTACCGCAGGGAAAAGAGAACTGACTGTGTCTGGTTTTATAGCATTTTCTGACTATAGTGCTTTATTTTCCAGCACCTCAGATATGATGTTTGATGCAGTGAAATTTGGCGTTGGTGTCATGAGTGAACAGGGCTTTGAAGAATTTGGAAAAGCAAATTTTCATTATAGCTATTCCTGGAAGTATGATACAAAACCGGAAAATGATTCAGATGCAAAAGAAATGTCAGAAGACTTTATGGAAGTGATTTCTGAAAACGCGGTATTAACAAATTTCATTCCACAGTATTCCAATCAGGCTATTCAGTTTACTGGAAATGATATTGGAAGAGATAATATTTTTATGGCATATTTTCTGTACATTGTGGTTGTAATTATTGCATTTATTTTTGCAATTACCACGAGCAATACTATTACAAGAGAAGCTGCTGTCATTGGAACATTAAGAGCTTCCGGTTACACGCGAGGTGAACTAATCCGGCATTATCTTACTATGCCAATTCTTGTAACATTGATTTCAGCAGTAGTTGGAAATGTTTTAGGATATACATGGTTTAAAGAGGTAGCAGCAGATGTGTATTATGCAAGCTACAGTCTTCCGACCTACGTTACCATTTGGAATGCTACAGCATTTGTACAAACCACAGTAGTCCCTGTGATTTTAATGTTTGTTATTAATCTTTGCATTCTTGTAAAGAAATTAAAATTATCTCCGCTGAAATTTATTCGCAGGGATTTAAGTAAGCGGCAGAAGAAAAAAGCCCTGCGTCTGAATACCAAAATACCGATTATGAGGCGCTTCCGGCTACGTATTATTTTCCAGAATAAGTCTAATTATGTCATGATTATTGTAGGTATTTTTCTTGCAAATGTAATTTTGCTGTTTGGCATGGCATTTCCACCGTTATTGGAAAAGTATCAGGAGAGTATTACCTCTAACATGATTAGTAAATATCAGTATGTATTAAAGGCACCTATGGAAACGGAAACCAAGGATGCAGAAAAATATACAGCATATAATTTGAAAACGGTAGAAGGAAGACTTAGGAGTGAGGATGTGTCTGTATTTGGTGTAGAACCAGACAGCCAGTATGTGGATTTGAATTTGGGAGAGCATGGCGTCTATATTTCTAATGCCTTCGCAGAAAAGTTCCGAATCAATGAAGGCGATGAAATCAGCGTAAAAGAAGAGTATGAAGATAAGGAATATGAATTCAAAGTAGAGGGAATACATTATTACCCGGCAGGAATTGCTATCTTTATGGACCGGGATTATCTTAATACTACTTTTGATATGGAAGAAGGCTTCTTCAACGGATATTTCTCCAATCAAGAAATAGAGGATATAGAGGAAGAGTATATAGCCACTCAGATTACAGAAGATGACTTTACAAAAATTTCCCGTCAGTTAAAACTCTCTATGGGAGGCCTGATGGATGCATTTGCTATATTTGGTGTCATTATGTTTATGCTGATTATCTATCTGCTGTCCAGAATCATTATAGAAAAAAATACCCAGTCTATTTCTATGACAAAGATACTGGGATATAGTGAAGCAGAAATCAGTAGTTTGTATGTAGTCACCACCAGTATTGTAGTAATCGCATCGTTGATACTAACTATCCCTCTGGTTAATTTGTTGATGGAACAGGTTTTTGTCGTTATGTTTTCAGAATATTCCGGCTGGATGCCTTACTACGTACCATTTTCTGCGTACATAAAAATGATTGTTACAGGAATTGCAGCCTATGCAGCCATTGCATTTGGACAGTTCCGGAAGGTGAAGAAGATTCCGTTAGGAATAGCCTTAAAAAATGTAGAGTAATAATATGGTATAAAAAACACCCCAGTGTCGGCAATGTCTTCGTGTTTTAAGGAATTGTCGGCATCAGGGGTGTTTTAGATTTCCGAATCTTCATATATTATAGTCTTATGATGGTTTTAAATGTGAACGGTCTCTTTAATCCAGTCAAGTGCTTCTTCTACGGTAGCAAAATGCCCTTCATCAACACCGGTCTGAGAACGTTCGGTATTCTTTTGTGCCTGTACCTTGAGCATAATAGAGGCACCTTCAGCAAAACCGAAGGCCTTGCATCCACTTTCAACAAATTTTTTCGTCATATTAACTAATTCGCCGCTTTCTGCACCAGTTACAGGTTTCATTTGAGAGCAATCTGCGATATACGCCCAGCCGGAGTCTTTCCAAGCAGCGGCTTCAGCTAATACTGTATCTGTCAGCCATTTCAATTCATCGATATTGGTTTTTCCTACTCCGGCAGAAAGTACAATTCTTCTGCCAGAAATTACTTCTACTGATTGTGCGCCATTTTGTTTAGCCATATAATACCCTCCTTTTGGTAAAAATATACAAAGAAATAGACTATAATTATGAATGTTTTATGTAATTATACAAAACAATTTAAAGAGTGTCAATTAGATTTCGAATAGAAGACAATTTGCAATGTACTAATATTAAGAAAAAAATTGGTAGTCTTGCTAAGGGCATGCTACAGGATATGCCTAGTGTGAAGTGGAAGTTTTCGTGAAAAATTACAAAGTTTTCTATATTGATTTAGGAATATAGGAGAAAATCCAAAGTGATATTGAAAACAAAAATATGCCGTGTTATAGTATTTCAAAGCATATTTTCTGTTTTAAAATATCTTTTTAAATCCAATTTATATTCTGGTGAGAACCATATAATCAAAGAAAATCTATGCTTTATATTTCACAAAAAGCAGGAGATTTTCGATGCTCCTGTAGCACAATAAGATACAGGAGGGATTTGATGGAAGACAAAGAAATATCAGAAGAAAAACGACGGGATAAATTACAATGGATTAAGAACTGTAATTTAATGGATGATGATTTTATGCGAAAGTTTTTTGAAGACAATATGGAATGTACAGAGCTGGTTTTGCGTATTATCATGAACCAGGCTGACATAAAGGTTAGAAAAATAAAAACTCAGTATGAGATTAAAAATTTGCAGGGCCGTTCCATCTGCATGGATGTTTATGCAGAAGATGAACGAAATAGAAAATATGATTTAGAAGTGCAGAGAAGAAATGATGGTGCTCATCCCAAAAGAGCCAGATTCAATAGCGGAATCATGGATGCTAATGAATTATTGGAGGGAGATGAATGGGAAGAGTTATCAGAGACTTATGTTATATTTTTTACAGAAAAAGATTATTTCAAAGAAGGGAAAATTATTTATTATATCAACCGGGTGATACAGGGAACAGAGCATATAGTCAAGGATGATTTACATATCATATATGTAAATGGTTCTTATAGAGACGATTCACCATTAGGTTTGTTGATACATGATTTTCATTGTAGTGATCCCGAGCAGATGCATTATGAAGAATTGGCGGAAAGGGTACGATATTTAAAACAAAGTAAGGAGGGAAAAAATATTATGAGAACATTAGCGGATGAAATAAAGGAAAAGTGGAAAATCGAAGGAATTCAGGAGGGGCGCGAGGAAGGTCTTAAGAAAGGACTCCAAGAAGGTCGAGCAGAGGGACGTGAGGAAGGACGAGCAGAAGGACGGGCAGAAGGACGGGCAGAAGGTCGTGAGGAAGGCCGAGCAGAAGGACGAGCAGAAGGACGAGCAGAAGGACGGGCAGAAGAAAAGACAAAAATGGCTATTAAAATGTTGAAAAGGAACAAGATGACAAAGGAAGAAATTGCAGAAGATACGGGACTTTCCATGGAAAAAATAAAAACGCTGGCAGATAAAATAAAAGTTGCAGTTTTATAGTTATAATTACAGAAGAGGAACAGGCATTTTGCCTGTTCCTCTTCTAACCCTTATCTATTAAGGTTCCATCCTATCCAAAGTATCTCTTCAAAAGTCCTTCGAACGCCTTACCATGTCTAGCCTCATCCCTAGCCATTTCATGCACAGTATCGTGGATTGCGTCTAAGTCTAAAGCCTTTGCGCGCTTTGCGAGGTCGAACTTACCAGCGGTAGCACCGTTCTCAGCTTCTACTCTCATTTCCAGATTCTTCTTTGTGCTGTCTGTTACTACTTCGCCAAGTAATTCAGCAAACTTAGCAGCATGCTCTGCTTCTTCCCAAGCAGCCTTTTCCCAGTAAAGTCCAATTTCTGGATATCCTTCGCGATGAGCTACTCTAGCCATTGCAAGATACATACCAACTTCTGAACATTCTCCGGCGAAGTTTGCACGTAAATCTTCCATGATATCTTCTGGCGCTCCCTGAGCAACTCCTACTACGTGTTCTGCAGCCCAAGTCTTCTCGCCTTCCTGCTTTGTGAACTTTTCTGCTGGAACGTTACACTGAGGACATTTTTCTGGAGCCTCATCTCCTTCATGAACATACCCACATACTGAACATACCCATTTTGCCATAATTGTAATCTCCTTTTCTTTTAAATTAATTTATTTTCTTTTATAAGTTGCATTGTTGCTAATCAGTAATCGTTACTGATTATGGTGCTATTATAGCAACCATAAATCGCCTTGTCAACTGTTTTTGAAAAATATTTTCAAAAAATTTGCAAACCCTGTGTTTTCGGCACTTTTTAAGATTTCTTTGTACATTCCTCGCAGGTTCCATAGAAGTATATGCTATGTCCCTGAATATTACCACCAAATCCCGCATTTGCAATACGGTCAATGTGGTCAATCGGATCCATCTCCAAATCTAAGACCCGATTGCAACAAGTGCAGAAGAAGTGGTTATGACCGTGAGTGTTTCCATCGAAATGTACCATGCCATCCCTAAATTCAAGGCGAAGGGCGTCTCCATGTTCCACCAGAAAATTCAGGTTGCGGTACACGGTACCCAGACTGATATTTGGAAAGGTCTGCTGAATATTTTCATAAACAACTTCCGCTGTGGGATGTTGCTTGGTTGACAGTAAATATGTACGAATTGCTTCTCTTTGTTTACTATATCGTGTAGCAGCCATAAATACCTCCTTAAATAATAATGATTACTATTATTATATTATCATCGTGAATATTTGTCAATGAAACCTTGAATCAAAATGTTCTTCTTTTCATTTTTTTATAGATAAGGTAAAATTTATTAGGGAAAGAAAATGAGATAGTACTATTGGTACGAGATGAAATTGAGTGTTCTAATAGATAACATTGGCTACGGAGGCGTAAGATGAGAAGATTGAAAATAATACGTTTTTATATAGGAAGAATCATTAAGAATCTTGGAGTGTTTCTCCGCTGGGGGATTTTTTCTACTTTTGTTGGTTTGTTTGTAGGAGCGTTTAGCACATTGTTTGCATTCTGTCTTGGACAAGTGACGGATTTCAGAGAGGCGCATCCCCAGATGATTCTGCTTTTGCCTCTGGCGGGTGTCGTGATTGTTTTTTTATATAGAGTATTTCGCTATAAAAATGACAAGGGGACTAATCTGGTACTATCTACGATTCATGCAGAGACGAAACTGCCTTTTCGCATGGCTCCCTTGATTTTTATTTCTACGATTATTACACATTTATTTGGTGGAAGTGCTGGACGTGAGGGAGCGGCATTGCAGCTGGGAGGAAGCATTGGACAGCAGTTAGGCAAGCTTTTCCGATTTGACGAAAAAGATCAGAGAATTGTAGTTATGTGTGGAATGAGTGCTGCTTTTGCGGCGATTTTTGGAACCCCTATTGCGGCGGCTATTTTTTCTATGGAAGTAGTTAGTGTAGGAGTTATGTATTATGCGGCACTGGTGCCTTGTGTGTTTTCAGCGCTGGTGGCGTCTAAGTTTGCAGTACATATGGGAATTGGCCCTGATGTATTTCAGTTGGTACATGTGCCAGAATTTCATTTAATCCCTAGTATTAAAGTGATTGGATTGGCGTTATGCTGTGCCGCATTAAGTGTATTGTTTTGTATGTGCCTTCACTCCCTGGGAGATATATATCGAAAGCATTTAAAGAATCCGTATATTCGGATTTTATTTTCTAGTGTACTGATTATTCTTTTGACAATATTAGTCGGAACAGATGATTATATGGGGGCAGGAGTTCCAGTTATAGAACGGGCTATCGAAGGGGAAGTAGTACCTATTTCCTTTGCGTTAAAGATTTTATTTACAGCATTGACTCTAGAGGCTGGGTTTAAGGGCGGCGAAATTGTTCCTTCCTTCTTCGTGGGTGCTACCTTTGGCTGTTTGTTTGGACATCTTTTTGGGGTATCTCCATCCCTTTGTGCTGCGGTGGGAATGGTGTCGGTTTTTTGCGGAGTTACCAATTGTCCCATTACTTCTGCGTTAATTTCCTTTGAGTTGTTTGGTTATGAGGCGGTTCCTTATTTTCTGCTGGGAATCAGTGTCAGCTATCTGATGTCGGGGTACTATGGTCTTTATCATGATCAGACCATTGTGTACTCCAAATATAAGACAGAGTATATCAATCGGAAGGCTAGAGAGTAAAAGTGTTGTATGATATTTAGGAATAGGGTCGAGGTAAACAATTTCAATGAGGAGGTCGGGGATGCTTAATATAAGAGAGTTGCGTTTCCATGTAGGAAACTTTTGGAAAAATACAAAATTGTTTTTGCGTTGGGGATTTATTTCACTTTTGGTTGGAGTATTTGTAGGAGGAATGAGTACCCTTCTGGCATTTTTTCTAAAACATGGAACCGCGTTTCGGACAGAATATCCACAATTGATTTTTTTGCTGCCCCTGGCAGGCGTGGTGATTGTGTATATGTATAAGACAGCTAGATATGAGGATAAAGGGACAGATACCATATTGTCTACGGTGCATGCAGAACAAAATATTCCTTTGCGGGTAGCGCCCTTAATTTTTATTTCTACGGTTATTACCCACTTATTTGGAGGAAGTGCAGGTCGTATTGGTGCTTCTTTGCAGCTGGGAGGATGTATGGGACAGAAACTGGGTAGGCTGTTGCGTTTAGATGAAAATGACCAGAGAGTTATGGTTATGTGTGGAATGAGTGCGGCCTTTTCTGCAATTTTTGGTACACCTATGGCGGCGTCTATTTTTGCCATCGAGGTAATCAGTGTGGGAATCATGCATTATGCGGCTTTGGTTCCATGTGTACTTTCTGCATTGGTAGCATCCCAGTTTGCGGCCAATATGGGAATCGGACCGGATACCTTTCAGTTAATAGATGTTCCACCGGTTATGTTTGTGCCAGGCATCAAAGTAGTAATACTGGCATTTCTTTGCGCTTGTGTCAGCGTACTTTTTTGTGTGGTGTTGCATAGTGTGAAAGATATTTATGCAAAATATATTAAGAATACGTATATTAGAATTATTTTTTCTTCTATTTTAATCATACTTTTGACGATTATTGTTGGAACCGATGATTATATGGGAACCGGAGTTCCAGTCATTGCCAGAGCCATTGAAGGAGAGGTGGAGCCCTTTGCCTTTTTGTTAAAAATTATTTTTACGGCATTGACTTTAAAGGCTGGTTTTAAAGGAGGCGAAATAGGTCCTACTCTTTTTATTGGGGCTACCTTTGGCAGTCTTTTTGGACAGGTGGCAGGACTTTCCCCATCCCTTTGCGCAGCTTTGGGGATGATGTCGCTGTTCTGTGGAGTCACCAATTGTCCGATTTCCGCAGTGTTATTTTCTTTTGAATTATTTGGATATGAAGGGGTTCCTTATTTTCTGCTAGCTATCAGTATCAGTTATCTGATGTCGGCGTATTATGGACTGTATGATGACCAGATTATTGTGTATTCCAAGTATAAGACGGAGTATATTAACCGTAAGGCAGGAAAGAGTGTGGAGTTATAAGATAGGGTAAGAAGATAACGAAGGAGGACAAGCTTTGAAAAAGGAAATAAGAAATCACACAAATTCATACTGTCTTCCTTCAGGAACTTTATTAAATCAAAGATACACTTTGATGAAGGTGTTAGGTGAGGGTGGTTTTGGCATCACCTATCTTGGACGGGATGAAGTCTTACAATCTATGATTGCAGTGAAAGAATTCTATCCTGAAGCCTTGGTGGGGCGAAATGTAACTAGACAAGAAGAAGGGAATATTTATATTCATAATGGATTAAGCAGGGAAGCTTATGAGAAAAGCTTGAAGGCATTTTTACAGGAGGCGCGCAATTTGTCCCAGTTTCTGGGGACGGAGGGAATTGTACAGGTTCGGGATTATTTTCAGGAAAATGGTACGGCATATATTATTATGGAATATATTGACGGCATAAGCATAAAACAGTATGTACAAAAAAACGGTCCCGTGGCTTATGATAAGGTGCTTGAAATGATGGAGCCTGTCTTAAGAGCCTTACAAAATATTCATAAGAAGCAGATTATACATAGGGACTTAAGTGCGGATAACATTATGATTACAGAAGATGTCAAAATCAAACTGATTGATTTTGGTTCTGCAAGATATACCACCGCTCGTGAAAATAGGACTATGACCGTATTGTTTAAAAGGGGGTTTGCAGCTGAGGAGCAGTACCGTCAAAAGGGAAATCAAGGAACCTGGACGGATGTATATGGAATTAGTGCAGCTATGTATTACATGATGGCAGCAGAGATGCCAGAAGAGTCGGTAGAACGAGTGATTCAGGATAAGCTGGTTCCGCTGGCGGATAGGAAGGATATAGAGATACCAGGCTATGTCAGTGATGCTATTAGCAAGGGAATGGCTGTTATGGCAAAGAACCGGTATCAGACGATTGAAGAATTATATGAAGGATTGTATTATGAGCCAATGCAGGGAGGGGTTTTGGAAACTGCTTTTTCTGAGAATATAGTACAATCAGAAGTAAATCACCCAGAAAAAAGAAATCATACGATTACCAGATTGGGGAAGGAATTACAATTAGCAATCAAAAAAAGAGGAATTGTAAAAAATAAAAGAAGGAAATATGTTGGCGCTATCATAGCTGTCTTAGTGGGAGTACTGATTATTACAGCATTTGTGAGAAATTCTCTGGTGGAAAACGGATATTTCAAGGAGAGTCAAGAAGTAGCCAGATTATCTCCTGAGAAAAATATTCGGAACACTGTATCCACTAGCGGTCAGGCAGTACAGAAGCAGGACTCTGGAGATGAGATAGATGAAATAGAATCAGACGAAATAGACTCCATGGTAGCAGTAGTGCCGGACATTCTGGAGTGTACCCAAAAGCAGGCAAAGAAGAAACTGAAAAAGGCTGGGTTGATACCGGGTAAAGTACGTCAAAAATATAGTGCAAAGAAAAAGGGGACTGTTATAGAACAGGAAATTCCCTCAAGTAAAAAAATACTTGAGGGAGAATCAGTGGATTTCGTTATTAGTAAAGGAAAGAAGGAAACAGTTCAGCCATCGGCAAAGCCGACAGAAAGTACCACAAATACTCCAGCTACACAGAAGCCGGACAAATCCGGGGAGAAGGATGATGTGGTGGGATCCCTTAATCATATTCTAAATTAGCCGTATTTTCTTTTCCTTAGAATATTCACTATAACGCTTTTTCTTCTTTACAATTTTGTAAGTACGAAATTTGCAGTAAATTAATGTTTTTTTCCAATTATAAGTAAAACGAACCTTTCCAGAGTAAGAAGAAAGTTTGTTGTTTTTTAAAGGAACTTTTACATATTTTTGCTTATTTTTTTTCAAATAGATTTCAAAGTGGGTTCCTTGTGGATTTTTCCAGTTTATCTGCATGTATTTCCGTCCATTATCAGACTTTAAACTAAGTTTAATGCTTGGCCGGCGATACCATGTTACATTTGCTTTTTTGCGAACTGTCTTACCGGTCAACAGCACATTATCCTTTGTGGTATATGCTTGTATTTTATAATAATAGGTCTTTCCGGATTTGATCTCTTTATCGAGATAGGAGGTAGAAGGAGATTTCACTGTAGCAATTTGCTGGTAAATCCCCTTCTTTTTCGTTGATCGGAAAAGATAATAGCCTTCCGCTCTGGAATTTGATTTCCAGGAAAGCTTTACCTTGGAAGCTGCCGCCCTGACTACTGTAAATTTCTTGACAGACAGGAAAGCAATATTAGTAGATTGGCTTTCAGAACCATCCTGTGATTGATTTCCAGAATTGTTCTGTGTTTGCTCTGGTGCAGAGGTTGACAGTGTATCTGTAGTAGAAGAAGAGGTAGATTGGGGAGGGGGAATGGAAACGATAGATTCCCCAGGCACAATTTCGACCTCGCTATATTTGATAGCGGTAGGAAGGTTAGTAATAGTATCTTCTAAAATTGGATATCCAGAAGTGCTGTCCTCCCATGTGTAATAGTAAAGCTCTCCTTCTAAGTCATTGATGAGAGAAACCCATTTGTTTAGTGCAGCAGTCAGAGAGGTGGTATAGGCATAGGAATCGGGACTTTGGGAGATGGTTTGCTCTGTTCCCGTTCCGATTAGGTGAGCTTTGTTTACATACTCACAAGCTTCTGTATATCCGTTAGTTAACATATAAATGTCCTCCCATTTCTGAGAGTAACAGCAGGCGGCAGATGTTTTGCCGGCATCACTTGTCAGAGTTCCGACAAAGCTTCCCTGAACATTTCCAAGACTAACACAGTTTTGCATAGTAAGAATGGATTTTCTTGCCTGTTGTTCCTGAGGGGTTAGGTCAGGGTCGTCAAGATATGAGGGAAAAATACCAGTTTATAGTGTAGTGGAAGATTCGGAGTCTAATGGTATTTATGAAGTGACTAAATCCCAAGAGGGAAGAAGTGAAGTCGCGTATTTAGGATGTATCTATGAAAAGGAGAATATAGTTATTCCGGATAGCATTCAGATAGAGGGAGAAACGTTTAAAGTAACTTCTATTTCTAGTGACGCATTTTGGGGAGATATGTCTCTTAAAAAAATTGTAATAGGAAAAAATATTCAGAAAATAGGAAAACAAGCTTTTTATGGATGCAAAAAATTAAAGAAGATAACCATTAAAACGGTTAAACTAAAGGGTAATACTATAGGAAGTAAGGCATTTGCAAAAATTCATGCCAAAGCTGTTGTAAAGGTTCCAAAGAGTAAGAAGAAGTTATATAAAAAAATCCTGAAAAAGAAAGGGATAAACGGGAAGAAGCAAAAAATCAAATAAAAAAGGAGGTTTGCTATGAAAAAAATGGTATGGATTTTTATACTATGTTTGACAGCGACATTGTTTGCTGGATGTAATGAAAGTGATTTGGAAGACGCTGCGGATATGGTTCAAGATGTAGTACAACAAACAAATCCATATGTACAATCTGTAAAAAATGCAACTCCAAATGAGTATCCGGGTATTACATATGGAGAGGCATTTGAAGAGTTTTTTGGGAGTCCTACATGGAAGCATTTTACAGCGTATCGGGATGAGAGTGATAATCCAGAAGAGATGGATTCAGAAGAAATGAGTTATGAAGAAGAGGTTTCATCGGATGTGTCTAGTAGCGAAGAGAATTCAGAAGAGGCAGATACCATAGAAGTGGTGGAGTTCACTGGAAAATGCATGTATGACAATCAAGAGGTAAAAGCAGTTATGCAATATACCATTAGTGATGATGAGAAAAGCTTTGAATTAACATATTTTGCATTTAATAAGATTGCACAGAATTTATTTGTGTATTCTGCCCTTTTTGACAATGCCTTTGAGTCTTATCAAGAAAAACATATGAATGAAATAGAGAGTGAAATGGAGAATAGCTCTTCTAGTGAAGAGGAAATTTCAGAGGAAGAAATGGAAGCTCAGGAAGAGATAGAAACCGAAAGCGATATGGAATCAGAGACAGAAGAAACCGAGTCTTCTGGTGGGATGTGGGAAGGAATCTATACACAAGTAGGTTCAGGATACACATATGATATATGGAAGATTGGTAAAAATAAAATATGCTACACTGTATATCATACGGATATGGGGAGCGGATACATTCTGAAAGACTGTGAGGCAGAAATTCAATCAGAATCTACGGCATCTGATGGTGTCATTCATTTTGAATGGATTGACAGAGAAAATATGCGAATTGAAGGTGACTTTAATTATGGATTTGACGAGTTAGGCAGTGTGGAAGGCGATTATTACTTGAATGATACGCTTCCGGAAGATGATGTAGATTGGATAGAATACATCATTCCACATAGTAGTGAGGCTAAAGTTACGAAGTCCGATTTGAAAGGACTGACTGCCAAGGAACTTACTTATGCCCGAAATGAGATTTATGCCCGACACGGATATGTCTTTAGCTCTAAGGAGTTGAATAAATATTTTCGTAGCACTGATTGGTATGTTCCAATTAAATCCTATGATGGCACATTATCGTCTATTGAGCAGAGAAATGTCACGTTTATATCAAATTATCAGAATAAAAATGGACTTACGTATAAACCGAAATAGAAAGTAGATGTAAGTATAAAGGGGCAGATAGTCTTAAAGAAGTCATAATTTCAAGGTGTTATTCTAAACCTTTCATCAGCCTTGTATCTGCCCTCTACAAAGTGGCATTTTCCGTGAAACTACACAAAAATAATTTAACAATTTAGCACTAACGTAGAAAGTACCAAAAACCATAGAAAAATATGCTTTGATATGCTATAGTATGTCAAAGCATATTTTTCTGTTTGTAAAAACTATCTTATATCTTTTTCTGGCGTAAGCCGAAGATTCTAAAAGAAAATCTATGCTTTTAAATTCACTAAAAGTAGGAGATTTTCAGTTCTCCTGTATACAAATTTCATATAGGAGGATAATGAATGGGAAGAAAAAAGCTTTCAGAAAAAGAGAAACAGGAAAGAAACTTGCAGAGGATTCATCGATTTTGTCTAATGGATGATGAATTTATGACAAAGGTGTTTGACGAAGATATTGGATGTACAGAGTTGATATTACGAATTATTTTGGAGAGAGAAGATTTACATGTAAAAACCGTACATACCCAGCATGTGATAAAAAATCTCCAGGGGCGTTTTGCGAGGTTGGATATTCATGCGGATGACAGCAAGAAAAGGATTTATAATATTGAGATTCAGAGAGACGATAGCGGTGCTAGTCCAAAGAGAGCAAGATTTCATGGAAGTATAATGGATGCCAATGCTTTGCTGGAAGGAGATGAGTGGGAGAAGTTACCGGAAACCTATGTTATTTTTATCACAGAGAATGATGTTTTGGGGGAAAATAAGCCAATCTATCATATAGATAGGATGATAGAAGAAACTAATGAAAAGTTTGGAGACTGTCTGCATATTATTTATGTAAATGGTGCTTATAAAGACGATTCGCCATTAGGATTGTTGATGCAGGATTTTAGATGTAGTGATCCGGAACAGATGCATTACAAGGAATTGGCGGACAGAGCTAGATATTTTAAAGAAGATAAGGAGGGAATTAAGAAAATGAGTGGATTTTCAGATGAAATCAGACAGGAAGAGAAAGAGGAGATTGCGATTAAACTTCTCGAGCGAGGCAAGATGACTTGGGAGGAGATAGCAGAGGTTACAGGCCTATCTCTGGATGATATGAAAGAATTGGCAGAAGAGATAGACTTGATGTCGGTTTAAATATCAAATGGTGAATGTCTGTGGCGAAGAAATATCACAGGATTGAACTATTTGACCAATGACAATAGAGCCATAGAAAATTATCCTCTTATCAGAATTAGTTTGATTTTGATAGGAGGATTTTTTATGTTGACGCTTACCCAATCAGAAGACTTCCGACCGGAAGAATCATATGTCATTTGGGCATTTATGGATTCTAAGAAAAAAACATTACATCTACATTTCGTGTGGGATGTATGGCTGACGTTAGTAGATGGAATGAATGAAAAAAATATTTTTTGTGAAATGATAGTCCTGATATATTAATCGCTTCAAACTGTATACATAAAAATATATGTTGCTTTCAAAGTACATTTTTGTTAAAAACAACCAATATACAAACATATGTTCTGGTGCTATAATTACCATACCAAATAGCCATATTACTACTAAAGAAAAAATTAAGTTCCATTGTACGACTGAGAATACAAAATTTCAGAATGTGCATTCATTTCAAAGGCAGAACAGGTGGTGTTTATGAGAGAAAGGATATATCTATGCATTGATTTGAAGTCTTTTTATGCTTCAGTGGAGTGTGTAGAGAGAGGATTGAATCCGTTGACGACGAATTTAGTGGTAGCGGATCCAGAGCGAAGTGAAAAGACTATTTGTCTTGCGATTTCGCCGTCTATGAAGGCTCTTGGTATTAAGAATCGCTGCAGGGTATTTGAGATTCCAAAGAGTGTAAAGTATATTATGGCGCCACCCCAGATGAAGCTATATATTGATTATTCAGCAGAGATTTATGGAGTATATCTGAAATATATTTCTAAAGAGGATATTCATGTTTATTCTATTGATGAAGCATTTATGGATGTTACGGACTATTTGCCTTTGTATCAGCTGACAGCAAAAGAGCTTGCAGTGCAGATTATGTCTGATATTAAAGAAACTACGGGAGTTACAGCGACTGCCGGCATAGGGACGAATCTTTATCTTTCCAAGATTGCATTGGATATTATGGCAAAGAGAGTGGAGGATAATATAGGTTATCTGGATGAGAGGTTATATCAGCAGACTTTGTGGAGACATAAGCCTTTGACGGATTTTTGGCGGGTCGGAGCTGGGACAGTGCGGAGATTGAGGAGTATGGGGATTATGACCATGGAGGAGGTGGCGCATGCAGATAGAGAGATGTTGTTTCATATGTTTGGTGTGGATGCAGAGCTTTTGATAGACCACGCATGGGGGAGAGAGTGTACCACGATAGAAGAAATTAAGGCGTATAAGCCAAAGAATAATTCTTTGTCCAGTGGGCAGGTGCTTTCCAGAGATTATTCCTTTGAAGAGTGTAAGGTGATTGTAAAAGAGATGGTAGATAGCCTGTGCCTCGATTTGGCGGATAAGGAATTGGTGACACAGTCAGTGACATTGATGATTGGATATTCAAATGAGCTTGGCATGAAACCGGCTACCGGGACTGCTTCTATGACTACAGCATCTAGTTCTTATGGATTAATGATACCAGTAGTGTTGGAATTATATGAAAGGATTGTGCAAAAGGATAAGCCGATACGCAGGCTAAGTGTCACCTGCAATAGAGTGATGGAAGAGGGATATGAGCAATACGATTTTTTTACGGATTATGTTGCTTTAGAGCGAGAGAAGAGATTACAAAAGACAGCTTTGGAGATAAAACGAAGATTTGGGAAGAATGCACTGGTGCGAGGGATGGATTTGTTAGAAGAGGGAACTGCCATAGAGCGCAATCAGCAGATAGGAGGACATAAAAGTGGAGAGTAAAATTCGTCCGCAGATGGATAGAAGCAACCGAGCCAAACAGTTTATGCCGTTTGATGCTTTGAAGGGGCTTCGGGAGGCTTTACAGGAAAAGGAAAGGATTCTTGTGCCTAAAAGGGAATTGTCTGAGGAGCAGAAGGAAGAATTGGATTATAAATTACGACAGATTAAAAAAATGGATATGGTGACTGTGGAGTATTTTCAGAATGGTGAGTATGTTCAGGTGACAGGTGTAGTAACTAGAATTGATGAGACCAGCAGAGTATTAAAGATTGTAAATAGGAAAATAGATTTTGGAGATATTTTCGCAATAAAGATGAAAGATTAGTACATCTGCCAGTCAAAATTATTTCCCTATTCATTTTTTGTTAAAGTATGACATGCTATTTTTCATCAAATTCCATCATTGGCTGAATCAATTCATCGAAATTTCCGCGATAGATGTACTGCAGTAAATCATTGGTCCGATGCAGGGCTTTTCCCAATAAATCAGCTGGTAGAAGCTGATTTGCTGTGAATTCTGCGAATTCATCTAAATCAACTACTTCTACCCGGTTGTCTGGATGGATCAGTACATCAATCAGTAAATCGTGGAAAGTATACGAATTGGTATCTGCATTAAAATCGGTATCGATAATATCGCAGTACCAATAAACCAACTGATTGTCAGCATTATAGATTTTGCTGATTTTAAATCCTTTTTCAATATAATATATGGAAATTCCGTGATCGATATCCTTTCGTGGCTTCAATACATTCCAGTTAGTCACGATGATATCGTCCTTTGCCATAAGAATCTTGTCGTCCTTAAGTTCTGTTATTTCATCTGGTACGTAGCGTCTGCGGTACAAACGAATCGTTTCCATAGAAATGCCTCCTCGAAAAAAGTATATTAGAACTATTATATCCATGTGAGAGAAAAAAGTAAACCAAGAATCTTAAACTTTGCACATATAAAATGAATTTTATTTTCTATAATATCAAAATATGTTCATTGCAAAAAAGTGATTTCTGTGGAATATTATTCCAAAATCAGATATCATGATGCTGAGGGAAAAGACTTTTGATTTCAATTAATGCTACAGATGGCTCCAGTGCAAAGTATGCACTGTTTTGGACTTTTGCCTATAGCATCATATCATGAAATTAGTAACGTTTTATAAAATCATAGCAAGTTGTGTAATAAAGATTCGGGAGTTGGAAATCATGAATAATAGGATTCTTTCAGTGCGGACATCGGATTTACTTTCCGATGCACTAAGATATATGAAAATAAAATGCAATATTGACGATGAAAGCAAAGAAGGAGCCAGAATGTATCAGGGATGTATGGGAATCTGGGCAAAATGTTTTGCTGGTACCCGGACTGATATTCTGGTAAAAAGTTTTGGTAGTGAGTGCATTGATAAAGAAAACCAAAGACTGCAAATAGGAACAGAAAGTTTTACTTGTCATTTCTTGGAAGTAGTGGACATGGAAAGCATTACAGGGGGGTGCTTCTATTTATTTCATGCACCTCAGGTAGACACTATAGGCATGGAACAGACCCAGCGTTTTTATGCGGAGTGCTGGCAGATTGCATTGATGGATGCGGCGAGAATCTGGCTAGAGCGTTTTTTGCGTCGGCAGCAGCCAGAGGGAGGAACTCTTTCTGAGTCCTTTGGCCCCGGTTTTTATGGCATGGAAATTGAAGCGGTGGTAGCAATGGTGAATCAGATGAAGGCAGAGCAGGTGGGCGTCCGGCTTTTAGACAATGGAATGATGGAGCCTGCCATTAGTCTGGTGGGGATGTTTCTGACGGGAACAAAGCTTTTTGAGATGCCATCCGGGGATTGTCTTTCCTGTCAAGGCACAAGCCATTGTCGGATGTGTCGTCATTATACGGAAAAGGTTTGAAAGCAGAGTCGTTCCATTTGATTGTATGATTCAAATAAGAAAAAATAAAAAGAGGAGTGATTTAGATGCAGCATTTTTATTATGGGGATGGAAAGGGAAAAACCTCGGCAGCAGTGGGAGCTGCTATGCGTTTTGCTGGTGCTGGCGGGAATGTTTTATTTTATCAGTTTCTGAAAGGAAATGATTCTAATGAAAGAAAGGTCTTGCAGCAGCTTTCTAATATCTGTGTGCTGGAGGGGCCTGCCAAAATGAAGTTTCTATTTCAGATGTCACTAGAAGAGAAGCAGGAGTTAAGCCAGTACTACAAGGAAAAATTAAGAGAATTGCAGAACTTAATTAAAAAAGAAGATTTTGGTATGGTGGTACTAGATGAGGCAGGGGATCTGATTGATACGATGCTTTTGAAACCTAAGGAATTTATGCATTGGTTAGGGCAGGTAAAGCAGTTGGGAGAACGGGAAATTATTCTGACTGGCCACCAACCGGTGACAGACTTTATCAGTAGTAGTGATTATGTGACCTGCATGAAGAAAATGAGCCATCCTTATGATAAGGGACAGCAGGCCAGAGAGGGAATCGAATATTGATTCTTTTAGCAAAATATTATATACTATTTCATATGTGAGTTGTCGATACTTGTCGAAGTTGCAAGATTTTTTGACTAGTGAAGTACCAGAATCAATAGCAATAAGGAAAGGAGTATTGATGACGATTGGACGGATGACAGCAGGGATTCGAGAAAGCGGATGAATGAGAGTTGATTCGTGGAAACGAAGTGACAGAAACAGGCGGAAAGGCGGGTGGCCTAATGGGAGAGAAGGAACGTAAGATTTTTCGGAGTTTTACCATGATATCCCAGATAGGGATTAGTATGATGGTGCCCATATTTCTATGCGCTGGAATTGGCTGGTGGATTGATGGACAGTTTCATACTCAGATATGGTTTTTGATCATGATATTTATTGGCATCGGCGCAGCGTTTCGAAATGTTTATATGCTTACCCGTTCTTTTTATTCGGAAGATGTGAAGAAAGAAAAGGAGCGGTTAGATTATATAGAGTCTTTAAAGGAACAGGGAAGGAAGCGTCAGGAAAGGTCATAGGTTAGTTCAAAAAATGAAACAGGCAAGACAGACAGTAATGGAAATGTTCACCGGATTAGGAATCTGGTCGGTGATAGTATTGCTTGTGCTGGTGATAGTGGCAGACAGGAAGCTTGCTGTAGCAGCAGGTGTACTGGTGGGAGCGCTGACAGCGGCAGGATTGATTTGGCATATGTATCGTCATATAGACATGGCTTTAGATATGGAAAGCGGGCAGGCACAGAGACATACCCAGTTTGCAGCGATGCAAAGACTGGCAATTATGGCAGTGGTGCTCGCGGTGTCTATGGCAGGCTATCGGTATATCCATCCGATAGGAACGACATTAGGCATTTTTGGCATGAAAGTTTCTGCGTTTATGCAGCCAATGGTGCATAATCTGCGGGAAAAACGAAAACTTAAGTAAAGGAAGGTGAGAATGTGGGAAGTAGGGTCTTAGGCATTTCACAAGGTCTGGGAAGTACAGGGCTGCTAAGGATGGACGACAGTGCCCAGGTGGATTTCTTTATTCATGGGTACACAAAGTTTAAATTCTTTGGAGCAGATGTGTATCTGACGACAACGCATATTTCTATGATAATCGTCATACTGGCACTTCTGGTATTTGCTCTCTTTGCCAACCGGGCTATCAGAAAAGCAGATCCAAACGAAGTACCGGGACCATTTTTGAATCTGGTAGAGCTTATGGTAGAGATGCTGGATAATATGGTTGCCGATTCTATGGGCAGTAAAAATGCAGTAAAGTTCCGTAATTACGTAGGTTCCTTATTTATTTTCATTCTGGTATGTAACCTGTCAGGTATTTTGGGACTTAGACCGCCGACGGCGGATTTTGGTGTAACATTTCCACTGGCTCTGATTACATGGTTTATGATTCAGTTCAATGGATTCAAGCATCAGAAGTTTGGAAAGATTAAGGCATTGTTTGAACCAATCTTTTTATTCTTCCCAATGAATTTGATTAGTGAATTTTCTACACCGGTTTCCATGTCATTGCGTTTGTTCGGTAATATTTTATCCGGAACCGTTATGATGGGATTAATTTACGGACTTTTACCAAAGGTACTTACATTGGTATGGCCGGCTGCGCTGCATGCATATCTGGATTTGTTTTCCGGCTGCATTCAGACGTACGTATTCTGTATGTTGACAATGTGCTTTGTTGCTGATGCCATCGGCGAAGAAAGCACCGAAGTTTAAATTATTTTAAGGAGGATTTCAAAATGAATATAACAAACGAAGGTTTAGTATTAATGGGTTCTGCTATTGGTGCAGGTTTGGCAGTTATTGCAGGTATCGGACCTGGTGTAGGTCAGGGTATTGCTGCTGGTTATGGTGCGTCTGCAGTTGGACGTAATCCGGGTGCAAAAGGTAATATTATGCAGACCATGCTTTTAGGTCAGGCGGTTGCAGAGACTACAGGTTTGTATGGTTTGGTTATTGCGTTAATTCTGTTGTTCGCAAATCCACTTTACGGAAAGCTGTAAGATAGTATTACCAGACAGGAGGACTGTCGGGGATTATTCTTTTTATGTAAGGAAAATTTACACATAAAAAGACGAAAGGAGGCTAAAACGTGAGTGGTGTGATAAATGTAGCTTTGGCGCAAAGCGGACTCGGAGATCGTATCTTTGGACTTGATCCACAGGTACTGGTAGATTCTGTGATTACTCTGGTTGCCATGTTTGCTTTGTTTTTAATATTGTCCTATCTGCTCTTCAATCCGGCTCGTGAGCTGATGCGTAAACGACAGGAAAATATTCAGAAGAATATGGACACAGCAGCCAAAGAAAAAGAAGATGCCATCCAGTTTAAAGCAGAATATGATGCAAAACTGAAGGAAGTAGATAAAGAAGCAGAAGAGATTCTTGCAGATTCCAGAAAGAAGGCCCTAAAAAAAGAAAGTGATATTGTAGGGGAAGCAAAGGAAGAGGCAAATCGGATTCTGGAAAGAGCCAACCGGGAAATCGAGTTGGAGAAGTCCAAGGTGAAGGATGAAGTGAAACAGGAGATGATTTCTGTTGCCACAGTTATGGCAGGGAAAATCGTCGCATCCTCTTTGGATGAGGAAAAGCAGTCACAGTTAATCGCAGACACTTTAGAAGAGATGGGTGATGAAACATGGCTAAGTTAGTATCAAAGACTTATGGTGATGCCCTGTTTGAACTTGCTCTGGAGCTGGATAAGTTAGACATTATTCAGGAAGAAGTGGAAGTGATTTTGCAGGTGCTAAAGACCAACGAAGAGTTTATTAAAATAATGAGTCATCCCCGTATCAGTGTGGAGGAAAAGAACTCTATACTGGAGAATGTTTTCAAAGGAAAAGTCAGCGATGAAGTGATGGGGTTTCTGATGACGATTGAAAATAAGGGAAGATTTCAGGAAATCAATAGCATTCTGAACTATTTTGTGGATAGAGTCAGAGAGCATAAAAGAATAGGTGTTGCATATGTAACATCAGCTACAGTACTGACGGATTCTCAAAAGAAGGCGGTAGAAAGCAGATTGTTGGAAACTACTTCTTATGTATCATTTCTGATGGAATATGATGTGAATCCGGCACTGATTGGGGGCATGGTGATCCGCATCGGTGACAGAGTGGTAGACAGTAGTATTAAATGTAAGCTGGACAGTATGGCGAAGGAATTGTCCAAAATCCAGCTGAAGAATTAGACCATTGAAAAATGCGCAAACTTATGCGCAGGAATGGAGGAGTATCATGAATTTGAAACCGGAAGAAATCAGTTCCGTTATCAAGGAACAGATTAAGGGTTACAGTGCCAAATTTGAAGTAGCAGATACTGGTACCGTAATTCAGGTGTCGGACGGTATTGCCCGTGTTCATGGTTTGGAAAAAGCGATGCAGGGTGAACTTCTGGAATTTCCAAATGAAGTTTTCGGCATGGTTCTGAACCTGGAAGAGGACAATGTAGGTGCCGTACTCTTAGGTGATCATAAAAATATTAATGAAGGCGATATGGTAAAGACTACGGGACGTGTAGTAGAGGTTCCGGTTGGTGATGCCATGCTTGGTCGTGTTGTAAATGCATTGGGACAGCCAATTGATGGAAAGGGACCAATTGAAACCGACAAGCACCGTCAGATTGAAAGAGTGGCTTCTGGTGTTATTTCCAGAAAGTCCGTAGATACACCATTACAGACAGGTATTAAGGCGATTGACTCCATGGTGCCTATCGGAAGAGGTCAGCGTGAGCTGATTATCGGTGATAGACAGACTGGTAAAACAGCTATTGCCATTGATACCATTATCAATCAGAAGGGACAGGGTGTTTACTGTATTTATGTAGCTATTGGACAGAAGGCTTCTACAGTAGCGTCTATCGTCAAGAAGCTGGAGGAGCATGGAGCGATGGATTATACTACTATCGTAGCTTCTACAGCCAGTGAGCTGGCACCATTACAGTACATTGCACCTTATTCCGGATGTGCTATTGGTGAGGAATGGATGGAAGCAGGAAAGGACGTGCTGGTGATCTATGATGATTTAAGTAAGCACGCAGCGGCTTATCGTACCCTGTCATTGCTTTTGAAGCGTCCACCGGGACGTGAGGCATATCCTGGAGATGTATTCTACTTACATTCCAGACTGCTGGAGCGTGCGGCCAGACTTTCTGATAAGTTAGGCGGCGGCTCTCTGACAGCGTTGCCTATTATTGAGACACAGGCAGGAGACGTATCTGCTTACGTTCCAACCAATGTTATTTCTATTACAGATGGACAGATTTATCTAGAAACAGAAATGTTTAATGCAGGTTTCCGCCCAGCGGTAAATGCAGGACTTTCCGTATCACGTGTAGGTGGTTCGGCACAGATTAAGGCAATGAAGAAGATATCTGGTCCAATTCGTATTGAGTTGGCGCAGTACCGTGAGCTTGCGGCGTTCTCGCAGTTTAGTTCCGATCTGGACCCAGAGACTAAGGCGCAGCTGGCACAGGGTGAGCGTATCCGCGAAATTTTAAAGCAGGATCAATATGCTCCGATGCCAGTAGAAAACGAAGTAATGATTATCTACGCAGCTACCAAAAAGTATCTTATTGATATCGAGGTAGAGGAGATTCTTGATTTTGAAAAGGGACTGTTCGAATATATGGACACCAAGTATCCGGAAGTGGCAGAAGCAATTCGTACAGAAGGTGAAATGAAGCCAGAAATCGAAGAGAAACTGGTGAAGGGTATCGAAGAGTTCAAAGCAGATTTTGTAAAAAATAAATAAGGGGGTAGATGAATATGGCCTCCATGAGAGATATTAAAAGAAGGAAGGAAAGTGTCCAAAGTACAGGACAGATCACCAAAGCCATGAAGCTGGTGTCTTCCGTAAAGTTACAGAAGGCAAAGGCGGGAGCAGAGGAATCGAAGCCATACTTTGACACTATGTATGAAACTGTGGCAGGAATGATTGCCAGTTCTGGACAGATGTCCCATCCTTACCTTCAGGAAAGTAAGTCAGACAAAAAAGCTGTTATTGTGATTTCTTCCAATAGAGGACTGGCAGGAGGTTACAACTCCAATATCGTGAAGCTGGTTACAAGGGATGAACGTTTTGATCCGAAAAACACCAAGGTATTTGCGGTTGGAACCAAGGCAAGAGACTCTCTGGCAAGAGAAGGATATGAGATTGTGAAGGACTATTCTGATGCTATGAATGAGCCTATGTACAGTGATGCTATTGCCATTGGAAAGGACGTTTTAAGCCAGTTTACCATGGGAGAGGTTGGAGAAATCTATATTGCATATACCATTTTCAAGAATACTGTGGTTCAGATTCCAACCCTGATAAAGCTTTTGCCAATTGATGCAGAAGATATTGTATCAGAGGGAGAAGAGCAGAGTGCTTTGGATAAGCTGACGCTGATGAACTATGAGCCGTCAGCTGAGGAAGCGCTGGATGCTATTGTACCTAAGTATATCAATAGTTTGATATTTGGTGGACTGGTGGAAGCTCACGCCAGTGAAAATGGTGCTCGTATGCAGGCGATGGATTCAGCAACCAGCAATGCAGAAGAAATGATTAGTGATTTGTCACTGCGTTATAACCGCGCCCGTCAGGCAGCTATCACGCAGGAATTAACAGAGATTATAGCAGGAGCGTCGGCAATTCAATGACGGACGCGAAGGCTTATTAAACTATAAAGGAGTGAGATAAGTAAGATGGCAGATTTGAATACAGGTAAGATTACCCAGGTTATCAGTGCCGTTCTGGATATCAAGTTCCCAGAAGGAAAGCTTCCGGAAATCAACGATGCGATTAATATTCCGTTGAAGGATGGCGGAAAACTCGTAGTGGAAGTGGCACAGCATCTGGGTGACGATACGGTCCGTTGTATCGCTATGGGACCAACCGATGGTTTGGTTCGTGGTATGGAGGCTCAGGCCACCGGCGGTCCTATCAGTGTACCAGTTGGAGAGCCTACCTTAGGACGTATGTTTAACGTACTGGGTGAGCCAATTGATGAGAAGCCAGCACCAGAGGGTGTGAAAAGAGATCCCATTCATAGAAAAGCACCAGCTTTTGAAGAGCAGTCTACTGCTACAGAGATTCTGGAGACAGGTATCAAAGTCGTTGACTTGCTTTGTCCATATCAGAAGGGTGGAAAGATTGGTCTTTTTGGTGGTGCCGGTGTAGGTAAGACAGTACTGATTCAGGAACTGATAACTAACATCGCTCAGGAGCATGGTGGATATTCTGTGTTTACCGGTGTAGGCGAGCGTACCCGTGAGGGTAATGACCTTTACTATGAAATGATTGAGTCTGGTGTTATTGATAAGACCACCATGGTATTTGGTCAGATGAATGAGCCACCAGGAGCCCGTATGAGAGTAGGTCTCACAGGACTTACTATGGCAGAGAATTTCCGTGACCGTTCCGGTAAGGACGTTCTTCTGTTCATTGATAATATTTTCCGTTTCACACAGGCAGGTTCGGAGGTGTCTGCACTTTTAGGACGTATGCCAAGTGCTGTTGGTTACCAGCCAACTTTGCAGACAGAAATGGGTGCTTTGCAGGAGCGTATCACTTCTACCAAGAAGGGGTCTATTACCTCTGTTCAGGCGGTTTATGTGCCTGCGGATGACTTAACCGACCCTGCGCCAGCTAATACCTTTGCCCATCTGGATGCAACTACCGTACTTTCCCGTTCTATCTCTGAGTTAGGTATCTATCCGGCGGTAGATCCACTAGAGTCCACTTCCCGTATTCTGGACCCACATGTGGTAGGGGAGGAGCATTACAAGGTAGCACGTAGTGTACAGGAGATTTTGCAGAGATATAAAGAATTGCAGGATATTATTGCGATTCTTGGTATGGATGAATTGTCTGAAGAAGATAAGATTGTAGTAAACCGTGCAAGAAAGGTGCAGAGATTCCTGTCTCAGCCATTCCATGTAGCAGAGCAGTTTACCGGTCTTCCAGGACAGTACGTACCAGTTTCTGAAACCATTCGTGGATTTAAAGAAATTATTGAAGGTAAGCATGACAACATTCCAGAAAATTATTTCCTGAATGCCGGCAGCATCGATGATGTGGTTGCCCGTATGGAGGAGAAAAAATAGTTCGGAAAGGAGAGTCAGATGGCTGAAAAAACATTTCAACTTGAAATTATCTCTCCTACCAGAGTGTTTTTTGACGAGCAGGTGGACATGGTAGAGCTTCGAAGCACCGAAGGGGAAATGGGCATTTTAGCTGGTCATATTCCCTTGACTGCCATACTGGAGCCAGGAGTTCTTCGAATCAAACAGTCCGGAAAAACCCGTGAAGCTGCAATGCATGATGGATTTGTGAAGATTCAGAAACACAAAGTAACCATACTTGCCGAATCCTGTGAATGGCCGGAGGAAATCGATATTAACCGTGCCAAGGAAGCAAAGACCAGAGCGGAACGCCGGCTGAAGGGCGGCGAGAAGGCAGTGGATATGCTTCGGGCAGAGATAGCTTTAAAGAAAGCATTGATTCGTCTGGATATGGCGGAGAGAAAATAAAAGATCTCTCATAATATCAACTATGGGAGAGTGACACAGAAAAAGGACATATATATATATATATGTCCTTTTTTGTAATCCATCTAGAAAATTCTAAGTTAGTCAAATAAATCAAGTATTTCATGTGAAAATTAGCGTGATTTTTTCTCCGCAAGTTTGTGATAGTATTTTATATAAGGGGTTGAAAGGTTGCTCACAATGTATTGCAGTTCGTAATGTATTTGGAAAGGACTGTATGACACTGGGGAAAGCAGCCTTTTTTGAAAGAAGAGAAGCACATACATAATCACAAATCGAAAGAAAAGTTGAGGAAAAGTCGAAGAAGAATCGGCAGAATGGAGGAAGAATGGCAGAGAATGTATTACAGCTGCAAGGTATCAGCAAATATTATTACACCGATGCCAGTGTGACCCAGGCGTTACGAAAGATTAACCTGGAGTTTTCTATGGGGGAATTTGTAGCGATTACTGGTGAAAGCGGTGGCGGTAAGTCTACCCTATTAAATATTATCAGTGGTTTGGATACCTTTGATGAGGGAGAAATGTATTTCCGGGGACAGCCTACGTTCCAGTTTGATGAAGCTGACTGGGAGGAATACCGGAGAAACCAGATTGGATTTGTATTCCAGGATTATAGTCTGTTGAACCAGTATTCTGCTTTGGATAATATTGTGTCAGCACTAATGATTCAGGAGATGGATCAGAATGAGGCAAAGGAAAAGGCGAGGGATTATTTGACACAGGTAGGTCTGGGAGAATTGGCAAACCAGAGGGCATCCCAGCTTTCTAGTGGACAGAAGCAGCGTCTGTCTATAGCCAGAGCATTGGCGAAAAATACTGACATTATTGTGGCAGATGAGCCTACCGGCAATCTGGATAGTGAGACAGGTGAGCAGATTATTCAGCTTTTAGAAAAGCTTTCCAAGGATAAGCTGGTGATTATGGTTACCCATAACTATGAGCAGGCAGAGCCTTATGTCAGTCGCAAAATCCGCCTTCATGATGGAGAACTGGTAACAGATGTACCAGTAAAAAAGAGAGTGTCCGAGAAATTGGACAACGGAAAGAGCAATGAAGAAGAGAAAACTGTAAAAGAATTGTCTTCAGAAGAGAAAGAAAAAATCGAAAAAACAAGTGTAGCAAAAGGATCTAAGAAAAAGGCAAAAAATAAGTCCCATCACATTGCCTCATTTTTTGCGAAAAAGAACATGGAGACCCAGATTGGAAGAACCGTATTATTTTATAGTTTCTTTCTAATTACAGCAGTGGTGTCCTTTCTGTTCATTGGAGAGCTTTTGTATTATGCAGATGATAGAGTCACCAAAGAATATGATAATTCTGCGTACCTGCAGAAGAACGATACACGTCTGGTAGTACGTTATCCTGACAATAAGGAGTTGACAGAGGGAGATGGAAAAAAGCTTGCTTCTGTCAAATATGTAGATACTGTAGATTTATACGATCTTTCCAATGATGTAAATTACTATATCAAAGAAGGGGAAGGATACGAATACTTTTTCGCAGAAAAAGAAAAGGTAGAGGAAGAGCGCATTATTGATGGCGAAAAGAAAATGGTTATGGTTTATAAGGATGTCATTGGTGTGAAGTTTCTTGATACCTCTAAATTTATGCGTTCTGATTATTGCATTACGGAGGATGATCTGGCAGAAGGCAGACTTCCAGAAAGTCGGAATGAAATTGTACTTTATTCCAAGGATAAGGATGTGCTGAATAGTAAGGAAATCTGCTATTTTACGGCAGATAATATCTGGAGTAAGGGACAGCCTTATAAGGCAGAGCTTACAGTGGTTGGACTTTTGAAAGAAAAGACAGACCAGATTTATTTTGATACCAGCTTGTGTCAGATGCTGACAGCAACCTTAGACGGTGTAGCCTTTGAAATGGATTATTATTATGACTGGCAGTACAAAAAATACAATGGAAACATGGATTTTATTCCTGTTATTGCAGATGATTTAGAAGAAAATCAAGTAAGAATCTCTAAGAATTATGACATTCCATCTACGGGGTACGGTGTGCTTCCAGATACATTAGAGGGGGCTTTTCAGGTTGGAGAGGATGATGAAGGTAATCCAATCGAAGGTTCTGGTATTTTACATATGAAGGAGTCACAGGGTGGCGTGCCGGATGAAGAAACTAGTAGTGATACTTCTACGAACGTGATGACCGCTGCTGGAACGGATTCAGAGGAGAAAGAAGAAGCAACCGATGAATCTGGAGAAGCAGATAGTAAGAAGGAAGAAGATAAAGCAGTTACTTATGCAGAGGAGGATGACCTGCAGACCCATGAGGTAAGAGTTACGAATCAATTTAGTGAGCAGGGTGCAGATTTTGTGGAAATGAGTGGAGAACTTTTCCAGACATTATATGAGAAAAAGACCACTCAGGCTAGTGTGTATATCAGTCATTATAGCAAGACGGACAAGGTTATCAAGGAATTGACCGATATGGGCTATGATGTAATTAGCACCTATCAGATTAGTACCACAGAATATATTCCAGAAAAAGTAATGCTGCGACTGGAAGTAATCGGCATTTCTTGTCTGGTATTGCTGGCACTGATAATTTTACAGATTCTGATTGTACGCTCTTTCATGAAAATCAAGATTAAGGATTATTATATTTTGAAATTCATGGGTATGCAGCTTCGGGAAATGAAGCGGATTAGTTATCTGGAGATGGGAGTTCATTGCGTAGCCGCCATGGCTACGGCTGCTATTGTAATGGTTGCGCTGGATATGGCAAAGGTGCCATTCATCATGGGAATCATGGATTTTTATAGTGTATCAGGTGCGATTTACTTTATTCTTTACAATGTTCTATTGATGATTTTGACGGTATTCTTTTTCAATAGATTATTGAAAAGAAAAGTGCGATAAGGAGGTGAACCCATGATTCAGGTTAAGAAATTAGACAAATATTTTCATAAAGGAAGATCAAATGAAAATCATGTTTTAAAAGAAATCGATTTGGAACTACCGGACAAAGGTCTGGTTTGTATTCTGGGAGAAAGCGGCTCAGGAAAAACTACGTTATTAAATACCATTGGTGGGTTGGACACCTTCGGTTCAGGAAGTATTTCCATTGATAATACGGTATTAAATAAATACGATCCAAAGAAAATAGAGAATTTGCGAAACCAGAAGTTTGGTTATATTTTTCAGAATTATTATTTATTGCAGGATTATACCGTGGCATATAATATTCGTCTTGCCCTGAATGTCTTTGATATGACAGAAGAGGAAAAGGATGAAAGAGTAGATTATGTGCTGGAAGCCCTGCATATGAAGAAATTTAAGAAGAAATTAGTGTCCCAGCTTTCCGGTGGACAGCAGCAGAGAGTTTCTATTGCAAGAGCGTTGGTAAGAGCGCCAGAAATCATTCTGGCAGATGAGCCTACGGGTAATCTGGATGAAGAAAATACCATTCGCATCATGAGCATTTTAAAGAGTATTTCCAAGGAATGTCTGGTGATTTTGGTATCTCATGAGAAGGCCATTGCAAAATTCTTTGCAGACAGAATCATTGAGATTCAGGATGGTGTTATCAAAAAGGATTATGCTAATAAAACCAGCGATGCATACCAGAGAATGGATGATTCCAATATTTATCTAAAGGAAATGGATGTTCAGGAAATGGGCAGTAAGGATATGGATGTGTCCGTTTTCTGGGGCAGAGAATCCCAGGAGGATAGTTCCAAGCCGGAAGAGAAGATTCATTTAAATCTGGCATGGAAGGATGGGAAGCTTTATATCCAGTCTCCAGAGAATATTCCATTGGTATTGGCAGGAGAAGAAAGTGGCGTATTTATGCTGGATGAGAAGAAGCCAAAGCTGGAACAGCAGCAGGTAGAAGAAATCACCTATGACCTGCCTGCGGTGAAGGCAAAGAAAACCTCTGCCCTGCCAGGAAGGGAGATTTGGAAGCTGGCTCTGGAAAATATTCAGCTTATGGGAAAGAAACATAAGTTTATGGTTGGAATCCTACTGGCAACTTCTGTAATGCTGGTACTGGCACTGGCTGATTACATGATGCAGCGAAGCGTAGATATGAAGGCTGTGGTAACGGAAGATTCCCATTATGTTACAGTGGAGATGGAAGCTACAGAATCTGTAAAGGCTACAGAAATGCGTAATAAGCTGGAAGAATTTTGTGAGAAGTATGTTACCAACGGAAAGTATACGGATTTACATGTATCTACAACAGGTGTCCTAAATGTGGGATATGATGGATTCAAACAGATTAAAAAGCTGAGTACCAGAATTCAAGATTATTCGGTAGTTTCTGTAAAGAATCTGAAGGAAGAAGATTTGGTTATGGGGCGTCTGCCTAAGAATCGTAATGAGTTCGTAATTGACCGGTGGCTTTTGGAAAAGATGAGAGATTCTGGAAGTATTATCGGTACAGTATATAAAAATGATGCCAGTCTTTTAAATATGGAAATGGGCACCATTGTCACAGGATTGAAATTAAAGCTGGTGGGAATCGCAGACAACCAACAGCCTTCTATCTATGTATATGATACGGTGGCATTGGGAATGAGTTATGTAGGTCATGAGATTATGACCGATACAGAACTGAAGGAAATGTTCCCTGGAGAATATGATGATGTGGAACTGACAGAAAATCAGGCATTGATGAATCATAGCAAGTTTGGTTCATATGAACATCAGCTTCAGTGGAATCATGGTCATGAAAGCGAAACTGCAAAGCTAAGACAGGCGTTACCTGGTACAGATATTGAGATTGTGGGACATTGCCCAGATAATTTGGGTGTAGAGTATGTAGTTTCTCAGGCAAATTATGAAAAAATTCGGTTAAAATACATTCTGGATACCAAGACCTTTAAAGTATATGTAGATGATGTAGATGAAGCAATTGCTTATTATAAAGAGGCAGGTAAAGGCTACAAGGATTATTTTTCAGTGAAGCCAGTAAGCAATTACCGTCAGCAGTTGGAAGAATATGAAGCACAGAGAAAGGTAGACATCAATGCTGGTTATCTGGTAACTCTGGCAGTATCCTTCCTAGCGTTGATTATGGTTTACTTCACCATTAAGTCTAATGCCATGGCCCGCAGCGAGGAACTTACGGTTTACCGTCTCATTGGAATTTCTGCCGGAAGCATTATTAAAGCTTACATGTTGGAAATGATATTGGTAACTACCTATACCTGTGTTCCAACCATATTAGTAGCCAGTGGAATTATTAAGTTTATTACTTCCATACCATCTTTGCAGATTAATCTGTTGTTCCCATGGTGGCTGGCTCTGGTGCTGATTTTGGTACTGTATATCCTCAATGCAGTTATCAGTATTCTACCGGTGCAGGGAATTCTTAGAAAACCACCGGCACAGCTGGCAGTAAAGAATACATAAATTATAAAGATAAATTGGCAGTGAAAATATGAAATCCGCTCACAGAGATGTGGGCGGATTTTTGCATAAATTTATACACTGTATAAAAATGCGAAAGAAAGCAAAAAATGAAATAGATACACTGTACATAGAACAAGTTGAGTGAGGTATTTCTATGCAGTGTATCGACAATAGTGGGGTTGGCGCCCGATTGGAAAAATTACGCTTACAAAAGAATATGCGAAATATCGATGCTGCCATAGAAATGGAAATTTCTACGTCGCAATATAGTCGGTTTGAAAAAGGAAATGCTACAATTTCTATTGATATACTAGAAAAGGCTCATGAATTTTATGGCTGTTCCATGGATTATATTTTGTGGGGTAAGGAAGCAGCTAAACCGGAGAGTTTTTTCTTTGACCAGTTATCAGATTTTCAGGAAAAGGACAAAAGGCGTTTCTTAAAGATTTTATACTGTCTAATGCAGAACGAAAGTAAGGTTGAAATGGATAAAGAGGATCCCATGTATAAAATATTCGTGGATGGCTTACTGGAAATGATTCCTGTGGAGGCAGAGTCTGCGATTCCTTATGTATTGGAATATGAGAAAAACCGGATGAAAATCAGTGAAAATGCTATGATAGAACTTTTGGGGCTAAGCCGGTATCACTGGACCTGTATCATGTCTGGAAATAAGATTGGAGATGTACTAATCCCTGTGAAAATCCAACATCATTTTGGTTATGACCTGGAATTTCTCATTAATAATAAAATTACAGAAAGTATGTTTTTTGACAAAATGTACCAAGGGTGCAGCCAGGAAAAGCAAGTACAGGTTATGAGTCTTTTTAAAGGAATATTAAAGACGCTGGGAAGTTGATTTTTACACAAATCTGTGTGAATACAAAAGGGTGATTTTGGTGATACATGATATGTGAAATTTCATGTTACAAAATTTGACGAAAAAGGGTCCTTGGATTATAATAAAAACACATGCAAAAAGGCAAACCTTCTATACTTAGCGGTGTAGAAGGTTTTCTTAAATTTTAGAATCGTTCATGATGCGAAATAAATTATAGGGGGTTGCGTATGCAGGAGAAATTAAATCAGTGGATTAACTGGGTGGAGTACGATGAATTGTTAGCAGGTCGCCATAATGCGCCAGATCATATTCTGGGTTTACATGAGTTTGGGAAAGGACAGGTATTTACCGTCTATCGTCCAGAGGCTCAGGCAGTTTTTATTACAGATATGAAGGGGGAAAAGAAGCTGGAGCTGGATGAGGTAGAGCCTGGAAGTGGATTTTTTGGAAAGTATATAGAGGATAAAAAGTATAAAGCACCTTATCTGGTAAATGTTCAGTATGGAGAAGAAGATGTGGTAGTGACAGCGGACCCATATAGCTTTGAGTCACAGATTTCCAGTATGGATTTGTATTTATTTGCAGAAGGAAAGCATTATCAGATTTTTGATAAGCTGGGTGCCCATCCTATGGAAATCAATGGAGTGAAGGGTACATATTTTGCTGTATGGGCTCCTAGAGCCAGAGCAATCAGTGTTGTGGGAAATTTCAATATGTGGGATGGCAGACTGCATCCAATGAAGCTGTTGGAGGTTTCTGGAGTGTATGAGCTGTTTATTCCGGGAGTTGAGCCGGGAGCAGTATATAAATATCAGATTACTACCCGTAGTGGTGATGTGATTTTGAAATCTGATCCATATGCCAACTGTGCAGAAATGCGTCCGGACAATGCCTCTGTGGTAGCTGATTTGACAGGCTTTACATGGTCAGATAAGAAGTGGATGAATGCCCGGCGAAAAGAGGATAGAGACAGTCGTAGAAAGCAGCCAATGTCTATTTATGAGGTACATTTAGGTTCCTGGAAGAAGAAGGATGATGGTACAGAGGACGGTTTTTATAATTACCGCGAACTGGCAGAAGAGCTGGCAGAGTATGTCCAGGAAATGGGATATACCCATGTAGAGCTGATGGGTATCGCAGAGCATCCGTTTGATGGTTCCTGGGGATATCAGGTGACAGGATATTATGCACCAACTAGACGTTATGGAAATCCAGAAGACTTTATGTATTTTGTGGATTACATGCATTCTAAGGGAATCGGTGTGATTCTGGACTGGGTTCCAGCTCATTTTCCAAGAGATGCCTACGCATTGGCAGAATTTGACGGATATCCATTGTATGAGCATCCGGATAAACGTCGTGGAGAGCATCCTCACTGGGGCACATTAATCTTTAATTATAAGAAGAAAGAAGTAGAAAACTTCCTTCTGGCGAATGGATTATTCTGGCTGAAGAAGTTCCATGTAGATGGATTGCGTGTAGATGCAGTAGCTTCTATGTTGTATCTGGATTATGGTAAAAATGATGGCGAATGGCTGCCAAATGAGGATGGTGGCAAGGAAAATTACGATGCCATTCATTTATTCCGTCATATGAATGAAGTATTTGAAAAGGAAGAGCCAGGCACTATGATTATTGCAGAAGAGTCTACTGCCTGGGCTGGAGTGACCTCTCCTGCATCCTTGAAGGGCTTAGGGTTCCTCTTCAAATGGAACATGGGCTGGATGAATGATTTCTTAGAATATATGCAGATGGATCCATTATTCCGCGGACCGAATCATGGAAGACTGACTTTCAGTATGCAGTATGCTTACAGCGAGAATTTTATTCAGGTGCTTTCCCATGATGAGGTAGTTCATGGAAAAGGTTCTATGATTAATAAAATGCCGGGTGAGATTGACGCCAAGTTTGCAAATCTTCGTACGGCTTATGGATTTATGTATGGACACCCTGGAAAGAAGCTGCTTTTCATGGGTCAGGAGTTCGCCCAGTATAGAGAGTGGAGCGAGGCACGAAGTCTGGACTGGCATTTGCTGGAGGAAGAAAATAACAGCCAGATGCAGCTTTATGTGAAAGAGCTGAATAAGCTGTATCAGAAGTATGATGCTATGTATGTAAATGATTACGATACCATGGGATTTGAGTGGATGAGCTGTGAGAATGCGGATATGAGTGTGGTAAGCTTTGTTCGTAGAGGAACCAGTGCGAAGAATCAGCTTCTGTTCCTGTGCAACTTCACTCCAGTTGCAAGAGAGAATATGAAGTTTGGTGTGCCTTGTGCAGGTACTTATACCCAGATCCTTTCTTCCGATGAAGAGCGCTTTGGCGGAACTGGCATGAAGAATAAGAAGAGCGTTTCAGCAAAGAAAGAGACTTGGGATGGAAGAGACTATTCTATCGAAATGAATCTTCCACCATTATCTGTAACAGTATACCGCTTCGATTATAAATAAACTGAACTTGGCGTGATTTGCTTGTGGGAAGTTTTACTCTTTGGGAACGAATAACGGTCAGACATCCCGACGAAAAGGCGCTTCCGCTTAGGGTGCCTTACGGAACACTACATAGGTTTCCTTACGATAGTACAAGCACCTACGGTGCCATATATAAGTACGAACAGCCAGTTGTAAGTCAAATACCCCTGATAAGCTACGGGGTATGACTTACAACTGGCTGTTTCGCACTTATAAAGGCCTGCGGCCTTTGTACTATCTTCAAGACGGAAACCAAATACTGCCGAAGGCAATACTTTTCTTTGGGATTGCTGACCGTTATTCTATTTACATGTTGGCATAATCTACAATGAAATTGCGGAGTTTTTTTGCATGTCTGAAGTAAGACACATGTACTAAATGCTTTCAACTTTTCATTTACAAAGTGAAGTCTATATATTTCATATAGTATCATATTATAAAGTAGCCAGTGCACAGCAGAAACCATAGACCTGTTTCTGCGTCACTATTTATGAGCAGCGTCTTTATTTTACGTAATCTGATGAAACGTAGCCGTTGTAAATGGTTCCGCTCTTTCCAGAATAACTGGTTTTGTACCAGATGGTTCCGTCTACTTTCTTTTTTCCCATGATGGCGATTGGTGTGTTCTTTGGAATGCTGGTCAGCAGTTTTCCAGTAATGCCAGCGGTCTTTCTCAAGTTTAACACTGCTGATGTGGTTCCGCGGGTATAATACTTCAGAGAAGATTTTACCGGCAGATAACCATCATAGGTTTTGGTTGTGGTAATATATTGCACATGCAAGAATTTCTTTCCATTCTTTAAATGGGTTTGCCCCAGATAATGCAGAGAGGTTCCTTTGGAAACCGTAACTAGTTTCTTTGCATTTTTTGCTGGTTTCTTTGTTAGCTTTAAGGTTTTTGGGGCAATTGCTACCTGATTTGATGGTTTGGTGGCAGCTGTGAGCTTAACATATTCGGAGTACTCCTTTTCACCGTTGGTTTTCCTATAAGCCCGTACCTTATAATAATATTCGTGCTTCTTGGATAATTTTGTGTTTTTCCAGGAAGTAGTTTCCTTTCCTGTAATAGTATTCACTTTTTTATAAGAGCCATTATAAGTATCTTTGCGGCGAATTTCATAACCCTCTGCGTTGGATACCTCATCCCAAGCTAAAGTAATGTTTTTCGATGCAGCAGTGGCGGTGAGATTTTCTATGCTTCCAATTTCTTCCTTTTCTGGCTCTGGAGTTGCTACGATAGCCGAGTTCGTAGAACTATGGGTAAAGGTTGGGCTGTCGATGGTTCCAGACGTATACCAAAAATTCAAATCTACATTTCCACTGATTCCATCTACAGTACCTGTATTGGTGGCAGAACCGGCAGAATACTGCCAGAATGAATATGGGTTTGCAAATTCTGCAATGGTATTATAACGGGCAAGCCAGATTTCATATTTTTCAGAAAGAGCAGCTCCATCTAAGCGATTGGAAAAGTCGCTTTTGTTGGCATAAACCATAGGTGTATAGCCGGCAGACTTTACCACATCACAGAAAACAGAACAGATCAAGGTGTTTTGCTCTTTGGTTAGGCCGGCAGTAATCTTACGGCCACCGTCAGATGCAGCAGCGTTAGATTCCCAGTCAATGGCTACAGGCATGGTGATATTATAGGGAGAAATGGCATTAATAACATATTGTGCTTCTGCAACAGCTTCATCCACGGAAATGGCTTCTGTGAAAAAATACACTCCTACCTTTAGCCCTGCGTCTAAAGCACCCTGCACATTCTCCTTGAATCTCATATCTGTTGCAAGAGTTCCATTGGCATAACCGCGAAATCCCATACGGACAATAGCGAAGTCCACACCGGCAGCTTTTACTTTAGGCCAGTCAATTTCTCCCTGGTGCTTAGAAACATCTATACCATGATAGATATTCTTTCCCTGGAAGACGCCAGAATGAGTATATGTAGCTTTAGTAAACGGACTGACAGAAGTAAAATCCTGAGTGGCTTCCGTAGTCGTTTCAGTTTCTTTTTTTATTGAAGTATTTTTTTTGAAAAAAATTGTTGAATCAGCAGGGGTTTCTGAAGCATGTTCTAAAAGCTCAGTAGCGTTTCCTTGAATGTATGCGGCTGGGTCTTGACTTTCCAAGCTGACTTTATTTGAAGCCGGGTTTTGACTTTCCGAATTGACTTTACTAGAAGTTTTTGCTGATTCTTTGGCCAGCGTACCAATGGATGGTGTCGTAACCAACGAGGCAGACAAAGCAAGGGATAAGATTCCATATAATAAAGAATGTTTTTTCATATTAATGACAATTCCTTTCTATAGCTTACAACCTTTGGGATGATTGACTTCTTTGATATTTTTATGTTGACCCATATAGGATAGTATAAAAATGTGTCAAATATGTAGCAAATATTTATGATAACAAAAAAGCCCCAACCCGATAGCTATGTCTATCAAATTAGGACTGATAGTGCGCGATCAGGGGCTCGAACCCTGGACACCCTGATTAAGAGTCAGGTGCTCTACCAACTGAGCTAATCGCGCAGAATATGCTTGTCTCAACGACAACGATATTATTATATACAAGAAATGACAAAAAAGCAAGTCTTTTTTTGAAAAAATTAGGAATAATATGGAAGACAGGGGGAAGTTTAAGAAAACTAGTTCTTTTCAATAGTAAGAAATCGTGATACAATAAGACGAATTAAGGTCACTATTTGAAAGGAGGATATCATGAACAAGCAAATCAAAAGATTGCTGGCAGTTGCCTTAGTAACCACTGTTAGTATTGCTGGATTAGATACAGTACCAGCTTCTGCTATGAGCAGACCATCTTTTTCTGTTACCAAGAGAGCAAAGACCACTGCGTCTATTAAAATAACAAAAGTAAAAAAAGCAACGGGTTATCAGATTTTTCTGTCTAACTCCAAAAAAGGAAAATACCGTCAGGTAGGAGCTACCAGAACCACAAGCTTCCAATTTTCCAAGCTGAAAAAGAATAAAGCATATTATGTAAAGGTTCGTGCTTATAAAACCCGGGGGAATCGGATTGTTACCAGTAAATATTCTGCTGCGGTTAAGCTTAAAAAGTACGTAGCAGTTACAAAAGTAACACAACAGGCACAGGATGTTTTGAAGCTGGTAAATCAGGAAAGAGCTGCTGCAGGAGTAGAGGCATTAACCCTTGATACTGCATTAAATAAAGTAGCAGAAGATAGAGCGAAGGAGCTGGCACAGAAATTTTCTCATACCCGTCCGGACGGCAGAGACTGCTTTACCGCTTTAACCGAAGCAGGCATTGTATATTCTTCCTGTGGAGAGAATATTGCCATGGGACAGTCTACCGCTGATGAGGTAGTAGATTCATGGATGAATTCTGATGGACATCGGGCAAATATCCTTTCCTCTGATTACACCAAAATGGGATTGGGATATTACTATGATAAGGAAAATAACCAGCATTACTGGGCACAATTATTTATAAAAGAGTAAAATTAAGCGCATCGCGGATAATGATAGAGGTCATTTATCCAGCGATGCGTTTCTTGATTTTATGGGAAAGTTTATTCTGTACGGGAAGGTGTTTTTGTGCCACATCGGAAATTTTGGCAAGAAAAAAAGCCCCTACCCAACAGTTAAACTGTCAAACGAGGACCTTTAATGCGCGATCAGGGGCTCGAACCCTGGACACCCTGATTAAGAGTCAGGTGCTCTACCAACTGAGCTAATCGCGCTTCTCTATGTGTCACAAACAAGCGACTTGCTTATAATAGCAAAAATAAATTCACATTGCAAGTCTTTTTTTGAAAAAAAATAAAAAAGTTTGAAATTTGCAATATGGAGATGGAGTGGTATAATGATTTTTATACGTATTTGTACGCGAAAAAAGAAGATTGCATGGCAATACATAGTTCTTACACAGTGTTTATATATTAAATGTAAGTTATAGATAAATAGAAAGGACGAGGATTATGATAGCGAAGAGAATGGTGAAGTACGTGGAAGGAAGTTCTGTTACCAGAGCAATGTTTGAAGAAGGAAAGAAAATGGCTGCCAGGTTTGGGGCAGAGAATGTATATGATTTCAGTCTGGGCAATCCCAGTGTAGAGCCGCCGGTGGCAGTAAAGGAAGCGATTGAAGAGGTATTGAAGGAAGAATCGCCATGTTTTGTCCATGGGTATATGAACAATTCCGGCTACGAGCAGGTTCGTCAGTCCATTGCAGATTCATTGAACCAGCGGTTTCAGACTGCATTTGACCAGAAGAATATTATTATGACGGTAGGCGCTGCAGGTGGATTAAATGTTATTTTAAAGACCTTGTTGGATCCTGAGGATGAGGTGATTGCTTTTGCCCCATATTTCGGAGAGTATAATAATTATGTGGCAAATTTTGACGGAAAGATGGTAGCAGTTTCTCCAAATCCTCCATCCTTTCAGCCTAAGCTAGAGGAGTTTGAAGAAAAGATTACCAACAAAACCAAGGCAGTGATTATCAATAATCCGAATAATCCTACTGGTGTAGTGTATAGTGAAGACACCATTAAGGCTATGGCAGCTATATTGGAGAAGAAGCAGAAGGCGTTTGGAACAACTATTTATCTGATTTCTGATGAGCCATATCGTGAGCTGGCTTATGATGGAGTAGAGGTTCCATATCTAACCAAATATTACAGTAATACCATTGTAGGATATTCCTATAGCAAATCCCTGTCTTTACCGGGAGAGCGTATCGGCTATCTGGTGATTCCTTCTGAGGTAGATGATTTTGAAAATGTATTATGTGCAGCTAATATTGCAAACCGCATTTTGGGCTTTGTTAATGCTCCATCCTTACTACAGTTGGCGGTGGCAAAGTGTCTGGATGCTACCACAGATATAGGAATCTATGATGGAAACCGGAAAGTGCTGTATGATGCCTTGACAGAATATGGATACGAATGTGTGAAGCCGGAGGGAGCCTTTTATCTTTGGGTGAAATCTTTAGAGCCTGATGATGGAGCATTTACTACCAAGGCGAAAGAATTTAATCTTTTGATGGTGCCGGGATATTCTTATATGTGTCCGGGGTATGTGAGGATTGCTTATTGTGTAGATCCTGACATGATACAGAGAGCGCTGCCTGCATTTAAGAAGCTGGCAGAAAGCTATGGAAAGTAATAAGTTGTTAGAGAGGAAGAGACTATTATGAGAAGCTGGAGAGATAATTTAAGAAGCATTGAACCATATGTACCGGGAGAGCAGCCAAATCTGCCGGATATGATTAAATTAAATACCAATGAGAATCCATATCCGCCATCACCAAAGGTATTACAGGCCATGAAGGATTTTGATATAGACAGTCTGAGATTGTATCCGGATCCAAATTCGCAGCTTTTGGTGGATGCATTGGCAAAGAGATATGGTGTTGAAAGCGATCAGGTATTTGTAGGAGTTGGCTCTGATGATGTGCTTGCCATTGCATTTATGACATTTTTCAATTCAGGCAGACCGATTTTATTCCCAGATATCACATATTCTTTCTATGATGTATGGGCAGAGCTTTTCCAGATTCCTTATGAAAGACCGGAGTTGGATGGGAATTTTCAGATTATCAAAGAAGATTACTATAAGGAAAATGGCGGTGTAGTGATTGCCAATCCAAATGCCCCTACCGGAGTGAAGCAGGACTTGGATTTCCTGCGGGATGTTATCGAGCATAATCGTGATGTGGTAGTGATTATTGATGAAGCGTATGCAGACTTTGGAAAGATTTCTGCACTGGAGCTTACCAAGGAATATGATAATGTAGTGGTGATTCAGACCTACTCTAAGTCACGTTCTATGGCAGGTATGCGTATTGGCTATGCTATGGGAAATCCAGAGTTAATTAAGGCAATGAATGATGTGCGTTATTCTTATAATAGCTATCCTATGACAAGACTGTCTGTGGCCTTGGGTGTGGCAGCAGTGGAGGATGAAGAATACTTCCAGGAAACAGTAGAAAAGGTTATTGCTACCAGAGAATGGACCAAGAAGGAACTAACCAGACTAGGATTTTCTTTCCAGGATTCCATGACCAATTTTGTGTTTGCTACCCATGAAAGTGTGCCAGCGCAAAAGATTTTTGATGCATTGCGGGAGAAACACATTTTTGTCCGTCACTTTAGTAACCCGAAAATCGAGAATTATCTTCGCATTTCCATTGGAACACAGCAGGAAATGGAGACCTTTATTCAGGAAACGGAGAAGATTGTGAAAGGAGCCTAGATGGATACTCTGAATTATCTTTTTTATGTTGCAATCATATGGCTTCTTCTATTTCCGAATACCGGGAAATTGAAGAAGCGCATCACTGTGCTGGAACGTCAGATTAAGAAAAGAGAGAAAGGGAAGGTCAAATTCATGTCAAAGATGTTAGAGGAACTGAAAGGAAAAGAATGCACCTTGGAAATGGAAGATGATGATGTCACAGGTGTGGTTCTGGATGTAGATGATGAATGGATTAAGGTGGAATATACAGAGAAAAAAGAAGGAAAAATCACAGAATTAATCCGAATAGAAATGATTGAAAAGGTTACTATAGAAGAAAAGGAATAGTTGAGAATGTCAGAAATCACTATAAAATAAGGCGAAATGACAGTTTTGAGATCGCCAAAAATAAAAAAATAAATTTTTTTTGAAAAAAGTGTTGACATTTTCATCGGACTATCATATAATCTTACTTGCGTCACGGATAAACCGAAAAGCAATTCGGGGTGTGGCTCAGTTTGGCTAGAGTACCTGATTTGGGATCAGGGGGTCGCAGGTTCGAATCCTGTCACCCCGACTAGTGACGCTTTATATACAACTTTATATAGGGAAGCATATGTACTGGAGCTTTCCAAATTATGCGGGTGTAGTTCAATGGTAGAACACCAGCCTTCCAAGCTGGATACGTGGGTTCGATTCCCATCACCCGCTTTTTGTGCCAGTAGCTCAGCTGGATAGAGCAACGGCCTTCTAAGCCGTGGGTCAGGGGTTCGAATCCCTTCTGGCACGTTAAAGCAGTGCAGCTGATGTACTGACTTTTTTCATGTATAGGGTTTTCCCTAGATAAGACTTATACTTATGGTGGGTATAGCGCAGTTGGTTAGCGCGCCAGATTGTGGCTCTGGAGGCCAAGGGTTCGAATCCCTTTATCCACCTTGAAAATCCTTGTTAATGAACAGGGATTTTTTTACACATGGAATTTTCGAAACACTACTTATATATAATTAGGTAGAAGAAGATTCCAAAAATATAGTGGGCCATCGCCAAGCGGTAAGGCACAGGACTTTGACTCCTGCACTCGCTGGTTCAAATCCAGCTGGCCCAGTTAAGAGAGGCAACGCAGATGCGTTGCCTTTTAAATTGCGTAAGTACAAGAGAAGAAGTAAAAAGGGTACTTGAAAACTCAAGCACCCTAGTATATAATCTACTTAGAAAGGTTATCGGATGCAAAATCCGATTGCCCTCAGTGTGAAATACTAATAAATAGCATCCTCAACTTTGGACTGGTTTAGAGGATGCTATTTCTTTTTATGATTATCTATGAAAGATAAAGCCGAAAATACGACCAACAACAGAGTTAATACTTCCATCGCGTTCATAAGGGGTAACACCCTCCTTCCTATACATACTTTGACTCATACGCTCATACGCATCATCCTCTCTATATGTACTAGAGGGCAACCATAAAATAGCCAAAGGCTAAAGAGTCAGAGACTGAAGAGCCGTCTGCTCTTGGAAAATCACATCCAACTTTCCGTTCGATTACACAGTTTGATTATAATACAGAATAGAATATATGTTCAAGGATGTTATATGTGCCAAAAAGTTGAAAATGATTTGAAACAATAAGAAGATTTGAAAAGAATTAACAATGTAATATTCATTACAGAAAGAGATATATTTGGAGATAATCTTCCGATATATCATATAGAAAGAACTGTTCAGGAAAATGGCAAAATATTTGATGATGGTTCACATATTATTTATGTCAATGGAGAATATATAGATGAATCTTCATTAGGAAAGTTAATGCTCGATTTCAAGTGTATCAACCCAGATGAAATGTATTATAAGGAATTGGCAAATAGAGTGCGATATTTTAAAGAAGAGAAAGAGGGGGTTACGGCTATGTGCAAAGCAATAGAAGAAATGATATTGGAAGAGAGACTGGAAGAAAAGCAGGAATTAGCACTTAAGTTAATAAAAAGAGGAAAAATGACAATCGAGGAAATTGCAGAGGACACAGGACTTTCGTTGGAAACTATTGAAGAAATATCTAAGGGACTTGTATGGGTATAATATTTTATGATGAAAAAGGAGTCTAGTGTGGCTCTTTTTTTGATTGACTAAAAAGAATATTTTCGATATTATATACATATAATAAATCAGCAGCATTGCTGTTTGGGCTGGTCGAAAGACCCTGGTCCATCTATCGGCAGGGAAGTTCCCTGCCACTTTTTTTGGAGATTTTGCCTATGAAAGAATTAAGTATTTTTGTTGATGAGAGTGGAGATTTCGGTGAATATAATCATCATTCTCCGTATTATATCATTACAATGGTTTTTCATAATCAGAATGATGATATCGTAGAAGATATTAACAAATTTAATAATGAGCTTGTATTGTTGGGATTTAACCCAAAACATTGCGTACATAATGGACCTATTATCCGTAGAGAAGCTCCATATGAGCATATGGATATAAAAGAACGTCGACGTATTTTTAATAAAATGGTTGCTTTTACCCGTCAATTAAACATTTCTTTTAAATGTTTTCATATAGAAAAGAAACATATTGCAGATACGATTGAAGCTTCAGGAAAACTTTCAAAGCAGCTCGCTTCTTTTATTCGTGAAAACTACGACACATTTCTTCCTTATGACAAAATCAAAGTATATTATGACAACGGACAGATTGAGCTTACTCGAATTCTTTCTTCTGTATTAAATGCTTTGTTGCCAGAAGTAGAATTCAGAAAGGTACTTCCTTCTGAATATCGCCTTTTCCAAGTGGCAGATTTGATATGTACATTAGAGCTTATGCGCCTAAAGATTGAAAGTAAAACTATTTCAAAACACGAGCTTGCTTTTTGGGGGAAAGAAAGTGATTTTAAGAAGAATTATTTAAAACGCATATATCAAAAGGAGTACTCCTAAATGGGATAGTACCGTCTTATGTGCTGGTGAAAAAACGCTTTATTCAAAGTTTGAAGAGTGAGAAAATGAGAAAGAGGGGGTTACGGCTATGTGCAAAGCAATAGAAGAAATGATATTGGAAGAGAAGCAGGAATTGGCTCTCAAGTTAATAAAAAGAGGAAAAATGACGAATGAGGAAATTGCAGAGGACACAGGACTTTCGTTGGAAACTATTGAAGAAATGTCTAAGGGACTTGTATTGGTATAATCATTATATTAAAGGACAAGGGATATCATTTGAAACATATTGGAGATGATAGCAAAAGGCATTCGGATAAGTTGTACTAATATTCTACAGGGGCATCCATTTGGGCGCCCCTGTAGTTCTCTTTTTCTATTGATTAATATAGAATCGGGGAAGGTTTATTTCCCTCCCCCAATGTTGTCATAACGATACCGGCTGAACCGGAAGAATCTCTTCAATAACTGGTTCTTGTCAAATGGAATTAATGGATACAGATAATTTTTACCATTCAGAGTGCGATTTGTTAGCGGTGCAATGAGAATGATGATTGTACCGATGATAAATCCCCACAGATTAAAGAATCCGGTAAGAACCAGCAGCTGGATGCGAAGAAATTTAATGGCATAGCCCAGCTCCATATTGCTCTGGGTGTAGTTGGCAACCGCTACAAAGGCCATATAAAGCATGATTTCGCTATTGAACCAGCCGGAATTAACGGTATAGTCACCAAAGACAATACCTGCAATGATACTCAGTGGTGTTGTCAGCATATTTGGGGTATTGACAGAAGCCATGCGCAAACCATCAATTGCCACTTCCAGAATCAGAAGCTGCAGCACCGGTGGGATGTTGCTGGCTTCTTTTAATTTAATAAATTCCAGTGATGGCGGTACTAGCTCTGGATTTTGCATTAGCAAAATAAATAGTGGAGTCAGAAAGATTGCCACCACGTTGATGACCATACGGCTGAGGCGCAGATAGGTTCCTGTTATCGGTGGAAAGTAGTAGTCGTTGGCATCCTCAATAATGTCAAACAGGGAGGATGGAATAATCATGGCAGCAGAGGAATTATCACAGAGGATGACAATGCTTCCCTCCAGAAGACAGGCTGCGGTAGAGTCTGGACGTTCTGTATATTTAAACTTTGGAAAGGGATTAAACCAGCCTTTTTTAAAGATGCATTCAGCCAGACTTTCCTGATTCATAGTCAGGGAATCTACCTGAATATTATTTAAGCGATCTTTTACCTTCTGCAAAACATTTTCATTAACCCGTCCTTTCATGTAGCAGATAGCTATATCGGTCTGGGAACTGGTACCAATATTCTGCAAAGCAAAAATCAAATCGGTATCACGAATACGCCGGCGGATTAAGGCGATATTGGGAAGCAGGGATTCCACGAAACCATCCCGGGAACCACGAAGTACCTTGTCCTTATCTGGTTCTGCCACGCTTCGACTAGGGTATTCACGCATATCGAGTGCAATGACTTCGGCATATCCCTCTACCATAAGGCAGGACATACCTGATAAAAGATAGCGGACAAAGCTTTCCTGGTCTGAGACCTTAATAATGTCAATGTAAGGAATGGATTTTTGCATAAATTCTCCAAAATCCTGTGGCATGTCCTCTTCTTTAATGGAATAGAAAAATTCCATGACTTTTTCGGCGACTTCTCCCCGCAAAAATCCATCAACAGAATAAAAGGCTGCCTGCTTTCCGCCAATGACAAACCGACGTCGTAAAATATCAAAGCATTCTCCCACATGTAGGAGGGCTTTGATTTTTTCGTCTCTATCTGAAAAATCTCCCTGAAAAATGTCATTTACCTCTTTCACACGATACCTCCTTACCGATTAGGTGTTAGTTTTCTTGTGGTCATTATTTGCAAAATCCTCCCAATATATACATAGTATTTCAAAAGAATATTTTAGAAAACTCTATTCTAATATAGAAAAATAAGGTAGAATACTTTGGAGAAAATATGTTTATGACAGCGGATTTGTGAATGAAAGGGGAGATTTCATGTCCATTTGTGAAAATGACAGCAGGCTTTTTGAAGAAGCCTGTAAAAAGATTGTTCGGCAGCAGCGGGAATTAAATGGCATTGGAACTCTTCAGGAGAAAACACTTCATGCAGTTTTAAAGAATTTTTATGAACCAGACCCAGCTCATCAGGAGATTCCTGTGGAAAATTTTGTGGCGGATATTCTTCGGGATGAAGAGATTATTGAGATTCAGACCAGAGGGTTCAATAAACTTCGGCGAAAGCTGGATGTTTTTTTGCAGCAGTATCCGGTAACTATTGTGTATCCCATTATCCATACAAAGTGGCTATATTGGATTGACGAGGAGACAGGAGAGTTAAGTAAGAAGCGAAAGTCTCCCAAGTGTGGCAGGATTTATGATGCCATTCCTGAGTTATATAAAATCAAAATGTATCTGGGCAATCCAAACCTGCATCTTTGCCTGGTCTTAATTGATGCTGAGGAATATCGGCTTTTAAATGGATGGAGCCATGATAAGAAAAAGGGGTCTACCCGTTATGACCGGATTCCCACGAAGCTGGTGGAGGAGTATTTTATTGGTGGATTGGCGGATTATCAGTGTCTGATACCGGAAGGATTGCAGTTGGATTTTACTTCGAAGGATTTTGCCCAAGCAGCAAAGATTCCCGTGGGATATGCCCAGACTACATTGACCATATTGCATCATATTGGTGTGGTAGAACGCACGGGGAAAGCAGGACGTTCCTATACCTATCGGACTGTAGAGTTTCCTGGTTGAAACACGAAAGGGCGTGATTTTTAAAGGATATAAGAAAATCTTTACCAAATCTTAGTCACAGGCCAGAACTGTGACAACCCTTTAAAATCAATATGATTAGGAAAAATGTAGAAAAAAATGAAAAAAATATTAAAAAATTATAAAAAGTTGCTATGGATTTATTGAAAGGCTGGTGCTAATATAGATAGGAAAAATTTACACCGCCTTTCGGTGAGAAAAAGACGGCGATTATATTAGGAGGCGTTAAAATGTCAGTCGCACAAATTTTAGCTCTCGTTATTTTCGTAGTAATGTTCGCTTTGATCGTACTGGATAAAATCGAGAGACACTATGTAACTTTAGGTTGTGGAATTCTTACTCTTGCTCTTGTATTTGGAGCAGCCATGAAGAGTATGCCAGCTATTGAAAGTACCTTGAATTTAAAGAGTATTTTTACATTAGGTTTCTGGTATACCACAGGTCATGCAGAGGAGTCTTCTGCAGGTATTAACTGGGCAACGATTATTTTCATTGCCGGCATGATGATTATGGTAGAGGGTATGGCAAAGGCTGGATTCTTCCGCTGGCTCTGTATGAGATTGGCGAAGATGGTTAATTACAAGCCAATTCCTTTGTTTATTACTTTCATGATTATGTCAGCTATTCTGGCAATGTTTATTGATAGTATTACCGTTATTTTGTTCCTGGCAGCAGTAACGGTAGAATTAGCAAAGCTTTTGAAGTTCAATCCGGTTCCAATGATTTTGGCAGAGATTTTCTGTGCGAATCTGGGTGGCTCTGCTACCATGTGTGGTGATCCACCAAACATTATTATCGGAACCTCTTTAGGATATTCCTTCTGGGATTTCTTAAGCAATACTGGTGTAATTGCCGCAGCTGGTCTGGTAGTTACCGTTGTATTTTTCTACTTTGCATACCGCAAAGAATTGGTGGTAGCTGAAGGAGAGCAGGTAGATCCTTCTACTCTTCCTGATCCTAGGGATGCTATTGAAAATAAAAAAGACTTTATTATCAGCAGTATTATTTTTGCAGTTGCAGTTGTATTATTAGTAACTCATTCCCAGACAGGTCTGACTGTTGCAGTCATTGGTGCAGGTATTGCCGTGGTTACTTTGATTGCAGCAGGAAAGTCTGCATTAGAGTTATTGAAAAAGGTAGATTATAAGACCTTGGTATTTTTTATCGGTCTTTTCATGGTAGTAGGTGGTTTGGAGCAGACTGGTGTGCTGGAAATCATTGCAGAGATGATTGGTAAAGCCAGTGGTGGTAACTTAAAGCCAATGCTTGCTATTATTATCTGGGTATCGGCTATTGCCAGTGCATTTGTGGATAACATTCCATTTGCTGCAACTATGGTGCCAGTTATTAAGAATCTGGCAGCAACTCAGGGGGTTGACTTATCTATTTTATCATGGGCGTTGGCTATGGGTACAGATATTGGTGGAAGTGCAACACCAATCGGAGCATCGGCCAACGTTGTAGGTACTTCTGTAGCCGCCAAGAATGGTCATCCTGTTGATTGGGGTACATATTGCAAGACAGCAGCACCGGCTACTATTATTGTAGTGGCAATTTCTATGATTATCATTTTCCTTCGCTATTGTTAAAATTGGCATTTGCTGATAAAATAATAGTAAGAAGTACAATCGTTTTTTTTAACTGTTTGTATAGGAAGGAAAGGAGAGATTATTATGGAGAGACAGGTGATTATTTCTATTAGCCGCGAGTATGGAAGCGGTGGTCATGAGATTGCAGAGATGCTTGCAAAGGATTTAGGATATGCTTTGTATGATAGAAATCTCTTAGATCATGTAGCAGAGGAGCATGGCGTCGCAAAAGAAGTTATTGAAAAGTTCGAGGAGAAACCAAGAAATCCTCTTTTGTCCCGTCGTGTTGGACAGCATTCCAATTCTATTGCAGAAAATATTGCAGAGATGCAGTTCAAATTCTTAAGGGATAAGGCAGAAAGCGGAGAGTCTTTTATTGTAGTTGGACGTTGTGCAGAAACGGTGCTGAAAAAGTATCCGGGACTGATTTCTATCTTTGTGCTGGGAGACCGGGACGAAAAGATTCAGCATGTTATGGAAAAGTATGATTTAGGACGTCAGGAAGCAATTTCAAAGATTAATCGCCACGATAAGAAGAGAAAGCATTATCACAATCACTATTCCGATTTCAAATGGGGAGATTCCAGAGGGTATGACCTTTGTATCAACTCCAGCAGAATGGGTGAAGAAGTGACTGCCGAAGTCCTGAAGAAGTTTATTGAGGAAAGAAAGCAGCATATTAAATAAGATACGCGAAAACGATTCTGAAATCAGAGGTTTGTACAAGAAATTGTCATTCCTCTGATTTCTTTGCGCTTGTAAACACAAACTTCCCATAATATCAACTATGCACACTGCTGCACATTGGGAACGAATACTCAGAAGGCATCCCGACGAAGAAAAAATACCAATGACATTATAGAACGTCACTTTGTCACATAATTGATATTATGGGAAGTTTAAGCTGTAAAAGAGAAAGGGAGGATGACGATGATTATTGATACACACGCTCATTATGAGGATGAGCGTTTTGATGAGGATAGGGACGCACTGCTTCGGTCTATGCCAGAGAATGGCATTGGTCTGATTGTAGATGTAGGGGCTGGCATTCAGTCTACGAAGGATGCGGTGGCGCTTAGCGAACAATTTGATTTTGTTTATGCGGCAGCAGGAATCCATCCTAGTGATGTGGATCAGTTAGAACCAAAGCACATGGGGTGGTTGGAAGAGCTGGCAGCTAGAGAAAAGGTTCTTGCCATTGGTGAGATTGGTCTGGACTATTATTATGAAGATCCTGAGCGAGAAGTCCAGAAGGTATGGTTTATGGAACAGTTGAAGCTGGCGGCGAAGGTGAAGCTTCCTGTGATTATTCATAGCAGGGATGCAGCGAAAGATACTATGGATATTATGGAAGAGTGCTGCGACTGGTCCCAGGGGGGTGTAATCCATTGCTTTTCCTATGGAACGGAAATTGCAAAGCATTATCTGGATAAAGGATTTTATCTGGGAATCGGTGGCGTGGTTACCTTTAATAATGCAAAAAAGTTAAAGGAGGTGGTGCAGATGGCACCACTGGAGCAGCTGGTTTTAGAGACAGATGCCCCATATCTGACACCGGTTCCAAACCGGGGAAAAAGAAATTCTTCTCTTGAATTAGTGCATGTAGTAGAGGCTATTGCGGCACTGAAAGAGGTTTCTGTTGAGGAAGTAATTCGTGTGACAGAAGAAAATGCTCGAAAAATGTATCGCATATCTCAGTAAAAAGTGTTATTATATAGATACGAGTGTGCAGTAGAAGGAGAATTATTTATGGCAACCTTGGGAAATCCACAAAATACAATAGAAATATTGCAGAAGTATAATTTTCGTTTTCAGAAAAAATTTGGACAAAATTTCTTGATTGATACCCATGTTCTGGAAAAAATTATTGCGTCAGCTGGGATTACAAAGGAAGATTTTGTGTTGGAAATCGGTCCTGGAATCGGAACCATGACACAGTATCTGTGTGAAAATGCCCGTCAGGTTATGGCAGTGGAAATCGATCAGAATCTGATTCCAATTTTAAAGGATACTCTTTCTGCATACGACAATGTCACTGTGGTAAACGAGGATATTCTGAAACTAGATATTGCCAAAGTGGCAGAAGAATACAATCAGGGAAAACCGATTAAAGTAGTGGCGAATCTGCCATACTATATTACAACTCCTATTATTATGGGACTTTTCGAAAGCCATGTGCCGTTGGAAAGTATTACGGTAATGGTTCAAAAGGAAGTGGCGGAGCGGATGCAGTCCGGACCGGGAACCAAAGATTATGGTGCTTTGTCCTTGGCAGTGCAGTTTTACTCCGAAGCACAGATTGTAGCAAATGTACCACCAAATTGCTTTATGCCAAGACCAAATGTAGGGTCCGCAGTGATTCGGCTTACTTGTCACAAGGAACCACCGGTGAAGGTGGAGGATGAGAAATTGATGTTTCGTTTGATTCGGGCATCCTTTAATCAGAGACGTAAGACCTTGCAGAATGGTTTAAGTAATGATGGAAGTTTGCATTTATCCAAGGAGCAGGCAGCTCAGGCAATTGCAGAATTAGGCGTTTCGCCTACGATTCGTGGGGAAGCATTGACCCTGGAGCAGTTTGCACAGTTAAGTAATATCCTTATTGGAAAGGCGTGATGAAATGACAGTAATAGAAAGACTAGCGATGCTTCGTGGAATGATGGCGGCTTTTGGTGTTCAGGCATATTATGTTCCAACCAATGATTATCATGGCTCCGAGTATATTCAAGACTATTTTAAATGTAGAGAGTTTTTGACAGGATTTACCGGTTCTGCAGGAACTTTGGTAGTTCTTGCGGGAGAAGCAGGTCTTTGGACTGATGGAAGATATTTTTTGCAGGCGGAAAAAGAACTTGCAGGAAGTGGAATTTCTTTATACCGAATGGGAGAAGAAGGGGTTCCAACTGTGTTGGAATTTTTAGAGCAGAAGTTACAGCCGGGACAGAATTTAGGCTTTGATGGAGCTGTAGTAGATGCAGCTTACGCGAAAAAGCTGGCGGAAGTAGCAGAGAAAAAGGGCGCTTTTATTACCAGTGAAGTGGATTTGATTGGAGACATCTGGGCAGAACGTTCTGGACTGATGATGGAGCCTGCCTATAGCTTAAATGTGAAATATGCTGGCGTAAGCAGAGAAGAAAAGATTAAACAGGTATCTGAAAAGTTACAAGAATCTGGTGCTGATATGCTAGTACTTACTGCTTTGGATGATATTGCCTGGATGTTAAACATCCGTGGTGAAGATATCCCATATAATCAGGTAGTAATGTCATTTTTTGTTTTAACTCCTTTAGAGAGAATTCTTTTTGCCAGAAAGGATGCATTTGGCGAACAGTTAAAGCAGGAATTAACAGCCGCAGGAGTTATGCTTAGGGAATATGAAATGATTTTTGACTATGTATCCAGGGTTCCAGAGGGAACGAAGATTTCCATGGATTTGGATATTGTCAGTTATGCGTTGTTTAAAATGGTGCCACCGGAAGTTCAGGTTATTAACCAGAAGAATCCAACCTATTTATTAAAAGCTGTTAAAAATCAGACAGAGATTGCTAATGAAAGAGTAGCACATATTAAAGATGGCGTTGCACTGGTACGTTTTATGTACTGGTTGAAGCAGAATGTTGGTAAGGTTGCCTTAACAGAGATGCAGGTCAGCCAAGTACTAGGACAGTGCCGCGATGGTGTAGGCAATTATATGGGACCTAGCTTTGCAACTATTGCAGGAGCTGGGCCAAATGGAGCGATTGTGCATTATAGTGCAACTCCGGAAACCAATGCCCAGCTACAGCCAGGGCAGTTCCTTTTGTTGGATAGTGGTGGACATTATTTAGAGGGAACCACAGATGTGACCCGTACCATCTTTTTGGGTGGAGAACCGACAGAAGAACAGAAGAAATACTATACCGCAGTGTTAAAGGGGCATCTTGCTTTGACTGCTGCGAAGTTTAAATATGGATGTAGTGGAGTTTCTTTGGATTATCTGGCAAGAGCACCACTTTGGGACATGGGCATGGATTACAATCATGGAACTGGTCATGGAGTAGGATTTTTGCTGAATGTTCACGAAGGACCAAATGCATTCCGATATAAAGCATCCAGTCAGCCAGAAGAAAATGCGGTGTTGGAAGAGGGAATGATTACCTCTGTTGAGCCAGGTGTTTATCTGGAAGGAAAGTTTGGAATTCGTTTGGAGAATCTGTTGCTTTGTGTGAAACGTGAGAAAACCCAGTTTGGTCAATTTATGGGATTTGAGCCATTGACGTTAGTACCATTTGAGAGAGAGGTTATCGATGTGGCTGCTTTGACCGCCAGAGAGAGACAGCTTCTGAACTGGTATCATAAGCTGGTATTTGAGAAGTTGACACCATACATGACTGAGCCGGAGAAGATTTGGCTACAGGAAGTATGTTCGCCGTTGTAGGAAACGATATTTTATAAAATGAAAGGCTGGAATCGTTGCGAAAAGGATTCCAGCCTTATTTTATAGACTTTTATATGGCTTATACACAATCACATAATATACACCAAACATTACTAATGCGCATATTCCATCAATGACAGAATGCTGTTTTAAAAATACTGTGGACAGGCAAATTAAAATACAAAGAATCAGTGAGGCGATTTTCCAGCCTTTTTTATTTTGGGCAAAATGGCTCTTTGCCAGTCCTACATGAATTGCCAAGGAATTATATACGTGAATGCTTGGACAAACGTTGGTGGAGGTATCTCCCTGATACAGTCCGGCAATCATCCTTGTAAGAATATTATCTCTTGGCAGTACCTCCGGTCGCAGTGGCTGGGAGTTTGGCCAAATGGTATAAATAATCAGGGCGGTAGTCATGCCAAGCATTAAAGTAGCAGCACAACGATAAAAATCTTTCAGATGATCCAGCTGTAAAAACAGAATGATTAACACGATTACTACATATCCAAACCAAAGAAAATATGGAATGGCAAATAATTCGTTAAATGGAATCCAGTCATCCACTATACAGGAAATACTGTGATAGGTCACATTTTCTCTGTTTTCCAGCCAGAAAAACCATACCATATAAATTGGGAAATATAAAACTAAAATTATATGTTTGTACTTTTTTAAAAAATTGCAAATCGTATCTTTCATAAATCGTTCCTCGTATTCTTTCATTACCATTTTGGGGAATGTTTCCAGTCAATTTCCTTACGGATATAGGCAAACGTTTTTTCTTCTCCTTCTTCAGCCAGCATATGAAGCAGCTTTTCTAAAAGCGCTGCGCTGTCTGGATGAATCAGATAGTGGTCTTTGTTCTTTTCATAATATGCTAAAGGAAACTCATCGGTGTAAGTCTCCAGATTGTAGTTTTTGCTGGCGGCTACCCGGTCGCAGAACATTTCCAAGACATAGCGGGATGGCATAGGCATTCCTTGATATCCTTTTGAAGTGTCGGAAGGAAGGTCGATCCAGTATTCAAAGTGGTGTTTGTTTCTGCCTTTATGGTGAAGCCAGGCAGAGGAATAGCCTTTGACTTCTTTTTCACCAAAGTTTGGACTACGGCGGCCGGCTTGATAGTGGCGGACACCATTCCAGAATTCCACAGGATTGTATTTAGACCAGTCATGCATAATTCCCTGCTTGTAAAGACCAGCTTTAAAGCAGTAATGCCGGACCATTTTCTTATGTCTCAAAATGGTACTAAGATGTCCCTTAAAATTTTTCCAATAATTCATATCAAAACCTCATTACTTTTTATAATTGATATTATGGGAAGTTAATTCTATTTTCTATGTGCAATGTTTGAGTAAATCACAATATGCCTAACAGTATATCATACTTTCGATAAAAACCAATTAAAAAATTCTTATAATATTCGAAAAGTTCTCGGAATGCTAGTTTATTCCATTATATGCTGCATATTTGTTTTCATTTCTTTGCGCCACTGCTTTGGAGTCATGCCCTTCCATTTTTTGAAGGTGCGTATTAAGTGGCTGCAATCGGCGAAGCCTGCTTCCTGGCTGATATAGTTTAAGTCCAGATTGGTGAATAGAAGCAGGTCAGTGACTTTGTTCAGCCGGGCAAATTCAATGTATTCCTTACAGGACTGGTGATAGGTTTCCCGAAAGAGTTTAGCAAAATAAGAGTAACTCATGCCACACATATCTGCCAAATCTTGAACTCTCAGGTTTTCACCACAGTGCTGCTCGATGTATTTGGAAACAGAGTAGATGGAATCATCAAACTCATCTGGGGAGGTGATGATAGCATCGGTGTCCAACCCTTTACCACGCAGGCAACGCATAAGATAGGTGAGTAGTGTAGCAATGTTGGAGCAGATCAGAACATCATAACCATAGGTCTTATTCCTCATTTCTTCCAGACTATGGGTTAGTAGCTGCAAAACTGGATAAAACTGCAATTCCTCCCGGCGAAAGTGGATATAGGAGGGATTCTGCTGATACGCCACTCGAAACAGTTTGGAGAAGCGGGTGCGGTAGCGGTTGGTGATATTTAGAAAGTTTAAGTCTGCCATAACCACGAAGTAATGTACATCCTCCGAGTCCTTCATAGAAGGAGAACGGTGCATGGCATGCACAGACTGGGGATGAAATACAATCAGGTCTCCAGGATTCATGGTATAAACCGCCCCATCACAGACTGCCTCCAGTGTTCCTTCTAGGATAAAAAGAATTTCCAGATAATAATGCCAGTGAGGTGGAACCGAACTGTGTTCTTTTGTGCCCTTCAGAATAAATACCTCCAAAGGGGAATTCAAACGGTCTACATCTTGAAATTCCATAAGTTTTTTTGTTTTTGCACCCATGATAATGCCTCCTTCGTATCAGTTCATTTTAAAATCCTCCTATTTATATAAGAGAAGTTTTGAAAAATGAAATTGATTTATACAATGAAAATTTACACTTTGTTTACAAATAAAAAACTGTTTAGAATAACATAAGAATAGCATATTATACCATTTAAGAAAATAGATTTGTTCTATTTTGTTCTTCATTCATTATATTATCATGAAAATCACCATGCTATACTTGGATTCACTTAAGCGAAAGAAAAAAGAAAAAGGGGGTAGTGGAAAATGACTCCAATGAAATGGTTTTATAGTTTTTTACGAAAACACAAATGGAAAATGACAGGCGGCTTACTGCTAGTTACCATACTGGCAGCAGCATCGTTGGTTGCACCACAGATTTCCGGAATGATTGTAGATGAAGTAGTGAAGGGCGGAGATACTGAACTTTTGCCAACCTTGATTGCAGTATTGGTTATAACGGTTATCGTGAAAGGTGTCTGTCGTATTTTCTCACAGGTACTTTTCGAATTAAGTTCCCAAGGGGTTTTGTTCTCTATGAGAGACAAGGTATATCGGAAACTTTTGCAGGAGGATTTTGCCTTTTATAATAAAAACCGTACTGGTGATTTAATGAGCCGCCAGACTGGTGATATGGATGCCATCCGTCATTTTGTGGCATACGTTATATATATTATTTATGAAAATGTATTATATTTTGTATTTGCACTGGTCATGATTTTTATTATTAACTGGAAGGTAGCGCTTTGCATGCTGCCAATTCTACCGGTGACTGCTATGACCACTGCAATCCAATCGAAAAATGTAAAGCCCGTTTTTGCCAATTGTCGTCAGGCCTTCTCCAGCCTGAATACCTTTGTGCAGGAAAATATAAGTGGAAACCGTGTTATCAGAGCCTTCGCAAAAGAAGATTATGAAATGGAAAAGTTTGCAGTGGAAAATGATAACTACCGTCAGGCGGAAATGGGTGCCGCATCAGTCTGGAGTAAGTATGTGCCTATTTTTGAATTTCTTTCAAACCTGCTTACTCTGGTACTGATGCTGGTAGGCGGTATTATGGTAATTAACGGAGAAATGTCTTTGGGAAATCTGGTTACCATTAATGGATATCTTTGGATGCTGACTATGCCGCTTAGAATGGCTGGTTGGTGGATTAATGATGTACACAGATTTACCACTTCAGTGGAGAAGATTTATGCAACTTATTGTGCTGAGCCAGATATTAAACGTCCAGAGAATCCAGTTTCCCATCAGAAGCTGGAAGGAAATGTTACCTTCAAGAATGTATCCTATCGTGCAGATGATGAAGATATTCTTCAAAATATAAATTTTGATGTAAAGAAGGGTCAGACCATTGGTATTATGGGAACTACCGGTGCGGGTAAATCTACCATTATGAACTTATTATGTCGTTTCTTTGATGCTACAGACGGTGAAGTTCTGGTGGATGGTATCAATGTAAAAGACTTAGATATGTATGATTTAAGAAGTAATATAGGTATTGCTATGCAGGATGTGTTCCTTTTTTCGGACACTATCGAAGGAAATATTGCTTATGGACGTCCAGATTGCAGCTTTGAGGAAGTAAAGAGAGTAGCAAAGATGGCAGATGCTAACCTGTTTATTCAAAATTTGCCAGACGGATATGACACTATGGTAGGTGAGCGTGGTGTAGGTCTCTCCGGTGGACAGAAGCAGCGTATCTCTCTGGCCAGAGCCTTATTGCAGAATCCGTCCATATTGATTCTGGATGACACTACTTCTGCGGTAGATATGGAAACGGAAAGCTACATTCAGAGACAGCTGGAAAATATTAATCATAGCTGTACCACTTTTATCATTGCTTATCGTATTTCTTCTATTCGGAATGCAGACCAGATTCTGGTACTGGATGAAGGACGAATTATTGAACAGGGTACTCATAAAGAATTGTTAGAAAAGGGTGGATACTATGCAACGGTTTACAAGCATCAGTACCCAAACTTACAGAAAAATTATAATTAAGAAAGGAGGTCCTGAAAATGGCGAGAAACCGTTATGACGTAGACGAGATTTTAGAGGATAAATTTGACGCCAAGCAGTTAAAGCGTCTTGCCGGATATGTAACTCCGTATAAAGGAAAAATGATTTTAGTGCTTTTTCTGATGTTGAGTTCTTCGGCATTAACCATGCTGATTCCAAAGTTCTTTCAGTTGGAAATGGATGTTTACATTCCAAATAAAGATGTACAGGGAATTGTGAAATTAGTGCTGTTAACTGCAGCCATTGTGATTTATTCCATTGTCTGCATGAAATTAAAAATAAATATTATGACTAATGTGGGACAGAGCATTATTCACCAGCTCAGAGAAGATATTTTCAAGCACCTTCAGGAGCTGCCTTTCAGCTATTATGATGACCGTCCTCATGGAAAGATTCAGGTAAGAGTGGTAAATTATGTTAATAACTTAAGTGACCTGCTTTCCAATGGTATTATTAATACTATTACAGATTTTTGTAACTTGATATTTATTCTGGCATTTATGTTTTATATGAGTCCAGAGCTGACTTTGGTTTGTCTTTGTGGTCTGCCTGTATTGATTGTTTATATTGTACTTTTGAAGAAAAGACAGCGCAGGGCATGGCAGATTCAGAGTAATAAGCAGTCAAACTTAAATGCTTATATTGCAGAGAGTATTAATGGTATCCGTGTTACTCAGGCGTTTGTCCGGGAAAAAGAAAACACAGATATTTTTAACAATCTTAGTATGAAGTATCAGAAGGCATGGCTTCGTGCCTGCTACTACAACTTCCTGATGGGACCGATGGTGGATTTGATTTCTACCATTACTACCGCATTTATTTATGTAATCGGTGTGTCTTATATTACAGGAGGAGATAAGTCCAGTGTAACTGTCGGTGTACTGGTAGCATTTGTAGCTTATATCAGCCGTTTCTGGGCGCCAATCAATACCATTGCAAACTTCTATAATGGTGTGCTGACTGCTGTATCGTATCTGGAACGTATTTTCGAGACCATTGATGAGCCAGTAGAGGTAACCGATGAGCCAGATGCCGTAGAGATGCCAGAGATTCAGGGAGATGTGGAATTTAAGGATGTTAACTTTAGCTATGAAGATGGCGTACCTATTCTGAAGGATGTCAACTTTAAGGTGAAGAAGGGAGAATGTATTGCTATCGTTGGTCCAACTGGTGCGGGAAAGACCACAATTGTCAATCTTCTAAGCCGTTTCTATAATGTAGACAGCGGACAGGTGCTGGTGGACGGACAGGACATTTCCAAAGTAACCCTTCGTTCCCTGCGAACCCAGATGGGTGTTATGATGCAGGACAGTTTCATTTTCTCTGGAACCATTATGGACAATATCCGTTATGGAAATACCGTAGCTACTGATGAAGATGTGATTCGTGCAGCAAAGACGGTATGTGCCCATGACTTCATTATGCAGATGGAAAATGGCTATGATACTCAGGTCAATGAGCGAGGAAATCGTCTGTCAGTAGGACAGCGTCAGTTGATTTCCTTTGCAAGAGCGCTTCTGAATGACCCTGCCATTCTGATACTGGATGAGGCAACCTCCAGTATTGATACGGAAACAGAGATTGTATTGCAGGAGGGCTTGAATGAGCTATTGAAGGGAAGAACTTCTTTTATTATTGCTCATCGTCTTTCTACTATTAAAAATGCAGATAAGATTATGTATGTGGCAGATGGGGATATTGTAGAAGCAGGAAACCATGAAGAACTGTTGGAGAAGAAGGGACTATATTATCATTTGTATATGTCACAGTATCAGGAGTAGGAGCGGCAGGGAAGAATAAAAAGCCTAGTAATAACTTACAAGGTGTCATTATGGAAGAGCAGTTATAGTTTCTAAAAGTGAATATGGAAATTCGTGAAAACCTCACAAATTTGAGTCAGAATCCAGATGGGAAAAGGGCTTAAGTTTGTGAGGTTTTTCGGCTTGAATTTTTTCTTATAGATTGGATTTTTTAATTAAAGTAGCACATTGTCTTGGAAAAGATTTAAAGATTCGGATACAGTAGAAAATGTAATTTTGAAATGTAGCGTATGGATTATATTAATACAGGTGCAGTAGTTGATGAATATACAAAGGAGTTAGAACTGAAAGTGCAATCTATTCGTGAAGATGATGATTGGAGGGAGCGTTAAATGACATTGGAGATGAGATAGATGTAATTGTAAAGGTTGCGCGTGAGTATGAATATACAGAAGAAGCAGTATATGAAATTTGGAAAGAGCGTAAAAATAGATAAAGTAGTTTAAAAAAATGTGATTTTTGAAAGGCTGTGTTAATACGCTACCTTTTTTTTATTGCCTGAAAAAAACGGAAAAATTTCGATACTACTGTTGTGTTAGAGTATAACCAGTTGTTTATAAAGAAATTTTTGCAAAGAAGCAGGAGGATATGTATGGAAGGATACAAAAGATTTCAAAGTGAATTTCATCAAATATGTAAAGAACAAAAGGAAAAAGTAGCAATTACATATTATACAAAAAAGGGCAAAGTAGAAGAATGTTCTTATCTAGAAATGGAGAAGCGAGTTGTAGCAATTTCTACGCATTATAAAGAAATGGGGATTCGAAGAGGTGATCGCGTTGCGGTATTGATTCCATTATGTACAAATGCATATTTAGATATATTAGCATTAGCTTATATGGGAGCAACTTCAGTAATTCTTGATGTTAATTTACATGAAAAAGAATTAATGCGTATCCTGGAGGATGTGGATGTATCATGTATTATTACGGTTCAGAATTTATATGAAGAAAAACTTCAAAAGGTTAATACTCCAGTACTTAATAATGAAGACAAAGGAGTATGGCTTAGAAGAAAAGAAATTATTCACGCGAAAGATCCAGATTATGAAGCGATTGCTATTTTATATTCTTCAGGTACTACAAGTCAGGCAAAAGGTGTGGTGATTGGTTATGAGCAGGAGTTAAATGCCATGGATCGCTTGCTTGAGACAGTTGGCACAAGGGATATTCGGTATCTGTTGATTTTTCCAAATTCTCATGTCTCAGGGTTTACAGATTTTATGACTTTATTATTACGAGGAGGGAGTTTTGCAACAATGGAAGAGGCTTCTTCCACGCAGATTGTAAAAGGATTTCGTATGTATCGACCAAATGCGTTTGGCATGGTTCCAAAGGTATGGGAGTCTTTTAAAAACAAAATTGAAGAAAATATTAGAAAAAAGGGGCGTATGAAATCGAACATAATTTTTTTTATGCTTCGTTTTTGTGGTGGATTGAGAAAACTAACAGGTATTAATCTTGGAAGAGTATTGTTTCAAAGTGTCAATGAACAAGTCTTTGGAGGAAACTTAAAACAGGCACATTTTGGTGGAGGTAAAGCAAATCCGGAAGTGTCAAGATTTTTTTGGAACATGGGAATTGATGTTTTTGATTTTTATGCATCTACAGAGGCTAATAATCCTATAGCTGTAACGGATGGTAGAAAATACATGAGCAGCGTAGGAAATGTGGAAGCTTCTCCGGATACAGAGATTCGGATATGGAATCCAGATGATTCTGGGAGTGGTGAAATTCAGGTCAAAAGTAATATGATGATGCGAGGTTATTTTAGATGCCCTGAATTGACAGAGCAAGCTTTTGAAGGAGAGTTCTTCAAAACAGGAGATTATGGGAAAATCGTAAATGGTGAACTCTATATTACAGGAAGAATAAAGGAAAGTATATATTTAAAAAATGGCGAAAAGGTTTCTCCGGAAGATGTAGAATTTGCATATCATGAACTATTGCAACAGGATATAGAGTTTGCGGTTGTGGGTGTTGAAGATGAAGAAAATTATGAACAAGTTTGTGTCTTTGTTGTAGGAGAAAAAGGGCAGTATGATGATGAGTTTAAGAAAGTTAATCATCAGGTATTGTTTAGCTATCGATATAAAAATCTAGTTTATATTGATTCTTTACCTAAAACGTCGGTGGGTAAAGTGAAACGGTACCAGTTGAAGAAGATGTTCATAGAAGAAGTGAAAAATGAAAAAAAACTTAAGCAAAAAAGCAAGTTCATTAAAGGAGATACAAAAGAATGGTTGATTGATATTTTAAGTAAGTATACAGAGGTATCCGAAATTTTGTCTGAACACATGCTTTCAGGAGATTTGTCTATTGATTCTTTGAGCTTATTTGAACTTTGCGTGGAAGTTGATACTGCTTTTGGTATTAGTGTTGAGGAATATCTTAGTAAAGATGTTTCTGTTGGGGAAATATTAGAGATTATAAATGGAGAAGGGGAAATAAGAAAACAGAACGAGCAGTTTGATTATAGTAAATATCCTGTTGAACGAACACGGAAAGATTGGAAAAGATATGACAAGTTCTGCAAATGGACAAGGAAGAATTATGAATTAAGGGTATCTGGAATAAAAAATATTGAGATTGGGGAAAATTATATTTTTGCACCAAATCATGAAAGTCATTTTGATAGCATGTGGATAATGAGTTGCCTGCCTGAACAGATTAAAGAAAATATATGTAGTATGGCGGCAGATTATTTGTTTGAAAAGGGTATCTACAAATGGGGCACACGCATTATGGGAGCAATTCCCGTACATAGATCTGGAAATACTTCCACAGCAATGAAAAGGATATATGAATTACTAAGGAATGACCAAAAATCACTAATGATTCATCCAGAGGGAACCAGAACTAGAACTGGTGAATTAGGTGAATTCAAGATCGGAGCGGCAGAATTAGCAATAAAAACAGGGGTGAAGATTATTCCTGTAGGAATACGGGGAGCAAGAGAAATTTATCCACCAGACTTAAAGTTGCCAAGAACCGGAAAAGATTCAAATGGAAATAAGCTATTATTGAACATTTCTTTTGGTGAACCGATAGATCCGGCAGATTGTGGAGATGCTTTGGAACTTACAAAAATTATACGAGAGCAAGTAGTAAAACTAACAGCGGAAGGATAATCTTTGACATAGATCAATTGAAAAATGTTATTCAATCGTTAAGGAGATAAAATATGATAGTTGGAATTGATGTAGATGGTGTGTTAGTGGATATGGTTTCCTACCAAATAAATACAGCAGTACCTTATTTTAAGAAGAAATATGGTTTGGAAGTGAAAAATCCTAAAGCATATGATGTGGAAGAGATTTTCGATTGTACCCATGAGCAAAGAGAGAAATTTTGGCTTAGATATATATGGGGATATTGCCTAAAAACACCTATGACAAAAGGTGCCGCAGACACTGTAAGAAAGATACGGGCACTAGGACATAAAGTTTATGTAATCACGGGAAGATCTCATACAACAGAAACTGGAATTACAGGAAAACTATTTCGATGGATGTTAAGGCATTGGTTAAAGAGGAATCGGTTTGAGTATGACGAAATTTTCTATGTATCTGAAAAAAGTAGTGCTGCAGATAAGTATGAAGTATGTATTAAAGAAAAGGTAGATATATTAATTGATGACAAGCCTGATAATCTATTTGCGTTGAAAGATAAGATAAAAGTGTTTTGTTATCCAGCTGTTTGGAATGAAGATATCAGAGAATTAGATGAGTATAGGGTTAAAGGATTTGAAGATGTAATCCATTTTTTATCCAACACTTAGAAAGAGTCATGACAACAAGTGAAATCGACAAAAACACGAAAGGTAAAAGTATACTATGAACATAGCATTCGATATAGATGGTGTTCTTACGGATTTCGAATGGTTTTTAGATACCTATGGAAAAAAATATTTTCGAAAAAAAATGAAAAGGGAAATACAAACAGTAAAACCTTCCAGTTCGGTATCAGAGCGATTCGGATTTTCGAAAGAATGGGACAAAAAATTTTATACGCGATATTTATTTTGGTACGCCAGAAAATATCCAATCAGAGAAAACGCAGCTGAAACTATTCGTACACTACGGCTACAAGGACATAAAGTATATTTTATCACAGCCAGGGCACTGGCAGATGGGGAGGGCGTGTTAGGTCATGCAATGCGTGTTTGCTTGGAAAAATGGTTGAAAGATAATCGTGTTGAATATGATGGAATTTACTATGTTTCATTAGAGGACTGTGCTCATCATAAAGCCAAATGGTGTAAGAAACTAGAGATAGATGTTTTCATCGAAGATGAACCGACGAATATAAAGCAATTAAAAAAACTATGCCGGGTTATTTGTGTATCCGCGGATTATAATCAAGATATAACAGAATGTATACAGGCAATAGATTTTGGAGAGATTTATTGGAATATTATCAATGACAAAAGAAAAGTATTTAGACCACTGGAATATAAGGAAAGAGATGAATTAAATCCAGCTGAGAAAACAGCATATTACGAAAGACTAAAAAGTTATTATAGCAAATTGCCTTTTGATAAAGTATCTTTGGTGCTACGAAAGAAAAATATAGAAAAGAGCATTCAGAGAGTTGGAGGTCCTATTCGATGGATGGCAGGAATGGAGAAAATGGAAACGGAAATTTCTGTTCCTTGTGATGGTGTTATTTTTGTTTGTAATCATAGACGTGCATGGGATGTTCCTATTTGTTATTGCGCTTTGAATGAAATAAAGGCAAGAATATTAACAAAAAGAGAATTTGAGGATTCTGTGCTCGGTTCATGGATGAAATCGCTAGGGATTATCTTCTTGAACAGAGAAGATAAAAAATCAGGGAAGGCGGCACAGAATCTAATGATACAGTCTATTTTGAATGGCGAAAATGTGTTGCTTTATCCCGAGGGAACCAGAAACAAAACTTCAGAGCCATTATTACCATTTAAAATGGGTGCAGTATATATGGCTCAGGTAACACAAGCTCCTATTATTCCGTTGGTCATATACAAGAGAGATAAGAAGTATAGAATCATGGTTGGAGAGAGAATGATGGTGAAAGTATCCGATGATTTGGAAATACAAAATAGTATATTGCATCAAAAGATGGAGAAAATGCTTTTAGATGTAGAGAAATAGCCTATTTTCAATAGTTTCCGAGATTATATGACAAAATTTTTGTGGAATCCTAACAAAATTAGAAATGCAAAATCAACAACATAAACAAAAAAACAGTCTGTTTCGATATTTTAAAGAGAATAAAATAATTGTTGCAAATCCTTACCCTGGAATATACTATGTATTGACAGGAGTTATTTTTCCAACACAGATTATTGTTACTAGTGAATTGGATAAGCAGAATCATATGTGGCTTACTGCATTAACAGAAAATATGCAGAAAAGTGATATGAGAAAGTTATTGGAAAAGGTTGACAATATTTCACAAAAGTATGATAAGGGTTTGGCAGATTCCGTGTTAGAGGTTACAGGAAGAGTAAATAAAGAACTTATCAATGAATTAAGAGGAGAGGATTCTATGTTTGAAATTTTGAAAGAAATTATGGCTCCAGATATTCAGGAAATAACGGATAAAGCTTGTAATGAAGCTCGTATAAAAGGAGAAATGGAAGGACGTCTTAAAGGAGAAATAGAAGGACGTCGAGAAGGACGTCGAGAGGGGCGTCGAGAGGGGCGTCAGGAAGCAGTGATGGAAGGTATTATTAAGGCCATATCGGTTATTATAGACTTAGGGCATCCGACGGATGTTGCAGTGGCACAGACTGCATTAAAATATCAAATGAAAGAAGAAGAGGTTTTAAGAATATGGAATTCTAGAAAATAGACTTATGACGTATCTGTGATTTAAAGGGCAACGTGTTGACGTTGCCCTTTTATAGTGTTTGTAAAAAATTCAGTAATGCGTTCATTTGTTCCGGTGTCAGCCGGGAGGAATGCTCCAAAAGCTGTAATTGTTTATCTGTCAGCATGACAGCATGATTATTTTCTTCTAGAAAAAATTGGGAAACAGATATTCCAAAGGCGTCACATATTTTTTCTAAAGAAGGAATCGATGGTACCATGTTCTTTCTATACCATGAAGAAATTGTAGATTGCGTTAATCCTGACTTCTCTGCCAATTGGTACTCAGACCAGTTTCTTTCCGTTCTTAATTCTGTTATTTTAGTCAAAATATCCATAAAATCACACCAATACTAAAATTATACGTTAATTATACTATGCTATTTCGTTGTAAAATAGTACGAAAAGACGTATAATATTAACGAGATAACAAAATCAGAGGTGAAAAAATGGAAAAATTTTCTTAGAAACGAAAAAAATCGGAAAAGTTTTGTGACATATGATATGTTATAATAAAAAGTGGTTCTTTTGCGTTTGGACAGAAGGAATTAAAATTCTATGACGGTAAGACAAAAGTTGGTGAGTAACATGGAGATAAATGGAAAAGAGTTATGCATTGGTTGCATGAAGCCTTTGGATGAGAATGGGAACTGTAGTCATTGTGGCTTCGGGCAAAAAGAATATAAGCCCATTCCACGATGTTTAAAGCCCGGGACCAGATTGGCAGGCCGGTATGTACTAGGCAGAGTATTGGGAGAGGGAAGTTTTGGAATCAGTTATATTGCATGGGATACACTTTTAGAAGTGGCAGTAGCCATTAAGGAGTATTTTCCGGCAAACCAGGTAACCCGGCATGTAGGGGACAAAGAAGATACCAATGTGTATGTATACGAAAAGGGAGAAAATGATCGATATCAGGAAAATTTGAAAAAGTATTGGAATGAAGCCAAGAATCTATCTGCCTTTTCTGATTTGGATGGTATTGTGTCTGTAAAAGATTTCTTTTATGAAAACCAGACTGCTTATATAGTTATGGCGTATGTAAATGGAATCAGTGTGAAAGAATACGTTGAACAGAATGGAAGGATTCCCGGAAGCCAGCTCATGGAAATGGTGAAGCCGGTGCTGGCAGCCTTGGGCAAGGTGCATGAAACCGGAATGCTTCATCGTGATATCAGTCCCGATAATATGCTGATTACCAAGGAACACAAGCTGGTTTTGATTGATTTCGGGGCTGCGAGAAGAGAAAATATTAGTAAAACCCGAAGTATGACAGTGGTTTTCAAAAGAGGATATTCTCCAGAAGAGCAGTATCGAACCAGAGGAAAACAGGGGGCATGGTCAGACATTTATGCCCTGTGTGCCACCATTTATTATGCTTTGGTAGGAGAAGCACCAGATGAAGCCATAGACCGGCTTTTAGAGGATGAGATGGTATCCTTGACCGATATGAAGGACATTGACCTAACGGAGGGACAAAAGCGCACCATCATGAAAGGAATTGCGGTAAAGCCTCAGGAGAGATATCAGAGTATTGAGATGCTTTATCAAGCCCTATATGAGGAAGAAAAGCCGGAAGTGATAAGTGTTTTTAGGCTCAAAATCATTGCAGGAATGGCAATAACAGTTTTTTTGGCGGCTATCATCGGCATAGGTATCTGGAAAATGGGAAATAAAGAATTGCAGAATATTTCTGTCAGCAATCCTGTTTCAGCCGAAGGAGATGTGATTTCGGAGTCAGACAGCTCCGTCCCAGAAGAGATGCCAGAGGAATGGGTTATGGATGCATTCGAAAAATTAACCCAGAAGGAAGCAGAAAAACTGGTGCAGAAGAAGGCGGAAGAATTGCCGATGGTGCAATGGAATAAGGCATATAGTGATACCATAAAGAAAGGTCGTATCATTAGCCAGAGTATTCCTGTAGGAACTAAATACATAAAAGGAGAATATGAAGAACTGCTTCTGGTAGTCAGTAAAGGAAAAGAAAAGGTTGCCGTACCGATGCTGACAGGAATGACAAAGGCCGAGGCAGTGAAAAAGCTTCGGAAGCTAGGACTGAAATGGAAGATTCAGACAAGGGAAGATGCCAGCGCGAAAGGAACTGTATTGAGTCAGAGCGTGAAGAAAGGGAAAAAGGTGATAAAGGGCAAATCGGTAACTTTGACGATTAGCAGTGGTGTAGTACAGACAGTACCAGCAGCTACCCAGACTCCAAGCCGGAGCAGCCAGAGTCAGCCGAAACAAAATCAAAATGGGAATGATGTGGATTTTGAAGGAATCATACCATAGAAGAATTGACGGAAAATCTGTCCCATTTTATAATAAAAAGAAAGTTTGAGTAAGGAAATAAAAAGAGCCGGAGGTGATTGGATGCAAAAAAGGAAACAAATAGCAATCATACTGGCTCTTTCTTTGTTTTTTAGTGGGATTTGCAATCCTGAAGTACATTGGGGCATTGAAAAAACGAATCAAATAACAATAGCCACTGCGGCAGAATCAGCAACAGATTCCGCTATTTCCGATGGGCAGGAAGAGGACTCTGAAGAAGAAGAGGAAGCTTCTGGTGGAGGGTATCAAGGAACCTCCGATGCAGATATTCATTTATATGAAGGGGCAAGTGGTTATATTGACCTTGATATGAATATGCCGGATTTGTATTTTAGTCCAGAAGAGGATGGGGCTTTTTTGCTGAGTTTAGGAACTGAATTGATATCAGAACCATCAGTTAGCACGGTCTTTTACTTTTATGAACTTATAGATGGAACATGGAAAAAGATAGACTATATTGGTGGCCCTGGTTATGGACGGAATGAGGAAGGGGATTTGGTTCTAGGAAGAAGACTTCCAAACTATTATGAGGCAGGAAAAAAATATAAGATTAGTTTTGCTCCTGTAGAATTCCCTGGTGATGAGAATTGTACCTTTCATTATACCTTTGAGAAAACAGACTTGGCAGGTATTGAAAATGGAATGGTATGGCGGATGGATACATTTTCGGACACTTATGTTTTGGAAGATATAGAGATTAGCGTTGTCAGATATTTGGGAGATGCCCAGATATTACAGATTCCTGGTATGATTCAAGGGTATCCGGTACGGAGTGTAGACTGCGAATCGGCATTTTATGATAATACCACATTGCAGGTTATCACCTTTGCAAAGGAGATAAAGTATATAGACTATCTCTTTCCTGGGAATGGTTATATTGTAGAATTATATATTTATAATTCAGCATGTAAATTTACCGATTCTGCTGCTTCGAATTATGGTTGGGAGTATGCTGTATATGGCTACAGTGGCAGCACCATAGAAAAGTTTTGTGCAGAACATGAATGGAATTTTGTGTCTTTAGGAGAAGCGCCGGTGGAAACTAGAGAACCTTTGGAGACTCTGCAACCAACCGAAACACCAAAGCCTACATCAACACTGAAAACGACATCAACACCAAAGCCTACATCAACACCGAAGAAAACACCAGCGGGCACCTTTGCACCAACAAAAGTGCAGGGACCGGGAAAAGTAACGACAGCACCGAGAGCTACAAGCACACCGATGAATACTGTTATACCAACCGATACGGCTTCGGGGATGTCAGAGAATCCACAGCCTTCTTTAGAGGTTATTACTGATAGTTCAGTAGAAGAGGAAGAAAGTGCAAGCTTAGATGATTTTCAGCTAAAGATTAATGTGGAATCGGTATTGCTGAAGTGGAAAGAAAGCAGCAGCTCAAAGGAGTATTGGATTTACCGTTCCCAGAAGAAAAATGGACAATTCCAGCGAATTAAAAAGCTAACCGGCAAAAATAGTTTTCGTGACAAAAGCGTAGTATCAGGAAAAACATATTTCTATCAGGTAAAAGAGGTAGAAAAGAAAGATGGGATTTGGAGGGTAAGGGAGATTTCAGAGATAAAGGTAGCTAAAATTCCATGCTTACAAGCTCCTGAATTACAGATAAAAAAAGGAACGATATCAGGAAAGCGTTATGTAAAAATCACTTTAAAAAAATATCAAGGGAAAAATATAGAGATATATTATCGGAAAGGGAAGAAGAAATTTAGCAAGCTAGTGCTGCAATCAAATAGCATAGCAAAACAAAAGGGATGTTTCCGTATCCGCTATCTTTCTACAAAGGAAAACTTATATTTTAAGATACGTACATATTATAAAAGCGGAAAAAAGAAGATATATAGCAAATATTCAAAAGAAATGAAAGTGAAAGTATAAGAGTCGAAAGAGGAAAAATATGCAAGATAGTCAAAGAAAAAGGGACTTTTGGAAAAATATAAACTATAAAATAAATAGACGGATTTTCCGTCTCTTTTTGCTGGGCGTATTTTTGTGGTGGAGCTTTTACTTTGCTTCTGATGAAGACATAAAATTTTCTGTTCATGTAAAAGCTGCAGAAAGTTCCGATCCGATTCATAGTGGAGATTGGTATTATACATTAGATGAAAATGATAATGCAACGGTTATTTTTTATGAGGGGAATGATACAGAATTAACGGTTGATACAGTGGATGGGAAAAAGATTGTAGCCCTAGGTGATAATGTATTTATTGATAGTGAATTTACGAAGGTGACCTTATCAGAGGGAATTGAAAGCATTGGTAAAAATGCCTTTTGTCAATGTCCAAATCTACAGGAAGTTCATCTTCCAGATTCCTTGATTTCCATGGAATCCGGTGCTTTTTGCAGGTGCTACAACTTAACTTCTATTGAGCTGCCTAAAAATCTGAAAAAAATAGGCTCGCATGTTTTTGAGAGCTGTAATATTAATTATATTGGCTTATCCGAAGAGAATCCCTATTATGTGAAGAAGGATGGAATTATTTATGACAGAGGATATTCTGCCGTTGTCCTTAGCTCCAAAGGTGAACTTTCTAGTCAGATAGAATTGCCGGAAACGGTAGAAACAATAGGTGGATATAGTTTTGCCAGCTGTGATAATATCATTTCTGTACAGTTTCCGGAGGGACTAAAAGAAATCGCCGAGGGTGGCTTTTATAGCTGCGGAGGTCTTGAGACAATACAGCTTCCTCAGGGGGTAGAGACGATAGGAAAAAGCGCATTTGCTGACTGTGATGGCATAACGGAATTTGTATTGCCGGAAAGTGTTGTAGAAGTAGGGGAGGGGATATTATCGTATTGTAACAATTTAGTAGAAGTAGAAATCAAAGCTCCTATTTCGGATTTAAAACAAATATGTACAGGTTGTAATAAATTAGAACGGGTTACGCTGCCAGAGGGGTTAAAGGTTTTAAATGGTTTTAGTGGCTGTTACGCTTTGACAGAGCTAACAATACCCGAGAGTGTGGAAGTCATTGAATCAGAGGCGTTTTGTGCCAGTGGCTTAACTTCTATTTACATTCCTGCAAATGTGAAAGAGATTCAGGAAGATATCTTTTGGTGGATGGAAGATTTATATAGTATAGAGGTTGCTGAAGAAAATGAAAATTATTATGTGCAGGATCAGATGCTATTTTCAAAGGAAAATGTGCTATTAGGAGCATCAAACCGGGTCAAAGGAGAGGTGGAGATTCCAGAGGGATGCGTCAGAATTGGTGACAGGGGATTTTATGATAGAGGGAGGATTACTAAAGTAATCATACCAGATTCTGTAAAAGAATTAGGGAGTGATGTATTTGCAAGATGCACCCAGTTAGCAGAAATATCTATAGGTGACGACGTGATAGAAATAGGAAGTGGGTGTTTTTATGGAACTGCCTATTACGAAAACGAAGAGAATTGGGAGAATGGGGTCTGCTATTTAGATACATATGCATTGCATTCGGATGGGAAAGAGGCGATTATACGAATTAAAGAGGGATGTACTTTATTGGCGGATAATTTCAGTAGCAGTATAGATAATAGCTTAAAAAAACTTCTTCTGCCTGAGAGCATGCAATACATCGGAAGACATGCATTCTGGTACTGTGCTAAATTAGAAAATGTAATTGGCGGAAGCCAGATAAAGCGAATTGGAGAAAGCGCATTTTATGGGAATCATTCATTAAAAAACATATATATACAAGGGGAAGAAATTTCTATTGAGGATGAGGCTTTTTTGGACTGTTATTTTCTGGAAAACGTGGTGATTGATGCCGAAAAAGTAGAGATAGGGGAGAATTGCTTTGGAGGCGACAACCAAATAAAAAAAATGGTTTTTCCCCAATTAACAAAATCATTGCAAAATATGTTAAAAGTTTCTTATGTCCATGAGGACAAACAGATGGAATTGGTGATTACTAATATGGAAAGCACAGAATTAATTGCAAATGGAGATACATATTTGAATGGATGTTCGGGAATGAACATTTATATCAATGCCCCTGCCGAAGAGTTTGAAGATGCTCAGGGCAACTGGCTTGAAAATAACGATGTATATTTTCAAGATGAATATTATAACTGTCGTTTCTTAATGGATCACTACCTGATGGAATGGAATGTTGTTATGGCAGGGGAGGAGGTGATTCCTCCTGTGACTTCAGAAGAATATTATGCAGTGACACAGGAAGGCCCGGTTTATTCTAATATTTTGTGGGATTTGGATGAGGATGGGTTTGCTGACAGCCTTCCAGAAACAGCTTCTGAGAATATTAATGCCAATGCCATATATCAAGTGCTAGAACAAACACATTCCTGGGAAGTAAAAGAAATCCTGCAAGAAATTAGCTGCGTTCAGAGTGGGATTATAGAATATTATTGTCCGGTTTGTCATTCAGAGAAAACTGTAAGCACAGTGGAATTAGGGCATCTCTTTTCTGAGGAATGGACCATAGATGTGGCTGCTACCTGCACTGGAACAGGAATCAAGTCTCATCATTGTCTTCGGGAAGGATGTGAAGAGAAGGGAACCGTCATACCGATTCTGTCAAAGGGACATACCTGGGATGAGGGTGTAGTGGCAATAGAACCAGGAGCTGGGACAGAAGGGAAAAAGGTCTATACCTGTGGGGAGTGTGGAGAGACGAAGGAGGAAAGTATTGAGGCATTGCCAACTCCAACGCCTACACCGACAGAGCTTCCAACAGAAAGTCCGAGTCCATCACCGGTTCCGACACAAAGCCCGAGTTCTTCGCCAAAAGTAACGGCAAGCATAAAGCCTAGTGTAAGTCCTGCTGTTACTGCTACAGTGTCCCCTAAGCCAACGCCAACAATGACAATAGTTCCTACAGAAATACCGGAATTATCGCCGGTTCCAACTGCTGGAGGGACAGAAAATGTAGATAATGATCAGAGTCCAGCCGGGTCCAGTATCCCAGCGGGTACAGGCCAGGAAGCTTTGGATTCTAGATTGCAGGTGGTATTAAGCATTAAGAAGCAGAGTAAGGTGTTGCTTCAATGGAATGAAGTCCCTAACGCCAAGGGATATCAAATCTATCGTTCGGACAAAAAGAACAAAGGATATCAAAAGATAAAAGAACTGAACGAAACCAAGAAGAAATATACAGACAGCACCGTGTTTACAGATAAAAGGTATTATTATCGTATAGATGCCATTACTGGAGAAGAAAAAATTAGCTCTAAGATTTATAGCATCCGGGTGCCGTTGTATCAGGCTCCTGCTATTACTATTGCAAAAAAGAATTCCGGCACAAATGTAAAATTCATTCAGGTCAAATTAAAACAATACACAGGAAAGTATGTAGAAATCCAATACCGGAAGGGCTCTGGGAGATTTCATAAAATAGCCCTAAGCTCCAATCATATTGGAAAAATGAAGAAAACCTTTCGGATTCAATATTTGTCTGGTGGGGATATGTTGTCCATACGTGTGAGAACCTATTCGCTGAAAAAGAAGAAGAGGCAATATAGTGAATGGTCAAAGGTGAAAAAAGTTATTATTTAGTAAAAGACAGATTTGATTTATTGTAGTAGGAGGGAAATGAACAAGATGAAAAGAAAAAATAGAATAGTTTTTTTTCTTGTTGTCATATTAAGCGGATGTTTGCTTTTGGGTTATGGAAATTCCATAATTCGTTCCATTACTGCAATTGCTCATTCGCAGGAAATTAGCAGTGGAGCTTGGAAATATGAGCTAGATGAAAATAATAAAGTTATTATTACAGAGTATTTAGGTGATGACAAAGAACTTACTATCGATAAAATAGACGGGAAAGAAGTCGTTGCTATCGGTGAAAATGCTTTTCAGGATAATGAAAGTATTACGAAAGTGGAATTGGCTCAGGGGATTGAGAGAATAGAGGACAGCGCATTTAGAAGAAGTGGACTGGAGTCTATTATCATTCCCAACAGCATAACGCAAATCGGAATGTATGCCTTTTCTAAATGTGCTGAGCTGGAAAAAATTTCAGTAGGTGATTGTGTGACAGAAATAGGTGCTCATGCTTTCGTTAATACATCGTACTATTTAAATGAAACGAACTGGGAAAATAATGTATGCTATTTAGGGAAGTATGCATTGGGATGTAAAAGTGTAAAGAGCATAACGATAAAAGAGGGGTGTGTGTTATTAGCTGATAGTTTTTCTTCAGAAAATAGTATTTTGGAAGTGGTTTTCTTACCAGATAGTATGGAAATCATTGGAGAACATGCTTTTGACAATGCTGGAGAGAGCCTTAAAAAAGTAGTTGGCGGTAAAAATATTAAACGGATCGGAGCCTTTGCTTTCGCAGGCCTTCAGGAGTTAGAAAGTATTTATATCCAGGGAGAAAATATATATATCGAAGAATCAGCATTTATATCCTGTGCTTCCTTAGAAACCATTGTGGTGGATGCAAGCTATGCAGAATTTGGGGAAAGTTGTTTTACCAACACTTCTGATCTTACAACCTTGGTAATACCAAATCTGAATTGTAGTCTTGATGAAATGTTTTTTAATGTGTATGAATTATTAGATCAAAATATTCATATGGTGATTACAAATATGGAAAGTGATCAGCTAAAGGAAAATCAGGATTATTTTTTGAACTTAGAGGGAATGGATATCTATTTAAATAACGAGGAAGAAGATTTTTCAGGATGTACTTATGAATGGCTGCAAGATAACAATTTGTTTTATAAAGGACAATTTTCTTTATGTAAATATATCATTGATAGCTGGATTATGAATGTATATATTGTGGAAAATGGTGGAGCAGTGTCTACGCCTTATATAAAAAATGGAATGTTTTCATTTTATTCAGAAGGGGCAGTTTATGGTGATATAGCATGGGATTATACAGGAGATGGAGTGGCAGATAAAGTGCCGGAAACTATTACATCAGATACAGAGGCACATGCTATATATAGTATTATAGAAGAAAGTATTCAGACATTACCAACCTTGTCGCCAGTAACGCCGTCACCAAGTGCAACGGTGCCTCCATCATCAAGTGCAACGGTGCCTCCATCACCATGTGCAACGGTGCCAATATCTCCAGATGTTACAGTGACAGAAGGTCCAACTCCTACATCGGCGGATTCTGTTTCGAAGAAACCAGAAGCGTCCCCGATTCCAACAGATATTACAGAGCAAACGTCAGAACCAGCAGTATCAATGATTCCCACCCCTATAGAATCTTCCGGGGCGGCGTCTACAGGAACAGAGAATGTACAACAAGTAGAAAATGCTAGTCTGCAGGTTCAATTAAAAATAAAAAAGGAAACGAAGGTTTCTGTTGAATGGACATGTAATCAAAAGGGGGAGGGGTATGAAATCTATCGTTCCCGCAAGAAAGAGACGGGATTTCAAAAAATAAAAAAAGTTTCTGCTACAAAAAATAAATTTGTAGATAAAACAGTACTTGCCGGAAGAAAATATTATTATAAAGTGGAATGTATTATCGGAAAGGGAAATGGTGAGGAGAGCCGCGTTCGTTCAGATATTTATACTATTTATGTGCCACGGTATCAGTCACCTGAGATTTCTGTTACAAAAAAGAGTGTGGGACAGAATATAAAATACATCCAAATCACATTAAAGAAATATGTGGGGAGTAAGGTAGAAATTCAATATCGGAAGGATAATAAGAAATATAAAAACATATCGTTAGTATCCAGTGACATTAAAAAAATGAATGGAAAATTTCGTATTCAATATCTTTCTAGCAAAGAAAATTTATCAATAAGAGTGCGGACATATTCTTTAAAGAAGAAGGAGAAAGAATATAGCAAGTGGTCAAAAGTAAAACGGATTAAAACCTGATATATGTAATTGGTTTTGTCGGTGAAAAAACTTTTTGAAAGACTGAAAAAAACGGAAAAGTTTTTGTGCAATCCTTGTGATATGTTAGCTATGGATGAAAACTGTTTTAAATAACAGTGTATTATATCATCACCAGTATTACCTTGGAGGATAAAATGCTATGACAGGAAACATAAAGACATTAACAATTGCATTAGAAGAAATAAAAATTACAAAATCCTTTAAAGACTTTTCTCATTTTATTATAAATAAAATGGGATTCGAGTATTTTGAAATCGATGGAGAAGAGCAAAAGGAACAGAGACAGCAGGCTTTTGCAGAGTTTCGTAAACGAAGCAACCGTGAAGAAATTGCCTCTTTGCCTACTATGCGGAAGTGGTTTGGAATCGGCGGAAAAGCAACTCCATCCAGAGAACAGATTTATCAGATGTGTTTCTCTATGGGACTGTCTGTCTCTGACGCGGAGGAGTTTTTGCTAGAGGGAATTCGGGAACCATCCTTTCAGGTAAATGACTATCAGGAAACTATTTTGATGTATGGTCTGGAAAACGGACTTTCCTATGAGGAATGTTTTAATATGATTGATGAATTAGAGGAAAGAATGGAACCGGATATTTCATTTTTGCAGACCAGGGGAACCCAGATGCTGTTAAGTGAGTTTCGGGGACATAAGCATTTGACGAAGGAAAAGTTTCTGGATTGGATGGAAGAGAATGCCCAGAGCTTTAAGGGATATAGCAAAACCACATTGGATTATTTCTTAAAATATAAAAAGATAATTCTGGATTATGTGAAGAAGGATGCGGAGGAGGAGTTAAGTCGTCTGCTGGCAGAAACTGATTATGACAATTGGTGCCGGAGCAGGGGCATGTTTATTAAGGAGCCAAAGAAAAGAATCCATAATTATATCCGCACACATTCTACCAGCAAGAAGAAAACACTTTCTGAGGATTTAAAGGAAAGTATTATGGAACTCGCTGCTATTGCCTATACAGAAAAGAATGCCAATGCCCAGCTTTTGGGAGAGGTTTTTCGAAGCAATAAAAAGTCTAGACAAGGAAAGGCTTTAGGATTTTGCAGCATTGAAGGAATGACAGGAAAGCATTTATCTGATTTGTTAAATGTAGCTACCCAGAAGCAGAGAAGTTTCCATGTGCGTCAGGAGAGCCGGAAAATAAAGAAATTGGAAAATGAAGAAACTTGTCCGAAGTGGATTCAGGAAATAGCAAAGGAATATTCCAGAAAAAAAGTGGAAATCAAAACGATAGCTGATGCAAAAGACTGGATTAAAGAGTATCTGGAAGAACACAAAAGACGTTGTCTGCAAATTCAAAGAAGTGATATTTTGCCAATGATTCTTTATGTATCCCAGCGAAGATACTTGAAGGAAATCGACCACGATATGACTAAGTATTGCCAAAAGGATGCATTAACGGCCTTTGACAATCTGGCAAATGCCACATTGTCAGCCTGCAATATGTGCCAGCTGAATGAGCAGTACGAGTTGGATACTGTATTGCGTTCCTGTTATGGGAAGGAAGAGATGTATTCGTATTCGGAATTGCTGGAGGTAATATAAGGGAGGCTGTTGGATAGATTATAGGTGGATAGGTTGTAACGGAATAGGTAGTAAGTACTGCAAGTCACATGGAAGATGGAGATGAGAAAATGAAAAATAAGAGTTTTATTCGGGTTTGCATTATCAGTGCATTGATTTTAGGAATGTGTTTTATGGTGGATAAAGATTCAAGTGGAAGATTTTGTCAAAGCTTAGATATTGTTAAAACGGTAAAAGCGGCGAAGGCTGAGTGGTATGATCCGCAAGGAGTTGTTTATACACAGATTGGGGAAACCGATGAAGTGGAGGTGGCTCCGTATTATGAATATCCGGCGGAAGAAGAGGAGGATTCAGCTACAGAAGAAGATACAATAGAACCTGTTATTGTTCATTTGCCGGAAACTGTGGTTATTGGTGAAAAAACATATAGGGTAACTAGATTTGCTAAGGGTGCATTTAAACATTCTCATGATACATTAGAAGAAATCACGATTCCTGGTTCAATGAAAACTATAACAAAAGAAGCTTTCCAAGAATGTCCAAATCTTAGAAAAGTGACTATAGAGGAAGGGGTAGAAGAAATCGGAACTGCAGCATTTATAGCTTGCCCGAAGTTAAAAGAAATAAGTCTGCCGAATTCTTTGAAAAAAATAGGGGATTATGCCTTTGGTTCTTACTTTGATATTGCATGTACTGCTTTGAAGAAAATTACTATTCCAGAAAACGTAACAATTATTGGTAAAGATGCATTTTCGTGTAGTGGGTTAAAGCGTGTGATTATAAAATCTAAAAAAATCAAAAAAATAAAAAGCGGAGCATTTTGGTATGTAGGTAGAAAACGTGTTGCCAAAAATTTTGTGATTAAAGTACCGAAGTCGAAACTGAAAAAATATAAGAAAATGTTGCGAAAAGGATACTGTACAGGAAAGATTGTGGGAGTGTAAATAAAAAATAGAATAAAAACAAATAGAATGTGCAAGGAAAAGACACTGGATAATGCTGTGTTTCTGTCTAGTTGGCAGAGGGACAGATAAGTTATCTGGTGTTTTTTTGTAGTTAAAGAAAAAAACGGAAAAGTTTCGATGGTACTGTTGTGTTATAGTTCATTCAAGTGGTTGTACAGAGAAGAGGAGAAGAAAATGAATAAAACAGAAGTTGAAGAAAGAATGTAGAGGTGAGGGATGATTTTGAACAGAAAAAAATTATTACATCGGAAGATGGGAGAGATGCTTTTAAGTGTTAAGATTTGAAAATAATTAAATGGAAGGAAGGTATAAAGAAATGGAAAAGCAGATTAAAAGAGCAATAGCGAGTGCGTTATCTGTCTTATTAGTGTTTACTGGAAATATGACACAAGAATGCAGTGTAGAAGCAGCAAAGAAACCAGCTATTAGTAAGAAGGAGCTGAAACTTCAAGTGGGGGCTTCTAAGAAATTAAAGATAAAAAATCTCAAAAAGAAGCAAAAGGTGACATGGAAAACCAATAAAAAGTATGTAGCAATTGTTAATAAAAAAGGAAAAGTTACTGCCAAAGGTGAAGGCACGGCTGTAATTACAGCTAAAGTTGGAAAAAAGAAATTTACTTGTAAAGTTACGGTGAAAAAGAAAAAAGAAAATGTGGAAGCAACTTTGGCACCAAGTGCAACACCGCCAGTAGTGGCAACTGATAGTCCGACACCGAGTAGTGAAAACATTTCAGATACAGAGGTAATTCAAAGGATTATTCAAGAGCAAAAAGCACTTGGAGCAACTGTAAGTGATGATTTGAATAGTGAGGAATATGTATGGAATAGTGATGGAAAATTAACAGAGATACATTGGTATAAGAAAAAGTTGTCTGGTTTCATATCCTTTGAAAAGCTAACAGAATTACAATATTTGAGTTGTGGTTATAATCAACTGACGAAGATAGATGTTTCGAAGAATGAAAAGCTGGTAACATTATATTGTTATAATAATCAGTTGACGGAATTAGATGTATCAAGAGTAGCATCATTAAAGAATTTATCCTGTTCAAATAATGATTTATCCTCTTTAGATGTTTCGAAAGCAGTCGAGTTAGAAAAATTAAGTTGAGAATATAATTTGTTATCCTCTTTGGATATTTCGGGAAATTTGTTGTTAAAAGAACTAAATTGCTATGATAATCAGTTAACCTATTTGGATGTATCAAGAGCAGAAAAGTTAGAATATTTGGATTGCACAAACAATCAGTTAACTTCCTTAGAACTTCCCGAGAATAGTGCGTTAAAAGAATTGTATTGCTATGTAAATCAGCTAACAGCTCTTAATGTTTCTGGTGCAGTATTTCTTGAAAAATTAAGTTGTAATGATAACCAATTAACATCCTTAGATATTTCAAAGAATACAGCGTTAAAAGAATTATATTGTAGCCAAAACCGACTAACGGTTCTGGATGTTTCAAAATCAGAAATGTTATTGAATCTACACTGTCCTCATAATCAATTAACACATTTAAATGTATCAGGAGCAGTAATGTTAGAGTATATATATTGTGATTACAACAGATTAACAAATTTAGATATATCTCAAAGCGTAAAACTTCTTGAATTAGGATGTGGTAATAACCAATTGGGAGAATTGGATATTTCTCGAAATGTCGCATTACAATTTTTGGATTGCGTTAATAATCAGATAACAAAAATAGATACAACGAATAACAAAAATTTATATTTGTTATTCCGTGATGAAACTGTTGAGGTCGTGGAGTAAATAAGAAAATCAAAAGTTATGAAATGAAAAATATAATTATAGTAGAAAAGGAATTTCTAATAATTAAAAGCAACAAAAAGACACTGGATACACATCTGGTGTTTTTTTGTTATTAGAAGAGAAAAAACGGAAAAGTTTTAAAACAACATACATGCTATAGTAAGTTGATAGTGAAAAGAATTCTTTTTAATCAAGAAAAATGGATGCGCATAAACGAAAAATAGCATTACAAAGGAGGCAGCTAATGAAGAAAGTTAAAAAGTACTTATCTATTTTATTATCGTTTGCTTTGATTTTCGCGAGTTTATCGCAAGGAAATATAGTCAAAGCAGCAGATAATCCTACAGTATATGCAGATGCAGTTACCACAGAGCCAGGTGAGGAAATATCTATTCCTGTAACAATCAGTGGGAACGCAGGAATTATGGGATTCATGATGAGTGTAACTTATGATGAGGAGATATTGACTCCGACGGCAGTTACTATCGGAGAATTGCTTTCTGGGAATTTTGACCACAATATGGCAGAGTCGGAAGCTGGTGAGTATGATATTTTGTGGTCTGGAACCGAAGATGCTATAGGGGACGGAGTCTTATATACATTAACTTTTACTGTTGCTGATACAGCGCAGGCAGGCACTACAGAAATAGGCTTGTCCTATAGTCAGGCTGATACCTTTAATGAGGCATGGGAAGATGTAGTGCTGGATTGTCAGGCTGTTTCCGTATCCATTGCAGGAGAAGCAGAAGTTTCCGGCGAGCCATCAGCGAGTCCTACAAACGAGCCAACAATAAGCCCGGCAAGTGGGTCAACAGAAAGTCCAACAAGTGAGCCGCCTGCCAGTCCTACAAATGAACCATCTGCCAGTCCGTTTAGTGGGACAGAGGAACCACAGACTACACCAGACGTTACATTAGCACCGGACGATGCAGAATTTCGTGTATATGGAAATGAAGTGAATGCAGAAGCTGGAAAGGAGATTTCCATACCGGTATATCTTTCAAATAATCAGGGCATTATGGGATTTGTTATGAGTGTCAGTTATGATACAGATATATTGACACCAGTATCTGTAGAAGCCGGGGCATTGATTCCGTCCGGAACTACCTTTGATAACAATGCAGATATTTCCACAAGTAATACATTCGATATCCTTTGGGCAGGAACTGATAATGTGACGGAGGATGGCTGTTTGTATAATCTGAATTTTAAGGTAGCAGACGATGCAGAAGCTGGAAATACCAACATTCAGTTATCTTATAGCCAGTCGGATACCTTTAATGTGGATTATGAAGATGTGGTATTAAATTGTATTGATATTACGGTGTCCATTGGCGAGGATGGTTCGGATGCCAGTCCAAGTCCTTCTCCATCTCAGGAACCAACAATAACAGCAATGCCTGATTTCAATGCTTATATTGGCTATGCAGATGTGGCGTGGGCGGAGTATTTCTTCTTGGATGATTCTCATAGTATAGAGGTTACAGGAGATGGAACCTATACTGCGTCTTTTGTAGCGTCCGCGGATGCAGAAGATATTATGGTTCTTTGCATTGATACTCCATTTATGCCGGAGGATATTCCAGAAGGATTCCAGATTACGGCAACCAAATTAACAGTAGGAGATGCTGTATATCTTTTGGGACCTTGCGATTATGCACTTCATCAAGATGGTACATATCGAGTTTCTTTGCGAAATCCATATGATGTATCCGTGTCGAATACAGCTTTAGGAGATACCATAATACCGGTGACGGCAGGTCAGACCATCAGCATCCAACTGACAGTGGAAGGAACAGGAAAAGAAGCTACCAATATACCAACCCAGTCACCATCTGCAAAGCCTAGTGAAAGTCCTACGCCAAGCCAGACTCCTGGGACGGATCTGAGTCCATCTGCTTCTCCAAGCCAGACTCCAGCTGACACTCAGAAGCCGGGAAGTCAGGGGATAGATTTTTCGGATGACGATGATGAGACCAGCGATAGTAAATCAGCACCAAAAAAGGTGAAAATTAAAAAAGTCAAATCCACAGGCAAGAAAAAAATAAAAGTAACTTGGGAATGGGATGTTTATACAGACGGATATCAGATTCAGTATGCAACTAATAAGAAATTTAAAAAGAAACGTAGCAAAAATGCTTCTATGTATTCATCCAGCAAAGTGATTAAAAAATTAAAATCCAAGAAAAAATACTTTGTCAGAGTTCGGGCATATGTAGTTGTAAATGGTGAAAAGAAATATGGTAAGTGGAGTAAGGTAAAGAAAGTAAAAGTGAAATAATATAAACTTTGGATTAGAAATGGAGGTTTAATGTATATGAGATACAATAAAAAAATTATATGTCTTGTTTTAACACTGAGCATGATTGTAGGATTCGGTATGCCTGTTGAATTTAATAGTATGTCCAAGGTGGAAGCAAAAAAAGTTTCTAAACCTGTCTTAAATAAAAAGAAAGTCACTATTTCTTTGAAAACGGATGCTGCAAATACAACGACATTAAAAGTGAAAAAAGCTTCTAAAAAAGTTACTTGGAAAACTAGCAATAAAAAAATTGCTGTAGTAAAAAAGGTCACAGGAAAGAAGAAACAAAATGCCGTAATCAATGCGAAGGCAGAAGGAAAATGTATGATTATTGCCATGGTCGGTAAGAAGAAATTGAGTTGTATCGTGAATGTAAAGCGTGTGACAGGAACTTCTTCGACGGAGAATACATGGATTCCCACAACCAACAGAAACATCGTGACTATGGATGTAGTTAGTGCAGTTGCATCAGGAAAAGCCATCGATATCACTGTGAAATTCTATAATGGAACAGAAGATGATATGAATTTTGGAGACGCGTTTACTTTAGAAAGATGGGAAAATAATCGCTGGGTGAAAATAGAGTCTGCGGAAGGGACAGATTCTAGCAGTGTGCAATGCATTTCGCCACAGCAGGAGCGGGAGATTGTATTTTCAATGGAGGCAAAAGAAGATTTTGTGTCGGGAAAATATCGGATAGAAGCACCAGAGTGGCCTACATTATGTATTTTCATAACTGACTTTGATTTGATAGTGGGTTGACAAGAGTTTGATATATAAAAAAGATTTTTTGTAAAAAAACGGAAAATTTTCGAAACAGCCCCTGTGCTATAGTGAATTTCAGTTGTTAAAACTGGAAAAAACAAAGGAGGGAAGAGCAAGAGGAGCGTAGAAAAGGGTACACGGTAGATAAATTTAAAGGAGGTAAAATTTTATGAAAGGAAGAAAAAGGTTAGTAAGACAGATACAGGCCTGGGTGCTGGTTCTGGTAATGGTATTTTCGGTTTTTCAGGGAATACCGGGGCTGGAATGGGCGGATAGGGCGCCGAAGGCGCAGGCGGCAACATTAAGATGGCCAGTACCTGGACATACACGTTTATCGCAAGGATATCACAATGGAAATGCAATTGATATTAATGATAGCGGAATTTTTGGAGCAACAGTAGTTGCAGCAATGGGAGGTACTGTTACTCATTTGTGGCGTTGTGGATTAAATCATAATAATAGCAATTGCTGTCATGGATTTGGTACTGGAATAGTTATTCAAGGAAATGATGGAAGAATATATCAATATGCACATATGAAAGCGAATAGTATTCCAGGAAATATCGTTAAGGGGTCTCAAATACAAATCGGTCAGAAGATTGGAGAGGTTGGCTCAACTGGAAATTCAACGGGAGCTCACCTACATTTTGGGATATCTCTTGAAAGATATTGGTATGCAAGTGGCATTAATCCTCAAAATGAAAGTTATGTATACGAGGATGTGCCTAACTATACCGTCAACACGGGTAGCGCCTCTGACATATCCAATAACAACGCAGTCATTTCTGGTTCCATGTCTCCGTCTGGCAATGTAAGTTCCTGGGGATTTTATGTTGGAACCAATCAGAATAGCATGCAGAAATGCACCGTTTCCACCGGTACAACTTCCTCGGGAAATATGCGTGCAAATGTATCTCCGTATTATCGTTTAAGTTATGGAACGACCTATTATTATAAGATTTGGGCGGTAGTAAATGGACAGGAAAAAAGTGGTGGTGTTAATCACTTTACCACAACAGCAAATAAACCAAACATTCCAACTTTGAAAGTAAATTCTGCAAATCAGGATATTGGTATAGGAACTAGCCCAAATGTATATTGGTCAGGTGTAAGTAATGCAACATATTACAAATTGTATTTGTACAATAGTGATAAGGAGTTATTACAAATATCTTCCAATGTAACTGGTACAAAATTTGCATTTAATGCTTTAGATAAAGAGGGAGTTTATACAGCTTATCTGGAAGCTTACAATGAAGTTGGAACAAAAGGAAAGTCGAATGCAGTTACTTTTACGGTTCATCCTGATGTGACAGTGAAATTTGTAGATGCAGATAGTTTTGTAGATGTTGGCGACGACTATGAGCCAGAAGTGTTACGTGAACAAAAGGTTCATTATGGTCAGGCGGCAGTTGCACCATCCAATCCAGAACATAAAGGATATACCTTCAAAAAGTGGTCCGCTTCATACAATAATGTTAAAGAAGATACGGTAATAAAGGCAGTTTATGAAATTAATCAGTACACAGTTAAATTTGTAGACTCTACCACTTCAGAGGTGTTGGGAACAGAAAAAGTAGATTACTATAGTCCGGTTTCACCAGTGGCATTTACCGTGCCAACAGGATATGTGCCAACAGGATATAACGGATGGGACAAGGATTATAGTTGTATCACAGAAGATACCACATTTTATACCTGTATCGGTTGGTATAATGAGAATTTCCCGATTTATGCAGAAATTGTATCGGCAGTAAGAGAGTATGATGCAGAGGTTAGTGATAATGAAGGTTATACCATTGTGACAAAACTTACAAATTGGGATGAATCTACTACAAAAGGCCGAGTGGTTGTTGCATTAAAGACAGAAGAAGGAAAACTTCTGACATCTACGGAATCGTCTGCATTTAGTATAAAGAAAAGTTCTACAAAGGAATTAGAAATTTTTGTACCATATGACAAGGCTGCATCTATTGCAGAAATCTATGTTGTAGGACAGTACAAAGATGCAGTGCCAATTACTACAACAGCATCAAATAATGCGACGATGGAGATTGACCAGTCTAGCACATATACCAACTGGAGTACAGAGGAACCGCCGGAAGATATAGAGAATAAGGAATCAAGAACGGAGTGGAGATATAGGGATAAGACAACAGCAACCTCTTATAGTACTACTTTAAGTGGCTTTGTTCAGAGTGGCAGCCAGTGGGTACAGTCAGGAAGTGGAAGTATCGATTATGTATCTTCTTTCCCTTCAGGATTTCATACAGGAAGTGGTTATTATAGTACCTACAATCGTTCACCAAGAACAGCTTATGAAAACACCACCAACAAAACAATAGTATCTACTTCTATTGCAGGATATTTATATTATCATTGGTGTCGTGGAACCTATACATCCGGTCCAATTAACCGTACAGTCAGTGATTGCTGGACATCCGAATTTAATACATTTCATGCATTTACAAGTGGAGCATTAGGTTATAATAGCTCTGCAGGAGCATTCCAGTGTAATAACGGAAATGTATGCCGTGATACATATTGGTGGTTATCTGACCGTTGCTGGTCCGGAAATCAAGTACCAATTTATAGATGTAATTATACAGATTACCGCAAATTGTTTAGTTACTATAAGTGGTCTGATTATTCTGACTGGAGTACCACCCAGTATACAGCAGGTACTAATAGGCAGGTAGAAAGCCGTACGGTATATCGTTATCAGAATGATGACATGATGGTAGAAGATAATAGCGGTGAAGAGCGTACGATTAAGGGAAGTTTGGGAGCAGAATTTGCAGGAAAAGAGGCTGCTTTATTTATTTACAAAGTAGACGAAGCTTCCGATTATACAAATGAATATGTCGATCAGATGACATTAGATGAAAACGGAAATTATGAATTTACTTTCAAACTGAGAGAAGAGCCTTCTGTTAAAACAGGAGATTTTACAGTTACGTTAGGTGTAGAGGGAACTTCCACAGCGATTTTCTTAGAGAAGATCGAAGCACCAAAGCCAGAGTATACTGTTAAATTCTATGATTACAATGGCGAAGTGATTTCAACTCAGACCGTAAAAGAAGGTGAAAATGCAGAACTTCCATCTGAAGAAGAATTGGTTCGTACAGGTTATACTTTCCAGAAGTGGTCTGACACGAATATTCATATTACAGAGGATAAAGACATTTATGCAGAGTATGAAATCAATACTTATGATGTAGTTTTTGTTGACTGGGAAGCAAACTCTGTAGAAGTAAAAGAGTTTGAATATGGTGCACAGCTTGTTACCCCAATTGCTCAGGAACCAGAAGAAGGTATGACTGTGACATGGGATGCTTTAGCTCAGGGGATTACTACAGTAACAGATGATATGGTAGTATGCACCCAGTATGCAAAGAAAGAATTTGATGTTAAAGTAGAAGGCTATGATGGAACTGTATTACAGCAAGATAAGGTTAATTTTGGAGAAGCTGTAAATCTTCCGGAGCTAGAAGACGAAGATGGAAAATATGTTTTCTTAGGTTGGAAGAATATTGCGGATGGTCAGGAAGAAATTATTTCCGATACTTTGATTACTAAAAATACCATTCTTTGTCCTGCATTTGTTTATACAGAAACGGCAGAGGTTCCTGTTGCAGATGTAGAATCTGGTGTTTATGATGAGGTGCAGACTGTTACATTAAGTTCTGGAACAGAAAATGCAGACATTTATTATACATTGGATGGAAGTGATCCAAAGGGATATAATGGTATTCTTTATACAGAACCAATCGAGGTTGACAGTGCTGTGAATCTGCAATTCTATGCTTGTAAAGCAGGAATGAATGATAGTGCTGTACAGAGTGTGTTCTATGCTGTGAACCGCGATAATGCAAGAAGTGCATATATGATATATGATGAACTTCCAGAGGAAGTAAAAGAAGATGCTCAGGCATATGATATGCAGTCAGAGACAGGATATACCTATAAGGATACCCGTCAGACCACATTGACTGCGGAAGCCTCTGCATGGGAAGATACCGGCTGGAAATTGGAAAGTGATGATGAATATACAGAATATTCTGATTGGCAGGATGATCCAGTAGCGGATGATGGTACTTATATCGGAGTAGATATTGATACTCAGCCGGTATATGGAACTAGTGCAAAGTATAAATACTCTCATTATGTATATAGTGATGGAACTGCTACATGTTATGCGAAAGAAGAAGTAGAAGGGTTCGAGTGTACTATAGAAGAGACGGAAGAGTTTACCGAAAAGCTGAATGTTGCTGCATTTGATGAAGAAGGAGAACCATATTATGTATATGATGGTCAGATTTGGTACAATCAGGAAAAGGTAACAGGAACAGTACAGACAGGAACACAGTATCGTTATCGTCAAAAGATTGCTACATACTATAAGTGGTCAGATTATAGTCTGGAAGAGCCAGCAGAAGATGAAGAAAGAGAATATGAAGAAGCAACGGTATTTAGCTATATTCGTCATAATTACTATCTCATAAATATTCATACTTATCTGGGAATGCCTGAGACATATCTGGCGGAAGAAGGAAGCAGTATCGACTTATCTAAGTACGAGGATATGGAAGGTTATACTTTTGGTGGTGTTTATACAGATGAGGATTATACCACCGAATGGAATGAGGATGTGGTTGGATCCAGCTTGGATTTATATGTGAATCTGACTCCAAAGGAGTATACGGTTACATTTGTGGATTCTGAGGGAGAGAACTTATCTACCGAGACAGTAGCCTATCTGGAAGCAGCAGAAGCCCCTGAAGCTCCTGAAGTTGAAGGCTATAAATTCGTTGGATGGGACAGCAAAGATTATGAGTGTGTGGAATATGATATGACAGTTACTGCAAAGTATGTTCCAGAAGATGAATATGCCACCGTTTCTCTGGACAACGAATCCATCAATCTCTATGTAGGAAAATCTATGGGGCTTACTGCAATTGTAAAACCTGCTGAGAAATCAGACGCAGAATTGTCATGGACATCCAGCGACGAAATAGTAGCAGTAGTTTCTAGTGATGGAGAAGTAACTGCCGTCAGCAAGGGAACAGCAACCATTACCGTTACAGTACTGGAAACTGGTGAGACCGCAGAGTGTACCATAAATGTTAAAACAGATACCGATACCACATTAAGCCTTTTGAACAATTCAGACCTTAGCATTGACAAGAATGGTTTCTTGAGAGGTGTTAAGGCAGGAAGCAATACCGTCAGCGAGATTTGCAGCGAATTCAGCAATACTGATATCGTATGTAAAAATGCCGATGGTGAGGAGCTTGCTGAAAGCGATGTATTAGGTACTGGTTCTGTGATTTGTTTAGTAAGTGGCACAAAGATTCTTGATGAAATCGAAGTAGTCGTTGTGGGCGATATTTCTGGTGATGGAGTTATTAGCAACCGTGATGTCAGCATGATGGCAAGAGCTCTTCTTGATAAGGAGGTTCCATCGGATTCACAGATTCTGGCAGGGGATGTAAATGGAGACGGTGAAGTTGGAAACAGAGATGTATCCATGATTTCCCGTGCGATGCTGGGTAAAGGAACGATTTAGGAGGAGAGACAATGAAGAAAAGTGCTGCAAAATACCAATCTGCAAAAAAGACTAGGGCATTTTCTGCCAGCAGTAGTGGAACAAAGAAAATTAAATTTATTCGTGCAACAAATGCAAATATAAATAAACTAAAGGCAGGAAAAGTTGCAGTACAAAAATAGTTACAAGCATATAAAAACACTTGTAAAAAAGGAGAGAGGGATGGCTGCTGATTGGTGGCTATCCTTCTTTATATTTATTACCTATTATTTTATATGGAGCAAAGAATATGAGAGAAATAAATAAAAAATCTATTTTATGTTTTGTGGTGTTAATTCTTTTTTTGACTTTATCTGTCCCTAATTTCGCTCAGGCACAAAAAGCAGCCGTTTTGCAAGGTGAGACCAAAACCCTCATGCCTGGTGATGCTTTTGAGATACCGGTAACGCTTTCAAACAACCCGGGAATTATGGGATGTATGATAACCATAGGGGTTGATGAGACAAATCTTGTGATTGATTCAGTGGAAAATGGTGAACTTACGGAGGATGGATTGTTTGACTACAATCTGGGATTGAAAGCGGGAACCTTTGATATACTTTGGAGTCATACTGAAGATATAAGTGAAGATGGAGTATTATTTTATCTTAAAGGAAGAGTTGCTCAAAATGCAAAGCAAGATATTTCTATTCCCCTGAGTTATTCCCAGCCAGACACCTTTAATGAAGAGTATGAAGATGTCCAGATAAAATGTGAGAAAATTATAATACCGATTGAAGCGCAAGGAAAAGAGCTACAGGGTGATAAGCCCCAAAGTGGCAATTCGAATAAAGAAGATAGAACGGAAGAAATTACAGCTGCAAAAAATAGGCAAGAGAAGGAAGAAAGCGATCAGCATATCACCAATCTTTTTCAAAAAGTAGAACGGAAAAAAGTAGCGCAGACCATTCAAAAAGTTTTGGATAAATACAAACAAAAAGATTTTTCTTCCGCCAATAAAAAGAATAAGAAAAAGATAATAAAAGAAGCTTGTACAGAATTAAAGGGACTGGGTGTAGAACAGGAAGAAATAAAGAAAATCACAAAAGAAGATTCATTAAAAGAACAGGGTGATTTTTTTGACAGACTATATCAGGAAGCAAAGGAAGAAGAGAAAAATCAGGAAATCGAGCAGAAACAAAAAGAGCAACAAACTAAGGAACAAAAGAATTCAGATGAAAAACATCTTGCAACAAAACAAATTGTTCTTTTAATTACATTTTTTGCTATAGGTTTAAGTGTAGTGCTGGTGGTTATGAGAAGAAAAAAATAAGAAATAACCATTTCTCAAGGCTTCCCACGATTTTTGTCCAAAAAATTTGTATAAACCCAACAAATTTTGACATTCAAAACCAACAACATAGACAAAGAGACCTCTGAATGAAAAAGGTGATTTTGCTGGAAAGATAGAATTTTCTGCGAAATTTCCTTTGGAATTTCAGGGTTTTTTTACATATACAAAAGCGAAAAAGGGAGTTAGCATATTATCCAATACAAATGGAACCGGACTAGAGATTAGTTGTAATCTTATTAAGATATGCTATAATTCACATAGGGAAGGGAGTTTATATGCAGGAGAAGAGGATTCAGTGGCATCCGGGGTTTGTGGCAGCCATTGATTTAGAGTTAGCAGAAAACAGGAAAGATTTGATTTATGAAAAAGAATATAATCTAAATGTAAAACCATTAGAAATTGATTTACTGGTTATAAAAAAGGAAAAGTCTGCAAAGATAGTCAATGAAATAGGAAAACTGTTTCGGGACTATAATATTATGGAGTATAAGTCACCAAAAGATCATTTGGATATTGATACATTTTATAAGGTTGTAGGTTATGCATGCCTATACAAATCATATGGTCAGAGGACAGATGCAAGAAAGGCTAGAGAGCTTACTATATCATTGGTGCGTGAGGCGAAGCCAAAAGGTCTGTTTCGATATTTTAAGGAGAATAATATAATCGTTGCAAATCCATATCATGGAATATATTATGTCTTAACAGGAGTGATGTTTCCTACACAAATTATTGTTACAAATGAACTGGATAAGGAAAATCACACATGGCTTACTGCATTATCTGAAAAAATGCAGAAAAAGGATATGAGAAAGTTAATTGAGAAGATAGATCATATTTCTCAGAAATATGACAAAGCATTGGCAGATTCTGTTTTAGAAGTAAGTGGAAGAGCTAATAAGGATATTATGGATGAACTGAGAGGAGAGGATTCTATGTTTGAGATTTTGAAGGAAATTATGGAACCAGAAATTCAGGAAATCAAAAATGAAGTCAGAGAAGAAAGCCGTAGAGAAGGTCACAGAGAAGGTAGAGAAGAAGGGCATAAAGAAGGTCGTATTGAGGGTCGTATTGAGGGTCGCAAAGAGGGTCGCAAAGAGGGTCGCAAAGAAGGTCGCAAAGAAGGACGCAAAGAGGCCTTAATAGAAGGTATCATAAATATGATATCTGTGATTGTAGATTTAGGACATTCGCCAGACATTGCAGTGGCTCAGACCGCTTTAAAGTATCATATGACAGAAGAAGAGATTTTAGGGATTTGGAATACTAGAAAAATATAATAAATGGAGGAAGACATTATGAAAATGACAAAATTTGAAGGTTATCAGTATGTAGAAGGAGGCGTTTGCGCTGCCCAGGGCTTTGTGGCAAACGGACTGAATGCAGGAATTAATCCAGACAAAAGTAAAAATGATTTAGGTATGGTATATAGTGAGACTGCTTGTAATACTGCAGCAGTGTACACTTTGAATAAAGTAAAAGGGGCACCGATTCTGGTGACGAAGCAGAATCTGGAGAAGAGTAATGGCATTTCTAAGGCTGTATTAGTAAATTCTAAAAATGCCAATACTTGTAATGCAGATGGGGAAGAGATTGCGACAAAGTCCTGTGAACTTGCAGCGAAAGCACTAGGAATCCAGCCAGAAGAAGTAGTAGTGGCTTCTACCGGCGTTATTGGTCAGCGTCTTTCTATTCAGCCATTTGAAGCTCATATGGAAGAATTAGTAAAGGGACTGAGCAGAGACGGCAATGATAAGGCGGTAAATGCGATTATGACCACTGACACTGTGCCAAAGCAGGTTGCGGTGGAGTTTATTATTAACGGAAAAACTTGCCGTCTGGGCGGTATGGCAAAGGGAAGTGGAATGATTCATCCAAATATGGCAACGACTTTGAACTTTGTGACTTCTGATGTGGCGATTACAGCAGAAATGGTGCAGAAGGCATTAAATGAAATCGTAAAGGTCACATATAATTGTCTGAGTATTGATGGAGATACCTCTACCAATGATATGGTCAGCGTTATGGCAAATGGACTGGCTGGCAATGTAGAGATTATGTCTGAGGATAGTGAAGGTTATTCTGTTTTCAAGCAGGCATTGTATATTGTCATGATGAATATGACAAAGATGTTGGCTGCAGATGGAGAAGGTGCTTCTAAGATGCTGGAATGCACCTGTAAGGGTGCACCAGACCAGGAGACTGCCATTATTGTAGCAAAGAGTGTGATTCGTTCTCCGCTATTTAAGTGCGCTATGTTCGGAGAAGATGCCAACTGGGGACGTGTACTTTGTGCCATTGGTTACGCCGAGGCGGAGTTTGATATTATGAAGGTTGATGTAGATTTGGTTTCTGAGATTGGAAACATTGAGGTATGCCGCGGCGGAGCCGGCGTAGAATTTTCAGAGGAAGAAGCAGCTAAAGTGTTGACCGCAGAGGAAATTTACATCAATATTAATCTGAATCAGGGTGAGGCAGAGGCTAAGGCATGGGGCTGTGACCTGACTTACGATTACGTAAAGATTAACGGAGACTATCGCTCATAAGAAACTAAGTTATGCCTCGTAGATTGCTGGGGGGTATTTGACTTAATATATTGAAAAATAATAATAGTAGCATCGTAACAGTATAAAGAAATGGAGAAAAATATATGTATATTGCAGAAGAAAGTAGATATGAAAAAATGCAGTATCTGCGTTGTGGTAAAAGTGGTGTAATGCTGCCAAGAGTGTCTTTAGGGTTATGGCACAATTTTGGTTCCATTGATAATTACGAAAATATGAAAGAAATATTATTTACAGCTTTTGACTGTGGAATTACTCACTTTGATTTAGCTAATAACTATGGTCCGGTGTACGGTTCAGCAGAGGAAAATTTTGGACGGATTCTGGAGAGTGATTTGCGTCCTTACCGGGATGAGTTATTTATTTCCAGTAAGGCAGGTTATGATATGTGGCCGGGACCATATGGCAATTTTGGTTCCAGAAAATATCTTATGGCAAGTCTGGATCAAAGCTTAAAACGTATGAAACTGGATTATGTAGATGTGTTTTATCATCATAGACCAGATCCAGATACTCCATTGGAAGAAACCATGGGCGCTTTGTCTGATATGGTGAAGCAGGGCAAGACATTATATGTAGGTTTATCAAATTATCACAGTGAGGAATTAAAAGAAGCTGCACGGATTTTGAAAGAAAATGGAACTCCACTTCTAATTACGCAACCCCGGTATAGCATGCTGGATCGCTGGGTGGAAGAGGATGGGCTTCTGGATGCGGCTCAGGAATGTGGAGCTGGTGTGATTTGTTTCAGTCCATTGGAGCAGGGCGTGCTGACGGATAAATATCTAAAAGGAATCCCAGAGGGAAGCCGTGCCACAAGAAATCATTTTCTTCCGACTAGCAGTATTACGGAAGAGAAAATTGCTTTAGTAACAGAACTTAATAAAATTGCAAAGCAGCGTGGACAGAGCCTGGCGCAGATGGCATTATCCTGGGTTCTTCGAGGAGACAAAGTAACTACTGTGTTAATTGGTGCCAGCCGGAAGGAACAGGTGCTGGACAATGTGAAGATTTTGGAGCATTTGGATTTTTCACAGGAAGAATTGCAAAAAATTGAAAAAATTTTGAAGAAATAAAAGTTATATTTGTAAATGAAAGAAATGCAAATGAATTTTAATAAATATTAAAATATTAAAAACAAAAAAGCAGGAGGAAGGTATGGATATAGGCATTATAGTAGCAATTATTCTTGTAATATTAGTGGCAGCAGTTATTGCTTCTTATAACAAGCTGGTAAAGCAGAAAATCATGATAGAGGAAGCCTTTTCTACGATGGATATTTATTTAAAGAAGCGTTTTGATTTGATTCCAAATCTGGTAGAAACCGTGAAGGGATATGCCCAGCATGAGGAAGGTACATTAGAGGAAATTATTAGTCTGCGAAATGGGAATTATAATGGGATGTCTGTAGAAGAAAAATTAGAGAGCAGTAATGCATTATCAAAGGCTTTGCCGAAAATCATGGCGTTGGCAGAAGCTTATCCAGATTTGAAGGCAAACCAGAATTTTGCAGAATTAAGCAGACAGCTGGAACGGTTAGAAAACGATATAGCAAATGCCAGAAAGTATTATAATGGTGCAGTGCGCCAGTATAATATATCTGTCCAGTCCGTGCCGACAAATCTGATTGCCAGTGTATTTCATTTCGAAACGAAGCCAATGTATGAAATTGAAGATGCAACGCAAAGAGAAAATATACAGGTGAAATTCTAATAATATATGTGGAAAAAGTTATACTTTGGAAGATAGAAAACACGCTGGGAGAAAAGTGTTTAGGAGAAGAGGAAACATGTTTAGACAGAAAAAAGTAATATGGATATTCCTGTTAGCTACTGTTCTTTTTATGGGACAGAAGGCTCAGGCGGCAGGTGGATATGATATTGAGCAATATCATGTCGATGTTAATGTAACTCCATATAATACATACGAGATTACAGAAAGCATTACGGTGAATTATACGGAGTACAGACATGGTATTTATCGAAATTTGCCTTTGGTCAATCGAGTGTATCGTACCGATGGAAGCTCAGACGTGGTAAATGCCAGGGTGGAGAAGGTAGAATGCAGTGACAAGAAAAAGATTTCTGTAGATAATAGTATTTGCCAGATTCGTATTGGTGATGAGGATGAAGAAATTATTGGCGAAAAGGATTACACCTTATCCTATAATTATGTTATGGGCAAAGACGTGTTAAGCGGAGCCGATGAGTTTTATTTTAATATTGTAGGCACAGAGTGGGAAGATACAACGATTCAGAATGTTACTTTTTCCATTCACATGCCGGAGAGTTTCGATGAGAAGAAAATAGGATTTTCTTATGGATTTAGTGGTTCTGTCAATACAGACGGAATCTGGTATAGCATCCAGGGAAATACCATTAATGGAATGCTGAATAAGGATATCGTTTTACGTTCTGGAGAAGGTCTGACCATTCGTTTGGAATTACCAGAAGGATATTTTAAGAAAGATAACAGCATGGAATTGTTGCCAAGTATCGTTTTCTTTCTTGGAATTGTCATTATCGGAGTAGGATATCTTTTGTGGAATAAGTACGGAAAAGATGATCCCTATGTGGAAACCGTAGAGTTTTATCCGCCAGATGGTTATAACAGTGCCGAACTTGGATTTTTTTATAAAGGAGTTGTGACGGGAGAAGATATTGTTTCTTTAGTAGTTTATCTGGCGCAGAAAGGATATCTCCGAATTATCGAGGGGGCTGGAAAGAATAATCAGGGATTCACTTTGATGAAGGAAAAGGAATATGATGGGAGCAATCCATACGAGAGAGAATTTTTTCAGGGCTTGTTTCAAAAAGGAGATTTTGTAACAGATGCTGATTTAAACAATACTTTTTATGTCACAATAAAAAGCATTACCAAACAGTTGAATAAAACGTATATGAAGAAGATATTTTATCCAAATTCTTTAAATAAAGATTGGAGTTTGTATTTAGTATTAACCGCAATGTACTTTATGAGCTGTTGGAATCCGGTATATCACAATTCATATAATATCTTTTCAACAGTATATGCCATAGGGGTATCAGAGTTTCTATTTATTTTTATGTCAAGTGCACTTTTTGCCTTTGGTAAAGTGTGGGAAAAGATTTTAAGCGGTGTGATTGTTGGAATATTTGCGATATTCATGAGCTTTGTATTTTTAAGTAATGGATTTGCTCTGGCAGACAAATCATACCTGTACGCATTTATCTTTACTTTGCTGACTACCTTAGCAGTTGCATTTTTTAGTCATATTTTGCCAAAACGTACCCACTGGGGGAATCAGATACTGGGAAGAAGTCTTGGCTTTAAGAGGTTTTTAGAAACTGCGGAGAAGCCAAAGCTGGAGGCTATGGTTGCAGAGAATCCGGAATACTTTTATGAAATATTACCGTACACATATGTGCTTGGAGTTTCCAAGGAATGGATGGAGAAGTTTGAAACCATGCTGTCAGAACCACCTAGATGGTATCAGGGACATAGTGGCAGTCATTTCTCGCCAACAAGATTCAATACCTTTATGAGTTCTACCATGTCAAGAGCTAATAGTACCATGACTTCTTCGCCACGTTCCAGCGGAGGAGGTTTCTCAGGGGGAGGCTCCGGCGGAGGTGGCGGTGGAAGCTGGTAAAGTTTTATGCGTGGGAGTTTGCGTTTATCATTATATTCTTGGTGGGTTGGCAACGCAGTCGATAGGTGTAGTTACCGCGTTTACTGGACGGCACCAACGGACTGCATTCGTGATAATCTGCTGAATGACTTGCATATGATAAATGGGATAGGCCTCATGCCCGGGTTGGAAATAGAAAATCTTTCCACGTCCCCGGGTGAAGGTACATCCGCTGCGAAAGACTTCACCGCCAGAGAACCAGCCAGTAAATACTACATCATCAGGTTTTGGAATATCGAAAAATTCTCCGTACATCTCTTCTTGTGGAATATCAATATATTCTGGGATTCCTTCTGCAATTGGATGAGAAGGACAGGTGCACCAAAGACGTTCCTGGTCTCCTTCACGCCAGCGCAAAGTCATAGAGGTTCCCAGCAATTGTTTCATAATTTTGCTAAAGTGGGCAGAGTGTAGGCCGATAAATCCCATGCCCTGCAGTACTCTTTGGTGAATTTTTGCCACTACTTCGTCGGAAACGGTTTCTTGCTTGGCGTGAGACCACCAAATCAGCACATCTGTATCATCTAAGATTTTCTGAGTCAGACCGTGTTCTGGTTCGTCTAAAGTAGCTGTTAGTACCTGGATATCCGAGTTCTTATCTAAAAATTCTGCAATACACCCATGGATTCCCTTTGGGTAAATTTTTCGGATTCCTTCATATTCTCTTTCGTGAACATATTCGTTCCAAACGGTTACTTTTATCATAGTATCCCCCTTTCTAACTGTGCCAGTATCCATTTGGCTGACTGACAGATATATTCCAATTGGTCTGGAGCCCCAAAATGTTCAATACTAAAATATCCATGGTAATTATTTTGTAGCAAAAGCTTAAGAATTTCATTAATCTGCATAATACCGTTTCCAACAGAGGCAGGTGAAAAGTCTGCCATACGGTCTTTAAAATGAACATGTTTAATGAACGGAGATAATTGTGGGAAGGCTTCCAGTCCACTACAGGTATCATAAATGAAATTTCCTGTATCAAAAGTGCATCCTATCCCAGGGACTTCCAGCATTAAGCGGTGCAGACCTTCAAGAGCGCAAAACGGAGAATTCTGGTCGTCGAAGTCTTCCATTAGTACTTGGACTTCTTTAGAACCGCCATATTCTACCAGTTTCTTCATGCCTTTCAGCATATTACAAAATTCTTTCTCCCTTACCGCAGTGTCAGAAGATGTGTAAAAACCAGGAATTGCCATTACATTGTGACAATCAAACCGTATTGCAAGGTCAATCAAATCAAAATCATTAGATGCAATAGAGCATTTCCCAAAATCATAAAAACGATAAATAGAAGAAATTTTTAGTCCTGCTTCTGCCAATAGATTATGAAAATATTCTTCCCTATTTTTTAATACTTCATAGTCAAATTCTAAGGCTTCTATACCAAAACCCTTAATTTCTTGTAAAATATCTTCCACGGGGCGTCCGGTTTGTTCCATGGCCTCTTGGATATGTGCAAAGAAAACAGCTAATTTTATGGAAGTTGTATTCATTATAAAAAATCCCTCCTGATAAAAATGTCAATTTCTTTCCGAGTATTAAATTTACTCTACCTGAGTACGGATATATTTATAAGCCGATTTTGGCACCCAGACAGAAACAGAGCCACCTTCTGCCCGGAAGACACCAAATCCTTCCTGATCAATAATGACAGGATCTGCAAAACGTCCAAGGGCATCATAGAAGGAAGTGCCAGCAAATTTTGTACCTACTTGCATCCTCTTTGTTCCAGAAACGGAGTCTGTTAAAAGTACTGCCATTCCAGAGTTTTCATGTACTTCATCTCCAAGGCGGGAAAATCCTACCAGGGAAGAATCATCGAAATATTCAATTTGTTCACCATATGCATAACGTTTTCGCAACATTAATAACTTTTTCAATTCTGTGACAGGCGGTACTTTATCGTGTGGAATGCCATAGTAGTCTCCGTAGAAGATACAAGGGAGTCCATCCTTGCGCAGTAATATTAATGAGTAAGCAATCGGTTTAAACCATGTGGGGATATAAGAATACAATGCCTGTCCCGGCTGGGTATCATGATTATCTACGAAAGTGACTGCATTCGCCGGTCTTGCCTGCACTAGTGCATCCTGAAAGAGAGTCCGCATATCAAAATGTCCATCAGAAGTAGCTGCCTTAAGGAATGCAAAGTGTAAGGTTACATCAAATAAAGACAGACTATTTTCTGTCTCATCCAAATAATGAGTCATTTTGCCGAGTTCTTTAGACCAGTATTCTCCTACTGCAAAAAAGTTTCTTCCGGCATGTGTCCGAAGTTCTTTCAGCCACTGAAGATAGAATGGAAAGTGGATGTGCTTTACGGCATCCAGGCGGAAGCCATCCATCCCTACAGTATCCAGATACCATTTTCCCCAATCGGTGACTGCCGTTACCGTTTCAGGGTTTTCCATGTCCAGATCCGCTCCCATCAAATAGTCATAGCATCCATTTTCTGTATCTGTCTTACTGTCCCATGTCTTTCCAGTAAAACGGTAAATGGTATTTTTCTTTTTGGCATCATCCCAGTCTGTCCCATTAAAATGAGAGGCATTCCAGTGGAAATCAGAATATTTTCCGCCACGCCCAGGAAAATCAAATTTTGTCCAGACAGTAACTGGTTGATTAACAGCTAGTGTCTGATGACGGTTGTGGGCAGCGATTTCATCAGCAGTAACCTGTTCCGTAGCATCAGCACCCATCATATGATTTAATACTATATCAGCAAGCACCTGAACCCCCTGAGCCTGTAAAGTTTTTACTGCCATAAGATAATCTTCTTTGGTGCCATATTTGGTAGCTATGGATCCCTTCTGGTCAAACTCGCCTAAATCATAGGTATCATATACATCATAGCCTACACTTTTTGCGCCGGCGGCTCCTTTGTAAGCTGGTGGCAACCATACCATATCAATTCCGGCTTCCTTTAAAGAACTTGCTTGAGCCTGGCAGCGTTTCCAAAGCAGGCCGTTATCTGGAAGATACCATTCAAAATATTGCATCAATGTTTTATTATCCATGGTAATTACTGATTCTGAAAACAGGTCAGAATCTCTCCTTTCTAGGGTACTTTATCGATTGGTTACAGATATAAAAAATTCTCCAAGCATTTATTATATTAAAAAGAAAACTGTCTGAATTATAGCATTTTGTTATAGGAAAGAAAAGGAAGAGAATTGAAAAGATAAGTGATAAAAAATAAGTAGAAACTTGTATAAATATGGTTGTGATTTTCCCGATTTTCCGCTATGATAGAAGAATCTTAGCAGTTTATGAAAGGTGGACGAAATCATGAGTCAGTATATTTATGGAGTAGATCTAGGCGGAACCACAGTAAAGATGGGACTTTTCGACGGAGAAGGAGCTATTCTGGATAAGTGGGAAATTGTTACTAGAAAAGAAGATAATGGTGCAAATATTCTTCCAGACATTGCAGCATCCATTGCGGAAAAGAACCAGGAGAAGGGTATTGAGGTAAAGGATATTGTAGGAATTGGTATGGGCGTACCAGGACCGATTACTGAGGATGGAAGAGTCTTGAAATGTGCTAACCTTGGCTGGGGTATTTTTTCTGTAGCAGATGAACTTCGGAAATTGACCGGAGTAGAGAAGATTAAGATTGGAAATGATGCCAATGTAGCAGCACTGGGTGAACAGTGGCGTGGTGGCGGACGAGGTTTTGACAGCATTGTAATGATCACACTAGGTACCGGTGTTGGCGGCGGCGTTATTATTAACGGAAAGATTTTGACCGGAAGTAACGGCGCAGCTGGCGAGATTGGTCATCTGACAGTAAATCCAAAAGAAACACGTACCTGTGGCTGTGGTAAAAAGGGCTGTTTAGAGCAGTATTCCTCTGCAACAGGAATTACCAGAATGACAATGGAAGAATTAGAAGGAACAGATAAGCCTTCTGAACTTCGTCAGTGTGAACAGGTAACAGGAAAGGAAATCTTTCAGGCATATGAAAATGGCGATGAGCTGGCAAAGGGTGTCGTGGAAGAGTTCGCAGATTATCTGGGACTGGGACTTTCCCATGTGGCAGCTGTAGTAGACCCGCAAGCCTTTGTTATTGGCGGTGGTATTTCTAAAAATGGTCCGGTTGTTACTGAGGTTATCAAAGAGAAATATGAGCAGGATGTCATGTTTGCCCTGAAAGGGAAAGAATTCCGTCTGGCTGAATTAGGAAACGATGCCGGAATGTACGGTGCAGTACGTATGGTACTGGAATAGATTCTTTGTAATATGGTAATTATTGCAGAAAAATGTATCAGTATCTTAAATAGAAAATGTGAACAAATTATAAAAAATAGGAAATCTGCAAGAATCCTCTTTTCTTTAGAAGAAAAGTTTGTTATAATGTTTGTATATAAGGACTACTACGTTCAGGTGTTTCCTAAATACAGAGGAAAGAGTATAGTTCAATAAACGCAGGAGGTGATTGTTGTGTTTGATTTTTTGAAGAAGAAAGAAACTTGGAAAGCTACTTTTAAGACATTGGGTTCTGCGTATAGTTACGCAAAGGTGGGCGATACCATTATTTTACAGGAGCCTACTTCAGAACTGAATGAGATACAGTTTAATCGTAAGCTGGAAGAAGCCATGTATAAGTTTAAAGTAAAGAAAATATCAGGACCAGCAGATGTATCCGGATTTTGGCAGGTAGAACTGGTACGTGACTAATTACCCGCTACGTGTTTACACACAAGGGGGATTCTATGGAGCAAGCAAAAAGAGAAAGTTGTTTCATAACAATCAAAATAAGAAAAAACATACAGGAGCCAAGCAGATAAGAAAGAGATTTGCTTGGCTCGCTTCTTTGAAGGGCAGGAAATGAGGATGGATAGTTGGAAAGTAATCGCAAGGATTGAAACGGATTTTCCGACAAAATTTGGAATTCCAAGGCAGAGTGGTCTGGTGGAAGGATTAAGGGGAAGGATTGTATTCGAACCGGAATACCGTAGTCCTGATGCTGTAAGGGGATTGGAGGACTTTTCGCATATTTGGTTACTATGGGGGTTTTCAGAAGCGAAAAGGGAGGGGTGGTCGCCTACCGTTCGTCCGCCAAGGCTGGGAGGAAATACCAGAATAGGGGTGTTTGCCACCCGTTCGCCATTTCGGCCAAATCCCATCGGTTTGTCCAGTGTACGGTTGGAAGCTGTACAGATAGAAGAAAATTTGGGACCAGTACTTTATGTATCCGGGATTGATATGATGAATCAGACGCCTATTTATGATATCAAGCCATATCTTCCCCTAGCAGACAGCCATCCACAGGCTACCGCCGGGTTTTCAGAGGGTGTGCAGAGGTATCATTTGGAAGTGGTTTTGCCGGAGATATGGAAAGCGAAGATTCCAAAGGAATATCAGAAAACCTTGGTAGAGGTATTAGCCCAGGATCCAAGACCGTCCTATCAAAATGATCCCAACCGTGTCTATGGAATGAGTGTTGGAGGAATGGAAGTGAAATTTACTGTGCAGCAGGGAGTGCTGACAGTATGTGGGGTAACAAAGGAAGAGTGCCAGTAGATACGCACCAGAATGGAGAAGGAAATGAATCAATTGAAAAGGTGGATTGCTTTATTTTGCTATGGAAAAGTATCCAAAGGATTTTATCGGGCAAATAAGCAATTATTTCGGGAAGTGAATTGGTATACGACAAAGACAGTTTGCTTTTTAGGATTTGTATTATGTGTATATTTGGGATTTAGCATGGTGGGAAGAGCTTCCCAGCCAGGCAGTGCGATTTTATATACAATAGCAGCAGTGGTTTCTACCATTAGTTATTTGTTATGCCACTTTGCCATTAGAAAGGACTCTGTTGGAGTGCCGATTTGTTATTGGTTAGAGTTTGGGATGCTGTATATATTATTTTCGTTTATCGAAATCAACGGCTTTCCGGAGCGCCCAGTGATGATGGTATTTTTATTGGTGACCATTAGTACTATGCTTTATGCGGATATGCCGATACTAATGCTGGCTATGGCAGCCATTGCCAATGGAAGCTTTCTGCTTTTATTATCTATATTCGGAAAGCAGGACATTATGCAGTTACATATTAGCAGTCGCAAGGGCATTGTATTTATGCTGATTCTTGTAGTGCTGATGTATTATATCCGAAATTTGCAGTTTATTCATATGCAGGCAAAGATAAAGTATCAGTTAAAGGAAGAAACTGATGAGATAACGGGATTGTTAAAGCAGGATTATGCAGAAAGTATTTGCCGGTTGTATTTGGAAGAAAAGCCAGAGGAAGAACGTTGTGTTCTTCTTCGTATTGATATAGATGATTTGAATGAAATTAAAGAGGTGTATGGAAAATCGTTAGAGGAAGATGCTTTGTGTACTATGGGGCAAGTGTTGAAAGGAACCTTCCGTGAAAGAGATATTTTAGCCAGACTGGAGCAAAATGGCTTTTTGGTTTGCATGAAGGCAGTAGGAAATGAAGGTATTGTGGGTAAAAGAGCAAATGAAATTTGTGTGCGTTTCCGTCAGCAGCTTCATGAGATTGGTATCGACAATGGTTCCTGCAGTATTGGTGTATGCATTAGCGGATATGATTTTATCGACTATGAAAAGATGCTTCAAAAGGCAAATCAGGCACTCAAAGAAGTGACAGAAAAGGAAGAATCCGTACAGGTAATAAAAATAGAGAAAACAACCAGACGAAAAATGGAGCAAGGAGGAAATTAGGATGAAGGAATTTCGTAAGGCTGTAACCTTTAGTTATGATGATGGAATTTCCCAGGATAAAAGGTTGGTAGAGCTTTTGAATCAATATGGGTTGAAGGCAACATTTAACCTTAACACAGGGATTCAATCAGAAGAAAGCCGGTTTGAAATAGAAGGGGTTTCCATCCATCGGATGAATCAGGAAGACATTGGGGATTTGTATGAGGGGCATGAGGTGGCAGTACATGGGTTAACTCATGCAGCTCCGGTGGATATGTCTTTTGAGAACATGGAAGAAGAATTTGGAAAAGACAGGGATAATATTACAAGGCTGTATGGAGAGGTTCCGGTGGGAATGGCATATAGCTATGGAGCGTATAATGAGAATGCAGTGAATTTTCTGATACAGAGAGGTTTTAAATATGGAAGAACTGTAGAGAGTACACATGATTTTCTTCTTCCTGAAAATCCTATATTATTAAAGCCTACCTGTCATCATAATGATGAGAAAATTTTTGAACTGATTGCAAAATTTTTAAACGAGGAACCAGAAGAGGGGAAGAAATGGCTGCTTTATATCTGGGGACATAGCTATGAATTTGATGTGAACCACAATTGGGACCGGATAGAAAAAATCTGTCAGCTTCTCAGTGGAAAAGAGGACATTTTTTATGGAACCAACCGTCAATGTTTAGAACTATTTGGCTGTATTTCATGAAAAGCAGGAAATTGATATACAATTTCCTGCTTTGTACAGATTATATTATTGGTCTTTATCCCAGAAGTGGAAGGCAAGGACGATGACACCCACAATCACTCCAAGCCCCAGAAGGGAAACGGCGGTTAAGGTATAACCAGTTATCATGAAAATCACCTCATTCCATAAAGATTAAAAATAGTATAACATAGTTTATTAGAAATCGGATTTGTTTACAATAAACTTTTCTGCTTTAATTAACTGTGTCAGAAGAGACAAAAATGTTGCATACAATAAAAAAGAATGTTAATTAACAAAAGGGAGGAAATATACGGTGAAAGAGATGTTGAAGGTAGAACATTTGAAGAAAACCTTTCGTTTGTCATCCAAGCAGCAGAAACTGGAGAAGACGAAAGAGAAAGTCAGGGTAGCAGTAAATGATTTATCATTTGTTGCCTATGAAGGGGAAATCTTTGGACTTTTGGGAACTAACGGTGCCGGCAAAACCACTACTCTGCGTATGCTGGCTACATTGATTAAGCCGGATAGCGGAGATGCTCTAGTGGGAGGAAGCAGTATTATATCCCAGCCAGATGAGGTACGGAGAAAAGTAGGTTTCCTTACCAGCGAATTGAAATTGGAGGATTTTTTTACACCTAATTATTTATTTGGATTTTTCTCTGATTTGCATCAGGTACCAAAGGATGTGCGGGAGGAGAGAAAAAAGAAGTTATTTGGAACCTTTGGAATTGATAAATTTGCAGAAGTGAAAGTAGCAGATTTGTCTACAGGTATGAAGCAGAAGGTATCTCTGGCTATATCTTTGGTACATAATCCAGATATTATTATTTTTGACGAACCTACCAATGGATTGGATATTTTGACAGCAAAGGTAGTTACTGACTTTTTGCTGCAGTTAAAGGAAGAAGGACATACCGTAATTGTGTCGTCCCACATTTTCAGCCTGATTGAAAAAGTCTGCGACCGTGTAGGTGTCATTGTAAGTGGACAGATGATTGTCTGTGATACATTGGACCGTGTGCGGGATGGTATGAGTCTGGAAGACAGATTCTTTGAAATTTATAGAGATAAGGTGGGTGAAGAAGAATGAATCAGACAGTAATTACAATTATGAAAAAAGAGCTGGCAAGATTTTTTGGTGATAAACGAACTTTTATAACTACTGTAATCCTGCCGGGCTTAATGATATTTTTAATGTATACCTTTATGGGGGACGCGATGCAGTCGCAGTTTACGGTAGATGAAGATTATAAAAGTAAGATTTCAGCTGTAGGATTGCCGGAATCTGTAAAACTTATGGCAGAGCAGGGAGAACTGGAAATAAAGAAGATTGCTGCAGATAAGGTAGAGGATGCCAAGAAGCAGATAACAGACCAGGAGGCAGATTTGCTTTTAATCTTTTCAGAAGATTTCGACGAGAATGTGGCAGAATACGACCTTTCTTCCGAAGAAGAGGCACCACGGGTGCAAGTATATTATAATGCAGCTTCTACAGAGTCTACCACTGCTTATAGCATGATGACCCAGATGTTAGATAGTTACGAAGGAAGTCTAAGCAATAAGTTTGATGTCAATCCAGGAGAAGAGGAGTACAATCTGGCAACAGAGAAAGACACCACTGGTTCCATGTTTGCGTCTATGCTGCCTATGTTGTTATTAATCTTTTTATATAGTGGCTGTACCTCTGTAGCACCGGAATCTATTGCTGGGGAAAAGGAAAGAGGAACTATTGCCACTTTGCTGATTACTCCGATTCGAAGGGGAGACATTGCCATGGGTAAGATAATGGCGTTATCTATAATGGCATTATTAAGTGGCGCTTCCAGTACCATAGGAACTATTGTATCCCTTCCAAAGCTTATGGGCAGCGAAGAGGGTATGGAGACAAATGTATATCAGGCTACAGATTATTTACTTTTGGCACTGGTAATCTTATCCACCGTAATGGTTCTGATTGCATTGATTTCTATTATTTCTGCATTTGCAAAGAGTATTAAAGAGGCTCAGACTTATGTAATGCCCCTGATGGTGATTGTGATGCTGGTGGGGATTACTGCTATGTTTGGCAATGGTGCAGAGGAAGAATCTGTGTATTATTTGATACCGTTATATAATAGTGTGCAGAGTATGGTTGGAATCTTTTCCTTTAAAGCTGTTCCAGTACAGATAGTGTTCACAGTGGTATCCAATCTTGTAGTAACAGGAGCAGGTATCTTTGTCTTAACAAGAATGTTCCATAGTGAAAAAATCATGTTTACAAAATAAGGATTCCAGAGATACTAAAAAAAATAATGTATTTTGTATAAGAGAAAGGATGAGAGTATATGAGACTTTTGAAAAAAGGATTTTGGCTTGGAATGCTGGCAGTGACACTTCTAGTTACTGGATGCGGAAAAGAAGCGCAGCAGAAGCTGGAAGCAACGCCGACTTTGGAAACAGTAGTAACAGCAGAGCCAGCGACAGAGGCGCCTCAGCCTACAGAGGAGGTCGAAGAAACGGAAGCGCCGGCGGGAGACCTTGCGTTGAAGATTTATCGGGGAACCGAGGAAAGCGATGCATTGATTTGCGATACAGTATATGTGACAGATATTAATATGGATGTTATTACAGAACAGTTGGTTCTGGCAAAGGTTCTTCCAGAAACTATTGTATTGAATGAGGGAGCCCAGACGGAAGTAGATGGAAAGATTACCCTTTTGCTGGATTTCAATCAGGCATTTCAGGAACAGCTTCAGACCTATGGAAGCTCAGGAGAAATGATTTTTATGGGTTCTGTGGTGAATACCTTTCTGGAAGCAATGGGGGCAGAGCAGGTTATGATTACTGTAGAAGGAGAGGTTTTAGAAACCGGACATGAAATCTACGATACCTACTTAGAGAGATATGAGTTTTCAGAATAGAAACCAAGGAGGACAAAAAGGTGAAATCGATTAAGAAACAAAAGATAAATGGGAAGTGGAAGAAAGCGGCAGGGATAGCCGTACTTTGTTCCGCTCTGGCAGTAATATCTGTACCGCTTATGGGACAGGTAAAGGCGGCTGAAAATGATGATTCTACTCTGATTGTGGGATTTGATGCAGAGTTTCCTCCATATGGATACAAGGACGAAAATGGAGAATATGTAGGCTTCGACCTGGATCTGGCCCAGGAGGTTTGTGACCGGAAGGGATGGACTCTGGTAAAACAGCCAATCGACTGGAATTCCAAGGATATGGAATTAAATTCCGGTTCCATTGACTGTATCTGGAACGGCTTTACCATGAATGGCCGTGAGAATGATTATACATGGAGTACTCCTTATGTGGACAATTCCCAGGTAGTGATTGTAAAGCAGGATTCTGGCATTGAAAAGTTAACGGATTTAAAGGGTAAGACAGTAGTAGTTCAGGCGGATTCTTCTGCACTGGCGGCGTTTACAGGGGATGATGCCACAGAAGACAATAAAAACCTGGCAGAATCATTTGCAGCGTTACAACAGGTGTCAGACTATAATAGTGCATTTATGAATCTGGAAAGTGGTGTTGTAGATGCTATTTGTATGGATATCGGTGTAGCGAAGTATCAGGTAGAATCCAGAGGAGATTTGTTCATTATGTTGGAGGAGCAGGTTTCTACAGAGCAGTATGGTGTTGGATTCAAAAAAGGAAACATCGAACTTCGTGGCGAGGTACAGAAAACCCTATTAGAAATGCTGGAGGATGGAACCTTTGAGAAAATTGCAAAGGAATGGGGACTGGAAGATAGTGTTTCTCTGAATGCAGAAGATAAGTTTCTGGATCATTCCGGGGAGAAAGATAAATTAAACATTCCAGATATTGTTCGCCAGCTTTCAAAGGGATTATTGGCAACCTTATCTATTTTTGCACTGACATTGCTTTTTTCCATGCCATTAGGACTTTTAATCACAATGATTCGTATGGCGCCTTGGAAACCGGTGCAATGGATTGCTCGTGTGTACATATCTATTATGCGTGGAACTCCGTTAATGCTTCAGCTGTTGGTAGTATTTTTCGGACCATATTATTTATTCAGAATGAATTTGTCCAATAGTTATCGTTTCTACGCGGTAATCATTGGTTTCTCGTTAAATTATGCAGCGTACTTTGCAGAGATTTACCGTTCTGGCATTCAAAGTATACCACAGGGACAGCGGGAAGCTGCTCAGGTGTTGGGATATACCAAGGCACAGACCTTTTGTAAGATTATTTTCCCACAGATGGTAAAGAGAGTGATGCCACCGGTAACAAATGAAATCATTACTCTGGTAAAGGATACTTCTCTGGCTTTCGCTTTGGCATATACAGAAATGTTTACTCTGGCAAAGCAGGTTGCTGCAGCCCAAACCAGCATCGTTCCATTGTTTGTTGCAGGAATTTTCTATTATGTATTTAACTTCCTGGTAGCGGCTATTATGGAAGCAATTGAAAAGAAACTGGATTACTATCGATAAAAGAAAGGTACTATAGAGATGAAATTATTAGAACTTAGCCATATAAAGAAAAGCTTCGATGGAAAAGAAGTATTAAAGGATATTAGTTTGTCTGTGGAGGAAGGAGAGGTAGTTTCTATTATTGGACCATCTGGCTCCGGTAAATCTACTCTGCTTCGTTGTGCTACCTTTCTGGAGACTATAGATGATGGCATGACAAACTATTTTGGAAAGGATATTATCACTAAGGCAGATGCCAGAGAAGCTAAAGGACAGTTTGGTCTGGTATTCCAGAATTTTAACCTGTTCCCACATTATTCCGTAATGAAGAATATTTCCGATGCGCCAATTTGCATTCAGAAACGGGATAAAGAAGAGGTGTATAAAGAGGTTCGGGAATTGTTGGAAAAGGTGGGATTGCAGGACAAAGAAAATGCCTACCCTTGTGAGCTTTCTGGTGGACAGCAGCAGCGTGTAGCTATTGCAAGAGCCTTGGCACTGAATCCAAAGATGCTGTACTTCGATGAGCCAACTTCTGCCTTGGACCCTGAGATTACTGCGGACATTCTTCGGATTATGAAAAAGCTGGCAGAAGAGAAAATGACGATGGTTATTGTTACCCATGAAATTGACTTTGCCAGAGCGGTTTCTGACAGGGTGATTTTTATGGACGATGGAATGATTATCGAGGAAGGTAAGCCGGAAGAAGTCATTGATAATCCAAAGACAGAGAGAACAAAAGCGTTCTTACAGAAGCTGTCAGTGTGATGGGGTTGGCGCCACCACTTTCTGCGTCACTCCCCCACAATCGATATTATGCAAACTTGTGGTTGCTATTTGTAAAGGGTGGTGCTATACTGTGGGTTGTGTCAGTGCCCTGTACACAGGTATGCGTGTAGTATATGCTGTGAGACAGGCTGAAAAGGGAATGCAGTGAGATGCTGCAGCAGCCCCCGCTACTGTAAGAAGTACTTCCTTAGAGAAAGGGAGAGAGGACATCCGATAATGCCACTGTATTATTGACATTGCAGTGATTTAAAGCACTGTATGTTACGGTATGGGAAGGTGGATGAAATTAATTCGAGCCAGGAGACCTGCTGACAAGAGACAAAAGGCGTTGTTTTGCCAGCAGACTGCTTCGGTGGGAAGTAAGTGGGGTTAAAACATCTATTAAAGTACGTCAATTGGGGAATATGTCTCTATGCATGAGAAGATGCATAGGGGCTTTTTTATTTAAAAGATTTGGATGTCAAAAGGTGTTCTTATACAAAGAACAAGAGAAAACTAATATTTTCCGTAAGGCATTTTTGTGCTAAATGTTTTGTGTAACTTGCCATTCTCAAAAGAAAGAAACACCTTTTGCCTTCCAAATCTTTAAAGAGAAAAAGTAGTAGTTTGGACGAAGTATTGTAAGACAAATAATTACGAAAAAATAGAAAAAGGTAGGTTAGTAAGACAAATGAATAAACAGAAACGGTATAAGCAAATTGCTACAGGTGTTGTGCTCCTGGTGGCATTGATAATAGGTTTGAGTCAGATGGAGTTTCAGTCGGTGGATTCTTATCAGAAGGAGCAGCAGCAGATTTCTAAGGAGCTGGGATTGGATGGAGGCGTCGAAGAGGCATCGACAGAAACGGGGAAGGTCTCCCTTGATGATGGTACAGAATCCACAAATTCCACGGAGGACACAGTTTTAGAGAATTCTGCTTCGGATGATTCTGTTTCAGAGGATTCCAAAGAGGGAGAAGAAAAAGATAAACTAAAAAAGAATTCTAAAAATAAAAACAAAGAAAAGAAGGACGGTTCATACGGAGATAAGAATCCGTCAGAACAAGAGAATTCATCCAAAGAAGGCAAGAAGCATTCTAGTAAAAATGCGGATGCATCTTCAAAGGATGACTCAGGAAAGAAAAAAAACGGGAAAAATCATTCCAAGAAACCAACCCAAAATGACTCTTCCCAAGCAGATGCAGGAACGGATTCCCAGCCAGCAGCATCAGACGGAGGAAGTTCCAGTCAGGAGCAGATTGTTACGCCAGTTCCTTCTAAGTCGCCAGCCGATTCGGAAAAGGACAATAGCAAGGATAGTGGTAGTACTAAGGTCACGCCAGTTCCAACCAAGGAACCGGAGAAAGAAAAAATTACCTGTACGGTTCAGATTGTATGTCATACGTTACTGGATAATAAGGAAGACGCAGATTCCTCTATTTGGAAATACATTCCTTCCAATGGAGTCCTTCTGGCGGAAACCACCATTACTGTGGAGGAAGGAACTACGGCATATGAAGCTTTGAGCCAGGTTTGTAAGGCGAAGAATATTGCCTTGGATTCGGAATACACACCAATGTATAAAAACTATTATGTAAAAGGCATTGGGCATTTGTACGAAAAACAGGCAGGAAACCGCAGTGGATGGGTATACAAAATCAACGGGAAGTCAACAAATAAAGGGGCGTCCAGTTTTGTATTATCAGAAGGGGATAACATAACATGGACATATACCTGTGATGGAAAGACATCCTAATTTTTCATAGCATGTGCATACAAAAGCCGAAGAAAGGAGGAACACCGTGAAGGGATTTAAAAATACATTTGCCAGTGAGCATCCAATCGTATTAGTAGTTTATCTTTTTGGGGGAATGCTGATTACCATGTTGACTATGCATCCGGTAGTGCTGATGGCATCCATAATAATTGCAGGCATTTATTGTGTCCTTCTTTTTGGAAGAAGTATTTTGAAGTCTATGATTTGGGTTATGATACCGGTCCTATTTTTCACCATGATTATTTTGCCACTATTTTCCCACAATGGCATTACACCTTTATTTTATATTAATGATATGCCGGTAACTATGGAGTCTATGATTTTCGGGTTAGTAATGAGTGGTCTACTGTTAGCAATTTTTCTTTGGTTTCAGATTGCAAATGCTTTGATTGACAGTGAAAAGATTTTATATCTTTTTGGCAGGACATTTCCGGCAGTGGGGCTTTTGATTTCTATGGTATTTCGTATGATTCCCCTTATGCGGGAACGGTTCTGTCAGATACAGGACGGACAAAGGGGAATGGGAAGAAGCACAGCCCAGTTATCCTTGATGGGAAAGGGAAAAATGCTGTTAAAGGAGTTGTCTATTTTAATATCCTGGTCCTTAGAAAGCTCTATCGAAACATCTATATCCATGGAGTCCCGGGGGTATGGCACTGGACATAGAACCAGCTTTGATTTGTTTCGGTTTACAAAGGGAAGTGGAATATGGTGTGTCCTGTTTTTGGGACTATACGGTATAGCTGTCTGGGTGATAGGAAGAGGATGCTATAAAGCGTCATATTTTCCGGCAATTACTATCAAAGACCTGAGCCATGAAGCAATAGTTGGGATTATAACATTTTTTGCCGCAGGAATATTACCGGTTCTTTATGGAATTAGCAAATATATAACAGAAAAGTATACAACAGCAAAGCTTAGAAAAGAAAATGCAAAAAGGAGGGATTAGGAAATGGAAAAGCATGCAATTTTGCAAATGGAGCAGGTGACCTTTTGTTATCCGTCATCCACTAGGGAAGCGTTAGAAAATATCAGTTTTTCCGTTTATCCTTCTGAATTTGTAGTGCTTTGCGGTCAGTCTGGTTGTGGCAAGAGTACACTTTTGCGCCATATGAAAAAGAATCAGATTCCATTTGGAAATGGACAGGGAGCTATTTTCTTTCAGGGAAAGGAACTGGAAGAAATGTCAGACAGAGAGAATGCAGAAAGCATAGGATACGTAGGGCAGAATCCAGAAAATCAGATTGTCACAGATAAGGTATGGCATGAACTGGCATTTGGATTGGAAAGTCTGGGGGTTCCCCGAGAGGAAATCCGAAAGCGGACGGCGGAAATTGCAGAATATTTTGGGATTTCCAGTTGGTTTCGCAGAAACGTTTCCACCCTGTCAGGAGGTCAGAAGCAGATTCTAAATCTGGCAGCAGTTATGGTAATGAAGCCACAGCTTCTGATTCTGGATGAGCCAACCTCCCAATTAGATCCTATTGGAGCTGGAAGGTTCCTTCAAACTCTGCATCGGCTAAATCAGGATTTTGGAACTACCATTATACTGTCAGAACAGCGGTTGGAGGAAGTAGTACCACTGGCAGACAGGATTCTTTTTTTGCATGAGGGAAAATTAATTGGAAATGTCCGCAAGCAGCAATGTTTAACTGTGTTACAGGAGTACGCCAAGAGAAACGGGAAGGAACTTCCAGTGGCAAAGGCAATGCCGGTGGCAATGCAGGCGTATGGAAAATGGCTGGGAAAGAATGTCCGTGTTTTGGGACAGAATGAGATGGTTCCAATCACTGTCCGGGAAGGGAAAAAATGGTTAAGAGAGAATTTTCTGAAGGAGAATTCTACAATAGAAAAAGAAGAAAGTAATGATAATGGAAACAGTAAGCAGAAAGACTTTCATTTTCATTGGTCGTCTAAGAAGGAAGAGAAGAAGGAAATCGTATTAGAAGCAAAGAATATAGGATTTACCTATGGGAAAGAAAATAAGATACTGGAAGGGTTGGATTTACAAATAGAAAAAGGAAGTATTTATGCCATTCTCGGAGGGAATGCTTCTGGCAAAACCACAGCCTTAAAGGTTCTATCCGGGGTTTACAAACCCAAAGGAGGAAAGCTAAAAGCCAAGGGAAAAGTCATTTATCTGGCTCAAAATCCCCAAAGTATTTTTACGGAAATCACTGTGCAGGAGGAATTAACAGAAGCCTTTGAGAATTATGGAAATCAAAAGCAGAAACTGTCTCAGGAAGAAATCAGTAAGCGGGTGGAAGAGATGCTGGACTTTATGGAATTAGTACCACAGCGTCAACAGAATCCTATGGATTTAAGCGGAGGGCAGCAGCAACGCCTTGCATTAGGTAAGATATTACTTTTGGAACCAGAGGTGCTTTTGTTGGATGAGCCTACCAAAGGCTTAGATGCGGCATTTAAGGAAAAGCTTTCCGGGCTATTAATGCAGCTACAGGAACGGGGGATTACCATTGTAATGGTTTCACATGACATGGAATTTTGTGCTTTAAATGCCACACATTGCGGACTCTTGTTTGATGGGCAGATTATCAGCAGTAATACTACAAGGGAATTTTTTAAGGAAAATTCTTTTTATACTACAGCGGTTCAGCGTATGACCAGTGGAGTTTTTGAGGATTGTGTATTACTAGAAGATTTAGAGAAACATTTCCAAAGGAAAATATAAATATTTCATGTGTCAAGCTTACAGAGATAATAGGAATGGAAAATTTAAGCAGAAGGGAGGAGCCACAAATGAATAAGAAAAAGAAAAGTAGAAGAAATATGGATTGGGATGCGTATTTATTACGGAAGAAGAAGAGACAAGCCATTCTCTTTGCCGAAATCTTTCTTGTTTTAATTCTGATTCTTGCAGGCTCCTATCTTTTGCTGGAAGACAGTCATTATCTTTTAGTAAGCCTGTTAGTTCTGGGGATTGTTAGTATCAGTTTTTTTGCGAATTTTGAATATCGGAAGCCAAGAGCCAGAGAAATTGTTTTATTAGCAACTATGACGGGATTTTGTGTTATTGCCAATGAAATATGCAGTCATACCATTCCTCTGCATGCAGGAACAACTATGGTAGTGATTTCAGGAATTGCATTAGGACCGGAGGCTGGATTTTTAATCGGTGCATTAAGCCGCCTGCTATGTAATTTTTTTACAGGACAGGGACCATGGACTCCTTGGCAGATGGCAGCCTGGGGACTGATTGGTTTTTTAGCGGGACTGGTATTTAATCATATTGAAGTGAAAGACCGATTTTTGGGACAGGAAAAAAGTCTTGCCCAGAAATTATCGCTGGAAAAGAATCATTCCTTCCGGCTGGTGGCAGCACCAGTAGTATGCATTTTTATTGCATGGATTGTGGCATACCTCTGGTATCTGGTATCTGGCGCACTAGAGGGAGAAAGCTTTTTGGGCTGGCGATTGTATGTGTTTGGCATTGTTGGACTTTTGGCAGGATGTTTGATTCAAAGAAAAAAGTTGCCAGTGGATGCCGTTACTACGACCATATTTACATTTATTACAGTGTTTTTGCTATATGGAGGTATTATGAACTTTGCCACCATGCTTATGTCCCACACCTCGGATCCGGCAAACAGTCAAATTAGTGTAGAGGCGTTAAAGGCAATGTATCTTACAGGAGTACCTTATGATGCATCCCATGCCGCTGCTTCAGCATTTTGTATGTTTCTTTTTGGAGACAATATTCTGCAGAAATTACAGCGCATACAAATCAAATTTGGAATCAACTGTGGATGATATCAACTGTAAAATTATGACGTCCCAAAAGGCCGCAGGTAATTTTACGATTTGATATATACGCAGTTTGAATAAATAGGAGTACCACAGAAGTGGAGAAAGAAGGTTATATTATGAAGACGAGAAGAGTAACTAGTTTATTGCTGGCATTGGCTTTAATGATTAGCTCGCTGGCTTATGCCTGTCCAGCTCCAGTCAAAGCAGCTGAAGCAGCGGAGTTAATTACGGTATACTTGGCAATCCAGGGAAAAAATGCCTCTGGCACCCAGGTGCAGATTAACAAGACTGCAATGCAGGTAGAATCAGGAACTACTGCTGATGTTTTGGTGAAAAATGTATTAGATAACTCAGAATATAAGGATAATTATGAGATTATTGATGATACATATGGTGCCTATTTAGAATCTATTAATGGAATGGGAACCGAGAATGAAGGTGACAATTGGTATTATTGGTCCTTCTATGTAAATGGTAGTTATTCCCAGATTGGAATGGGAAGCTATGAATTGCAGGATAATGATAAAATCAGCCTGATTTACAGCTATGAAGATTCCAGCTTAGAAGCTGCAGATTTTGTAGATGATGAGACCTTGAATCCGAATAAAGAGAAGTCAGATGCTCTTATAGCAGCTGCAAAGGAACAGAAAAATGTACTGGCTGAGTCTATTTATCAGGCTCAGTTTGGAACAGACAATGTGATTCCCGGCTTGGGGAATATCAATGGACTTTACACCGTATTTTCACTGATTCAGGCTGGATATGAGAATCAGGAATTTTATCAGGCAGTATATGCCAAGCTGGTACAGCAGTTATATGAATTAAAGGAAAATGGAAAGACAAAGGATGAAACTACAGGTGAAGATATTACAGAAGCAGGCATTTTAGAAGCTGGATATGCAGAAACTTTCTATGCCAAAATTGTTCTGGCAGTTTCTGCTATGGGAATGGATGCCACAAATGTAGGCGGATTTAATTTGATTGAAAAGATGGCATCAAAAGCTGTTTATGAAGCTTCAGCTGAGTCTTATACAAGAGAAGCAACTATGCTGTTGGCACTGGATAGTGCAAACTACGCACTTCCACAGGGCGAGAATTATGTTACCAGAACAGAATTGGTAAATGCATTAGTTACAGAAGTAGATCCTCAGATTGGTTCTTCTATTTCCTGGGGTGTTGACATGGCAGCTATGACCATTCAGCCGTTGGCACCATATACCAAGGAAGGAAATCCGGCTGAAAAAGAAGACGCTTCTTTTGATAGAACCAATGTAGAGAAGGCTTGCAACAAGGCGCTTCGTTTCTTAGAGAGTATGCAGTCCACAGAAGGCTTGTATGGAGACAGCTGGAGTGCCAATAATGCATGGTCTTTGTCTCAGGTGATGACAGTAATGGGACAGTTTGGAATCAGCCCGGTGAGTGAAGAGGATGGAAGAGATTTTATTAAAAACGGAAAGACTGTACTGGATGCAGCAACAGAGTTTGTAAATGTAGAAGAAGGCACAGTGGATGAAAATCTTATGGGATATCAGCCAGAGCAGCTTCTTCGCGGATTGACGGCATGTATCAATGTGGCAGATGGAAAGAAGGCGCTATATGATGTAACAGATGCAGCAGAAGCACCAGTGGTAACTCCAGTAAATCCATTGCCTGTAGAGACTGTACCAGCAACTACCACAGCTCCAGCTGCAACTACTGCCAATCCGCCCGCATCCAATGGTGGAATCTTTGTGTCATCCAGTCCGGCAGGAATCGTAGCTGTAAAGCCGGCTAAGTCTAAGGTAGTAGTAGGACAAGGCAAGAATGTCAAGATAAAATATACAGTGACTATGTCTGGAAATGCTACTTCGGCAGCGGTTGTGACTGCAAAAACCGGAAACAAGAAATTAGTTACAGCAAAGATGGTTGGTAATAAGGTGAAAATCACTGCTAAGAAAAAGGCAGTAAAAGGAGCTTCTACAGAGGTAACATTACTTGCAGGTGATAAGAAAGCAACCATTAAAGTAACCATTAAAAATAGTGCAAAAACAGTAAAGGCAAAAAAGCAGAAAATCACTGTGAAAAAAGGCAAAAAAGCAGCAATTGTTTTCAAAGTAAAGGGAGAGAATGCCAAGAAAGCGATTACAGATAAGCCTGTAATAACAGCCAAGAAAAAAGTAGTAAAGGTAATGTCAAAGGTTACCACAAAGAAGGCAGTTACCATCAGAGTGAAGGGTCTGAAGAAAGGAACGACTCCACTTAATATAAAGCTTGGAAAGAAGAAAGCCAAAGTGCTGGTAGTAGTAAAATAATTCCAGATTGCATTTGGAAAAAAGGATTAACTTTCTTCTTCTTTAAAAGAGCTAAGAGGCTGATAAAGCTTTAAATGGCGGTATTCCTCCGGCGTCATATTTTCCACGGATTTGAACCGGGAAATAAAATGACTGCAGGAGGAAAAGCCAAGAAAAGCACCAATGTGGGTACAGGAAGCAGAGCTGTTTTCCAGCATGTACCGCGCAGTGTGACATTTTTGTTCTAAAACATACCGGCTTAAGGTGGAGCCTGTCTCCTGCTTAAAAAGCCGGGAAAGATAATCAGGATGACAGGAAACAGCAGTAGCGATTTCCTTGTTGGTTAAAGGCAGGGTCAAATGGGTTTTGATATAATCCATTGCCCGCACTACCGGCAGGGAAAGAGGCTGCTGTTTTTTACGTTCATTCATGGTACAAGTGTATTGAGTGATAACCTCTCTTTTTATCTGGGAAAGTTCATGGTCAGAGGATGCCTGATCAATATGGCGAATATACATATCGCTCATAGTGTAAGCAATTTCCCTGTCCAGTCCTCCTTCCACGCAAAAACGAGTAATCATAGCTACTAAAATAATCAAATGATATTTTTTATTGCGCATAGGATTAGCGGAAAGTGTTCCAAGTCCCTCCAGAGGCTCGATTTCCATATGACCTTCCAGTACAGATAAGTCGCCCTGCTGGATACAACGGTAAAAATGAAATTCATCTTCTACAGGAAGGTGAAAGGCTTCTTCCTGCTGTTGTAAAAAAAGTAATCGTTCTAATTCACGTTTCATATTCATTCCTCCCGATGATGCTAATTTATTCAACTTAAGCCCCATAAAATCAATCAAAATGGGCTCATAATCGTGGCTGGACCGCATTATTTTGACTGATGCGCTGGGGCTTTAAAGTATAGGTGTATTTATTTCACAGTTACTTTAATCTTGGCATAAGCACCATTCTGGGCATAAGCGTAGATATAGCATGTTCCTTTACAAACAGCCTTTATCACGCCATTTTTCACCGTTGCAATACTTGTATCACTGGATTCATAGCTAATTCTTCTGTGCGTGTCAATCTTCTTAGACTGTTTTATTTCAGAAGCTTTTACAGTGTATTTTTTGTTCATCTTGATGGTAAGTGTATACTTACCAGATTTTTTCTTAAGCTTCTTGTTCGTTTTTAGCTTCACTGACTTGGCGTTTCCATACTTGCCACCAGTGGTAGAAGCATGAATGGTCTTGGAAACGGCAATGGTTACCTCCTGCCCATCAATCAATTTATAGGCTCTTACAATGTACTTATAATAAGTTCCTTTTTTCAGATTCTTCTGAATAAATTTGGTGGTATTGCCATTGGTAATGGTGGTGATATACTTATACTTATTCTTTTTACCACATTTATTGCCATATATCTTATAGCCGTCTGCATCCGTTACTTTGTTCCATTTCAGCCTGATGCTATTCTTGGTTGTCTTATCTGCTTTTGCTTGAATTAATGCAAAAGAAGACCCCTCGATATCATCATCATTAAGCATAGACAAAATTGTTTCATCTGTCACGTTAGGTGTCTGTTCAGGGAGGGCATCTTCCTTGATGATGTCATCTTTCTTGGGGATATCATCTTCCTTAGGGATGTCTGCACTAACCTTGGCAATTGGTTCTTTCTCTGTGTAATCACAGTTCTTACATTTATATTCTATGATTCCTTCGGCTATGGAAGTTGCCGGAGTGATAACCTTACCATTCTCTCTATCTACATCATGACCTTTACATGCAATCTTTTCCCCTTTGATCATCAACTTATCACACCATTTACAGTGATGATCACCGGAATATCCATCTATGGTACAAGTCGGCTCTACTACTGATTTGACTATTGAACTGTCATGGTCTACTGTTTCCAGCTCTTTTCCTGACTGTAGCATCCTTTCACAAGAAAGACAATATACATCACCGGAATATCCCGTTTCCGTACAAGTTGGTTCCTTTACATTTTTCACATAAGTCTCATGCACCAGAGTCCATTTTGCATACAGAGTTACATTTCCAAAGCTGCCAGCGGAGATGGTTTCTATCGGTTCTTCCAATTCTTTGTCTGTGTACCAACCGTCAAATGCGTAACAGGTGCCTTCCAAATCAGGTAATACAAGTTCGAAACCATAGTTATAATGTGTTGGTAAACTGTTTGTACTAAGCGCCTGTTCAGTATTCTCATAGGTAATGGAATAAGTATCAGGAATCATCTTAGCATATAACGTAGGCTCTTCTATCGTTCCACTTTCAATAGAAGTTATCTCGGTTGTATAAGTACTATCGGTATACCATCCGTCAAATGTGTAATGTTCTAAAGCGACAGAACCAAGGGAAGATAAACCTTCTTCAACCGAATAGGTCAGCGCACAATCCACCAATTCTCCTTCATATACATAGTTGATCGGGAGGGTAGATGGAATAAAATAAATCGTTGTTAATGGTTCACAATTTGTAAATTCATGAGAATTCCCATAAAAAATGTGTCGTCCGCCATCGGCGTCATCATAATAAAAGATTTTTGAATCTGTCTCTATTGTGAAATTACTTGTAGTTTTAGGAGAAATTAAAGTCTCCAGACTGCTGCCTTTGATTTTTGGGAAATTGCTTGTCAGTTTTGATGTGTCAAAGCTGCTTAAATCTAATGTCTTTAACGCATTACAGTTGTAGAACATATTCGACATATTAGTTACATTTGCAGTATCAAATTGACTTAGATTTAACTCCTCCACAGCTTTGCATTCTCTGAACATGTTTAACATATTGCTTACCTTATCGGTATGAAAGCCACTGACATCTATCTCACTCAGTGTACGACAGTTATAAAACATATTCGACATATTCCTGACGTTACTGGTATCAAAATCACTGACATCTAATACCTGCAATGAACTGCAACCGCTGAACATAGCACTCATATTTGTGACATTTGTGGTAACGAAGTTTTTTACATTCAATTCCGTTAAGCCATCACAATAATAAAACATAGCTAACATGCTGGTTACGTGAGCTGTATTAAATTGGCTGACATCAAGCGTAGTCAAATCACTACAGTCATAAAACATATAAGACATATTAGTCACATTGTCGGTAACAAAATTACTGACGTCCAATGTGGTCAAACTACTACACCCGGAAAACATAGAGGTCATGTCTGTGACCAGACTTGTTTCAAAGCCTGCGACTGCTAATTCAGTTAATTTTTCACAGCCACCAAACATGCAAGCCATGTTTGTGACATTTTCCGTTTTAAAGCCACTGACATCTAAAGTCTCCAGTACACTGCAATAACTAAACATATCAGACATATTCTCTACTTTACCAGTGTCAAAACCACTGACATTTAATTCGGTTAACTGATAGCAATTCGTAAACATATCACTCATATCGGTAACATTGCCTGTTTCAAACCCACCAACATTTAATGCTGCCAATACGTTACAGCAACTAAACATACTATTCATATTTGTGACATTCCCTGTCTCAAAACCGCTTACGTTTAATTCTGGTATTTTTACACAATTATAAAACATCTCCTCCATATCAGTGACCTTACTTGTATTGAACTCACTGACATCCAATGCAGTTAATTGTCTGCAGCCCGCAAACATGCTACTCATATCGGTAACATTGTTCGTTTTAAGACCGTTTAAATTTAACTCTGTCAACTGGCTGCATTCACAAAACATGTAGGACATATCTGTAACCTTACGCGTATCAAAACCACTGATATCTAGTTTGGTTAATTTCTCGCATTCTTCAAACATTCTTTTCATACTGGTTACATTATTTGTTTTCATGCCCGTTATATTTAATGATTCCAAAGACATACATCTATAAAACATCTGCAGCATGCCGGTTGCCTGACTAAAATCCATACCGGATAAGTCAATGGACTTACAGTTTTCAAATTGAGAAAACATGAGATCTGCCGTGTTCACAACAATGTTGGAACCAGGTTCCACACTGACAGAGGTGACCTGCGACTTGTCAAAATATCTCCATGTGAGAAACCAGCCATACTCAAGATTGATTCCGGTGGTTCCACTGCCGGAAAACACCAATTCTCCATCGCTATATAACGTCCATGCCACGGCATCGGTGTCATTCACACATGAAATAGTATCTGTTTCTACAACGGTTCTTTCTTCCGTTGCATAAGCCCCTGTCGATAAATACAATACTCCCACAAGAAATATGGTTATTATCAAACCTATTGACCTTAATTTTGCGCTGATTTTCATAATTTAAATTTCCTCCTACTAATACAGTTCCTTTTTTGCGCTTTGCTTGTCTGCATCATTCATTTTATCAAAGAATATATTAAAAGCCAATCGTAATTTCCGCTATACCTCGTTTGAAAATGAGGTCAAATTATTTATGCAAACATAAAGTAAAGATAACTTGTGTCGGAATCGTAATATAAATATCGGATTTATTATACCGCATACAAATAAATTATTCTATGATGACTTCAGACAGCAGGGATAGCTGTTAAACATAATTAAATCAAAATCATATGGTGGCTAGTGCGAAAATCTATTTTCCACCAGCCAAAGAAAAGGAGTGGTATTCTTATGAAAAAATGGATTGGTTACAATAGGGGTATGAATCTGGGAGGCTGGCTGTCACAGTGTTGTCATACAAAAGAGCATTACGATAGTTTTATTAGAGAAGAAGATGTTTGCAAAATTAGTGAATGGGGTTTTGACCATATCCGAGTGCCAGTGGATTACAATCTATTAGAAAATGAAGATGGTTCCTATCGCCCAGAAGGATTTGTGTACATTCAAAAGGTCATTGACTGGTGTGGAAGATATGATTTAAATATGATTTTGGACTTGCACAAAACAGCAGGATATTCCTTTGATGCAGGAGAGAAGGAAGAGGGATTCTTCACAAATGAGAATTATCAGGAGCGGTTTTACAAGCTTTGGGAAGAATTTGCCCGCCGTTATGGAAGATATGAACACCGACTGGCCTTTGAATTGTTAAATGAAGTAGTTGACAAGGAGCTTTCAGATACATGGAACAAAATTGCAAGTGAATGTATTGCACGTATCCGAAAAATTGTACCTACCATCTCTATTTTAGTAGGAGGCTATTGGAACAACTGTGCAGCGGCAGTAAAAGATCTTCCTATGCCTCAGGATAAAAATATAATATACAATTTTCACTGCTATGAACCATTGGTATTTACTCATCAGGGAGCAGGCTGGGTTGCAGGCATGAAGCCGGATTTTCGATTTGCGATGGCATCTAGTTATCAGGAGGTTATTGATGCTACAGAAGAAATTCTGCCGCATCAGTCTGATATTTTTCCAAAGAATCTGCCAATGGACCAGCCTTTGGATGAAAGATTCTTCATCGAATTTTTTGCAGAGGCTGCGAAGGTTGCTGAGGAAAGAGGGACGGCATTGTATTGTGGAGAATATGGCGTAATTGACAGGGCAGACATAAAGGATGCTGCTTTATGGATGAGAGCCATCAACAAAGCCTTTGACTACTATGGTATCGGAAGGGCGGTATGGAGTTATAAGGAAATGGATTATGAGGTGAAGGAAGAGGTGAGAAGGGAACTTTTATGAAAGAACTTTAAGAATGGTTGACACAACTTTTGCATATGTTATAATATGCCTAGGCAAAAGTTAAGAATAGTCCGTTAGGACAACAAAACCCCTCATAAGGCTGCAACTTATGAGGGGTTTTTATTCCATTTTGGCAGGGTGGCTTATGCCCTAGGCTGGTTGCCAGTTAGTCCTCTTTGTCCAACCATTTGCATATGTAGTAGGCGACTACACTAGCCATAACAGAGAGGATAAAAGTTAAGAAAATTTCCGTAGGACAACCCTCCCTTCTGTGCCAGTATAGGGAGTGGCAACGTTAATAATTATAGCATAGGCAAAACGTGGGGACAAGAAGAGACAAAATGTGCTGTTAATTTCTCATCTCTGTATCTAAGCCTGTCTGGATGCTGTTTTTATGGCATTAAGACGTAAGGCATATTTGCTTAGGATAGATTCTATCTTTTGAAATGAAATTATGATATACTTAGTTTGTTTTTTATGAGAGAGAAGGAGAACGTATTATGTCCCAAAGTAGAAAGTCGAGAAGAAACCCATTCCATCATATGATGAATAAAGAACAGAATATTTCTATTATTATTATCTTGCTTCTTTGTATTGGACTTGCAGCATTGTTTTTAAGAAATGGTCTCCAGGGTGGAAACTCTGGCGAGGCTGGTCAAATGGAAACACAGGCAGATACACAGAAGAAAAAAGAAAAGTCCCTGGAAGGGGATTCATTACAGGAAACAGCAAAGCCTATTGTCCAGGAAGACGGGAATAGGTTAAAGAGCCGTATCCGGGTACCGGAGGGGTATCAAAGAGTTGCTGCAAAGAAAAATTCCTTTGCCTCATTTCTGCGAAATTATAAGTTAAAGAAGGCAGGAAGTCCTGTTTTGTACTATGATGGCAATGAGAAGGGCAATCAGAATGTACATGTGGGGGTATTTAAATTGCCAATGGAAGAGGAGGATTTGCAGCAGTGCGCCGATTCCATTATGCGAATGTATGCAGAGTATTATTGGCAGACAGGACAACCGGATAAAATTGGGTTTCATTTTGTAAATGGATTTTTTGCAGAATATAGCAAATGGCGCCAGGGGTATCGGATTGAAGTATCGGATAGTGGTTGCAGATGGGTGCATTCTGCGGTGGCAGATAATTCCTACGAAACCTTTCAGCAATATATGAGAATTGTATTTTCCTATGCCAGCACCCTTTCTATGGAAAAAGAATCCAAAAAGATTTCTTTGTCTCAGATTCAGGCAGGAGATATTTTTATCAAGGGCGGCAGTCCGGGACATGTAGTAATGGTAGTGGATGTTTGTGAAAATGCAGAAGGAAAGAAGGCATTCCTTCTAGCACAGGGCTTTATGCCAGCACAGGAATTTCACCTATTGAAGAATCCAGCTCACGAGGAAGACCCATGGTATTATGAGGAAGAGATAACATATCCTTTGGATACGGCAGAGTATACCTTTGAGAAGGGAAGTCTGATGCGGCCGGAGTATTAGGATTACATTTAAGTGAATGATAAAATTTATGTAAGGCAACACGTTGGTGTTGCCTTTTTGGCGGGAGAAAATGGCTCGAAATGTAGATTTTGCCTTTTTTGGTGAAACTACACAATTCCAGCAACTGAATTTTGTGCCATATTTGTTTCTCTTTTCTGGAAAAATCTTCTCAAGTCCTGAGAAAATGTGATAAAATAAAAGGTAACGTGCAGTTTTGTTACGTGAAGGTGTAAAAATTAGCATGATATGCTAAGAATCAGTGTGAAATCAGGAGAAAATACATTGATTCGGCAGGAAAGAGGAAGGTTATGAAAAAAACGAGAAAGCAACAGATGCGAAGAAGTATTGCATGGGTGTTGGCTTTTGCCATGGCGGTAAGCGGTCTGGCATTGCCAGGAACAGGGAAAATGGCGCAGGCGTCTGATACAAGCTATAACTTATCTGTCAAGAGTGGCAGTAGCAGCGACACCGTTACCCTCGTAAAAAATGAATATGGAGACGATTATATTTCAGATGTACTTTTTACGATTCCGTCCCAGGCAGAGAATAAAAGTGCATTATCCAGTTATGGAATTACTTCTATGGAAGTAACGGTTACTATCAATAGTTTTTCTGGAAATAATCCTGGAGTAATGCTTTATGCACAGCCAGATGCTTCCGGAAGCTGGGCATGGAATTCCACAGATACTACTGTATTAGAAGCAGGTAAGCAGATTACATTGGCCTATAATTTCAGTGGAATGGATTGGAATGGTGGAGACACCATGGGGAATCTGGGATTGCGTTTTGCTGATACTGCAGCAGATGCCAGCGTTTCTTATACCATTGATTCAGCTAAACTCATTTCTACAGGTACGTCCAGTGGATCAGGAGAGGATGATACCAATACATTAGGAACCACTAGAGATTATTCTTCCGGTGTCACAGCTACAGTAACAAATCAGGGAACTCCAAGTAACGACTGGTCGGGGTTTGATATGACCATCAGCAATAATTCAGGTAGTACAATTTGTGACTGGATTGTAGTACTGGAAGTACCAAGCGGAACAGCCAGTGCATTTAAGTGTTGGAACGCTACCTTCGTGGCAGATGGAGATACAATTTATATGTATCCAATGCAGAGCGGGGCAAATGCAGTGGTATCCACAGGAACTATGACCAATAATGTTCCTGGTGGTGGATTTGCAGCAAAATATGTAGATGCTTCCAGTATTCAGGTAAAGGCGGTTTACTATAATATTGGAAGTCAGTCAGAATACGACTATTCTTCTGGCGAAACCAACGATTCAGGTAGTGGCAGCGGTTCCAGCTCTACTACAGATACCACTACTAACAAAGATTTGGTAGTGGAATATAATTATGCCAAAGCTTTACAGGAGTCTTTGTACTTCTATGATGCAAATATGTGTGGAACGGATGTAGATGAAAACTGTGGATTAAGTTGGCGTGGGGACTGCCATACTGATGATGCCAATGTATCCGTTACGGTAAATGGAACTACTTATCAGGTAGATGTATCAGGTGGATTTCATGATGCCGGAGACCACGTGAAATTTGGTCTTCCACAGGGATATGCAGCAACTGCTCTTGGTATGAGTTATTATGAATTTAAAGATGCTTACACTGGATTAGATCAGGATGAGCATTTAAAGACTATTACCAATTATTTCTGTGACTATTTTAAGAGAAGCACAGTTTATAGTGATAATACCAACAAAACTGGTGGCGTTGTGGCCTTCTGTTATCAAGTAGGCGAAGGAAATGCAGACCACGCTTACTGGGGAGCGCCAGAGAATCAGACGGGCAGTCGTCCGGCATACTTTGCAACTTCCTCTAATCCAGCCACAGACGAAGTCAGTCTTGCAATTGCGGCACTGGCAATTAATTATATGAACTTTGGAAATGAAGAAGATTTACAGGTAGCAAAGGATTTATTTACTTTTGTTCAGAATAATAGCAAGAATGTAGCAACAGAAGGGGCAAGCGGATTTTATGATTCTACTTCCTGGAAGGACGATTATTCCGTAGCAGCAGCGGCTTTATATGCGGCAACAAAGGATTCTGCTTACCAGCAGGAATACAATAACAATAAGTCTGGCATCAATACAGGATGGCTTATGGATTGGGATAACAGTGGTGCGTTAGGTGCCATGCTGATGGAGGACTGGACTACATTACAATCTATTACCAATAATAAGAGCAATGGAACAGTATTAGATAGTGTATATAACTGTATCAGTGACTGGGGATCCTGCCGTTATAATACTGCAATGCAGTTTTGTGGTCTGGTATATGACAAAGGAACCGGTGGCAGCAGTTATACATCATGGGCAGAATCCCAGATGAGATATATCATTGGAGAAAATCCAAATAAGCGTTGTTATATTGTAGGATATAATGAAAACTCAGCACAATATCCGCATCACAGAGCAGCATCCCGTTCTTCAAATGCAAGTGAGACCAGAGAGGATCACTATACATTATTGGGAGCGCTGGTGGGTGGACCAAAGCAGGATGGAACATATACAGATAATCAGAATGATTATATTTGTAATGAGGTAGCATTGGACTACAGTGTAGGGCTGGTAGCAGCTTCTGCTGGATTATATCTGGCAACGAAGGGAGCCACTGCGGAAGATCACAGTGAAGCTTTGGCATCTGCTGCTGAATTAAGTGAGATTGGTGTTACAAAGCTGTATGGGGTATCTGCTTCAGAGAGTAGTGCGCCAACTACAACACCGGTTGCGACTGCAACGGTGGCACCAACAGAAGAGCCAACCGCAACCCCAGTTGCAACACCAACAGTCGAGCCAACAGAAGAACCAACGGAAGCTCCGACGGTAGAACCAACAAAGGAGCCAACCGCGACTCCAGTTGCAACAGCGACGGTAGAGCCGACAAAAGAACCAACCGCAACCCCTGTTACAACGGCAACAGTGTCACCAAGCACAACACCAATTGTGTTACCAACAATCACACCAGTGTTAGAACCAACCGCAACTCCAGTTGTGACAGCGACAGTAGAGCCAACGGTGGTTCCAACCACAAAGCCAACCGCAACCGTTGAGCCGACTGTAACCCCAGTTGCAACGCCAATTGTAGTGCCAACGGTAACGCCAACAATTGCGCCAACGGAAAGTCCAGTACCAAGTGCACCTGCAACAGTGGCACCAAGTACAACGCCAACGATTGTACCAACGGAAAGTCCAGTGCCAAGTGCTCCTGCGACAGTGATACCAAGTGCAACACTAACGGCAGCACCAACTACGGACCCAGCATTACCAAGTGCAGCACCAACAGCAGCACCAACTACTGACCCGGCATTACCAAGTACAACACCGACAACGGTTCCGACTTTGCCAACCTCAACAGCAACTGTGGGTCCAGTAGCGACTCCGACATTGCCAGTTTCTACAGCGACTGTGAGCCCATCAGTTGAGTCAACCACAGAGCCGACAAATAGTTCGATGCCAAGCAACTCTCCAACGAGTAGTCCAAGTGAGAGTCCGAGTGCTCAGAACACAAATAAGCCTGTAACCTCTGCAAAACCAGATGCCTCAGAAAGTATGGAGCCTGCATTTAAGGACAGCCAATACACAGTATATGTAACAGAGGAATTAGCACTTGAGATAATAAATGCCGGAGAGAGTTCAAATATTACATATTCTTCTTCAAATATTTATATAGCTGAAGTAGATTCAAATGGATTATTAAAGGCGAAAAAGGCAGGCGTAGTAACGATTACTGCCACATTGTCCAATAAAACCCAGATTACCTGCCAGATAACCGTGAAAAAACCAAAGGTAAAATTGAAAAAGAAAACTTTGGTAGTGAAACGTAAAAAGAAGGCTAAAATTAAATTTAAGAAAAAACTTTCCAGTGATAGCATTAAGAAATGCAAAGTGATTGGAAAGAAAGTAGTAAAGGTAAATAAAAAAGGCGTGGTAAAGGGAATGAAAAAAGGTAAGGCAACAATAATAATTACCATGAAGAGTGGAGTGGCAGTGAAATGTAAGGTGAAAGTAAAATAACTATCGAATAACTTGCTTTTTTCTGACATAAGATGTAATAAACAGAAAAATAGGAGTAACATAGTGGAAAAATCAAGTTATAGAAAACATTATCAATCAGAATCTTTAGTAGACAGACTAGAAGAAAGAGCGGTGGCTCTGGCGCAGTACATGATTGAAAATAAAGCAACAGTACGCCAGACCGCTTCCGTCTTTGGCGTAAGCAAAAGCACTGCACATACAGACGTAACAAAACCGAAAGGGTGCCTCGAAATGAGACACCCTTTCGGTTTTGTTACTATCCCTTACACAATTTCCTCTTGCTTTGCCTTTTTCTTCTGAGTAAGGGTTTCCTTCCAAAGAGTTGGATGGAAGAGTATCAGCAGAGGAAATAGTTCTAAACGACCTGCCAGCATATCAAAAATCATGATAAACTTGGAAAAGTCCGTAAAGAAACCAAAGTTTTCCGTTGGGCCAGCCATTGCCAGACCAGGTCCAATATTATTAAAAGTGGCTGCCACTGCGGTAAAGGTTGTTACCAAATCCCGTCCCTCAAAGGAAACAGCCAATACAGAAGCAGCAAATAAAATAATATACGTAATAAAGAAAACGTTAATGGAACGAAGAACCTCATGTTCCACTGGCTTGTCATCCATTTTTATTTTCTTAATACTTTTCGGATGAATATAGGAATTCAATTCCTTAATCATGGTTTTCAAAGTGATGACAAAACGTGAAACTTTAATTCCACCACCAGTACTTCCGGCACAGGCACCAATGAACATTAAAAGCACCAGAACGGTTTTGCTGGACTGTGGCCACAAATCAAAGTCCGCAGTAGAATAACCAGTAGTGGTAATGATAGAACCCACCTGAAAAGCAGCATGGGTTAATGCTTCAAAGGTAGTTTCATATAATGGCAGGATATTAAAGAAAATAATACCAATGGCTACAAGAATAATAGCAAAATAACATTTTACTTCTTCCATGGTAAATGCTTTCTTAAACTGTTTATATAAAATCAAGTAGAAAGCATTAAAGTTTACACCAAATAAAATCATAAAAATCGTTACCACCCATTGGATGTATGGAGAATAACTTGTTATACTATCATTTTTAATACCGAAGCCACCGGTTCCGGCAGTACCAAAGGTAGTAGTAATTGCTTCAAAAACAGGCATTTTTCCAATAAGTAAAAAAATCACCTGTATAATCGTCATACCCAGATAAATAAAATATAAAATACGGGCAGTGTATTTCACCTTAGGCACTAGCTTTCCGACAGAAGGTCCCGGACTTTCTGCCTTCATCAGGTTAATGTGAGAACCGCCGCTCATAGGAACAAGAGCCAAAAGAAAAACCAAGACTCCCATTCCACCAATCCAGTGGGTAAAGCTTCTCCAAAAGATAGTACAGTGGGACAGTGATTCTACATCACTTAAGATGCTGGCTCCAGTGGTAGTAAAGCCAGAAACGGTTTCAAATAAGGCATCCACCAAAGATGGAATCTCTCGGGTAATCCAAAAAGGCAGGGCTCCAAAGAAACTTAAAAAAATCCAGCTTAAAGAGGTAGCTACACAACCTTCCTTCAGATAAAATACGCTATTCTTCGGCTTACGGATAATCATTAGTGTACCCAAAAGGGCACAGAGAAACGCCACTAACAGATAGGAAAAGCCTTCCTGTTCCTGATATATTACAGCAACAGAGCATGGAAGGAGCATTAATGCACCTTCCACAATCAGGATATATCCCAAAACATAACGAACAATTGAAAAATTCATGATGTCCTCCTATTTCAAAATATCCAGAATATTATCGAAACCAGTATGAGTAGTAACGACCATAACACTGTCGCCAACCTTGATACAGTCCTGACCTGTTGGAATCAGAACAGAGCCATTACGGTTGATAAAGCAAATAAGCAAATCCTTCTTCAATGCAAGATCTTTCAAAGGAGTGTTGGTTACGGCAGAGTCTTCATCCACCCGGAATTCAATTGCTTCTACCTGGTAATCAAACATATGGTATAAGGTTTCAATACTGCTATCTCTGGAAGCATTTTTGGCGCGGACATAGGCAACAATAGCCTCAGCGGTGATGTATCTAGGATAAACCACACTGCCTAAATCCAGTTTGCTAATGACATCCTTGAAATTCATACGGTTAATCTTGGTTACTAATTTTGCTTTCGACATTTGTTTTGCATAGAGAGTCAGCAAAATATTTTCTTCATCAATTCCAGTTAATGGTACGAAAGATTCTGTATAATCAATACCTTCTTCTTTCAGAAGCTCTTCATCTGTACCATCACCATTAATAATGACGGCTTTGGGAAGGAGGATGCTTAATTCCTCACAGCGGTCTCTGTTGCTTTCAATGATTTTTACGGAAATCCCCATGGATAGCAGACGGTCAGCAAGATAGTAAGTTGCCCGACCTCCACCAACAATGGTAGTATCCTTTACATGATTTGTTTGAAAACCAATATCCTGCAGGAAAACTTTGTCATATCCCCGAGGTGTTACAAAAGAAATAATATCTCCACGAAGCAAAAGGAAATCGCCATCTGGGATATAAACCTTTCCATCACGCTCAATGGCGCAAATCAATACATTAGATGCAATATTTTTACCGAAGTAAGAAATAGTAACTCCATCCAGCACATTTCCTTCTGGAATCTTAAATTTAATTAATTTTGCCTGCCCATGGGCAAAGGTAGTGACATCCAATGCACCGGGCAGATATAGGATTCTTGCAATTTCCTTGGCTGCTTCCAATTCTGGATTGATAATCATGGTCAGACCCAGCTTCTCCTGAAGATAAGCTGCCTCCTTACTGTAATCCGGAGTGCGGACTCTGGCAATGGCAGCGCAACGACCCACCTGTTTTGCCACAGTACAACAAAGAAGATTCAACTCATCCGATTCGGTTACTGCAATAATCAAATCAGCTTTTTCAATACCAGCCTCCATTTGAACACTGTAGCTGGCACCATTTCCTGCCATACCCATAATGTCATATAGGTTGGTAATCTCTTGGATTTTCTGTGGATTTTTATCGATGATGGTAATATCATGTCCCTCACGGGTCAGCTGTTCAATTAAGGTATAACCTACCTTTCCACAGCCTACAATAATAATGTTTAATCCCTTTTTTGTGGGATTCTTCTGTCCTAACATATGTTCCTCCATTTTCAGATTTGCCACAGGCTAATCTGCTCCCTTTTCTCAAGTGATTTTACTGCTTACAAATAAGCATGAGAATACTATAGTCTTTTTTGATTCAAGATTCAAGTTAAGAAATTCACATATTCCAAACCGATAGTTCATATATTTTAGTGAAAATGGACAAGGATTTATAAATATGCAAAAACAGGAATACAGATATATTTTTCACAATCCCAATCAGAAAGAAGAAATGGAAAAATTATGGATAAGCCTTTTGGTGGAAATCTATACTCCCAAACTAAAGGAGATTATTAATTCCCATAAAAGCGAGGCAATTGTGGAAAATGATTTTTTACATACAAATTTAAACCATAGTCTCAAATCAGGGGCTATGAACATGGGAGGGATATAAGGATGAATGTAGTGGCATATTGCAGGGTTTCCACCGACAAAACAGACCAGTTAAATTCTTTGGAGACCCAGAAAAAATTCTTTCAGGAATATTGTGAAAAAAATAGTCTAACCTTAATTAAAACCTATGCGGATGAAGGAATCTCCGGCACAAAGACCAGAAATCGCCGGGAGTTTTTGAGGATGATGGAGGATGCAAAAGAAGGACTGTTTCAGCAAGTTCTGGTAAAGGATGTTTCCAGGCTGGCAAGAAATACAGTGGATCTTTTGCAGAGTGTGCGGGCTCTGCGTGGAATGCAGATAGATACCATTTTTATTACTGCCAATATGCAAAGTATGGGCAATTCAGAATTTGTATTAACCCTGCTTGGAGCAGTAGCCCAGGAAGAATCTGCCAACACCTCAAAGCGGATTAAATTCGGCAAGAGGGAAAATGCAGGGAAGGGACGTGTCCCAAATCTGGTATATGGTTATGACAAAATCCCTGGAGATTATTTTCGGTTATCGATTAATCAGGAAGAGGCAAAAATAGTACAACAGATTTTTGATTGGTATATTAAAGAAGGCTATGGGGCAGCAAAGATTGCTGCTATGTTAAATGCAAAAGGAATTCTGACCAAAAGGAATTGTCTCTGGTCTCAAAACGCTATTAGCCGAATTTTAAAGAATGAAATTTATATTGGAAAAGTAATTAATGGAAAGGAGGAAGTGGCAGATTTTTTAACAGGAATTAGAAAGTTACAAAAAAAAGAGGATTGGCTTGTGGTTTCCAGACCAGAACTAGCTATTGTGGCTATCGAAGAATTTGAAGCAGCACAAAGGATTTTTCAGGAGCGCAATCAGATGTTTTCTGGAAGGAGACAAAAGCAAAGCAATAAATATATATTCAGCACTTTATTAAAATGCTCTTGTTGTGGTTATTCTTTCCGGCGGATGAAATCCAAGGCAGAAGGCGATTCTTATTACTGGGTCTGCAGCGGAAGAAACAGTAATGGCACTGGAAGCTGCAGCAATAAAGTAAAGCTATGGGAAGCGGATTTGATTCAGGTTTTGGAATGTTATATGGAGCAATTGGAACTGTCAGAAAAAAGCATTAAAGGGAAAGTGTCCCGAAATCTGTATATGCAATATCAAAACCTGTATCAGAAAAAAACAAAAGAAGTACAATTTATTTCAAAGAAAAAGCAACTAGACCGTCAGAAAGACAAGCTTTTACAGTTATTCTATGCAGATGCTATTTCGGAAGAAGAAGTAAAGTATAAGTTAGAAAATGTCCAAAAACAAATCAAAGAAACGAATGAGGCTTTACAAGTATTACAATACGAAGAAGAAAATGCTCAAAAGAGGAAAGAAGAGCTAGTTAGATTTATTGGTGCAATAGAAAATGTGTGGGAAATATCAAAGTGTAATAACACACAGCTCAAGAAAATAATAGAAAAAATAGTAGTGGAAGAGGATGGAATTCTTCATGTGTATTTCCGTAAACTCTAATTCGGTTTTGTAACCTCTATACATAAAGACCTCACAGAAAAACTACCTATTATAAATCAAGGACTAGCAGAACAGGTGCGTTCTGTGTTGGATTTAAATAAATCGGAACGGCATATCCGTGGAGGCATGGCTACCAGAGAAAAGTATTTGCAGCAGCATTTACATAACGTCTAGTAATATCAATTCTAGAAGTGACGCAGAAAATGCTCTATGGTATTTCCACCACGAGCATCTCGCTTAGCGAGAGCTCGGGTTCACGGGCGCGCTCGGATATCTTACATGCAAGCATGAAGAATATCCTCGCTTTGCCTTCGCGGATTTACGCGGACGCCTTTCGGCTCGGGTTGGTTCTGGCAATGGTGCATAAGACGCTATCTTCGCACACGTGCTTGATACCGTCTAAACACCAGCTGAACCAAACGCCGCTTTAAAAGAAATACCAATGACATTTTTGTCGTCATGTATTCGTAACTGATATTATGCAAAGCCTACGTTACTGCTTCTCATTAATAGCACGGATGGTATCCTGTATATCCTGCCAGGTTAGCTCCTCTGTACTAAAGGAGAGAATGGAGTGAAGAGGAGTGCCGGAGAACATAGCCCGCATCATTTCTGCGGTGCCGGCGCCCATACTGTCATCGCCGTCTTTATTTGTGGATTCTGCGAAACCACTCTTTTCCAACATAGCATCCAAAGGCTTTGGATCATTAGCAAAGAGATATACATCTTCGCAGGAAGAAATGTCTGTTACAAGGAATGGGATTTTCGTAGTGCTTCCCAGCTCCAGTGTCAGTGTCTGGCGAATATCTCTGGAAGAAGCTGCCAACAAAATCTCATAGGTTCCAGAAGGTGCATACCATCCAGGAAGTTCTGTATGATAATAAGCGAAGGAGCGCTGGTCTAATTCAAAAGTAACGGTCTTGGTTTCGCCAGGCTGCAGGCTGACTTTTGCGAAGTTCTTCAGTTCCTTTTCCGGACGGGTTTCTTCACTTGGCGCATTCTTTACATAAAGCTGTACGATTTCCTGTCCAGCCACAGAGCCAGTGTTGGTAATATCCACAGACACCTGAATACTATCGGTGTCCTTAGCCTTATTAGCAGAAGTACCATTTACACAAAGCTTTGCATTGGAATACTGGAATGTGGTGTAGCTCAAACCATATCCAAATGGGAAAAGTACATCCATTTTCTTCTTATCATAATAACGATAGCCGATATAGATACCTTCCTGATAAGTTACCTTATTACGATTTCCTGGGAAATTCAGGTAAGAAGGATTGTCTTCCAGACGAAGTGGGAAGGTCTCTGCTAATTTACCGGAAGGATTCACCTCACCAAAGAGCAAATCTACAGCAGCAGCGCCGCTAGTCTGTCCAGCTAGATACATTTCAAGTACACCTTTTACCTGATTTAACCAAGGCATCAGAATCGGTGAACCGTTGTGAAGTACTACAATAACATTGGACTGCTCCTGGCAGATTCGCTGGATTAAGTGATTCTGGCAGTCAGGCATATTCAAATGGGTTCTGTCAAAGCCCTCACTTTCAAAGGAATCAGGAAGTCCCGCGAAGATAACGGCTATATCTGCGTCTTTGGCAGCAGCTACAGCGGCGTCTTCCAGCTCTGGAATTATCTTATCTTCCTTCAACTGATAACCCTGGGCATAAGTCACATTGTCATTGTCAGAAAGAACATCCATTGCACTTTCTACCTTAAAGCAGTTAATATGGCTGGAACCACCTCCTTGAATACGAGGAGTAGAAGCGAATTCTCCAATTATAGCGATTTTCTGTCCTTCTTTTAATGGGAGGATGTCATCATTCTTTAAAAGTACAGCACTATCACAGGCCATTTTCTTTGCCAGCTGGTGATGAGCTTCCTTATCATAAGTAGCATGGTCCTTTTTGTTGGACACATATTTTTCTACCATTTCTAAAATTCTTCGAACTGCCAGATTTAAAGTATCCTCTGACAAAGAGCCATCCTTTACAGCCGCTACAATCTGTTTGTCGGTTTCGCCATGGCAGTCAGGCATTTCCAAATCCAGACCGGATTTTAGGGATGGGACACGCTCATTCATAGCACCCCAGTCTGTCATAACAAGTCCTTCAAATCCCCATTCATCACGAAGGACTTTATTGAGCAGCCAGTCATTTTCACAGGAATAAGTTCCATTGATACGGTTGTAGCTGCACATAATTGTCCAAGGCTGTGCTTTCTTCACAATGCGTTCAAAACCGGAAAGATAAATCTCACGAAGAGTACGCTCGTCGATTTCCGCACTAATACTCATGCGACGCCATTCCTGATTGTTGGCTGCAAAGTGTTTCAAACTAGTTCCAACATTTTGCTCCTGTACACCATTTACAAAAGCAGCACCGATTTCTCCAGTCAGATAAGGATCTTCGGAATAATACTCAAAGTTACGTCCGCAGAGAGGGGAACGTTTCATATTGGCTCCTGGTCCCAAAAGTACTGCAACATCCTCTGCCTGACACTCTTCTCCGAGAGCATTTCCTACTTCTTTGATTAAATCACGATTAAAGGAGCATGCCATAGCGGAAGCAGTTGGAAAGCCTATCGCCTCAACGCTTTCTGCCACTCCCATATGGTCTGTGATTTCTCCCTGCTTACGCAGACCATGAGGTCCATCAGAAACCATAACCCGTGGCAGACCTACCCGCTCGATGGTTTCTGTGTGCCAGAAATCTGCACCGGAGCAGAGACTGGCTTTTTCTTCTAACGTCATTTCCTGAATCATTTTTTCGATATTCATAGTGATTGTTCCTTTCTTTAGATATTTATTAATTAAATCAATATAAAATTTCAGGAGCATTTTAGCCTAGACATTATCTTCTAGATATAAATCTCATATCTGGCCTCATCCTTCATAAACACAGGAATTACATCCAAGGTTGCCACAGCAGTCACTGTCTGCCCTCCTTCATAAGTCTTTCCTGTCTTAGCCTCGGTCCACTGATGTCCTGCTGGCAGATATATTTCCAAATCTTCCACACCTGAGTCAGTAACCGGAGTCACCAACAGGTCTGGACCAAAGAAATAGCTATAGGAGTTTTCCCAACATTTTGGGTCCTCCGGCACATCAAAGAACATTGGCCGCATCACCGGCGTTCCCTTTTCATGGGCCTCCTTCATACATTCCCTGATATAAGGGCGGAGCCGTTCTCTTAAGAAGAGGAAGCTCTTTAAGATTTCATAATTTTCTTCGCCCCAGGTCCATACCTCATTATCCTGGGCGGAAGAGAAGAGGCGGATATTGTCCCGGTATTCCTGTTCTCTTTCATAATAAGGAGAACGTTCGCCGTGGAGACGGAACACAGGTGAAAATGCGCCCCAGGCAAACCATCTTACCAAAAGTTCCTGAAAGGCTGGGTCTGTATTGTCTCCACCGAGGAAGCCTCCGATATCTGTAGTCCACCAAGGGATGCCTGCCAGCCCCATATTTAGTCCCGCCTGAATCTGTTGCTTCATGGCTTTAAAGGAAGAGTGGATGTCTCCAGACCAGGTCAGGGCACCGTATTTCTGACTACCTGCCCAGGCACAGCGCACTAGGCTTAGGATATCGGTTTCACCTTCTTTTTTCAGACCGTCATAAAATCCTTTTGCATACATAACAGGGTAAATGTTGCTGCATTGCAGGGCTGGTCCCTGATAGTACCGGTATAAATCAAAATCATAAGGTCCGTATTCTGGCTCAGCTTCGTCCAGCCAGAAGCAGCGGATTCCCTTATTATAATAATTCTTTTTGCACTGTTCCCAAACAAATTCTCTGGCACCAGGGTGGGTGGCATCAAAGAACGTAGTATTTCCCATCCAGGTCATATTCACGCCGAGACCTCGGTCAAACTGAATCAGATATCCATTTTCCGCCATTTCCGGAAAAGTATCCGCTTTCTCATCAATGGTAGGCCACACAGAAACCACTGGTTCAATGTCCATTTCACGAAGCTCTCGAATCATTGCATCGGGATCAGGCCATTCATGGGGATCAAAGCGGAATTCACCCTGTCTTGTCCAATGGAAGAAGTCTACCACAATAGCATCAATCGGAAGCCCTCGACGCTTATGTTCTCTTGCTACCTGCAGGATTTCTTCCTGAGTACGGTAGCGTAGCTTGCACTGCCAAAATCCCATGCCATATTCTGGCATCATAGGAACCCTTCCAGTAACTGCAGTATACTGCTCTTCAATTTGTGACGGTGTTTCGCCAGTTGTAATAAAATAATCCAGTTTTTTTGTACTTTCTGCGGTCCATTCTGTTTTGTTGGTAGCAAAGCAGGCAGTTCCGATGGCAGGATTGTTCCAAAGGAATCCATATCCGCGGCTGGAAATCATAAATGGAACACTGGCCTGACTGTTTCGATGTGCCAGCTCCAGCAAGGCTCCCTTCTTATTTAAAGAATCCTCCTGATATTGCCCCATACCAAAAATCTTTTCATCCTCAAAGGCTTCAAAGCGCATAACCAGACGATAGTCTGTAGTGCCAGTGATTGGCTTTAATTCTCTGGCATCAATGCGTAGTGGAACACAGAAACGGTCAATACGGTTGCGGTTTCGCCAGTACTCCTTTGTTAAAAGAAAATTTTTCTCATTATAATAGGAAATAACACCTTCTGGATCGATAACTGCAGACAAGTTTCCATTGGTAATAGTAATCTGAGTGCCAGTCTGTTTATGTTTCTCCCTCTCCTGAGAGGTATGATAGAAAGGTTCTGTCATATCAATGGTTTCATAACGAACCTGTAGAGGCAGTTCTGGCACCTGCTCCGTCAATGCCCAATCATTGCCATCCATGATAGCTTCCTTTGTCATGCGGACACGAAAAGAGTTTACACCCCAGGGCTCAATCCAGAGCGTAGAACTGCCTTCGGTCAGCACAAGACGATTTCCTTCTTCCCGAAATTGCATGTTATAAATCACGTCCTTTCATAAAATATTTTAATGAAAAATATATCATAGTCATCATATAATAAAAAATTCCCTCAAACAGGGAATTTTACTGGAAAAATCAAGAAAAATTGCTTGACATCTTGTACATTAGGTGATAAGATGGAAAATGCACTATTGTGGCAGACTATACTATAAAAGTACTGCTTAAATATTATAGCATATTTTCATAGAAATGAAAAGCCACAAAATACTCTATAAAAATAAGGAGTGAAACGTCCATGGAGAAGAACAGGATACGTCCAGTAAAAGTAGGAAATAGTGTAAGAATGAGTTATGCCCGTCAGAATGAAGTTCTTGAGATGCCAAATCTCATTGAAGTGCAGACCAATTCTTACCAGTGGTTCTTGAATGAAGGGCTGAAAGAAGTATTTAGAGACATCTCCCCAATCTCTGATTTTGGTGGTCATTTAAGCTTGGAATTTGTTGATTTTGAGCTCTGCAAGGATGAATGCAAGTATGACATCGATCAGTGTAAGGAAAGAGATGCTACTTATGCAGCACCTTTAAAAGTAAAGGTTCGATTACACAACAAAGAAACCGAGGAAATTAAGGAACATGAAATTTTCATGGGAGATTTACCATTAATGACTGCTACCGGTACCTTTATTATCAATGGTGCAGAGCGTGTTATCGTAAGTCAGCTTGTGCGTTCCCCTGGTATTTATTATGCAATCGGACATGACAAAATCGGTAAGGAATTATTCTCATCTACAGTGATTCCAAATCGTGGTGCATGGCTTGAATATGAAACAGATTCTAATGATGTATTCTCTGTTCGTGTGGATAGAAATAGAAAGGTACCAATCACAGTATTCCTTCGTGCATTGGGACTTGGCACCAACGCAGAAATCAAAGAATTATTTGGCGAAGAGCCAAAGATTCTTGCAAGTATTGAGAAAGATACTACGGAGAATTATCAGGATGGTCTCTTGGAATTATACAAGAAGTTACGTCCAGGTGAGCCTCTTTCTGTAGATAGTGCAGAGAACCTGTTAAATGGTATGTTCTTTGATCCAAAGAGATACGACTTGGCAAAGGTTGGTAGATATAAATTCAATAAAAAGCTTCACTTTAAAAACCGTATCGTAGGCTGCAAGCTTGCAGAAGATGTAATTGATACTGTTACCGGTGAGAAGATAGAGGCTGGTACTCTGGTTACAGAGGAATTGGCAGTACAGATTCAGAATGCAGGTGTGCCATATGTTATGGTAGAAGTGGAAGAGCATGTGACAAAAGTGCTTTCTAATATGATGGTAGACTTAAAGTACTATCTTCCAAATGTAGACCCTGTAAGTATCGGTGTTACAGAAGACGTATACTATCCACTGTTACAGGAAATCCTGGAGCAGAACGAGGATGAAGAAGCTATTATTGAGGCAATTCAGGATAATATTACTGAGTTGATTCCAAAGCATATTACTAAGGAAGATATTTTTGCTTCCGTTAACTATAACATTCACCTTGAGTATGGTATCGGACACGACGATGATATCGACCACTTAGGTAACAGACGTATCCGTGCCGTAGGTGAGTTATTACAGAATCAGTACCGTATTGGTTTATCACGTATGGAACGTGTGGTTCGTGAAAGAATGTCTACACAGGATCTTTCTACTATTACCGCACAGTCCCTGATTAATATTAAGCCAGTAACTGCAGCTGTAAAGGAATTCTTTGGTAGTTCCCAGTTGTCCCAGTTCATGGATCAGAACAACCCTCTTAGTGAATTGACACATAAGAGACGTCTGTCTGCATTGGGACCAGGTGGTTTGTCCAGAGATAGAGCCGGATTCGAGGTTCGAGACGTTCACTACTCTCATTATGGACGTATGTGTCCTGTAGAGACTCCCGAAGGTCCAAACATCGGTCTGATTAACTCATTAGCATCCTATGCACGTATTAATGAGTATGGTTTTGTTGAGGCTCCATACCGTAAGGTTGATAAGACTGACCCTAAGAATCCAAAGGTAACAGACGAAGTAGTTTACCTGTCTGCTGACGAAGAAGACAAGTTCATCGTTGCTCAGGCGAACGAAAAGTTAGATGACGATGGTTACTTTGTACACAACAATGTATCTGGTCGTTTCCGTGAGGAAACTTCCGAGTTTGAAAAAGCAAAAATAGATTTGATGGACGTATCTCCTAAGATGGTATTCTCTGTAGCTACAGCTATGATTCCTTTCTTGGAGAACGACGATGCGAACCGTGCCCTCATGGGTTCCAACATGCAGCGTCAGGCAGTACCTCTTCTGGTAACTGAAGCTCCTGCAGTTGGTACAGGTATGGAAATGAAGGCGGCTGTTGACTCTGGTAACTGTGTAGTTGCAGAGGAAGATGGTGTAGTTGAGCGTTCTGCATCCAATGAAATCATTGTAAAAACTAAAGATGGTAAGTACCACAACTACAAACTGGCAAAATTCCAGCGTAGTAACCAGGGTACCAGCATGAACCAGCGTCCAATCGTGGATAAAGGCGACGAAGTTAAGGCAGGACAGGTTATTGCGGATGGTCCTTCTACCTGTGGCGGAGAAATTGCTCTTGGTAAGAATCCTCTCATTGGTTTCATGACATGGGAAGGTTACAACTACGAGGATGCGGTATTATTAAGTGAAAGATTAGTTCAGGAAGATGTATACACATCTGTTCATATTAGTGAGTATGAAGCAGAAGCAAGAGATACTAAGCTTGGTGCAGAGGAAATTACCCGTGATGTACCAGGTGTTGGTGAGGATGCTCTGAAGGATCTGGATGAGCGTGGTATCATCCGTATTGGTGCTGAGGTTCGCGCAGGAGATATTCTGGTTGGAAAGGTTACTCCTAAAGGAGAAACTGAACTGACAGCAGAAGAAAGACTGCTTCGTGCAATCTTTGGTGAGAAGGCTCGTGAAGTCCGCGATACTTCCCTGAAAGTGCCTCATGGTGAGTTTGGTATCATTGTAGACGCCAAGGTATTTACCCGTGAAAACGGTGATGAACTGGCACCAGGAGTTAATGAAACTGTTCGTATCTATATTGCCCAGAAGCGTAAGATTCAGGTGGGTGATAAGATGGCGGGTCGTCATGGTAACAAGGGTGTTGTTTCCAGAGTACTTCCTGTGGAAGATATGCCATTCCTTCCAAATGGACGTCCTTTGGATATCGTATTGAACCCTCTGGGTGTACCATCCCGTATGAATATCGGTCAGGTATTGGAAATCCACTTGAGTCTGGCATCCAGAGTGTTAGGTTTCAATGTAGGAACTCCTGTATTTGATGGTGCAAACGAGTATGACATTATGGATACTCTGGAGATGGCGAATGATTATGCCAATACTCCTCTGAACCAGAAGGAATTAGAAGAAGAAAAAGCAAAGGCTGCAGAAGAAGGCAGAGAATATCCTGCTGATATGGTGACCTTTGAAGACAAATATAAGGATTTATTAGATCCAGAAGTAATGGAATATCTGGTAAACAATCAGGAATACCGCCAGCAGTGGAAGGGTGTGCCAATTAACCGTGACGGTAAGGTAAGACTTCGTGATGGTCGTACTGGTGAGTTCTTTGATGGAGCAGTTACCGTTGGTTTCATGCATTATCTGAAACTCCACCATCTGGTAGATGATAAGATCCATGCACGTTCAACTGGTCCTTACGGAATGGTTACACAGCAGCCATTGGGTGGTAAAGCTCAGTTCGGTGGACAGCGTTTCGGTGAGATGGAGGTATGGGCACTGGAAGCATACGGTGCAGCATATACTCTTCAGGAAATTCTGACTGTTAAGTCCGATGATGTTGTTGGTCGTGTGAAGACATACGAAGCAATCATCAAGGGTGAAAATATTGCAGAACCTGGTATTCCAGAATCCTTCAAGGTACTTCTGAAAGAATTACAGGCACTTGCATTAGATGTAACTGTATTGGATGAAGAAGGCAACGAAGTTCAAATGCTGGAAAGCGTTGAAGAGGATAATGACGAAGAAATCAAGCCATTAATCGACGGCGAAGAGAATTTTGCATTTGGTAATGGAGAGTCATTTGAAGAAGCTGGCTTTACAGAAGGTACAGCAGAAGAATTAGAAGAACAGTCTTTCCATGTGATGGAAGATGAAGAGCCAAGTTTCGTGTAATAGATGCTATGAATCCGATTTTGCAGCCCGGAAGGGCAGATGGAGGTTACTATGACAGAAAGTAATATGAATGAAGAGAAGCACATCACTTACGATGCCATTAAAATCGGTCTTGCTTCTCCGGAAAAGATCAGAGAATGGTCCCGTGGTGAAGTAAAAAAGCCGGAGACAATCAATTATAGAACCTTAAAACCAGAGAAGGACGGTCTTTACTGCGAGAAGATTTTCGGACCAAGTAAAGACTGGGAGTGTCACTGTGGTAAATACAAGAAAATTAGATATAAAGGTGTAGTCTGCGACCGTTGTGGTGTAGAAGTTACGAAGGCAAGCGTTCGTCGTGAGCGTATGGGTCACATCGAATTAGCAGCACCTGTATCCCATATTTGGTATTTTAAAGGTATCCCTAGCCGTATGGGTCTGATTCTTGACGTATCTCCTAAGAATCTGGAAAAGGTATTGTATTTTGCATCCTATATCGTTCTGGAAACCCAGGAAGGTATTGGACTGCAGCAGAAGCAGATTTTAACAGAGGCAGAATATCAGGAAGCTAGAGCAAATCATGGTAATGCATTCCGTGCAGGTATGGGTGCAGAGTCTATCATGGAGCTTCTGATGAGCATTGATTTGGAAGAAGAGTCTGTTACTCTGAAAGCAGAGTTGAAGACTGCTTCCGGTCAGAAGCGTGCCCGTATCATTAAGAGATTGGAAGTAATTGAAGCATTCCGCGAGTCTGGTAATAAGCCAGAGTGGATGATTTTAAGTGTTATCCCAATCATTCCACCAGACTTACGTCCAATGGTACAGTTGGATGGTGGACGTTTTGCTACTTCCGATTTGAACGACTTATACCGTCGTATCATTAATAGAAATAACCGTTTGAAGAGATTATTAGAGCTGGGTGCTCCTGACATTATCGTTCGTAACGAAAAGAGAATGCTTCAGGAAGCGGTAGATGCACTGATTGACAATGGTCGTCGTGGTCGTCCGGTTACAGGTCCTGGTAATAGACCATTAAAATCTCTGTCCGATATGTTAAAGGGTAAACAGGGACGTTTCCGTCAGAACCTGTTAGGTAAGCGTGTAGACTATTCTGGTCGTTCGGTTATCGTAGTAGGTCCTGAGTTGAAGATTTACCAGTGTGGTCTTCCAAAGGAAATGGCAATCGAGCTCTTTAAGCCTTTCGTAATGAAGGAGTTAGTTGCTGATGGTACAGCCCACAACATTAAACAGGCTAAGAAGATGGTAGAGAAGCTTCAGCCAGAGGTTTGGGATGTATTAGAGCAGGTGATTCGTGAACATCCAGTTATGTTAAACCGTGCTCCTACACTGCATAGATTAGGTATTCAGGCATTTGAGCCTACCCTTGTGGAAGGTAAAGCAATTAAGCTTCATCCACTGGTATGTACCGCGTTCAACGCCGATTTCGACGGTGACCAGATGGCGGTTCATCTTCCATTATCTGTGGAAGCTCAGGCAGAGTGTCGTTTCCTCTTGCTTTCACCAAACAACCTGTTAAAGCCATCTGATGGTGGTGTGGTTGCGGTTCCTTCTCAGGATATGGTACTTGGTATCTATTACCTGACCCAGGAAAGACCTGGCTATAAGGGAGAAGGCAATTGTTATAAGAATATTAACGAAGCAATTACCGCATACGAGAACGGCGAATTAACCTTACACGCCCGCATTAAGGTGCGTAGAAGTGGTATTAATGCCAATGGTGAAACCGAGCAGAGAATTGTGGAGTCCACTTTAGGACGTTTCATTTTCAACGAAATTCTTCCACAGGATTTAGGATTTGTAGATCGTGAGGATCCAGAAAATTTCCTGAAGCCAGAAGTTGATTTCCACGTTGGAAAGAAGCAGTTAAAGCAGATTCTGGAAAAATGTATCAATGCTCATGGTGCAACTGGTACTGCAGAAACAATGGATCACATTAAGGCGCTGGGTTACAAGTACTCTACCCGTGCAGCTATGACAGTATCCATTTCTGACATGACCGTGCCAGAAGAGAAGAAGACAATTCTGGAAGATGCAGAAAAGACAGTAGAAACTATTTCACGCAAATTCCGTCGTGGTCTTTTGACCGAGGAAGAGCGTTACAAATCTGTAGTTAATACATGGTATGCTGCAGATAATAAGTTGACAAAGGCATTGATGGATGGTCTGGACCGTTATAACAACATCTTCATGATGGCGGATTCCGGTGCCCGTGGTTCCCAGGCTCAGATTAAACAGCTGGCAGGTATGCGTGGTTTGATGGCGGATACATCTGGTAGAACTATCGAACTCCCAATTAAGTCTAACTTCCGTGAAGGTCTGGACGTATTGGAGTACTTCATTTCTGCCCACGGTGCCCGTAAAGGTCTGTCCGATACGGCTCTTCGTACAGCCGATTCCGGTTACCTGACCCGTCGTCTTGTAGACGTATCACAGGATTTGATTATCCGTGAAGTAGACTGTTGTGCTGACCGTGATATGATTCCTGGAATGGAAATCAGCGGTTTTGTAGACGGCAAGGAAGAAATTGAAAGCTTAGAAGAACGTATTACAGGACGTTTCGTTTGCGAAAATATCTATGATGACAATGGTGAGCTTATCGTTAAGGCAAATCATATGATTACACCAAAGCGTGCAGCCCGCATTGTAAATACAAAAGCAATTCAGGAAGCTGGCAATGATGCAATCATTAAGATTCGTACCATCCTTACATGTAAGTCACATATTGGTGTATGTGCTAAGTGTTATGGTGCCAACATGGCTACTGGTGAACCAGTACAGGTTGGTGAAGCGGTTGGTATTATTGCAGCTCAGTCCATCGGTGAGCCTGGTACACAGTTGACCATGCGTACTTTCCATACAGGTGGTGTAGCCGGTGACGATATCACACAGGGTCTTCCTCGTGTCGAGGAGCTTTTCGAGGCGCGTAAGCCAAAGGGTCTTGCAATCATTGCAGAGTTTGGTGGTACCGTTGAGATTCGTGATACCAAGAAGAAACGTGAGGTTGTGATTACTAATGCAGAAACTGGTGAGTCAAAGGCATATTTGATTCCTTATGGTTCACGTATTAAGGTAATGGATGGCCAGGTTCTGGAAGCTGGTGATGAATTAACCGAAGGTAGCGTAAATCCACATGATATCCTTGCTATTAAGGGTGTACGTGCAGTTCAGGATTATATGATTCGTGAAGTACAGCGTGTATACCGTCTGCAGGGTGTAGAAATCAACGATAAGCATATCGAGGTAATTGTTCGCCAGATGCTGAAGAAGATTCGTATTGAAAATAACGGAGATTCTAACTTCCTTCCAGGAGTAATGGTAGACTTACTGGATTACGAAGATGCTATTGAGAAGTTGACTGCAGAAGGAAAAGAGCCACCAGAAGGCAAGCAGGTAATGCTTGGTATTACAAAGGCAGCTCTTGCTACAAACTCTTTCCTGTCAGCAGCATCCTTCCAGGAAACAACAAAGGTTCTTACCGATGCAGCTATTAAAGGAAAGGTTGATCCATTGGTTGGTCTCAAAGAAAACGTTATTATTGGTAAGCTGATTCCAGCAGGTACCGGTATGAAGCGTTACCGTTCCGTTAAGCTTGACTGCGATGAAGCAGCTGAGTTAGAGATTGCAGAGCGTCGTGCAGCCGCTAATGGGGTGAAGGAAAAGGAAGAGGAAGAAAAAGAGAAAGAGAAGAAAGAAGCTGAGACTACTGAGGAGAAGGAAGTAGAAGGTGAGGTTGTATATGCTACTTCTACAGAGGAGTCCTCAGAAGAATAATCTTATTGATCCTTTTGAAAACTTTCTATATATAAGAAACGCTTTGGGAATTTTGGTTCCCAAAGCGTTTCTTTTTTCTTTATTATGTAATTTTACTTATCAAAAGCGTAACAAACCTGATTAAAACTTTTTTCGGACATTTTCACACACACTTGTCTCATACCATCAAAGAATACGTAGCCGCCTTCCATACAACGCAATTCGATAGCAATACCATCTTTTTTATAAAAGACCAGATGACAAAGCTCTTTTTCGTCAAATATGCTGCTATCCTTATCCTCCAAAGGGATTTCATCAACGAGCATGACTTTTCCTTTGTTTAAGGAATTGACAAAATCAGAGAGAATAACTGAGGAAGCTTTGTCGAAGGTTTTTATATTTCCATTTGATTCATACCAGTCTTCCCGGGACTGATAGGTAACTTTATCGTAATTACCGGCAAGGTGAAGTCTTTTTTCGAAAATATCAGCTCCTGTCGTCAGAGTGATATCGTTGCCATTAATCAAAGCAGAAATGGCAACGGTGGAATCTTCATAAGAAGTCTTTAGTCCGATCATGAAATCTGTATCATATCCCTTTATAGCATAGAGTTCTCCTTCCATATTACCGGAAAAATCCACGTATTCATATGGGTCAGACCATTCTTTTAATAGTCCGGTACAGGTTCCAAGATGTTCTTCAAGTAAGGAATTATCAACATCGTCCAAAATTCCGAGGCCTATGTAACTGCGTCCATTATATATAGCTATAGGACCAACCCAGGAGTAGCAAACGTCGTCACGTTCAACCAGACTCAGCTTTGATTGTGGAATATATACCCCTTCTTTAATGGGAGCTGGTGTAGTTGTAGGAGATTGCGCATATTTAGTTTCGATGGTATCGTTCTTTTCTGTTTTAGTAGAAGCATAAGGAAACACCATACTATTTTTTATAAATAAAATAGTAAAGAGTGCGGCAATTGCCAATGTCATTCCAAACCGAATGCTTTTTTTGTGTTTCTCAATAAAAGAAGTTCTATTTATATCGCAAATGGAACAGCCTTCTATAATAAATTTGTCTTCTATTTCGGATAATGCATCTGCTATGTATTCTTTATTCATAGTACCCCTCCTTTTTCAGATATTCTTTCAATTCACTACGAATACGTGATAGTTTTACGGAAACATTATTTTGTGTTAATTCAAAATAGTCAGCGATTTCTTTTATAGAAGCACAAAACCAGTAACGTTGTACAAAGAGTATTCGGCTGTCCTTATCCAACTCAGAAAGAAATCTATTTATTATCTTTCCTAATTCTTTGGCAGAAAGAATTTCTTCTATAGAGTCAGAGTGAAATATATGTTCCAATTCTTCCATGGATACATCAAAACGACTATCTCTTTTGGCGGCAGTATTGAATCGGTATTTCTTTAATGATATATTACGGGCAATGCGACACACAAAAGCCTGAAGTGAAGAAGGTTTTTGTGGTGGAATCGTATTCCATACGCCTAAATATGTATCATTGACGCATTCTGTTACATCCTCATGATTATTTAAAATGTTGTTTGCAATAGAGTAAATAAGTCTGCCATATTTACTTGAAAGTTCAGTAATAGCTTGTTCAGAACGGTTCCAAAACAATGAAATAATATCTGTATCAGTCATATATTCTCCCCCTTATATAATGAAAGTACTTATATATTAACTACCCATATTAAAGAAAATCTTACAAGAAATGTATAAAAAACTCAAATTCTGGTAATATTTTTAGTGTCTCAGAATATATTCAGAAAAAATAAAATAAAATACAAAAAAGTGTTGACAAAACAAACCAAGGCTGATAGAATGATATTCGTTGTCGCGCTAAAAGCCAACAGGCAGTGAAGAGCGATAACAAGAAGAAAAATAAAAAAGTTAAAAAAAGTGTTGACAAAGAGTTGAAAGCGTGATAAGATATATCTCGCTGACGCAAAAACGACAGCACAAGCGAAACTTGATAATTGAATAGTAAAACAACCCTGAAAATTCTAAATAAAAGAAGTAATCACTTCTTAAAAAATGATTTTCAAGACGTTTTAATAAAACATGCTTTATTAAAACAAGCGAGACACCTTTTAAAGGTAAAACGGACTAGCCAAAGTTTAACTAGGCTGGAACAAACTTAAACATGAGAGTTTGATCCTGGCTCAGGATGAACGCTGGCGGCGTGCCTAACACATGCAAGTCGAACGAAGCGCTTACGACGGATTCCTTCGGGATGAAGATGTTTGTGACTTAGTGGCGGACGGGTGAGTAACGCGTGGGTAACCTGCCCTGTACTGGGGGACAACAGTTGGAAACGACTGCTAATACCGCATAAGCGCACAGTATCGCATGATACAGTGTGAAAAACTCCGGTGGTACAGGATGGACCCGCGTCTGATTAGCTAGTTGGTGAGGTAACGGCCCACCAAGGCGACGATCAGTAGCCGGCTTGAGAGAGTGAACGGCCACATTGGGACTGAGACACGGCCCAAACTCCTACGGGAGGCAGCAGTGGGGAATATTGCACAATGGGGGAAACCCTGATGCAGCGACGCCGCGTGAGTGAAGAAGTATTTCGGTACGTAAAGCTCTATCAGCAAGGAAGATAATGACGGTACCTGACTAAGAAGCCCCGGCTAACTACGTGCCAGCAGCCGCGGTAATACGTAGGGGGCAAGCGTTATCCGGATTTACTGGGTGTAAAGGGTGCGTAGGTGGCATGGTAAGTCAGATGTGAAAACCCGGGGCTCAAC
>JAZQLD010000028.1:0-107054 GCA_045542435.1 Butyribacter sp. | reverse complement strand
CCCCCCTTAAGATGAGATATCCCTGGAGATAATCCAATAAGACCCCTTGAAGACGACGAGGTAGATAGGGCAGAGGTGGAAGTGTGGTAACACATGCAGCTGACTGTCACTAATAGGTCGAAGGCTTAACCTAATAAGTTTCTGGTTGCATTTGCAGTTGGATAGATGTATAATCGGTATACAGTTTTGAAAGTATTAATTTTAAATCAATAATCCTCGATAGCTCAATGGTAGAGCACACGGCTGTTAACCGTGGGGTTGTTGGTTCGAGCCCAACTCGGGGAGTTGAAACCGTAGATAGTTGTTATCTACGGTTTTTTTTATGATATAATAATGGAACTAGAATGAAACTTTTGGAATAGAAAATATCTTTTAGAGGAAGGGATGATGTAATATGAAACAAAGAGATTTTATGAAAGCAATATCTATAGTTGTTGTCATACTAATAATTCTAGCTGTTATATTTATTTTTGATGGAAAAATTGGAGTGAAAAAGGTTACAGCAAAAAAGCAAATTGAAGCTTGTTTTTTGTCAATGCAAGAGTCCACCAAAGAGGTTGATTCTTTGACTGCCATCAGTTCAAATCCATGGGACTATGTTCATGATGAATATTATGATACAATTATTGATATTGGAGTAGAAGCAGTGCCTGTATTAACGGATATGATTGAGCAGGAAGAGCTAAGCGCTCCGTATGATTATGTAGCAGGATGTGCAATGGTTGATATTACAAAATGTGAAAAAGCCAGTGACTGGTCCAGCGTACAAGGTTTTAAAGGAATGTGGAAAAGCACGATTCATAATATGCCTAATGATATAAATAGAATTCTAAATTCAGAGAGTCTTACTTTTGAAGAGAAAGAAGTGAAAATTGACGAATATGGTCTTTTGGCATATCCCTATCTTGAAGATATCATATCAGGAGAGATGGAAGAGTTGCCTGAATTAACGAAGGAAGAGAAGAAAAAACTAAAAGAAAAGCTAAAAGCCTGTTCGAAGGAAGAGATAAAAATATTGTCGGAGTATGTAAATGGAGAGTTTTTTTAGGGTGATACGAATTATTATATAGAATAATAACGTTTACATGGAGGAAAAAAAGAATTATGCAATATTATATTGTTGTATTTGTATCGAAGGGAAGAAAATATTTTACCATTTGGTATACAGATGATAAAGACGGATTTGTTTTGAATTCACAAGGAAGAATAGAGATATTTAAAACGGAAAATGATGTAAGAGAATTTCTACAAAAAAAGCAAATAAAGCCAGGAGAGAAGGTGACTCACTTTGACTGTGATGAAATTGGTGCGATGAATTATGAGCATATAGACTGCTCTAAGGTACTGGATTTTTGGAATATTATTACGGATATATCATACTCGGTAAAAGAAGATTTTGTTGGGGGTACAAAGAGGGATGATACATTAAATATCTACGATAAATTATTTTATGGATGTAATCTGTCAACAAGCAATAGAATGGATGAAAAGTATATTCCTGAATGGAGTGCAAAAGAGAAAAAAACATTGTCTAGTGTGATTGGTGATGGTTTAAGAATCATCGGCAAAGTAATTGTATAAAAGAAAAAAGAGAGGAACAGAAGGAAGAATTATGAAAAGAATATGCACAGAGGACGAAAGAAAACTTTTATTTAAAAACCGAAATCAGCTTTTAGAAGGAATCTATCAAACGGCATCTCGAAGTAATTATAGCCGTATTTTCGTGGGATTATTTTTTTCCATGGTGTCATTGTTTGTGGGAATGTATTTTATTCTGGAGTATACCAAGGGTTCGAAATGGATGTTCTGGCTCTGGTTTCTGATTGCTTTTACTATACCCAATATGATTGTATCTATTATTATGAATAAGATACGAATCAAAAAAGAAGCAAAAGCTTTTTTGAAAAAAGAGAATCTGATGATTAATGGTGCGACTTTGGTTGATATGGATATGACTTTAGGTGCTATGGTTTATATAGAGGATGACTTTTTTGATGAAGATGGACGCCCATATCTTGTAGCTTATCCTGCTGCAGCTTCTGATTTGAAACCAGAGGATATTGGGAAAAGAATGATTATTATGTATGATGGGGAAAATTCCTTTCAGCTTATGAAGGTAAATGAGGAATTGCGTAATCTGATACCGAGTTATTCGGAGCATTATCCCTTGAATACTGAAGGAGATGCATATAAATTTGTTCCCCATCCAAATGCTGTGAAGATTGATTATGTGGGACACAAACTATCTGAAGAAGAGAAAGAAAAACATGCAGAGGATTATGTGAAAACTATACAGGGTGAGGCGTTTAAAGTGATACGAATTTCAGGAGTGATTATTTTTGTTTGTGTCATGTTTGTAAGTGTGGTGTTTGGACTTGTTGGCGATACAGGAGCAGGAATTGAAACGACGCTTCCAATAGGTTTATTGATATGTCTTGGCTTGATGGGATTTATTCTGTTGATGCGTCAAATTGGTAAGGTGAACTTGAGAAGACAGGCATTGAGGTTTGATTATGTACAGGAAGTCATCTTACATTCTTATGAAATTAATCAAAGCGGAAGAGCGGTTTCTTGCGAATTGAATGTGTATGAATGGGAAGAAGATCATTTTAAAATCGGTACTTATCCAGGTGGAAATGTTGCTGCGAATACACCTTATGGAAGTGTGATATATAAGTTTACAAATCAAAAAGGTGGATATGTATTTATTAATAAAAAATAGTTTTGGTCCAGAGAAATCTTTAGATTTCTCTGGACTATTTTGCTGTCTAGAGGGATTTGTCTTATGTAGAAAAGTGTATTAGTGAATTGTGAATAATCACAAAAAAATAAATAAAACCAAAGAAAGTTTGTGAAAAATACATAAAATATCATTGTGTAGTAGAAAACAAAATGATATAATTTATCATGTAGCAAAAATGTCATATATGAATGAAAGATTCATTATGAGTGGGGATTATAAAAAATAAAATACGTAAAAGGCAATTTAGAAAATTTTTTGCATAGGATGTTATGTACAAGTTGTATTATCGGAATTTATGTGAGGATTTTTTAGAAAGCAGAGTATGTTTAAAAGAAAGGAGAAGGACATTGACACATCAGGAAATTGCAAAGTTGGATGAAATTTTGCAGGAGCACGATTACAACAGTACTCTTTTGATTGCGATTATGCAGGACATTCAGAAGGTGTACCGTTATCTGCCAGAGGAGGCGTTGTGCTATATTGCAAAGAAGTTGAAGCTGAGTGAAGCGAAGATTTATGGGGTGGCTACTTTTTATGAGAATTTTTCATTAGAGCCAAAGGGAAAATATGTAATTAAGATTTGTGATGGTACAGCGTGCCATGTTCGTAAGTCGATTCCTATTTTAGAAGAATTCCGAAAAGTTCTCGGTGTATCGGAAGAGAAGAAAACAACGGATGATATGTTATTTACGGTAGAGACAGTATCCTGTCTGGGAGCCTGTGGTTTAGCACCGGTCTGTACAGTAAATGATCATGTACATCCAGCCATGACACCGGAAAAGGCAAGAGAATTGATTCAGGAATTAAAGGAGGAAGCGGCCAATGAGAATTAATACAAGGGAAGAACTGATTGCAAAGCAGAAAGAATACAGCGCTTCCTTGAATAGTCAGCGGAAGCAGATTCTGATTTGTGCCGGAACTGGTTGTGTGGCAGGTGGTTCTCTTCAGATTTATGACAGAATGAAAGAAATCATTGAAGAGAGAGGACTTCGCTGTGCGGTTTCGTTAGAAAAAGAGCCACACGATGAAAGTATCGGTTTAAAGAAAAGTGGATGTCACGGTTTCTGTGAAATGGGGCCTTTACTTCGTATCGAGCCAATGGGGTGGCTTTATTTGAAGGTGAAGGTAGAGGACTGTGAAGAAATTATTGAAAAAAGTATTGTAAATGATGAAGTGGTGGAGCGCCTGGTCTATCAGGATCAGACACTGAAATCCTACGTAAAACAGGAAGATATTCCATTTTATAAGAAGCAGACCCGTATTGCACTGGAGTATTGTGGACGAATCAATGCAGAAAGCATTGCAGAGTACATTGCATTAGGAGGATATAGTGCTGTTGCTAAGGCTTTGTTTGATATGACACCACAGGAAATCGTAGATGAAATTACGGAATCTGCATTAAGAGGTCGTGGAGGCGGCGGTTTCCCTGCTGGAAGAAAGTGGCAGCAGGTGTTAAGTCAGTCTGAGGAAGAAAAATACGTAGTCTGTAATGGTGACGAAGGTGATCCGGGAGCATTTATGGACCGTTCCATGATGGAAGGTGAACCTCACAGAGTCATTGAAGGTATGCTGATTGCAGGTATTGCTACAAAAGCTCATCATGGGTACATTTATGTACGCGCAGAGTATCCTCTGGCTGTAGAAAGATTGCAGACCGCCATTGATAAGGCAACGGAGAAAGGACTTCTTGGAAAGAATATTCTTGGCTCAGGTTTTGATTTTGATTTACATATCAGCCAGGGTGCAGGTGCCTTCGTATGTGGTGAAGGCAGTGCGCTAACTACTTCTATTGAAGGTAATAGAGGTATGCCAAGAGTAAAACCGCCTCGTACTGTAGAGCATGGTCTTTTTGATAAGCCAACGGTATTAAATAACGTAGAGACATTCTGTAATGTTCCACCGATTATTTTAAATGGAGCGCACTGGTATCAGCAGTATGGTCCGGAAAATAATCATGGAACCAAAGCATTTGCCTTAACCGGTAATGTACAGAATACAGGTCTCATTGAGGTTCCAATGGGAACTACTCTTCGTGAAGTTATTTTTGATATCGGTGGTGGTGTCAAAGGTGGAGACTTTAAGGCAGTACAGATTGGTGGGCCATCCGGTGGATGTCTCTGCATTAGTGCAACAGAGGACCATTTGGATATGAAACTTGATTTTGATTCATTGAAAAAGGTAGGAGCAATGATTGGCTCCGGCGGTCTTGTTGTTATGAATGATAAGAGCTGTATGGTTGAAGTGGCAAGATTCTTCATGAACTTTACCCAGAATGAGTCCTGTGGTAAGTGTGTTCCTTGCCGTGAGGGAACCAAGAGAATGCTGGAACTGCTGACAGACATTACCGAGGGCAGAGGTACTATGGAGCATATTGAACTTCTGGAGAAACTGTCAGATACTATTTCTGCCACAGCGCTTTGTGGTCTTGGTAAGACTGCAGCATCACCGGTTATTAGTACCTTAAAATATTTCCGTGATGAGTATATTGCCCATGTTGTAGACAAGAAATGTCCAGCAGGACAGTGTAAGGCGCTAATGACATTTAAAATCGATCCTGAACTATGTCGTGGTTGTACAAAGTGTGCGAGAATGTGCCCAGTGGGAGCTATTTCTGGCACAGTGAAAGAACCTCATGTGATTGATGCTACCAAGTGCATTAAGTGTGGTGCATGTAAAGAAGGTTGTAGCTTTGATGCAGTCAAAGAAGTATAGGAAAGGACGGTGAAGAAAGAATGTCAAAGAAATATATGATTATTGATGGAATCCGTACCGAATTTACGGATGAGAAAAATATATTGCAGGTAATACAAAAGGCAGGAATTCATGTACCGACCTTCTGTTATTATACAGATATGTCCATTTATGGTGCCTGCCGTATGTGCGTGGTAGAAGATGAAAGAGGCGGTATTGTGGCTTCCTGTTCTACACCGCCAAAGGATAAAATGGTGATTAAAACCAATACTTCCAAGCTTCATCAGCACAGGAAAATGATTTTGGAATTATTACTGGCGTCTCATTGCAGGGACTGCACCACTTGTGAGAAGAATGGAAACTGCCGTTTGCAGATGCTGGCAGCAAGATTCCGGCTGACGAAGGTGCGTTTTCCAAACACACATCCAGAAAGAAAAATTGATGATTCCTCTCTTTCTATTGTAAGAGATCCAAGCAAATGTATTCTTTGTGGTGACTGTGTCAGAATGTGTAATGAGGTGCAGCATGTAGGTGCTATTGATTTTGCACATCGTGGAGCAAACATGGTAGTAAGTCCTGCATTTGATAGAAAGATTGCAGAAACAGATTGTGTGAACTGTGGACAGTGTGCCGCTGTCTGTCCTACTGCAGCCATTACCATCAAGAATGATTTGAAGGAAGTTTGGCAGGCACTTTATGCACCAAATAAGAGAGTAGTGGTTCAGATTGCGCCGGCAGTACGAGTTGCCATTGGTGAAGAGTTTGGTATTGCCCCAGGAAAGAATACCGTAGGGAAAATCTTTACTGCACTTCGTATGCTTGGTTTTGATACAGTATTTGATACTAGTTTCACTGCGGACCTTACAGTCATTGAGGAAGCAAATGAGTTGGTATATAAGCTGGAAAATGGAGAGAAGAAGTATCCATTAGGCAATTCTATGCCATTGTTTACCTCTTGCTGTCCAGCCTGGGTAAGATTCGTAGAGACAAAGTATCCAGAACTCCTTCCTTATGTTTCTACCTGCAAGTCACCAATGGAAATGTTTGGTTCTATTATTAAAGAATACTATAAGCCAGCAGATGAAGAAGCTGGAATTGAGACTGTATCTGTAGCTGTTATGCCATGTGTGGCTAAGAAGTATGAAGCTGCCAGAGAAGAATTTAAACGTGATAATGTACCAGATGTGGATCATGTTATTACTACAAAAGAACTGATTCAGATGATTAAGGAAATGGGAATCCAGTTTAATGAAATTGAGCCAAGTGCGGCAGATATGCCATTTTCTATTAATTCTGGAGCAGGTGTTATCTTTGGTGTAACCGGTGGTGTTATGGAAGCAGCATTGCGCCATGTAGCAGCAAAGAATAACGAAGCACTTCGTGAAATCGAATACTCTGGTGTCCGTGGCATGGAAGGAACCAAGGTGGCAGAGGTTGAAATTGGTGGAAAGACTCTTAGAGTTGGTGTTGTAAATGGTCTTGGTAATGCAGAAGCTTTAATTGGGAAGTTGCAACGGGGAGAAGAGAAACTGGATTTCGTAGAAGTGATGGCATGTCCATATGGATGTATTGGCGGTGCTGGTCAGCCATTTGGATATCGCAGCGTGAAAGAAGAACGTGCTACAGGTATGTATAAGGCGGATAAGTCTGCCATCATTAAGAGAGCAGAAGAAAATCCAACTATTGCTAATATGTACGAGAGTGGAATGCTGAAGGATAAGGCGCATGAACTGCTTCATGTACATTATGGAAAATAGGTTCGTATTAGATATGTGTTTGATTGTAAAAAAGTTTTATAGACGTAAAAGGGGATAACAAATAAGAAAACTGCCACGGTCGGGTGGCAGTTTTCTTTTGAGAATGTATAGGAAAATAAAGAGAGAAAAAGGAGTGTGTTACAGCCGGATTATTCCAAAAGATTATTTAAAAAAGTGCTTGCAAGGTGAAGGATTCTATGGTAATATATTAGACGTGTCTGGAAGAAATAAAAGACATATGGACCTTTAGCTCAGTTGGTTAGAGCAATCGGCTCATAACCGATCGGTGCAGGGTTCGAGTCCCTGAGGGTCCACTATCACAGGGAATCGCCTGTGAGATATTTTGGCCCAGTGGCTCAGTTGGTTAGAGCGCCGCCCTGTCACGGCGGAGGTCGAGGGTTCGAGTCCCTTCTGGGTCGTTTATCTACTTTACATAAAGAGAAAAATCTTGTTGACAAGTAGGTGAAAATGTGATATTCTAAATATCGTTGTGGGATCTTAGCTCAGCTGGGAGAGCATCTGCCTTACAAGCAGAGGGTCACAGGTTCAAGTCCTGTAGGTCCCATTTAGTAACAATAGTTACTATGCCGCAGTGGCGGAACTGGCAGACGCCCAGGACTTAAAATCCTGTGGGTAGTGATACCCGTACCGGTTCGATTCCGGTCTGCGGCATTTACTTTTAAGAAAGCAAATCCTTATAAAACAGGGGTTTGCTTATTTTTTTGTTTCAAAAAAGTTTGAACACCATATGAATAGAAAGCGCATGATCTTTCAAAATTAGAGTATCCTATTAATAAAAACTTGACGCGATATATATCGCGATATATACTAAAATAAAGATAGGAGGTGGTGTATATGATGACTGCAAAGGTATTTGAAAATGGTAGAAGTCAGGCTGTCAGATTACCGAAGGAGTGTCGTTTTAACCAAGATGAAGTAGTTGTCAGCAAAGTAGGGGATGTCGTAATGCTCATGCCAAAGGATAGTAGATGGAGCGGCTTGTTACAAAGTTTAGATATGTTTTCTGATGATTTTATGTCTGAAAGAGAGCAAGGTGGACTACAGGAGAGAGAATCAATATGAAATATATGCTAGATACTAATATTTGTATTTTTGCTATGAAAAAGAAGTCTGACAATATTATTAGAAATATTATTACACATAATCCGGATGAATTATGTATATCTTCTATTACTTATGCGGAGTTAATGCATGGTGTAGAGAAGAGTCAGGCTGTGGATAAGAATAGGATGGCGTTGACATTGTTTTTATCTAATATCCCGATTATTCCATTTGATGATAAAGCAGCGGAGGCATATGGTGATATTAGAGTAAAACTTGAAAGCAAAGGAACTCCAATTGGTCCTATGGATATGCTGATAGCTGCTCATGCCAAATCAATGGGATACATTATGGTGACGAATAATACTAGAGAGTTTCAAAGAGTGGATGATTTAGTATTAGAGGATTGGGTATAAAAAAGAGGATATAGCCTATTTTCCTTTCTATAGATTTCAATTGCAAAGTCGGAATCGGATTAGCATATGATGTCCTTAAATTTGGTGTAGGTTTGGTGCAACGCAAAAAACATGTCTGAGAACCCCTATTTTATGGGGTTCTCAGAAAGTGCTATTGTTCGATTCCGGTCTGCGGCATTATTAATTAAGAGCTGTAAGCCTTTTGGCTTACAGCTCTTTTGTCTCTTTGTTTAGAATTATTATGCAAAGCAAATTATGAATCCTGATATTGCGCTTTAACTGCAGCAAATTCATCAAAATGTTTATGAAATGCTTTTACTACATCAGGATCAAAGTGGCTGCCACTTTCTTCTGTAATAATGTCATATGCCTTTTGCAGAGAATATGCCTCTTTATATGGACGTTTGCTGACCAAGGCATCAAATACATCAGCTAGTGCCACAATACGGCTTTCCAGAGCGATTTCCGTTCCCTTTTTGCCCAAATATCCACTTCCGTCCCATTTTTCATGATGTTCTAAAGCAATACGGCAGGCGGTTTGCATAATCTGTCCAGGAGAGTTATGAAGAAGTTTTGCACCCTCTGTTACGTGAGTTTTGATGACTTCAAATTCTTCATCAGTAAGCCTGGCTGGTTTTTCTAAAATGGAAGCAGGAATGTTTATCTTTCCGATGTCATGCATCATAGAAGCGATTCGGATGATATCCACTTCTTCTGGTGAATAATCCAATGCGTTGGCAAGGATTCTGGTGTACTCGGAAACACGTTTTACATGTAAGCCGGTAAACTCAGATTTTGCTTCTACGATTTCTGCAAGAGACTGAATGGTCTGTTCGGAAACTTCATTTAGTTGCCGGTTTACTAAAAGTAAAGCAAAGCGGTTTTGGATGTTGTCCAAAATATTATTTAATGTGATTACTAACTCGTAAAGCGATTCATGGAAAATTTCATCGCTTTGGTAATTGATGGAAAGAAATCCAAAGTATTTATTTTGAACATTTAGTGGAATGGATAAAATTTGTCCGGATTCTCCATAAAGTAGTTCGTTTTTCTTGGAAATCTCCTGATTGGTTACTGGTAATAAAGGTAGCTGATTTTCACCAGATAAAACCTGATTCATCAGGATGAAATTCTTATATTCTAATCCATTTATAGTTAAATCATTAATTGCGGCATAATCTGTCTGGAGATAGAAATTCATGGATTGAATTCCGATTTCTTCAATATAATTTGGAAAAATCTTTGTTAAGGTTTCTAAGTTGCAATCTGAGTTTATAATGGAAGTAAATTCATGGGTGGTATGGCGATATGCATGTTCCTTGCGGCGTTTTTTATACAAAGAAACAAGACGGTCTTTACTTTCCTGATTGTTGTGGCACATGCAGCCACAGGACTCGGAAAACTGCAATTGACAAGGTATTTTTACTTCCTTGCTTGGAGGTTCTACACCGGACCAAAGAAGTTCCAGTGCGTTAAGGATATAGGTGCTGCTTTTGACTGGGTCATAAACAGCAGTAGTAAGCAGAGGAAGATGGTAATCACGTTCCTGAATTCCCCCAAGTCCTGTTACAATAATATCTTCAGGAATGCGAAAACCGTGCTCTGCCAGACATTCACAGACGGCAATAGCCATAGCATCATTAGCGCAAACAATGGCATCTGGAAGTGGCAAGGAGGATTCCAGAAAACGTTCTGTTGCATCCATTGCAGGAATGGCCCAAAAATCGCCATAACCAATACGCTCTTCCTCGATTGGTATATTATAAGAGGCCAGAATCTCTTTATAAATGGCTTCCCGTCGGAGAGAAATAGGATTATCACGCCAACCAGCCATAAAGTTGATTTTCTTGCAATGATGCATTTGAATCAGATGTTTGATGATATAGCCTAGGGATTTCTCAGAATCGTAGGTTATATTAAAGCAGCCTTCCTGGGGTTGTTTTAATGAAATAATTGGAACATTATGGGTATTTGCCTGGTCTATAATTTGCTTTGTTACGTCATCATCTTTTAATTGTTCAGCAAATAAAATAAGTCCGGAAAGTTCATCATATGAGATTAAATCAAATATTTTCTTTTGAGCCTGATCATTCTGGTCTTTGTGATACAAATCTGAAAATGGTGCCCAGATTTGTAAACGGTATCCACGGGCTTGAGCCTCTTTCCCGATAGAAGAAAGAAGCTGGTGGACCGAGATTATATGCAGAGAAGAAACACAAACTCCAATTATTTTTTGAGGCATAGAAATCCCTCCTATTGTATTTTATTCACGCAAAGGCAAAGTAAGGATGTGCAAATTTATTTGCATCATCCCAGCGTGCCCGCGGGATATTTGATTGTAAATTTACGAACAAAAATAATTACTATAATTATAATGGGAAATGGAAAGAAACTCAATGCTTTTATGGTGAAAATTATAGGATGTTGCATTAAAAAGGGGATGAGCTACGCAGTAAAAGGGTCTGTTGGTAAAAGCGTATTATATGCAATGGAAAAAATATGTGTTATAATTTTTAATGAAAAAATGAATCATATGGGAGGAAGAAAAATGGGATTACTCGATGGTCTATCTCGTATTTTGGGCAGAAGATTTTGTGTAAGGGTTATTGCAAGTATAATTGCAGCTGGCATTGTTATGACCGGTGGTCTTGTCTATGTTACAGTAACATCTATTTCAGGGGGGATGAAAGATAGGAAAACTACAAAGGAAATTAAAGAACATTTTCAGGAGCAATATGGGATCGAGGTGGATGTGGAGTCATATTATCGTCTTCATGATTCTACGGATTTATTTGAGTTTTGTGAGGATTATCTATATGCTATAGATGGAGACAATAAAACAGAAAAATATATGGTCTATCCTACAGAAGATGTTTCTTACCACATTATGTGTTCTTGGGAGAAAGGTGGAGAGATAAAGGATACATATCAATATCATAGAATGTATGACATTGCGGTGGAATGTGGTCTTGCTGGTTATATTTCTTTTGACGATTATTATAATGAAGAAGGATATTTCGATAAGCTTTATCCTGCATTTAATGGGAGAGAAATTTTCAATCATAAAAAGAAGTTCTATAATATGTTTGAGAAATATGTAGAAGCAATCAAAAAAGAAGATTTTTTGTGGAAGTATAATGATTGTATCTATGCCATATTTGAGATGAAGGACGAGGGTGGGATTTATGAATTTAAAATTGATAGGAATGCAGATTCGAAAACAGAAGAAAAACAGTATAAGCAGATAAAAAAATGGATTAATCAGACAAATAAATGAGGCTGTTATAGTTCTAAAAAGTGACAGTAGTTATGAATGTTAGAAATTGTTAGTCGTAATGTTAGACAGAATGCCGCGAGGAGGAATGTTTCATGGCAATGGTAGTTGTGTACAATGCAAGAGATGATTTTGAGGCAACGATGTTAATGGATGTATTGAAAGAAGAAGGGATACATAGCTATGCGAAGGAGGCAGGTACTGGAGAGTATTTGAAAATAACATCGGGCTTTTCTGTGTATGGAAAGGATATTTATGTAGAAGAAGGTTCTACTGATTTGGCGAAAACGATTATTAAGAAAACATTGCAGGTTGATGAAACGGAAGCATTGGAGGAGAACAAAAAGGTACAAGTGCCATGGTATAGAAATAGAAGGATTCTCGCTAGAATATGTCTGGTGGCTTTTGTTGGAATTATGATATTGATGTATATTCTGGCTGAAATACTTTGATGAAATTATCTTTAGCTGTTCCTGTGGAAAGGGGAAAGAAGAGTCGGAAAAGGAACGTTTGTATAAGGGAACGGAGGCATAAAGTGAAACGATTAAAAGGTTTTCTGAAAAATTTGATTTTTGTGGAACTGGGTGTTTGTATTGGGCAGATTATTCAGAAATGTTTAGATTACCAGGCACATCCAAAAGCCTATATGGTTCAGTCTTCACCATGGTATACGGAAATTTACATCGTTTTAATTTTTACTTTGATTGTGGTAGCAGTTACAGGACTTTTTTATAGAATCATATCCTATAAAATAAAACGAAGTGAAAAGAAGTAGGAAAGACGAAAAATTAATGAAGAATGAAAATATTAAACTAAGAGATTGCAGTTGATTTTGCGGAAAAGAGGTTAATGATGCAATTATACATGCCTACAAAGGTGTACAGTGAAAAGGATTGTGTGAAAAAACATGGAAAAGAACTTTCTTCTTTGGGGAAGAAGGCCATGATTATAACTGGAAAAAATTCTTCTAGAAAGAATGGATCTCTGAGGGACATGGAAGATGTTTTACGACAGCAGCAGATTTCCTATATAATTTTTGATGAAATCGAGGAAAATCCTTCGGTGGAAACTATAATGAAGGCGAGAGAAAAAGGTATACAGGAAAAGGTTGATTTTGTCATAGGAATTGGTGGCGGTTCACCGTTGGATGCCGCCAAAGCCATTGCACTGATGATCGCAAATCCTGATGAGACAGAGGCAATGCTTTATGAAGCCAGGGAGTTAAAATATCTTCCGGTGGTATGTGTGCCTACCACTTGTGGAACTGGTTCGGAGGTGACGCCATATTCGATTTTGACTTTGCATAAGAAGAGAACGAAGCAGAGTATCAGCCATCGGATATTTCCTGTGTTGGCATTGCTGGATGCAACATATCTGGCAAGTATGCCAAGGGACGGGCTGGTAAACACCTGTGTAGATGCTTTGGCACATTTAATCGAAAGTTATTTAAATACTAATTCCAATGAATTGAATCGTATCTATGCCAGAGAAGGACTTCAAATGTGGCAGCAGTTTAAGGAGCAGTTATTAAAGGACAAGGTAACAGAGCAGGAATATGAAAAAATGCTGCATGCTTCTATGATAGCGGGGATGGCAATTACTCATACGGGGACTTCACTGCCCCATGGATTAAGCTATGGGGTTACCTATGAATTAGGCGTTCCTCATGGCAAGGCAGTGGGAATGTTTCTTGGTGGATTCATGGAAGTCTATCGGGATAAGGCGGATGCAGAAGAAGTGTTAAGGCTTCTTGATTTTGAGGATGTTTCTACGTTTCGACGGTATTTAGGGGAACTGCTGGGTGTTGTGGAGGTAGAGGAAGCATTGATGCAGACAAATGTGAAGGGTCTTCTGGCAAATAAAGCGAAATTAAAAAATTATCCTTTTGAAATAACGGAGCAGGAATTGATGGGGATGGGGAATTGATTTAGAACCAAGATATATTGATTGTTAAAATGACAAATATGGTCAATGGGAAAAGAAAGATGAAGATGGAGTGATAGAGAGAAATGGAAATCAGACATGGAAATCTGGAGGATTTAGATGAAATCACAGAATTAGAAAGGAAATGCTTTCCGGTAGCGGAAGCGGCTACCAGAGAGTCTTTTGAAAGCAGACTACAGGCATTTGGAGAACACTTCTGGCTATTAATCGAGGATGGAAAAATTATATCAGCGGTGAATGGACTCTGTACAGATATTCCAAAGCTTCAGGATATCATGTATGAGGATGCCGGAATGCACAATACTCATGGATGCTGGCAGATGATTTTTGGTGTGGAGACCTTGCCGGAACGGCAGGGAGAAGGTCTTGCTACCTATTTACTGAAGCATGTAATCGAAGAGTGTAGAGGGCAGGGAAGAAAAGGCATTGTCCTTACCTGTAAGGATGAGTTGATTGGATTTTATGAGAAGGTGGGCTTTGTTCATGAAGGAAGGTCGGAGTCGGAACATGGTGGAGTGCCATGGAATGATATGCGGCTGACTTTTGACAAAAGAAGGGGACTGTAGTAAGATTTTATTTCATGAATTGATGAAAAGTGGCAGGGTTTTTTGTGTGCAAAAATAGGATTGATTTCGGGGTTTTGCCATTTTTATGGAGGCTGAAATGACAAAAGAAGATAAACAGTTTTATAAAAAGGTTGCGATTCTGGTTCTGCCCATTGCAGCACAGAATTTAATTAATACAGGAATTTCTTCCATTGATGTAATTATGTTAGGGAAGGTAGGCGAGAAGGTGCTTTCGGGTGCTTCTCTGGGAGCGCAGATTCAGTTTATTATGTCTCTGATTCTCTTTGGTCTTACCTCAGGAGCGTCTGTTTTGATGGCACAGTACTGGGGGAAGAAGGATTACCATTCTATTGAAACGGTATTTGGTATTGCGGCAAAGGTGGCTGCTGTCATTAGCGTGATTTTTATGGTCACAGCATTTTGCTTTCCGGCACAGCTTATGACTTTATTTACCAAGGATAAAGAAGTGATTGCACAGGGGGAAAAGTATCTTCGCATCGTAAGTCTTTCCTATCCGGTGAATGCTCTGACCATGGTATATCTTAATTCCATGCGTAATTTGCAGAAGGTAGTGATTGCTACTGTGGTATATCTTGCATCTATGATTACGAATATTGTAGTCAATGGGATATTGATCTTTGGACTATGTGGGGCACCGAAGATGGGAATTGCAGGTGCGGCCATTGGTACGTTGCTTGCCAGAATCGTTGAGTTTATTATTGTCGTGATTTACGACCAGAAGCTGAATGATGTATTCCGATTCCGTTGGGAATATTTATCCCGTAAAAATTTAGAGCTTTGGAAGGACTTTTTGAATTATTCTGCGCCGGTGGTGGCAAATGAATTGATGTGGGGACTTGGCATGTCTACTATGGCTGCTATACTGGGGCATATGGGAAGCGCGGCGACTGCGGCAAATTCTGTGGCACAGGTAGGACGAAATCTTGCTACGGTAGTGGCATTTGGTGTGGCAAGTGCAGCTGCCATTATGATAGGAAATACCATTGGCGAAGGAAAGACTGAACTAGCAAGGAGCTATGGTAAGAAATTTATCGGTTTATCTGTGGTAACTGGAGCTTTTGGTGGTGTATTAATCTTGCTTTTACGCCCACTTATTTTGTCGGCTATGACGCTTTCCACAGATGCAAGAGAAGCATTGTCGTTTATGTTGATTTTAATGTCGGTATATGTCATTGCTCAGGCAGTAAATACGACATTGATTGTGGGAATCTTCCGTGGTGGTGGAGATACCCGCTTTGGCTTTTTCCTGGATGTTTCCATTATGTGGGGCGTGGCAATCTTAGGTGGAGCCTTGGCAGCCTTTGTATTTAAAGCACCGCTTTATGTGGTAATCGGGTTTATACTATGTGACGAGGAAATTAAGGTTCCGATTTCTTTGCTTCGGTATCGGACGTATAAATGGCTGCGAAATGTAACTAGAGAAAATTAAGAAGTGAGGGGTTTTATGTACGATAGACTGACGAAAAAAGACATTGAGAAAATGGAGCAGGAACTGGAACACCGGAAGCTGGTGGTGCGCAAGGAAGCTCTGGAGGATGTGAAGGAAGCTAGAGCCCACGGTGATTTAAGTGAAAACTTTGAGTATAAGGCTGCTAAGAGGGTGAAGAACCAGAACGAAAGCAGAATCCGTTATCTGGAGCGAATGATAAAGACGGCTCAGGTTATTGAGGATGATTCGGCAGAGTCAGAAGTTGGACTCAATGACACGGTAGTGGTTTATATTGAAGAAGATGACTGCGAGGAGGAATACAAGATTGTTACGACTGTGCGTTGTGATGCCTTGCAGAATATGATTAGTATCGAATCACCATTGGGAAAGGCTTTAATGAAGCATCAAGTGGGAGAAAGGGTGTATGTTGCCATTAGCGATAAGGATGGGTATTATTTGCAGATACGGGAAATCAGGAAAAGTGATGATGAATCAGAAGAAATCAGTCGCTTTTAAAATCAGTACGGATGAGCGAAGACAGTACTGTTGTGATAGAATAGAAATGTACTAAAAATAGAAAGAGGAAAATGAAATGAGAATGGACAAAAATTGGAAAAGTTATTTGCTGTTTGCACTGGTTTGTGTAGGCGCATTGGTCGGTACTATTCTGTATAACCAGCATCAGCAGAACAAGGAGTTACAGGAGGCTAAGAAAAATGCCATTACCTGTCTGGATGATTTGGAAGGCAAACGGATTGGTGTTCAGATTGGTACGACAGGAGATATTTACGCTTCCGATTATGAGGGAGATGAGGCTGGAACTATTATCGAACGTTACAATAAGGGAACGGATGCGATTCAGGCGTTGAAAAACGGAAAAATTGACTGTGTTATTCTGGATGAGCAGCCTTCTTTAGCATACACTGCAAGAAATACAGAGTTAAAAATTCTGGAAGAGGAATTTGCCGTAGAGGAATATGCTATTTGTATTTCCAAGGAAAATACGAAGTTAAAAGATAATATTAATGAGGCATTGACTAAAATTAAGGAAGATGGAACCTTAGAAAAAATCATTGAAAATTATGTGGGAGATGATTCAAAAAAGGGAAAACAGCCGTATGAGAAGCAGGATGTTTCCAGAGAAAATGGCGTTTTGATTGTAGCTACCAATGCATCCTTTAAGCCATATGAATATTATGAAGATGGAAAAATAACCGGTTTGGATATGGATATGATGCAAGCGGTTTGTGACAGACTGGGAATGGAACTACAAATTGAGGATATGGAGTTTGATTCTATTATCTCCGCAGTTATTTCTGGAAAAGCGGATGTTGGTACAGCGGGTATGACCGTGACAGAGGACCGTTTGAAAAATGTAGATTTCACGGATACCTATACTACAGCAAAGCAGGTTATTATTGTAAAGGACCCAGAGGCTGCGATTACCGCAAATTCCTTTAAGGAACGGTTCAAGGATAACTTTTTGGAAGACAACAGATATCAGTATATTTTACGGGGATTTGGCAATACGCTGCTGATTACCTTCTTTTCAGTATTGATTGGTATTGTTTTTGGTGGAATTATTGCATTGATTCGTACCAGTCACGACAGAAATGGTGGACTAACTATACTAAATCTCATATGCAAGATTTATCTGACGGTGATGCGTGGTACGCCGGCAGTGGTACAGTTATTGATTTTCTATTATATTATTCTGGTGTCGGTGGATGCCAAAATATTAGTGGCGGTGATTGCCTTTGGTTTGAATTCAGCTGCATATGTGGCTGAGGTGGTACGTTCCGGTATTATGTCCGTTGATATGGGACAGTTTGAAGCTGGACGCAGTCTGGGACTTAGTTACCGTCAGACCATGATGTCTGTTATTATTCCTCAGGCATTTAAGAATATTTTGCCAGCGCTGTGCAATGAGTTTATAAGTTTGTTGAAGGAAACCTCTATTAGCGGATATATTGCTCTGGTGGATTTAACAAAGGCCGGAGATATTATCCGAAGCAATACCTATGATGCTTTTATGCCGTTGATTGCCGTTGCATTGATTTATCTGGTGCTGGTAATGGTGCTGACTGCGGGAGTGAATGCATTGGAAAGGAGATTAAGAAGCAATGAGCGATAAAAATATAGTTGATACAAGTTCTTCCTATATGGAAGGACAAATTTTAATCGAAGTGGATGATTTGCAAAAATCCTTTGGAGATCATGAAGTGTTAAAAGGGATTACTACTACCATTTCCAAGGGAGAGGTGGTTGCCATTATTGGGCCTTCCGGATGTGGAAAATCTACCTTTCTCCGGTCTTTGAACCGACTGGAGGAACCTACTGCTGGAGTGATTTCCTTTGAAGGAACAGATATTACAGATGAGTCTGTGGATATTAATGAGATTCGGGAAAAAATAGGCATGGTATTTCAGCAGTTTAATCTTTTTCCAAATATGACAGTGAAGGAAAATATTATGCTGGCACCGGTGAAAAGAGGAAAAATGACTAAGGAGCAGGCGGAAGCAAGAGCTATGGAACTATTGGAACGAATCGGTCTGGCAGATAAGGCGGATGCCTATTCTCCTATGCTTTCCGGCGGACAAAAACAAAGAATTGCTATAGCCAGAGCTTTGGCAATGAATCCTGATGTCATGCTTTTTGATGAGCCGACCTCTGCATTGGACCCTGAGATGGTAGGAGAAGTGTTGGAATTAATGAAAGAACTGGCACAGGATGGCATGACCATGGTGGTGGTAACCCATGAAATGGGCTTTGCCAGAGAGGTTGCCAACAGAGTATTGTTTATCAATGACGGAGCTATTCAGGAGGATGCAGCTCCGGATGAATTGTTCAATCATCCGAAAAATCAAAGATTGCAGGAGTTTCTCTCCAAGGTATTATAAAATAATATTGGGACTTATTCTTGAATATAGCAATAAAAAACAGCGGAGCATATCCGCTGTTTTTTGATAAGAAATCATATTGCGTAGTCAAGATTTTGTCCAATTAAATTTGGAGCATCGGCCTTTTTAAATTCCTTTCCATAAGGATTCTCTTCGTTATATTTGATTTGTGTAGTAGTTTCTCCTCCAGACACATAGGTACGACCGCATTCTGGGCAGACTGAAGTGTTGATATCAACACTTGCCTGAATCACTTCGCCATTATTTTTGCTGGCTTCTGAGTAGGCATTTCCTACATGTTCCCGCTCGTGAGCCATTACAGCCGAAGCAGCAGCTTCTGGAGAGATATGGGCAGGTGCTTTGAAGGAAACCATTTCATTTGAACCATCTTGGTATTTGCGGTTTTCGCAAGTTGCGCAATCTAGCTGCCCTGAACGAACCATTTGATTTACCTGACCAGAACTATATCCGGCTGATTTGGCCTGATAGGCAGTCTGTATATTGGTTGCATTGCTAATTCCTGTCAGCATGTTCTCACCTCATTTCTATGAAAAACTCTGTATAAAATCGTCTTTATCTCTAACATTATCCATATTTTAACATAGATAAAAGAGAAAAAGAAGGGAATTTGGTAACATTTCACAAAAATGTGAATATTTAATAAAAAAAGAATAAAAAGGGTTTTCTTTTGCGCAAAAATATGATAAAACATAGTGAATGATGTTGCGCATCATTGAAACAAAGAGAGTTGAGAGAAAAGAGAGTTCTATTGTATTTTAGAAAGGATGATGAAAATGCAGGAACAGATACCAGTAAGTTTTAGAAATGTAGAGGACGTAAATAAGTTTGTTAACATTATTTCAAAGTATGATACAGACTTTGATTTATACTGTGGAACCTATTGCGTTGATGCAAAGTCTTTGTTGGGGATTATGACAATGGACTTAAGAAATGTTATGTTTCTTAAGGGAAATTGTGACAAGGCAGAGAAAAGAGTGTTGGAGCATGAATTAAGAAGTTGTGCATTGGCTTAAATCTTGAGACAGAATACGAATAGGAAAATAAGACCATGTAGGAAGTTTCCCACATGGTCTGTTTTTTTTGCAAGAAAAATGATAAGATATAGGATAGTAATAATTATGAGGGAAAATGGAGTGAGAATATGGAAAATAAATCAGAATATATGATTATTGATGCAGCAGCTGCTGAAGAGATTGAGGAAAAAATGCCAATGGAAAGTGAATTATATGAATTGGCTGATTTATTTAAGGTGTTTGGGGATTCCACCCGGATTAAGGTACTGTATTTGCTATTTGAAAATGAAATGTGTGTACATGATATTGCGCAAATTTTAAATATGACACAAAGCGCAATTTCGCATCAATTGCGCATTTTAAAACAAAACCGTCTGGTGAAATTTCGGAAGGAAGGAAAAAATGTACTGTATTCACTAGCAGATGAGCATGTATTTACGATTCTACATCAGGGTATGGAGCATGTAGAGGAGTAGGGAAACCTGGGAATAGTTATGCATAGAATGAAGATGAGAAAAGAAATCGAGGCATTTATGCAGAATAAATATGGAAGAAAGCAGATACACAAAAAGAAAAAGGTGGTTTCTATCCGAAAAAAGATATATTCCTATGAGGATATGAAGAAGGATATTGGAGAATTAAGAAGACGTTATGGGAGCATACTAGAAGTAACTGTATTGGAGAGAACAGCAGATCAGAGGAATATTTACTGTATTCGGATTGGGAATCCTATGGCGGAAAACTCTTTTGTAGTGGATGTGGCATTGCATGGAAGAGAATGGTTAAATACCCAGATTTTTATGAAGATATTAGAGAATTATTGCAGGAATATTACAAAGAAAAATTACAAAGGCAGACATTATCGGGAAGTAGCGGATAAGGTCTGTCTTTATTTTTTACCTATGGTGAATCCGGATGGAGTCAGTATCAGCCAATATGGCGCAGCAGTTATACGAAACAACCGATTGCGCATGGGATTAATGAACATGCCAAAAGAAAATTATTATCGTTGGAAAGCTAACGCAAGAGGGGTAGATTTGAACCGGAATTTTAATGCAGGATTTGAAGAGAATCTAGTGAAACAGCCAGCAGCAGAAGAATATGGTGGAGAAATGCCCTTGTCTGAACTAGAAACAAAGGCACTAGTCCGATTGATTTATAAAGTACATCCTAAGACGGTTATTCATTATCACGAAGCGGGGGCTTTGATTTATTATGAAAGAATATCTTCTATTATAACAGCGGTACATCAAATTACACATTATCCATTAAAACAAGAGGAGAAGACGGCCCCAGGATGCTTCAGTACCTGGCTGGAAGAGTCTGGGATTTCCAGTTGTACTGTGGAAACCTGTAAAGGAAAAGCACCGGTTGCCCATTGGCAGATTATTCCTGTTTATTTGCGAAATCGCAAATTATTTATAGAAGTTATGAAAAAAGGGTTGCATTATCTATAAAAGAGTGCTATATTGATTTTATAACATATGAACAATTATTCATATGAAAAAAGTGATTAGGGGGGCATTCTGATGAAAAAGAAATATACTATCACAGGTATCGACTGTGCTAACTGTGCGGCGAAACTGGAAAGTAAAATGAATGAACTGCCAGAAGTTGAACAGGTGGTTTTAACCTATGCTACCCAGCAGCTGCTGGTGGAGGCTGAGGATATAGATGCGGCTTTGCCAAAACTCAGGGAATTGGCGGAGAAAATGGAGCCGGGAACGGTTATCGAAGAATTGACCAGAGGCAAAAGGAAGTCCCAGAAGACAGAGAAGAAGTCTTGTTGTTGTGGGGAGAATCATCATAAGCATGACCACGAACAAGAGCATTGTGGCTGTGGAGAACACCATCACGAGCATGAACATGACCGTTGTGGTTGCGAAGGACATCATCACAATCATGAACATTGTGGCTGTGAAGGTCATCATCACAATCATGAACATGAGCATTGTAGCTGTGAAGGTCATCATCACCACGATATCAAGGAGAAGGAATCTTCTGTAAAAGAAAAGCAGTCTCTTTCAGATGAAAAGAAAGAAGGTCTTTTGATTTTGTCTGGAGCCTTGTTTTTTGCAACAGGGATCTTTTGCAGGGAGCTGGTGGCAAATTCAGCATGGCTTTCTATTGGAATGTTTGTTGTGGGATATTTGATTCTTGGTGGAGAAGTTGTTCTGACAGCATTAAAAAATATTTTAAAAGGAAAAGTATTTGATGAAAATTTCCTTATGAGTATTGCAACCGTTGGCGCATTTTTTATCGGAGAATATCCAGAAGCGGTGGGAGTTATGTTATTTTACCGTGTCGGAGAATTATTCGAAGATATTGCGGTAAATAAGAGCCGGAAGCAGATTATGGAAGCAGTAGATTTGAGACCGGAAATTGTCCGGGTAGAAGAAAATGGCGAGATTAAAGAGTATGAGCCAGAGGATGTGAAAGTAGGACAGATCATTGAAGTACGTCCGGGAGACCGGATTCCTTTGGATGGCGTAGTTGTTCGGGGAGAAAGCCGGATAGATACGTCTGCAGTGACAGGAGAGCCAGTACCAGTGGCTGTCCGCCCCGGAAAACAGGTGGTATCTGGTTGTGTTAATACTAGTGGAATTCTGTACATTAAAGTGGAGAAACCATTAGAAGAGTCCATGGTTACAAGGATTCTGGAGGCTGTAGAAAATGCGGCAGCCTCTAAGCCAAAGATTGATCGTTTTATCACGAAATTTGCCAGAGTATATACTCCTGTGGTAGTAATTGTGGCAACGGCAACAGCCATTATTCCATCATTGATTACAGGGAATTGGGAATACTGGATTTACACAGCATTGACATTTCTGGTAATTAGTTGTCCTTGCGCACTGGTATTAAGTGTTCCGTTGGCATTCTTTGCAGGAATCGGTGCTGGTTCAAAGAAGGGAATTTTGTTTAAAGGCGGTGCTTCTTTAGAAATGCTTTCCCAGATAAAAGCGGTAGTTATGGATAAAACAGGCACTATTACAAAAGGAAACTTTATTGTAGAGAGTATTGATGTGGCAGCAGAGGCTAATCAGGAAGAAGTGCTGGCACTGGCAGCAGTGGCAGAGAGCCGTTCCACTCATCCAATTGCTATTAGTATCCGCGAGGCAGCGCAGGAACGGAATATTGAGATTGCTGCACCAGAGAACATTCAGGAGATTTCTGGTAAAGGTATGATTGTAGAAAAAGACGGAAGCAGAATTATCTGCGGAAACCGAAAGCTTCTAGAGATGAATCAGATTGCAGTAAAGGATAGTAAGAATGATGCAGGAACAGAGGTGTTTGTTGCAAAAGATGGCAAATATCTGGGACGTATTGTAATTAATGATATTATTAAAGAAGATTCAAAACAGGCGGTAGAGGAAATGAACCGTCAGGGACTTTGGACGGTAATGCTTACCGGAGATACTGAGGAAAATGCTGAAAAGGTGGCAAAGCAGGTGGGAATCCGACAGAATTTCTCCAGACAGTTACCAGAGGATAAGTTAAAGAACCTAGGTAAGATTCGGGAGGAAAAGGGCGCGGTATTATTTATTGGTGATGGAATAAATGATGCGCCGGTACTGGCTGGAGCTGATGTAGGAGCAGCCATGGGAAGTGGTGCGGATGCAGCGATTGAAGCGGCAGATGTAGTGTTTATGACTTCACGTCTGAGTGCCGTAAATGACAGCTTTGCCATTGCCAGAAGAACTAGCCGGGTTGCTATGCAGAATGTGGTTGGAGCATTGGCAATTAAGGCGTTGGTTATGGTGTTGGGATTCTTTGGAATTGCATCTATGTGGATGGCTGTTTTTGCAGATTCTGGTGTTGCTATGCTTTGTGTATTAAATGCAATCCGAATTCTTTATAGCCGGAAGGGATAGGATGAAAAACAGTTGCTGCATGGAGGATGGAAATGATAGAACCGAAGGTGAAATATATTGGACACAGTGGGTTTAGTGTGGAGACTGGCAAAATAGTATTATTGTTTGATTACTACCAAGGTGAAATTCCGTCCTATTCCAGGGACAAAAAAATCTATATTTTTGCTAGTCACCGTCACCAGGATCATTTTAACTTTGCTATATTTGATTTGTGGAACCAGTATGCTCAGGTGTCCTTTATTTTGTCCAGTGATATTACAAAAAAATATAAAAGAAAATATTTGCAAGGAAAGAAAGGGCTTTCTGAAAATTGCTGTGACGCAATTACTGGTTTAGGGGCTGGAGAAGTTTTTGAAGATGAGAATATTATAGTAAATGCCATACCGTCTACGGATATCGGTGTGGCATTTGTCGTAACAGAAAAGGTATCCGGCAAGGTGATTTATCATGCTGGAGATTTGAACTGGTGGACCTGGGAAGGAGAAACTTCAGAACAATATGTTAGAATGGCCAAGGCATTTCAGGAGGATGTTCGACTGCTGGAAAATCATATTATTGATATTGCATTTCTTCCTTTGGATCCGAGGCAGGGGGAACGGTTTTTCTTAGGCTTTGATTATGTCATGAAGCATGTTAAAATAAAAAAGGCTTATCCAATGCATTGTTGGGATGACTTTTCAGTCATAGACAGATTGCGGCGGATGGAGTGCTCCAAAGAGTATAGGGATAAGATTATGAATACGGATAAAATATGATTGAAGAAAAACGGTTAGAAATTCGCGGAGGAAGTATATGTTATTTGGAAAGAAGAAAAAAGCAAAGCAGATCATGGATGAATTATGGCGTAGCATGGAGATGGCTTGTGAGAATAATTATAAGGACCTGGCTCAGGAAGAGCTGAAGGACTTTGAATTAACTTTAGAAAAATATTATAGTCAGGGGCTGGTATCACCAGAGGATTATAGGAAGCGTTATGAAATTCTAAATACAAAAAAGAAGGAATTGACAGGGTATGACCATAAACAGCATATCGGCTGGTAAGGGAAAAGAATACTTGCAACAAGGCTGTGAAAATTGTATAATAGACTATATTATTGAGAAAAATTCGTGAAAAGTAATATAGGAGGTATGCATATGAATAATGCAAAGAATTTAAACCTGTCTCTGCTAAGTCAGAGTGAAATAGATACGCTGGTTAATTTTCTTTTAGATAAGAAAAATTCTGTAGATAGTTCCGTGTTAAGCCAGAGTAGCATTGACAAGTTGATTGAATTGATTCGTTATGACAGCACCCGTCGGAAGAAGGAAGCAGCTTCTGCTATGTCGTTTGTGAAGGAAGATTTGCTGGATGCTTTGAATATCAGGGAGGATTCCGAACAGTTATGTGAGCTGCGTAGCGATTATGATTCCAACGGAGATTACATTAAGCTGGTTGTATATAATACAGTGACAGGACAGGAGACAGAGGTTACACCATCCATTATAATTGGTGGGGATGATGATGAAACATGGGGCAGATGTATTTCGCCTTCACTTTTTGCACAGATGGCAAGAGCTTTAGGGGCAAAATACACTCAGAAAACCTATGATTTTGTAAGTGCCCAGTTCTGTGACTGCATGTATGGTAATGTTTCACAGAATCTTCCTCTTATTTATTTACCAGACAGTGGCATTCATGCGGAATGTCTAATTGAAGAGGATTAATTTTCGGACGGTTCTTCGGATTTTTTCCGGGAGGATATAATACCTCCGATACGTCCACTTTCTCTGCTAGTCAGAGATTTCCAGCCGCTATCTACTACTTTTTCGAAAAGGCCTAGTTCAGCGGCAATTTCCCATTTAGTACGTTCTTCCTCTGGCAGAAGATTTACATCTGCCAGAGTTTTTATTTCGGGTTTCTTTTTTTTAGTTGTTTTCAAAAGAATCCTCCTTTATAAAAAAAGTTTAACAATTATTGTTTGTTTTGTATTATTAAAAGGTATGATAATATAATTTCCCAAAGAGAAAATTTCATACCAAAAAGTGAATTCTATATCAGACGGAAGCTGGGAAAAGGCATTAGGTGTTCTGATGGAAAGGAAAGATTATGAAAAAAAGAAAAGCACTTGCTGTTTTTTTGAGCATTTGCGTGCTGACAGGAAGCATTGCTACTGGCTGTAATAAAGAAAAGGAAACTTCCACAGAAACAAAGTCTGTGGTACGTAATCTAACCAATGTGTCTTACAGTTCTACCCGAGAATTTTATGTGGCATACAATGATTTGTTTGCTGATTATTGGATGGAAGAGACAGGAGAAGAGGTAGAAGTGCAAATGTCTCATGGTGGATCAATTTTGCAGGCAGATGCTGCTGTTGAAGAGAAATCGGCAGATGTGGTTACCTTAGCAGGAGCCAGAGATGTAGATTCTTTGGCGGAAGAGAATTTGTTGGATAAGAATTGGATAAAATCTTTAGAAAATGAAAGTGTGCCATACACATCTGCTATTGTTTTTCTGGTGAGAAGCGATAGCAAAAAGGAAGTTTTGGATTGGAATAATTTAACAGACCAAGGCATAGAGGTTATGATAGCAAATCCTGAAATTTCTGGTGGCGGGATGTGGAGCTTCTTGGCTGCATGGGCATATGCACAGCAGATTGGGAGTGAGAGAATCGCACTGGATTTCATGAAGAAGTTATATAAAAATGTGCTGATTATGTATGATGATTCCAGAGAAACGGTTACGAATTTTGTAGAGAATGGACAGGGGGATGTGCTTGTGACTTGGGAGAGCGAAGCATATCTTGCCTTAGAGGCGTATCCAGATGATTACAAAATGATTACGCCTAGTGTAAGTGTTCTGGGACAGCCGGTGGCAGCAGTTGTAAATCATGTTGCAGAAAAAAATGATAACACAGATATTGCCAAGGAGTATTTGGAATATTTATATTCAGACGAAGGACAGCGTCTGGCGGGAGAGCATTTTTTTAGACCGGCAGAAGCGAAAATATTGCAGGAATTCAGTAATCAATTTGATATGGATATGAGTTTGAGAACTATAGAAGATTTAGGGGGATGGGAACAGGTTTGGAATGACTGTTTTGCACAGGATGGCATTTGGGAAAAGGTTTGTCCGGCAGAGTAAAACGATTTTTGGATTTTCGCAAATCACAGTAAGACACTTGCAGAAATAGTAAAAATCTTGTACAGTAGAGTGGGTTTGGGAAGTAAAGTATGCAGGTTATGAAAGGTAAGGTAAGTAAGATGAGAGAGGTATCGCTTTATAATACACTGACAAAGAAGGTTGAGCCTTTTGTGGCAAGAGAAGAGGGCAAGGTGAATATGTACACCTGTGGTCCTACTGTATATCATTTTGCACACATTGGAAATCTTCGAAGCTACATGATGGAAGATGTTCTGGAGAAGTATCTGGGCTATGCAGGATATGAAGTAAAGCGTTGTATGAATATTACAGATGTAGGACATCTTAGCAGTGATGCGGATACTGGTGAGGATAAGATGCTTGCCGGAGCGAAAAGAGAGCATAAGACAGTTATGGAGATTGCTGAGTTTTACAGGGAAGCATTTTTTAAGGACTGTGACAAATTAAATATTAAGACTCCAGAGATTGTGGAGCCAGCAACGAACTGTATTCCAGAGTTTATCCATATGATTGAATCCCTGTTAGAAAAGGGATATGCCTATGAAGCTGGTGGAAATATTTATTTTGATACTAGTAAGTTAAAAGAGTATTATGTTTTATCTAATCAGAACGAAGAAGAGCTTCAGGTTGGCGTTCGTGATGATGTAGAAGAGGATGCAAACAAAAAGAATAAAACGGATTTTGTGCTTTGGTTTACCAAGTCTAAATTTGACAGCCAGGAATTGAAATGGGATAGTCCATGGGGCGTTGGATATCCAGGATGGCATATTGAGTGCTCCTGCATTAGTTTGAAGCATCTGGGTGAATATTTGGACATTCACTGCGGTGGTGTAGATAATATTTTCCCACATCACACCAACGAAATTGCCCAGAGTGAATCTTATTTGGGACACAAGTGGTGTAATTACTGGTTCCATGTACAACATTTGAATGACAAGTCTGGAAAAATGAGTAAGTCCAAGGGGGACTTTTTAACAGTATCCCTTTTGGAAAGCAAAGGATACAATCCTTTGGTATACCGTTTCTTCTGTCTTCAGTCTCATTACCGTAAACCATTGTTGTTTACTTATGATGTGTTGGATAATGCAAAGACTGCATATGAAAAGCTGATTAAGAGAATTGCAGCTTTGGATGCGGAGGGTGAACTTCAACAGGAGGCTATTGTAAAATATCAGGATGAATTTGCAGCTGCTATGGGAAGTGATTTGAATACCTCACAGGCATTAACCGTTCTCTACGATGTATTAAAGGCAGATATGAATGATGCCAGCAAACGTTTCCTAATGGAAGATTTTGATAAAGTATTTTCTTTAAATCTGACAGCAGAAGTAGAAGAGGAAAAAGTGGATGATGAGCTGGCTGCTTTTGTGGAAGCAAAGATTGCAGAAAGAAAAGAAGCAAAGAAGAATAAGGACTTTGCCACAGCAGATGCTATCCGTGATGAATTAAAGGCAAAGAGAATTGAGATTAAGGATACCAGAGAAGGGACAGTCTGGAACTTGGTATAATATTAATTATATGAAGTGGCGCAGAAAAAGGTCTATGGTTTTCTTTTACGCGGACGCCTCTCGGCTCGGGTTGGTTCTGGCAATGGTGCATAAGACGCTATCTTCGCATTAAGTGCTTGATAACGTCTAAACACCAGCTGAACCAAACGCCGCTTTAAAAGAAAACCATAGACCTTTTTCTGCTGTGTACTGGATTGCGAAAAAATTAATAATATTATGCGCTGGCGGGATATTACGTTGTGCTTTGCAACATTAATTTATGAGTCTGCCAATGCACAGACAAAAATATATCGTTGACTTTCTTCATGAGTGGCGTTTGAACTCGCCGGTGCTTGAATGATAGTAAGTGCTTTGCACGAAACTATCATTCTATGCATCCGTTGCGTAGTTCATCCCGAGCCGCAAGGCGTCCACGAAGAAGAAATGTCAACGATATTTTTTGTCGTCATTTACTCATAATTAATGTTTGCTAGCGCACCTTTATTTTTACGGTAGCTTTCTTTTTGTTGTAGGTTGTTATACGGAACTTTGCAGTTCCTTTTTTCTTTGCTTTTATTTTCCCTTTTGCATTTACTTTAGCAATTTTAGGATTTAAAGCTTTGTAAGTCAGCTTATAGCTGGCACTTCCTTTGTTGAGTTTCACTTTTATTTTCGCTGTTTTTCCTATTTTGATTTTTTTCTTATTCACAGTAGCCTTAACAGACTTTGGTGCTTTCTTTACTGTAATCTGGGCTGTTGCTTTGGCTCCGCTTGGAGATTCTATGGTGATGGTAGCTTTTCCTACAGCTTTGCCAGTAATTTTTCCATTGCTGCTTACTTGTACTAAATTGCTATTGGAGCTGGTGTAAGTCAAAATTTTTGCATCAGAAGTTGGCGTAGTGAGTGTGTTTAATTTTACTTTTTCACCTTTTCCTATGGTCATTTTGTTGTTTATTATGAGAATATTTCCAAAAGGCTTGTAGCCAGTGGCATGGGTAGGTGATGGTGAGTTAGTAGGTGCAGGCGAATAGGATGCAACTGGGGCATTGGTGCTATAGGGATTAGATGTAGGTGTGCTATTTGGCGTTATTGTCTGCATTGGCACAGGTGATTCTGGAATATAGTTTTCTTCCTGCGTGGTAAATTCCTCCTGTGTCATTTCGTTAGAAAAAGCTTTTACACATACATTATTCATATTGAAAACTTCATCACTGTCTTCTTCTGTATAGGCAGTATTGTCATACCAAGTGTCCTCTGAGGCAAAATAAATAAAACTCTGTCCCTTCTGGCTGTTAAAGTAGGTGCCAGATTCAGGAAGGGATGGACCCTCCACTAAAGCATAGACGGTGTTATCTGGCGCAGAATCTGCAATAAAAGTAACTACAATAGAAAAACTTTCTCCGGGAGCTACTGCAATAGAGTTTTCTAAAGGAATTGTATGATAGCCTGCCCATTCTGCTGTTCCAGAAGTGGTACATATACTTACAGGCTCTCCGTTTAAAGGATGGTATCCCGTTACATTACGGTATAATTCGATTCGATATTCCTGTTCGTTTCCGTAGGTATAGAAAGAAGCTGCACAAATACTTTGTGGTGTGGCGGTCTTATTGGTAAAAATATTTGCTATGGAAATATCATCTATGTCGTAATATCCCTGATACCAGCCTAGTCCATCGTATTGGAAATTGGTATCATAGGTGTCAGCTTCTTGGGCTTCAAAGGAGAAAACCTCGCAGATGGAAGTATCATAATAGGATAACCAGAAGTACCCATCCATACCAGAATCTTCCCCGTAGCTGTTTGCAATGAGCCATGCACCAGATTTTCTTGGCTTTGAGGAAAAAGTATTAAAATCATCATCCCAGCCGATGATAGTAACACAATGGTTAGCATAGCTGCTATCATATTCATTTTGATATATAGAGGTAATGTCTTCATCTTGGTATATATTTGAATTATCGTAATACAGAGCTACATCTAACGCTCCATGCTCCATAATGGCTTCTTTGATTTTGCTTCGTGAGACTCCGGAGATAGCGGAGTCGTAGCAGTTAGCCGCTTTTAATTGCACCTCGGATTGGAAACGGAAACTGTCTGGCTGGTTTCGCATGGAAGCTGCCATGGATTTCAACTGACTGGTGGATGCTGCAGAGAATAGTGCATCTGATTCTTTAACTGCACCCCACCAGTTTGCCAGCGTAAAAAGGGAAAGATAGGCAGAACCTCCCATATTATATAAGTCTGCGTCGGACAAACCGCTAGTATCTATGTAGTCTCCATACAAGGGATGTGTGCTGTCTTTTAAAGGAATATAAGAATACCAGGAAAGGTGACTTTCTGAATAATCCGTTTCTTCTAAAACAGAAAGTCCTTGGCTGATGCTGCTGGCTTCTAATGATTTTAAGGCTCCAAATGCCCAACAGGAACCGGTGATGCCTTGATCCTTAATAGAAGTAATTACTCCGGCGTCTCTTGAATCATAGGAAGACGGAATGTTAGTTGCTTTCTTTAAATTGGTTGATTGTTCTCCATTTGCTGGAATAACTTCATTTCCCTGATCGTCAATATAATTGTATCGCTGCAGACTGCCATTCTGACCAGTGATAACCCGCTGGAATGTGTGGCATGTGGATTCTTCTGCCTGGGCAGTTGGCGTAGGAATGTGTCCTAAGCTGCATATGCATAGGGCAAAAGTGGTAATATATGCGAGTGATTTTTGGTTTTTCATAGGAATCCTCCGTTTCTGTGGTGGTAAAATAACTTTATTCTAGTATAACTGTGGGTGTTGGCAACGTCAATGCGGAGAATGTGAAGAAAATGAGCGTTGTATAATAGAAAGTGGTGATTTCGGTGATTGACTTTTCTGCAAAAAGTATATAATATGAAAAAGGTTTTCAAATTCGCCAGGAGGTTAGTGTGGAAGATGAATGATGGAAAAACATATCATACAAAGCAACAGGCTGCTATATTAAAATATATGTCAGAAACTACAGGACAGTATGTTACTGTCAGCCAGATTGCGGCACATTTAAAAGAAGAAGGTCGATCTGTAGGTCTTACAACGATTTACCGCCAGTTGGATAAATTAGAAAAAGATGGAATCGTCCACAAGATTGTATTAGATGGAAATAGTGGTGCATGCTATCAGTATACAGGAGAAGATGAGGAGCAAATGCTTTTAAAGTGTGAGGACTGTGGAGGAATGATTCCTATGGACTGTAGTCATATTACGGAGCTTTACCAGCATGTTTTACAGGAGCACCAGTTCCGGGTGAATCCTCATCGGACTATGTTTTATGGAGTGTGTGATAATTGTCTCACTCAGGAAAAGCAAAAAGGAAATAAAGATGGAGCGGAGGAATAAGGCATGAGAAGAAAGAAAAGTATTGTTGCATTAGCTTTGGTTTGTAGTCTGATGTTAGCTGGATGTCAGTCAGGTGGAGGTTCAAAGGAGGGATTAAAACCCGTTCGGGACAATAAGACAGAGGATAAGCTGCAGGTCGTTACGACTATTTTCCCATATTATGATTTTGCCCGCCAGGTGGCAGGGGAATATGCAGATGTGACTATGATTGTTCCCGCCGGTATGGATACTCATTCTTTTGAGCCTACAGCAGAAGATATGGTAACGATTGGAAAGGCAGATGTATTAATTTATAATGGTGGAGAGTTGGAAGGCTGGGTGCCTCAGGTTATAGAAGCTGCTGGAAATGAAAAACTCTTTGTGGATGCCATGATAGATTATGTGGATCTGGATGGAGAAGTAGATGCAGAGGAGAATCCTTCGGATGAAATAGATGATATCCACGATAAGGACGACAGCCTTGCAGAAGAATTGGCAGAGGAACATGCAGAGGAGCAGGAGGAACGTCGGGAGGACGAGTCAGAAGCTATTCGCAGAAATCAAATGGATATGGATGACCATGATGAGGAAGCTTTAGAACATCATGATGAGACTTCTCATTCCCATGATGACGGGGATGAGCATATTTGGACTTCGCCGGAAAATGCGAAAGAAATCGTGGAGCAAATTGCAAGAGACCTTGGAAAAGCCGATGAAAAGCATAAAGAAGAATATCTGAAAAATGCAGAAAAATATATTAAAGAAATTGGCCGGATTGATCAGGAGTTAGAATCCGTAGTGGATAGGGCAAGCAGCCGGTATCTTGTATTTGCAGATCGTTTTCCGTTACGGCATTTTGTGGATGAATATGATTTAGATTATATTGCGGCATTTGCGGGATGTGGTAGTGAGACAGAACCAAGTGCAGAGACTATTGCAAATCTGACGGACATTGTAAAGGAAAGACAGATTCCTGTAATATTGAAGATTGAGCTTACCAGTTCCAAGGTGGCGGATTCCATTGCGGAGGCTACAGGAGCTCAGGTAAGAACCTTCTCCACCTGTCATAATGTAACAAAAGAAGAAATGACAGACGGGGTGACTTATGTGAGTCTAATGGAGCAGAATATTTCTGTTTTAAAGGAAGCATTAGGGGTGAGGTAAAATATCACAGTTCGCTCCTGCCACCCTCATGCGAAAAAACTGCCAGCAAGCTGTCAGTCGCTGCAAAACCAGCAGCTTACGTTTTTCTTATGAAGGATGTCAGGCTATTCCCATCATACAAAAAGCCATGCAGACCACAGACCGCCCTGGCGGGCTAGTGTATCGCAAAATCGGCGATACCTGTCTGTGGTTGTCGGGCGTACCGCCCTATAGCAGAAAAAACAAGAGACATATTACAAGCAAGCTTGCATATGTCTCTTGTTTTTTCTGCTGCATGGCTATACATAATATCAAAATAGTGTTATTTTTGGTGCTAATAGTTGTAGACGAAAAGTAAAGATGACGTTATAATAGTATACATGATGTGAAGCAGAGGTAACTATGATTTCTGGAAGCTATAAAATCATAGAGCTGTGACACAAAAAGCAATATACACATGAAAGGAGTTTACACATGAAAGTAGCAGACGGATTTTGGTTAAACAAAAAAGGATATGGGGTAAATTATGCTTCTCAGGCATACAAAGTAGAGACTACAGAGAACTCTATCAAGGTTCTTGCAACACCATATACTGTTATGAACCGTGGTATGACATTAGGAGGACCAAACTTAGAGATTACATATTCTTCTACATCCGAGAATATTATTAAGGTTCATATTGACCATTACAAGGGTGGATTAGACAATATTCCACGTTTTGAATTAAATGAGGATACAGGTTATACACCTACTATCAACAGAACAGAAGATAAGGTAGAATTGATTTCTGGAAATACTAAGGTTGTTATTAAGATTGGTGATGACTGGGATGTTCAGTACTACTACAAAGATAAGCATCTGACAGGTGGTGCATGGAGATCTACATCTATTATTTCTGAGAGCCAGTTTACTGCAAATGCACGTATGCAGCTTCAGGAGGATGATGAATTCTTCAACTATCCACAGGATCCACATCGTACATATATCCGTGAGCAGTTAAAGACTGATATCGGTGAGTGCATCTACGGTTTTGGTGAGAAGTTCACTCCATTTGTAAAAAATGGCCAGAATGTTGAGATTTGGAATTCTGATGGTGGTACCTGTTCTGATCAGAGTTACAAGAATATTCCATTCTATATCTCTTCTAAGAGCTATGGTGTATTCGTAAACAGCTCTGATAAGGTATCTTTCGAAGTGAATTCAGATACAGTATCTAAGGTGACATTTACACAGCCAGGTGAAGAGTTAGAATACTTCATTATCGGTGGCGAGAATCTGGAAGAAGTTTTGGAGAACTACACCACATTGACTGGTAAGCCATCCCTTCCTCCAGCATATACATTTGGTCTTTGGTTATCTACCTCCTTTACTACCAGCTATGATGAAGAGACTGTTAATAGTTTCATCGATGGAATGAAGGACAGAAAGATTCCTCTTCAGGTATTCCATTTCGACTGTTTCTGGATGAAAGAGTACGAGTGGTGTAACTTCGAGTGGGATAAAGACATGTTCCCAGAACCAGAAGCTATGCTTAAGAGATTACATGACAAGGGACTGGAAATCTGTGTATGGATTAACTCCTATATTGCACAGCAGTCTAAGTTGTTTGAAGTTGGTAAGGAAAAGGGATACTTCATTAAGAATCTTGATGGAAGTGTATTCCAGGCAGATATGTGGCAGCCAGGTATGGCTATCGTAGACTTTACCAATCCGGAAGCTTATGACTGGTTCAAGGGATTATTGAAGAATCTGTTTGAAATGGGTGTTAATAACATCAAGACAGACTTTGGTGAAAGAATTCCTACTAAGGTGAAATACTACAATGGTATGGACCCTATTAAGATGCATAACTATTATACCTACCTGTACAACAAGTGTGTATTTGAAGCATTAGAAGAGTATTTTGGAAAAGACAAGGCTTGTCTCTTTGCTCGTAGTGCTACAGTTGGTGGACAGAAGTTCCCAGTACACTGGGGTGGTGACTGCTATGCAGAGTATTCCGCTATGGCTGAGACCCTTCGTGGTGGACTTTCTCTCTGCTCATCAGGTTTCGGTTTCTTCTCACACGATATGGGTGGATTCGAAGCAACAGCTCCTGCTGACGTATACAAGAGATGGTGTGCATTTGGTCTTATGTCTACACACAGCCGTCTCCACGGTTCTACTTCTTACAGAGTACCTTGGGTTTACGATCAGGATGGCGATACAGAGGCATGTGATGTACTTCGTCACTACACTGTATTAAAGGGTAAGATGATGCCTTACCTTTGGGCACAGGCTAATAAGACACATCAGGTTGGTGTACCTATGATGCGTTCAATGGTAATTGCATTCTCTGATGATACAGCTTGTAAGTATCTGGATCAGCAGTACATGCTGGGTGATAACCTGTGTATCGTACCAGTTATGAACGAAGAAGGCATTGCTGAGTTCTATGTACCTGATTGCGGAACCTGGACAGATGTTCAGTCTGGTGAGACATACGAAGGTGGAAAGTACTACACAAGAAAGTGTGATTACTTCCAGACACCTATCCTTGCTCGTCCAAACAGCATTGTTACTTACGGTAACTTTGATGCAGAAGACAAGATGACTGTACTCTATGATTATCTTCAGGATGCAGAAGCAGTTATCTATGGCTTAGAAGATGGTAAGACTGCAAGCGCTGTTATCTATGATAGCGAGTCTAACAAGCTCACAGAGATTAAGGCTACACGTAATGGAAATGTTATCGATGTGACTTATGATGCAACAGATAAGAGCTTCAAGATTACTGCTGAAGGCAAGACTGTAGATGCTGCAGCTGGCACAAGCAGTGTACAGATTACTCTGTAATCCGATTGAGTGATATAAGAAAATAAAAAAGTCTGGCTTTGTTCCTGGGAACGGAGCCAGACTTTTTTGTTTGGTGGTTGTAAACGGTATGAAAATCGGATAGAATAAAATTAATTATGCGAAAGGAGCGAGGTGACTGGAATGGGGAGAACCGTAGGAATCGGAATACAGGATTTTGAAGAAGTGATAAAGAATGACTGTTTTTATGTAGATAAGACATCTTTTATTAAGGAATGGTGGGAGAACGGAGATAGTGTAACACTGATTACGCGTCCACGCCGTTTTGGTAAGACGTTAAATATGAGTATGTTAAATCGCTTCTTTTCATTGGAGTATGCCAGAAAGGGAGAAGTATTTGAAGGGCTTTCTATCTGGGAAGAGGAAAAGTATAGAGAACTTCAGGGGACCTATCCGGTGATTAATCTGTCGTTTGCAAATGTAAAGGAGACGAGTTTTGAAGATACCCAAAAACGAATCTGCCAGTTGTTGACAAGGGTATATTGTCAATATGGCTTTCTTCAAGAGAGTGATTTGCTTTCAGAAAAGGATAAAGATTTCTTTCAACGTGTATCGCCGGATATGGATAATATAGATGCGACAATAGCTCTTCATAATCTGTCGGATTATTTATATCGTTATTATGGAAAAAAAGTCATCATCCTTTTAGATGAATACGACACTCCTATGCAGGAAGCCTATGTGAACGGATTTTGGGATGAATTGGTAGCGTTTACCAGAAGTATGTTTAATTCCACATTTAAGACCAATCCGTCATTGGCGAGAGGTATCATGACGGGAATTACCAGAGTGAGTAAAGAATCTATCTTTTCGGACTTAAATAATTTGAAGGTTGTAACAACAACCTCAGATGAATATGCAACCTCATTTGGATTTACAGAGGAAGAAGTGTTTGCGGGATTGGATGAATGTGGTCTCGCTTCAAAAAAAGAAAAGGTAAAAGAATGGTACGATGGATTTATCTTTGGAAGCCATGCAGATATTTATAATCCATGGTCCATTTTGAATTTCTTAGATACAGGGAAAATTACTACCTACTGGGCGAATACCAGCTCCAACAGTCTGGTAGGAAAACTTATCCGGGAGGGAAATGCTGAAATTAAAACACAGTTTGAAGAGCTTTTACAAGGAAAGCTTTTGCGTGTCCCAGTGGATGAGCAGATTGTGTATAATCAGTTGGACGATAATGAGAACGCCATCTGGAGCCTGTTGCTTGCCAGCGGGTATCTGAAGGTGTTGGCTCATGATGATTTGGGAGTCTTGGAATATGACGAAGAAGCTTGTTATGAACTTGCTCTTACCAATCAGGAGGTAAGAAAGATGTTCAAAGATATGGTAAAGTCATGGTTTCGCAAGACGAATGCGGATTACAATGCATTTCTCCAGGCTATGCTTACTGGAAATCGAAAAGCTATGAATGTATATATGAATCGTGTGGCACTGACTATTTTTAGTTATTTCGACACGGGAAAACGACCGACCGGACAGGAACCGGAACGTTTCTATCACGGCTTTGTTCTTGGTCTGATGGTGGATTTACAGCGGGATTATATCGTGACATCTAATCGTGAAAGTGGATTTGGCAGATATGATGTGATGATTGAACCAAAGAATCCGGAGAAGAATCCAGCAGTCATTATTGAATTTAAAGTATATGACGAGGAAGACGAGCAGACCTTGAAGGATACTGCAAAAGCAGCCCTTGCCCAGATAGAGGAAAAGCAGTATGCAGCGACACTTCTTGCAAAGGGTGTATCGGAAGAGGAGATATACAAGTACGGCTTTGCTTTTGAAGGGAAAAATGTGTTGATTGAAAAAGGATAAATAAAAGGCAACGCGCTGGCGTTGCCTTTTGTTCTAAGTTATGGGTATGCATTTACCGATACCACAGGAGCAACCTTGAATGGACAGCTTGTGGACACAGAAAATATTACATTGAATGAGGACGGTACACTTACCGTGTATTGTGGCAAATGTACTACTGCAACCAGAAAAACAGAAGGTGCAGCTGCACCGGAAGTACCAACACAGTTTGCGAATTATTACACGGCAGACAACGTACTTTCTTCCACAGAACTTGGTACAACTGCTAAGGTAACATTGGAAGGTTCCACACAGCCAAATCCGGAGAAGATGTAACGGTAACCTATGACGGCGAAGATACGTTGGACGTTTCCCGGTATTTTACCATTGACGAAAATGCAGGAACACCAACCTATGAGATGTTAGATACCTCTGCCGGAAACGGTACATTGGATGGTACAACCCTTACCATGACTACATTGGGAACCTTTGTTATCAAAGGAAGTACACCAATCAATGATGTGCATGATAAGGGAGAACATACTCTTACCATTACAGTGAATAAAGCAACACCGAATTCCTGTAGTGTATGTGGTGAAACCAAGACAGAAGAGATTCCGGTGAAAACGGACGTTCCAGCTCCACCCCGGGAAGTGCGTCTGATACTCCGGCGCCAACACCGGGTGCAGGGACATCATGAAAAACGTAGGTAAAAAAGCATTTGCAAAGACCTCGAAGAAGATGACGTTGAAGGTACCAAAGAAGCAGTTTAAGGCGTATAAGAAAATGCTGATTCAGCGTGGTGTGAATAAGAAAGCAAAGTTTAAAAAGTAATTCATGCCACTTATTCTGCAATTCATGCCAAAAGGGTTGTTTTTGTGTCGAAATTTGTTATGCTGAATACAGCTTAAGGCTTTCGCGAGATGTCTTAAGTGGGAACGGAAAAGGTATGAATTTAGTATAAGAGGGACTTTTAGAAAGGTCGAAAAGATGTTTAAGGGAGTTTTTAGGGGAAACAGCTTAATAGAGCGGTGAGTAGTAATCGACAACCATTTCTTTGTTGGCGGCGGGATGACCAGCAACGGAATGGTTGTCTTTTAGTATTTAATAACTCAAACTTCAAAAATAGTTATAAATATGTTATCTTAGAGAAAGGAGGTTATGATATTGCAAATCGTATTGTGTGATGATGACAAATTATTTTTGTCGATATTAGAAGAGAAAGTGAACCAGATTGTAGAGAGATATGGTTCTACCTGTCAGATTACCACATGGGAAAGCGGTGCCCGACTTTTGGAGCAGCAGGATTTTTCCGGGATTGATATCCTGTTTCTGGATATTGATATGCCGGAACTTTCTGGCATTGAAGTGGCAGAGCAGGTGAAAGAGAACAATCCGGACATCAATCTGGTATTTCTGACGAACCGGGAGGATTTGGTGTTTAAGGCGATTCAGTTTCAGCCCTATCGATTTATCCGCAAGGGAAAGCTGGATGAGGAATTAGACGAAACCATTCATCGTCTGATTATGAAAATAGCAGATGAGACGCTTTTATACCAATTTGCCAGAGGTGGCAATGCTGTAAAAGTACCTATTCGGGAGATTATGTATCTGGAATCCCAGGGACATAATATTCAGATTTGCTGTCGTAAGGAAAGCCATTTGATTCGTGGAAAACTTTCAGAATACGATAAAAGACTGGAGAAATATGGATTTATCAGGATTCATAGTGGATTTCTGGTTAATGTACGATATATCTATACCATCCGTTACCAGGGAGTATGTCTGGATAATGGACAGGAACTTCCGGTAAGCAGAAAGAAGATAGAAGAAATTAAGAAAATACATATGGCTTACATGAGGAAACATATTTATGGGGATTATTAGTCTGATAACAAGTATTGGAGCATGTTGCTTTGATTCTGCAATTATGCTTTGGAGTGTACAAAAAATATTAGGGGAAAAGCGGGAGATAAAATGGTGGAATTTTCTTCCGTTTTTTTTGCTGTTATTTTGTAATGGTTTTTTGTGGGGGAAATGGATGGTTTTGCAGGTGATTAGTATTCCTGTGATACTGCTGATCTATCAAAGACTTTATATCGAAGGACGTTTTTGGCAGCAGTTAATAGTGGCGATTGTTTGTATTATCATAATTACTTTGGTGAATGGAATGGTGATTCAGGTCGCTTCCATTGTGGGAGGCGGAAATGTTACGGAAAGTATTGCAAGACAGGATCTTGTATGGGTTGAATTGACGATGTTGGATAAAGTTGCATTATTTATCACCTATTTTATGGTAGTGAAGTTTTTCCGAATGGAGCAGAAGATGAAGCTGGGAGAAGAGATTGTTATTGTGATATTATTCTCCACAGTTTTCGTAAATGGTATGATATCTGTCATGATTATGCAGAATGGATATTACAACGATAGGGAAGTAGCCGGTCTTTTGATTGCAAATATCATGGAAGTTGTTGTGGCTAGTATTGTGTATTACATCATGCATACCATTGGAAAACAGAGGCAATTGCGGGCGGAAAATGCGATTTTATCGATGCAGATACATGAGCAGGAGAATCGGCTGCGCCAGACGGAGGAGCTGTATCAGACTACCAGAAAGATGCGCCATGATATGAAAAGATATTTTACAACGTATCTAGAGCTTTTGGAGGCGGGAAAGACGGAACTGGTTATTGAAGATTTGCAACAGACATTACAAAACCGTCTGCCGGCAAAACAGGTAGTATATACCAGTAATCAGGTCATTAATGCAGTTATTAATGATAAAATGAGGATTTGCCAGGAGAAAGAGATTTTCTTTGACATACAGATTACAGACGATATTCCGGGAGATAGTGGAATGGATGATGCAATTATCCTGTCTAATCTATTGGATAATGCTATGGAAGCAGAAGAGCGGATTGCAGATAGCAGTAAGCGGAAGATTACTTTACGGGTATTTTGTTACAAAGGAATGTTAAATTTGATTGTCCGGAATTACATCGAGAAATCCGTGTTGAAGGAAAATCCCTTTCTACGTACTACGAAAAAAAATAAGCTTCATCATGGTGTAGGAATCGAAAGTGTCCGGGAAATGGTAAAAGGACAGAATGGGGAAGTGGATTTTGCGGAAGAGGACTCCAATTTTGTAGTTCACATAATGCTGCCAAAGGAATCCATTTAGGAATGAGACAAAGGAATAAGGGCAAACTAAAAATATCTATAGTCAAATCAGAGAGGCGGGGGATATTTTTATGTTGGACTTATTTCATGAAGTATTAAATGAGATTGTAGGTTATGGAATTCTACTGTTTGAGTTTTTTGGAGTAGGGATTCTTTTGATTTCCTGTTTTCGAGGAATCGTGTATTATATAAGACGAATGCCGGATACCAGACTAAAGCTGGCAAAAGGCTTGGAGATGGGACTGGAATTTAAGCTGGGCAGTGAGATTCTACGTACTGTGGCAGTAAGGGAATTTAGTGAGATTTTAATTGTGGCAAGTATTATTGCGCTTCGGGCGCTGCTGACCTTTTTAATACATTGGGAGATAAAAAATGAAGAGAGGGAGATGAAGCATGGCGAAGAAGAAGGAATATGAAGAAAAGCAGCAGCATGGTACAGTGGAACTTCCAGTAGCTGTGCATAAGATGAGTTATCCGGCAGGAACCGATGTGATTTTCTACCTGCATTGGCACCAGGAGTTTGAAGTTCTGGTAGTGACGGAAGGACAGATAGAATTTATTATCGAAGACCGGCAGTACCTTCTTCAGAAGGGAGAAGGTGTTTTTATTAATTCCAATCTGCTACATTCTGCCAGAGCTGTTGATGGTCAGGCATGCAGCTTTTTTGCCGTGGATTTTCACTATCAATTTCTACATGAGGATATTCATAGCCGGTTTGCGAGAAAATATTTAAAGCCTGTACTGGATGGAAAAATTGTGTTTCCAGAATTCCTTTCCGGAAAGAAACCAGATGAACTGGGGAGGCAGGAATTTTTGAATCCTAAGAATAAACGAAAAGATAAAGAGAGCGGACTGGAACAGCAGATAGAGGGTGAGTATTGCTGGCAGGAGAAATTGCTTTTGTTGACACAGGAACTTCGGGTGTGTCAGGAGCATGATGTGGAGCCTTTTGAACTTTTGCTGCGAAGTCATATTATGGGGATTTGGGATTTGCTAAACCGCCATAGTGTACGAATACGGAAAGGGACGGAGGAAGAAGGAAAGGCATCGGAGCGTATGGAGCCAGTGGTTCGTTATATGAAGGAAAACTATGCTTATGAAATGACATTGTCAGAACTGGCGGAATTGATTCCTATGAGTGAGGGGCAGTTTTGCAGAGTGTTTAAGCAGAATATGAAAATGTCGCCAATGCAGTATCTGATGCGGTACCGGATATTGCAAAGCTGCCGTCTGCTTTTGGATACGGATAAAAAAATCGGAGAGATTGCTAATCTGTCCGGATTTAATAATATTAGCTATTTTAATAAGGTGTTTTTGCAGACTATTGGTTGTACGCCTAAGGAGTACCGGGCGAATAGCAGTTATTGATACGAGCGAATTACATACTAAAAGCAAAAGGAAGGTTTTTATGATGAAGGAATATAATAGTCTGCTGGTGGCAGCAGAAGAATATAAGGATGCACAGTGCTTTATCTTTGATATGGATGGATTGATTTTTGATACAGAGCTTATTTTTATGAATCAGCTGGCTGTGGCTATGGCAGAAAAGGGCTATAGTTTGTCCAGAAAGGTTTACGAAGATAGTCTCGGGATGGCAGGTGAGCCTTTGAAGCAGTTGATGCTGTCAGAGTATGGTCCGGAGTATCCCTTTGAGGAAATGGGAGAAAAGTCGAGAAAAATGGTGGATGTTATTGCAGATACGGTAGGACTTCCGGTGAAGCCGCAGATTCGTTCTCTTTTGAAGTGGTTGAAGGAGCAGGGGATTGTTTGTGCAGTGGCATCCTCCAGTCCTTCTGATGCAGTACAGCACTATTTAGAAAAAGCAGAGCTGCTTCCGTTTTTTGAAGAGATTATTGGCGGGGAAATGGTTGAGCGGTCTAAGCCTGAACCAGATATTTTTCTGCTGGCGTGTGAAAAATGTCAGGCAGCACCTGAAAAAGCAGTAGTTTTAGAGGATTCAGAAAATGGAATCCGAGCAGCTTATGCTGCTGGAATTCCAAGTATCTGTGTGCCAGATTTGAAATGGCCTTGTGAAGAGGTGCAGAAGATGACAGGTGCTATTGTAGCAAGGAAGGAGTAGGTCCAACTAAATACAACGATAGAGGCTATCGCTTTTGATTCTTCATTAGGGTTTTCAGGTATTCGAACTGCTGGCGTTGTGCGGGAGTCATTTGACTGGAAAAGATTTCTGTCAGCAGTTGGTTTTCCTGAGGTGTAAAAGAAATATTTTCTTTCTGCATCTGCTTTTTCCAATTAGTAAGAATAGGCAATGCTTCTGTTAGTTGTTTTCCTTCTAATGTTTTTTGTAATAGTTCAATCATTGCTTTCTTTTTTGGTTCCATATTCAAAAAAGCTTCACTTTGTTTCCATTCATTCATAAATTCTATACTTTGTCCTTTCTTATTTACTTGGATATTCATTTTTAGAATATGCTTATTTTATTAATTATTGACCTCAGAAGAACAAAAATCCGGGCTGCAATTCTCTTCCTGGGAGAAATCCGGGAACATCCCTGACTGGAACATTTCCATAGGAAAATCGCCGCCACTAAAGGCCTGAAGCTGTTCGAAAAGCTGTTTCTGTTCAGGTGGCAGCTGGGTGATTAGAAAATCCATCATATTGTTGCTTTGACTGCTGTTGTTATGAGTGGACATAAATTCCCGATAACTTTGAAAAAGATGACGGGCTTTTCTGAAGTTTAAAATCATCTGGATAAAATCTGCTTCTCGGGGAGTACAGTATTCCTGAATCTGCATTAGCATTTCTTCTGGACGGACATCCATGCCGCAGGCTTCCAAATCATTTTCTTCTGGTGGATGGCTGGCAATATGATATAAGGTGTTGGCTTGCAGTAGCATTTCTAAGGCGTGGTGACGGGACCCTGTGGTATAAGGCAGTGCAGCCCGCAACATTGCCATGCGCCGTTCGCGTTCATTTGATGGCATAATTTCCTCCAATTTCCTATAACCGGCAGCAGGCAGTTTGTCTAGTATGCCGGTATATATTGTGCTTTATAAATAATCTATGCAGAAAAGCAAAGAATATGATTGACATTGAGAGTATAGTATGTATAATTAAAATGTTTAGAAACACTAAACAAAAAGTTTAAATTAAACAAAAAGTTTATGGGAAGCGTCAGGAGAATTATAGTTGCATCTCTGGACTAAAGTTGTAAGTTGTGGGAAGGGAAGAAAAAAATAATATGAAAATCGGGAAAAAAATAAAAAATTTACGATGTCAATATGGACTTACCCAGGAGGAGTTGGCGGACAGAGCAGAGCTATCCAAGGGGTTTATTTCTCAGATAGAGCATGACACCACGTCTCCATCGATAGCTACTTTGGTGGACATATTGCAGTGCCTGGGAACGAATCTAGAGGAGTTTTTTGCAGAAACCACAGAGGAACAGGTGGTATTTCAGGACGAAGAATACTTTGAAAAGATAGATGAAGAACTGAAAAATAAAATAGAGTGGATTATTCCCAATGCCCAGAAACATAGTATGGAACCTATCCGGCTGACTTTGGAGCCCGGCGGTTCTACCTATCCAGACAATCCTCACGAGGGGGAAGAGTTTGGGTATGTATTGGCTGGAAAGGTGAAGATACATATTGGAAATAGCAGTTATGAGGCAAAAAAGGGAGAGGCCTTTTATTTTAAGCCGGAGAAGAAGCATTATATTACTTCGATTGGTAAAACAAAAGCACAGATTATTTGGGTGAGTACACCACCATCATTTTAAAGAGAGAAAGGGAAACAGTTATGGCAAAGAAGTTAATTGATTTAGTGAATATTTCAAAATCTTATGGAGATAAAATGATTCTGGATGACATGAATCTATACATGAATGAGAATCGTTTTTTGACGCTGTTAGGTCCCAGCGGTTGTGGAAAAACCACTACTCTTCGTATTATTGGTGGTTTTGAGACTCCAGATCGGGGGAAAGTTTTGTTTGAGGGAAGGGATATTACCCAGGTTCCTCCGAATGAACGTCCAGTAAATACGGTATTTCAGAAATATGCACTTTTTACGCATATGAATATTGCAGAAAACATTGCCTTTGGGTTAAAGATAAAGAATAAGTCGAAGATGTATATACAGGATAAGATTAAATATGCATTAAAGCTTGTGAATTTGGACGGATTTGAAAAGAGAATGCCGGATTCTTTAAGTGGTGGACAGCAGCAGAGAATTGCCATTGCAAGAGCTATTGTAAATGAGCCAAGAGTCTTGCTTCTGGATGAGCCGTTAGGTGCTTTGGATTTGAAGCTGCGTCAGGATATGCAGTACGAGCTGATTCGTTTGAAAAATGAGTTGGGAATTACTTTTATCTATGTAACTCATGATCAGGAAGAAGCGCTTACCATGTCAGATACCATTGTGGTTATGAATCAGGGATATATCCAGCAGATTGGTACTCCTGAGGATATTTACAATGAACCACAGAATGCTTTTGTGGCAGATTTTATTGGAGAAAGTAATATTGTAGGTTCTACTATGATTGAGGACAAACTGGTAGAAATTCAGGGAACAAGATTTGCCTGCGTCGATGTGGGCTTTGGAAAGAATAAGCCAGTAGACGTAGTGATTCGTCCAGAGGATATTGTGCTGACAGAGCCTTCCAAGGGAATTATTCAGGGAACGGTTACCTCTGCTATTTTCAAGGGTGTTCACTATGAAATGGAAGTTATGGCTTCGGGATATGAATGGCTGGTACATAGTACCGTTCTAAAGGAGCCGGGAACACAAGTAGGAATCTGGGTAGATCCATTTAATATCCAGATTATGCATAAACCAGAGTCTGAGGATGAATCCGCAAGCAGCATTTACGAATAGCATGATTGTTTTTGGGGATTGAAAACAGCTTTTGCAATACAGAGTGCAAGGAGAAAGGAAAAGCGAAAATGAAAAAATTAGGTGGAAGATTAATGGCAGGTCCATATATTATTTGGATGCTGGCATTTACGATTATCCCATTATTGCTGATTATATATAATGCGTTTACTGCGAATAATGGACAGTTCACATTGGACAATATTCTGGCGATTGCTGATCCAGTCAATGCCAAGCCGTTGTGGCTGAGTTTAAGAATGTCTTTGCTGGTGACCGGTGTCTGTCTGCTGCTGGCATTTCCGCTGGCTTTGATTTTACGTCAGCATTCCAGCAATAAGAACAGTTTTATTGTTATGATTTTTATTTTACCCATGTGGATGAATTTCATGCTTCGCACGTTGGCTTGGCGATTGATTCTTTTGAATAATGGATTCTTAAATCAGGCCTTAACTATGATGGGGATGGAGAACCTGTATTTGATGAATACCAAAATCGCGGTAGTATTAGGAACAGCATATGACTATTTTCCATTTATGGTATTGCCGATTTACAATGCCTTAGTTAAGATTGATGGAGATGTTATCCATGCGGCTCAGGATTTGGGAGCAGGCAGTTTTACAATTTTAAGAAGAATTATTCTTCCGTTAAGTCTGCCAGGAATCGTTAGTGGTGTTACCATGGTACTGGTACCATCCATGAGCGAGTTTGTTATTGCTTCTATGCTGGGTGGCGGTAAGATTTATCTGATTGGTAATGTGATTGAGCAGGCTTTCAATTCCGGTTATGCCGATGTGCATCAGGGTTCCGGTCTGTCCTTAAGTCTTATGGTATTAATAATCATAAGCATGCTGATATACCGCTTCTTTGATAAAGGAGAGGAGGGCAGTACACTATGGTAAAGAAGACAGGAAAAAAGGTGGTTTCTACTGCCTATTTGATTTTGATGCTGATTATGCTGTATCTGCCGATTCTGGTGTTGATGATTTCTTCTGTAAATGCTTCACCCAAGAACAAAGCGGTATGGGGTGGCTTTTCGTTGAAAGGCTATACACAGTTATTTCAGAACGAAATTATTATGCAGGCCTTGGGAACGACTCTGCTTCTGGCAGGAGGGTCGGCATTGATTGCCACGATTCTTGGAACCTTGGTTTGTATTGGTATGATTGGAATGAAGAAACGTTCTAAGGCTATGATTATGGGCGTGACCAATATTCCTTTATTAAATGCTGATATTGTAACCGGTATTGCGTTGATGCTGCTGTTTTCCAGATTTACCCAGTTAAGTTTTGGAACTATGCTCATAGCTCATGTTACTTTGATTATTCCTTATGTAGTGTTGAGTGTACAGCCAAAGGTATTGCAGTTGAATCTTAGTACCTATGAGGCAGCGTTGGATTTGGGAGCGTCGCCGGCATATGCTCTTTGGAAAGTGGTATTGCCAGAGATTATGCCAGGTATCATTGCGGGATTTATGCTGGCATTTACCATGTCGCTGGATGATTTTTCGGTGACGTATTTTACAAAAGCACCGGGAATTCATACCATGTCCACTATGATTAATGCGGAATACCGTAAGGGTATCCAGACAGAAATCTATGCATTGTCTACATTGGTATTTTTTATTGTGCTGATTGTATTGTTTGTAATTAACCGCCGGAGTGTGGCCCAGTTAAAAAAGGAAGCAGAAAGAAATAGATAAGTGCTTTGGAATGGGGGAGAAAAATGCAGAAAAGAAAAAATGTGGTACTGGCCGTGGGAATGACAGTGGTTCTGTCTGCATCCAGCCTGTTGACAGCCTGCGGACAGAAGAAGCAGGAGCAGAATGCGGATCAGTTGATTGTGTTTAATTATGGTGATTATATCGATGTGGAACTTTTACAACAGTTTGAAGATGAAACAGGAATCGAAGTGCTGTATGAGGAATTTTTGACACCGGAAGCTATGTATAGCAAGTATAAAAACGGAACGGTAAATTACGATTTAATCTGCTGTTCTGATTATATGCTGGATAAAATGATTCAGGGTGGTGAAGTGGAACCTGTGAATTTTGAAAAAATGGAATATGAGGATAACATAGGGGAAACTTACTGGAAATTGTCCCAGAGCTTTGATCCGGAAAATAAATATAGTGTACCTTATTATTGGGGAACAGTGGGGATTCTGTACAATACCACTATGATGGATTATGTTCCGGACAGCTGGGATGATTTGTGGAATGAAGATTACCGGAATAATATTATTATGCAGGATAGTGTCAGGGATAGTTTTATTCCAGCGCTGGTTCGGTGTGGATATTCTATTAATACTACAGACGAGAAAGAACTTCGTGAAGCACAGCAGCTTTTGCTGGATCAGAAGGAAATAGTACAGTCATATCTGGTGGATGAGGTTCGTGACGATATGGCAAATGAACAGGCGGCTATGGCAGTGATTTATTCGGGTGAAGCAAGTCTTGCATCCTATTATAATGAGGACTTGGAATATGTAGTACCTAAGGAAGGTTCAGATATCTGGATGGATAGCTGGGTGATTCCAAAGGGGGGAAAGAATTATGAAGGTGCCTTGCGTTTTCTGGATTTCCTTTGCAGGGATGATGTAGCCCTGCAGAACTTTGAATATGTTTATTATTCTACGCCAAATGAAGCAGTACTGGCAGAGATTGATGAAGAAGAAAAAGCGGATGATCCAGCGATATTTCCTTCTGATGATGTGATTGAACGTTGTGAAATATTTAAGTATCTGGGAAGGGAAACAGAAGAATTTTATAATTATATGTGGAAAGAGCTGAAAGCGCACTAATAGTCTTTTCTGGCGGGGGTATACAAGTTGATATCACTACTTGAAAAATAAAGCAATTCCGTGTAAAATTAAGGGATAAGGTGTTCGTGAAATTTTATAGAAAGAGGTGTTGTTTTATGTTACGAAAGAGCAAAAGAGATGATGGGGGGAATTCTGCGGGAAAGATAAGTATGAACGCATCTATTAAGGGCAAGATTGCTATGATGTTAGGTCTTGGTGCAGTTCTTACTGCAGGAATTATTCTTTTAATTATCATACCAAAGGTGCAGACGATATTGGGAGATCAGACAAAGAATTATATATATGATGTTACTGTCAGCAATGGTACGATGATGGAAACCCTAAGAAAGTCTATGAGACTTACAGAAAAGGGGGCACTGAAGGAATGTTTTAAAAACGTAGGTGTAGAAGGGGTGGAGTCTAGTTATGCCTATGTAGTTGGTTCTGATGGTGAGATGCTATATCACCCTTCCGAAGAAAAGATTGGCCAGCAGGTAGAAAATACAGTGATTCAGGGGCTGGTAAAGACGATTGCTTCGGGAGAACATCCGAAACCGGGTGTAATAGAATATAAATATAAAGGGGCAACGAAGTATGCTGCTTATTATGTAGATCAGGATAACATTGCGATTCTGGTTGTGACTGCAGATGAGGATGAGATTATGGCTCCTCTGGATGAAATTACCAGAATTAGTATGATTGCAGGTTTTGTAGCAATTATTATGGTTACTGTTGTAGGTATGCTTTTGTCTGGCCGTTACATCAATCCGATTCTGAAGGTTTCTGATATTGTAGTAAGGATGTCTGAAATGGACTTTGCCGAAGATGCAGAGACTCCAAAGCTGATTAAGAGAAAAGATGAGACAGGCCTTATGGCAAGATCGGTTGCTACGTTGCGTCAGGAAATGGCAGACATGATTGAAGAGATTCGTGGAAAGAGCCAGGAATTATTTTCGGCTTCCGAAAGACTGGATGGAGATGCTACAGAAACAGCAAAGACCATTGGTCAGGTGGAAAATGCAGTAGGAGATATTGCAGATGGTGCTTCGAATCAAGCAGAAGAAACCCAGAGTGCAACAGAGAATGTTATTATTATGGGGAATATGATTGAATCTACCAATGCAGAGGCAGAAGCATTAGGACGTAATTCGGATGAGATGAATGTTTCCAGTGAAAATGCAATGAAGATTCTGAATGAATTGATGCAGGTGAATGAAAGAACCAAAGATTCCATTGATGAAATTTATGAGCAGACGAACATTACCAATGCATCTGCCCAGAAGATTAAAAATGCTACAGAACTGATTGCTTCTATTGCAGAAGAAACCAATTTGCTTTCTCTGAATGCTTCTATTGAGGCAGCAAGAGCTGGTGAGCAGGGGCGAGGTTTTGCGGTTGTAGCTTCTCAGATTCAGAAACTGGCAGAGCAGTCTAATGAGTCTGCAAGCCAGATAGATGCTATTACAGCTGCGCTGATTCAGGATTCTACCAAGGCGGTTGAAACCATGCAGCAGGTAAGAAATGTGATGGATGAGCAGACTAGTAAGATGCAGCAGACAGACACGATGTTCCGTCAGGTGAAAGCTGGTGTAGACAATGCTAGAAGCCGTGTTGTTACTATTACACAGAGAACGGATAATCTGGATCGTTCCAGAGGTCAGGTAGTAGATGTGGTACAGAATCTTTCTGCTATTGCAGAAGAGAATGCAGCAAGTAGCGAAGAAACTGCAGCATCTGTAGCAGAGGTAAGCAAGATTGTGGCTGATATTTCTGAAAGTGCAGCTAGTCTGAAAGAGATTGCGCATGGCTTAGAGCAAAGTGTTAATAAATTTAAACTATAAAATAAATTAAACAGGATTTTTAGGAGGCATAATAATGTTAAATGACAAGAAAGTATTGTACAGCGGTATGCAGGCAACAGGAGACCTGACTCTCGGAAACTATCTGGGAGCATTAAAGAACTGGCTCACTCTTTGTGATGAGTACGAATGTTTCTGGGGAGTAATGGACTTGCATTCCATTACAGTTCGTCAGAATCCAGCAGAGTTTCGTAAGCGTGCAAGAAATCTTTTGACATTATATATTGCAGCAGGATTGGATCCAGTGAAAAACTGTATTTATTTTCAGTCCCATGTTTCTGCCCATGCAGAGCTTAGCTGGATTTTGAATTGTTATACCTATATGGGTGAACTTAGTCGTATGACCCAGTTTAAAGATAAGGCGGCGAAGCATGCAGATAATATTAACGCAGGTTTATATACCTATCCAGTTCTGATGGCGGCAGATATTCTGCTTTATCAGGCGGATTATGTGCCAGTTGGTAAGGATCAGATGCAGCATCTGGAGATTACCAGAGATATTGCTAACCGTTTTAATGGTGTATATGGAGATGTATTTACCATTCCAGAAGCATATATTGGTAAGTCTGGTGCTAAGATTATGAGTTTGCAGGATCCGACCAGAAAGATGTCCAAATCCGATGAAAATGTAAATGGAAGTATTTATCTGATGGATGACCCGGATACCGTAGTGCGCAAGTGTAAGCGCGCAGTAACTGATTCTGATAGTGAGATTCGTTATGCTGAGGAGAAGCCGGGAGTAAGTAATCTGTTGGATATTTATACAGCTTGTACCGGTAAGACCATTGCGGAAGCAGAGAAGGAGTTTGCTGGACAGGGATATGGTGAGTTTAAGATGGCAGTGGCAGAGTCTGTGATTTCTATTCTTAAGCCAATGCAGGAAGAGTTTGCACGTTTATCAAAGGATAAGGCATATATTGATGGCATCATTAAAGAGAATGATGATAAAGCAAGATACTTTGCAAATAAAACCCTTCGTAAGGTAAGAAAGAAAGTTGGATTTACAGATATCCCACGATAGGACAGAAAGGAGTACGTAGGTTATGGCTGGTTCAACTTTTGGCAGATTGTTTCAGGTGACTACCTGGGGCGAATCTCACGGAAAGGGTATTGGTGTAGTAGTAGATGGATGTCCGGCGGGTTTGGAATTGGATGAAGAAAAGATTCAGAAGTATCTAAACCGTCGTAAGCCGGGACAGACTAGATATTCTACTCCGCGAAAAGAGGAGGATTTGGTAGAGATACAGTCTGGAGTCTTTGAAGGTAAGACTACAGGCACACCGATTTCCATGGTGGTTTATAATAAAACCCAGCGTTCCAAGGATTATTCGGAAATTGCCAGTTATTATCGTCCTGGGCATGCAGACTATACTTTTGATGAGAAGTATGGATTTCGGGATTATTGTGGTGGTGGCAGATCTTCGGGAAGAGAAACCATTGGAAGAGTAGCCGCAGGTGCTATTGCAACGGAATTATTAAAAGAATTTGGTGTTCAGGTAACAGCTTATACCAAGTCGATTGGTGGAATTTCCATTGATGAGCAGAAGACCTCTATGGAAAAGATTATGGAAAGTCCTTTGTATATGCCAGATTTAGAGGCATCTGCCAAGGCAGAGCTTTTGTTGGAACAAAAGATGCAGGAAATGGATTCTGCCGGAGGTGTCATAGAGTGTATTGCCAAGGGAATGCCTGCGGGTGTGGGAGAGCCAGTATTTGAAAAGCTGGATGCCAATCTTGCCAAGGCGGTTATGTCCATTGGTGCTGTAAAGGGCGTGGAAATCGGCGATGGTTTTGGCGTAGCAGACATGTTTGGCTCGGAGAACAATGACAGTTTCTGTATTGATTCTGAAAAGAATATTTCAAAGAAAACCAATCATGCAGGTGGTATTTTAGGTGGTATTAGTGACGGAAGTGATATTATTCTCCGGGCAGCAATCAAGCCTACCCCATCTATTGCAAGAAGCCAGCAGACTATTAATAAGGCTGGAGAGAATATCGAAATAGAGATTAAAGGACGTCATGATCCTATCATTGTTCCAAGGGCGGTAGTGGTAGTGGAAGCTATGACAGCATTGACATTGGTGGATATGCTCATGATATCCATGACATCCCGTTTGGATAAGATGAAGAGATTCTTTGAAAAATAAATTCATTGATTTATAGTAAAACGGAAATAGGTTTCCTATTTCCGTTTTTTGCATATATTATATATGTAACGTTTTTGCATACTACATAAAATATAGCCTGGCTGGGGGGAATGGAGGTAGTATGCGATATTTTTATTATGGCAAGGAAACAGAAGAGAGAGGAAGAGTTTCCTATGGAAGGAAGAATGACATAGTACTTCATAGTGCATCCATGGAAAAGAAAACATATGCCAAAGAAGAGGATTTAGTCATAGAAGAAGATACCATTTATGAAGTGGACAGAATGTGCCTGTCCCGCCGACAGAGACAAAAAGCAGGAAGATCAAAATGAAATTTTTGAGCGTTTTCTGGGTAGTTATATGTAGTAAAAGAGGATAGTGCCATCATAGAGGTGCTATCCTCTTTTGGGCTAGTTATTATCCGGCTTCGGCCAATAAAAATACCCAGCCTTGACTATCAACAAAAGGAGTGTATTTACGGCCAGCCAGTACATAGCCGTGACAATCAAAAAAATAGGCTAGCCAGTACATAGCATAAAATGGCCCTTGTTTTCTTGATGAGTGGTGTTTGAACTCGCTGGTGTTTGGAGGGCGTTTTGTGCCCTCCTATGCACCATTGCGTAGTTCATCCCAAGCCGTAAGGCGTCCTCGAATGAGAAAACAAGGGACCATTTTTATGCGTCACTATTTAATCCTTTTGTGCGTCACGATTTGACGGTTTTGTTACCTATACCGGGCAAATCTTAAAAGCAGTTACCACAGCAGGAAAGGATAATTAAAATCCAGATGATAGAGCTGCAGTTGTTGTCTCCGCAATCGCTACCGAAACCAAAACCACCACCAAAACCATTGCCATTGCCACAACAGCAAAGAAGAAGCAGAATAATAATCCAGCTGCCACATCCTCCATCTGATCTTGAACATCCGCCGCCGCAACCTGTTGCTGCTAAATCACTCATATAATCCTCCATTCTGTCGTAAAGACGACAGTAAATTTATTTACATTGTTAATCTATGTAGGTGGGCTTGGACAGTTTCCTGGAAATACAATTTATTTTTTTGAAATTTGTGTTATACTAGCTAAAGAAAAAATAGGTGTTTATATGAAAGCGCAGAAATGAGGAAGTGATGAAATTGTTTCAGATAGAAAAGAAATGGAAGAAAAGAGGGCTGGCGTTATGTATGGCGCTTTGTCTTGGAATGACAGGATGTAATAGTCCGATAAAAGAAGAACCAAACTATACGCCGGAAGTGTCAGAAAGTGCAGAACCGGAAGCAGAAGGTATGAGCCAGGAAGATGCTATTTATGCGGCTATGGATTATATGGAAAATATGACGATTGAAGAAAAAGTAGGACAGCTTTTTGTAGTGAATCTGGAACTTCTGGATGACACCCGTGGAAACTTTTATGAATGGCAAGAAATCACGAAACCCATGAAAGAGAGTTTGGAGAACTATCATGTAGGAGGAGTCATTCTTTTTTCGAGAAATATAGATAAAAGAAAGCAAACCAAAAAGCTGATTCGTAAGCTGCAGAAAAATGCGGAAATTCCTTTGTTTATTACAGTAGATGAAGAGGGGGGTGATGTAGCCCGCATTGGAAATAATCCCAATATGAAAACTACTACATTTCCTACTATGGAAGAGATTGGACAGGAAGAGGATGCGGAGTATGCTTACAATATGGGAACAACCATAGGGGAAGAGATTAAAGAATTGGGATTTAATGTGAATTTTGCGCCGGTGGCAGATGTGCGGACCAGCGAAATGAATCAGGAAATTGGCAGCAGGTCTTTTGGAGATGATGAGCATAAAGTGTCAGAAATGGTGGATGCCTATGTAAAAGGAATCCAGTCCAGGAATGTCTGCGCTACTTTGAAGCATTTTCCTGGACAGGGGTCTTCCGAGGGAGACACTCATCAGGGAAGTGTAGATATTGATAGCAGTATTTCCAGATTAAGGAAAGTGGATTTTAAACCTTTCGAAGTGGGAATTGAAGCAGGAGCGGATTTTGTTATGGTATCTCATATTTCTGTTAGTAAGGTGACAGAAACTAGTGAACCTGCAAGTATGTCTGATTTGATTATGACCACAATTCTCAGGGATGAGCTGGGCTTTGAAGGAATTATTGTGACAGATGCTTTTGATATGGCTTCTATTACAGATAACTACACAGCAGGAGAAGCGGCATATGGATCCATTAAAGCGGGAGCAGATATTGTGGTAATGCCTCAGAATCTGGAGGAGGCCTATGGAGCTATTCTGGAAAAGGTACAGGAAGGTGAGATGACAGAAAAAAGATTGAATGAGTCAGTGCTTCGAATTCTTACCACAAAATTTAAAAGAGGAATTATGACGCTGGAGGATTTAGAATCCTCAAAAAACTCTTGAGATTTTTGAATAATTGATTATAATATGTATTTGTGATAACAGTGTGAGTGATATCATTGAAGTGCTATCGAAGAAACTAGTTACTTGGCTTACATCTTTAGGAGGACACAGACTATGAAGAAGTTAGACATGGTTTACGAAGGCAAAGCAAAGAAGGTTTTTCGAACAGAAGATGAAAAAGTATTCATTGTAGATTACAAGGATGATGCAACTGCATTTAACGGTGAGAAAAAGGGCACAATTCTTGGAAAAGGTGTTATCAACAACCGTATGACCAACTTTCTCTTTCAGAAGTTAGAGGAAGCAGGCGTTCCAACTCATTATGTCGAAGAGCTTAGTGATAGAGAAACCGCTGTTAAAAAAGTGGATATTGTACCTTTAGAGGTTATTGTTCGTAATGTGGCTGCGGGAAGTTTTTCCAAGCGTCTGGGACTGGAGGAAGGTTTTGAACTTCTTTGTCCAACTTTAGAATTCAGCTATAAGGACGATGCGCTGGGAGACCCATTAATTAACGATTATTTTGCAATTGCCATTGGAGTGGCTACCAGAGAAGAGATTGATACCATTACCAAATATGCCTTTATGGTAAATGATTTCCTGAAAGGCTTTTTTGCTGAATGCGGAATGGATTTGATTGATTTTAAGATTGAGTTTGGTAAGACCAGTGATGGCACTATTATTTTGGCAGACGAGATTTCTCCGGACACCTGTAGATTATGGGATAAGGAGACTAGAGAGAAATTAGATAAGGATCGTTTCAGAAGAGATATGGGTGGCGTAGAGGATGCTTATCAGGAAGTTGCTAAGAGAATAGGACTGATTAGTTGACAAATATCCCGGGGGTTAGTCTATAATTTCCCGGGTTATTCTTTTGTCGAAAGGCAAAATAGAGAAAAATAAATACGAAAGACGTGGAGAACCACGCAGAAATGGAGGAGTAACATGAGTAACGATAGATACACAAGCCCGCTTTCCGAGCGTTATGCCAGCAGAGAGATGCAGTATATTTTCTCACCCGACAAAAAGTTTAAGACATGGAGAAAGTTGTGGATTGCCTTGGCAGAAGCTGAAAATGAGCTGGGTCTTTTGGATGAAAATGGAAATCCAGCGGTGACCAAGGAGCAGATTGAAGAGTTAAAGGCGAATGCAGAAAATATCAATTATGAAGTAGCGAAGAAGAGAGAGAAAGAAGTTCGTCATGATGTTATGTCCCATGTATATGCTTATGGCGTACAGTGTCCGAAGGCAAAAGGAATCATTCATTTAGGTGCAACTTCCTGCTACGTTGGAGATAATACAGATGTAATAATTATGACAGAAGCGTTACAGTTGATTCGTACTAAGTTAATCAACGTAATCGATGAACTGTCCCGCTTTGCCATGAAGTATAAATCCCAGCCAACCCTGGCATTTACCCATTTCCAGCCAGCACAGCCAACTACAGTTGGTAAGAGAGCAACTCTCTGGCTGCAGGAGTTTTTATTAGACTTAGAAGATCTGGATCATGTGCTGGAACATATGAAGCTTCTTGGTTCTAAGGGAACTACCGGTACCCAGGCCAGCTTTATGGAGTTATTCGATGGAGATGAGGAAAAAGTGAAGAAGCTGGATGATATTATTGCAAAGAAAATGGGATTTAAGGAATGCTTTGCCGTATCTGGACAGACCTATTCCCGTAAGTTAGATACCCGTGTGGCAAATGTACTGGCTGGAATCGCTGCCAGTGCCCACAAGTTCTCTAATGATATCCGCCTCCTTCAGCATTTGAAGGAAATTGAAGAGCCTTTCGAGAAGAACCAGATAGGTTCCTCTGCTATGGCATATAAGAGAAATCCAATGCGTAGTGAAAGAATTGCAGCATTGTCTCGTTATGTTATGTCTGATGTAATGAATACCTTATTTACCTCTGCAAGCCAGTGGTTTGAGCGTACTCTGGACGATTCTGCCAATAAGCGTATTAGTATTCCAGAGGGATTTCTTGCAACAGATGGTATTTTAGATTTGACCTTAAATGTAGTAGATGGTCTTGTGGTATATGATAAGGTTATTGAGAAACGCCTGATGTCTGAACTTCCATTTATGGCAACAGAAAATATTATGATGGATGCGGTAAAGGCAGGTGGAGACAGACAGGAGCTTCATGAAAAGATTCGTCAGCTTTCTATGGAAGCAGGCAAGAATGTGAAGGTTCATGGAAAGGACAACAATCTGCTGGAACTCATCGCACAGGATGAAGAATTCCCAATGACACTGGAAGAGCTTCAGGCAGTAATGGAGCCGTCCAGATATACAGGCCGCGCTGCATCTCAGGTAGAAGAGTTTGTTTCCGGGGTGATTCAGCCAATTTTGGATGAGAATGCAGAGATTTTGGGTGTAAAAGCTGAAATAAATGTATAAAAGAGGTTTTATTTTCTCGAAAGTTTTGGTAGAATAGACTTTGTGTGAAGTTTTTCAACATTCACACTCCCGAAAAATGTAATGTGTGGACAAAAGAGAACCAGATTCTGCACAAGAATGGAGGAAATTATGGTAACAGCAATCGTTGGAGCAAACTGGGGCGATGAAGGAAAAGGAAAGATTACTGATATGCTGGGTGAGAAGTCGGACATTATTGTTCGTTTCCAGGGAGGCAGCAATGCAGGTCATACCATTATCAATGACTATGGTAAGTTTGCGCTGCATCTTTTGCCATCCGGTGTATTTTACGACCATACTACAAGTATTATTGGAAACGGTGTGGCTTTAAATATTCCTTATTTGTTTAAAGAGATTAACAGTCTGGTAGAAAAGGGTGTACCAAAGCCAAAGGTACTGGTATCAGACCGTGCACAGATTCTGATGCCATATCATATTCTCTTTGATGAGTATGAAGAGGAACGTTTAGGAAAGAAGTCCTTCGGTTCTACAAAGTCTGGTATTGCACCATTTTATTCTGATAAATATGCGAAAATCGGTATTCAGGTATCTGAATTATTCGATGATGAAATCTTACAGGACAAGGTTGATAGAATCTGTGAGCAGAAGAATGTTATTTTGAAGCATTTATACAATAAGCCGGAGTTAAATCCAGATGAATTATTAAAAACTCTGCATGAGTACCGTGATATGGTTGCTCCTTATGTATGTGATGTATCTGCATACCTGCGTAAGGCAATTAAGGAAGGAAAGGGTATTCTCTTAGAAGGACAGTTAGGGTCTCTGAAGGATCCAGACCATGGTATTTACCCAATGGTAACCTCTTCCTCTACTTTAGCAGCTTATGGTGCGATTGGTGCAGGTATCCCACCATACGAAATTAAGCGCATTGTAACTGTAGTAAAGGCTTACTCTAGTGCAGTAGGTGCTGGTGAGTTCGTTAGTGAGATTCTAGATGAGAAGGAAGCAGATGAGCTTCGCCGTCATGGTGGTGATGGTGGTGAGTATGGTGCTACCACAGGCCGTCCACGTCGTATGGGCTGGTTTGATGCGGTTGCTTCACGTTATGGTTGTGAGATTCAGGGTGCAACAGAGGTTGTACTGACTGTTTTGGATTGTCTGGGATATCTGAAAGAGATTCCAGTATGTGTTGGTTACGAAATCGACGGTGAAGTAGTAAAAGACTTCCCTGTAACTGCGAAGCTTGCAAAGGCAAAACCAGTATACGAAGTGCTTCCTGGCTGGGATTGTGATATCAGTGGCATTAAGGAATATGATAAGCTTCCAGAAAACTGCCGCAAGTATATTGAATTCATCGAAAAGGAACTTGGTGTACCAGTAACTATGGTATCTAATGGTCCAAAGAGAAGCGATATTATCTATCGTTAGTAAAGTTTAAGAGTAAATGAGAAAGGGCAAAGTCAAAGTGACTTTGCCCTTGTTTTGCTTTCTAAACTTTAATACAAAGTTTAGAATTTGTTATAAATTTATCCTTGTTTTTTAGCAGAATCTATGTTACCGTTTTTCGTAAGCAATTTTACTTTGGATGAAACGTGTAAAAATAGAAAAACTAAAATATGGAACTTTAAAAAATATTTTATAAATATGAAGGAGTGATATTATGCCAGGGTTATATTATTTTGATCCTACCTATATTTTTGTGCTTATTGGAGCTGTCATTTGTATGGTGGCATCCGCCAATGTAAATCATACTTTTAAAAAGTATAGTTCCAGAAGCAATAGCAGAAGATTAACCGGAGAGCAGGCAGCACAGCAGATTTTAAATGAAGCAGGCATTCAGGATGTTTCCATCGAACGGATTAGTGGAGATTTAACAGATCATTATGATCCAAAGAATAAGGTACTTCGTTTGTCGGATAGTGTGTATGGTTCCACTTCAGTGGCTGCTATTGGCGTAGCCGCCCATGAATGTGGTCATGCTATTCAGCATCAGGTAGGGTATGTGCCAATTCAGATTCGCAATACGATTGTCCCAGTAGTCAATCTGGGTTCCAAGTTATCATGGCCGGTTATTGTGCTGGGAATGATTTTTCAGAGTCCCAATTTATTGGATTTTGGAATTATTTTATTCTCCTTTGTATTGTTATTTCAGGTGGTAACTCTGCCGGTGGAGTTTAATGCTTCCAACAGGGCATTACGCATATTAAAATCCCGTGGCTTTTTGGTAGGAGATGAGATGAGTGGAGCGAAAAAAGTGCTTGGAGCAGCTGCCATGACTTATGTAACTGCAGCAATATCCACACTTCTACAGTTATTGCGTTTAGTAATACTATTTGGACGGCATTCCGACGATTAGATTTTAAGGCGTAAGAAATAGCGCGGAAATGAGATAGGATATGAACTATAACAAAACACAGGTTTTTCGGAAAAAGGAAGCCCTTACTTCCAAACGAAGGAAGATGAAAAAAAGAATTCGTGTAGAATTATTGTGTATCTATATATTTGTGGTTTTAGCTGCAGTAGTTGTTGGCGGATTTTCTATAGCGGGGGCGATGCAGGGGATTTTTGACAGCGCTCCTACAATAGGAGAAAAGGATATTCTCTCGGATGGAGAGGCTACTGTTTTTTATGATATGTCTGGAAAAGAGATTCAGAAGGTGAATGGAAACCAGGCAAAAAAAGAATATGTTACAGGAAACAAGATTTCGGAGGCTGTCAAGAAGGCGTTTTTGGCGTCTCAGGATCCACGTTTTTATGAGCATCAGGGCATAGATATCAGAAATATGTTATCAGATGCCTATTCTACACTTAGACAGAAAGAGAATGAGAAGGAGAGTAGCAGAACGCTTTCCCAGAAGTTGTTAAAGAATCAGATTTATAGTAATGACAATGCAGATTCATTGATGGAAGAATTATATGAGAAGATTCAGGAACAGTATCAGGCTGTGAAAATGGAAGAAGATTTTGGAAAAGAGCAGATACTGGAATATTATTTAAATACCATTTGTCTGGGAGAAAATATTATTGGAATCCAAAAAGCGGCACAGTACTTTTTTGAAAAGGATGCATCAGAGCTGACGATTTCAGAGTCGGCAGTTCTTGCAGCTGCAGGAATGAACTCTATAAAATATCATCCATTAAAGCATCAGAGCGATAATGCGGCACAAAGAGAAGTTGTATTGGAAGCTATGCTGAAATATGGATTTATTTCTGAGGATGAATATGAGGATGCTTTAGGTGATGATGTATATATTCGTTTGCAGAATACCAGAGATAGGGAAAAAGGATATTCCGAAGCAGAATCTTATTATATTGATGCTGTCATTACCAATGTAATTGAAGATTTAAAGGCAGAGCTTGGGTATACCCAGACTAGAGCGTATAATGCCATTTATCATGAAGGATTGCAGATATATACCTGTCAGGACAATGAAATACAGAAAATTTGTGATGATGTGATTGCAGAAGAATTGTCTGGCTCAGATGGGCAGATTTCTTTTGTAGTAATGGAGCAGGCCACAGGAAAGGTCAAAGCTGTGAATGGAGCAGTTGAGACAAAAAAAGTGAAACTGGATGAAAATGGGGCGATTGATTCTCTTGGAGATCCAGGGAATGTATTTTCGCTGCTCTCCACCTGGCTGCCGGGAGTGGATACCATGGGAATGACTCTGGCACATGTAATGGATGATAGCGAATATCTTCTGGAGCAGAATGGAGGAAGCTATCTAATCAGTTCGAAGGGAGAGTACCAGGGACTGGTAACTCTTCGGAAAGGCATTTTAAATTCGCTTCAGGTTCCCCAGGTGAAAGCCCTGAATCAGATTGGTATTCAGACAGGATATGATTATTTAAAGAATTTAGGTTTTAGCACTCTTGTGGAGCGTCGGGAAACTTTGGAGGGGGAAGTGGAAAGCGATGTAAGTCTGGATATGGCAAGAGGTAAGCTGGTGGATGGAGTCAGCAATATGGAATTGACCTCGGCATATGCTACCATTGCCAATGGTGGCCGTTATATGAAGCCTGTATTTTATACAAAAGTAATAGATAAAGAAGGAAATGTTTTGCTGGAAAATGAGGTGCAGGAGCAAAGAATTCTGAAAAAATCCACTACATGGCTATTAGGAAATGTTATGGAGCAGTATATTCAGGAGCAGGGACTAGGGATGGATGGAACAGATATGGCAGTAGCAGGCATTTCAGGGAAAGCTCCATCGGAAGAGGAATACTGGTTTGAAGGATACAGTGCTTACTATACTGCAGGTTGCAGATATGTGCCTGGAAGTTCAGATGTTCAGGGAAAATATCAGACTATATGGAAAGCAGTCATGCAGGAAGTTCATGATAAGAAAAAAGTAAAGCCGGTAGAGTTTAAGATGCCATCGGACATGGTAAAAGCAGATATTTGTACCAAATGCGGAGGACTGGCAATAGAAGGTCTGTGTGATAAGGCTCAGGGTGGGGATTGTGTCGCAACTGAATATTTTGTCCGAGGGACACAACCACAGGAAAATTGTGATTGCCACATAAAATATACACTGTGTAAGACATCAGGAAAACCGGCCAAGGAAACTTGTCCGGAGGAAAATATTCAGGAAAAAGTATTTTTGATAAAAAAAGAAACCGGAGATACAAAGGATACACCATATGTGTTACCGAAGGATTTACCAGGAATGCTTTGTGATAAACATTAACAAAGGCTGTCGCGTTATGCGGCAGCCTTTGCGCTATATTTAGAGGATTTTATACTTTTTGAAAATCCACGGAACCCTGCATCCATACAGGTCCTTTAAAACGTCGTCCAATCATTGGTTCACCAGTCAGGTCATTTTTATTGATACCTACATTCAACATGATGTCATTGCAGGAAATCAGAAGCTGGTACATTTCTTCACCGGTGTAGGTGTTTTTTACATTGCTCCAGTTGACGATAGTTCCTAAGATAGAATAATTGTCGGACTCGGAACCATAAGGAATGAAGCTGGTCTCAACCAGACTGTACAAATCCTCTGTCTTAATGCGGCGGTTGATTTGGGCAGAAAGGTCGATTTCGTTTACGGTCAGACTATCGATAGCATCCTGGTTGCCAGACTTTGCCATGGCAATGAGCTGGTTGCGGAGATGAGAACGATAAGTCTTTTTCTGCATTTTATCTTCGGTATTTTCTATTCCAAGGATAATAGTGCCACTCAGGGAAAGACCGGAAAGGGTGGTCTTGGCTTTGCGGGGAGTATTGTCATTGCATCCTAATAATAAATAATCTACTGCATTCTGCAAGTAGAAAATTAAGGAAATCCCCAGACGCAAGTCATCGCACATGCCGGTGAAGGCATCGGTGTCTACCCGCTTATTCACGGTAATGTCGGTATTTACAGAAAGGAAGGTGCTTTCCAGGTATGGGAAGTAATGCTCTACATGGAAAAAGCCCTTTTCATCATATTCCCCTCTTACCACAATGCCGGCATTGTGGGCGAACTCCTTGCGAAGCTCGGTATATACTCTTTTTGGAGCAAGCTCTGCCTTCTTGCTGACATCTGGCTGGCTTAAAATGATTCCAAGCAGCTTGTCCATATCCTGTCTGTCTTTTATATTACTGAAACCAATGGCGCGTAAAAAACGATGCATAGGAATCACCTCTTCTCTTTCTTAAATAGTTATTATCCTCATTATAAATAATAACTCTCTACTATGCAAGAGACAGGTGTGAAAGTGTTGCTATTCCTTTGAAGTTCATATATAATGAGGAAAGGTTTTGCCTTTTGCTTGAAAAGGCATGCAGGGAATACTTACATAGAATAGTTTCGGAAATGAGACTAGTTTTGTAAAATGGAGGATGCGATGTTAGAGTTAAAAAATGTCAGCTTTCAGGTCAGTGATGAGGAAAGCAAGGATAAAGAGATTTTAAAGAATATAAATTTGAAGATTGACGACCATCTGGTGGTCATTACCGGACCAAATGGCGGTGGAAAGTCCACCTTGGCAAAGACCATTGCTGGTATTAACCAGGTTAGTAGTGGACAGATTCTTTTAGATGGCGTAGATATTACCAATATGAATATTACAGAACGTGCCAGAGCAGGAATCAGTTTTGCGTTCCAGCAGCCGGTACGATTTAAGGGAATGACAGTTATGGACATGATTACCCTGGCGGCAGGAGAAAAGATTAGTATGACTCAGGCATGTGACTATCTTTCTGAAGTAGGTCTTTGTGCAAGGGATTATATCAACCGTGAAGTCAATGCCAGCCTGTCTGGTGGAGAGTTAAAGCGTATTGAGATTGCTATGATTCTTGCCAGAGGAACTAAGTTTTCTATTTTTGATGAGCCGGAAGCAGGTATTGACTTATGGAGTTTTCAGAATCTGATTCAGGTGTTTGAAAAGATGTATCAGAAGATACAGGGAACCATACTGATTATTTCCCATCAGGAACGTATTTTAAATATTGCAGACCGCATTATTGTATTGGCGGATGGTGAAGTGGTAAATGAAGGAACCAGAGATGAAATCATGCCACAGTTAATGAAAAACGACATTGCCTGTCCAACATTGTTAAATAAAATGATGTAAGGGTCAAAAGTTTAAATCAATATGTGCTTGCACAAAAAAATGATTTGGACGGACATCATAAAATTAATAAAGACAGTGCAAACTAGTATATGTTATGGAGGATGTTATGGACGCAATCGAAAAATCTTTGTTGGCACAGGTGGCTGATATTCATCAGGTGCCGGAGGGAGCATACAATATTCGTGCCAATGGTCAGACGGCACAGAGAAATACAACTGCCAATATCGATATTGTCACCAAGGAGGACAAGCAGGGGATTGATATTATTATCAAGCCGGGCACAAAGAATGAAAGTGTACATATCCCTGTAGTATTAAGCCAGTCTGGTTTAAAGGATATGGTGTACAACGATTTTTATATTGGAGAAGATGCAGAGGTTACCATCGTAGCAGGCTGTGGTATTCACAACTGCGGTGTTGACACCTCAGAGCACGAAGGAATTCACACCTTCTACATTAAGAAGGGGGCTAAGGTAAAATACATTGAAAAGCATTATGGAGAAGGGGATGGAAAAGGAAAGCGTATCTTAAATCCAACTACCATTATCCATATTGAAGAAGGCGGCTATTTGGAAATGGATTCGGTGCAGATTAAGGGCGTGGATTCTACCAAGCGTGATACCAGGGCTGATTTACAGGCAGGTGCCTCATTGGTGATTCATGAAAAAATCATGACCCATGGAACCCAGACTGCAGAGACGGATTTTGTAGTTGATATGGATGGAGAGGGATGCAGTGCTAATGTAGTTTCCCGTTCTGTTGCTAAGGAAGAATCAACCCAGATTTTCCGTTCTAGAATCAATGGGAACAATGCCTGCAATGGTCATACAGAGTGTGATGCCATTATTATGGATCAGGCAAGTGTTAGTGCCATACCGGAACTGACGGCAAATCACATTGATGCGGCATTGATTCATGAAGCAGCCATTGGAAAGATTGCAGGGGAGCAGCTCATTAAACTGATGACACTGGGTCTGACAGAAGCAGAAGCAGAAGAACAGATTGTCAACGGCTTTTTGAAATAATGGAGGAAATCAATGAAAAAAGTTGCAATTATGACAGATAGTAATAGTGGTATTACCCAGATGGAAGCTGCGGAAATGGGAATTCGTGTTCTTCCAATGCCATTTATTATTGATGATAAGACTTATTATGAGGATATTAGTTTGTCTCAGGAAGAATTCTACGAGAGATTAAAGACGGATGCCAATGTATCCACTTCCCAGCCTTCTGTAGAGGATGTGATTAAGCACTGGGAAGATGCTTTGGAGACTGCGGAAGAATTGGTATACATTCCTATGTCCAGTGGACTTTCTGGTTCTTGTGGTACTGCCATGATACTGGCACAGGATTTTGATGGAAGAGTTCATGTAGTGGACAACCAGAGAATTTCTGTAACCCAGCGTCAATCTGTACTGGATGCCTTGGAACTGGCAGAGGCAGGAAAAAATGCGGCTGAGATTGCAGATATTTTAATGAGAGAAAAAATGGAATCCAGTATTTATATTACGTTGGATACCTTGAGTTATTTGAAAAAAGGTGGGCGCTTAACTCCTGCAGTTGCAGCGTTAGGTACTGCTTTGCGCTTAAAACCTGTACTTCAGATTCAGGGCGAGAAGCTGGATACCTATACCATTGCCAGAACCAAAAAGCAGGGTGTGTCAAAAATGATTTCTGCCATGGAAGCAGATATTAAAAATCGTTTTGGCGGTATGGAAAATATAAAAAATATTCACATTGAAGTTGCCCATACGGATAATTATGAGGCGGCAGATCAGTTTGTGAAAGAGTTAAAAGAATATTTTGGAGTGGATGAGATTATTTGTGATCCATTATCCCTGAGTGTGGCGTGTCATATTGGTCCAGGTGCATTGGCTGTGGCATGTTCCAAGGCACTTCCAAAGGAATAAAACAGAGAGGTTTTCGGGGAGCGAAAGCCTCTTTTCAATAAAAAGAAAGGAAGGAAATAGATATGAATTACATTGAAGAATTAGGAAAGAAAGCTCAGGTTGCAAAGAAAAGTTTGTTGACCGCATCTACAGGAGAAAAAAATAAGATTTTGGAGGCAATTGCTAAGAAACTCATAGAGAATCAGGATAAAATCCTGGCAGAAAATGAAAAGGATATTGCCAATGCCAGAGATAATGGAATCTCTGAAACTATGGTGGACCGGCTTAGATTGACTGCAGACCGTATTCAGGGCATTGCAGATGCCTGCATTTATCTGGTGAATTTGGAGGATCCAGTGGGACAGATTCTGGAAGGTTCTACCCGTCCAAATGGCATGAAGATTACTAAGATTCGTGTACCAATGGGTGTCGTGGGAATTATTTATGAGTCCCGTCCAAATGTTACAGTAGATGCGGCTTCTCTTTGTATTAAAAGCGGAAATGCTGCAATTCTTCGTGGTGGTAAGGAAGCAATCTGCTCCAATAAGGTGTTGATGGATACCATGAGAGAAGCAGTGAAAGAATGTGGCTTCCCAGAGGATATTGTACAGCTGGTAGAGGATACTTCACGAGAGGTATCTACCCAGATGATGAAAGCCAATGGACTAATTGATGTACTGATTCCAAGAGGTGGAGCAGGACTGATTCAGGCAGTTGTAAATAATGCTACGATTCCAGTGATTGAAACTGGTACGGGAAATTGTCACATTTATGTTGATAAGATGGCAGACTTAGAAATGGCAGTTTCCATTGCAGATAATGGGAAAACTCAGCGTCCAAGTGTATGTAATGCATTGGAAACCTGTCTGGTACATAAAGAGAAGGCAGAGGAATTTCTGCCAATGTTAAAAGCAAAGCTGGACGAACATCAGGTAGAGATTCATGGTTGCCAGGAAACCAAAAAGATTCTGGGAGATAGCGTGATTCCTGCTACTGAGGAAGATTATGCTACCGAATATTTAGATTATACCATTGCTATAAAAGTGGTAGACTCTATAGAGGACGCCATTGCACATATTGGAAACTATTCCACTGGACATTCAGAGTGTATCGTGACAGAAAGCTATGCCAGTGCCCAGAGGTTCCAGCAGGAAGTAGATTCAGCCTGCGTTTATGTGAATTGCTCTACCAGATTTACCGATGGTGGTGAATTTGGACTGGGTGCAGAAATCGGAATTTCTACTCAGAAGCTTCATGCAAGAGGACCAATGGGATTAAAGGAATTAACCACTATGAAGTATTTGATTTCCGGAAACGGACAGATTCGTTAGTGAAAGGGGAAGTTGAGAAATGAGTTTGCATGCTACTCCACAGGGAGACCGCCTACAGATTGCCTTATTTGGCAGGAGAAATGCTGGAAAGTCCAGTGTTATTAATGCACTAACTGGGCAGCAGCTGGCTATTGTGTCGGATGTGAAAGGTACTACCACAGATCCAGTGTCTAAGGCCATGGAGATATTACCTTTGGGACCATGTATGCTCATTGATACTCCCGGGCTGGATGATGAAGGAGAACTGGGAGCAAAGCGTGTAGAGAAGGCACTTCAGGTATTGAACAAAACGGATATTGCTCTGGTGGTGGTAGATGTTTCTTTATTAACAGAAGAGGATTTACAGACGAAGCGTGGTCTTGGTTCCAAAGAAATGGAAGTGATTTCTGTCATAGAAGAGAAAAAACTGCCATATATTATTGTGCTGAACCAGGCGGACAAATGCGGTGATGCAAAAGCGGAGCAGATACGAAATCAGCTGGTGAAAAAGAACGGTGTTGTTCCAGTGAATGTTATGAGTGCTGTGACAAAAATGGGACTGGAGGAATTAAAGGATACCTTGGCAGCACAGATGCCAGAAAATGATTCCAAGCTGAATATTGTAGGGGATTTAGTGGAGGAAAATGACATAGTGGTATTGGTAGTTCCTATTGATGAAGCCGCTCCAAAGGGGAGGCTGATTATGCCACAGCAGCAGACGATTCGTGATTTGCTAGATCACTTTGCAGTTTCTGTGGTAACCCAGATTCCAAATCTGGCAAGGACGTTGGAAACCTTAAAAGGCAAGGTGAAAATGGTTATTACGGATTCACAGGCATTTGGAGAGGTGTCCCGAATTGTGCCCAGAGAGATTCCATTAACTTCTTTCTCCATATTATTTGCAAGACATAAAGGAAATCTTGCGAAATTAGTAGAGGGGGTTGCCAAGGTTCAGAGTTTAAAGGATGGGGATAAGGTTCTGATTGCGGAAGGTTGTACCCACAGAAGGCAGTGTAACGATATTGGGACAGTGAAAATTCCACGGTGGTTAAATGAATTTTCAGGGAAAAAACTGGAAATTAATACCTGTAGTGGTATGGACTTTCCTGTGGATTTGTCACCATATTCTTTGGTAATTCATTGTGGAGGCTGCACTCTTCATGAAAAGGAAATGAAGCACCGGATATTCCGGGCAGAAAGCCAGCAGGTGTCAATGGTAAATTATGGAATATTTATTGCATATACAAAAGGGATACTGGAAAGAAGTGTGGAAGTATTTCCAGATGTACATCAGTTGCTTGAATTGAAAGAATAATACTTAAATAAGTTATCAGAAATTTCTAATAATGAGTTTGGCTTAGGGAAACGAATATAAAAAAGGAAGGGCTAGGAGAATGAAACTAATATTACAGGGAATTGAAAAAAGTTTTGATGAAAAGGAAGTATTAAAAGGTGCTTCCTATACGTTCGAGAAAGGCCGAATATATGGTCTGTTGGGACGAAATGGTGCTGGTAAGACTACGTTATTCAATTGCATCAGCAGAGAGATTGAATACGAAAACGGAACGGTAGTATTGGACGAGGAAGGGAAGGAAATTTCCCTGGACTATGACAATATTGGATATGCGTTTTCTACACCGGTGTTGCCAGAATTTTTAACAGGATATGAATTTATTAAATTCTTTTTGGATATTAACGAAAAGAAAATTAAAGAGAAAAAAACTGTGGAAGAGTATGCTGATATGGTGGCATTGGACCGGTCGGATTTGGACCGTCTGTTGAAAGGCTATTCCCATGGAATGAAAAATAAAATGCAGATGCTTTGTCTGCTGATTAGCCGTCCTTCTGTGATTTTGCTGGATGAGCCACTGACTTCCCTGGATGTAGTGGCTGCCCATGAAATGAAGGAATTGTTGCTGGAAATGAAAAAAGACCATATTATTATTTTGTCTACTCATATCATGCAGCTGGCACAGGATTTATGTGATGAGATTGTGTTGTTGCATCAGGGAACCCTCACTGGTGTTAATGAGCAGGGAGAGGGAGAACAGGAATTTGAAGAACGGATTATCCAGCTTCTGACTGTGGAAGAAAGTGTAGAAGAAGCAGATGGCGAATGGAACACCGGGCTTGCTCCGGAGGAAATGCCCAATGAGACAGAAACAGTTTCCCAACAAGAAGAACAGGGTGATATAGACCCTTATGAATTTTAGAAGGCAGGTGGGGAAATGATTTGGACAATATATAAAAAGTTTCAGCTGGCATTTGCTCAAACCACGAATCGTTTTATTTATTCTTTAAAAAAGATTAAGTTTCTGGGAAATTATATTTCGGAAGAGTGGTATGTGCGTACTGATATTAAAAAAATATTAGGAATCCTCAGCTTGATTTGGGCGGCGGTATGGGATGTTTTTGTAAAAGTACTTTACTTTGGCGCAGTGATTTGTCTTCCTGGTATTATGTTGACAGGGCTTTTGGAATGGGATGTAGCGAATTTTCTAGCTATGTTTATTTGCTCTTTCTTTTTTATGAATTGTATGATTGGTTCTTTGGCTAATACTCATATCACTAATCAGGCATGTGATGAGGAGGAATATGTTTTATTAAATTTAATGCGATTTAATCCAAAGGAGCATTATCTGACTACCATATTGTGGGAATATGGACGACAGTTTATTTACTATGGAATTATAATCTATTTCGTGTCGGTGCGGTTTTATCATATGTCCCTGTTTCATTATTTCTGGCTGATGATGGCTTATGCAGCTTTTCGGTTTATTGGAGAAGCAGTCCGGTTAAAAATAAATGATAAGTTTGGTATGCCATTTCAGGAAAAAAACAAAGTAGTAGCAGGTTTTTATTACATTTATAATACCTTAATGATATGTTTGGGATATGGAATTGTACCTGTCCTGTTTTTGGTGCAAGGAAGCAAGGGGATTGTTGATTTGCCGTTGGTACATCATTATCCATTGATGCTTGGTTTGCTGGCTATGATTTTGGTGGCAGGGGTTTTGTCAGTTCGCTATCTGTGGACTTATCCAGACTATGTTTTGGTTGCAAGAAGAATGTGCAATATGCAGGGGTTGCAGAAAATCGAAGAAGCAGTAGAGAAAGCAGGAAATAGCAATTATGCATTACAAGACGATGAAGTAAAGGAAGAAGAGTTAAAAGAACGACTGTTTTCAGAGAAAAAAGGTTATGATTATCTCAATGCGATTTTCTTTATGCGTCATAAAAAACTGGTACGAAATGCAGTAAGAGCAAAGGCGATTATAGTAGGAGTTGCTTTTGGAGCGGCTACGATTGCGTTGATTGCTGCAAATATCATGCTATCAGAAAAAGAGTTTATGGATGTCAGTGATGTGATTTGGAAAAGTGTGAAAAATTTTATTCCAGTTATGGTATTTATTATGTACTGTGCTTCGTCTGGACAAAATCTGACCAAGGCCATGTTTTACAATTGTGATATCTTTTTGTTGAAGCAGGGATATTATCGTTCCAAGGAAGCTATTTTGCAGGGATTTAAGATTCGTTTGTCTTATATGTTAAAGGCAGAAATTCCAACTCTGTTAATTTTCTGTGGAGGTATTGTTGTTGATACCTTTTTGTTAAGGCAGCAGCAACACGTATTGCAAATGTTGTCTATTATACTTTGCATTTGCAGTCTGACGGTATTTTATTCTGTTTTGTTTTTGTGTATGTATTACATTTTTCAGCCGTTTACAGAGGGTGGTTCCCAGACCGGATTTGGTTATCGGGCATGCTCTGCTGCAATTTATATTTTGTCGTACTCTTGTCTGCAGCTGGACACTGTGCCAACCTTCTTTGCCAGTCTTGTGCTAGTAGTTACGGTGGTTTTGCTGGCAGTAAGTTTTGTCATTGCACGACTGGTAGCGCCAAAAACATTCCGATTGAAGTAGGGTAAGGAGAAGGCTTCAGCGGTATGGATTGATGGCAGCGGCGGGATATTAGATGAATGGAATTTGAGATTTTGGAGGAAATGGGATGGAACCATATAAGATAGTGTACGAAGGTGGCAGCGACGAAATCGTGGAGAAAAAATCCAGGTTCATCGCCCATGTATTTCCTGTGGATTCAGAGGAAGAAGCCCAGAAACATATTGAGTCTATCCGAAAAGAATACTGGGATGCCAGACATAACTGTCATGCCTTTGTTATAGGAAAAAATAATGAAATTACCCGGTGTAGTGACGACGGAGAGCCTTCTGGCACTGCGGGACGTCCTATGCTGGAGGTTTTAACCGGAGAGGGGATTCACAATACCCTGGTCATCGTTACCAGATATTTTGGCGGTACCCTTTTAGGGACAGGTGGTTTGGTAAGAGCCTATTCCCAGGCAACACAGGCGGGGCTGAAAGCTAGTCAGGTCATTACCAGAGAGCCTGGAAGAAAGGTGACGGTACATACAGATTACAATGGTATCGGAAAATTGCAATATATTGCAGGAAAGCTGGGATTGACTACCATGGATACCATTTACGAAGAAAATGTAATTATGATTCTGCTGGCACCAGAGGAAACCTGCAATAAGCTGGTAAAAGAGGTTACAGAGGCTACAGCAGGACAGGCTGGTATTGAGATTTCAGATCCCCTTTCTTTTGCACTGCTGGAAGGACAACCTTTGGTGTTTGAGGAGGAATAAAGTGGGCACAGTGTGTCCCTTGTCCCTAAAGGTAGTAAAGAGACCGAAGAATTGTGGTAAAAAAAGAGAGGTTGTTATTATGGATTTATTTGAATACATGAGGGAACAGAACCAGGAGGAGGAATCTCCGCTGGCAGCCCGTATGCGTCCAAGGACTTTGGATGAGGTAGTGGGACAGGAGCATATTATTGGTAAGAACCGTCTTTTGTACCGTGCTATTCAGGCGGACAAGTTAAGTTCAGTTATTTTCTATGGACCGCCAGGGACTGGAAAGACTACGCTGGCTAAGGTTATTGCTAATACTACCAGTGCCCGGTTTCAGCAGATTAATGCTACCTCTGCCGGTAAGAAGGATATGGAGGCAGTGGTTTCTGAGGCTCAGAACCAAGCTGGAATGTATGGACAGAAAACCATATTATTTGTTGATGAGATTCATCGTTTTAATAAGGGACAGCAGGATTATTTACTTCCCTTTGTAGAGGACGGAACTATTATTTTGGTGGGAGCCACTACGGAGAATCCTTATTTTGAAGTGAATAGTGCGTTGATTTCCCGGTCTATTATTTTTGAGTTAAAGCCTCTTTCTAAGGAGGCTATCAAGCAGCTGCTTCGCAGGGCTATAGAGGATGAGGAAAGAGGATTAGGAAGCTTTCGGGCTGAAATAGAGGAGGAGGCACTGGAATTTCTGGCGGACATTTCCAATGGGGATGCCAGAAGTGCATTAAATGCCATTGAACTTGGGGTTCTGACTACAGAGCGTGGTGAAGATGGAAAGATTCATATCACCACAGAGGTGGCGGAGGAATGTATCCAGAAAAGAGTAGTGCGGTATGATAAAACCGGTGACAATCATTATGATACCATCTCTGCATTTATAAAAAGTATGCGGGGGTCTGACCCGGATGCAGCGGTATATTATCTGGCAAGGATGTTGTATGCAGGAGAGGACATTACTTTTATTGCCAGAAGAATTATGATTTGCGCGGCGGAGGATGTTTCCAATGCAGATCCACAGGCTCTGGTAGTGGCTGTAAATGCCGCTCAGGCAGTGGAGCGGCTTGGGATGCCAGAAGCACGGATTGTATTGGCGCAGGCGGCAACCTATGTAGCCTGTGCCCCAAAAAGCAATTCTGCTATTATGGCAATCGATGCTGCCATGGAAGTGGTAAAAAACGAAAAGACCGGTGCTATTCCTGTCCACTTACAGGATGCCCATTATAAGGGTGCTGGCAAGCTGGGACATGGAATCGGTTATCAATATGCCCATGATTTTCCGAACCATTATGTAGAGCAGCAGTATCTGCCAGATGAACTTGTGGGAAGGAAGTTTTATGTTCCAACGGAGCAGGGGTACGAAAAAGAAATACAGGAACACTTTAAACGAATTGGAAAGTTTGAGAGATAAGAAAGGAAGATGTATTATGGATAAGTTGAAGAGAGTGTTAGCGTTGGTTGGAGTGGCAATTTTATTATTATGTTATGTTATGAGTTTTGTGACTGCCCTTATGGCCACACCGGATTCACACAACTGGTTTGTTGCCAGTCTGGCAGCAACGATTTTGATTCCTACGGTTTTGTATGGTTATAATATTATACTTAAGCTTACCAACCGAAATGAGCAGGAATCTAGCATGAGAGAAGAGGCATATCTGCGTATGATGAAGGAGCAGATACAGAAGGAAAAAGAAAAGCAGGCTGCTGAAAATGCCAATATGGTGCAGGGAAATCCAGAGAATGTCAATGCAACAAGTGGAAATGTAGGAGTTCAAAGCACAATTATAGAAGGACAGAATACAGATGGACAGCAGTAAGATAGAAAGAGTCAGCACACCAGTGTTTGATTTTGTACAGAATTATAATGCAAAATCCAGTGCCAGATTTCACATGCCAGGGCATAAAGGAAAGAGTATTCTTGGTTGCGAAAAGATTGACATTACAGAAATTGATGGGGCAGATGTTTTGTCAGAATCTCAAGGAATCATAGGAGAGAGTCAGAAGAATGCTACGAAAATTTTTGGGACAGGAGCTACTTTTTATTCAACAGAAGGCTCTTCTTTAAGTATAAAAACCATGCTGATGGTGGCATTGATGGCATGGAAGGCGAAAAGATGTCATCGGGAGCAGGCTTTGAAAAAGGTAAAGCGCCCATGGGTGCTGGCTGCCAGGAATGTGCACCGTGCTATGGTGGATGCCTGCGCTCTGCTGGATTTGGATGTAGAATTTCTTCCCTGTGAGCAGCAAAAAGGGATTTGCTCTGTTGCAGTAGAAAGCACACAGGTAAAGCAATATCTGGAGAATTGTCAGGAACCGCCGATTGGCGTATATCTTACATCGCCAGACTATTTAGGGGCGCGGTGTGATATAAAAGCAATTTCCGAGGTATGCCATGAGTATCAATTGCCATTACTAGTAGATAATGCTCATGGAAGCTATCTGGCATTTTTAAAAGAAAGCCAGCATCCGATTCATTTGGGAGCGGATATTTGCTGCGATTCTGCCCATAAAACCTTACCTGTTCTGACTGGAGGCGGATATCTCCATTTATCCAAAGAGGCAGCGCTAATCTATACATCTTTTGTAAGAAAGGCATTTTCTGTGTTTGCTTCCACTAGTCCGTCCTATCTGATTCTTCAATCAATGGATTTGTGTAATCCATATCTGGCGGGAGAATATAGAGACAGACTGGAGAAATGCGTGGAAAAGCTGGAGCAGTTCCGACAGACTATGAGAGAAAGAGGAATTGTAGTTTTGGATAGCGAACCTTTAAAAGTCGTTCTGGATACAGGAGCAAATGGTTATTCTGGATACGAAATTGCAGAGGAGATGCGAAGTGTTATCTGGCAAAATGGCGAAATCGTAATGGAAGGAATGGAATGTGAATTCGCAGATAACCAGTATTTGGTGCTGATGATAACACCAGAAAATAAGAAAGAGGATTTTCAGTGTTTGGAAAATTGGCTGCAAAATACTATTCTGCAAAAGAAAAAGAAACCATTACAGCAAATGAAAGGATTTTCTGATGAGACGCCTCAAAGAGCTATGAGTATCCGTCAGGCGGTGTTTGCTTCTTCTGAAGAAGTCTCTGTGGAGGATGCCAAAGGACGCATTTTGGCACAGGAAACCATATCCTGCCCGCCAGCGATTCCCATTGGAATCAGTGGAGAGATAATCACACAGGATATGATTGCTGTATTCCACTTTTATGGTATAGAGAAAATTTCTGTAGTTGCTTGTCATGAATAAGTGGTTTTGTTATACTTAATGCCAATGAGAGATGAGAGAACAGTGTGAAAAATAAATTTTTCACGCGAAACTTTGTGCCTGTGGCTCGAAGTTCATAGATTGAAAAAAGGTAGAAATGCTGTGGAAGATCACAGTGCTTATCGGACGAAAGGGGAGTTTCGAACATGAGTATGAAAAAGGAAAATTTTGGATGTACGAAGGATGGTAAGGAAGTAACCAGATACATATTGGAGAATGCCAATGGATTAAAGGTTGCTTTTATCGATTTGGGAGCTGCTATTACCAATATCTGGATGGCGGACAGGGATGGAAATGTAGATGATATTGTTCATGGATATGACACTGTACAGGAGTACGAAGTGAATGTTCCTAGTTTTGGTTCGCCAGTGGGAAGATGTGCCAATCGTATTTCTGATGGATGTTTTGTGTTAAATGGAAAAGAATATAAATTAGACCAGAATGATGAAACCAACTGTCTGCATAGTGGATATCTTCGTTACAATCATTTGATGTATGAAGCTGAATATGATGCAGACGATGGAGAGGAAAGCATTACCTTCTCCAGAATGAGTCCGGATGGAGAGCAGAAGTTCCCTGGAAACTTCAGTTACAGTATTAAGTATCGTCTTACAGATGCAGATGAATTGATTGTGGAATACAGTGGTGTTTCTGATGCAGATACCATTGTAAATATGACAAATCATTCCTATTTCAATTTAGGAAAGGGTGGACATAAGAATCCTACCGTATTGGACCATGAGGTTCAGATTCATTCTAGGGAGTATACTCCGATAAATGATTTGTTATATCCTACAGGAGAGATTTGTTCTGTAGAAGGTACCGTGTTTGACTTTAGAGAATTCAAGATGCTTGGAAAAGATGTGGTAGAAGATAAAAATGCACCAGATTATTTTGAAGGCTATGACCACAATTATGTATTAGAGCATGAAAAGGGTGAAGTTATTGAGGCTGTAGTGTATCGTGCGCCATCTACTGGCAGAATGATGAAGGTATTTACAGACCAGCCGGGTGTACAGATGTATACTGCACCACAGCTGTCAGGAGAGCCAGGAAAAGAAGGAGCAGTATATGGACCTTCTAGTGCAGTCTGCTTCGAAACCCAGAACTTTGCTAATGCAATCAATACTCCAGGCTTCCCAAGTCCGGTATTAAAGGCTGGTGACGAATACCGTCATGTAGCAATTTTCCAGTTTTCTACGTATTAAATACTTTTTTGCTTTGGTGGTTTTAGTAGACAATAGGAACACTTTGCGCCATATGGCATAAAATGATATTAGTCAGAATAAGAGGATGGGACAAAGATGAATGTATTTCGAAAATGCCTGAAAAAAGAATTTGGCAGTAAAAAGTATGGTCTATATGTGTTCTTGTGCCAGGAAGAACTAAAGGGACAAGAACTACAGCAGGAACCGCAAATAGACAGTAAAGCAGTTTATCAGGATATGTATCAGTACGTCATGAATATGGATAAAGCAGAAATTGTCAAACGAAAAGAAGAGTTGATGCTGACGCTGGTAAAGGCATTTCAAATCAGCCAGCAGTTTTGGTTTGTATTTCTGTTTTATCTGATGGCAAATCTGTTTCTGATTCTTATGAATCTGAATCCATTGGTTACCAATGTTAGTCTGGCACTGATGGGAGTATGCTTTCTGTATAAGGTGTATGAATTTGTCTGCAATAAGTTCTGCTTTGTAGACGCATATCTGGTAATGATATATAAAACGGTATTAGAAAAGGCTTCTTCTCATTAAGAGAGGAAGCCTGCTTTTTTATTATATCAACCCAAAATGTTCCATTGCCTTATAAATCCCATCATTTTCTACTGTATCTGTTACATAATCCACTGTTTCCAACACTACAGGATCACTTTTCTTCATAGCAATACTCAATCCTGCAAAGGCCAGCATTGGCATATCGTTTGTGCTGTCCCCGATAGCAATGGTATCCTCCAATGGAATCCGAAAATGTTCCATCAAAAATTCCATGCCGCTGGCTTTGGAACAGCCTGCAGGCACTACTTCATAGAATCCGTGTCCACGATCAATAAAAGTAAAATCCTTTTCATAAATTTTCATAAAACCTTCTAAATCGCTGTCTGGACGGGTGCAGACACAGAATTTGTCGTAGTGTAACCCTCTGGTCTCTGGGGGCATATCAGCACATGCCTCAGGAAAACGTTCCTGATACTCCCGATGGAAATCCCCGATGTGGGTGGTGTATGGCAGGGTACTGTAGTAAATGCCGTGCTGACCTTCTAACAGCCAGTCCAGATTATATTTGTGCAAATCTTCATAGACTTTGTCTGCCAGTTCTATTGGAATTTCTCTGGAAAAAAGTACTTCATCATGGTAGCTGACATAGGTTCCACAGCCGCAGACAAAACCATCGAAACCGAGGCTGGTAATATTAGAATGAATCTCGGACCAGGAGCGTCCTGTGTTTATAAAACAAAGGTGTCCATTTTCCTGTAAAAGGCGGATAGCTTTTTGGGCACTTTCCGGTACATAGCGTTTGGTGGCGTCAATGCCTTCTGTCAGAATCGTTCCATCTATATCAAAAAATAGTAATTTTTTCATAATAAAATCCTTTCATTTGTATTGGTGAAGAATGTGGAAAATGACATTCCTCCTTGCGGGATTATAGCCTATGAAAGAAAAAGTTGCAAGCTTTGCTATTTTGAATGAAATGTCATATAATAACTTCAATTTACAATAAGAGATTTTTTTGTTATGAAAGGTTTAAGAGTATGAGCGGATTTTTACCCATAAGTAAAAAAGAAATGAAGGAGAGAGGATGGGAACAGGTAGATTTTGTATATATTACAGGAGATGCCTATGTAGACCATTCTTCTTTTGGTACAGCTATTATAACCAGAGTGTTGGAAGCTCATGGCTTTAAGGTGGGAATTATTCCTCAGCCAGATTGGAAACAGGAGGAGAGTATTCAGGTCTTTGGAATGCCACGTCTGGGCTTTCTGGTGTCAGCAGGCAATATGGATTCCATGGTAAATCATTATACCGTGTCCAAAAAACGGCGCAGCTTCGATGCTTATACTCCTGGTGGAGAGATTGGGAAACGGCCAGATTATGCCACTATTGTTTACTGTAACCTGATTCGTAAGGTGTACAAGCAGGTTCCGATTATTATTGGCGGTATTGAGGCCAGCTTGCGAAGACTGGCTCATTATGATTACTGGTCCAATAGTCTGAAGCATTCTGTTCTGGTGGATTCCCAGGCGAATATTATTTCCTATGGTATGGGGGAACTGTCTATTGTAGAAATTGCAGAAGCACTGGATAGTGGTATTGCTGTGGAGGATATTACTTTTGTTAATGGCACTGTTTACCGTGCTAAAAATTTGGATAGTGTTTATGATGCCAAAATGCTTCCGTCCTATGATGAAATGAAGCAGGATAAGCGAAAATACGCAGAGAGTTTTTATGTGCAGTATTGCAACACAGATCATATTACGGGACAGCGTCTGGTGGAGAAATATAATGACCATTTATTTGTAGTGCAGAATCCACCAGCCAGACCCCTTACCCAGATGGAAATGGATGATATCTATGCATTGCCATATATGCGCAGCTGGCATCCGTCCTATGATGCAGATGGAGGGATTCCAGCTCTGGCAGAGATTAAATTTAGTATTACCAGCAACCGGGGCTGCTTCGGAGGCTGTAGTTTTTGTGCCTTAACATTTCATCAGGGGCGGGTACTGCAAACCAGAAGCCATAAGTCTATTCTGGAAGAAGCCAGAATGTTGATAGAGGAGCCGGATTTTAAAGGATATATTCATGATGTTGGTGGTCCTACTGCAAATTTCCGTCACCGGGCATGTCAGAAGCAGGAGAAATATGGTGTTTGTACAGGTAAACAATGTTTATTTCCAAAGCCCTGCCCAAATCTGAAGGTGGATCATTCTGATTATTTAAAATTATTGCGGAAGCTGCGGGAACTGTCAGGAGTGAAAAAGGTCTTTGTACGTTCTGGAATTCGTTTTGATTATTTGATGCAGGATAAGGACGATAGTTTTATCCGGGAGCTTTGTCAGCACCATATTAGTGGACAATTGCGAGTGGCTCCAGAGCATGTGTCAGACCAGGTGCTGAAATACATGGGTAAGCCAGAAAATAAAGTCTATGAAGATTTTATTCAACGCTACCAGAAGGTAAATAAGAAGTTTGGCAAGGAACAGTTTCTTGTGCCTTATCTCATGTCTTCCCATCCTGGTTCTGGTTTGAAAGAGGCAGTGGAACTGGCAGAATATCTGCGGGATTTAGGCTATATGCCGGAGCAGGTACAGGATTTTTATCCAACACCATCTACTATCTCTACCTGTATGTATTACACGGGGGTGGATCCTCGTAATATGGAGCCGGTGTATGTGCCGGTGAATCCTCATGAGAAAGCCATGCAAAGGGCATTAATGCAGTATCGGAATCCTCATAATTATGACTTAGTAAAAGAGGCCTTGTTTAAGGCTGGCAGGGAAGATTTGATTGGATTTGAGAAGCATTGTCTGATTGCTCCACGAAAGGAAAAATGGAAGGAAGAGGCTTGGAATAAAAAAGAGAAGCCGAGCAGGAAGAAAAATGAGCCTTCCAGCCCTAAGAGAAGAAATGGGAGAAAAAGCACTACTTCTAGTTCAAAGGAAAGAAATGCAAATATAAATGGTGCAAAGAAAAAGCCACGTAAAAGAAAATAGAAAAAAGTCTTAATTATTTATAAAATCAGACGATATACTATGTAGAAGAGACTTATTGTACGCATATTTGTGCCTGTGGCCGGGAGCATGCAGGCGATGGAAAGGGATGATTATCAATGGCAATCAACGGATTGAATTCAGGAATTAATGATATGTACAATAGCATTTTTGGTACTTCTGGCAGTAGTTCTTCAGGAAGTACATTCAGCCTTAGTGATCATTATATGATTAAGAATGGAACATATAAAAAGCTAATGAAGGCATATTATGCTACAGAAAATGCTGAGGATGCAGAAGATGGAACTTCTACAGAAGATACGAGAGACGACAAAACTTCTCTGTTGGGAGTGAAGGCAAATGCAGCGAGCCTTAATAATAGTCTGGAGGATTTGCGCAGTAGTTCCTTATACGAGGCGACTGGTGAGAATGAAAAAGGCGATAAGACTTACGATAGGGACAAAATCCTTAAGAACGTTAAAAGTTTTGTAGAAGATTATAATGATTATATTAAATCTTCTAGTAAATTAGATAACGAATCCATTCTTCGTAAGAGTCTGAAGATGACCAAGTTGACATCAGTAAACAGTGAACTTTTATCTCAGGTTGGTATTGAGGTTGGAGGAGACAATACCCTTAAATTGGATGAGGACAAGCTGAAGGAAGCACATGTAACCACATTGAATACCTTATTTGCTGGTGTTGGTTCCTATGGAGATCAGATTCAGAATACAGCACGTCAGAGTTATTTACAGGCAAACAGTCTTGCATATAATTCCAGTCATGCATCTTCTTATACGTACAATGGTGGTTATGCTATGTTAGGCACTACGAATGGTGTGTTAAATCGTTATTTGTAGGATAGGAAGATATTTATCGTATTGTGGTATACCAGATATACAGGAATTATCATGGTAAAAGAATAGGTATGATTTTCCGAGAAAGAGAGGAAATCAGATAAAATGCCGGAAGTTTCCGAAAGGAACTTCCGGCATTGGCTTTGTTTTTAAGACAAGGTGTGATACAATAAACGGCAGAAGTAGTGGGCTGGAAAGGAATGGTTATTAAAATGTATCGTTTTTATGTATCCCAGGAACAAATTGGTGAGAATGAGATTTTGATTTTTGATTCAGATGTAAATCATATTAAAAATGTACTCCGGCTGGAGAAGGGGGACTGGCTGGTGGCTTGTGATGGTGAAGGCCAGGATTATGTCTGCCGGATTAAGGATTTATCTGGTAGGGAAGTATGTCTCTCTATCGAAAAAAGACAGGAAAGTAGCACGGAATTAGATACGAAAATTACTTTGTTTCAGGGGCTTCCGAAAAAGGAAAAAATGGAATTTATTATTCAGAAGGCGGTAGAACTGGGAGTGTATGAAATCGTTCCGGTTATGATGAAACGCTGTGTGGTGAAGCTTTCGGAAGAGAAAAAGATACAGAAGAAGCAGGAACGCTGGCAGGCCATTGCAGAAGCAGCGGCAAAGCAGTGTGACCGTGGAATCATTCCAGTGGTACATCCGCCAGTATCCATGGAGGAAGCGTTTGACATGGCTGGTTCCTTAGAGTACAATATGATTCCGTATGAACTTCAGGATGGAATTAATGAGTCCAGAAAAATAGTAGAAGAAGCCTGCAGCAAGGCGTCAGTGGGGATTTTTATTGGACCAGAAGGCGGTCTGGAAGAGGAGGAAGTGCAAAAAGCTATTTCCATTGGAGCTCATCCTATGACTCTTGGAAAACGGATTCTTCGGACGGAGACGGCCGGTATGGCACTGCTTTCTATTATGATGTTCCAGCTTCAGAAGTAGAGAGAGTTTAAGAAGCAGCGCAAAAAATGAATTTTAAAATATAGTATGATTAGTTATAACATGCATGAAAGGTTAGGGAAAATGGAAGCCTATTTAGATAATGCGGCAACTACCAAGGTATTTGAGCAAGTAAAAGATATTATGATACAGGTAATGGAAGAGGATTTTGGAAACCCTTCTTCTAAGCATACCAAAGGCATGGTTGCAGAAAAATATATTACCCAGGCGAAGGAGCAGATAGCAGTCAGCTTAAAATGCCAGCCAAAGGAGATTATATTTACCTCTGGGGGTACAGAAAGTAATAATATGGCAATGATTGGTACTGCTATGGCGAATAAGCGTGCTGGAAAGCATATTATCACCACCAGAATCGAGCATGCTTCTGTACATGAGCCTTTTGCTTATCTGGAACAGATGGGATATGAAACCACCTATCTTCCAGTGAATGCCAATGGACATGTGGTGCCAGAGGCACTAGAAGAGGCAGTGAGAGAAGATACTTTGTTGGTTTCTATTATGATGGTAAACAATGAGATGGGAGCTTTGGAAGATATCAAAGCCTTGTCTGATATTATAAAAAAGAAAAATCCAAAAACGATTTTACATGTGGATGCTATTCAGGCTTATGGAAAATATAAAATTGTTCCAAAGAAGTTAGGAGTAGATTTATTGTCTGTTAGTGGACATAAGATTCATGGTCCAAAGGGCGTGGGATTTTTATATGTAAAAGAAGGAACGAAAATCAATCCCATTCTTTTTGGTGGTGGACAGCAGAAGGGCATGCGTTCTGGTACGGAGAATGTGCCAGGGATTGCAGGAATTGCAGAGGCTGTCAGAGTCATGTATGAGAACCACAGCGAAAAAGTGGCTCAGTTATTTGAACTGAAAAAACGTTTTATCGATGGAATCTGTCAGTTGGAAGGGGTAACTGTAAATGGTCTGGAGGGCATAGAACTTACAGACACAGCACCTCATATTACCAGTGTTAGTTTTGCAGGAATCAAAAGTGAAGTCATGCTTCATGCGCTGGCGCAGAAGGGGGTATTTGTATCTTCTGGTTCCGCATGTTCTTCCAATCATCCAGAGCTAAGCGGCACATTAAAGGCCATTGGAGTGGAAGATGAATTGCTGGATTCCACCTTGAGATATAGTTTTTCCGTAACCACTACCCAGGAAGAAGTGGATTATGCTATTGCTGTTACGGGAGAAGTATTACCACAGTTAAGAAGATTTATTAAGAAATAGAAAATGGAGGAAAGGTTGAAAGGATTTCAACCTAAAAAGTTTGTGTCTACGCGCTGCTTGCCACAAACTTAGATATGCGCAAAAAGCAGCGCAGAAAAGAGGAGATTATGTATCAGGCATTTTTAGTAAAATACGCAGAAATTGGAATTAAGGGAAAGAACCGTTATAAATTTGAAGACGCATTATGCAGTCAGATGGAGAAACGTCTGGAGCCTTTGGATGGAGAGTTTTTTGTGCAAAGACAGCAGGGACGGATTTTCATAGAGGCAAAGGGAGATTTTGACTTTGATGATGTAGTAGAAGCGTTGGGAAGAGTATTTGGTATTTCTGCCATTTGTCCGGTAGATGTGATTGAAGATAAATCCTGGGATAATCTGACTCAGGCTGTGGGAGATTTTATTGAGAAACAGTATGAGAATTTAAATTTCTCCTTTAAGGTAGAGTCTAAGAGAAGTGATAAACAGTACCCAATGACATCACCAGAGGTTTGTGTGGAAATGGGTTCATATTTACTGAGTCGTTTTTCGGACTTGAAGGTAGATGTGCATAAGCCAGAGGTTCGTATCTGGGTAGAAGTTAGAGAAAGAGCCTATGTGTACTCTAAGGTGATTCCAGGAATCGGTGGAATGCCTTTGGGAACCAATGGTAAGGCAATGTTGCTTTTATCCGGCGGAATCGACAGCCCAGTGGCTGGTTATATGATTGCTAAGAGAGGTGTATTTATTGATGCAGTATATTTCCATGCACCACCATATACTAGCGACAGAGCAAAGCAGAAGGTTGTGGATCTGGCGAAGCTGGTGTCCCGTTACTCAGGTCCAATCCGTCTCCATGTGGTAAACTTTACGGATATTCAGATGTATATTTATGAGCAGTGTCCTCACGAAGAGTTAACTATTATTATGCGCCGTTATATGATGCGTATTGCGGAAACGCTGGCACAGAAAAATGACTGTCTTGGATTAATTACCGGAGAAAGTATCGGTCAGGTGGCAAGCCAGACGATGCACAGCCTCGCTGCAACAGATGATGCATGTACTATGCCGGTATACCGTCCGCTGATTGGCTTTGACAAGCAGGATATCGTAGAGCTTTCTTTGAAGATTAATACTTACGAAACTTCCATTCAGCCATTTGAAGACTGCTGTACTATTTTCGTGGCAAAGCATCCGGTAACAAAGCCGGAACTGAAAATCGTACGCCGTTCTGAAGAAAAGCTGACAGAGAAAATTGACCAGATGGTACAGGAAGCTATGGATACCATTGAAATTATCGAAATTGACGAAAAATAAATGTTGTCTAACTCAAACTTTGTAGATACAAAGTGACAATAACTTTCGATAATATTGACTATTGAAAGTTATTAAAATGATTTTTCGTTTAAAGTTTTAATGATAGAAAAATTTTTCGGAATTGCTTTTTTGTAGACAACACAGGTCTTTTGAAGGACTTCGCTTTCTAAGCTTTCTACAAGGCGCACCGCCGTAGCACTGTTTGAGCAGGATGGATGAGAGATGCAGTTGTCCTACGCAGAACGCTTGCGCTGCGGGAGATAGCGCAACGGTGCATAATGTCTCGAAATACGAGACATAAGCACCGGCGTTATCAACGCCCATGCGTTAGGAAAACTGCACTCCATCCATCTCTGTGAGTTTGCGGAGGCGGTTGCGTAATCACCAGTAGAAAGCAGAAAGCGATTAGTCCTTCTTAAGACCGTAGAAGTTGCGAGAAAAAGCAATCCAAAAACTTTTTCTATATTTCATAAATTTGAACGAAAAATCGTTGCGTAACATATATGTAGTCAATATTATCGGAAGTTATGCGAATTTTATAGATACAAAGTTTGAGTTAGAACATAAGAAAAAAGAGAACACCATCAGGTGTTCTCTGAATTTTCTACAATCATTCCCGGAAATAAATATTTCCAGGGAAACTCATGACATCTGTAAATAAATTACTCAACGATGTATGGCTCTAATGCCTTTAAAATATCATCGGTGTTGTCATCATCATGGATGTTTAAATCGATAGCCTTAGATAAATCTAAGCTGAAGATTCCCATGATAGACTTTGCATCGATAACGTATCTTCCAGATACTAAATCGAAATCAGTGCTGAACTTTGTTACATCGTTAACAAAAGCCTTTACCTTGTCAATTGAGTTTAAAGAAATTTTTACAGTTTTCATAGTTCTTAACCTCCCCATTGGTTTATTTCTCCTTTATACTAGTAAGAAGATGGAAAAAAGTCAATATACAATGTTGCCAAAAAATTCCTAAAAAAAGAGGGGGGCTATACTACATTTTGAGTATGGATTTGTCAAAGAAATGTAAAATATGTTACTTTTTGCCAATTTTTGAGGCAAAAGAAAGGATTTTCAATGAAGATTGCATTTTTAACCTTGGGATGTAAGGTGAATTCTTACGAGACAGAAAAAATGAAAATACAGTTTGAACATGCCGGTCATGGTATCGTTTCTTTTTCGGAAAAAGCAGATGTTTATGTGGTAAATACCTGTACCGTAACCAATATTGCAGACCGAAAATCTAGAAAAATGCTGCATCGTGCCAGAAGATTAAATCCAGAAGGAATCGTAGTGGCAGCAGGATGTTATGTGGATTCCGCCAAGCAAAAGGGGGAGATGGATTCCAGTGTAGATGTATTTTTAGAAAATAAAGAAAAGGAAAATATTGTAGCCTGCATTGAGAGGCTTGCTTTGGAAAAGGGTATTTCTTTAGAAAGAGAAGAAGGTGCAATCAATGAAACAGGCGGGCATATTAACCTGTCGGAAGAGGCCACCAAGGAAGAGCGAACCAGAGCCTATATTAAAGTACAGAATGGGTGCAACCAGTTTTGTACGTATTGTATTATTCCTTATGTAAGAGGGGAACTGGTGAGCCGTTCCGATGAAGAGATTTTTCGGGAAGTGGAGGAACTGGCAGTTCAGGGTTATCAGGAGGTTGTGGTGACAGGAATCCATCTTTCTTCCTTTGGAGTAGACCGAAGTGGGGAGAAGTTAAATGCCAACAGCTTTTTGGCATTGGAAGGAAAGCCTTTGTTAAAATTGTTGCAGGGAATTAGCGAGATTGATGGTATCGAGAGAATCCGTATGGGTTCTTTGGAGCCAAGAATCATTACGGAGAGCTTTGCAAAGGAATTGTCCGAGATACCAGGGATTTGCCCGCATTTTCATTTATCATTGCAAAGTGGATGCGATACAGTTTTAAAAAGGATGAATCGCCATTATACAGCTGGGGAATACTTAGAAGGAGTAAAGATTCTGGAAAAATATTTTAAACATCCTGCCATTACTACAGATATTATTGTAGGTTTTCCGCAGGAAACAGAAGAAGAATTTCTGACTACCTGTGATTTTGCCAGAGAAGTATCCTTTGCACAGATTCATATTTTCAAATATTCCAGAAGGCAGGGAACCATTGCTGACCGCATGGAGGGACAGGTGCCAGAACAGACAAAGAGTCAGCGGAGTGATGCATTAATGGCAATCGAAGCCGAATTGGAGAAGAAGTATCAGTCCTATTTTATGGGCAGAGAAGAGGAAGTTCTTTTGGAGGAAGTTCAGGAAATCCAGGGGAAATCCTATCTGGTAGGATATAATGAGAGATATGTGCGGATTGCAGTTGCATTAGAGCCAGGAGAAGATGCATTGTCCAGATGCAACACCATTGCTACTGTACGGATAGTTGGACAGATTGAGGATGGCATTCTCGAAGGCAAATGGAAGTAAAAGAAACAGAAAGTTCATGAAAAACAGTTGTTTTTTGAGGACAGATATATTACTATAAAGAGTATCACAATGCCAAAATAGGATAATTATGTTTTGATTCTGCAACATTGCAGAGAAATGTACTTTGGCAGGAACGGGCGATGTGAAAAGAATGGAGGTTATATTGCCATTATGCAGGAAATCAATAATACACAATATTTTAAAGTGCAGAAAGAACAGGAATTTGAGGTAAAGGATGTTATTGCAAAAATATATGAGGCATTAACAGAAAAAGGATATAATCCAGTGAATCAGATCGTTGGATATGTAATGTCTGGAGATCCTACGTATATTACCAGCCATAATGGTGCCAGAAGTTTGATTATGCGAGTAGAGCGTGATGAGATTATTGAAGTGCTGTTAGAGGATTATATTCAGAATAATTTTAAGTAATTGAGGAAAGATTGAAAGATGAATCTTTCAATCGACAAATTTGCGTCTGCGTGTACTTGATGCAAATATTGTGTTTTGCGCAGAATGCAGCGCAAAGATAAGGAGTATTATGAGAATAATGGGACTTGATTATGGCGACAAAACAGTAGGAGTTGCCATTAGTGACGAAATGTTTTTGACTGCCCAGCCAAAAGAAACCATTAAAAGGGAAAGGCCGGGAAAGCTTCGTCAGACATTTGCGCGAATTGAAGAATTGATTCGAGAATATGATGTCGAAAAGGTTGTTGTTGGTCTGCCCAAAAAGATGGACAATGAAGAGGGAGACCGTTGCGAAAAATCCAGAGATTTCGGCGAGCAGTTAGAAAGGCGGACTGGACTGGAAGTAATTTATCAGGATGAACGGCTTACTACCATGGCAGCAGATGCTGTACTGGAGGAAGGCGGAGTACGGAAGGAAAACCGGAAAGAATATATAGACAAGCTGGCGGCATCTTTGATTTTGCAGGGATATTTGGACGGACTAAGCCAGAAGTGATAGATTATCTGGCTGGATTTTCAAAGTAAAAGAGATGGAGAACGAAATGGAACAGGATAAGATTTTATTTACAACAGAAGATGGAGAGGAAATTCCATTTTCTGTCATAGAACAGACTACCATTACAGGAGTAAATTATCTGTTGGTTACAGATGGAGAAGAAGAGGATGAAGAAGCAGACGCTTACATCATGAAGGAAGTTACAGACGAAGATAATCAGCTAGTATATGAATTGGTTGATGATGAACAGGAATTAAAGGCAATCTCAAAGGTCTTTGAAGAGTTGCTGGATGATATTGATATCGAATTATAAATTTTAATGTGGATTTTGAATGATTGCAGAAGGAAGAGTTTTGAAATTGTATCACACAATTTCGAAAGGTTTTCTTTTTGTGCGGTCTTATCATGATAAATTAAGAAAATGTACGTTTTTGGTGATAGAATATAAACTTTACTGGTGTTGGCAAGGTTCGTGAAATTGCTGACAGGGTAAGGCGGCTTTGTGTGCAGTTCTGTTTCAAAAATGGTACAGAAAGAAAGGCAGGTTTTTTTGTGAAAAAAGAAAGTGAAACTAGTGCAAAACAGAATGAGGCAGAAGTAGAAAATACAGTGGAAAAGAAGCCCGTAAGAAGAACGAGAAAGACAACGGAAACAGCAAAGACGACAAAGGCTACAACGAGGGCTAAGGCTTCAGGGGAGCCAGATGCAGAAAAGCCAAAGCGTACCCGTACAACAAAGGCAGCGGCCGCAAAAGCAGAAGCAGAGGAAGAAAAAATGAGTGTGGCTGCGAAGGCGGAAAAAGCCATTGCAGAGAAGATTAAAAAGATGACAGAAAAGTCTGTGAAATCAAAAGAGGATGTAGTGATCGGAAGTGGATTAAAAATCATTCCTTTGGGCGGTCTGGAGCAGATTGGAATGAACATTACCGCATTTGAGTACGAAGACAATATTGTAGTAGTAGATTGTGGTCTTTCCTTCCCTGAGGACGATATGTTGGGAATCGATTTGGTTATTCCGGATGTTACTTATTTAAAAGAAAATATTGATAAGGTGAAAGGTTTTGTGATTACTCATGGTCACGAAGATCATATTGGTGCATTGCCTTATGTATTGAAGGAAATCAATGCCCCTGTATATGCAACAAAGCTTACCATGGGATTGATTGAAAATAAGTTAAAGGAACACACATTACCAAAGCCAATAAAGAAGAAAGTGGTAAAATACGGACAGTCCATAAATTTGGGATGCTTCCGTGTGGAGTTTATCCGCACGAACCATAGTATATCCGATGCGGCTGCATTAGCAATCTTTACTCCGGTGGGAACTGTGGTTCATACTGGTGACTTTAAGGTGGATTTTACACCAGTGTTTGGTGAGCCTATTGACTTACAACGTTTTGGTGAATTAGGTAAAAAGGGTGTACTAGCATTAATGGCAGATAGTACCAATGTTATGAAGTCTGGTTATACCATGTCAGAAAAGACCGTTGGTAAGTCCTTTGACAATATTTTTGCGGAAAATACCCAGCATAGAATTATTGTTGCTACATTTGCGTCAAACGTAGATCGTGTACAGCAGATTGTAAATTCCGCTGTAAAGCATGACCGTAAAGTTGTGGTAGAAGGAAGAAGCATGGTAAATGTAATCACCACAGCTACGGAACTGGGATATTTGAATATTCCAGATAATACCTTAATTGACATGGAGCAGATGAAAAATTATGCACCTGAAAAATTAGTACTGATTACAACAGGAAGCCAGGGGGAAGCTATGGCTGCTCTTTCCAGGATGGCAGCAAATATTCACAGAAAGGTTTCCATTGAGCCGGGAGATACGGTAATCTTTAGTTCCAGACCAATTCCAGGAAATGAAAAGTCTGTATCAAAAGTAATTAATGAATTGTCAGCCAAGGGTGCCAAGGTAATTATTCAGGATACCCATGTATCTGGTCATGCCAGTGAAGAAGAATTGAAATTAATATATGCATTGACTAAGCCACAGTATGCAATTCCTGTTCACGGTGAGTATCAGCATCTGATTGCTCATGCCAAGCTTGCAGAAACTATGGGTGTACCAAAGGAAAATTCCATTGTTCTTTCTTCCGGTGATGTATTGGAAATTGATGAACATCATGCGGCATTAGTTGGAAAGGTACAATCCCAGGGAATCATGGTAGATGGTCTTGGTGTTGGTGATGTTGGAAATATTGTACTTCGAGACAGACAGCATTTGTCTGAAAATGGATTAATTATTATCGTACTGACATTAGAGAAGTATACCAATCAGCTACTGGCGGGTCCGGATATTGTTTCACGTGGTTTTGTATATGTCAGGGAATCAGAATATCTTATGGACGAGGCGAAGAACATCGTTTATGCAGCACTGGAAAGATGTCTGGATAATAATGTATCTGACTGGTCTAAGATTAAGACAGAAATCAAAGATAGTCTCAGTGATTATCTTTGGAAGAAGATGAAGAGAAATCCTATGATTCTTCCAGTGATTATGGAAGTAGAATAAAAAGAAGCCCAGCAGAATTGAATGGAGAGTGCCAATGAACAACGAACCTCAGATGTTGATGGAAGAACTGGTAAAAAGTATGAAAGCCAGCCAGGAATATAATCAGTATCAGAATTTATTAGCCAATCTGAAAAATCGGCCAGAGATTTATCAGAGAATTGCAGAATTCAGACGTCGTAGTATTGCATTGCAGATGTCCGATGAAGGGCAGAGCATTGAAGCAAATAATGCCTTGCAGAAGGAGTTTGCAGATTTGCAGACTGACGGACTTGCCAATGAATTTATGGCAGCAGAGCATCAGTACTGCCAGATGATTCGTAAAATGCAAAATTATTTTTTGGACCATTTAGATTTAGAAACCAGTTTTTTAGAAAACTAAAAGGAATAAGTAGTCTAAAGGATTGTATTGGTTAAGGAGTGGAGGCTGAAATGAAAGACAAAAAAGAAGCGGATGTCAAATCTTTCAAGCTGGCACGAAGAGCGGGAATGCTTTTTGGATATGCAGTGATGTATATGCTATTGATTTGGCTTACGATATGGGGTTGTCGGAAGGCCTACACCTTTTGCTATGAGGTCTTTGGCTCCGTAGCAGTTCAGGAAGAGCCGGGGATAGATGTTGCTTTTCAGGTGGAAGCTGCGGATACTGTAGAAAGCGTTGCGAGAAAGCTGGAAGAAAAGGAACTCATTGTAAACCGGTATAGCTTTCAGGCAAGAGTCCGGCTACTAAATGATTCTAGAAATGTTTTAAAGCCGGGAATCTATATGTTAAATACCAGTATGGACTATCAGGAAATTTTAGACCAGCTAATGGTTATGGAAGGAATCGCAGAGTAAAATGAAGGAAGACTCGTGACATGAGGTGAATCATGATTATAGACGAAAGATTATCTATTTTTATTGACACACTGGAGTGGAAACTGCCAGAATATTTAGAGGAACTAGAGAAGCAGGCTACCGAAGATGAAGTGCCTATCATTCGTCGTTCTATGCAGTCATTTTTAGGATTTTTCATACGAATGACAGCACCTAAATCGATTTTGGAGATAGGAGCAGCAGTGGGATTTTCCAGCCTGCTAATGAGTGAATCTGTACCGGAGAAAACTTCCATTACCACTATTGAGAAGGTTCCTGTCCGGATTCAGGCAGCGAAAGCTAATTTTAAAAAATATGGAAAAGAAGACAGAATCCTTCTTTTAGAAGGGGATGCTGCCATTGTATTAGAGGAATTAGCCTCACAGGAAAAAAAGTATGATTTCATTTTTATGGATGCCGCTAAGGGGCAATATCTGAACTTTTTACCAAATATCTTAAAGATGTTATTGCCAAATGGCATATTGGTAACAGATAATGTGTTGCAGGACGGGGATGTGATTCAGTCCAGATACGCAGTGACTAGACGGGATCGTACCATACATGGACGAATGAGGGAGTATTTATATTATCTTACGCATTCTCCTGAATTGGATACTGTTATTTTGCCGGTAGGCGATGGAATTACCATATCCCGCCGGATTCCAGATACAGAGATTGAAGAAAAAGGAAATGAGGTGTCATTTTGTTAGAAAATAATAAACCAGAGCTTTTGATTCCAGCTAGCAGCTTAGAAGTGCTGAAGGTGGCGGTAAGATATGGTGCAGATGCCATTTATATTGGTGGTGATATGTATGGTCTTCGTGCCAAGGCGAAGAATTTTTCTATGGAAGATATGAAGGAAGGTATTGATTTTGCCCACCAGTATGGAAAAAGAGTATTTATTACAGCCAATATCACAGCCCACAATAGAGATTTAGAAGGAATCCGCAAGTATTTTCAGGAGCTGAAAGAAATTCAGCCGGATGCGTTGATTATTTCTGATCCGGGAGTATTTGAGATAGCCAGAGAGGTCTGTCCTGAGATAGAGGTTCATATCAGTACCCAGGCAAATAATGTAAATTATGGAACCTATTTGTTCTGGTACCGTATGGGAGCCAAGCGAGTGGTTTCTGCCAGAGAGCTTTCGGTGAAGGAAATCAAAGAAATCCGTCAGAATATTCCAGATGAATTGGAAATTGAAACATTTATTCATGGAGCAATGTGTATTTCTTACTCTGGCCGCTGTCTTTTGAGTAATTATTTTACGGGAAGGGATGCTAATCTCGGAGCCTGTACCCATCCATGTCGTTGGAAATATTATATTACCGAAGAAAGCAGACCGGGAGAATATCTGCCAATCGAAGAAAATGAAAGAGGCACATATATTTTTAACTCCAAGGATTTGTGCATGATAGAACATATTCCGGATTTGGTGGACGCAGGAATCGATAGCTTTAAGATTGAGGGACGTATGAAGACTGCTCTTTATGTGGCAGATGTGGCAAGAACCTATCGTCAGGCCATTGATGATTATTTTACCTCACCAGAGTTGTATGAGTCCCGAAAAGAGTACTACATGGATGAAATCTCAAAGTGCACCTATCGTCAGTACACTACAGGATTTTTCTATGGAAAGACTACCCACGAGTCTCAGATTTACGATAACAATACCTACGTAAAGAAATATACGTACCTAGGAATTGTCAATCAGGTGACAGAGGATGGATATGCCCAGATGGAGCAGAGAAATAAGTTCTGTGTAGGGGATGAAGTAGAAATCATGAAGCCGGACGGCAAGGATATAGTAGTTAAAGTTGTAGCTATGCGGGATGAATGGGGTAAGGAAATGGATAGCTGCCCACATCCACAGCAGAAAATAGAAGTGTTATTTAGTGAGACACCAGAGGCAATGGACTTAATCAGAGTGAAGGCTTAGATGAGTTCGGTATAAAACGAAAGAGAGGGTGATACCATGGAGAAAAACGTTAGAATGCGAATCCTTTTAGTAATGGAAATTATCATGGAACGTACAGATGCAGAACATGGAGTAACGATGCAGGATATTCTGAAGTGGCTGGAGAGCAATCATATTGCCGGTGAAAGAAAGAGTATTTACGAAGATATTCATGCGTTACAGGAGTATGGTCTGCAGATATCTTATAATCAAGAGGATAAAACCTACCGCCTGATGGCACGCCAGATGGATACAGAAGAGCTTGGTCTTTTGATTCGTGCCGTGCGCAGCGCAGATTTTATTTCACAGAAAAAGGCAGAGGAAATGGTGGAGCATTTATTAAACTATGTCAGCATTTATCAGAGAGAAATAGAAAAGTAAGAAAGAGAGGAAGAGTATGACACCACAGGAAAAGTATTTAAAAATCGTTGATGAGGTAATTGAAAAAGGACCATTTAAACCAACCTGGGAATCTTTGGCAGAGTATGAGACACCAAAGTGGCTGAAAAACGGTAAGTTTGGTATTTTTATTCACTGGGGACTTTTTAGTGTTCCTGCATTTAATAATGAGTGGTATTCCAGAAATATGTACATACAGAGCATGGAAGAATGGGAACATCATAGAAAAACCTTCGGTGAGCATACGGAATTTGGTTATAAGGACTTCATTCCAATGTTTACTGCGCCTAAGTTTGACCCAAAGGCATGGGTGAAGATGTTTAAAGATGCTGGAGCGAAGTATGTTACTCCTGTATCTGAGCATCATGACGGTTTCCAGATGTATGAAACAGAAATTAGTGAGTGGAATAGCGTAAATATGGCTATGAAACGTGACGTTTTAGGTGAGCTGAAGCAGGCAATCGAGGAGGAAGGACTGGTATTTTGTGAGTCTAATCACCGTGTAGAGCATTCCTTCTTTATGGGACATGGCTGTGAGTTTGAAAGTGATATTAAGCAGCCTCTGAAGCTAGGTGATTTCTACTGGCCAGCAATGCCAGAACCAGACAATCAGGATTTATTCAGCCCAGCACCTCCAAAGGAATTTTTGGATGACTGGCTGGCACGTAACTGTGAGCTGGTGGAGAAATATCGTCCAAACATGGTTTACTTTGACTGGTGGATTCAGCATGATTCTGTAAAAGAATACTTAATGAAGTTTGCCGCATATTATTATAATCGTGGTCAAGAATGGGGACAGCAGGTAACTATATCCTACAAACATGATGCAATGATGCTGGGAACCGGTGTATTAGATATGGAAAGAGGACATTTTACCCAGGCAAAGCCATTTACCTGGCAGGCTGATACCTCTATGGCATACAATTCATGGTGTTATACCGAACAGAACCGTTTTAAACCAACGGTAGAGATTATTCAGGACTTAGTGGATATTGTTTCCAAGAATGGTTGTCTCCTTCTGAATGTAGGTCCAAAGGCAGATGGAACCATTTGTGAAGAAGAGATAGAGATTATGAAGGGCATTGGTGACTGGATGAAAGTCAATGGTGAGGCAATTTATGATACTCATCCATGGCGTATCCAGGCAGAAGGAAGTACCGAAGGTGTAGAGGGTATGTTCTCCGAAGAAGGAAGAGAGGCTTATGGAAAGGATGATATCCGTTTTACCTGCAAGGCAAATTATATTTATATCATTGCTATGAAGCAGGAAGGGGAAGACGTTGTAGTTCGTTCTATGGGTGAAGGCAGCAAGGACTTCCACGGAATTATTCTGGAGATGAAGGCGTTAGGTTATGACGAAGAAGTAACTTATACCAGAGATGAGGATACTATGACTATCCATGCACCATTTGTGAAGAGTGACATGCCAGTGGTATATCGTATGAAACTGAAATAAAAAGGGCAAAACCAGCGTTTTTCCCTTGCAAGAATCGCAAAGCGATTCTTGTTGGCATACCAACACACTTTGAGCAATTTCTTATTCTCCTAAAAAAGGCAGCAAAAAAGGAGCTTCCATCGGAAACCGGTGGAAAGCTCCTTTTGTGTTACACCTCATACGCAAAGTCCAGATAACTTTCTAGAAAAAATAAATTTTATCAAAAAAATTAAAATGGTTTATGCAATGAATATAACTTCTGTCTGTTTACTGCAAGTAAGGTCAAATTAGCACTTTACTACGTTAGCAGCCTGTGGTCCCTTTTCGCCGTTTACAACGTCGAATTCTACGCTTTCGCCCTCATCGAGAACCTTAAAGCCGTCCATCTGAAGTGCGGAAAAATGTACGAATACATCCTTGCCTGTCTCATCAGAAATGAAACCAAAACCCTTCTTTGCGTTAAACCATTTAACTGTACCCTTCATTGTATTGCCTCCTAATAAAGAAAAAATATTTCGTTAACTAAAATGATTTAGTCAACAACAATAATCTACCATATTCCCTTGTTCCTGTCAATGTAAATGGGGAGGTTGTTGATGGTATTTTGCTGGCTATTCCTTGGTGATGCCCAGCTCGCTGGCCAACTCTTCCAAGTACATCCAGCGGTCCATTTTTTCTTCCAGTTCTTTTTCCAGTTCTTCTTTTTGGGCAGTCAGCTCCCCAAGTTTGACAAAATCTCTGGAAGCCTTTAAAATCCCGGATTCGGTGGCTTCAATAGCTTCTTCCAGTCTGGCAATGTCCTCTTCAATGGTTTCGAAATCCTTCTGTTCCTGATAGGACATTTTCTTTTTCTTTGCCTGTCCATCCTTCCAGTTATTACGGTTTGGACGCTCCTTGTCATCATCATTGGATGAAGTGGTGCTGGTTTTGCCAGCGGAACCTGCATTGCCGGATGATTTACTGGAGGAGCTTGGAGAAGCACCATATTTTTGCTCATAAGCCTTTAAATAATCCGTATAGCCCCCTTCATACTGGGTTAAATGCCCACCCTCTTCATAAGCGAAGATGCGGCGCACCACTCTGTCTAGAAAATAACGGTCATGGGACACTGTGACTACAATACCATCAAAGCTATCCAGATAATCTTCCAGAATGGTTAAGGTGGCAATATCCAAATCGTTGGTTGGCTCATCCAGAAACAGTACATTGGGAGCTTCCATCAAGATACGCAGCAGATAGAGTCTGCGCTTCTCACCACCAGATAACTTTTCGATACGGGAATACTGCATTTCTCCGGGAAATAAGAAACGTTCCAGCATAGCAGAAGCCGTAATCGTAGAACCATCAGCCGTATGGATATATTCTCCGCCTTCACGGACATAGTCGATGACACGGAGGGATTCGTCCAAAGCTTCGTTTTCCTGGGAAAAATAGCCGATTTTTACGGTTTGTCCAATAACTACAGAACCAGAATCTGGCTCTACCTGTCCTGTAATAATCTTCATTAAGGTGGACTTACCACAGCCATTTGGCCCAATGATACCAATACGGTCATTTCTCAAAAAATAATAGGTAAAGTCATTAATATAGGTGTGACCATTGTAGGACTTGGTGATATGTTCTAATTCTACAGTTGTCTTACCTAGACGGGAGGAAACAGAACTAATTTCTACCTTTCCATCCTGAATTGGTGCTGCCATATCTCTTAGTGCTTCGTAGCGGGCAATATGAGCCTTCTGTTTGGTAGAACGGGCTCTGGCACCACGCATCATCCAGGCAATTTCCACCTTTAGAATGCTCTGGCGTTTCCGTTCGGTGGCAAGGGCGATTTCCTCCCTTTGTGCCTTACGCTCCAAATATCCCAGATAATTGCAGCTATAGCTATAAAGCTTACCTTTATCAATTTCTACAATGCGGTTGACTACACTGTCCAAAAAATAACGGTCATGGGTAATCATAATCAATGCACATTTACTATTCTTCAAATAAACCTCCAGCCATTCCGCCATGGCACTATCTAAATGGTTGGTAGGCTCATCCAGAATCAGAATGTCAGAAGGAGTAAGTAGTGTTCGTACCAATGCGATACGTTTTCTCTGTCCACCGGAAAGTTCTGTGATATTCTGGCTAAACTGGCTGATACCAAGCTTAGTCAACATAGTTCTAGCCTGACTCTCATAGTCCATAGGATTACCGGAAATGTCATCCGCCAAAGGAAGGGCAGCAGTCAATACATCAAATTCTGGTGCAAAGGAAGGATTCTGGGGAAGATAGCCTATCCGGAGATTTCGTCCCATAATAATCGTTCCTTCGTCAGGGATTTCCTTGCCGGCAAGGATTTTAAGCAGAGTAGACTTACCCGTACCGTTGATACCGATAATTCCCACTTTCTCCTGCTCATTCAGGCTGAATGAAACATCATCAAACAGTTTCCTTTCGGTATAGGAATGAGTTAAATGCTCAGCAGTAATCAGATTCATAGTGTTCCTCCATTATTTAGTGATACAAATTTTGTATGATATCAATAATACAATTATTATAATTAGCCAGTGCAAAGCCTTCAAAGGTCTTTGGTTTTCTTTTAAAGCGTCCCTTCTATGAAAATTCACAACATCTTCATGATTCCTTATGCAGAATCGTTTGACACAGAAAAGGAATCCTTTATAATATATAGGGAAATGTTTTTTGTGTCAAAATAAGGAACATAGATTGGAGGAATTTATTGTGGAAAATACACATGGACGTTATCAGAGACGGACGAATTACTATGAGACAGACAGAATGGACATTATTCATCATTCCAACTATATCCGCTATTTTGAGGAAGCAAGAATTTACTGGATGGAAGAAATCGGATTGAAGTTCAGCGAAGTGGAAAAGAGAGGAATTTTGATTCCGGTTATGTTTGTGGACTGTCAGTATCTTGTGCCGGTGCAGTTTGAGGATGATATTGAGATTTTTGTGAAACTGGCATATTTTGATGGGATTAAGATGGAGTTTACCTATGAATTGTACAATAAAGGGACGGGGCAGCTTTGTACAACAGGGCGGAGTGGACATTGTTTCTTAAATGATAAGATGAAGCCGGTGCTGGTGAAAAAGCAGTTTCCGGATATTTATGAGAAGATGCAGGAAGCACTGGCAAGGGATGGCGGTGTTGGCAGAGGAAAAAAAGTATAAGAAAGGACTCAAAGCATATGAAGAAAAAATTGCTTGTGATATTAATTACCAGTCTGGTGATGATTGGATTAATGGGAGCTTTTTTGTGGAAGATGAATTCTATTACCAATAAGCTTACTAAAAGTAAAGAGGCACTTTTAGAGGAGGAGTTGGATATTAACACTTCTGACAAGGCATGGAAGGATATTAGTAGTCTGGATATTATTCCGTTGTACTTATCCGGTGACCAGAAGAATGTAGTAACAAAAGACTATGCCAGTCTGGATGAAGTTTACAATGTAAAGAATTCAGCAGTGGCAGAAGAAATGCTGACAGACATTAAGAAGCGGGGAGAGTATATGACGGAGAGACCGCTTTGGGCATACAATCCATACGGTACAAATAACCAGTCTATGTATTTGTATTTCCGTTCCGAAGGAAAATGCTATTGTCGCTATACAATTTCCGTAGAGAATGAGGATATTCCAGATTTTACCCGTACCTTAAGTAATGGGGCTTCTGGAAATGTCAGTGAAGAGCATGAATATCAGATTATTGGACTAGTGCCAGGAGAGAAGAATTATATTATTTTGAAATTATATAATAGCAAGGATGAACTGGCACAGACCGTGACATATACTGTAGATATGCCAAAGAGCGCAGTGGGAGCGGATACGATTCTGAAATCGGAAACCGGAAGAAGTAAGGTGTCCATTACCAATGGCTTATATACTGTATTTCAGTCACCGATTGTTACCAAGAAAATGGTGACAAGGACGGTAACTGAGAAGCAGAAGAATAAGAAAGGCAAGACCGTTAAGAAAAAGGTAAAGAAGAAAGTGGCTGTAGAAGAGCAGCATTCAGCTACTCTTCTCTATGATAATTCCGGTGTACTCCGGGCGGAGATACCGGTGGAGGATGCGGGAATCAATGCGGAGATTATTTATGATAATCTGGTATTTCAGTATAGTAAGAACAAACTAGTACAGGTAAATTCATTGGGACAGGTTATGGATGTTGTAAATAGTTCAGACTATATTTTTAACAGCGAGTTTGCTTATGATGGATATGGTTCCATTTATATTTTGGGGAATGATTTGAAGCAGTCTTCTATGCAGAACTATCCGGATGTTTTGAAGATTGAACTGGAATCGGGAGAAGTGACGGAGGCATTGTCTGGTGATGTGATTAATCAGGTAGTAAATAATCATTATAAAAAAGATATTGTCTATCCGGGAATCGATTCGATTCAGGTAGTAGGTGTAAATCAGGTATTGCTTGGTTCTTCCCAATTATCCAGTATCTTTAAATACAGCAATATCAATAGCTTAATGCCAAAGCTGGACTATGTGATTTCGGATGAGGATTTGTGGAAGAGCAATAATAAAAAGCAGAGAAAATGGCGCAGAAATAAGCTGCTAACCAAGGCAGTAGCCGAAGGCGAAACTGAGCCGCCAATAGAAACTCCGCTTGTGGACTCTATCCTCGAGGAGCCGGAGATACCGGATTTATTTCAGTCACAGTACGGGCAGAATGCCATGGTGCTTGAAAAAGAGTCCTCTCTGGCAGAAGGACAGTATCTATTAGAAATGCTGAATAACAATAGTGGTGCCGGAGCCGAGAAAGGCAATGAGAATTCTTACTACTATAGATATCTGGTAGATGAGACCACCAGAACCTATGTATTAGATGCAAAAGAGCGTTTAGACAAGAACAAAGAGGGTGGAAATGTAACTCCGTTTAAAGAAAGTTATTTGTACGCTAAGAGTGATGAAAATACTTTCCTCGAAGTAGATTCTAAAGGCAAGCTGATAAAGTCCTTCCAGTCCCAGGAGCAGTTGTATCGTGTATATAAGAACGACTGGAAAGGCTTCTGGTTCTACTAGAAGCAGCCAGTACACAGCAGAAAAAGGTCTGTCGTTTTCTTCAAGAGCGGCGTTTGGGCTAGCTGGTGTTTAGACGGTATCAAGCACTTTGTGCGAAGATAGCGTCTTAGGCACCATTGCCAAGCACAATCCGAGCCGAGAGGCGTCCGCGAAGAAGAAATACGACAGACCTTTTTCTGCGTCCCTTTGCGTCATTTTTTTCGTTGACCTAAAATAGGAAAAGAGGTATACTAATGACATCAATGTGGTATTTAAAATAATAAACATTTAGGAGGATTATTGAGATGAAATTTTTTGTTGACACAGCCAAGATTGAAGACATTAAGAAAGCAAACGAGATGGGTGTGATTTGTGGTGTTACCACCAATCCATCTTTGATTGCAAAAGAAGGTGGAAAGAGTCAGGAAGAAGTTTTGAAGGAAATTGCTGAAATCGTTGACGGACCTATCAGTGGTGAAGTTAAGGCTACAACTGTTGATGCGGAAGGTATGATTGCAGAGGGTCGTGAGATTGCAAAGCTTCATCCAAACATGGTTGTTAAGATTCCTATGACTGTAGAAGGATTAAAGGCTACAAAGGTACTTGCAGCAGAAGGTATTAAGTGTAACGTTACTTTGATTTTCTCTGCAAACCAGGCACTTTTAGCTGCTAAGGCTGGAGCTGCTTATGTATCTCCATTCCTTGGACGTCTGGATGACATTTCACAGCCAGGTATCGATTTAATTGAGACTATTACAGCTATCTTCGATAACTATGGTATTGATACAGAGATTATTGCAGCAAGTGTACGTAACCCAATTCATGTTACTGACTGTGCATTAGCGGGCGCTGATATTGCAACTGTACCTTACTCTGTAATCGAGCAGATGACAAAGCATCCTTTAACTGATCAGGGTATTGAGAAGTTCCAGAAGGATTATATCGCTGTTTTCGGTGAGTAATCTTTAGATTTGCAACAATCTGGGAGGGGATGCCGGCTGGCATTTCTTCCCGATAAAAATAGTATCAAAAAAGAAAGGAAACAAACATGGATACATTAGCATTAAAGAAAACTGCCAATGAGATTCGCAAAGGCATTGTAACTGCTGTTCATAGTGCAAAGTCCGGTCATCCGGGTGGATCTTTATCTGCAGCAGACATTATGACTTATCTTTACTTTGAAGAGATGAACATTGATCCAAAGGATCCAAAGAAAGCAGACAGAGACCGTTTTGTATTATCAAAGGGTCATATCGCTCCTGCACTTTACTCTACACTGGCACAGAGAGGATACTTCCCAGTGGAGGATTTAAAGACTCTTCGTCATGTAGGTTCTTATTTACAGGGACATCCTGATATGAAGCACATCCCAGGTGTGGATATGTCCAGTGGCTCTTTAGGACAGGGTATTTCTACAGCAGTGGGTATGGCTTTGGCTGCAAAGCTGGACGGAAAAGATTTCCGTACTTATGCTATGTTAGGTGACGGTGAGATTCAGGAAGGTCAGGTATGGGAAGCAGCAATGTTCGCTGGTGCCCGCAAGCTGGACAACCTGGTAGTTATCGTAGATAACAATGGTTTACAGATTGATGGAGATATTGCAGAAGTATGTTCTCCATATCCAATCGCTGATAAGTTCAAAGCATTCAATTTCAATGTTATTGAGATTGACGCTCATGATTTTGATCAGATTGCAGATGCGTTTACAAAGGCAAAAGATACTAAGGGAATGCCTACTGCAATTATTGCAAAGAGTGTAAAAGGTAAGGGCGTAAGCTTTATGGAAAATCTGGCAAGCTGGCATGGTACCGCTCCAAATGATGAGCAGTATGCACAGGCTATGGCAGATTTAGAAAAAATTGGAGAAAGCTTATCATAAGCAGATTGGAGGATAAAATGGCAGACGTTAAGAAAATCGCAACAAGAGATAGTTACGGAAATGCGTTAACCGAACTGGCAGAAGCTTATCCAAATCTGGTAGTACTGGATGCAGATTTAGCAGCTGCTACAAAGACTGGTATTTTTAAGAAAGCATATCCGGATAGACATATTGATTGTGGTATCGCTGAGTGTAACATGGTAGGTATTGCAGCAGGTTTAGCAGCAGCTGGTAAGGTTCCTTTTGTAAGTTCCTTCGCTATGTTTGCAGCAGGCCGTGCATTCGAGCAGGTTCGTAACTCAGTAGGATATCCTAAGTTAAATGTAAAGATTGGTGCTACTCATGCAGGTATTTCTGTAGGTGAAGATGGTGCTACCCATCAGTGCTGTGAGGATTTAGCTTTAATGCGTACTATTCCTGGTATGGTAGTTATGAATCCTTCTGACGATGTAGAAGCAAAGGCAGCAGTAAAGGCTGCATTAGACCATGAAGGTCCTGTGTATATTCGTTTTGGACGTTTGGCAGTACCTGTTATTAATGACAAGCCTGATTACAAGTTTGAAATCGGCAAGGGTGTTGTTCTTCGTGAAGGTAAGGATGTAACACTGGTAGCTACAGGTCTTGAAGTAGCTGAGACTATGGAAGCTGCTGAGAAGCTGGCTGCAGATGGAATTGATGCAAAGGTTATCAATATTCATACCATTAAGCCATTAGATGAGGAATTAATTATTGCAGCAGCAAAAGAAACTGGTAAGGTTGTTACTATCGAAGAGCATTCTGTGATTGGTGGTCTTGGTAGTGCTGTATGTGACTGCCTCTCTGAAAAGGCTCCAACACCAGTATTAAAGATTGGTGTAAATGATACCTTCGGTGAGTCAGGTCCAGCATTAGAGCTGATTAAGAAGTATGGTCTTGATGCAGAAAGCATCTACAATAAGGTAAAAGACTTTGTAAAATAAAATCATAGTTGGGACAAAAGAAGTTTTGACATCCATATCATTTTATTAAGGCAAATAAGATTTTCAAATTAAAAAGAGGATTCGTTGTGGACAAATGTCTGTAGCGAATCCTCTTTTTAGTGGAGCATGATGCTCATTTTCTGGTTTGTGTACTGATTGTCTTCCTGCATAAATTTCACTCCTGTCTTTCTGAAATGTCTTTGGTGTCATCTCCGCTAAGTTACGTTGGTTCGTCATTGTCCGGCCAGAGCGTCGTCGTAGTCAGACAGCGCAAGTAAAACGCTTGCTCTTTGAAGATGTCTGGGGTTTCTTGTTATTATATATATCGGATGGATTTGAGATATGAGCAATAGGATTTTTTTCATTGTGATGAATAAAATCCTGTAAAATTTTTTGTTGAATTTTATGAATAATGGTATATGCTATTCATAGAGAAAATTGAGAAAGAGGAATTAAGTATGAAAATATTAATTGTAAGACATGGAGACCCTGACTATAGTATTGATTCGCTGACAGAAAAGGGATGGAGAGAAGCAAAGTTATTATCAGAAAGACTTTGCAAATTAGATGTCAAAGAATTTTATGTATCTCCTTTGGGAAGAGCCAAGGATACGGTATCCCTTACTTTGCAGAAATTGAACCGGACAGCCATAGAAATGTCTTGGATGCGGGAATTTGATGCGTTGATTCAAAGACCAGATGTACAGCAGGAAATCATTGCATGGGACTGGCTTCCTGCAGATTGGATGAAGGAAAAAGATTTCTATGATAAGGAGAAGTGGGGACAGCATCAAACCATGAAAAACGGAAAGACAGAGCATGGTGATGTATGGCAGGAGTATCAGTGGGTTACTACTGAGTTTGACAAACTTTTGGCAAAGCATGGATATGTCAGAGAAAATGGATATTACCGGGTAGAAGAGGCCAATAATGATACCATAGTACTGACATGTCATTTTGGACTGGAATGTGTACTGCTGAGCCACCTGCTGGGTATTTCGCCTATGATACTCTGGCATGGCTTCTGTGCGGCACCAACTTCCGTTACAACTATAAATACCGAAGAACGCCGGAAAGGTGTTGCATCCTTTCGTGTAGCGTCCTTCGGCGATATTTCACATTTATATATGGCAGAGGAAGAACCGGCCTTTGCAGCACGGTTCTGCGAGTGCTTTGATAATGAGGATCAGAGACATGATTAGGCTTTACTCTAGAATCCTTCCATCAGTGGAAATAGTTACAACTCGCCATGGGATGAACTTACCACTTGCCTGTAGGGCATTCTTGGTTGCGGCTTCGATACCGCCACAGCAAGGCACTTCCATGCGGACAATGGTTACACTTTGAATATCATTTAGAGAAATAATCTGTGTCAGCTTTTCGCTATAATCAATCTCATCCAGCTTTGGACAGCCAATGAGTGTAATGTGGTTGCGGATGAATTCATTGTGGAAGTTACCATAGGCATAAGCGGTACAGTCCGCAGCAATTAAAAGCTTGGCGCCATCAAAGTAAGGAGCCTGCACAGGCACCAGTTTAATCTGTACCGGCCACTGGGAAAGCTGGCTGGTAATTGATGTTGAGATTTCAGAGGCAGTTTGCTTGTGGCTAATAGCTTTGGACTGGTTTCCAGGGCAGCCACATGGTAAAACTGCCTTTTCTTTTTCTTTCTTTGCCAGAAGTACTGCTGCTTCGTCATAAGCAGGAGCTTCTCGCATCTCAAAAGAAATGGCGTTCGTAGGACAGGCTGGAAGACAGTCGCCTAGTCCGTCGCAATAATCTTCTCTAGTGAGAGTTGCTTTTCCATCTATCATTTCAATAGCGCCTTCATGGCAGGCGGCGGCACAGGCGCCACATCCATTACATTTTTCCTGGTCGATCTTAATAATTTTTCTTATCATAGGAAATCCTCCTTGTGTGTAATTTAAATTTTTTCTTGTGCAAAATTTGAATATAAAATTTGTGTTTCTGGATTGTATTATAGTATGTTTCGTTAGAAATGTATGTTGGAATTCCAACAATAATCATCTATTTTTTGAAAAGTACTTGACAAGTGTGCATACACTGTATATATTCATATATACAGTGTATGCACACTTTTTTTGATAAGAGAAGTAAAAGGGGAGGAACCGTATGTTCAAACTAGAACAAATTCATCAAACATACCCAACGTTTCAGTTAGAGGATATTTCTATGGAAATTCCCAAGGGATATATCATTGGAATGCTGGGAGAAAACGGAGCAGGCAAGTCTACTCTGCTAAAGATTATGCTGGGATATCAGAAGCCGGATTCCGGGAAAGTCTTTCTAGATGGGCAGGAGCTTTGGGCGTCTGAACAGAATCAGAAAGATGTGAAGAATCAACTGGGTTTTGTATTAAATGAAGAATTATTTTCTTCTTATAATACTTTGCTGGACAATGGACTTCGATATGGAAAGTATTATAGCAGATATGATCATAGTAAGCTGCAACAGCATTTACAGGAGTTTCAATTAGAGGGGAATCGGAAATATGGAAAGCTTTCCCAGGGAGAGAAGTTGAAATTTCAGTTTGCCTTTGCCTTGGCACATGAGCCAAAGGTGCTTTTGCTGGATGAACCTCTAGGAAGCTTTGATATGGCGTTTCGGGAAAAGTTTTTGAAGCATCTTACCAGTTTCGTGGAGGACGGGGAGCATAGTGTGATTCTGGTTAGTCACTTGACGCAGGAATTGGATCAGATTGCAGATTATATTGCATTGATACATAAGGGAAAGCTCATGGATTTTTCGGATATTGAGGATTTAAGAGAGCAGTATCGTTTGATAAGCGGAGAAAAAAGCAAAATCGATTTGCTGCAAGAGGATTCGGTGGTTTATCGGGAAGAGGGAACATACAGTACAAAAGCCTTGGTGAAGCATAGTTCTGTTAGTACCTACGACAAAGAGGTAGAGGCAGAAGTGCCTACGCTGGAAGATATATTTTATTACCGTATCAAAGGAGAACAGTGAAGAACGGGATAGGGGGAATGGATTATGTTAAGAATGGTTTTGGCTGATTACCGGATGGATTTTAAGAATGCTTGTAAAAGAGAAAAAAAGTCTGTCTGGGACTGGATATTTCCAATCCTGCAAGGAGCTTTGATTGTTTTTACTTCTTGTGATGTAAGAGAAAGCTTCGATTTTAAATTTATTTTATTTAGTGGGATTTTGTATATTATTATGATTTATGGAATTAAATTGGAAGAGTTATATCCTACAGAATTGGGAAAGATGTTTTTTATTATACCGGTATCTGCAAAAGAAAAATGGAGTTATTTAATCACTGCGTATTTATTTAAAGTCTTTACCCCGGTAATATTAAGTTTCCTCTGGCTGATTATTTTTTTCGGTCAGGGGATGATAAGTCTGTGGGAAGTAGTATTTTTTATGATAAACATATTCTCGGTTTTTAGTTTGAGCAATACATACTCCATGGATAAAAGAAAGAAATTAAATGCAGACGTCAATAAAACCAGAATATGGACATTAGTGCATGGAGGAGGTTGTATTCTAAGTATAACGGTTGTTTTGGTCTGGATGTTTTATAGTGATACAGCAATATTTCACAATCCATATGCGAAATATTACATGGTCTTTGTGATGGTCGTGGAAATTGTTGCAGTGATTATTGCGCTTTCTATTTTCTGGAAATGTAAAAAGAAAGAATTGGAGATAAACAAATAAAAGGAATTGGGAGAAAAGAGGGATAAGAATGATAAAAAATATTTTAGATGATTATCATATGGACTTTAAGGAGAATTGGAGAGAGGTATTTTCTATTGGTTCTTTATTGCTGATAGTATTTAATAGTTTTTTTATTCCGGCAATTCAGGCAATTGGCATGGGTCAGCCGATTCTTAAAGTTATTATATATGGTTTGTTTCTTTTAATAGTTAATTTGTCCATACAGTTGGGCATGTTGTATTCCAATAGATTAGGGAGAATGTATAATATAATGCCTATTTCTATTCAGGAAAAAAAGCAATATCTTTTAACTGGTTATTGGATTAGGGTGCTTGGAAGTATGGTTGTGTGTACCGGTTATATATTAGGGATGCTTCTTTTAAAACTAATTCATTGGCAGATGGCGGTATTTATGTGGTTTATCCTATTCTTTCTTTTTTTGCTGAATAATACACACACAAAGGTTGCACAGAAAACAGCAGCCGTAGAAGAGGTTATGACGGCTGCTCACTGGGTAGGAGATATCTGGGGGATTTTGCTATGTGTGATATGTATACCTGTAGAATTTTCTGGAGAAGATTACAATCTTTTGATAATAATCTTTATGACAGTGGGATTCATTTCTTTGGTGGGGGCTTCTATTATTGCAATGAAACAATGCTATAAGACGAAAATGAGGGAAATAGATGCAGGATTGCCTGCAAAATAGAATGAGTACTTAAACTTCCCACTTGAAAAAATATATTAACTTCCCATAATATCAATTATGTACACTGCTATACAGTGGAAACGAATACTCAGAAGGCATCCCGACGAAGAGACGCTTTCGCTTAGGTGTCTTCTGTAACAGTACATAAGTTTCCTTACGATGACACATGCACCTACGGTGCTTTTCATAAGAACATCAGACTAAAAGCAAATGCATTTGCTTTAGCCTGATGTTCTTATTCAGGACTTCGTCTATGTGTCATCTTCAAAACGGAAACTAAGTGCTGACGAAGACAATACTCTTCGCTGGGATTGCTTCTGAGTATTCTATACACAAACTGGCTGTATTTACAATGGATATATATAATTTCTCGGAATATATCAAATTATAATGT
>JAZQLD010000027.1:0-318878 GCA_045542435.1 Butyribacter sp. | reverse complement strand
CGCTGATTGAGTAGTGGCAACCAGCAATAATAAAATGTCTACTTTTCAAAATTATTTTTTGAAAGGTTTATTAAAGTTACCCTTTTTTCCTTCAAAAATTTTCAAAAAAACTATTGACATCTAATAGCTAGTCACCTCCTGTCAGAAAAAAAAATCTGATGTCTGTTTCCTAAATAGCAAGATTATATTTATCCCTATTCCATTAGTCCTCCAGTTCTTTCAAACCAGAAATATCAGGCGCAATGGTCATGGAATAATTGGTGTAATACACTACAAATCCCGGCTTGCTTCCATTTGGCTTTTTCACATGCTTTCGCTGAATATAATCAATCTCAACCTTGGTCTGTTCCTTGGCTTTGGAGTACCATGCCGCTAGACTTGCCGCTTCTTCAAAGGTCCGGTCTGGAAGCTCCTGACCTTCCGTCTTTACAATAACATGGGAACCGGCCATTCCTTTGGCATGAAACCACCAATCGCCGCCATTTGCCATCTGAAAGGTGATTTCTTCATTCTGGTAGTTATTTCTTCCTACATAAATATGAAAACCATCAGAAGACAAATAATGAAATGACTTGCTTTTTTCCGTTCTTTTTCCTTTTTCTTTCCCACTGTGGCGTTTCATATAACCATAGTCAACAAGTTCCTGCTTGATGGAAGCTAAATCGGATTCCTGACGGGCAATGTCCAATGCATTACTAATAGACTCTAAATGATGGATTTCTTCCTTTGTTTCCTGAATCTGCACCGTAAGTGCTTCATAGGTACGCTTTAGCTTTGCGTATTTATCAAAATAACGTTTGGCATTTGTCATAGCATCCAGAGTATCATCCAAAGGAATTTCGATTTCTTTTCCTGTATAATAATTCTCACAAACCAGTTTCTTTTCACCACCGGTAAGAGAGTAACCATAGGTGGTGATTAGCTCACCATAAACCTTATATTTTTCCCTTTTCTCTGTATCCTTTAATTGCTTTTCCTGAAGATCAAATTTCTTACGGTTGCGCTCCAGGGCAGTGGTAGTAATTCTGCGTAAATCAAAGGACTTCTGACGGATACGGGAATAGATTTCCTTCGCTTTATAAAAATCGTACAACATCTGACTGACACTGTGGTACTGCTTGATTTCATAAAGAGCATCTGACTGATAGGAAGTCAATACAAGACTGGCAAATTCCAGCGGTTCCTGTTCTTTTAATACAATCATAGGTTGAAAACGTTGCTCTACCAGCTCCTGACGCATTTCCTCAAAATTCCGGTACAAATGCAGCTGTTCCATTTCAGATAGTTCGCTGGTGCTGGACTTTTCTGCAAGAGAAGCCCGGTAAAGCAGCTCATTTGCCATTAATGGACTAAATCCTGTAAGGGAAGTATAAATAGACTTAGCTGGTGTGGTAGGTTTTGCCAGCACCTTACTTATAAAATCTTCCTGGGTGATTTCATAAGGATTTTCTTTCTCCAAAGTATTAGGAATAAAATATTCCCTGCCAGGCAAAACTTCACGGACAGAACTCACCAAAAGAGAAACATGCTTAATGCTGTCAATAATTTTTCTATCCTCATCACAGAAAATAATATTACTGTGTTTGCCCATAAGCTCAATGTAGAGATATTTTTTACACAAATCCCCCATTTCATTTAAATGCTCCAGTTCCATAAAAAGTACGCGTTCCAAACCATACTGCTGAATGGACAGAATCTTACAATTATTTAAATGTTTTCGAAGCACCATACAAAAGGTAGGTGCCGTCATAGGAGAGGGTTTATTTTCCTCAGTCAGATAAATCAGCGGAAGACTTGGGTTTACAGAAATCACTAGTCTGTGCTGGGAACGAACGGTGCCTTCCTCTGTAGTTTTACTCTGTTTAATTGTTAATAACAGCTCGTCCTTTTCCGGCTGGGCGATTTTAGTAATACGACCACCTGCCAAAGACTGCTGTAATTCCTGTGCCATATTTGCAATGACAATACCATCTAATGCCATAATTCACCTCATAATTTTTATTTACATCATCACCAGCCGTTACCTGCTGTCTGTGTTTTGACTTCACAATGAACGATTTCCTAATCCATTCTATAGATAAGAAACACCAATGTCAATGCAGAAAACACTAGTGTTAGCGGTTGCGAATTTTATTTTAATATGATAAATTACTTATTGCAAAATCACAAAAAAGTCATTTTATCTTTAAACAGAATAAAAACCATAGATTAGGACAGAAAGGACGGGATGGAACATGCTTCGGTTTATTTACGTTATAGCGGGAAATTTATATCGTTCCTGGATGATTCCGACCATGGAATATTATGCAAGACATCCAGAGAAGTATACAGAAGAATTCCGTTACCGTTATGACCAGAAAGTCATCCGGCACATGATGAAAACCGGACGAATCCGTACGGTAGCCTATGGACAGGATAACCTTCCGAAAAAAGGCGGCTATGTTATGTTTTCCAATCATCAGGGAAAATATGATGCGTTGGGCATCCTTCATACCCACAAAAAGCCCTGTTCGGTAGTAATGGACGACGCCCGTTCCCATGGTCCGCTGGTAAGCCAGTTTATTGATCTGGTACAGGGAAAACGAATCCGTCTGGATGATTTGCGTCAAGCTGCAGGCATTATAAAGGAAATGTCCCAGGAAGTAAAACAGGGTAGGAAATTTTTGATTTTTCCAGCCGGAGGATATACACACCGGAATGGAAACTATGTAGACCGTTTTAAACCTGGCTGCTTTAAAAGTGCCATGCGCGCAAAGGCGCCTGTAGTACCGGTAGCTATTGTAGATTCCTGGAAGGTTTTTGATCTCTGGTCTCTTCGAAGAGTGAAAACACAGGTTTATTATTTAAGACCAATGTACTATGAAGAATATAAAGATATGAAATCCGTAGAAGTTTGTGAAATAACCTACCGTCGTATCTGTAAGGCTATAAAGCTGGCAGAAAAAGGAAGACCTGATCTGGCAGTGAAATGTTAGTATTTCTGTCAAAACAGGTCTTATACTATATTATTCTGATTCAATAATCGCTACTAGCTTCCAAGGAATAGCGGTCCCAATAGCTGCATCCAATGGGAATAGTCAATTTGTCTAACTGATTTTTGGGCAGTCAAAGGGATTTCTAGACAAGGAGTTCCATTAACAGAATATACTTCATATCCAATAATGTCCCCGGCTCTGACTGGGGCCTTTAATTTTTCTGGAAGCTGGTAATCTATAGAAATCTCATCCGAAGAAGTTAGTGGAAGTGTAAGCTTCTCCTGAGAATTTCTTTTTAACATAACTTTGGATTTCTTTCCATCGACAACAGGAATCCCTATTTCTTTTGTACAAAGTGGAATTGTAGTAGTTTCATAGGCTGTAAAACCATAATCCATGAGATTCTTTGTGTCTGCCCATTTGTAAGACTTATTCGGTGGCCATCCACAGGCAAGCACTGCTGATACCAGCGTCCGTCCATCTCTTTGTGCAGCTCCACAAAAACAATATCCTGCATCGTTAGTAAATCCAGTTTTTATACCAATAGCACCTTCATATTGGGTTAAAAATGCATCATGATTATTTACTGTAAAACTACGGGCTCCTGATTGGTCCTGAAAGGAATAGCTTGGAGTTCTAATAATTTCCAGAAAATCCTGATTCTCAATGGCGTAGGCTGCAATCATACATAATTCTGTGGCTGTAGTGTAATGGTTTTCGTGATCTAGACCATTTGGTGTAACAAAACTAGTATTGGTACATCCAAGCTCCATGGCTTTTTCGTTCATCATTTCTGCAAAACCGTCTACGGATCCCCCTAGATGTTCTGCAATAGCTACCGCCGTGTCATTGTGGGATTCCAGCATCAAAGAATACAGCAAATCTTTTAGAAGATATGTTTCCCCTTCTCTGATATTTAGCTGTACATCCGGCATAGTAGAAGCGTAGGAAGAAACAGTAACAACATCTGACATATTTCCTTCTTCCAAAGCCAGAATACAGGTCATGATTTTGGTAGTACTTGCCATAGGCATTTTATCTTCTGCATTTTTTCCTAGAAGCACCCGGTTGGTTTCTGCATCCATAACACAATATGCCTTAGCATAAAATGAAGATGGAGTAGCAGCGGATGCTTCACATCCTAATTCTTTGGCAGAATATGTCATGTCTTTCGCAGATTCTGTCTTGGAAGGAGTATCCGGTGACAGCATTTGGTTACATTGAAAAGAAAGGATACTATTTAGTGAATTATATAGAAAATAGAGACTAATACAAAACAGAAGAATACTAATTTTTTTCTGCATGAAAACCTCGCTAAACCATAGCTGAAATCGTATACAGGTATGGCAATAAACATTGTTCATTTTTATGTATATTCCTTCCAAATATAAAACATTCATTTTTACCAATTAAAACATAAAAAGTGGTTGCCATTTTTCGACAAAAGAGATAAAATTAGAATCGGTGTAAATTTGTTTTTATTATTACTATTATATAGGAGGTCTAAACATGAGTAACACAAATGCTTTGTCAGCAAAAGACCGCATTGCGACTTTAGTTGACGAAAACAGTTTTGTTGAAATCGGTGCAAATATCACCAAGAGAAGCACAGATTTTAACATGCAGGAGAAAGCCGTACCAGCCGATGGAGTGGTTACCGGATACGGACTGATCCAGAACATTCCTGTCTATGTATATAGCCAGGATGCATCCGCACTGAATGGAACAATCGGTGAGATGCATGCAAAGAAAATCGTACATATCTATGAACTGGCTATGAAGACTGGTACTCCAGTAGTTGGTCTGATTGATTGCGCAGGTATGCGTCTTCAGGAAGCTACAGATGCCCTTGCAGGTTTTGGCCAGATTTATAAGGTAAAGGCACAGGCTTCAGGCATCGTTCCTCAGATTAGTGCAATCTTTGGAAACTGCGGTGGTGGAGTAGCTGTTATGGCTGCCATGAGCGATTTCACATTTATGGAGAAGAACAATGCAAAGTTATTTGTAAATTCTCCAAATACATTAGAAGGAAATTATACAGAGAAGCTGGATACAGCATCTGCAGATTTCCAAAAGACAGCATCTGTTGTTGATGTAGTCTGTGATGGTGAGGAAGAGATGATTAACAGCATCAGAGAACTGATGACAATCCTTCCTGAAAACAATAATGATACTGCTGGCTCTGATGAATGTATGGATGATTTGAACCGTCTGGTTCCTGATTTCGCAGCAGAAGTAAAGGATCCTGCTCTTGCTTTAGAAGATTTAGGTGATAACCGTTTCTTCTTCGAAGTAAAGAAGGATTATGCAAAGGAAATGGTTACAGGATTTATCTGTTTAGATGGTCTTACCATTGGTTGTATTGCAAACCGTACTGCTATTTTTGATGAAAATGGCAAAGAAGTTGAAACTTTCGAAGCTCGTCTTACATCTAACGGATGTGATAAGGCAGTTTCTTTCCTTAAGAAGTGCAACGCTTTCAACATTCCAGTATTAACTATGACAAATGTAGAAGGCTTTGCTACAACTGTAGAAGAAGAAAAGACAATCGCTGCTAAGGTTGCAGCTCTTACCGCAGCATTCGTAGAAGCAGATGTTCCTAAGGTAAACTTGATTACAGGTAAGGCTTATGGCAGCGCTTATGTTTCTATGAATTCTAAGCATATTGGTGCTGATATGGTATTTGCACTTCCAGAAGCACAGATTGGTATGATGGATGCAGATATCGCAGCAAAGATTATGTATGCTGATGATAAGGATGCTGACCTTGCTGCAAAATCTGCTGAATTTGCAGCACAGTCTGGTACCGATGCAGCTGCTGCAAGAGGTTATATTGATTCTGTTATTGAACCAGAATCTGCTAGAAAACAGTTATTATTTGCATTTGAGATGCTTTTCTCTAAGAGCGAGTATCCAATTGGCAAAAAACATGGAACCATCTAAGTAAGGAGAGACATATGAAAAAGAAATTAGCGTTACTTTTCTGCATGTTATCCTGTATTCTGATGTTGGCAGGCTGTAGCCTTGTAAGAGAAAATGAGAATTTTGATAAGAAAACTCTGGAAACCCAGACAGATCAATTTGTTGCAAGCTGGTTTGCTGCAGACTTCCAGGCTACCATCGATGCTTATCAGGCTCAAATGGATGAGGCTACACTGGCACAGTATCAGGAATTTGCTGCATTAAAGGAAAGATATGTAAATGTTAAAGAAAAAGTAGGCACTACTTTTACCATTACTCAGGAATCAGCTACTGTTAATGAAACCTGGCTTTGTGAAAATGGTGAAAAAGTAGTTATCAGTCTTACTTTTGATGAGACAGGTGCTATTCAGGTAGATGAAACCGGTATGTATACCATGAAGTTTGAAGAATACAAAACTCTTGGACAGGAATTGCAAAAAGCCGGATTAAACACTATCATGTGTATGGCAATCGTATTTGCTGTATTGATTTTCATTTCTTTATTAATCAGCTGCTTTAAAGTATTTGCAGTAATTCAGAAGAAACAGGCTGACACGAATTCTGCACCAGCAGTTGTAGAAACAGCATCGGTTGCAGTAGAAGAAAATCTTACAGACGATTTAGAATTAGTTGCTGTAATTACCGCTGCTATTGCTGCAGCTAGCGAAACAGAAAGTGCGGACGGTTTAGTTGTTCGTTCTATTATCCGCAGATCATAATCTGGCTGGATTACTTTTGAAATCTTAAATTATGTACGTTTGTGTCTTGGCGCTGCTTGACACAAACATTGCAACATGCATAGAGAGCAGCGCAGAAAGAGGTTAATTATGAAGAATTATACAATTACTGTAAATGGAACAGTTTATGATGTTACTGTAGAAGAAGGTGGCGCTGGAGCAGCAGCTCCTGCAGCAAGTGCACCTAAGGCCGCTCCAAAGGCTGCACCTAAAGCAGCTGCACCAGCAGGCGGACAGGGTTCTGTAAAGGTAAATGCTCCAATGCCTGGTAAAATTTTATCTGTAAAGGCTTCTGTAGGACAGGCTGTAAAGAAGGGCGATGTTCTTATGATTCTGGAAGCTATGAAGATGGAGAACGAAGTAGTTGCAACTGAAGATGGAACAGTAGCAAGCATTAACGTTGCAGCTGGTGATTCTGTAGAAGCAGGAGCAGTATTAGCAACATTGAACTAATTAGGAGGGAATTACTTTGGAATACGTTATGACAACGCTGGAAAATCTCGTTGCCCAGACTGCGTTTGCCTCTTTAACACCAGGCAATTACCTGATGATTCTGGTTGGTTGTATTTTCCTATATTTGGCAATTAAAAAAGAATACGAGCCATTGTTGTTGCTTCCGATTGCATTTGGTATGATTCTGGTAAATATTTACCCGGATATCATGGCAAGTCCAGAGGACACTTCCAATGGTGTAGGTGGATTATTACATTATTTTTATCTTATGGATGAGTGGAGTATCTTACCTTCTCTGATTTTCCTTGGAGTAGGTGCCATGACAGACTTCGCTCCGCTGATTGCAAACCCAATGAGCTTTCTTTTGGGCGCAGCTGCACAGTTTGGTATCTTTACTGCATATCTGATTGCGATTGCTATGGGCTTTAATGATAAAGCTGCAGCTGCCATTTCTATTATTGGTGGTGCAGATGGTCCTACTTCTATTTTCTTATGTGGTAAATTACAGCAGACAGAGTATATGGGACCGATTGCGGTTGCCGCTTATTCTTACATGTCCCTGGTGCCTATTATTCAGCCACCAATCATGAAGCTTCTTACCACTGAGAAGGAGCGTAAGATTAAGATGGAGCAGCTTCGTCCGGTTTCTAAGCTGGAAAGAATCCTGTTCCCAATCATCGTTACTATCATAGTATGTTTATTACTTCCAAGTACAGCTCCTCTGGTAGGTATGCTGATGCTTGGTAACTTATTCAAAGAGTCCGGTGTAGTTAAGCAGCTTGCTGAAACTGCTTCCAATGCACTGATGTACATTGTAGTTATCCTGCTTGGTACTTCTGTAGGTGCAACTACTTCTGCAGAAGCTTTCCTTCGTGTAGAGACTTTAAAAATTGTAGCTCTTGGTCTCGTAGCTTTCGCTGTTGGTACAGCGTCCGGTATTTTATTTGGTAAGTTAATGTGTGTAGCTACCAAGGGTAAGATTAACCCACTGATTGGTTCTGCAGGTGTATCTGCGGTACCTATGGCTGCCCGTGTATCCCAGAAGGTTGGCTCCGAAGCAGATCCAACAAACTTCTTACTGATGCATGCAATGGGACCAAACGTGGCCGGTGTTATCGGTACTGCAGTAGCAGCCGGTGTATTCATGGCAATCTTTGGTGTTATGTAAATGAAATTGTAACTATGATAATATATTGAATTGATTTGCCTTAACATGGATACTTAGGTTAAGAATGAAGTGATTTATAATGAATATCAGAAATAGTTTTTAATCTAAGAAAATCATCAAGGCAGAATGGAGGAATCATGGCTGATAAGAAACCTTTGAAGATTACGGAGACCATTCTCCGTGATGCGCATCAGTCTCTGATTGCAACAAGAATGACAACAGAGCAGATGCTTCCAATTATTGATAAAATGGATCAGGTAGGATACCATGCAGTAGAGTGCTGGGGTGGAGCTACCTTCGATGCTTCCCTGAGATTCTTAAAGGAAGATCCATGGGAGAGACTTCGTAAATTAAAAGCTGGCTTTAAGAATACAAAGTTACAGATGTTATTCCGTGGCCAGAACATCTTAGGATACAATCACTATGCAGATGACGTAGTAGAATACTTCGTACAGAAGTCTATTGCAAATGGTATTGATATTATCCGTATTTTTGACTGTCTGAACGATATCCGCAACCTTGAAACAGCTGTTAAAGCTGCAAATAAGGAAGGTGGTCATGCTCAGATTGCGCTTTCCTATACTTTAGGTGATGCTTACACCTTAGATTACTGGAAAGACATGGCAAAGAAGATTGAGGATTTAGGTGCGAAATCTCTTTGTATTAAGGATATGGCAGGTCTTTTAGTTCCAGCAAAGGCTACAGAGCTGGTTACCGCATTAAAAGAGTCTGTTGATATTGAAATTGACCTTCATACCCACTATACCTCAGGTGTAGCTGCAATGACTTATATGAAGGCTGTTGAAGCTGGTTGTGATATCATTGATACCGCAATGTCACCATTCTCTATGGGAACCAGCCAGCCTGCTACTGAAGTTATGGTTGAAGCATTTAAGGATACTCCTTATGACACTGGTCTTGATCAGGCTAAACTTGCTGAAATTGCTGAATACTTCCGTCCAATGCGTGAAGAAGCTTTAGAGAGCGGTTTAATGAACACTAAGGTACTTGGAGTTAACATTAAGACCTTAATGTATCAGGTTCCAGGTGGAATGTTAAGTAACCTTGTTTCCCAGCTTAAGGAAATGGGTCAGGAAGATAAGTATCAGGAAGTACTTGAAGAAGTACCTAGAGTACGTAAAGACTTTGGTGAGCCACCTTTGGTTACTCCTTCTTCCCAGATTGTTGGTACACAGGCTGTACTTAATGTTGTATCTGGAGAGAGATATAAGATGGTTACAAAAGAGTCCAAGAAGCTTTTATCTGGTGAGTTCGGACAGACTGTTAAACCTTTCGATAAGGAAGTTCAGAAGAAGTGTATTGGTGATGTAACGCCAATCACATGCCGTCCAGCAGATAAGATTAAGCCTCAGTTAGAATCCTTAGAGAAGGAAATGGCTCAGTACAAGCAGCAGGATGAGGATGTGCTTTCTTATGCATTATTCCCACAGGTTGCAATGGATTTCTTCAAGTATCGTGAAGCTCAGCAGCAGAAGGTTGACGCTGCAGCTGCAGATAAAGAGAACAAAGCTTATCCAGTATAAAATTTATAATGGTATTATTATCAGCAGGAGTTGTCTCACAGTTCCTGCTGATTTTTGTTTTATGAAAAGCATACATCCTATGAAACATTTTTCAAAATAGATATGTTTTATTATCAAATTGTATTATAATTGATACCAAGGGAGGATGAATTATATGAAAAAAAGACATATCTGCCATGACAAAAAAACATTTCGTGCCATAAGAAAGACAGCAAAGAAAGTACTTGCTGTATTGGTAGTATTTATATTACTTTTAGGAGACGCACCAGCAATACAAGCCCAAGAGGAGGATATTGCTTCTGGAATAGATGGGGATTTGATATGGTCTATTGATAGTGAAGGGTGTTTTCATTTGAGTGGTAGCGGAGATTGGAAAAAGAAACCTTGGCTTACATATACAGCTGAGATTAAGACAGCAGATATCAATGTGACAGATATCACGGATATGTCTTATATGTTTAAGATGTCAACTGACCCTTATAATAGTTGTGAAAATCTAACTTCGATTGAATGGAATGAGACAGATACATCAAAGGTGACAAATATGCAGGGCATGTTTCAGCGCTGCAGCAGTTTGTCCGGTTTAGACCTTAGTGGTTTCGATACTTCTAATGTCACAAAAATGGATTATATGTTTTCTGGATGTTCCAACTTAACCGAAATTGATTTAAGCAGCTTTGATACTTCCAAAGTCACAAATATGGATTATATGTTTTATGGATGTACCAATTTAACAGAAATCAATGTTAGTAGCTTTGATACTTCCAATGTTATTGATATGAGCTGTATGTTTGATGGATGTAAAGCTCTAACAGAACTGGATTTAAGTAACTTTAATACTTCCAATGTTAGCAGAATGTGGTCTATGTTTTGTGAATGCAATAGTTTAAAAAAATTAGATTTAGCATCATTTGATACTACCTATATCACAAGTATGAGTCAGTTATTTTATAATTGTAGTAATCTGACTGAATTAGATGTAAGTAGCTTTAAGACAAATAATGTTACAACTATGTATTGTATGTTTTCAGGATGTAATAATCTAAAAAAATTAGATTTAAGTAATTTTAATACCTCTAACGTTACCAACATGGCTCATATGTTTAGTGGAGCTCTTAAGTTGACAGACTTAAATATAGATAGCTTTGACACTTCTGAAGTTACAGAGATGGATTGTATGTTTTATAATTGTAGAGCTTTAACAGAGATAGATTTAAGGTATTTTGATACTTCTAAGGTCAAATCTATGTCATATATGTTTTCTAACTGTACAAGTCTCTTGGAATTAGATATTAATCACTTTGTTACTTCTAAAGTAAAAAACATGACCCATATGTTTCACAATTGTCAAAAAGTAACAGAATTAAATCTAAGCAACTTGAATACATCTCAAGTAACAGATGCCAGTTTTATGTTTAATGAATGTAAAGCATTAACAGAATTAGATATGGATAGTTTTGATACCTCTAGTATGATAAATGTGCATGCTATGTTTTGGAAATGTGAAAATCTTATAGACATAAATGTAAGTTCTTTTGATACTTCAAATATAGAGGATATGGCTGGTATGTTCTCTGATTGTAAAAATTTAACCAATTTAGATTTAAGAAAATTTGATACATCAAATGTAACAGATATATCACGCATGTTTGAAGGTTGTGAAAAAATAGAACAATTGGATTTAAGTTCTTTTGATTTTTCTAAAGTAACACAAGCCTATTATGTATTTGATAATTGCCCTCAGCTTTACCTGATTCATACACCGAAGAACGTTCCTGAGAATATGAATATAGAATTGCCAGAAGCATTGAATCATCGTTGGTTTGATGAATTTGATGATTTGGAAACTTTCGATAATAATTATAGTTGTCTGCCAGAAAATTCCTCAGAGAGTATTACACTGGTTTTTAGAGAGTTAGTTCCAACCTCTACAGTAAAGCCAACAACTTCACCGACAGATACACCGGCGACAGAAGCACCAATTATTTCAAATAGTCCGTTGCCTACCAGTAGTCTATTACCTGCCAGTAGTCCATCACCTGACAATAGTCCAGACACTATGAACGTAATTGTACCTTCTAATACGCCAGTTCCTACAGATACACCAGAACTTAAACCTGAGCTTACACCTGAACCAACCACAACAATAGAGAAGGGAGAACTTCTTATCGATGATATCGGAAATAATTTCATCGTGCAGGTAGCTAAGAACGGAGCATACACCCTATGCTATTTGACATCGGATGATATTCAGAGCGGCAAAATCATCATTCCTGATAGTATTATGATCTATGGAATCAGCTATCCGGTTACTTCCATAGATGATGAAGCGCTAAAAGGCTGTAAAAATATTTCCTCTGTAATAATCGGAAGGAATATAAAACATATTGGTAAAAAGGCTTTCTATGGCTGTAAGAACCTGAAAAAAATTACTATTAAGACATCCTTATTAACAAAAAAGTCCATAGGAGCAAAGGCTTTTCAAGGAGTTCATAAAAAAGCAGTAGTGAAGGTTCCCAAGAAACAGAAGAAGAGATATGAAAAAATACTTAAGATTAAGGGATTAAAAACAAAACAGATTAAATAATTTATAATGAAACATCAAAAACTCTTTTCGACAATCAAATGAATGGTTCAGGAAAGAATTTTCTATTATTAAAAAAACGGAAAACTTTCGAGACTATGTCTATGTTATGATAGATTCATGCTTAAATATTATACAAAGAAAGGATGAATTATATGAAAAAGAGGTATTCCAACTATAAAACTAAGAAATACATATGTACTATTCTGAGCTTAATGCTTATTATGGAATTGTTTTCTCCATATATAGTAGTATCCGCAGAGAACCCAGAAACCATAGAGAGTACCTATACTGCACCAGTATTAACCATAGAGGAAGCCACTGCTGAACTAACATGGAATCCGAATGGTGGTGGAAGATGGCTTGACCGTATGAATCTTCCAGACTATGCAGTGAAATTTTATGAATTATTGGAACAAAATGCCACTGGTGATGGTTTCTTAGTCAATCCGATTCAGGATAAATATTTGATGACGAATCCTATTACCCAAAAAACATTTTATGGAATCAAGGTAGCAGAAACAGAATATTTTGAAAAGGATTCTATTGATGAAGCAACTATAAATAGGCAGACTCAAGATATTATTCTAAACGTATACCATGCATTTAAAATGGAACATCCGGAGTGTTATTGGCTAGGGAGTGGTTATACAAGATCATTATTCGAATACAAAGAAGATAAAGTTAATTCTTCTAGCCAAAGAATCTTTTGTTTTATTCTAAGCGATGAGAATTACGACATACGAAAGGAAAATTTTAGGGACGCATCTATAGTAAAATCAGAGATAGAAAAACGTGATAAATGTATTGCTGAAATAATGGCTGGAGCAGCTTCTTATACTACAGAAGTTGAAAAACTAACTTATTTTAATGACTGGCTAACCTATCATAATTCTTATAATAGTATTGTAGGCGCAGATCGTTCTAAGCTTTCCATAGTTTCCTATGATTGTAGTGAGTGTATTTCTGCATTACTTGGAAGCTCAGGTGAAAATGGTCCCGTTTGCGAAGGATATGCAAAAGCATTTAAGGTACTATGTAACCAAGCAGGAATCACTTGTGTTATTTCGTCTGGATGGGCAAATGGAGAGGGTCATATGTGGAATCTGATTAAGATAGATAATATATGGTATGGAGTAGATGTCACATGGAATGATCCGATTTCTACTAAGTCAAATGCAGAAAATCATAACTGGCTTTTGGCAGGTTCTGCTACCAAAGCAAACGGAAAGACCTTTGGTGGTTCACGAAACACCTGTCCAAATGATAAGTTTTATATTAACGAACCAAAGATTTCTGAAAAAGAATATAGTACGAAACTATTAAAATCAAAAAATATATTTTTGCCTGAGTCAGAGTCAGCAGACACAACAAAACCAGAAGAAAAAGACAATGTCTTAGAAAACACCTTTAACTATAAAGGAATGATTTATAAGATAACAAAAGTCGCTACAGACGACACTCCTGGAACAGTGAGTCTTATAGGAGCAGTATCTAAAACGAAGAAAAAGGTGATTTGTCCAAACAAGGTACTTGCTTTTGAACATTGGAAGACAGTGGAAGAAAATAGTGAAGAACTTACTGACTATGAATATTTGGTAACTGCCATAGAATCCGATGCCTTTTTAGGCAATAAAAAGCTTCAAACGCTTCGAATCGGAAAGAACGTGGAAATCATTGGAGAAAAAACCTTCTTCGGTTGTAAGAACCTGAAAAGAATCACTATTAAGACAACATTATTAACCAAAGAGACTGTAGGAAGCAAGGCTTTTAAAGGCATTCATAAAAAAGCAGCGGTAAAGGTTCCAAAGAAAAAGAAGAAATTGTATAAAAAAATACTAAAAACAAAAGGATTCAAAGCAAAACAGATTAAATAATGAAAACGGCTATTTCTATGAATTCATTTAATAAAATATTTTTTTAGCATAGAAAAGGGATATCCTTCAACCGAAGTGATATCCCCTTTTTTCTTTGCTAAATAAAATGATAAACAATAGCTGCCACAATGATTCCCAGAATACTTCCCAAGGTAATCTTAATAGAAAGTCCAAAGGTCAGAACCAGAATCCCAAGATTTAAGGTCAATGGCTTAGTCAGACCAAACTTCTGTCCATAGCTTAACCAGGAAAGGAAATCAACACCTGCCGTAGCCTGTGCTATAAAACTACCAATAACAATTCCTGCCAGTACTAATAAAAATAAAGCCCAGCTATTCTTTCCAGCACCTCGTGCCATATATGTACGCCTCCTTTGTAAACAAGCTAAAATGCTTATCCAATAATCTTTAATTATTATATCGAAAGCACATATGTTCGTCAAGTTCTTAAGATTTGTTAAAACCCATGTCAAAAATCTTGTAACCAAGAAAATTTTGGTGTATTATTTCATAAGCGAAATGGGATTCGCAATTTTATGAAGCAACAAGCTTCAGAAAGGGTGTTAAAGTGAGTAAGAGAAGTAAAAAAAGGAAAGTCTGGCCAAAGGTATTATGGGGAATCAGTCTGGCAGTAAGTATTTTTGCCGGATTTTGGATTGCCAGAACACAGATTGTGTTTAGCTCTATTAATCAGGACACAGATAATGTCTTAAAGGAAATGGAACTTCCGGCTGGAGATTACAAAAGTGATAAAAAGATTGTAAATATACTAGTGGTAGGAAATGATTTCCGTAAAGAATCTAACTATACTGCGGCTGGTCTGCCGGATGTAATGATGATTGCTACATTAGATAAAAAACATAAGACATTAAAGCTGACTTCTTTAATGCGTGATCAGGTGGTACAGATACCGGGGCATGGAGAAGACCGTTTAAACCACACCTACAACTATTCAGAAGACGGTGTTGATGTTTTGTATCAAACCATTGCAGCCAATTATAATATTAAACTAGATGGTTATGTGGAACTAGGGTTTGATGCAGTAAGAGAGACCATTGACAAGGTTGGTGGTGTAAAGATTGAATTGACTGAGTCTGAAGCGAAATATCTGAATACCACAAACTACATTAAGCCAAAGAAATATCGTAATGTAAAGGCAGGTATGAATACCTTAAATGGAGCTCAAGCATTGGGATATAGCCGAATTCGTAAGACAGTATATACGCCAACTGGTCTGACAGATGATTATGGTCGTACCTGGCGCCAACGTAATGTAGTAAATGCCGTGTTCAACCAGGTAAAAGGAATGTCTTTATCTGAATTACTGGATATAGCAGAAGAAATCTTAGGAAAATATGTAAAAACAGATTTATCCTCCTCCGATATTGTCCAGTATGCTACTGATGTAGTAATGATGGGAAGTACAGAGATTTATCAGCTTCAGATTCCAATGAATGGCTATTATGTTAATAATCCTTCTTATGGTACTTTGGGAAATGTTCTGATTCCAGATATTGAAGCGAATGCAGAAGCTATGCACCAGTTTATTTTTGAGTATAAAGGGACTAAGAACAAAGAGTTTATCTATGCACCAGGTGGAGTAACACCAACCAATCCTCCAGCGCAATAAACGAAAAGTTGCATTAAACTTTATTATCATGTAAAATAGTTCTATTGTGAAAAAAATTTAAGCTACAAAATAATGATAAAATAGTGAGGTATGTACTATGTGGTGGAAAAAAGTATTATTTGCAGTTTCTTTAGTAGCAAGTGGTTTTTTGGGGTTTCTTGCTGCAAAAGGACAAGTAACAGTAACTGATACTTTGGGATACATTGAGAGAGATTATGATACCGCTCTTTCCCAGGTAGACTTAAAAGGAATTAAAGTAAATTCTGATAATGATATTGTAAATATATTATTAGTTGGAAATGACTATCGTGTCGAAAGTTCCGGCTACGATGTAGGTGGTCTCACCGATACCATGATGATTGCCACTTTGGATAAGAAGCACAAAACATTAAAGCTGACATCCTTAATGCGTGATATGCTGGTAGAGATTCCGGGTTACAGCAGCTCGAAGTTAAATTCAGCCTATTCCAAGGGCGGTATTGAACTGTTGTATCAGACCATTGCCACTAATTTTAACATTCAGTTGGATGGCTATGTAGAAGTTAGCTTTGATGCTTTTACCAAGGTAGTGGATGAGGTTGGTGGAATCGAGGTTGAGTTAACCGAATCGGAAGCAAATTATCTAAATAGCACCAACTATATTAAACCAAAGAAATATCGTACTGTAAAAATAGGAAAAAATAAATTAAACGGAGCCCAGGCACTGGGATATTGTCGTATTCGTAAGACAGTATTTACCCCAAATGGTCTGACAGACGATTATGGTCGTACCTGGCGCCAGCGTAATACGATTTCTAAGATTTTTGATAAAGTTAAGACATTACCAATGTCAAAATGGCTGGATATTTCCAAAAAGGTATTGAAAGGCTCTGTTAAGACAGACTTATCTAACAAAAAAATCATTGAATATATTACGGATGTAGTAACTATGGGAGCAACAGAAATTCATCAATTACAGATTCCAGTCAGTGGTTATTATCATGGTGGTAGTGTACCCGGCATCGGTTCCTGTCTTACCATCGAAAAAGAGTATCAAGCAGATGCTATGAACCAGTTTATTTTCAAATACAATGGAAAAGGTGGCCAGTTTGAATATGTACCATCAAATTCTTCTACCACAACCACCACTACACAGTAATTTTTTCAAATCATATATTGTCATAAAAGCCTTCATTTGATAAAATATCGAATATGAGGTGATAGTATATGAGATTTTCAATGGATTGCAAACGTTATATTTGCATATCATTAATTTTCATATTGATGCTATCAGGAATGTGTCAGAATTATGCTCAGGCACATTCCTTATTTTCATATGAAAATTTTTCTTCTGAAAATATTCAGGACACCTCAGTATATACTACCAGTACCTGTACTTTAAACGGACATGATCTTTGCACTGGCGAAGTTATGGGAATCCGCAGTGACAACCGGGTAACACAAAATCGTTCCCGTTCTGAGAAAAAAGAATCACGTCTACATACTATGGTAGTGTCCGTTCTAGCGGTTCCGCTGGAAATTTCACAACTATTCTTAAAGTCATATGATGGATATAATCAAATTCTATCCCAGAGTTTATCTGTGATTATTTGTTATATTCACAATCAGGGTTCTTCCAAAGGTTGACAAAATTCCATACAAACTATGGACTCATAATGGCATAGTATAAAACACTCTGTTTTACAGGGTTTCTTTTGGTACGCCATTATTAGAAATGAAATGATACGAGAACATATACAGACATCTTCTAGGTGTCTATTAATGGAGGGAATATTTATGTCAACAACAACAATTATTTTAATCGTAGTAGGTGTTTTGGCACTTGGTCTTTGTGCCTGGAGCTGGTATTTTGAAAACGGCGGTAAGGACGATACAGAGGTTCAGGACACAGAAAACAAATAAACAGATAAAATAATATGATATTAACGGAGGAATTAAAAATGAATATATTAATGTGGATTGTAATTGTAATTGGTTGTCTGCTGGGACTGGTATCCAGCTTATATATTGTAGTTTCCATGATTGGAATGATTATCTACAAAATCTACCGTAAATGCAAATACAATTTATCTTTATATGATTAAAGCAAAATAAAAAAGTAATATATAAAAAACAAATTTCCCAAAAAAACATGACTCTTGGTCAAGAGTTGGCCACTGTACGAAACTGCAGTGGCCGTTTTCTATAAAAAAGTCTGTAAATTAATATTTCCCACTTTGCCTTGCCATAAACCAGTGCTGAAACAGCTTTTGAAGACAATCCGTATATTTAGCTTTTTCTATGGACTCAGCAGCAAGAATGGGAATTTCTGATATTGTCTGATTATCCATCTTATAAGTAATACGACCGATGGTTTCTCCCTCATTTAATGGTGCTTTCAAATCTTTCTTATATTCAACAGTACGCTGGATTTCGTCTGAAGACTGTCCTTGGCAAAGAGTATAAGAAAAATTCTCATGAACCCTTGGAATTACTGTGTTTTTCTTTCCACCATTAATAGGTATTTCCTCTAATTTGAGTTCCGTGGTCTTTTCAGAATAAGCAGTGCAGTTAGCAAAACCATAATCTAATAGTGCTGCAGCCTGTGAAAAACGTACTTTGTGATCTGGTGCTGCCATAATTACAGCAGTAAGACTAACACCATTCCTAGTTGCAGTTGCAGAAAGACAATATTTTGCTTTGGAGGTTGAACCAGTTTTTAATCCTGTAATACCGTCATAGGTGCGAATTAGCTTATTGGTATTGGTTAAGCCAAACTGAGATTCTCCTTTTTTGGTAATATGGGTAATTTCATCCATCCACACAGTAGAATAGTTGCTGATCTCAGGATAGTCATTTAACAGTGCCACTGACATTAGAGCAACATCATATGCACTACTAAAATGACCACTTTCAATGGTATCATCCAGACCATTACAATTTTTGAAACTAGTATGTTTCATTCCTAATTCTTCCGCCTTCTGATTCATCATTTCTACAAAAGCAGATTCCGAGCCGGCAATCTTTTCTGCCATTGCCACCGCAGCGTCATTGGCACTGGCAATACTAATACATTTAATCATAGTATCTACAGTCTGGGTTTCACCAGGTTCTAAAAAAACCTGGGAACCTCCCATGGATGCTGCATATTCACTGACAGATACCTGATCCGTTAATTGGATTTTCCCTTCCTCAATGGCTTCAAATATAAGTAGAAGTGTCATGATTTTTGTAATACTGGCGGGAACCAGCTCTGTGTCCTTTTCTTTTTCATACAAAATCTGCCCGCTTGTATTTTCAATAAGAACCGCTGCCCTTGCTGTAATATCTAATGCTGCATTTCCCTGTGTATCTGATTCTGTATCTTGGCCAGCAGCTTCATTCTCAAATCGAAGAAACGTTGTATTTTCTCTTGCAGTAACGGGATATGTATTTTGAAAAACAGAGAGACTTAGTAGGATGCAGGTAAGTAGTACTGCCAGAATTTTAGTTTTCATATTGATTCCTCAAATCCTTTTGGGTTTATTAGTATATATACAGAAATAAAAAAAATATGCCAAAAATTTCATTTAAAATCCCATGTTTTCATACAAAACATGCTGAATTTATTAGGAAAAATAGACATGGAATCATTTTTTGTGTATACTAATGTATTGTTAGCGGACAAAAGACAAAATTGTAACCATAAATTTGGTTTCACATAAAGAAAAGGAGTGTAATACAAGAAATGACAAGTAAAGAAAGAGCAGAATTAAAATCCCAGGCAATGAAACTGGATAGCATTTTTCAAATAGGAAAATCAAGTTTAACACCACAGTTTACCCAGGCAATCAAAGATGCACTGGCAGCAAGAGAATTAATTAAGATTTCTGTTTTAAAAAACTGTGCAGATGATCCAAAGGAGCTGGCAGAGATTATCGCTGAGCGTACAGGAGCCCAGGTTGTTCAGGTGATTGGAAAGAAGATTGTATTATATAAATTAAATCCTGAAAAAGAAAAGAAACGCCAGCAGAAGGTGAAACAGGTAAAAGCCACAGCCAAGCCTCCTGTAAAAAATGGCAAGAAACTAACAGCTAAGGGAAGGAAGTAATTTATGGCAAAAGCAATTGGTATTTTAGGTGGTACCTTCAATCCTATTCACAATGCCCATCTTGCCATGGCAGAGGCAGTACTGGAGCAGGCAAAACTAGACGAAATCTGGTTTATGCCCTCAAAGAATCCACCACATAAATCCAATGATGAAATTGTCAGCCAGCAACACCGAAGTCAAATGATTCAGCTGGCAATCCAGTCAAATTCAGGCTTCCTTTTTTCGGATTATGAATTGCGGCGGGATGGAACCACTTATACTGCAGAGACCTTAAAAGGACTGGCAAAAGATTATCCAGATCAGAGTTTTTGCTTCATTATGGGTGGAGATTCTTTTTTTCATTTAGAAAAATGGTATCATCCGGAAGAAATCATATCAAGCTGCAGGATACTGGCCATTTCCAGAGACGGAGCAACCACTGGGCAGATGCAGCAGCATAAAAAATATTTAACGAAAAAATACCAGGGAAATATTCAGATTATCGAAATGAAACAAATGGATATTAGCTCCAGTGAAATCAGACAGGATATAAAAGCAGGCAAAGGCATAAGCCATGTTCCTGATGCAGTTGCCAGATATATCCACCAACACCAGTTATACCAGCAGCAACAGAAAGGCTAAAGTTATGTTACAACAGGAAGAGTTACATGAAATCCAAAAGAAACTCAAAAAACATCTTACCGATAAGCGTTATCTTCATACCCGTGGTGTACAGTATACAGCAGTAATGCTTGCCATGCGTTATGAAGTGGATTTGCAAAAAGCCGCATTAGCAGGGTTATTGCATGATTGTGCCAAATGTCTGGATGATGATAAAATGAAAAAAGAATGCAAAAAATATAATGTTGCATGTTCTGAAACAGAAAAGAAACTGCCGTACCTGCTTCATGCCAAATTAGGTGCATGCTATGCAAAAGAAAAATATGGCATAAAGGATAGTGACGTATTATCTGCCATCCGTTATCATACCACAGGCCGAGCAGAAATGACATTGCTGGAAAAAATCGTTTTCACTGCAGATTATATTGAGCCTCACAGAAAAATGCTGAAACAGCTTCCAGCCATTCGAAAAATGGCATTTGTAGATTTAGATCAGGCAGTATATATGATTCTGGATTCTACACTGAATTATCTGAAAGAGGACAATACGCAAAAAGAAAAGAAAAAAGAAATTGATGAACATACCCTTCAGGCGTATGAATATTATAAAGCAAAAATAGACGAGAAATAAGAAAGGAATGGTAACAATTATGACAGATTCAAAGGAAATGGCAAGAGTTGCATATGAAGCTCTAGATGAAAAAAAGGGAGAGGACATTAAAATTTTAAATATCAGTGGAGTATCTGTTCTGGCAGATTATTTTATTATTGCCAGTGGAAGTAATAATTCTCAGATTCAGGCTCTTGTAGATAATGTGGATGAAAAATTACACAAAATTGGCTGCAGCATGAAGCGTTTGGAAGGAAACCGGGATAGCAGCTGGATTTTAATGGACTATGGCGATTTAGTAGTGCATATTTTTGACAGAGATGATCGTCTTTTCTATGATTTGGAAAGGATCTGGTCTGATGGAAAGACAGTATCTGTAGAAGATTTGAAATAATATGATATAAAGGTGTTTTTGCTTGCAAACAAATCAGAACATCCGTTTGACAAAGAAAGACTGATATGCTATTCTAGAAAAGAACACAAGTTTGTGAGTTTTTTTTGAAGGAGTCGATGATATGTCAAAGGGAAAGATTTCAGCAAAACAGTTAGAGATACTGGAATATATCAAATCTCAAATTATAGAAAAGGGATATCCACCAGCTGTTCGAGAGATATGCGAGGCTGTGCATTTAAAGTCTACTTCTTCTGTACATTCTCATTTAGAGACCTTGGAGAAGAATGGCTACATCCGTAGGGACCCTACTAAGCCAAGAGCTATTGAGATTGTAGACGACGAGTTTAATTTAACACGCCGGGAGATTATTAATGTTCCATTGATTGGAAATGTAGCTGCTGGAGAGCCAATCTTTGCTGAGCAGAATATTGAAGGTTATTTTCCTATTTTACCAGAAAACCTTCCTAGCGGTGGTGAAGCCTTTATGTTGAAGGTTCGTGGGGAAAGTATGATTAATGTTGGTATTTATGATGGCGATCAGATTATTGTCCGTAAACAGGAGACAGCCAATAATGGTGATTTGGTTGTAGCTTTAGTTGAGGATTCTGCCACAGTTAAGACCTTCTATAAGGAAAATGGACATTTTCGTTTACAGCCAGAAAATGATTCTATGGACCCAATTATTGTGGATCATGTAGAGATTTTAGGTAAGGTTGCCGGTTTGTATCGTAGATATCACTAAGAAAGTTTATTACAGAGGTTTTTATATTCCAACAGGATTATAAAAGTCTCTGTTTTTGTTTTATATAAAAATTTATCTCATTAAGCAAAATACTCCTAATCAGGTGATAAATTTTATAAAAAAAGATTCATTTTTGCAGAGGTATAGAAAGGATGAAGTTATGAAGGAAAACAATACACGTTTAGAGCAACAAATGCATTTCATTAAAGAAATTGATGGACTGAAGAAAATCGGACGCCAAACCTATTTAAAAGATGGCTCTAGAAAAGAAAATGATGCAGAACATTCCTGGCATCTGGCTATGATGGCTTTGATATTACAGGAATATGCCAACGAAAAGATTGATGTGCTACGTGTAATGAGTATGATTCTATTTCATGACGTTGTGGAATTGGATGCAGGAGATACTTATGCTTATGATGAAGCGGGCAATGCCAGCAAGCGGGAGAGGGAACTGGCGGCGGCAGAACGTATTTTTAATCTGTTACCATCAGACCAGGCTAGCTTCTTCCGTAATATATGGGATGAATTCGAGGAGAGAGCAACTCCAGAGTCTCAGTTTGCCCATACTTTAGATAATATCCAACCAATGATGTTAAATGATGCTTCTGGTGCAAAGGCCTGGAAGGAGCATGAAGTCCGCTTGTCCCAGATATTAAAAAGAAATGAGCAGACTATCAAGGGTTCTAGAGAAATATGGGAATTTGCCAAAGAAAGTTATATCCGTCCAAACCTTGAAAATGCATCTATAAAAGAGGATACAAAACTATTATAAAAGAGAGAGAACTTTTGTTCGAAAAAACTATTGACAAACATCTGTTCGCGTGTTATTTTATTTACAGAACAGATGTTTGTTGTTATTTGAACGGAGGTTTTATTATGAAGAATCACTATTTTACAATAAAATGTACGATTATTGCTTTTATTTTAGGTGTATGTATTATGGGAATCGGTGGCCGCATCTTTTCTGCACCACAGACCCAGGCTGCCAATATTCGAGAGAAGAGAGTCTTATCTGTTATGGTAGAAGAGAATGATACCATCTGGACAATTGCTAATGAATTTTACACAGAAGAATGTGGTTCTATGAAAGACTATGTCTCTGAAATAAAAACGTATAATTCTCTTGATGATGACATTATATACGCAGGTTATCCTTTGATTATCCCAGTATGGGTATCTGAGGATGAAGCAAAAGTGTTACAAGCTAACTTATAGTCTTATATAAGTTGTCCTAATCCAACAAATCCATATAAACACATAGACTATATTTTTAATTCCAACCAGGGATTCCCCCATCTATAATTGCATGAAAGATTCTGTCCTTGGCACCAGGATGCTCCTGATTAATGGAGCGCAAAAGATTCTTTACATATTCTCTTTTGGTATATCCATCTGCCGGACAGGGATTTTTCTGCACTGGTAATGCATATTTATTGCGAAATCCAATTACGTCTTTTTCGTCTAGATAAAGCAGCGGACGAATGACAGTTAAATCCATTTTATCCAAATATGTTTTTGGTGGAAACACATAAAAATGGCCTTCAAAAATAAGGGATAGAAGAGCAGTCTCTATGAAATCATCTTTATGATGTCCTAAAGCAGTTTTATTGCAACCTAGTTCTTTGGCCTTTTTATTGAAGGCTCCTTTTCTTAGCTTTGCGCACAAAGAACAAGGATTTTTTTCTTTTCTCTCATCAAAAATAATTTTACCAATTTCCGTTTCTACCATATGAAATGGCACATCCAGACTTTCACACAATTTTTTGATTTCTTCTGGATTCATTGCGGGTTCAAAACCTAAATTTACCATAATTCCTTCCAATTCAAATTTCTTCGGATAAAATCGTCTTAAATTTGCTAAAGCATATAGTAGCGTCAGACTATCTTTTCCTCCTGAAATACCAATAGCAATACGATCTCCTGTTTCTATAAGTGTATAATCATCCACTGCTTTTCTTGTTAAACTAAGTACTTGTTGAAGTTTCATCACTAAATTTTCCTTTCTATTTTAAACTTAATGGCTTTTCTTATCTTAATTTCAATATTTTTCTAGAATTTTCTTTTATAAAGTTTTCATTTTGCCTTGATTTTGCAACATTTATCTTGTAGTATTCTATAATAGTAGTAAAAAAACACATTTTATTCAATCAGATATATCAAAATACAGATAGGAGAAGGGAATTTATGATGCAATCACTAAAGCAAAAATCGTTTCATACACTATTTACCATTCTAGGTATTATTACATTTTTGTGCTTAATACTTGTTCCAGAAAAAGTATCTGCACAGAAAGTGACTTTTCACGTAACTGTTGATGGAGCTGTACAAGAATTTTCCACAAAAGGAACCCAAGTCTCTATTGATGGTAACATAATTTCCAATAAAAACCTACCTTCCTTAAAAATAAATAATATATGGATGGTTTCTCTGGAAGATATTTTTGTTAATGGATTAGGATGTACCTATTCTTATAATGCAAAGTCCGATAAAATCACTTTAGCAAATCCAAACACTAATGAGACTGTTATTTTAAAGGTAGGCAGTGCAAATGCTACAATCAATAATGAAGATTACACATTACCACTTCCTGTACTAGATGCCAAAAATGAGGCAGGAGAGGTATTGGGGTATTTCGTTCCCGTAATGGATATAGCAGAAGAAATTGGTTTTACCTGTTCTTACAAAAAGGCGGCCAAAGAGCTTGCAATAAAAACCATCACTTTTTTTGATAAAGATGTTTCTATTCCAGACTATGATACTTCTGTTTATTCCAATGTCTTAACTACTATAATGTTAAGCAGAGATATCACCGGAAAAAGAGAAGAATTTCAGTTGATTACTACAGATATACTTAATAGCAAAAATATTACAATAGCGGAGGATGAAGTAAATGGTATTATTACATATACCTTGCATAATACTCTTAATGCAATTGGATATTATACAAAAACTGATTTAAATACTTCGTTTGTCTATTCGGTAACAGTATCTATGTCTGGAAACAATACTGTAGTGACCATAAAATATAATAATCAGTACACCAATATGTCATTATTAGAAGATGAAGGGGTGGTTGCTAACTTTTCTTCCTCTACCTATTCTATGAAAATAGGGATCCCAGAGGGAATATCTTTTTCAGAAATAAAGGATGTAGATCAATATCACAAAAACAAATTTTATTTTGAAGTTCCTGGAGATTGGACCAGTTATTATGAAAGCAACCCAGTAATTGCTAATCATAATATGATTCAATCTTTAGAAACCAAGCTTACAACGGCTGGAAATACACGAATCATAGTGAAAACCAAACAGCTTCAAGGATATAAGTTGACAGAAAAAACGGGCTATTTTACGGTTCAGATTGATGATCCTAGGAAAATATTTGACAGCATTGTAGTTTTAGATGCCGGACATGGTGGACATGACGATGGAGCATCCAGTAATGGAACCAAAGAAAAGGACTTAAATTTTAAAATTCTCTATAAAAAAACAAAGAAATATTTCAATAGCAGAGAATCCAATGTAAAAGCGTATTTGACCAGAACAACAGATAAATTTATTTCTTTATCTGATCGTGCAAAATTCGCTTCAAAGGTAGGTGCCGATTTGTTTGTCAGCCTGCATATGAATAGTGCATATAGTTCCTATGCCAAGGGAATGGAAATCTATTATTCTAAAGAAAATAATAAAGCAACCAGCAGCGGTTTAACCAGCAAAAAACTGGCAAAACAAATGCTCAAAACCTTAAAACAAAATTTAAATGAATCAAAAACCCGTGGTGTAAAAACTGCAAGATACTATGTTACCTATCGAAATACTGTACCAGCGATTTTAATTGAGTTAGGATTTTTATCAAATAGTTCTGATTATTCTAAAATCACCTCAGAAAAATATCAGAATCAGGCAGCAAAATCTATTTTTGAGTGCATTTCAAAGGTTTTTGAACAGTATCCAACGGATAGGGCAAATCAATAATCAACAACACAATCAAAAGGCAACATTTTGAAAGGATATTTTATCTGTCTGCTTGACAGGATAGAACAATCAAAAAATGTTGCCTTTTATGTTGTTTTTAGATATAAATACATTTTATATTTATAATACATTCTCGATATTATTTTTTTCGGTTATGCAACGTTACAGCGCTTGCTGCACTACGTTTTTTATCATCATCCATGGCAGCATAATGCTTTCTGGTAGTGTTTACATCATTATGTCCCAAAACTTCAGCTACCAAATAAATATCTCCAGTCTCTTTATATAAAGAGGTGCCGTAAGTACTGCGAAGCTTATGCGGTGTAATATGCTTAAAAGTTGTAACCTGTGAAGTAAAATCCTTCACCAGATTCTCCACAGCCTGAACGCTGATTCTCCGACGCTGGATAGAGTAGAAGAGCGCATGCTCATGTCCCTCTGCAGGGGTTATCTGACTCCTGGCAACTTCAATATAATTCTCTAGAGCTTCAGCCACTTCCTGTCCAAAATAAATATATTCTTCCTTGCCACCTTTTCGAATAATACGGATTCTATCATTTCTAAAATCAACATCCTCAACATCCAAACCAACACACTCAGATACTCGAATGCCTGTTCCTAAAAACAAAGTAAAAATTGCAATATTTCGAAGCTTATTTTTTTCATAGTATACTTTCTTCATACCTGTAAGCTTTTCACCGCCATTTTCCACTAAATCCAATAATTCATTCACTTCGTCTGAATCTAACCGAATAATTTCACGACTATGCAGTTTTGGCATATCTACAACAACAGTTGGATTGTTCTTTAACAGACGTCTCTTTTGATAATATGCATAAAAACTCCTTAAAGACGCAAATTTACGATGAATTCCACGTTCATCATTTGTAAATTCCTGGCCCTCATAGGTGTAAAATTTCAAATATTCCAGATATTCTTCAATATCAACAGGCTCTAGCTGATCCAGATCCTGTAATTTGATATCTTTGATATCCATATCTTTATAACACGGATTCTGTGTAATCAAGAAACGAAAAAAGGTACGAATATCGTATCCATAACCAATTCTTGTTTTTGCTGTGGTTGTTGGTTCAATTCCTCGAAAAAAATCACGACAAAAGCCTGGCATTGTTGTAAGCAATTCCCGAAGCTTTATTGTATTTTGATTTGTAGAAGTCTGATGATATGTTTGTACATTGGAAGTTCCCATAATTACACAGCCTTTCTTAATGATTTATATCTTAATTATAATACAAAAAACTCAATCATATATCTAAAAACAATTGCTAGTACATGTCAAGAAAATCTTAACAAATCATAGTATATCATTTCTTGTGTTTTAAAACAAATAAGAAGTATGATATAATGATTATATATTATTTACAAGATAGAAAGGTACAGAAACATGAAAATAAAAAAAACTCAGATATATATCAAAAAAATCACGAGCTTTTCTTTAGTAAGTCTTTTAGCAGCATGCCTTGTATTTGGTATCAAATGTCAAAGTAATAGTATTCTTAGCAAAGAGAACAAAAATGCAATTCAACTAGAATCCACAAAAACTTCTACAATAGAATCCCAAGTATCTGCTCGTAATAATTTTTCAAAAAATGCACTAGATAACTCTACTAATAGCTATCGGGAATTTGAGGATTATGAATCTGGTAAGTATGCTGGAATTATTCAATATACTCTCGAGGGTAAAGAAGTTAGCCGATTTACTGATAAAAATGCAAATTGTATCTGGCATCTCCTCTATGTGGAGGAGGATGGTCTCATTCTAAAAAATGAAATACTCGAAAAAAGTGTGAATTTTATTATCTTCCCTTAACAAAAACAGAACAGGGAGATGAAAAAATTGATATTACTCAAAAGAAATTACTTTTTTCTTGTCCTGCTACGAAACCTTATTATGATGATGACGACCAACAACCATTTGTAAATGAAAATTTCATTATTTGCTTCGACGGTAATGGAAGATATATCCGGTATAACCGTCAGACAGGAGAAAAATATACAGATTTCCCATTAGGAAAAATAGACACCAAAGGGATTGAGAATATCACAATAATCGGTGGGGTGGGAAATACACTTTTTACACTTGTTGAAAAACACACAAAAAACACACTATATCAACAAGAGTTATCTACCATGAAGTGGACAAAATTACTAAAAAAATCCTTTTGGAACTATGACTTCGAGAGAAGTATACATACAGATAATTCAACTGCAATTATAGCTATGACTGATAACACTGTTGTAAAAGAAGAGATGCATAAATTTTACAAAATTACAGAAGGTGAAACAAATTGTCAGCTTTTGCTTTCTGGCAAAGAAATCATTCAAAAGCTAATAAAAGAAAAATTAATCCGTAAAAATGAAAAGGATTTATGTACTACAGATAATTTTTGGGTAGATAATGGAAGAATTTATATCGAATGTCAAATCGGTACCATTCGTCGAAAAATATATCAATCACAACAAGCCATAATAAGTATTGGAATTGAAGATAAAGAACTTCACTACGAAAAAGACCTGACAGAATACATGTTAAGTTGTGGAGTTTATCGCTCTGCAAAATGGAAAGCCTATAGTTCCTTAAGTGATAAACGGTTTAACGATGGTAAATCAAGAACAAAACTGACTCATAGAATCAATGCTGCAAGCTGTTATGAAATTGAAAATGGAAAAGTATTATTTTTCTACGAAGCTTCCAAAAATAAAGTAAGAGCGAAAGTCTATAATTTGTCAGATAATAGTATAGAAAAATTTAGCAAGAAAAATCATGTCTGGTGGTATTATGATTGGCATGAAATATTAACATACTCTGAAATACCATATAATGAATTATGTTATTATTCAATAAAACATAAAAAATGGATTTATGAAAAAAAGTGCATATCTATCAACGACAGGAAAACACATAAAATCAATGGTTCCGTTTTTCAAGCCCAAAAAGCAAGTTATCCTTATCATAGTATAACCATGAAAAAGAATGGAAAAAAAGATATTTTAGCTAATAAAACGGATAAAAGCTATATTACAGATGGAAACTACTTATATTATACAAAAATTGACTGGTATGATTCCGATACAGGGGATTCTGGCAACGATTTATATGAAATGAATATTCAAACCAAAAAGAAACGGAAATTAATCGATGGCTGTAATATGTATTTAATCAAAAAATGTAATTCTTATATATATTATAAAAAACCTGCCAGTGATGGGAAATTCCATCTATTTGTATATGATTTAAAAACTCAGAAGCATAAACAAGTTTCAAAAAATGTCACCAGATTTTCAACACAAAAAATAAACGGAAGAATCTGTTGTATTATTGAACAGGAAACCACCTGGCAAGAAGAAGAAATGCTCAGACAACAATATGGTGAGTATTATTCAAATTATTCCAAATATAAAATTCTTTCCTTTGCACTGGACGGTTCTGACCGCCAGAAACTAACTAACTGGGAATACAGTAAAACTGTACAAACCAAGGAATTTTGGAATTCACTAAAAAAATAACGTCAAAAAGGACAAATGATGCTACAAATGTAACCCAAACCTCATTTGTCCTTTTAAAGTACCGTACTCTGTTTGAAAAACTGGAGTTTATCCAAGAGAGTTCAAAGGGACAGATAACTGCTCTATCTGCCATGCATAGAAATAATTCTTTCTAATTCCATTAATTCAGTACCTGTCAATTTCTGATTTGCAAGATAAGAACTCAAAAAATTTCCAATAGAACCATTATACATCTGATCTAACAATGCTTTTGTTTCAATCTCCTGAACCTTACGCTTTGTAATATTAGCACGACAAATAAATCCTGGATCTTCTCTGGTAATTGCCCCTTTGTCTATCAGACGCTTAATAACTGTATACGTTGTATTTTTTTCCCAACCAATGTATTCCTTTATAATTTTAGAAATATCCTTTGCAGCCAAAGCCTTATTAGACCATAGCAGCTCCATAACATTTAATTCACCTTCATGTAAACGTATCTCTTTCATTTATCCCTCCGAAATCTGCATTATATAATACATTCTATTGCAGTGTGATGCAACAGGTTTCATTTCATCTATATGTATCTATTGCTTCTACAATGGTCACAAAAAAATAATCCCAAATCATTTTCTATTCTACTCTCCTAGAAACAAAGCGTCAATGTGCATATTATTAAAAGTTTTTCTTTTTTTTGATTCATTTTGCACAAAGTTTCACGCACATACACTAGCAAACATTTTTCTACGATTGTAGATTTCACTTTTTTCACAACAAAATAGACGCTGCTATAAAATCTACTCATGTAGATTAGCAGTGTCTATCGTATTAGAATAATATATCTTTTTATTTTTTCAATATGTTTAATAACTTTTCAAAATATTCTGGCAATGGAGCATCAAATTCCATGTATTTTTTTGTAGTTGGATGTATGAACCCCAATGTTTTTGCATGAAGCGTTTGTCCAGTCAGATGAAACGGACATTTTTCTGGGCCATATATATTATCCCCTAAAATCGGATGTCCAATACTAGACATATGAACACGGATTTGATGGGTACGACCTGTTTCCAAATTGCAGGATACATAAGTGTATTTATTATTTAAGTTGTCCACCACATGATAATGGGTAACTGCTTCCTTTCCATTTTTTACATTCATAGCCATTTTTTTTCGATCAATTGGGTGCCTGCCAATATTTCCTTCTATTGTGCCATCCATTTCTTTTATATGATGTAAAACGATAGCATGATAGGTTCTAGTAATGGAATGTTCTTTTAATTGAGCCGCAATAAATTGATGTGCCTTGTCATTCTTACATACCACAATTGCCCCAGTTGTATCCTGGTCTATCCTGTGAACAATCCCCGGTCTTAATACCCCATTGATTCCGGAAAGAGAGTCTTTGCAGTGATATAACAAAGCATTTACAATGGTACCAGAATAATGTCCTGGTGCAGGATGAACCACCATTTGCTTTGGTTTATTTATTACAATAATATCGTTATCTTCATATAAAATATCCAAAGAAATGTTTTCTGGCAGAATTTCTAATTCCTTGGGCGGAGCAATAGACAATGTAATTTGATCCCCCGCCATAACCTTGTATCCTGTTTTACTGCTTTTTTGATTAACCAACACTCTTCCATCTTTAATATTTTTTTGTAAAAACGCCCTAGATAAATCTGAATGCTTTTCTGTCAAAAATTTATCCAGACGAAAACCTTCTTCCTGTTCTGTAACCAGATATTCATAAAGTTCTTCTTCCATCTTATCCTCGCAATCTAAAAGCTTTTAAATCTTCTTCTGTGTAATAAAATCCTATAAGCACTCCTGCTGCAATGGCTGCAATTACTACATAACAATCTGCAACATTAAATATTGGAAAATCAATCAATTTAAAATAGAGAAAATCAACTACATATCCTCGAAACATACGGTCAATCATATTTCCTACGGCTCCTGCCGCCAAAACCACACTTAACACTCGTAAATAACGAAACTTTTTCCCTTCCGGAATCTTTACAAAAAGTACAATTAACCCGATTAAAATAACACTAGTCAATATCAATAAAAACACCCGTTGATTCTGAAGCATTCCAAATGCCGCACCACGATTTTCTAAATATTGTAATACAAATATATTCTTCAAAATAGAAAATTCTCCATATGGCTTTAACACAGATATTGCAAGCCATTTTGTCCATTGATCAATTCCTAAAAGAATAAAAAAGGACACAATACCAACCAGATACTTCTTTTTATTTTCCATATAAGTAAACTCCATTCTATCTATCCATTCCAAAACATTTTATTAGTATTTCTTATCCATAAAAATTGCCAAACCAAACCTAAAACAGTTTGACTTGGCAATCTTTTGCATCAAAGGAAATCTTTATTCTTCCTTTGTTATTTATTAATTTGCATCGAAAAAGGTAAATGGAGTATCCTTATTTTCTGCTGGCTGTGATGGTGTATCATCAATACCAAATCCATCTCCTTCTCCTGTTCCAGCTCCTGCTGTTCCAAAGGAAGCGTCTGCAGAGAACAGCGCAGATGCTGCTAAATCACTAACAGGTTCTTCTGGCTCAGAATTTCCTGTTATACCAAAAGAAAAATCGGATGTTGCATTCTCAAAACTTACAGGTTCTGCTGCTGGACTAGTAAATGTATCAAAAGCCGGAGCTTCTGTCATTGGTGTAAAAGCAGGCTCTTCTACTGGTGCCTCTTCTACTGGTGCTTCTGCACTCTGGAATACAGGCATTTCCATAGCCGGTGGTGTATCTGCTGCTAAATCATATGCTGCCATGACATTTGGAATCTCTGTAACAACAGATGCAGCTTGCATTTCAGCTGGTGGTGTATCTGCTGCTAGCTGATATGCCGCCATAGAAGTTGGCAGCTCTGTTACACTTGATGCAGGCTCCATTTCAACCGGTGCAGCTTGCATTTCAGCTGGTGGTGTATCTGCTGCTAACTGATATGCTGCCATAGACGTTGGTAGCTCTGTCACACTTGATGCAGGCTCCATCTCAGCCGCCGCAGCTTGCATTTCAGCTGGTGGTGTATCTGCTGCTAACTGATATGCTGCCATAGACGTTGGCAGCTCTGTTATACTTGATGCAGGCTCCATTTCAACTGGTGCAACAAATGGTGTCTCAACAGCTTCAGAAACTTCTTCTGTTACCGCTGAAAAAACAGGCATTTCTACAACTGGTATTTCAACAGCCGGAACATCTGTTTCTGCCATTGCTGGCTCAGAAGCAAACACAGGTGTTTCCACAACCGGTGGAATCACAGCCTGAAAACTTGGTTCTTCTACTGGAGCAGCCTCTGGCATAGAAACATTTTCTACCGCTGGTGGAATCACAGCCTGGAAATTTGGCTCTTCATCAAATGTTGTCATAGTAGAAACTGGCTCTTCCATCGCTGTTTCTTCAGAAACAGGCGCTGCTTCAAAAGCAGGCATCTCTGTTGCTGTTTCTACTGTCTCTTCAACAACAGCTTCCTCTATTGGCGCAACAACTTCTTCAATAACTTCCTCTTCAACAATACCATCACTAACAGTAACGTCGATGGTTTCTGTAGATGCAATCATTTCATCTACACGTTCCATAATTGCAGACTGCTTTTCTGCAACTACCGTTTTCTGTACATCTAATGCTTCATCAGACACACTAAGTTCATAATCTGGACCATTTAAAGCTTCTAACTGGCTGGTTACCAAAGCCTTAAACTGCTCTTTATAATCTTCATAGCTCTTAACAAGCTTTTCAACTGCATTAGAAACATCACTTAACTGATTGTTAGTTTCTTTTAATAATTCGTCTGTTACAGACTTGGTTTCTGTCAGCAATGAATGAGCAGAAGCTTTCGCATCCTCTAATGTAGTTGCTGCACGCTGCTGGGCATCGTTCAGAATATTTTCAGATCTCTTTTCTGCTGTTGTTACCATTTCATCCGATTTCTGCTGAGATTCAGACAAAAGAGAATCTGCCTTCTGCTGTGCCTCTGAAATAATAGCATTTGCTTTTTCTGAAGATTCCTTTTCTACAAGAGCTGCCTGGTTTCTAGATGCTTCCAAAGTCTCTGTAGCTGTCTTTTCAGCTAGTACTAATGTCTTCTGAAGAGTACCTTCCATCTGTTTATAATACTGAAGACCTTCGCTTAATGCAGTAATCTTCTCTTTTAAATCATGATTCTCTTTGTACATCTTCTCATAATCAGCCTGTACTTTTTCGATAAAATCATCTGTCTCTTTTTTGTTGTAGCCACCCATAGTGGACTTTAATCCATGATTTTGAATGTCAATTGGTGTAAGCATAATTTTTCCTCCCTCGCACTTTATTAACTGATAAGTATAGAACAAATCGTTTGTAAATATGTTAATACCAACAATAAAATATACGGACTCAAATCAAACTTTAAAGTATGCAGAATAGAATGTCGCAACATATACTGCATTGGAACCCAGATTGGCAGCATCAAAGTAACTACAAACTCTACTATGTATGCACCAAAAGGTAATACCATCAAAAAGGACCGAAGCAGATATAACAGCACCACTACATCTAATACGATAAAAAATATCTGCATACAGTATAGGATGGATTCTAACATAATTTAAAACTCCTTATTCAGAGCTGGTATATTAAATTCATCTGCCTGAGAAAGCTCAAGATAATCTCCGGATACATCAACATTTTCTGGTGAGAAAATGAAAATATAACGGGAAATCTGATGCATTTTTCCAGAAATTGAGAAAACACATCCTGAAATGAAATCCATTATTCTCTGAGCTTCCATAATATCGATTCCTTCCAGAATCACTACTACAGCATGTCCCTGCATTAACATCTCACAGGCATCTTGAGAATCCCCAAAATTATTTGGACGGATAACACAAATTTCTGAACCCCGTGAAGTAGTATGAATAGGAACTACTTTATTGGAAGTTGTTCTAAAAGAAGATCTTTTTGGCATTGGTGCAACCTCAGGCTCACGGTAATCCTCTTCTTCCTCTCTCTGATAAGAACCCTGTCTTCCAGACTTTCTCTCTTCTCTGGCAAGACGCTTCTCCTGTCTCCGCACGAGACGTTCCGCTTCTGCCGGATCGATTTCATCATCCTCATCAAATTCTTCATCGAAATCGTCGTCAAAATCCTCGTTTAATTTTAATGCGTCTAACATTTTTGTAAATACGTTTGCCATTGAATTACCTCCCTGATGTTTCGTACATCAATCTTATTTCGCATAGTTTCTTTCTCCGAAAATTCCAGTGCCAACACGAACATGGGTAGCACCTTCTTCAATGGCAACCTCATAGTCGCCAGTCATTCCCATGGAAAGAACACTCATATCAACATTATCAATGTTTTTGCCCATAATGTCAACTGACAATTGCTTTAATTGACGAAAAATATGACGATTTTCTTCTGGATTTTCCACAAAAGGGGCAATTGTCATTAAACCTTTGATGTGTATGTGTGGAAGTTTTGAAATTTCTTCCACCAAACTTATGGTATCTTCCAATTTCAAACCAAATTTAGAAGCCTCCTGTGCTACATTTACCTCCACAAGAATATCTGCTTCCATTCCCTTTTTTACACATTCTTTTTCAATTGCTTCTGCCAGATGAAGAGAATCTACAGAATGAATCAGACAGGTTCTGCCTAGAATATATTTAATTTTATTGGTCTGAAGATGTCCAATGAAATGCCATCCTAAATCCTTTTGCAAAATTTCATATTTCTCTTTTAATTCCTGTGCTTTATTCTCACCAAACTCCCTCTTTCCACAAGCAATAGCCTCTTCAATAAGCTCTACGGGCTTGGTTTTACTTACACAAATCAATGTAACATCTTCCAGATTCCGGCCAGAACGAAGACAAGCCTGGCGAATATTTTCCTCTACAACAGTTAAGTTTTCTTTAATCATGTCTGTCTCCTTAATTTCTAATAAATAATATCATTTTCTCCAATCAATTCTGGATTCAGAATAATATGATCATAAACAGACAAACCATTTGGCGTGTCCTTACGTATAATACAATATTCCGAATTCTTATAGGTACGCTCAATACATTTAAATTCACAATAGCCCTTATTACAGCAATATACACCTTCTAATTCTATGGTTTCAGATAGATGAATCATTTCACCACTTGCATCCCCCTTTGTAATGGCTGTTCCTGCTGGAATAATGGAAGCATCAATATAACAAATATCTGAATTTTCGTTATTTTCCTGATGTAATTCCCTCTCACGTATATAAACCGTTTTGGTATGCTCTGGATACATTTCTCCATTTTCTTTATATTTTACAGCTAAAACGCCTTCATCGCCTTCCTGATTCTGTGTTATATAGTCTGCAGGAATTGGATAAAATGATTTTTTCAAAATAGAGGATAATGGAATCTTTAGTCCCGCATTATCGTTCATTTCAATCTCAAGATCCAGATAACGGTTATTGAGATATTGAATCATATAACGATTTAAATCCATTTTGGCATAATATCCGCCATCCATGGTAAAGGTTGTGATTTGTGGCGAAATCTTTGTATGAATTTTCTTTAAAGAAACCACCACTTTATCTTCCTGCTGAATATTTTTAAACTGCTCTTTGCTTAATGGCGCAATAATAGACCAGTTTTCGCTAGTAACCAGCTTATACACAGGCGTACCTTCCTCGATGGACTCTGTCTGGCGAAGCTGGGTTAAATTGTCAGTTGTATTTTCAAAGCTTTCCTTGGTAATGCTATTTAAATCCAAATCCTCCATGCCATCGGAAGTATAAGATATAATCCCACTTTCTTTGGAACGAACCAGTTTGAATTCATCCGTCTGTCCATTTTTTTCCAATATCTGGGTCAGACTATTCATCAGATTTGTATTGGACAATTCTGATATGGTGTTGTCCAGATTATATTTAAAATTATAGGTTTCTTCATAATGGGAAGTGTCATACGCATCCTGATATGCCGCAATATCGCTGCGAATATCTTCTGTATTCTGTGCAGTCAACTCAATCTCTTCTTCCTGCGCTGCTGTAAGCTGGTTTGCAATCTGTCCATTGGCATCCACGGAATATATTGGAGTTTTTACACCTACCTTTGCACCTTCACCTACATAGTAATTTACATAACCAGACTGGGAACTTGTCACCAGCTTTTCATCCCTAATAATAATTCCCCGGACAGTATTATCATCCGCTATCTTTTTCTCTGTTACTTCATAAATGGATAAATGCTCTTTCGTCAGAGATTGTAATGACAAAAAAATCACATAAAAAGAAAAGAGCAACAAAATAATGCCCGTTAATACTGGTTTCTGCTTTTTCATTTTAACAACTTTTCTTGAACTTCTTTTTGTTGTCATGAAACTCTCTCCTTTCAATGCTCTCTAACCCTATATTATACGCTTTTTTCAAGTTTTTTGCAAGCTAGTCCCAATTCTAATGTATTTCAATTTAACCATGAAAAATGCATAGAAACCATCCTATCGGAGATACTGAAACTGTACACAAAAATAAAGAAGGAGGGATTTTCTATGAAGACATTCGACTATATCGTTCTCATTCTTGTTATTGTAGGCGCTGTCAACTGGGGATTAATTGGTTTTCTACAGTTCGACCTGGTACGTGTACTTTTTGGCGATATGAGTATGATTTCCAGAATTGTATATGCCTTGGTAGGTCTTGGTGGTTTATATGCAATCAGCTATTTTGGACGTATCCGTTCTACCATATAAAAGGCAAAAGGCAGCATCTATATGCCGCCTTCAAAAAAAGAGAGGTCTAGCCTCTCTTTACATAACCTAATAAGTGATTCATCTGAGTATACAAAGAAGTAGAGGAATCAGCTTTTAAAACAACGGATATATAATGATTATATTCCTCATCCTGTGAATATAATATTAGACAAGAACCTGCTTTCATAGTAGTTCCAGTCTTTCCACCAAGAATAGTCAAACCCTCTGGTGTTTCTACTGCCCCCGTCAAATAACGGTCAGTTGTATCAAAAGTAAGTTCGTGTACTTCCCCCTGAACATCTGTCCAGGACACTTTATACTCTGGCAACTGTATAATCTCACAAAACAGTTCATACTTCAACAATTCATGAAAAATCAGATACAAATCATACGCTGTGGTATACTGTTTATCGTCGTGCAAACCATGGGGATTTACAAAATGAGTACCACTGGCACCGATTCGTTTCATTTCCTGATTCATCATATCTGCAAAAGCACTGACAGAACCAGACATATGCTCTGCAATAGCTACTCCAGCATCATTTCCCGAATAAATCAACAGACAATATAATAAATCTCTTAAAGATATCTGGTCTCCTTCCTGAAAACCACATAACTTCGCTCCATATTCTGTAATATGGGAAGCGTCATAGCTGACAGTTACGATATCATCTAAATTGCCCTGCCGTAACACCAATAAGGCGGTTACTATTTTTGTGATGCTGGCAGGAAATCTTTTTTCATGTACATTCTGTGCAAACAACATTTCCTGTGTGGTATCATTTACCAAAAGAACAGAAGATGCTGTTATTGCTGCATCTGTTGCAGAATTAGTGTTTTTCGGTATAACACAGACATCCTGGGATAAATACTCCTGTTGGTACACCTGGTTCTGATTTGCTCCAGAATGCTCTGCAGGCAAAGAAATCTGTGTATCCAGTAATGCATTGGGAGCACTTCCACATCCTGTCAACAAAATACTCAGACATATTATAACGGAGCATAAACTTTTTATGGATTTATTTTTATTCCACATATTATTCCTCATCTTTTTTCAGAATCTCACGCCACTCTAAATCACCATGATCTAAAGCTTTAATTAATAATTCCGCTGTAGCCAGATTGGTAGCAAATGGAATATTGTAAGTATCACACAGATGAATAACATTATATACATCTGGTTCATGAGACTTTGGAGATAATGGATCTCTTAAGAATATTACCATATCTACCTGATTATGCTCAATCTGGGAAGCCAGCTGCTGCTCTCCCCCTAAATGACCAGCAAGATACTTGTGTACTGTGAGATTTGTAACCTCTTCTATTAATCTACCGGTAGTTCCAGTAGCGTAAATTTCATGTTTACTTAAAATTCCACGATACGCAATAGTAAAATTCTGCATTAAAATTTTTTTTGCGTCATGCGCGATTAACCCTATATTCATTTAGTTCACCCCTTAATGTATTTTGTTTATTATATACGAATTTCCGTTGGAAATCAAATTGCAAATCCCAAAACCTTCCCCTTCAGTTTTCTAGAAATTCTTTATAAACTAAAGTCGATATCAATATCCTTGTCTGCCTCTGAATATGCAGTACGCATAGTAAACCCACCTTTTTTGGTCTTTGCAGGCTGAATACCTATATTTAAGACCAGACCGATGCCAATCATGGCAGACATCATAGAACTAAGTCCTTTACTTAAAAACGGCAAAGGAAGTCCTGTGTTCGGAAACAGAAATGTTGCTACACATATGTTACTAAACACCTGAAACATAAACATAGAGGCTACGCCTACTGCTATCATCATGCCCAAAAAATCCTGTGCTTTTTTGGCAACCATGAAGCATTTAAAAATAATAATTCCAAAAAGTAAAAGTACCACACAACATCCAAGGAAACCAAACTCTTCCCCAATAATACTCCAGACAAAATCACTTTCCCGGATAGGTACACTATTGTACGCTCTGGAACTTCCTTCACCAGCTCCATCCTTTAGAAACTTCCCATATAAGCCTCCTTCTGCAATAGCCACAATAGAAGAATTCTGCTGACGATTTAAATCTACCAGAGTACTATCTGTAGAATCTGGATGTTTCCATGCATTGATTCGGTCATACTGATAGCCATGCAACAAAAAATTCCCTGGCTGCTGAACATACCAGAAAACCACTAGACCAATTGGCAGCCCTATAGCAACTATCGGCGCTAGCACCCGGTAAGAAACACCTGCCACAAACACCATAATTACCATTACAAACACCACAACCAGACTAGAAGACAAATCTGGTTGGGACATAATGGCACCTGCTGGAAAAATAGTTAATAAGGCAGTTAATGCCAATGTACTGAAGCGGTCCAGATTCTTTTGCATTTTCACAAAAAAAACAGCCATGGTAAGAATAAATATAATTTTCATCAGCTCAGTAGGCTGTAAAGAAAAGCCCCCAATACTAATCCAACGATGTGCACCTGTATCAAAGTCTGTCCCTAAAGGAGTATGAGTGCTTAATGTCAGTGCAACACCAAGCACATAAAATACACCAATAAACCGACAGATAAAATGATAATCCAACACTGTCAATATAATTACAATGCACAATCCCAAAGCTAGTCCTATTAACTGGCTGCGCATATAATCATTACCACTTTCCTCGCCACCTGCCAACTTCATGACAAAGGCACTGAGGGAACATAATATCATTACCACAATAACTAAAGAATAATTAAAATTTCTCCAATCGTACTGTTTTAACCGATTTAACATGAAACTACTTCCTTTTTGCTAATCCTTTCTGCTACTGCATAGAGGATCTTCTGAAATTTCTGGATCCCTTAATTGGAATATTTGCATAAACTACATTTACTGGATTCTTATCATCCTCAGTCTGTGTCATTTTGATGTCCAGTCCCTCCACATCAATTTCCACATATTTTGAAATCACCTGAATGATTTCATTTTTCATTTGCTCCATAATCTCTGGTGAGCAGACAGCCCTGTCAGAGGTAATGGCAACTTTTAAGCGGTTTTTCGCATTCTGGCTGCTACTCTCGCTGCTTTTAAAAAAGTTAGAAAAGAAACTCATACCTGACCTCCATCTTATTCTGTATACAAAACATCATTCTATTATTTCTTGAAAATAGATGCAATTTTCTGGAAAATGCCCTTATTCGCCTCAAAATCCATAAACTCAACATCTTCTCCAACCACACGCTTACAGATATTCATATAAGCAGTTCCAGCCATACAATCAGAACCAACCAATGGCTCACCATTATTGGCAGAAATAACGATATGTTCATCATCTGGAACAACACCAATTAAATCTACTGCAAGAATTTCTACAACGTCATCACTTGACATCATATCTCCGCTCTTTACCATATCGATGCGAAGTCTGTTAACAATTAAATGGGTCTTTTCGATTTCATTTGCCTCTAACAACCCGATAATACGGTCTGCGTCTCTTACTGCAGAAACTTCTGGTGTTGTTACAACTAAAGCACGGTCTGCACCGGCAATGGCGTTTTTAAAGCCCTGTTCAATTCCTGCAGGACAATCCATCAATATGTAATCAAACTCTTCTCTTAATTCATCTGCCAGCTTCTTCATCTGTTCTGGAGTTACTGCTGACTTGTCCTTTGTCTGCGCAGATGGCAACAGATAAAGATTTGGATAACGCTTATCCTTAATCAATGCCTGTTTAATACGGCAGTTATTTTCAACTACATCTACCAAATTATAAACAATGCGGTTTTCCAGTCCCATAATAACATCAAGATTACGAAGTCCTATATCTGTATCGATTAATACAACTTTCTTTCCCATCATTGCCAGTCCGGTACCTACATTAGCTGTAGTAGTGGTTTTACCTACTCCACCCTTTCCGGATGTGATTACGATAACTTCTCCCATGGTTTGAGTCCTCCTAAATTCAAATGATTAATCTATACTCTAAGAAGCTTTGCTTCCTATCGCCTAACTTATGTGAGACGAATGTCTCCCAGTACATCCTTGTCCAACGGTTCAATATAAATATTTCCGCCATCCCAGAATGCTATTTTTGTTTCTTTCTGTTCTGTCTTGTTCTTTTTTGGATTCAGTTTCTTTGGCGCTTCGTCTGGTGACCGCGCAATGGTATCTGCAATCCGTATCTGAACCGGATTCATTTCCAAAGCAATGACAAACGCATCCACATTACCTGCTGAACCAGCATATACATTCCCCTTCAGGGAACCAAGAATAATAACATTCCCTTTGGAAATCACCTTTGCACCAGCATTTACATCTCCCAAAATAATAATACTGGTTTCTACATCCAGAACCTGTCCAGAACGAAGATTTCCTTTAAAAAAGAATCCTGTACTATTTTCCTGACTCATTAACTGCTCTGGTGAAGGCAGCTTTTTTTCAATTGCTTTCGCAAAGCTGGCCTCTTTTTCCGGATCTTCATCCAGAACACACATAATCTGCAACTTACATTTTTCATGTATAATATCTAAAACCTCTTCCTGCTCCTCCAGAGAAAGTTCCCGCCCCTGAAATGCAATAGCTTTCTGGGCTTCTCCAAGAAAATCAGAAGAAATCTTAAATTTCTCTGCAATGTCCTTTTTTAATGATTCCCAGTCTTTCTTTTCATCCAATACTAAAATAATACCGGATTTTGTACCTTTAATCATTACTGATTCTTTCATAGGTCACCTCGTTTCTATCTATTCTTATTAATCCATAGCTGCATAATGATTTGCAGAAGTAGCTTTCCCACCAGAAACCTTCTTTTTATCTCCAAAATAATAACGATATACATCACTGGCTGTTTCTGCCGCATGAGCAGAAGTATAACCATTTGGAATTACACAGGTTACAGAAATCTCTGGATCTTCATATGGTGCATAAGAAACAAAATAAGCATGATTTGGATGGAGGGTATTCTGCTGGGCTGTACCAGTTTTTCCCGCTACCGTGGTCTTAATGCCTTCAAACATATGCTTAATAGAACTGCTTCCACTATTTACCACAAGATAAACTCCTCTATGAACTGCATCCCAGGTAGACTGGGAAATGGATACTTTATTTCGTACCTTAGCTGAATTATTTAAAACGGTTTTTCCTTTTACATTTTTTATTTTATCAACTAATGTCAAGTCATAGCAGGTCCCGCTATTGGCAACTGTAGTAACATATCTTGCCAGCTGCACTGGTGCATATGCATGATTACCCTGTCCAATGGAAGAACGGATTACATCGCTAGTTGAAAAATGTGGAGCCAATTCGGACACTTCTACACCTGAAGTATCTGTTAAACCAAACATTTCAGCATATTTCTCCAGTCTGTCCAAGCCTTTACTGTCATTAACACTTCCACCAGAACCATTTCCTAACATATATCCAACGTTATAAAAGAAATAGTTACAGGAATGCTCTAATGCTGTAGATACATTTACATTTCCATGAGAAGATGAACTCCAGCATTTTGGTGTTCCATAACCAGGAGCTTTACTAAAGGTTACTTTGTCATGAATCGTAGTTCCTGTAGAAAGAATTCCTTCCTCTAAGGCTGCAATAGACGACAACATTTTAAAAGTAGAACCTGGCGCAATCTCCTGCTGTGTTGGTCTGTTTAGCAAAGGAGATGCAGTATTATCTGTGAGATAAGTATAAAAATACTCAGAATCTACTTTATTTGCCATTTTATTATTGTCATAGCTTGGATAAGTCACCATAGCTTTGACTTCACCCGTATTGACATCTGTTACCACAATAGAACCAGAACAAGGATCCAATCCTAACTGTCCCGGAGTAATATCCAGATTCTTAATCTTACGGATAATAAAACCATATGATGAAAGCACACCTTGGGACAACTGGTTATATTCGGTCTCATTATATTTAATACTGCCCTGGTCAAATAAAAGCAGACAACAATCTTTTCCTGACAACTCATAATGATATATCAAATAACTGTATATCATTTTGGCAAATGTATTATCATTTTCTAATAAATCCAGGCCATAGTCAACTAGTTTTTCATAAATTTCCTGAGTACTATAGAAATCATTTCCTATTTTTAAAGCCTCTAAGTCAATCCATTGTTCTGAAATAGCATACTGAAGATACTTGCTCAAGCTAATATTTCCATTGGCATAGCTTTTATAGATAGCATCTTCTGTATCAATAGCATTTACCATAACAATTTCCTGTTCCTTCAGAACAGTATAGAAATAGTCCAAAAACTCTTCCATATCATCAGAAAGGGTTTTGGAGGTTGCTTTACTTTCTGTTCCCAATAGCTTTCTCATCCGGCGGATTATTGCTTTCTTCCGGTTCTTATATTTTCTATGGGTTTTCTTTTCCAAAGAAGAAGCATCATCATCGGTGAAACGACTAACATTTACAACATTATTCTGAATCAGTGCATTATACACATCGTAAATTGGAACCTTAATATCCTTAGTGGAATGTCCACGGGTTCCTGCATACATACTGTTGTTTATATTAGAAATAAGAATTCCTGCGATATGCTCTTCCAACAAATGATAACATTCTTCCTGCAGCTTGGCATCAATAGTAAGATATAAATCATTTCCTGCTGTTGGTTCTTTTTTTGTGGTAACATCCACAATACGGCTAGTAGAACCATCAATAGTCAGTGTCTGGCTTCCTTTGGTTCCTTTCAATTCCTCTTCATAGGTACTTTCCAAACCAGAAATACCAATCTGATCATCTGTGGTATAAGTAGTCTTAGGATCCTCTGCTTTCAGTTCTTCCAGCTTTTCCGCAGAAATAGAGCCTGTATAACCCAGCATATGAGCAAAATATTTACTCTTCTTGTATACACGAATCGTATCCTGCTCAATATCAATACCTGGCAGTTCACTGCTATTTTCTTTAATCGCTGCCAGAGTCACTTTATTAATATCCTTAGCCAGCACCAAATCCTGAAACTTGGTATAACGGTTAATAAACATGGCATAACGGATAGCGGTAATCTTTAATGCCATTTTTTTCTTATACTCATCACTGACTGCAAATCCAGGGCTATTTGAAAGAGTATCATCCTGCAAAAAGTCGTATAGTTCCTGTGCGGTAGTATCCTTCTGCTCCTGGGTCAAATCATTCACCTTGGTAGAATATACTTCTGCAATAAAACGCTCCAGAGAACTGCCTTCTATGGTATACTGCAAACTTCCTTTCTTATCATATTCCATATAGAATTCTACAGAAATTTCATTTCCATTTTTTTCAATCATCTGTATCAAACGATGAATCATGGCATTTTTCTGTTCGTTTTCCATTTTTGAATAGGTAACCGTATCGGAAAAAGTAATATTATAAGCAAGTTTATTGTATGCCAGCAGCGTTCCGTTACAATCATAAATATTTCCACGGGTAGCCTTAATATATCTTTCCTTTGTAGTATTGCTGGCACCTTTTTCTTTAATTTCATCATCATTAACAATCTGTAAATCAAACATACGATTTACTAATACAGAAAAGAGAAGAACGAACACAACGGTCACTGGCATCAGACGGGAATTAAAAAATGTCTGCACATATTCTTTCAGTGTATCCAACATAATTACTTCTCTCCTTTCTACAACTTCATTTACTTATTTTCCCTCTCTCTTAAAGGAATTTTTTGTTCTGGATTTAATTTTTCCTCCAGCCAGCGCATAAAACGATAGATAATAACACCTAAAATCACGGTATATATCATTTCTGGAATAATTATATTGCCAAGATAATATAGTAAATCTAATCGGCCTCTTAACAAAAACCTGCAAATATAAAACAATACACCATAAGCAAAATCACTGGCAGCAATGGAAATTACCGGAATCAAAAAGTCTTCTTCAAAATATAATTTTGTTGCCATTCCATTAATGTATCCAATAAATGTATAGATTAAAATATCAATTCCAATAATGGTACTAAACATGGTATCCATAAACAGTCCACCAATTACTCCAGAAAACATTCCCGCAGTTCTTCCATACATTAAGCCGGAAGCCGCCGTAATGATAATTGTCAAGTTCGGTGTAATACCCGCAATCTGCCATTGTTGGAATATTGTACTTTGCAATACAAAGCAAATCAGATTTAACAGAAAAATACTTATATATCGTTTCACTTAAGAATATCCTCCAAATCTCCGGAATCCTTCACTTCCGTAATGACCAGTACCATATCCAGACCAGAAAAATCTGCCGCTGGTGTTAGATAACCAGACTGGGTCATATTGGATGAATCTGTTTTCAAGTCTCTGGCATAACCAATAAGAATTCCCGGAAGATACTTATTACTAATCTGGGAAGTTACCACTTCGTAACCATCTTCAATTTTGGCATCCCCTGGTATCCCTGTAACTTCTATGATTCCTTGATCCATCAGCTTCAAATTTCCCGTTACAACACAGTCATCCGATGTTTTCAAAAAGGTTCCATATACATTACTTTCATCATCAATAATGGAGCGAACTCTGGAATAGGATTTGTTTACTTCTGTAATAATTCCTACCAGACCATCTCCTGCCATTACATTCATATTTACGGCAAGTCCATCGTCGGAGCCTTTATTAATAACAAAGGTATTATACCAATTTCCATCACTGCTGATTACCTCTGCAGCAACTTTTTCATAATTGGAATACTGCTCGTCCAAATCATATAATTCCCGCAGATTCTCCAGTTCATACTTCTCTTGCTGTAAAAGACGGTTCTGTGAGGAAAGCTCTTCTACTTCCTCTTTTAAAGAATCATTCTCCTTTACCAGCTTGTCCATGGATTTGGCATAATCCATTTTATCTGCTACTACAAGACCAATTTTGTTAATTCCATTCTGCATTGGTGTAATAATACTTCCTACCGCAGAACGTACCGGTGTCATCTTATCCTGAAATTTAAAGGAAATCAGAATAAGCACTACACAAACAAAGGCAATGGTCATCAATATATATTTCGGGTCTATGGATATTTTAGTTCGTTTACGCATTTCCTTTTATCCTTCCATTCTCAACCATCCAAAGAATATGAATATTTTGATGCAGTCTTTGGATTTTCTGCAAGATATCCCAATCCAGTAATCACTGTTCTTTGGGCATGCTTCGTTGTATTTACCTTAAAACGGGTCTCATTGGCAACTAGCTGATCCATTCCTTTCAGCCAGGAGGAACCGCCGGTAAGATAAATGCCATTTTCCCTAATTTCTGATGCAATTTCCGGAGGAGTTCTTTCCAACATAGACTTAATTGCTGTAGAAATAGAATGAAATACCCCTTTTGCTAATGGAAAAATCTCTTCTGCAGAAACCGTTACCTCTCCCGGAAGGCCTTTCACCACATTACGGCCTACCACTGTTGCAGTAGCATCTACCGGAACAGCTGATACCAAATCCTTTTTTAACTGTTCTGCACTTTTTCTTCCAATAACAAAGTTATATTCCTTACGAATATGATTGATAATCTGCTGGTCAAAATAATTGCCGCCATATGGCAATAATTTGGAAACTACTACACCACCTAAAGACAATACAGAAATCTCTGTAGTATCTGCCCCTATGTTTACCATCATTATTCCTCTGGAATTCTCTACATCTAAATTCAATCCAAGAGCATCCACAACAGGCTTATCTATCAAAATCACCTTCCGCGGTTTACATTCTCCTTCGGAAATCACCTTTACAAAAGCTTTCTTATCTACTTCTCTAATATCAGAAGGTACTGCAACGTAAAAGTCTGCCCCTTTTATTTTTTTGCCACTAGATACTTTATCCATAGTAAAATTCCATAACGCTGTCATATCCTGCATTCTCGCAATAACACCATTGTGCATCGGAAACGAAACCTCTATGCTTGGTGGTGCCTTTTCAAACATTTCGTAGGCTTTATCACCAATTGCAATGGGACGTTTTTCTTTATTCTTTCCAATTGTAGCCACAACATTACGTTCATTTAATACAATTCCGTCATTTTTTTTATATACTTTAATGGTACCCGTTCCAAAATCAATACCAAGGCTTTTATGTGCCATGTGGAAAACTCCCCTTCCATATGTAGTACCGGACATATCTTACATATATCCATTTTGTTTTAAACTGACAAACCGGTTGTCACCAATAATAATATGATCCAACAAAGGAATTCCTAAGATTTCTCCTGCATCCAGCAAACGCTTTGTAAGTAGTAAATCTTCTTTACTGGGACTAGGGTCTCCTGAAGGATGATTATGCAGCAAAATAATATTGACTGCCTTATGCTTTAGTGCATAATAAAAAATCTCTCTGGGCGAAGCAAAGGATGCATTAAAGGAACCATTAGATACGACCACATCCTTGACAAGGACATTTTTGCCATTAAGCACCAATAATCTGACCTGTTCTGTCTCAAGAGTACGCATCTGCTGCATATAATGAGCAGCTACTTCTTCTGGCTGGGTACATTGCAGGTTGTCCGGTGCCATACTTGACTGCACCATCCGCCTTGAAAACTCTGCCATACATTTTAACTGAATGGCCTTTACCTTGCCGATTCCGTGAACCTCCTGAAGCTGCTCCAATGACACCTGAAACAGTCCGCCAAGATTCTTTCCCGGCAGAAACCGTAACACCCGTCTGGATAAATCCACAGCCCGCTCTCCAGGACTGCCTGTTCGGATAATCACAGACAGAAGTTCTGCATCAGATAGTGAGGATGCCCCATACATCATGCATTTTTCATAGGGCTGCTCGCTAAGAGGCAGTTCCTTCATGCTGGTATCATTTTCTTCCTGATTTGCCCATAAATTCTTTTGTTTTTCTTGCTTTTTCATAATAGCCTCCAATCCTTGGAAGCTTCCCCAATGCCAAAACGCATTACTGATAATGGTATCACAAAAGAGATTTTTTGTATAGAACCCAAATTGTTAAGAAATCATGTAAATTTCGTGAAAAAAATGGACAAATTGCCATACTTCGACAAAATCATCCCACAAAATCCACCCTCAAAAGTCATACAAACTTCCCATAAAAATAATTATCACAAATATTTGAGATGATTTTTCGATATCAGATACTAAAATAACAGAAAAAGTTTTTGGATTGCTTTTCCTCGCAACTTCTACGGTCTTAAGAAGGACTAAACGCTTTCTGCTTTCTACTGGTGATTACGCACCGCCTTCGCAAACTCACAGAGATGGATGGAGTGACATTTTCCTAAAGCATGGGCGTTGATAACGCCGGTGCTTATGTCTCGTATTTTGAGACATTATGCACCGTTGCGTTATCTCCCGCAGCGCAAGCGTTCTGCGTAGGAAAATGTCATCTCTCATCCATCCTGTTCAGACAGTGCTACGGCGGTGCGCCATCTAGAAAGCTTAGAAAGCGAAGTCCTTCTAAAGACCTGTGTTGTCTTCGCAAAAGCAATTCCAAAAATTTTTCTGTTCATCGTAGTATTTTGATGAAAAATCATTTCATAGCTGTGAGGATAATTATTTTTATTGGAAGTAACGTAATGTATATGTTGGATTTTGGGGATTATTTGTTTCGATTCCAATTTGCGGGTAGGAGTCCTGCTTTGTCCATATACTGTAAGGACATCATGATACCAAATTTGGCATGATACCATGTAAGTCCGCCCTGAAAGTATACTGCATAAGGAGGTTCGATTGGTCCATCGGCACTTAATTCGATGGAGGACCCCTGTACAAAGGCACCTGCCGCCATGATGACGTCGCTATGATATCCCGGCATAGCATAAGGTTCCGGTGCTACGTGACTGTCTACCGGTGCTGCTGCCTGTATTCCCTGACAAAAAGCAACTACGCCTTCTGCGGAACCGAGGGTAACTGCTTGAATGATGTCATGTCTGGATTCAGTACTATTTGGAACTACTGCAAATCCAAGTTTTTCATAAATATTAGCGGCAAAGATGGCACCCTTTAATGCCCCTGCTGTCACTGTTGGAGACAGGAAAAATCCTTGGAAAAAGGACTGATTTAATCCTAAAGTGGCTCCAACCTCTTTTCCCAGGCCAGGCGCAGTTAAACGATAAGCACACTGGTCGATGTATTCTCTTTTTCCTACGATGTAGCCACCGATTGGCGCCAGTCCCCCTCCCGGATTTTTAATCAGGGAACCTACGCACAAATCTGCCCCAACCTGAGTAGGCTCTTTCGTTTCTACAAATTCGCCGTAGCAGTTGTCTACCATACAGATTACTTCCGGCTTAATAGATTTAATAAATCTAATGACTTCGCCAATCCGGTCTACCGACAAGGTTGGTCTGGTAGCATAGCCCTTGGAACGCTGTATGGTCACTAGCTTTGTCTTTTCGTTAATGGCATTTTTAATCCCTTCAAAGTCAAAGCTTCCATCAGGTAACAAATCTACCTGACGATAAGAAATGCCATACTCCTTCAAAGATCCTGGCACATTGTTTTCTTTAATACCAATGACGCCTTCTAAAGTATCATAAGGCTTTCCTACTGGCGAAAGAAGCTCGTCACCCGGACGAAGATTCGCTGCCAAGGCTACTGTCAAAGCATGGGTTCCACAGGTTAGCTGTGGACGTACCAAAGCAGACTCTGCCTCAAACACGCTGGCATAGACCTCTTCTAATGTATCTCTTCCAAAGTCATCATAACCATAGCCGGTAGATGCCTGAAAACACTCTGCACTTACTCTGTGCTTCTGCATCGCCTTTAACACCTTCATCTGATTATATTCTGCCACTGCATCAATGGCTTCAAAACGCTCTTTTAAGCCATTCTCAATATCGGCACAGAATTCATATACTCTCTCATCCAATCCTGCAGTAATATACTGTTCTTTCAAATCTAACATGATACTTTACTCCTTTATTTCTCTAAAATGTATTTTTTTAACTTAACAACCTGATATAAGGGAATATTAGTTAACCAATCCTGTTCCCGAAAATCTGACATAGACAGGCGAATCCCTTTTGCTTCTTTATACTTTTCGCAAAAGGCTTTTAAACTTTTAGCCTGTAAGTTTTCCTCCGCTTTTACTTCAATTGGAAAAATAATGTCCTCTCCAGATAGCACAAAATCAATATCACATCTTGCATTTTCAGCAGAATAATAATATGGTACTTTCCCTAAATCTGAAACCAATTGCTGTTGCACATACTGTTCTGTAAGTGCACCTTTATATTCTGTAAAAATACGATTCCCATCCACTAAAGTTCTGGAATGCAAATCACTCATAGCTGCCAACAGCCCCACATCGCATAAATAGATTTTAAATGCCGCCATATCCATATAGGCAATCAAAGGAATCCCCGGCTTTTTTATTCGATTAATTTTGTGTATCAACCCACAATCCTGTAACCACTGAATAGCCAGTTCAAAATCCTTTGCCCTTGCGCCTTCTCTTAACTGTCCATAAATGAATTTTTTATTTTCCTTGGCTAATTGCATAGGAATCGACTGCCAAACCATATTCAGTCGTGGAACCAGCATACTTGGAGCATATTTTGAAAAATCCTGCTGATAGTAATTTAGTAACTCTTTTTGAATCTGGCGTACCAGATTATAGTCTTTTTCCTCGATAAAAGACTTTACTACTTCGGGCATTCCCCCTACATAGTAATATTGTTTTAATCGTTCTATAAATTTATCCCGAAATGTCTGTATCATTTTATCATCTGAATCCAATAACATTTCTGCATATTGTTCTTCCCCTAAAGCAGTAAGAAATTCCCGAAAATTTAAGGGATATAAATCCATGAAATTCACTTTGCCAACTGGAAAAGAAGTCCCTTGATGCATAGCAACACCCAATAAAGAACCAGCAGAAATAATAGCATATTCCGGTGCATTTTCATTAAAGTATTTTAATGAAGTCAGGGCTCTTGGAACCTCTTGTATTTCATCAAAAATCAGTAATGTATTTTCAGGGTGAATAGACTTCCCTGTCTCTGCATTCAACGATAATATAATCCTGTCGATATCTAAATCACCTTCAAATATAGCACCAAGACGAGGATTTGCATCAAAGTTCAAATATACATATTCTTTAAAATATGTTTTTCCAAACTCCTTCATCAGCCATGTTTTTCCTACCTGTCTTGCCCCACGAATAATCATCGGTTTACGATTTTTACTATTTTTCCATTGAATCAATGTTTCCATAGCATGTCGCTTCATCCCATCACCTCGCTATCTATTGCAGATTAAAGCAAATATTATACAGCGTTACACTCCTATTATAATTATTTTCTTATTTTTTTCAACACTTTTATGAAGGAGTTTTTGTGTTATGTCTACATTTTTATGTACGACTTTTTTGTACAAAACAACATTTTTATGTACGACTTTCCGATACTCTATTGACATCATTTGTCATATAAGCATACAATGTTCATATTGTTTATTATGGAGGTATCGTGTATGATTTTATATTTTTCAGCAACGGGCAACACGGAGTATATTGCCAAAGAACTTGCCAGGCGACTGAATGATGAATGTATCAATTTGCTTGACAGAGTAAAAAAGGACGATTACAGTGTTTTTCACTCCGACAAACCTTTTATCATCTGTGCACCGGTTTATGTATGTGAAATGCCAAGATTTATGAGTAAATATTTGAAAAAACAGACTTTCACCGGAAATAAAAATGTTTATTTTATCTTTACCAGCGGAGGCTATTGCGGTATCTCAGGACAGCTTGCCAAGTCCATTTTCCACAAGAAGAAAATGAATTATCGTGGGCATGCGGAATTTAAGATGCCTAGAAACTATGTAGCAAACGATTCTTATCCCATGTTAAGTACAGAAGAAATTGAAGAAAGAATTTTACAATCGAATGAAAAGATTGGCTCTGTAGCTGCCGACATCAAAGCCGGCAATAAATTAAAGGCAAGACATATTTTTCTATTTGAAACCATAATTACCCTTCCCTTCAATCCGGTCTGGTGTAAATTCAAGCTACTTTCAAAAGACTTTTATACCACGGATAAATGCATCGGATGCGGTAAATGTGTCAAATTATGTCCGTTGAATAATATCGAGTTAAAGGAAGAAAAGCCGGTTTGGAATAATAACTGCACCCACTGCATGGCTTGCATCGGCAATTGTCCCACACAGGCAATCGAATATGGAACTATTACACGGGGCAAAGAACAATACAATTTTGGGAAATACCGCTATGTTGTAGATTCCCTGCCTAACGAAAATAAACACTGAGATTTTAGGATATACTGGAATAAAGAGTCGCTTGCGACTCTTTCGCGCCCGGGCGGAATTGCGAAGCAATTAGCTATATTCCTTTCTACACGCCATTTTTAGTAATGTCATTTACCGATAATTTTTATACAATTCCTCTTTTCTTCATTAGATTTATACAATAGCTTACCATTTCCTCATCACTGGCAAACTTCTCCTTCTCCACCCAGGTCACATCCTTTTCCCGACGGAACCAGGTAAACTGCCGCTTAGCAAAATGTCTGGTTTCTAATTTGATTTTTTCAAAGGCTTCTTCTATGGTAATATCCCCTTCCAATGCCTCTAATATCTCTTTATAACCAAGTCCCTGCATGGATACCATATCTCTGGTACAACCCACATCCTGCAGTTTCTTGACTTCCTCTACAAGACCGGCCTCCTGCATCATATCTACCCGCTGATTGATTCGATCATACAAAATCTCTCTTGGAAGGCTTAATACCAAATACAGAAAGTTATATGGAGACTCTTTTTGTTTCTGTTCTTCATTATGCTGGGAAATCTTCTCTCCGGTCTGATGGTAATACTCCAGCGCACGGATTACCCTTTTCACATTATTGGCATGAATGGCTTTAGCAGACTCCGGGTCTACCTTTTCCAGTTCCTTATGAAGAGTCTGACTTCCATGAATCCTTGCAAATTCTTCCAACTGCTTACGGTAGGCGTTGTCGGTTTCATTTTCCGTAAAATCAATATCGTATAAAACCGACTGAATATAAAATCCAGTTCCACCTACGATAATAGGAATCTTATTTTGGGCATAAATTTCTTCCATATATGCTTTGCACTTTTCCTGAAATACCACTACATTAAATTCATCCTGAGGGTCAAACTCATCAATGAGATAATGAGGGACTCCCTGCATCTCCTCCTTGGAAATCTTAGCAGTTCCAATGTCCATATTCCGGTACACCTGCATGGAATCCGCAGAGATAATCTCTCCGCCAATAGCCTTTGCCAGACCAATAGACAATGCCGTCTTTCCCACTGCCGTAGGTCCCGTCAAGATTATAAGAGGTCGCTTCATCATTTTGTCTCCTTTTAAATAATTCTCTTAAACTTTTTTTCTAACTCGTATTTAGTCATTTTTATCATGGTTGGTCGTCCATGAGGACAGTGATATGGATTTTCCAAGGTCATAAGTTCCTTTAATAACTCATGCATCTGCTCTACTGGAATGGTGCTATTTCCCTTCACCGCCGCCTTACAAGACATAGATGCCACCTTATCCAATAAAATCTCCGGAGCTGCCTTGGCATTCTCTTCCGTCAAAGTATCAATGACTTCTTTTAATAATTCTTCCTTGTCAATCGTTGGCAGATGAGCAGGCACTCCTGTCACTGCAAATTCTCTTCCACCAAAGGGCTCAATCTGATAACCCAATCTGGCAAAAATCTCTTCCCCTTCTTTTACTGCTTGTTCCTCCTGCATGGAAAGTGTTAGAATCACTGGTGGCTGCAACAACTGAACCATAGGCTCTTTTTCCTGTAACTGTTTCATAAACCTTTCATACAATACCTTCTCGTGTGCCGCATGCTGATCCACCAGATACATAGCGTCTTCGTATTGCAATATCCAGTAAGTCTGAAAGACCTGTCCGATTATTTGTATACTCTTCTGTGCCTTCTCTGACAAAATCCCTTCGTCAAATAAATTTTCCTGAGAAGGCTTCTGCAAGTCTTTTGCCACAGAAACTGCCTGTTGGTGCTGAGATGGGACTGACGTAGAACGCTCTTCTTCTGTTTGAGTAATTTCTTCTGTCTTAATTTCAGTTTTTTCCGCCGAAACCGTATCTTTCTTAATCTCTACTTCTTGATTTAAACTTGCAATGTCATTAGAATTTGCAGGAATATCATCTGACACCTGTTGTTCCAATGATTTTGATTCATTTGCCATATTATTAGATTGATATTTTATATTCTCCTGCACCTGTTCAGGATACAAAGAACGACTTATCTCTGGTGCTTTCTGTCCCTTCTCCTGTGGTTCTTTATCCAGTCTCTTGATTTCTTCCAAAACTTGAATTGAAGCCGTTCCCTTTTCGTGGATAGGGCTTATTCTTTTTTCCTTCATAGAATCCGTTCTTTTTTTCTCAAAAGGCTCTGGTCCACGAACCGGACTAACAGAAGAATTTTTCTTTCCAGCTTCTACTTTTTTTATCTCACTGGAAGAACTTTTAGAAGACAGAGTAACTTCCGGAATAAATTCCTTATATTTTAATGCCTCACTTACCGCATGGTATACACTCTGATAAATCCCTTTCGCATCTGTAAAACGAATTTCCATTTTCTGTGGATGCACATTAATATCAATCAGCTTACTATCAATGGTAAAATGAAGCACTGTAAAAGGATATCTATGCTGCATATTATATGGCTGATACGCATCCTCAATGGCTTTATGAATAACAGAGCTCTTAATATACCGTCCATTGATAAAATAATTCATAAAATTGCGGTTTCCGCGAGAAATCACCGGCTTTCCTAAAAAGCCCTTCACCTGACAATGAACCTCATCTGCATTTACCTCAATTAACTGGGAGGTAATATCTCTTCCGTAGATATGATAAATCACATCCTTCAGATTACCATTACCAGAGGTATGCAGCTTTGGCTGGTTCTGGTTAATAAAGCGAAAGGCAATATCCGGATGGGACAATGCCAGACGCTCCATTAAGGAATTAATATATCCAGCCTCAGTTGGAGATGTTTTTAAGAACTTCAATCTCGCCGGAGTATTATAAAATAAATTCCGCACCAAAAATGTAGTTCCTTCCGGACAGCCAATGGATTCCATCGTCTTTTCTTCCCCGCCATCAATAAGATAGCGGATACCTGTCAGCTCCTCTCTGGTTTTAGTAATCATTTCTAACTGGGATACCGAAGCAATACTAGCTAAAGCCTCACCGCGAAATCCCAAAGTAGATACACTCAGCAAATCCTCGGAAGAATAGATTTTACTGGTAGCATGGGGAGTAAATGCCAGACGCACATCCTCATTCCCAATGCCACTTCCATTATCGGTAATACGAATCAAAGACTTTCCGCCATCTTTAATTTCTACAGTAATTGCATTAGAACCAGCATCAATGGCATTTTCCATCAATTCCTTTACCACTGCCATAGGACGCTCTATCACTTCGCCGGCAGCAATTTTATTTATGGTATCCTGACTTAATACATGAATGTTTGGCATAATCTACTCCTTTCCCAATATCAAAAATGTCATTTGAAGTACAATATACTCTCAATAATTTTTCTTTCAGAAATAATAACTTATCAACATCTTCCGCCTATCATAAACTTTTTTTCATCTTTATCTAAAATTGTGCCAAAATAATCGCAACAAACATAATCACACAACCAATTAATTCTCTCACAGACAATGCCTGCCCTAAAATCACAAATCCTGCCAGCACCGAAAATACAGACTCCATACTTAAAAGTAAGGAACACACCGTAGGATTCATGCCCTTCTGTCCCACAATCTGAAGAGTATAGGCAACTCCACAGGACATGACTCCAGCGTAAAGAATCGGCACGGCAGCAGCAACTATTGATGACCATTCCGGAGTTTCCAATACAAACATAAAAATCCCTGAAAGCACACCACAGGTTAAAAACTGGATGCAAGCCATCTGCACCCCATTGTTAAAAGCTACAAAATAATCAATCACCAGAATGTGTACTGCAAACAGGACTGCTCCCAAAAGCAGCAGCCATTCTCCCTTTCCCATGCCAAACTTTTCTTTCATACACAAAAGATATAGACCAATGACAGAAAGAAATACACTAAACCAAATCTTAGCCCCGGCTGGCTTTTTCAGGAAAATTCCAAATACCGGAACCATGACAATATATAATGCCGTAACAAATCCAGCCTTACCTACAGAAGTAAATCCAATGGCATATTGCTGGAGATTACTGGCAAGAAATAGGATAACACCACAGCAAATACCTCCAAGCCATAGCATTTTTCGTGTACCTTCCGGCATCTTTACAGCCACTTCTTCCCTTCCTTTCCCAAGAAACACAATAACAGGAAGAAGCACCACAGAACCAAGCAGATTACGGACACAATTAAAGGTAAAGGATCCTACATATTCATTCCCTACACTCTGTGCCACAAAGGCCGTTCCCCAAATAGCAGCAGCCAACAAAAGCAACAAGGACTGTCTGATTGTAATCTTCTTTTCTGCCATAAAAACTACATCCTCTCTCTTAACTTCGTCTGCATCTTATACAAAATATTCATAGCATCAATTGGAGTAGTCATAGCCAAATCCAAATCGTGCAATTCCACAATAATATCATCGGTCTTAATATTGGTATTGGTAGTATCAAAAAGAGAAAGCTGTCCTAACTCTTCCGATTCTTTTTCCGACTCCGACTTCTGACGGACCTTTCTTGCCTTTTTGGTCTGCTGTTCAATACCATATTCATAATCTGGAATCTCATATTCCACAAAAATATCTCTTGCCTTTTCTGCAATATCATTATTGCTTAATTCATCCACAATTTCTCTGGCACGCTGCAAAACATTTTCTGGCACACCAGCCAGCTTCGCCACCTGAATACCATAACTTTTATCTGCGCCGCCTTTTACAATCTTACGCAGGAATACAATGTCATCTCCCTGCTCTTTCACAGCAATACAATAATTATCTACACTGTCCAGCTTGCCTTCCAGCTCAGTCAACTCATGATAATGGGTGGCAAATAAGGTCTTTGCCCCAAGAAGTCTTGTGTTAGCAATATGTTCAATCACAGACCAGGCAATTCCAAGACCGTCAAATGTGCTGGTACCACGACCGATTTCATCCAAAATAATCAGACTGTCCTTTGTGGCATTTCTCAAAATATTTGCCACCTCTGTCATTTCCACCATAAAGGTACTCTGTCCACTGGCAAGGTCGTCAGAAGCACCTACACGGGTAAAGATTCTGTCTACAATTCCAATCGTCGCACTTTCAGCTGGTACAAAAGAACCAATCTGCGCCATTAATACAATCAAAGCAGTCTGGCGCATGTAGGTAGATTTTCCCGCCATATTTGGTCCGGTAATAATACTGATACGATGTTTGTCATTATCCAAGAAGGTATCATTAGCAACAAACATATCATTCTGAATCATTTTTTCTACTACAGGATGACGTCCATTTTTAATTGCAATGCCACCCTTTTTCTTAATCTCAGGACGCACATAGTTATTCTGCTCTGCCACTAATGCCATCGAAGACAACATATCTACATTGGCTACAATCTTAGCAGCAGACTGGATTCTGGAAATTTCGTTGTAAATCGAATCCCTGATTTCACAGAAAATGTTGTATTCTAAGGTATACAGCTTGTCCTCTGCCCCTAGAATCGTATCCTCTAATTCCTTCAGCTTTGGTGTGGTATAACGCTCTGCGTTGGCGAGAGTCTGCTTACGCATCCAGTCTTCCGGCACCATATCCTTATAGGAATTGGTCACTTCTAAATAATAACCAAAGACTTTATTAAACTTTATCTTTAAATTCTTAATTCCAGTTTTTTCTCTTTCCACCTCAAGAAGTTCAGCAAGCCACTGCTTTCCATCGGTCTTGGCATGACGAAGACGGTCAACCTCTTCATGATAACCATCTTTGATAATGCCACCCTCACGAACCGTTAAAGGTGCTTCTTCTTCAATAGACGCCTCAATCAGAGAACAGATATCTTCCATGTCATCCAACTGCTCTCCAAACTCCTTTAAAAGAGTATTCCCTCCAAAGGTATTTAACAGATATTTAATATGAGGTAACATAGACAGAGACTGACGAAATGCAATCAAGTCCCTTGGATTAGCACTGCGGTAACTGATTTTGCTAATTAGACGTTCTAAGTCATAAATCGGTGTCAGATATTCTCTCAGTTCTTCTCTGGAAATGGCATTGTCATTTAGCATAGTAATGGTATCTAAACGTTGATTAATCATTTCCAGGTCCAGCAAAGGCTGTTCAATGGAATTACGCAGCATTCTGGCACCCATAGCCGTTTTGGTCTTATCCAGCACCCAGAATAAAGAACCACGCTTCGCCTTTTCCCGCATAGTCTCACAAAGCTCCAGATTTCGTCTGGTAGAACGATCTAAAAGCATGTAGCTGTTTGGGATATATGGCTTTATTGATGTAATATGATCCAATGAAATCTTCTGGGTTTCCTGCAAATACTGCATCACCGCTCCGGCAGCAGTGACACCAATGGAATAGTCAGAAAGTCCAAGGCCAGCCAGTGTTCCCACTTTAAAATGGCTGCAAAGACTCTGACGGCATCGTTCCTCATCAAAATGCCATGTATCAATAGCTGACACAACAATTCCTAATCTTCCCCTTAAATCTTCTAAATCAATGCCTGACACCAGAAAAGAATCATTACAGATAATTTCCGAAGGCATAGTTTTTCCGATTTCGTCTAGTAATTTATTTTCCGAATCAAACTCTGTGACATAATAATCTCCAGTAGTAACATCCACATAAGAAACACCGTAAGCATTGGTGGTATAAACCACACACAAAAGATAGTTATTGCGGCTCTCATCCAATGCCTGCATATTCAGATTAGTTCCCGGTGTGGCAATACGCACGACCTCTCTCTTCACCAGACCTTTCGCCATCTTAGGGTCCTCTACCTGCTCGCAGATAGCCACTTTATAGCCTCTGCTGACTAATTTATTAAGGTATGTATCTACAGAATGAAATGGAACACCGCACATTGGCGCCCTTTCTTCAAGACCACAGCTTTTTCCTGTCAGAGTCAGTTCTAACTCTCTGGAACAGATTTTTGCGTCCTCAAAGAACATCTCATAAAAATCCCCTAAACGATAAAAAAGAATACAATCTTTGTATTCCTCCTTGGTTTCCATATACTTCTGCATCATTGGTGTGAGTGGCATGGTACGTTCCCTCTCTATCTTTCTTTTTGTGTATTTTATTTCTTCAATAATTATTTTTTTGATATATTTTATCAATCTATTTTGTATATCATCAAACAGCTTTTCTTTTTTATTATCGTGAGCAACACTATAAGCCGAGTTCTGTATCAAAACAATCATCTATCTAGACCTGTTGTTACCAACAGGCTCAAGCAACCTACCCGGAACACGACGGGCCGCCGTATTGTCCCTGTTCGGTCTTGCTTCGGATGGGGTTTACACAGCCACCTCTGTTACCAGAGCTGCGGTGAGCTCTTACCTCGCCTTTTCACCCTTACCAGTCTAGGCTGGCGGTTCTTTTCTGTTGCACTTTCCTGGGAGTCACCTCCACCGGACGTTATCCGGCATCCTGCCCTATGAAGCCCGGACTTTCCTCACCTGCGGTCTTTCGACACTTGCAGCCGCGATTGTCTGTGCTACTCACGAATATTATCTTAGCATGAGCGAAAAAAAATGTAAAGTTTCAGATATCTCACTTTTATAATTTCTTATTGCCAAACTTCAGCGTATACTCTCCACCATAACTATCCATTTCTAACGTACAAGTAAATTCAACGCTCTTACCTATCTCATACTGGAAGAAATACGCTTTTCCAGCCTCTACAACGTCCTTCTGGGAATCTAACAATTGATACGACAAAATCATAGGTGTATGAAGCTTGCTGACATCTACACTGGAACCAGAAGTTACTTCTGATGTCTGCTGGGAAGCCCCTTCCGAAACCATACAATTTAATTTACCAGAAATGGTTACACTAACTGCAAAAGGCTTGTCCCCTTTGTCTGGTGATTCCTTCTCCTGAGTATTTACCTGGATATCTGTAATATCAAAAGAACATTCCTCCATCTGTAAGTCAGCAATAGCACATGGTGTCGTTGGAAGAGATATATTGATATAATCCTCTGTTGGAATCTTCTTTACGGTAACCTTACAAGTGAATTTTTTTACTTTCTTTCCATTTTTCTTAACGATAGCAGTAATCTTTGCCTTACCAACCTTTTTGGCAGTTACTTTTCCCTTTTTAGAAACTGTTGCCACTGACTTTTTATTGCTTTTCCATGTGATTTTATCACCTTTTTTCTTGTTGCTGATAGAGAGCTTTTCCACCTCTCCCTTCCAAAGAACTAACTTCTTCTCTGAAATGGTTCGTTTTGTAGCAGCCTTCATTGTTACTGGATTTCCTGTAACCAGCAGTGCCATAACAACCAATAAACTAATAATACTTTTTTTACTTTTCTTCATAAGCCTAAAACTCCTTTAATATTAATTTACATATTTTGATTCACAGAATCACTATAAGATATACATAATACTATGAACTATCAAAATCACCTTGCTACAAATGTCATTTTATTATTCTTGGCATATTTCTGTGCCACAGAACCTTTCTTTCCATAAATAATAAATCCTTTAATTTTTGCGTCGCCCTCGAAGCTTTTCGTTTTTTTATACCAGTATCCAAAAGCAAGAAAATCAATTCGCTTTACAGAAGCAGGAATGCTAATCTGTTTTATTCTAGTACAATGATAGAATGCACTCATCCCGATTCTTTTGATACCATTTCCAAGGGTGATTTCTTTCAAAGAACGGCAGCCGTGGAATGCAGATTCCAAAATCACTGCATTTTTAGCAGTAACTGATACGCTTTCCAATCTCGTACATTGCTGAAAAGCAGAAGGTCCAATCCGTTTTAGCTTTTTCGGCCAGTTCACCTTTCTTAAATTGATACAATTATAAAATGTACGCTCGCCAATCTCTCTTAATGCTTCTGGAAAAATCATACTTTGAATATTTTTATTACCATAAAACGCTTCAGAAGATATCGTTTTTACTCCCTTGGGAACATTTACAATACTATCTTTTTTGCATGGTGGATACATAATCAACTTCGTATGTTTTTTGTTATACAATATACCTTCTTTACAGGTATACTTTAAATTTTCTTTCGAAACCGTATACTCCTTCAAGGATGTATTTTTATAAATTGTAGATTGGGTAAATACGTTATATTTTTTAGCATCTGTTTGAATTTCTTCTATGGTATTATACCATGAAAAACCTCTAAATGACTTTCCAAAATAGATTTCTTCCAGACTCTTACATCCATCAAAGGTATAATTTCCCAAATATTGGACACTATCTGGCAATATAATTTTCTTTAATTTTTCACAGCCCTGAAATACACCAAAATTATCTTCATAGCCATCATTATAATAGCCATAATCCAGCATAGAGATACATTGGGAATTTTCCTCAAAAGAAATCTTCTTTAAATTGGCACACCGATAAAAAGCACCGCCTTCTATAGTTTTTACTGTAACCGGAATACGTATCTTTGTCAGATTGCTATTATTGGCAAATGCTGTAGATGCAACCGTCTCTGTCCCTGACAAAATCTGCACCTTAGCCTTTCCATTTAGCAGACTATAGTACAAAACTGTTCCATCCTGACTATATAGGATTTGATCCTGCATTTCCAGAAAATTATTTTCTGTATGTAGAACAATTTTTTTCAATTTTTTGCATCCATAGAAAATCCTATCGCCGATTTCTTTCACATTTTTCCCCAGGGTAATCTTCTTTAACGAAGTACACTCCCAAAAACATTCCTGTCCAATTTTTGTTACACCATCTGGCAATATAATTTTCTTTAACCTTTTACATCTATAAAATGCATAATCCTCTATTGTAGTCACTGTATCAGGAATACTAACCGATTCCAATGACTCAAAATCTCCAAACGCACCTTTGTCAATCATGGTAATTCCCGGTTCGATTACGATGGATTTTACCTTTTTGCTATAACTTGGTGCTGCAAATCCCCATTTCCAATTATTATCACTATATTCACTGACTTTTTCCGGATCATACAGTCTGCCAGTTCCTGATATGGTAAGACATTTTGTCTTTTTATCATAACTCCATATAGCAATTGCTTCCTTTTCTACTTCCACAGAACTACCAGAAGCAGCAGTACTTTTCTGATTTGCCATCTTTAATTCATTCTGAAAGATTGTTTCTGCCAGAACTTTTTTTCCTGATTCCTGACAAAAGGAACAATAAACACTTCCAAGGATTCCTATGATAACGCATGCACTTAATAGAAACTTACGTTTCATATCAACACTTCCTTTCCTACCACCAGTCATCTTCTTCAATCACATGAATCTCCAGATAATCAAATTCAATACTATCAATAAAATTATCCTGATAAAACCGGGTTTTATCCCTTCTCTTAAATTCCTCTATATTGGATTCCAACCAGATTGGTTTACTCAAATCAAATGTATAACAGACTTCATCTACCGCATCAAACACCTTTTTTGTACGATTTTTCTTTGTATCAGAATCGCATATAGTAATATCCTGAACCAAACGGTTTTCTTTAAAAGCCTTAGCCCATAGTCGAAACATTTCTCATACCCTTTCCCATAAATTACCGTGTGGTAATTTTATTAATATTTTTTATTAATACAGAAATAGTGCCATCTTCATTGGTAATAAACTCCACCTGCTCTGCATCCTGGTACTGTTCCATTGGAATATTGATTTCGATACCAGTGTCCGTTTTCAGGTACTGCTTCTCAAACTTCTTTGTCGTTTTTTCGCTTTGCGGTGTTACCTCTGCCTTTTCCATATGATACTTTTCCATTTTTGCATCAAACTCTTCCTTGATTTCCGGAGCCTTTCCATAAATCTTTTCGCTGATGCGCTCTACATTAATACTTCCCGTGTCTTCAATCTCTTCCTTGATAATTCGTTTTGCTTCCAATTGCTTTACTGGCTCTTCTGCATAATGCTTTTTATTCACCTGCTCCACTGCCCGGGTTACAATATCCATTTTGGTCTTGGAAGACATGGCTGCATGACAGTGTAAATAAAGTTCAGAAAGATAGTTTACCTTTGTTCCGTTGACCTCATATTTCTTTTCTACCAGCTTTACACTATAATCCGTCAAATCAATAATAATTGCTTCGGATAATTTCGTAGTTGCAGATGGCAGCATGGATTTATAACGGATAATCTGATTTACATTGCCCATTTCTTCTGCCTGGGTTAAATGTACAAAGCTTTCTTTGTAATTCATCTTAAGCAAAGCCAGATATGGCTGGGAATGTACCTGAAAGGTAACCACTGCAAAGTCTGCAGAAGGAATAGCAATATTGGCATTCATAATATCATATAATGCCTGGGCGAGTTTCTTACTATCCTCTACTAAATGTTCCTCAGAAAAAGCCTTCACAAGTTCATAAACATTTACTTTGGAAACAAAGGCTGGCTCTGTCATTTCTGCATCCTCGTAAAGCTCAGACAAGTCTTCCTCTGCAAACTGAACATTCTCACCATTTTCTTCGGTATCTGCAGCGATTACTTCCTCACCGTTCTCAGAATTTTCCTCAAAAGGAACTTCCTCTTCTATAGTCATATCGTCAAAATGACATTTTTTCATTTCGTCTCCAGACATAATCTTATAAATCAATCCCCGAAAAAAATCATTGGTATCTGGAGATAATTCCAAAGGCTGCTCCGAAAATACCGGATAACCTAATTCTCCATCCAATATATGCACAATACCTGTTCTAATAATAATTTCATCCTGCGTCATATTTTCCCTCACTTCTGTTTTTTTATTATTTATCTATATTACTTCTCTACTTAAAATCCTTATAGTATTCTATAATTATCTACGATTCTTTCATCTGTTCAAATAATGACTTTCGCAGCTTCATTCTGGTAACCTCCACCAGTCCCAGTTTGGTCATATCCACCACTGTGGTTTTCACCGGGTCAGGCCGTACTGCCTGCCGCAAGGCTTCCATCACCTCCAGCTTCGCTTCTTCCGATTTCATATCAATAAAATCAATTAAAATCATTCCAGAAAGATTTCTTAACCGAAGCTGTCTTGCAATCTCCTGAGCCGCTTCTTTATTCACTTTTAAATAGGTCTGCTGTACATCCTTTTTCTTTGAAATTGCCTTGCCTGTATTAACATCAATAGAAACCAAGGCTTCGGTAGGCTGTATTACCAGATAGGCGCCGCTTTTTAGCCATACCTTTGGCATTAAAGCATGCTCTATGGTGCGGCTTACATTGTATACCGCATCCATTTTCCCATTTTCTGGCTGCCACATTTCTAACTTGTGCAATTCTTCTGGCCAGAACATTTTCAGATAGGTTTCAATTTCCTGAAATAACTCCTCATCATCTGTGAGAATCCGCTCCACTTTTGCAACATATCCGTCCCGGATATGGGACAGATATCCCGATGGAGCTTTCAACAGACAGGTATATGGTGTCCGATGAATTCCATGTTCTATCAATTCCTGATAGTTTTTGATTAAGGTTTTGATTTCCTGCTGCAAAATTTCTCTGGACACTTCTGCACTATTGGTTCTGGCAATAAAACCATATTCCTCACAGGAAAAATCTGCCAAAAATCCGCTTAATTCTTCTCTGACAGCTTTCTCCCGAATCTTCTTGGAAATACTTATCTGTGGTCTTCCTACAGTAAGCACTACATAACGTCCCGTTAAATCCAACGCCCCAGAAAGAGTAGGCGGCTTGGTTTTAATTGCCTCTTTTGCCACCTGGACTATAATCTCATCTCCAATCAGCACCCGTCCCTCCTGATGAGGAACCCCCTGGGTATGAATAGGAATCACACTATCAGAAAGAGACAGATAACCAATCTGTCCCTTCTCAAATTCTACAAATGCCGCATTGATATTTTTAACAATATTACGTACTTTTCCAACGTAAATATCTCCAAGATGGGCTACCGGCTCTGCTTCCATACTCTCTGCATGAATCTGACAGATTTTCCCTTCCTGAACCTGCATAGATAGTATTTTATTTTCCTTCCTCATAATCAAAAGTTCATTTGGCATACCTGTATCTCCATCCTAGACAATGATTCGACTTTCCTATAATTAATTCAAACAACACTACTTGTACTGTGATAAAGGAACCAGCTTGCATGGCGGTTCCCCGTGAAGAAGATGTACTTCTCCCTTCTTTCCATTGGCATCCCCATACATTTCCAGACGGTGTACCTGATAATCCAATGGTTTGTACTCTACCCCTGCATATCCACAAAATGCCTGCATCACCAGCTCCGGCTTAATATTAAGCACACTTCCTGCTGTAAGCTGGCAAAAAAGCACTGGTGCAAATTCTTTCAAATCAATACAAAGAGCATCATATTTCTGCTTCGTCATTTCTTCAAATTCAGCCTTTACATGACTGGCATAATAAATATTGGGACGGATATCCACTTCTTTTTCCGAACGTTTTGTCTTCTTAATAATAGAAATAATATTCTGAGATAAAAATTCTTCCAGTTTAGTTTTTGTCCATTCACTATCCCGAAATACGGACTCCACATCTGGTTTTAAAGTAACTACATAATCACATCCAGACAACATTGCCATGGATGGCTTTGCATTATCTGGCAACAACAAAAAGTCCTTTACCCGAATTTCATCATTCATCTGTGTATTCATCCACTCCACCATTTTCTCTGGCTCTGGACAGGCATCCAGTTCCATATCCAGATACTCTGCATCACTGGTAAGACCGATACCAAGTGGCGAGGTAAAAGATAATATCTGATGTGGTGAAAATCCCTGACTATAACTTACCGGTATTTTTGCCCGGCGGAATGCCTTCTGAAAATAACGCATCACATCTAAGTGTCCAATAAAACGCATAGAGCCTGTTTTGGAAAATTTAATTCTTGCTTTCATATATTTTCTTCTTTCTTTACTAATCTATTGTATCGTTTCTCTTCCTCTATCTCTTATTCCCTAACCTCTGTGCAGACACCACCGCCAAATCTGGCAGCACCACAGCCCGCACACTTCTGACGACAGTTTGGAGTCACCGTTTCTGCCTTGGCATTATGATATTCCCGAAGCAAAAATGCCTTTGTGACACCAATATCAATAAAATCCCAAGGGAACAGCTCGTCCTCTGCTCTCTCTCTATCATTATAAAAAGCCATCGTCAGTCCGTGATCCTCAAAAGCCTTCTGCCAACGGTCATAATGGAAATATTCTGTCCAGGAATCATAAATACATCCTGCCTCATATGCCTGTAAAATCACATCACAAAGCCGTCTGTCACCTCTGGCAAATACTCCTTCCAATTCTGAAACATCTGCGTCATGACAATTATACTTAATACTTTTAGCATTGAGCTGACTCTTTACCTTGTCTAAAAGGAAATAACGCTTTTCACTGGCTTCTTCCTTACTGTTCATACGTGCCCACTGAAACGGTGTAAACGGCTTTGGTACAAAAATAGAAGTACTAGTGACAATATTCACCTTTCCATTTCTCTGATCCTTTGGAATCGTATAATACTCTCTGGCAATCTTATCAGAAAGAACTGCAATTTCTTCAATGTCTTCAAAGGTTTCTCCTGGCAGACCCAGCATAAAATAAAGCTTCACTCTGTTCCAGCCACCGCGAAAAGCATCCATAGCACCATTTAAAATCACTTCTTCGGTAAGTCCTTTATTGATTACATTTCTCATACGCTGGGAACCAGCCTCAGGTGCAAAGGTCAGACTGCTTTTTCGGACATCCTGTACCTTAGACATAACATCCAGCGAAAAGGCATCAATACGAAGGGATGGTAATGAAATATTTACCCCGTTTTTATTACACTCATCAATGAGCCAGTAAACTAAATCTGGCAGCTCCTTATAATCACTGGAGCTTAAGGAGCTTAAAGAAATCTCATCATGTCCTGTGGATTCTAACATCTTAATGGCGCGCTGTTTTAAAAATTCCAAATCCCTTGGACGAATTGGACGATATAGCATACCTGCCTGACAAAAACGACAGCCTCTGATACAGCCACGCTGAATTTCAAGAACCACTCTATCCTGTGTCACCTTAATATAAGGTACCAATGGTTTCTCTGGATAATAGGTATCGGCCAAATCCATTTGTACCTGTTTTAACACCTTTTCTGGTGCTTCTGGCATATTTCTAGTAAAACTCTTTAAGGTTCCATCCTGATTATACTCCGCATCATAAAACATTGGTACATAGATTCCTGGAATCTGGGCAGCCATTTTTAAATATTCCACACGGTCTTTACCACTGTTTTTCCAAGCTTTATAGGCATCCATAAGCTGGCGGTAAACCGTCTCGCCTTCCCCTATATAGAACATATCAAAAAAGTCTGCGATTGGCTCTGGATTATAGGAGCAAGGGCCACCACCAATGACAAATGGATGCTCCAATGTACGGTCACAGGCTTTTAATGGAATCTGTGCCAGATCCAGCACCTGTAAAATATTGGTATAGCACATCTCATACTGCAAAGTAATCCCCAGAAAATCAAAGTCTTTTACCGGTTCCTGGGTCTCCAAAGCAAAAAGAGGAATATTCTTTTCCCTCATAATTTGATCTAAGTCCACCCATGGTGAATACACACGCTCACAGTAGATATCCTCCCACTGATTAAACATATCATATAAAATCTGAATACCTAAATGGGACATTCCGATTTCATATACATCCGGAAAACACATACAAAAGCGTATATCTACCTTTGCAGGGTCTTTTTTCACCATATTTATTTCATTTCCAATGTATCTTGCAGGCTTTTCCACTGATAATAAAATCTCATCAGATAACGCCAATTTTCTCATACTCATATTTGCTCTGCAACTTCCTTTCTTAGGTTTTGTAGAATCAGCTATGTTGTCTTTCTATTATTTTTCATTGGAAGAAAAGCTTTCTTCAATAGAAAAATACAGTTTTTGCACCTGTTTCTGCAACTGATTCCATGTAGTTTCGTCATTCAACTTTTCCTGAACATATTCCTGATTAAATCCATGATAAGAAAAGCCGTTAGAAAATGCAATGACTAACAGAAAAAAAAGCATCCCCGCCGCCATCATGCGAAGAAGACGAAAGGTATGCTTTTTTTGTAGTTCCTCTCCCGCATCCTTCAAATCAACCATTTCCACTTCCCTGCTATAGGAACTGCCATAAGACACTTTTGATAATTGATTTCCTCCGAATGCCTCTTTTGCCGCTGCAATCTTCTGCTGACGGCTTATAAATTCTTCCGGCTGTCTCTCCATATTCCAGCCTCCATTTCTTTTTTACTAGAATATGACAGCCCAAGACAAACTATTCCTCCCAGCCAAGACCAGAATATTCATTACACTTTTCACGTGCCAATAGTCCGTTTACAGCATCCATTACTGGCTGATTCTTAAATAATACATTATTAATCTGCTCTACAATCGGCATACTTACCTCGTATTTATTGGCAAGAGCAAGAGCTGCCTTAGCAGAATAAACACCTTCTACAACCTGCTTCACTTCCTTCATGGCCGCATCAGTAGAATATCCTTTACCAATCAAATATCCAGCGGTATGATTACGGCTATGCTCACTGGTACAGGTAACAATCAAATCACCAATTCCAGAAAGACCTAAGAAGGTTTCCATCTTTCCACCCATTTTCAATCCAAGACGACTGATTTCTGCAATTCCACGGGTCATTAATGCAGCCCTTGTATTATCACCAAATCCTAAGCCATCGATAACACCTGCCGCCAGGGCAATGACATTTTTCAAAGAACCACCCAGCTCAATACCAACTATATCTGAACTGGTATATACACGAAAACGGTCATTCATAAAGATTTCCTGAATCAATGCAGCAGTCTCTTCATTTTCCGACCCCACTACAACTGTAGTAGGAACACCAACAGCAACTTCTTCTGCATGGCTAGGTCCTGATAAAACTGCCACATCTGCCTGTGGTATCTCATCCAGAATCACATCACGAAGAGTCTTTAATGTATCATCCTCAATGCCCTTTGCCACATTTACAATTTTCTGTCCAGCTGCAATAAAACTAACTGCATTTTTGGCAGTCTGGCGCACAAATGGAGATGCTACAGAAAATACAATTAAGTCAAATCCTTTACAAGCTGTTTCTAAATCCTTGGTAAGCTGAATAGAATCTGGCAGCTTCACTCCTGGCAGACGATGCTTATGCTCTCTATTTTCCACCAGCATATCTACCTCTGACTCTACAGCAGACCACAAAGTCACCTCATGTCCGCCTTTTGCCAGCATAATAGCCAGTGCAGTTCCCCAGCTTCCTGCGCCCAAAAAACTAACCTTGCTCATATATTACTCCTCCTATTTTTCGTTCTTCTCCTCACTACTCTCTGGTGCTTCTGTTACATCCTCTTTCTTCTTGTCACCCCATAGCTTATTCTCATTTCCATGTATGAGGCGTACAATATTCTGACGATGCTGGAAATACGCAAATGCAGTGAATAGCAGACTGATTATCATCATGTGTATGAACAAAGGATCATCCTTATGCCAAATCAATGTATTTACTGGGATATACCATGCCACCAGCAAAGAACCTACCGATACATAACGGGTAAGGACAACTGCAACAATAAAAATAGTCAAACCAAAAGGAACTACCCATGGATTACAAGCAGAAAGTACCACTGCTGCAGTAACTGCAATTCCTTTTCCTCCCTTAAATCCAAGATAAAATGGATAATTATGTCCAAGTACAACTCCTAGTCCACAATACAAACACCACAAGTACCATTCCTTTGGATTAATTGCCAGACGAATCACCATAATAGGAATAATCGCCTTTGCCAAGTCACATAAAAAGGTCAGCAGCGCAGGACCCTTACCTAAATTACGTAATACATTAGTTGTACCCGCATTTCCACTTCCCTTGGTGCGGATATCCATATGATAAGCCCTTCCTACCAGATATCCTCCTGAGATACACCCGCAGAAATAACCTATTACCAAACAAATAACATGAGCCAACATAATGAGTTCCTCCTGTGTTTATTCTTTATCAATCTTTTTCTTTTCGTTCCCTAATAATGAATTTTAATGGGGTTCCTGCAAATCCAAATGCCTCTCTGATTTTATTCTCTATATAACGGGTATATGAAAAATGCATTAGCTGCTTATCGTTTACAAAAATAACAAAGGTTGGCGGCTTCACACTAACCTGGGTCATATAGAAAATCTTCAGGCGGCGTCCCTTATCTGAAGGTGGCTGCTGCATAGCAACTGCTTCTGTTAAAATATCATTCAACACACCGGTAGCAATTCGCAGGGAATGATTCTGAATCACCAGTTCCAAAGAATCAAACAGCTTTGGTAACCGCTGTCCTGTCTTGGCAGAAACAAACATAATCTCTGCATATGGCAGGAAGGATAATGTCATACGAATCTTATTGGTGTATTCCTTTACCGAGTTATTATCCTTTTCCACTGCATCCCATTTATTTACTACAATAATCATACCACGGCCACGGTCATGGGCAATTCCTGCAATTTTAGCATCCTGTTCCGTTACACCTTCCTTGGCATCAATAACCAGCATTACCACATCGGCACGTTCTACAGCAGATACGGTACGAAGGATACTGTAACGTTCAATCTCTTCTTTGATTTTATTCTTCCGACGAAGTCCGGCAGTATCAATAAATACATATTCCTTCCCCTCCCAGGTAATAGCAGTATCTACTGCATCACGGGTGGTTCCTGCAATATCTGATACAATAACACGGTTTTCACCTAATAACTTATTGATAATAGAAGATTTTCCTACATTTGGCTTACCAACAATAGCCACCCTAGGACGTTCGTCTTCTTCCTCCTCCAGATTCTCAGGGAACAGATGCACGATTTCGTCCAGCATATCACCAACCCCAAGTTTTCCTAAGGAAGATACCGGATGTGGCTCACCAATTCCAAGATTGTAAAATTCATACACATCCATCATCTGTTTATCGAAGTTATCTATCTTATTTACTACAAGCACAATCTTTTTCTGAGATTTACGAAGCATGTCCGCCACCTGATAGTCTGCATCTACCACGCCAGTCTTTCCATCTACAAGAAAAAGAACTACATCTGCCATCTCAATAGCCATCTCTGCCTGCTCTCTCATATGGCGAAGCATCAAATCATTGGTCTCCGGCTCAATTCCGCCGGTATCCATTAATGTAAAACTATAATTAAGCCATGTAACGTCTGCATAAATTCGGTCTCTGGTAACACCAGGCGTATCTTTTACAATAGAAATACGCTCTCCTACCATCATATTAAACAGAGTAGACTTACCCACGTTTGGACGGCCTACAATGGCCACAATCGGTCTGCTCATATTCTACCTCCACTTTCTCTATCTACTAACATCCTTTTTGCATAATCCCCTCAAAAAAGGACCTTCCATCTGATTTTACAATAACCGCGTCGATTTGTAAATCTTGTGCTAACTCGGAAACGGTAAAATCATCCAAAAAAACTTCTTCTCCACTGCGAAGCATTGTAATTGGAATCATTAAATACTGTCCCAGCTGCTGTTCTTTTAATTGTGCAATAATATCCTGTCCTGTTACCAGCCCTGCAACGGTAATATCCTCACCGAAGAAGTCATTGCGGATTGGATATACGTGAACTTGAATATTTTTATCCAGAGCTTCCAGTTCTTTTGCACACTGCTGTAAAATCGGACCAAACAAACGGCCTGTCACACAGGAAACCTCAATTGGTTCCTGAATGAAACCATCCTTGTCCCGTGCTTCCTTCCATTCATCCAGTGCTTCCTTCCATTCATCTAGAAAAGAACGAACCATTCCCACACCATTTTCAATCTGTCCATAGCCTTCATAATAATCTGCATTTGGAATTTCCTGCTCAGCCATTAAATACCACTCATCACTGGCATGGACAAACCGGGTACCAAACTCTTTTAAAAACTTCTCCTGCCAACGGTGGACCTGCTTTAAAAATGCAATGGCATCTGTTTTTTGGAACTTCTCAACCTGCACCAAACCTTCACGGTACTTGGTCATTCCCATAGGAACCACAGACAAGCTTTGCATACTTGGATATAGTTTTCCTAAATCCTCTATACTCCGATCCAGCTCTGCTCCATCATTCCATCCTTTGCAAAGGACAATCTGGCTGTTCATTTCGATACCTGCCTGGGCTAAATCATACATTTTCTCCAACGATTCCCCTGCAAACCGATTATGCAGCATCTTACAACGAAGTTCCGGATTTGTTGTATGCACCGACACATTGATTGGTGCAAGATGAAATCGCTTGATACGGTCAATGTCCTTTTCTGACATATTTGTCAAAGTAACATAATTTCCCTGCAAAAAAGATAATCTCGCATCATCATCCTTAAAATACAAGGTTTCTCTCATTCCCGGCGGCATCTGGTCAATAAAACAAAAGATACACTTATTCCGGCAGGAATGATATTCATCCAGCAACGCCTGCTCAAATACCAGACCTAAATCTTCATCAAAATCCTTTTCAATTTCCAGCTCCCACTGCTCCCCATCCGGCTTCTCAATCAAAACTGTGATGTACTCTTCATTCACTAGATAGTGGTAGTCAAACACATCCACCAGCTCGTGATTATTAACAGATAAAAGGAGATCGCCTGGGGCAATCTCCATTTCCTCCGCTATGCTTCCAGGTACAATATCTGATATTTTATGACCTTTCATGCACATAATCCTTTCTTTCACAATCCCATCAACTCTCTGAGATTATTCTTCCTTTGCGTTCTTTGCTAAAAAATCCTTTACCTCCTGGAACAACAAATCGTCTGTAATGATAGACTTTGCATCCGTTCCATAATAATTCTTGAATAACTCGTCTAAACCAGCTTCATCTTCCACATTATAACTGGTAATAAAGTTCTTCACTTCCGCCTGATATTCTTCATCAGAGACAGAAAGTTTCTCTGCCTCTGCAATGGCTTTACAAATCAAAATTCTTCCAACATCTTCCTGAGCAGTAGTTCTTAACTGCTCTTTAAATGCCTCTTCTGTAGTCTGCTGTGCTTCAATATAGTCGGAAAGTTCATAGTTATTCTGCTCCAGATAATAGGTAATGGAAGTGTATAACTGATTATACATTTCGTCCACCTGGTCTTCTGGATATTCTTCAATTTTTGAACCTTCGTAAACAGAAGTCCATGCCAATTCCTTAATGGCATATTCTCTCAGAGTATTTTTATAATCCTCGGCAGACTCATAAGTAGTTAGATTTTCTTTTACAAACTCATCTGTTACTTCTGGCACAATGGCCTCGCCCTGAATATAATTTACGGTAACTGTAAATACTGCTTTCTTTCCAGCATAATCTGGATTGTTTGGATATTCATCTGGAAATGTGGTATCTACTTTTACGGTATCTCCAACCTTTGCACCAATCAGTCCATCTTCAAATCCAGGTATAAAGGCTCCTGAGCCAATGGTTAAATCATAGCCTTCTGGCATATCCTCAGCAGTACAGGAACCGCCTTCAAACTTCTTTCCATTCATTCTGCCAACATAATAAATACTAACAGTATCACCCTCTTTAACCTTACCTTTTTTTACCTTCTTATACTCTGTATATTCTGCTAAAGTCTGGTCAATCTGTCCCTGAACATATTCATCTATATCTGCTGTCTTTAAAGTAACTGGATTGTACTCAGATAAGGTTACATATTCCGCATCAGACTTTTTCTTATCAGAATCACCATCTTTTTTACTACAGCCACCAGTAAAAACCATTGCTGCACATAATGTAAGTGCTACTGCACATTTACTGAATTTTCTCAAAATATTACCTCCAATTTAACAAATCTCTTTTCTTTTTGAAAAGCTTTATTTTCATGCTGCATTTATAACACAACATCTTTCTTTATATCATAAAGAACATAAAAAAGCAACCACAGGGATTTTTTGCTTATTTATATCCTGTTTTTATCCAAAATACGCATAAACCCATTTAAATTTCCCCGTTTTCCCTGGGATGCTCTGTGGGAATAAAGAAATTCAGGATTGCAGCAGGTACAAAGACCGGAGACATGAAGATTTTCTTCCCTAATCCCAGCTTTAGTTAACTGATGCCAGTTAGCCGCCCATAGGTCTAATTGATATTTCTGTTCCCCATCCGGCATAATTTTCCCTTTTTGCAAAATATCCATTCCCGCTTCTTCACCATAAGTTTCCAAAAACTGTACCGCAACGTCTTCACTGACCTCATAGCATTTTTGACAGATAGATGGACCTATTATCACAACTATGTCCTTTACGTCACTTCCCATTTCTTTCATCTTTTCAAGAGTTTCCTGTCCGATTTTTGCCACAGTTCCCTTCCATCCAGAATGAGAGGAGGCAATTATTCTTTTCTTCGAATCAATAAAGAAAAGCGGCACACAATCTGCATAGGAAGTGGCAAGAATCAATCCTGGCTTATCTGTAACCAAGCCATCTACACCTTTCAGCCTTTTCTCTATATTTTCTCCGCCACAATGATTTTCGTCTGCATAAATGACTTTCGTTTCATGAATCTGATCCGAGAGAACCAGTTTTTGATAATCTCCCCCCAAAGCACTACATACCCGCTTATAATTCTCACAGACATTTTCTCTTGGCTCACCTCTATCCCAGCCGAGATTTAAACTGGCTAAATAGCCTTCACTTATCCCGCCTGCTCTGGTGGAAAATGCCAAATCCATCCATTTCAATTCCCTGCATACCGAGAATCGTAAAAGTGGAACTTCTTTGGTTTCATCCAGATAGACCTCTTCTCCTAAATAATTATCTACATATGGCTTTTTTTCTTTCTGTAATTCTTCTTTACTTTTACATTTCCACTGCATTGATTGATTCCTTTCTACATCATTACTTCTATGTCTCAAAAGCATTTCTAATTAATGTAATTTTATTCGGACAGATTCCTATGACATCGAAACGACAAGGAATCTCTTCTGCTAATTGATGACTATATAAATAATATCTTGCTGTTTGTATAATTTTATGCTGTTTATGATAATCCACCGCCTCTAATCCGCTGCCGGCTCTGGTATCTTTTCGATATTTCACCTCTACAAATACCAGATATTCCTTTTCCTTGGCAATAATATCAATCTCTCCCTGCCGACATCGAAAATTGGTCTCTAATATCTCATATCCCTTTTTTTGCAAAAATTCCACTGCCTGCTTTTCGTAGACAGCACCAATCTCTCGTTTATTCTCCTTCAATAGTTCCACCTTTCCCATATCCCCACAATATATTTCTTAAAATAATATCATATTCTTACCCAGAATACTATTCTTTGCTCCAAAAAAGGCAACGCGTTGGCGTTGCCTTACAAAAATCACTTTGTTTTATATCACTTTAAAATCTCCTGCACTGCTGAATTTGGTATTGAAAATGTTACATTTCCCATATACATAGCTGCAGCATCTCCTTCTTGAAAGCATATCACAATTTCATCCTTTTCGTTAATATAAAATTCTGCTTTTCTAATCTGCTCCTTCAAATCAAACTCCTCAAAATCATCATTCAACCAATAAGAAGCATTTTCATCCTCTTCCATATGCTTAAGCATTTGATTCTCAATATTTTCCTGAAGCACCTTCAGATAATCGGAACCATCCACAAATAAGTCCTTCATTTCCAATCTTTCTCCAGTATTTAAATCGATAGTATAATAATAGTTTTCTTCATAGCCACTGGCAGCACTCTCATAACAGATTAGTTTTAATGTAAAATAATCCGAAGTAGTTTTAATTATTTTTGAGTCTATTTTTAATTCCTTAACCCCATTCTGCTTTTTTGCTTTTTCAAATTCTTTGATAAATTCCATAGTTATTTCAACCATTTCATCATTCACTCCATCTACAGATTGTCGAATAGCTTCTGAGCGCTTTAATGCCTCATTGGATTTTTTTTCCATCTCTGTCTTTAATTCTTTTACTTTAACATTAGCTTCTCTCATCTCATCTTTATATTCATATTCTCTTACTGTAACAAGCTTAATAAGTCCGCCAAATACAGGCACCTTTCCCATAGCGTTAGCTATTTTTTCGGATGAATTTGGCAAAATCACAAGAGCCAGTATAGCAGCCACAGCAATTCCTGCCCTCCATAGATTTCTATAAGAATTTGTTCTCTTATCTTTCTTTCCTTCCTTTATCCGATAAAGCATTTTTTCATAGGCTCCCTGATTCATACTTACTTTCTCATAATCCTTCTTTAATTGATTCATCTCTTTTTTCAACATAATCCATTCCTCCCTTTTGGTCTTAAAGTGCTTTACGAAGCTTCTTCAAACCACGATACAATCTGCTTTTTACTGTGCTGATATTTTCTCCAAGAATCTCTGCAATCTCTTCCAGTTTTAATTCCTCAAAATACTTTAACTGAATCACTGTTCTATCCTTAGGTTCCATAGCATCCAAAGCTCTTTTTAAATCAATATTTTCATAGGTATCTTCCAAAGCCGGCTCCAAAAATATTTCTTTATCAAATGATACATATGCTTTCCGTTTTGTATAACGATATATTTCATTCATCATAATCCGATAAATCCATGTTGTAGCATAATCGATTTCTTTTAAAGAATCACTTTGCTTTATTGCCCGATAAGCACCTTCCTGTACGATATCTGCTGCATCCGATTCGTTTTTCACAAAGCTATATGCCATTCGATAATAGCTATTATAATTTTCGCATATGATTTGTTCTATCTTCTTTTCAATCTGACTTTTTTTCTTTTCCCGGGAAAACATGTTATTTCACCTCCCTTTTTTATTGCATTCGAACTATATATTTTTTTTACATTATATTAGACCTTTTATCTCTCAAAAAAGTTTCACGAAATTATAATTTTTTATTCCAAATATATAAAATAAGACAGCCATAACAACTGTCTTATCATAAATTCTATTTTATTCTTCTGTTTTAAAGAAAGCACTACCGGCATTCTTTTGTTTATCCATTACCTTACCCTTGATTTTATCCATGGCGTCTACAAACACCAAGACATCCGCCACTACCTGATACAATTCTGGTGGAATATATTCCCCAATCTCTATTTCTTTCAGACTTCTTGCAAGCTTTTCATCCTTGTGAACAGGAATCTCTGATTCTTTAGCTACATCAATAATCTTTTCTGCCAGAAATCCCTGACCGGAGGCAATTACCTTAGGTGCCTGATCCTTCGCTGGCTCATATTCCAAAGCGATGGCTGTCTTCTTTTCTTTTTTCGGATTCCGAAAATATTGAAAATCCTCCTGCTGACCCATGGAAATCCTCCTTTCATAGCAATCAAAATATTCTATACTATAGCAGACAATATAATTTTATTTTTAAGTAAAGTTTTTTATGAATGTCTTTCTATGAATCGGACAGGGACCAATGCTCTTAATAGCTTCAATATGAGCCGCCGAACCATACCCTTTATGTCCTGCAAATCCATACTCTGGAAACAGACTATCATATTCTACCATTAAACGATCCCTTGTTACCTTTGCCAAAATACTGGCAGCAGCTATGGAAACGCTTTTTGCATCACCCTTAATGATTCCCACCTGCTTTGCACTAATATTAGGGATGGTAACTGCATCCACCAACAACAAATCCGGTGAAACATTCATATTTTCAATAGCCTGATGCATAGCCTCATAGGTAGCCTGCAAAATATTGATTTCATCAATTCGTTCTGGAGACACAATTCCCACTCCATAGGCAATTGCCTTCTCCTTAATTTCATCAAAAAGCTGGTCTCTCTTTGTGGCACTCAGTTTTTTTGAATCATTCAGATACAAAATCTGGCAATCCTTTGGCAAAATCACAGCCCCGGCTACGACTGGCCCTGCCAAAGGTCCTCTTCCAGCTTCGTCTACTCCACAAATTGCAGAATAAGACTCGCTATATTTCATTTCAAACTGTTTCATACCTTCTAAACGTCGTATTTCCTGTTCCAGCTTTTCCTGCTCTTTATAATAACGGGCCACCAGATTTTGAACACCCTTTCGCTCATCCTTCTGATATTCCTCTAAAAGCTGTTTTACCTGTTCTGGAGCTGCCTGCTCCAATTCCTGCTTCATTTCCTGAATGGATTTCTTCATTGTGCATTCCTTCTTTTATCGTTTTAAACTACCAAAGTGATTGAGTGGCCAGGTACAAATCCAAGCCTCACCAATAATATTTCTACGGCTCACCAGACCAACGTATGAATTTCTACTGTCAGTACTCATATTTCGGTTATCTCCCATAACAAAATACTGGTCTTCACCTAAAACCAATGGAGAGGACGCAATTCCCGGATCTAAAATATCACTTAAAGCATATTTATCATCTTTTAATTCTTTTCCATCAATATAAACACTTCCATCAATGATCTGAACCGTTTCACCCGGCATTCCTATAACGCGCTTAATGTAATATGTATTGTCTTCTTCTGTTTCCTCATAAGATACTGGGAATACAACTACATCGTAACGTTCCGGATCTGAAAAATGATAACTCATTCTCTGAATGATTACTGTATCACCATCTGATAATGTCGGCTCCATGGATTCACCTTCTACAGTAGTCTGATGTGCAACATAATTTGTTACAAAGGATGCAAAGAAAAATGCAATACCTACACAAAGCACTAAAATAAGGGAGTTCGTCAAGAGACGGGATGCATAAGACACCTTTGGTGTCATGAATTCCTTTACTTCCTCTATCCTTTCCGCGATTCGATTTTCAGAATCTGGTGCTTCTATTGTTTTAATCTCTGCATCTACTACATCACCATCAGCTACTACTTCCCCCTGAACCGCTTCTGGCTTTTTAGCAGAAAACTTTGGTAATTTTTTCATAGCATCCTTGGCTTTCTCTGCCATTTCTTTGCTGGTATCTGCAAAAGATTTTGGTTCTTGCTGGTCTTTCTCTATCTGTAACTGACGATTCTCCTCCATTGCCGCATTGACATCTTCTAATGTTCTGGTTTCTGGAGTAATCTTTTCTTTTAATTTCTTTCCTAATTTCTTTATATTGGCAAAATCAAATTTGATTGTAATTTCGTATGTATGCTTTCCTTCTTCTGGAATCTCTTTAATTGATTCTGCATTTGCTGCCAACTCTGCATTGGTTTCGGAAGCCTCTATATTCTTTTTAGCTTCCTCTTCTGCCTTGCGCTTAGCCTTTAATTTTTCTATTGCTTCATCACCAACAGAAGATTCTTTCTTTTCTACTGGCTGTGATGTTACCACATTTGCCTGTGGCTGTACTACAGCTTTTGGTTGTACCTGAGCTTGAGGTTTTACTTGAACCTGTGGCTGTACCTGTGGTGTCACCGGTCTTGCCTGTGGCTGCACTACAGCTTTTGGCTGTGGTTGTACCTGACCTTGAGGTTTTGCTTGAACCTGTGGCTGTGCCTGAACCTGTGGTCTTACCTGAGGCTGTGCTTGTACTTGCGGTTGTACCTGAACCTGTGGCTGTACTACAGCTTTTGGTTGTGGTTGTACCTGACCTTGAGGTCTTGCCTGAGCCTGAGGCTGTACCTGCTGTGCCACTGGTCTTGTCTGGGCCTGTGCTAGTGTCTGTGGTTGTGCCTGAACCTGTGGTCTTAGCTGAGGCTGTGCTTGTACTTGCGGTTTCACCTGAACCTGTGTCTGTACCTGTTGTGTCACTGGTCTTGCTTGAGGCTGTACTACAGCTTTTGGCTGTGGTTGTACCTGACCTTGAGGTTTTACTTGAACCTGTGGCTGTACCTGCTGTGCCATCGGTCTTGTCTGTGGCTGTGTCCCTGCACTGCTTTGATTCGATATTTTATTTTCTGCTTCTAATGCACTTGCTTTAGCCGCTGTATTTTCTTCCCCATTATCAAAAATACTTTTCAAGCCTTTCACAAACGCAAGACTGTCCTCAATCAAATCCTCATCATACATATTTTTCCCCTCCGAAAAGCAGTTTACTCTACAGGATGTTCTAAGCTGATTTTTCCTAACCGTCCATTTCTAAAATCATCCACTAGATATTTTGCTGCCTTGTCTAAATCAAACTCGCCCCCTGCTTTAAGGCATCCCCTTCGCTGTGCAATACGTCCCAATAAAACTGCATTATCCTGGGCTGCTTCAATCTGATAAAAATCCGGGATTGCCTTTGGATATTCCCTCTGTAAATAATCCATCAGCAACAAACTTAGTTCATAAATATTATATAAATCATCTTTAATAGAACCGATAAATGCCAACCTCAGTCCTACCGTCTGATCTTCAAACTTCGGCCAAAGGATACCAGGTGTATCCAGCAATTCTACATTTTTGTTTAACCGAATCCACTGTTTCCCTTTGGTTACTCCTGGTTTATTCCCTGTCTTTGCACAAGCCTTTCCTGCAAAGCTGTTAATAAATGTAGATTTGCCTACATTTGGAATCCCCACTATCATGGCACGAATAGGACGGTTTAAAATCCCCCGTCGCCGGTCTCTCTCTATCTTTTCCTTGCAGGCTTTCTGAATAACATCATGTACCGCTTTTACACCTTTTCCCTGCTTAGAATTAACCAAATGAACAAAAAATCCCTTTTCTTCATAATATTTCACCCACTCCTGGGTTACTTTGTCATCTGCTAAATCATATTTATTTAATAAAATAATTCTGGACTTACCATTAGCCAAAGGGTCAATATCCGGATTTTTACTACTTAACGGAATGCGGGAATCTACCAGTTCTATAATAACATCTATTAACTTTAAATCCTCCTGCATGGCCCTTTTTGCCTTAGTCATATGACCTGGATACCATTGAAACTGCATTTTTTCAACCTTCCTTATTCACTTTCTTCACTGCCTGCATCCGCTTTGGCAAAATTGTCTATCATTCCAACAAATGTGAAAGAATTTAAACGCATCCATGCCTTTCCTACAATATCCTCTTCTAGAATATTGCCTACATTGGCATTTCTACTATCCTCACACTCGTTTCGGTTATCTCCTAATACAAAATACTCATTTTCCTCTAGCTGAATTTCTTCCATTGCCAGACCGCCATTTTCAATTAGAGGAAATTCTAACTTCTCGTCTAGCTCTTTTCCGTTAATATAGACGATACCTTCCTTAATCTGTACCCTTTCCCCTGGTAATCCAACCACACGGTTTAGAGTAAAATAACTATGCTCTGAGCCATCTACCTGTACCACTACAACATCATTCCTTTTTACGGAATGAATCTTATAGGACATTTTATTAATTAAGATGGAATCCCCATCTTTTAGTGTAGGGCTCATGTATTCTCCAGAAACTGTCATAGTCACCAAACCATAATGCGTAATGGCATATGCTATAAATACAACTATTATAGCTTCTACAACAGTTGTTAATATTTTTATCACCATTTGCTTTGAAATACGGCGATCATCTAAATCAAAATCATATTTCATGCTTACATTCCTGTCTCTATTTGTTTTAAAATTCGAATTGCCTGTTTTGGAATAAATACTGAAAAATGTTCTTTACAATACTGTTCCACATAGGTCTGCTTAGAAGATAGCACTGCAAATTCTGCAATTCGTTCACATAAAAGCTGATACTCTTCTAATTTTAATCTTCCCTTTTTTACCAATAAATAGTATACATTTTCAATCTCATCTTTATATACTGTACTTGTAATTGGCTTCTCCAGTTCCACAGAAGCAGCGAACTGCTCCAAAGAATGCAGTTTTTCAAAACGATATACTCTTGTAGCAATAATATCCTGCTTTTCTTTCTCTTTCTTTCGCTTCTGAATCTGTTCCATATGTTTTTTGTATTCTTCATCCATTTCTGGTTGATTTTCTGACTCAGAAACCTCCTGTGGTTCAGGCTCATTATGTAAACTGCGATTTCCTTCTAACGCTCCTGCCAATTGCTGAATATGCTGAAGCATATTCATAATTCCATCTTCTTTATCATGCTCAGAAAAAGTAATACACAAATCATTATTTGGCATTTTCATAATCTGCATGGAAATCATTCCACCCTTAGCCTCATAACCAACTTCTTCCTCTGCACGCTCTACTAAATGTTCTAAAAAGTCTCTGGATTTTTCCTGATTGGAAAAGAAATCTTCTACCTGAAAACCATAGGCATTCATTTCTTCCTCGGTAAGAATACACTGTACCGTATTCTGATCTATTTTACGAAAATCCATTTTTAGCCTCCATGCTGCGACTGTTATTTAGGAGCAGCTAATGGCTCAAGTTTTGGCGCAGCACAAAACTTGTCGGTTGCAAAAAACAAAGTTTTTTCAACCTTTGCCTCCTATCTGCTATTCCTCCCCACGATACACTCCCTTATATCTTAATCCCCAAAAAAGCATCTGTCAAATTTTCTAAGCAAAAGTCATAAATTTTTCATATTTTTTTGGATTTTTCTTCCTATAAAATAAAGGCAAAACACCCCAACACTAAAATTCCTAACACAATACGATACCACCCAAACACCTTAAAATCGTGCTTTTTAATATATCCCATCAGGAAACGTATCACAAATACTGACACCAAAAAGGAGGAAATCATTCCCACTGCCAGTACCCCAGCTTCCATTGGAGTAAAATGAAAACCAAACTTCAATAATTTAATAAAGCTTGCTCCCAGCATAACCGGCACCGCCAGATAAAACGTAAATTCTGCTGCGATAGTACGTGATAATCCCAGCACCAGACCACCAATAATGGTAGCACCTGATCGGGAGGTGCCTGGGAAAACTGCCGCAATCAACTGGAATACACCAATCATAAACGCCAGCCTGTATGTAATATCTGCAATAGTATTTACTTTTGACTCTCTGTTTTTATTCCAATTCTCCACGATAATAAAAAGAATACCAAACACAATCAACATAATAGATACGGTAACATAATTATAAAATGTTGCCTCTAACCAGTCACCAAAAGCTAATTCCACAATAACTGCCGGAATACATGCTACTACAATCTTAATCCACATAGAAAAAATATCCTTCTTAATCCAGCCTTTTTCCGGTGTGGTAAACGGCCATAACTGATTCCAGAACAAAAGCACTACTGCCATAATGGCCCCCAACTGAATTACTACAATATACATCTCCTTAAAAGCTTCCGACATAGATAACTGAATAAACTCATCCAATAAAATCATATGTCCGGTACTGCTGACAGGAAGCCACTCTGTAATACCTTCCACAATTCCAAATAATAATGATTTTAAAAATTCTAACACTCTCTTCTCTTCCTTTCTTACGAGCAATAACAAAGATTATGTCTTGCAGAATGTCTTTTCCATTCCTATTACAAACTATCTTTTCTGCTCTTGTCTATACTAAAAACTATGCTATAGTATATCGAAATACTCTAAATTTCACAACTACTTTTCTCTGACAAAATTTTCACATCATTTTTCTTTGCTTTGTCTCTTCCCATGATATATAAAACAATTGCAACAATTACATCCAAACAGAAAATAAACGAACCAATTTTACACAAAAAACCAATTCTTTTGTTTAAAGCACCTTCTGACACAGTCCGCTTAATAGCAGTGCAAGCAACCATTCCGGACAAAATAACAGCAAAGCAGTCGAACATCACTAACATAATAGAAAAAGCAGCTATAATAATAGTGAGCAAAAATGTAAGTCCGAAAAGAAATATTACAATATAAGCAGGAATTTGAACACACTTTATCAGCATGTTTACTTCTAATAGTTCTAAATAATCCCATTTTTCTTTTTTGATTTGATTGCTGATACGTAAATTACAAATCAAACCAACAAGAGGAAAAATTATTTCTATGCAAAAAAAAGTAATATCCATCCCCTTTCCCATAATCAGCTCGTACAGAGCATTATCTTGAAAAAAATATATAAATAATAAAAGAAATGCCACTACAAAGGGATATATCAAGCTAGGTATCAATTTTTTATACTTTTTAAAATATAATTCATACTTTTTCATTTTGTCTTCTCCTACAAATAAATTCCATAATTCCTATAAAGTGAAAAACACCATCTATCTCACACACCTTAAGGCTGCGTTGAAATAGATGGTGATTCTATTAATATAATCTAATTACAAACTAATGCAAATGACTATTTAACAACTTTCTTTAATTCCTCTGTAAGCTTTGGAACAATCTTGTTCAAATCGCCTACGATACCGTAGTCAGCTACATCGAAGATTGGAGCTGTATCATCTTTGTTGATAGCGATGATAATGTCAGACTCTTGCATACCTGCTGTATGCTGGATAGCACCAGAGATACCGATAGCGAAGTATACATTAGGACGAACTGTCTTACCAGTCTGACCTACCTGTAACTCTTTTGGAAGCCAGCCGTTATCTACAACAGCACGGGAACAGCTTACAGTACCACCAATAGTATCAGCTAAATCCTGAAGCATCTTGAAGTTCTCAGCACTTCCAACACCACGTCCACCAGATACAAGAATCTTAGCTTCCATAATATCTACTGTATCAGAAATCTCTTTTACGATATCAACGATTTCAACATACTTGTTGTTTGGAGTAAATCCAGGGTTGTACTCAATTACTTCAGCCTTCGCACCAGCAATCGGCTCAATCTTCTGCATAACACCAGGACGTACAGTTGCCATCTGAGGACGAGTGTCCGGACAAGCAATTGTTGCGATAGTGTTACCACCAAATGCAGGACGGGTCATAAGCAGCTGGTTGTGCTTCTGCTCCTGATTTGGAATTGGGTTGATTGGGAAATCACCAATCTCAAGTACTGTACAGTCAGCAGTAAGACCTGTAGCTACTCTCGCAGATACACGAGGACCTAAATCTCTACCGATTGCTGTAGCACCAACCAGAACGATTTCTGGCTTGTACTCGTTGATTACAGAAGTCAATGCATGTGCATATGGCTCTGTTCTGTACTCTTTTAATTCTGGATCATCTACAACGATAACCTTATCAGCACCGTACTCAGCTAACTGATCAACTAATCCCTTTACATCAGAACCAATCAATACAGCTGTAACGTCAGTGCTCAAATCTGCTGCAAGCTCTTTTGCTTTTCCAAGCAATTCAAAAGCAATACCGCTTAACTCATTGTCTACCTGCTGTGCATAGACATAGACACCTTTATATGCTTCTAAATTCATTTTAGTCACCACTTTTCTTTCTTATTCTTAGATTACGTGCTTCTCTTTTAATTTACCCATGATATAGGATACTGCTTCGTCACCATCCATAGTAACTACCTCGCCTGCACCCTTTCTAACCTTATCAGATGCCTTAGCGATCTTTGTAGGAGAACCAGCAAGACCAAGGTTAGAATCATCTACATCCTTAAGATCTGCTCTGCCCCATACAGTGATTTCCTTTTCGAATGCATCGAAAATTCCACCTGGAGTCATGTAACGAGGATCATTTAACTCAGAAAGAGCTGTAATCAAGCAAGGCATCTTAGCCTTAACGATATGATATCTGTCATCATACTGACGCTGAACTACTACGCTGTCTCCTTCAATCTTAATTTCCTTAGCGTAGGAAATTACAGGAAGGTCAAGATGCTCAGAAATCTGAGGACCAACCTGTGCAGTATCACCATCGATAGCCTGACGACCAGTAATAATTAAATCATAATCGATATTTCTAAGTGCTCCAGCCAAAGTGGTAGAGGTTGCCCATGTATCAGCACCACCTAATACTCTGTCTGTTACAAGGATACCATTATCAGCACCCATAGCCATAGCTTCACGAAGAACTTCTTCAGCCTTTGGAAGACCCATGGTTAATACAGTAACTTCTGCACCTGTTTCTTCTTTAATTCTCAGTGCTGCTTCCAAACCTGCTTTATCATCAGGATTCATAATGGCAAGCATTGCACCTCTGTCCAAAGTACCATCTGGATTGAACTTAACTCCGCCCTTGGTATCTGGAACCTGCTTTACACATACTACTATTTTCACGGCATTGTCACTCCTTGTCTTTTATTTTATTCTAACGATATGTTAAATTACTTAAGTAATGCACCAGAGATTACCATACGCTGAACTTCACTTGTTCCTTCGTAAATCTCAGTAATCTTAGCATCACGCATCATACGCTCTACATCGTACTCTCTGATGTAACCATATCCACCAAATAACTGAACACACTTGGTAGTAACTTCCATAGCAACTTCTGCAGCAAATAATTTTGCCATAGCAGCTTCTACAGAGTAAGAAACCTTCGCACCTTCTGCAAACTCCTGCTTCTTCATAGCAGCCTTGTATACAAGGTTCTTAGCAGCCTCAACCTGAGTTGCCATATTAGCAAGCTGGAACTGTGTATTCTGCTGAGCAGCGATTGCACGGCCAAACTGCTTTCTTTCCTTTGTATACTCGATAGTCTTCTCTAATGCACCTTCTGCAAGACCAAGAGCCTGTGCAGCGATACCGATACGACCACCATCCAAAGTATGCATAGCGATAGGGAATCCCTTACCTCTTGCACCAAGGAGAGCATCCTTAGGAATTCTACAATCCTGGAAAATCAATTCGTATGTAGAAGAACCACGGATACCCATCTTCTTCTCTTTTGTACCGAATGTAAATCCAGGTGTTCCCTTCTCTACGATAAATGCAGAGAATTTCTTAACTTTTCTGCCTCTCTTGTCTTCTACTACATCTGTGTAAGCGATAATGATATAAACATCACCAACCTCACCATTTGTAATAAAACACTTAGAACCATTCAGAATCCACTCGCCAGTAGCTTCATCCTGTACAGCCTTAGTCTGTACACCCTGGGCATCTGTACCGGCACCTGGCTCAGTAAGACCGAAAGCACCTAACTTCTTTCCACTACAAAGGTCTGGAAGGTATTTCTGCTTCTGCTCTTCTGTACCATATGTTAAGATAGGATCTACACAAAGAGATGTATGAGCAGATACAACTACACCTGTTGTACCACAAACCTTAGACATCTCCTCAACACACATAATGTATGTTAAGATATCTGCACCCTGTCCGCCATACTGCTTTGGTACTGGGATTCCTAAGAATCCGCTCTTACCCATTTTGTCAACTGTTTCCTGTGGGAAATGTTCTGTCTCATCTGTTTCCTGAGCCAGAGGTTTTACTTCATTTTCAGCGAAATCTTTAAAAAGCTGTCTCGCCATCTCATGCTGTTTACTTAATGTAAAATCCATGCCTTGTTTTACCACCTTTCACATTATTTCGTCTCTTCCTCTTTTGGAAAAAACGACTCATCATAACAGCCTGCCAAAACTGACAGGCCATTCATAACAAATCAAATTAATTATTTGCTGTAATCAAAGAATCCCTTACCAGTCTTGCAACCAAGCTTGTTAGCACGAACCATCTTTCTAAGAAGTGGAGCTGGTCTGTACTTAGGATCACCTGTCTCATTGTAGATAACTTCCATAATAGCCAGGCAGATATCAAGACCAATGTAATCACCTAAGTGAAGAGGTCCCATTGGATGGTTACATCCAAGAATCATAGCTGTATCAATATCCTCAGCACTTGCAACACCTGCTTCTAATACACAGATAGCTTCGTTAATCATAGGGATAAGGATTCTGTTTACTGCGAAACCAGCGGCTTCATTAACCTGAACTGGAGTCTTACCGATTTCCTTAGAAATCTCAATAATCTTGTCATTTAATTCATCTGGTGTGTTCTCACCACGAATAACCTCAACAAGCTTCATTCTGTCTGCTGGGTTGAAGAAATGCATACCAATCATAGGTCTGTCTAAACCAGCACCCATTTCTGTGATAGAAAGGGAAGAAGTATTAGATGCGAACATGCAGTTTGCAGGAACGATATCCATTAACTCCTTGAATGTTGCCTTCTTGATGTCCATGTTTTCTGGAGCAACTTCTACTACTAAATCACAATCTGTACAGATGTCCTTTAAACCAGTCTTAATCTTTCCAAGAATCTCTGTAGCCTTTTCCTGAGAAATCTTTTCTTTCTTTACGAGGAAGTTTAAGTTCTTCTCGATTTTAGCCTTTCCGCCATCAGCAAACTCCTGCTTGATATCGCAAAGTCTTACTTCGTATCCATCAGTCATAGCAAATGCCTGAGCGATACCAGATCCCATTGTACCTGCACCAATAATTCCAACTATCATTGTATAAAACCTCCGTTATTTTTATTTTGAGAAGCCGAACCAGCACGCCGGCTTCTCTCTTTATGATAATCCTTTGTAGGATTAATAAACAATTAGCAGTTCTTGAAAGGAACAACTTTCAACTTTTTCTCTTTGTCCTTCTCAAGGAAATTGCCCATACCAGCCTTCTGGTCTTCTGTCTCGAAACAGTCACCAAAAAGCTTCTCTTCGATAACTAAAGCAGCATCCATATCTACCTGAAGACCATCATTGATTGCCTTCTTACAGTTACGAACTGCAATAGGAGCCTGCATAGCAATACCAGCAGCCATCTTCTGAGCAGCTGGAAGTAACTCTTCCTGTGGATATACTGCATTTACAAGACCTACACGATAAGCTTCGTCAGCCTTGATGTTTCTAGCTGTGTAAATCAGCTGCTTAGCCATTCCAACAGGAATCACTCTTGCAAGTCTCTGTGTACCACCAAAACCTGGTGTAATACCAAGACCTACTTCTGGCTGACCAAATACTGCATTATCAGAACAAATGCGGATATCACAGCTCATAGAAATCTCGCAGCCACCACCTAATGCAAAACCATTTACAGCAGCGATAACTGGGATTGGGAATGTTTCCAGCTTACGGAATACATCATTACCCTTCTTACCGAAAGCCTCACCTTCCGCCTTTGTCAGAGTGCTCATCTCTCCGATATCTGCACCAGCTACGAAGGACTTGTCCCCTGCACCTGTAAGAATCAGACATCTAACAGTATCTAAATCAACAGCATCTAAAGTAGCATCTAACTCTTCCAAAACCTGGCTGTTTAATGCATTTAATGCCTTTGGACGGTTAATTGTAATGGTAGCAACAGCACCATCTACTTCATATAAAATGAATTCCATAGTATTACTCTCCTTATTTATGTTTTTATGAAGAATGCCAGTTTTGCATTCTTATCTTTCAACGATTGTTGCACAACCCATACCGCCACCGATACAAAGAGTAGCAAGACCCTTCTTTGCATCCTTAGCTTCCATCTCATGAAGAAGTGTAACAAGAATACGGCATCCTGATGCTCCTACTGGATGTCCAAGTGCGATTGCACCACCGTTAGGATTCAGCTGCTTATCTACATCAATACCAAGATCCTTACCTACAGCGATTGACTGTGCAGCAAATGCCTCATTTGCCTCGATGATATCGAAGTCTTCAATCTTCATATCTGCCTTTGCCATAACCTTCTGAACAGCTGGAACTGGACCAATACCCATAACTTCTGGTCTGCAGCCTGCAAGTCCACCTGCAACAAATGTAGCCATAGGCTTAACACCGAGTTCCTGAGCTTTCTCTTCACTCATTACTACGATAGCAGCAGCACCATCATTGATACCAGATGCATTACCAGCAGTAACGAAACCATCTTTGTTGATTGGGCGAAGCTTTGCAAGACCTTCGATGGAAGTACCAGCTCTTGGTCCCTCATCCTTTGCAAATACGATATCACCCTTCTTATTCTTAATTGTTACAGGAACAATTTCCTTATCAAATGCACCAGCTGCCTGAGCTGCTTCAGCCTTCTGCTGACTCTTCAATGCGAACTCATCTAACTCTTCACGGGTAAGTCCCCACTCTTCGCAGATATTATCTGCAGTCTTAATCATATGGTAATCATTGAATGCATCCCAAAGAGCATCATTAACCATAGTATCCTTCATTGTAGCATTACCCATACGGTATCCGAAACGAGCCTTATCAAGAGCATAAGGAGCCATAGACATATTCTCCATACCACCAGCTACAACGATATCAGCATCTCCTGCCTGAATCATCTGAGCAGCCATGTTTACACAGTTCAGACCAGAACCACATACAACGTTTACGGTAACTGCTGGAGTCTCATTTGGTAAACCAGCCTTAATAGAAGCCTGACGTGCAACGTTCTGTCCAAGACCTGCCTGGATTACACAACCCATATATACATGGTCAACCTTATCAGCTGGAACACCAGCTCTCTCTAATGCTTCCTTAATAACAATAGCACCTAATTCTGCTGCTGGAGTTGTACTTAAAGTTCCTCCCATAGTTCCAATCGCAGTACGGCAAGCGCCTGCTAAAACAACTTTCTTTGCCATAATATAAAATCCTCCTTAATAAAATACTGACACTACTATCTCACATGATATATCAAAGAAATAAAAATGGCAAGTGATTTTCTTTTTTTGACGGCTAATATTCGACAAACTTTTTCATAATGAATTTTTTTGTCAATTTTTTCGTCATCTTAAACAATATTCCCTATAAATACCATTATTTCCTTATAGAAAGAATTGACGTTATCTATTAAGAAGTGGTATTCTATTGAATGATTATAGCATTAAACCGATTTAATTCGGTAAAATATATGTGACAAGCCAGTTCTGCTTTGTCACAGAATGGAGGAAACAATGGATATTAAACAAATGTACCAGGAAAAACTCACAACTGCTGATGAAGCGGTGAAAGTCATTAAATCCGGCGACTGGGTTGATTACGGATGGGCTGCTACCAATGTAGATGTTTTAGATAAAGCATTGGCAAAACGCATGCCTGAATTAACGGATGTCAACATTCGTTCCGGTATTATTCTTCGTGAACCTGCTATTTTCGGTGTTGAAAATCCTGCAGATCATTTCACATGGAACTCATGGCATATGAGCGGAATCGAGCGTAAGGCAATTGCTCAGGGATTCTGCTATTATGCACCAATCCGTTACTCTGAGCTTCCAAGATATTACCGGGAATCTCCTACCCCACCAGATGTAGCTATGCTTCAAGTAGCTCCAATGGACGAGCATGGATATTTTAACTTTGGACCTTGCCCATCCCATGCAACTGCCTGCACTAGCGTTGCAAAAACTGTTATTTTAGAGGTAAATGACAAAATGCCTGTATGTTTGGGCGGTTTTGATAACTGCATCCATATCAGCGAGGTTGATATGATTGTAGAAAATCCAAATCCTGAGGTACTTCAATTAGGTGGCGGCGGAGCAACTACCGAAATTGATGAAGCTGTTGCAAAATACATTGTAAATGAGATTCCAGATGGTGCATGTCTCCAGCTTGGTATCGGTGGTATGCCAAATGCTGTTGGTTCCCTCATTGCCAAATCTGATTTGAAGGATTTAGGTGTTCATACTGAAATGTACGTAGATGCATTCGTTGACATTGCAAATGCAGGTAAGATTACTGGTGCCAGAAAGAATATTGATAAAGGACGTCAGACTTACGCCTTCGCTGCGGGAACACAGAAATTATATGATTATCTTCACAACAACCCAGCCTGCATGGCAGCTCCTGTAGAATATACCAATGACATCCGTTCTATTTCTGCATTAGACAACTTTATGTCTATTAACAATGCAGTTGATATAGACTTGTTTGGTCAGGTAAATGCAGAATCTGCAGGCGTAAAACATATTAGTGGTGCTGGTGGACAGTTAGACTTCGTATTAGGTGCTTACCTTTCCAATGGAGGAAAGAGTTTCATCTGTATGTCTTCTACCTTTACTAGCAAAGATGGTACTGTAAATTCCCGTATCAGACCTACATTAAGTAATGGTTCTATTGTAACAGATACCAGAGCAAACGTTCACTATTTTGTTACTGAGCATGGTATTGTAAATCTGAAGGGACTAGCTACCTGGCAGAAAGCAGAAGCTATTATCTCTGTAGCACATCCTGACTTCCGTGATGAACTGATTGCAGAAGCAGAAAAGATGAAAATCTGGAGAAAGAGCAATAAAAGATAATTTCATATTTTTAAAACTAAGACAACGGCGGAATAAAATACAATTCCGCCGTTGTTCTTTCTAAAAAGGGCAGCGTTTAAATGCTGCACCCTCTTTTTACTAATTTTCTAACTTTTTATCAGTCTTTTCCTGAAACTTCTCACTTTCAATAATAAAGCGTTCATGGGTTCCTTTCCCAATCAATCCTTTTTCATCAAACGCTTCCACCGAAAAAATCAGCTTTCTACCTTCAATAGCAATTAACTCGCTGTCACAGGTAATCTTCATTCCCACAGGAGAAGATGCCACATGCTCAATATCCACTTTAATTCCTACTGTACCGCAGCCTTCACTTAAATGTGGTGCAACACTTGTAAACGCTGTTTTCTCCATCAAAGCCAGCATAGCTGGTGTAGCATAGACATCCATTACACCACTTCCCATGGTTTTTGCTGTATCATCATGAGTCACAACCATTTCCTGATGACCCTTTATACCTTTTTCTATCATGTTAACATAACATTCCTTTCTTAAATTTTCCTAAAACATCATGATTTCTTCAAATCATCCTCTGCCACATTTCTTTTCTTGCGGATGATAACATGCTTCCTGGCTTTTTCTACTACATCATACGGGTCTTGATATTTTCTAGAATAGTCCATAAGATACCGCCCCTTTTTCCGCTCATCCTCTGCCAGATTCTGCACCTTATACTGCTTCATACTATCAAGCCTTTCCATCATTACTCCGCTCTCATTCTATTTCAGAATAGTTTTATGCGTTGGGATCCTTTTTCACTTCTGGAAAAAGTTCTGCAAAATAAGGCAAATCACAAACCCAGTTACAGAATGTATGCCACTCCTGCAATTTGTGTCCATGTCTTGCCCGGTACATGGCAATGGCATTTTCATAGGACATAGTGCAAGTGCGCATCTGGTGATAGCTTTCTGGCAAAAGCTGAATCAGACTATACCAAAGAGTCTTATCCTTGGTTTCCAGATACTCCAAACGAATCTTTTCCATACAATCAATCATACTTTCCATCTGAGCCTTAGCAGCGTCAGACATATGATCCGTACTAAAATCATCCATCTCAAATGGTTTGCTGTGGATTTTATGCATGGTACTGGTAGAGTTCGCTACCGTCCCTACTTTATATGTGTCATACTCCTTCCACCAATAAATTGGTGCAGTAATATCTACTGTTACAAAAATCTGACGAATAAACTTCCGATGATCTCCCCCCGCCTGGCAAAGACGTTTCGCTAAATCCAGATCGTTAGGACCAAAACAAAAAACCCCATTTTCATCCAATGTACTGTCACTTCTTTCCCAGCTATTCAAGGGATTTCTGGCACCACGCATTGCATTCTCAAAATTCATTACCGCAGTTCTTTCCAATTTAATCATCGTTCTTCTCCATTTCCATATTTAGTATTCTTCCGGCAAAGGTTCTTCATCAAATTCTACCACAACATAATAACCTCTGTCCGTTTTTTCTACATCCTTCACTACTCCATCCAACGTCTGCAATCTCTGATGCAGCTTATAGCACCCAGACATCGCCACTGCCGGATTAATAATGTAACTATAATTCAACGCAGTCTTTTTCTCGCTGACATTCACGGCATCTCCCGGCTTTACCAATCCAGGGCGCTCCATTTTAAAACGCATTTCTCGCATAGTTAGCCTCCATACTGCTTTTGTATCTGTCACTTCTGCCCCTGCTCTCTATATTGCATGACATTCTTCCTACTGTCAACCACTTTAACAGCAGAAAAAACCTCTGCCACAGAATAGATTACAGAATAAATTGGCAAGACACAATTTCACACAAATACCGCTTCCCATATCCACAGAGCTGCCATAAGAAGTCTGCATATCCTGATACCACTGACCGCCAGATTCCAACTGACGCACCAGCTGCTGATAGCGTAAATTATATGGATCCTGTATGGTAGCCTGTCTGGCATGCTCCAGTGCCATTAAGTTATTACCAAGTCCTGCATTGGCAATAGCACTTAAATAGTACCATTCCCCGGTTCGCTCTTCCATTTGGTTCAACACATTTAATGCCTCGTTATAATAGCGGTTATTAATATAATTTGCCGCTGCCTTTAAATGCATGTTGTACTGCTCGCTTTGACCCTGGCTGCTTCCATAACTGCCATCATAGCTGCCAAATCCACCAAAACTGGAACCTCCAGCCCCAGAATAACCATAACTGGAATATCCTTTTTCCTTTTCATCCATAATCTGGTCATATGCCTGCTGAACCTGTTTAAACTTTTCCTCTGCCTGTTCCTTGTTCGGATTATTGATATTGGCATCCGGATGATATTTCCGGCTCAATTTACGATATGCTTTTTTTATCTCGTCATCAGAAGCTCCCCTGGAAACTCCTAATATCTGATAGGGATCCATCATATATTTTTATCCTTTTTTCCTTTCGCCTTTTCTTCTTTCTGATAATAGCGACACCATACACCAGAATATAAAATATTTCTCAAAATCTCAACATTTTCTATAACTGGCAATTTTTCAAAGGCTTTGCATGTCTCTGCCATCATCATTCGCAGTATTTGATAAACCTTCTCGTTATCATCCATATTCAAAAATGGATTATACTCTTTCCGCTTTCTGTCCTTCTCTAAATCATCCCAGGCATCCATCAGATAAATGAACTTACCTAAATAAAACCCCAAATGATGGAGATGTCTTTCCCATTCATCCCGTTGATATAGAAACAATTCTGCGCATAATTCACCAAATACATTGGCAGCTTCCTCTATATTGTCTGAGTTTCTCTTCTCAATATCAGTAATCCGTTCCAGACACTTTTGAATACAAGCTGACTTCTCCGGATACTTTCTGGTTACTTCCACTGCCTTGGTCTTCAAGGTAAAACCATATCCAGCCTTGAAAATGTTTCTTTCATCCTGCCAGTCATCCTGACATTTATAATATACCAGCAGAAGATTCATATCCGCAGCATACTTCAGGTACTTACTGGAAAAAATCTTTCTGGTACTAGTAGGATGAATCATACAACGATGCTGATATTGCTGCATCTCAGGTTCATAAAGAGAAGTTAGCAAGAGACCAAGAAAGGTCATATCATAATTTAAAGACAACTGACCTGCTAAACCATATTCCTTTTTTAGAATCTGACACAAGCCACAATACCATCCACGATACTCTGCCAGACCTTCATCCTTTAATTCCTGCTGATTCGGAATAACATATCCAAACATAACTTTCCTCATTATGGATTATTTTTTAACCACGAACAAATTAACTTCTTTTAATAAATTCTGTCTTGCACATTGGACAGGTTATAGCAATTTTTCCTTTCCCCTTTGGCACACGAATATTCTGGCTGCAATTTGGACACTTAAAAATCCGATGTGTCTTCCTCTGCTGACGGTTGCTCTTTTCTTTTGCCAGAAAGAACTTCACTTTATTGTGATATTGCATGTAAGCTTCATTTTCTGCATATCTCTTATAATGATTTCTGGAAAAAATACGAAAATATGCGTAAACAATAATTATCACAACTAAAATATTCAGAATTAAATCTGCAATATAAGAAGGAATCACTAATTGTAAAATCATCAGCACAATGGACTCTGCCACAAGAAACTGTGATAAATGGTCTACACCATATCTTCCCCGCATAAATCTTTGAAACCGTTCTTTCATACAAAACATTCCTTTCTATTCGTCTAAAAGGCTTTCTGACTCTTCTGCACTAATTTCTTCACTTTCCTCTTCCGTTTGAAGTACATCCTCGCACAAAGTAATAAATTCATACTCTGTCATATAATGAATTCCATCATCCATTGGCTCGTAGGTAACCAAAATCATATCGCCTTCTGCAATTTTTATCAAAGCTTCATTATCCGCAAATGCCTGCTTATACACATTGTGCTCTGCATCCCGGATATAAACTGTAGTCCCATCCTCCACCTGTATGAACTGAATATCCTGCACTACAATTTCCTTTTTCTCTGACTGAATCTCAGCAGAAGTTTTCTCTCCTTCACTTGCCAGAAGCTTCTTATATTCAGAGAACACCTCTGTCTGGGTATTGGCTGTAGCTACTAAATTGTACTGCTCTACATTTACCATAGCATACATCTTTACAAGACCACTATCATCTTTCAGAACCATGATGTATGTTGGTACACCAGCCACATTAATTAAAGATGGGAAGGATGCCTGATAACCTTTCTCCTGTACCGCACCTTCTGCAGACTCCATAGCAGAATGCTCTTCTGCACCTGACACAGTATAATAACGAGCTTCCGAAGTTCTCTGATTCATCATAACAAAACCAACATTGGAACGGTCACCGGTAACAGAGGTTACACCTGTATAAATCCATACATCGTCTCCGATGGTTTTATAGCCATAGTCATCTGTCACCTGCTTACAACCCTTCTGCCCAAAAATACTATTCCAATAACCATTTGATAAGATACCATACCAATTATATTTCTGGGTTAGTAATTCGCCATCATATACCCGGTCAATCCAAGATGGAATTTCACCTACTTTGTAATATTCACAAGAACCATCTACTGGATCACAGATAATGGCGCCACTAACATCCATACCGCTAAACAAACCAACCTTAGCAGTAATGGTAGGGCAGATATAATATGGATTGCCTTCATCATCCACTTCGAAATAATGTCCACTAATAATTTTTGTAGGGTATTTTAACTGGACATGACGATACAAATTATCATTGAAATATCCAGATGGCACGTATTTCATTCCTTCTTTTAATTCTACATACTCTGCCTCTGAATTCACAGGATTCACCTGAACATAACCAGGAATCTTATCATCCCGGTTATTCCACCATTTAAAGAAGCTGGCATATTTCAGACTGGCAATCTTCATTGGATGTCCCTGAATATTAATCTGGTTATAGTCCGGCTCTACCTCATACTGGCTTACCACCTCGGAAAGAGAACCGATTTTGCGGTTACCAAAAATACGCGCACTAGCTGTATCCATTAAAGCAATATTAGTAACCTTCTCTGACTCCCCTATATCCTCTGTGAACTCTCTATTTTCTACAGTTAATAAGTTTGCATAACTTTTCGCCTGAAAAATCTGTGCCCCAGAAAGACCACCTATAACGATAACTAATACACAAAGAACTGCCAGTCCCAAAAATCCTTTTGCCAGAATAGGAACTTCCCGCATCCGAACCTTCCCCTTAGAACCAAGTAAACACTTTAGCATAGAAATAACGCTAAAAGCTCCAAAAATAAAAATTAATGCAATCCAAAACGTAACATCATGAATATTGATAACAGGATAGGTTGCATAATAATATCCACCGATTAACAAAAGTAACACAATGGTTAAAATCACATATATTCTTTTCTTCATCCTTATAATCCACCTTTCCATCAAAATGATTTTTCATTTTGTGCTTTTTCTATTGTAATACATTTTATGCACATTGGTATATAGGGAAAAATTAAAAAAATATAAAGATTCTATATATTTTTTAACAAACGTTTCCTTATATATCAAAAAAAGGAAACGTCAGCATGTGGCATTTCCTTTTTTGACAAAGAAAAAAGCACGAGACGGGATTCGAACCCGCGACCCTCGCCTTGGCAAGGCGATACTCCACCACTGAGCCACTCGTGCATAATCTCCGAAACCGGAGCAACTATATGTAATTAACTGCTTTCGCAGAAGCACGAGACGGGATTCGAACCCGCGACCCTCGCCTTGGCAAGGCGATACTCCACCACTGAGCCACTCGTGCGTATATCTTGTGTTACGACCTTGTCGTAAGCACAAGACATATTGTATAGGAATCTGTTTCTTTTGTCAACAGTTTTTTTGAAAGTTTTTTCACCTTTTTTCTTTTTTTTGATTTAGCCCCCTTTGGAGGCTGATTATAAGATTTAAAAACACCCCTTTCATGCTCCTACTTCTAACGAAATATCTCCAAAGGTTATTTTTTCTAACTCCTCAAGACGAAAACGGTAAAAACTAAAGGTGTATTCCCACAATCGATCAAACTCTGCTTCTTCCATGTTTTCCCCTTCCTTCAGTCGTTGATATAGATCCGTTGATGGAGAAAACTGTACCATTGTATATCCTTCTTTTTCACAGCCTTGATAAGATTTCATATAAACCTCTTCACAGGTTCCATCCTTGTAAAACACCTTTGCTACTGGTTGATATGCATCATACTTATCGTTGTCAATGGTGTCACCTAAATATTCGTCGATTGCAGATTGGCTTTCCACAAGCATACCCAATTCGGACAACTGCACTTTTCCTTCATCATCCCCCAAATGCAATTTTTCGTGAGATGTTATCTTGATATCCTCAAAAGAATACTCCTCCTTTCCTATACAAAAGATAATAGCATCTTTTCCGAATTCAAACGAATTTGGCATCTCAGCCTCCATCAATATACCATGCTTCTTTCCGCCATCCCCTCGGATCAATGGTGTACTTAAAGTAGAACCACTACTTGAAAAGGATTTTACACTCCCATCCTGCGCATATTTTATAGAAGCCTCATCCAGAATGTATTCCCCAACTTCTTTTTCTCCATCTCTTGCTTCTACAGAAAATAAAAACTGACCAATCCCCAGTTCATCCAAATAATAAGATTCTAAAGAAACCTGATATTTTCCCTTAACTGTCTGTTCGGACTCTTCTATAGATGGGGTACTGGAAAATGACCGGTAAAATCCCGCCATTGGTCCAACGCCACGTGCTCCTCCTAGCGCCATACCACCCACACCTGCTAACAAAATGCAGCTGCAGGCTACAGCTATCCTTTTCCACGAATAATATCTGCCGTTTTGTCTTTTTTGCTTCTTTTCCATCTCTATCCCAATCATTTCCACCTCTAAATCTACTACCATTTCCTTTGTTGCCTCTCGAAAAAATTCTTTTTCCTTCATAAACTACCTCCAATCTTCCATCAACTGATTTCTTATGACTTTTCTTGTACGAAACAATTTGTTTTTTACAGTCTGCACTTTCACACGAAGCAATTTTGCAATTTCAGGAATCTTTAATTCCATGGTGTAATACAAGTAAAAAATCTTTTGTACATCATCTGGCTGATTTTTTAAAATGCGTTTTACATCCTCTATCATCTCTGCTTTCCAAAAATCTTCTTCCATATCCTGCCGTGTTTCATAAAACACTTCATCCTTCTCATAATTTTCCTTTTCGTCAAGAGAAAAACGATGGGGAATCCGTTCCCAAAAAGAATAATAGCTAGCGATTTTTTTACGACACAAGCTGATTAAAAAGGCTTGCTCATCTCGGATATACCCGATTCCTTTCTTTATTAACACTTGATAATACTCCACAAAGACTTCTTGTAAGATATCATTTACATCTGTAAAATTTTTGCATTTTGCTATTAAAAATAATGTGATACTGCGCTCATTTTTTTCGTAAACTTGTTCAAAATGTTCTTTCATTTGCATATTCATTTGACTAGTCAATTTTCATTACCTCCTTCACTTAGGAAGTGGTTTGTTTTATAGAAATGGTTTCACTATATTTCAAAAAAATCACCTTCATGGAAGCAAACAGTGACAAATGTAACTAACTCTATTTTACAGAATTATAGTATACTTAGCTCATAGAAACAAAAAAAGGAGAAAATCATTATGAAAAATACAGGCAGAATTTTATATTCCGGATTTGGAAGTATGTTTATCCTTCAATTTATCTTCTGGTGTCAATTCCTCCTAACCTTTGCTTTTGAGATCCCTCTTTATGTTGAAGGCTACAATGGCATGATATCCTTTTTCTTTGCAGTTTTGCCTTCGGCGGTTTATTGTCTTTTCGAAAAGAAATTCCTTTTTTCTGACAAAGACAGTAAAGAAATCCGATTCCATCTGGGTATTCTGTGGATTTGCTTAAGCTGCATTTTTACTGTCGCAGCTGCAAGTCTTATCAGATACAATGACTCCAATGGATTTTTCCACCTAATTGCCTACGTTGCTGGATTTGCCATCATCGGAATCTTTCTATTTTTTCGGTCGATATTCTCTCCTTCGACATCCTCTGATTCTTTTTCTGATGAAAGAGAGCTATCTACCGGACAAACGATTCTTTTTGGCATCATTGGCATGACAACTCTTCAATATATGTACTGGCAGGATATCACACTGGATTTTGTTTTGGATAAATCTATCATCACTATAGCACTATTAACACCTTTTCTTTTTAGTGCATTATATTGTATTTATGAGCGTTGTTTTGTTTTTTCAGCGCATACTACAGCCTTCCAGAAAAATATTTTAAGCATCGCATGGATTATTGAATGCTTGATAGGCGTTGCAGTCTTTATACATATAACCTTCAAGCATCCTTCTACTGTTCTTTCATTGGATTTATCTGATGAAATAGCATTCATCGCATGTATTATTTACATTGTTTCATTCTTATTGATTAGACTGTTAAAATCAAAAAAAGCGTTTATTGGCGGATTGATTGCCATGATAACTCTTCTTCTGGCTGTAGTGATTGGATTTTGGAGTAGATTTACAATTATAGATTTCGATTCCATGACTTACAGTTATGATGAAATTCAGTATAGTTATAACATTTTAGAAAACCAGTATCAGGTAAAAACATGGGTTAAGAAGTCTTATAAAAGAAAAGCTGCTTTAGACACATATACTGGTGATTATATATTACTATCCCGCAAGGAAATCAAAAAGATAACACCAAAACTCAAAGAAGATATCATTGCATTAGCAGATGAAATCCGAGCCGATGAAAACTTTATCCGGTTCGAATACTATTCTCCAAATGATATTACGAACGGAGTCTCAATCGAAACAAAGCAGACCACAGTGGAACTAGAGAAAAAAGCCAAACAGTTGGATGCTCTTATCTACTTATATGGAATACTTACCGAGAAAACCTATTTTGACAGAGTCCGATATTAGCATATGTTACTATGAAAAGGAAGGAATTTTCATTATGTATAATACAAAACGGAGTTTATTTTTAGGAATTGGTGGCATGATTATCCTTCAACTACCTTTCTGGTTTTGGATAACATCATCTATGACAATTAATATAACCAAAGACACCAACGAATTGCTTTATTATGTTTTACCAATTATAATAACAACCATTTACTACTTATACGAAAAATATATTATCCTTCCTCGGAATTGTTCCTCACAAGAAAGGCTTCCTCTAGGTATTTTATGGATTGCATTCAGCCTGATTGGCACAGTTACTTCTTCTAGTATTATTTTTTTTGACGACTACAATTATCCCTATGTAGGATATCGGACTATATTGACTGATATGGCAGGAGGCATTTTGATTGGATTATTTATTTTTTACAGAACCATTTTCCATAAAAACTCTTCGATTACCCACACAAGTGCAGAGCTAAGTGGTCTCTGGTCTGTTGGTGAAACTATTTTCATCGGAATCGTTGGAATGACTACTATTCAATACATATATTGGGCAAATCTTACTACAACCTTTGCATGTAATATACTTTCCTTAAATACCAGCTATTCTACAGATAGTTTTTCGAGTACATTATCTCTTTTCGGAGTATTTATTTTATCCGTTCTTTATTGCCTGTATGAACGATATACCATCTTTCCTTCCGATGATTCCTCAACAGTTCACACAACGTTAGCTGTGTGCTGGGTAGTTGAGACATTGATTGGCAGTAGCATTTTCCTGACTGCTACAGAAAATGCACAAGAAACATTTACGAAAACGGCGCTCTTAGACACGCTATATAGCTTAGCATTACCTTTTAGTTTGATTTCCTGTATGATTCTTCTTTCCATCTTTGCTTTGTTTCGAATAATATTAAAAAATAAAAGTTAATTCCTATAACGCAAGAAATCCCCAGACATCGCCTAGGGATTTCTTACTTTATATTCACATTAAACCATTACATCTTCTTATTTAAAATAAGATACACCAGATTCAAAAATACACTGGTTCTGGTTACCATAGATGTTCATTGCAACACCGTCACCGATACGCTCAGAATGTGCCATCTTACCAAGCACACGACCATCCGGACTGGTGATACCTTCGATAGCTGCATAAGAACCATTTGGATTAAACTCTTCATCCATAGTTGGATTGCCAGCTAAATCTACGTATCTGGTTGCTACCTGACCATTTTCAAAGAGCTGCTTTAATACTTCATCACTGGCAACGAAGCGTCCTTCACCATGAGAAGCAGGGATTGCATATACTCCGCCAAGCTCTGCCTTCATCAACCATGGAGACTGGTTCGTCACTACCTTTGTATATACAGACTTAGAAATATGACGTCCAATACTATTGGTTGTTAAGGTTGGTGCGTCTGCAGTCTGTGGTCTGATTTCGCCATATGGCACTAAACCAAGCTTAATCAATGCCTGGAAACCATTACAGATACCAAGAGCAAGACCATCTCTCTTCTGAAGAAGTTCATGTACTGCATCCATAATCTTTGGATTACGGAAAATAGAAGCGATAAACTTCGCAGAACCGTCTGGCTCATCACCTGCACTGAATCCGCCGGAGAACATCAGAATCTGAGACTCCTTAATCGCTGCTTCAAATGCATTAACAGACTCAACAATCTGACTCTCTGTCATATTCTTAAATACAACGGTCTTCACTTCAGCACCAGCCTGCTCAAATGCCTTTGTAGTATCGTACTCACAGTTGGTACCTGGGAATACAGGAATAAATACCTTTGGCTTAGCCAGCTTGCTCTGTGCTGTGTAAATACGCTTTGCATCAAATAACTTATCCTCTAAAGCGACCTGCTCTACACCGGAACGGGTAGGGAATACACTTTCCAGCTTGCCGGTCCATGCTTCCAATGCTTCCTTCAGGGAAATAGATGTGCTGCCTACTACAAAGTTTGGCTGCTCTGTAATGGTAGCAATCTTCTTGTATTCTGCTGTAATCTTTGCTAAATCTTCCGGAGCTACTTCTGCAATGATTGCGCCGTAGTCCTTAGAGAATAATTCATCTACTGTTAAAGTATCTTCCAATGTAGCACCTAACTCATTACCAAATGCCATCTTACTGATTGCTTCACAGATACCACCGAAACCAATTGCATAGGAAGATACAATGACCTTATCCTGAATCATCTTAGTAATCTTTGCGTAAAGCTCCATTAACTGGTCATATACCGGCAGAGAATACTCATCCTTAGCAATATCAAACTTCACAAGTACATTTCCAGCCTTCTTAAGCTCTGGAGTCACTACATCCTGAAGCTTTGCTACGTCAACTGCGAAAGAACAAAGTGTTGGAGGTACATCGATTTCATTAAAGGAACCAGACATACTATCCTTACCACCGATAGAAGGTAATCCAAGCTTCATCTGTGCATCATATGCACCAAGCAATGCTGCCATTGGCTCACCCCAACGCTTAGGGTCGTTACCTAAACGACGGAAGTACTCCTGGAAGGTGAAACGAATCTTACTATAGTCACCACCTGCAGCAACAATCTTTGCTACAGAAGAAATCACTGCATAAACAGAACCATGGTATGGACTCCAGCTTGTCAAGAATGGGTCCATTCCATAACTCATCATAGTTACCGTATCACACTTGCCTTCCAATACAGGAAGCTTCGCAATCATAGTCTGGATTGGTGTTCTCTGTGTCTTACCACCATATGGCATACATACTGTAGCTGCACCGATGGAACTGTCAAACATTTCTACAAGTCCCTTCTGTGAGCATACATTTAGGTCTTTCATAGTATCCAGCCATGCTCTCTTAATGTCACGAACTTCATTCTTCTGCTCGAAGTAGTTCTCCTCCTTAGAAGGCATAGTAACCTCAACATCTGCCTCCTGATGAGCACCATTGGTATCTAAGAATGCTCTAGAAATATTTACAATCACCTTATCACGCCACTTTAATACCAGACGTGGAGATTCTGTTACTTCTGCTACTACTACCGCTTCCAGATTCTCTTCCTCTGCGAAGCCTAACATCTTATCTACATCTTCCTTAGCAACAACGACAGCCATACGCTCCTGAGACTCCGAAATTGCCAGTTCAGTACCATCCAATCCAGCATATTTCTTTGGAACCTTGTCCAAATTTACTTCCAGACCATCAGCCAGCTCACCGATAGCAACAGATACACCGCCGGCACCAAAGTCATTACACTTCTTAATGATAGAGCTTACTTCTTCTCTACGGAACAATCTCTGAATCTTACGCTCTGTAGGCGCATTACCCTTCTGAACCTCAGCGCCACACACATCAATAGACTTCGTGGTATGAGCCTTAGAGGAACCGGTAGCACCACCGATACCATCACGGCCGGTACGTCCACCTAAAAGGATAATAATATCGCCAGGATCACTATTTTCACGAATTACGTTTCGTCTAGGAGCAGCACCCATAACAGCACCAATCTCCATACGCTTTGCTACGTAATTTGGATGATAAATCTCATTTACAAGACCGGTAGCAAGACCAATCTGGTTTCCGTAAGAACTATATCCCTGCGCAGCTCCGGTAACAATCTTTCTCTGTGGAAGCTTTCCAGGTAAAGTATCCTTCATAGAAACTGTAGGATCAGAAGCACCTGTTACACGCATTGCCTGATATACATATCCACGTCCTGACAATGGATCACGGATAGCACCACCAAGACAGGTAGCAGCGCCACCAAAAGGCTCGATTTCTGTAGGATGGTTATGAGTCTCATTCTTAAAGAATACCAGCCACTCTTCTTCTTTTCCGTCGATTTCCACCGGAACAACGATAGAGCATGCATTAATCTCATCAGACTCTTCCATATCATCTAACTTGCCTTCTTTTTTCAGCTTACGCATAGCCATAAGAGCAATATCCATTAAGGATACATATTTATCATCACGCCCCGCAAACATCTCTTTATGAACTGCTTTATAATCTTCAAATGTCTTCTCGATTGGCTCTTTATAATAACCATCTTCAAAAGAAACATTCTTTAACTCAGTAAGGAATGTGGTATGACGGCAGTGATCAGACCAGTAGGTATCCAATACACGAATTTCTGTAACAGAAGGATCTCTGTTCTCTTCACCTGCAAAATACTTCTGGATATGCAGGAAATCCTTAAAGGTCATTGCCAGATTCAGAGAATCATACAACTCCTTTAACTTTGCTTCTGGCATATCCTTAAAGCCATCCAAAACCGCGACATCAGCCGGATCGTCAAACTGCTGAACTAAAGTCTCAGGCTTCTGCTCATCGGTTTCTCTGGAATCTACCGGATTGATACAGTAATCCTTAATACGGGTTGCATCTTCTCCGCTAATCTCTCCCTCAAACACATAGGTGGTTGCAGAACGAATAACCGGATTCTCCTTCTCATTTAAAAGCTGTACACACTGCTGTGCAGAGTCTGCACGCTGGTCAAACTGACCTGGTAAATACTCTACAGAAAATACCAATGCGCCATCTGCATAATCAAAGCTTTCCTCATAGTAATCATCTACCGGCGGTTCAGAAAAAACAGTTCCCAAAGCCTGCTGGTAAGTTGCTTCGCTTAAATTCTCCACGTCATAACGAATCAGGACGCGGACATCCTTTAAAGCTGTAATTCCTAAATAACGTCTTACTTCTTCTTTTAATTCTTTCGCACGAACTGCATAGGGTGCTTTTTTCTCAACATAAATTCTTTTAACCTGTCCCATTTTATGCTGCCTCCTTTTCTTTCGAAAATTCTTTTTTGGTTTATGCTAAGTTACCCAAGAGTCCAAATGAACTCTTGGGTCACCAATTACTTACTAATTCACATCAAATTTATGCATTATTCGCTAGTCACTTCAGAAGACTCTTCCTCAGCCATTGCCTGTAAATCCTCTAATGTAACGATACCTGTTGTAACGCTTCCGATAGAAACCTCATCCCAGTTTTCAGTGACTGTCTTTACGGTATAATTCTTAAGCAGTTCTGCATACCATGTATCATATGCTTCATACTCAGCTTCCTCAATTGCTGTATCACAAGCACTATTATAGCTCTCCTTAGAATCATTATCAATCATCTTAACAAAGATGTAATAACCAGTCTTTTCCTCTTCAAAAATCTCAGAAATTTCATCATTCTTCATTGCCTTGATTTTATTCAGAAGCTTCTTTGTAGTAACCATAGACCATCCATCTTTGTCAAGGAAGCTGTCTTCTGCATAGGTAATGTCCTTTTCTTCTTCATCAATGAGCTTAGTGAAATCCTTTGCATCCTTAGCTTCCTCTGCAACCTTCTGAAGCTTCGCAAGCATTTCTTCCTTTTCCTTCTTGGATAAATTCTTAGTCTCACCATTCTCATCTGTAGTAGTTGTTGCTACTGCATAATACTGAAGCTTATATTCCTTATAATCTGCCTCTTTAATCTCACCCTTTACAGCAGCTTCATCAACTGTTGCAAATAATTCTTCTTCCTTATCTGCTTTGTACTTGTCAGCTAACACTCTCTGCTCATAGCGTTTTGTCAAATTTTTCTTAGAAATATTTAACTGCAGCTTCTGACCCCAGGAAAGTCCCTTTAAAGCAGCATTAACCTTCTTTTCTACTTCCTTTTTATCTGCATCATCCAATGAATAACCAGCTTTCTTTGCCTCCTTAGCAAGCACAATATAAGCAGTTTCGCTATTGATAATTTCCTGCTTTAATGCAACTGTATTAGGAGTAGATGCATCAATCGTACGATCAGTGCCCATATAAGTCGCATCCCATACAGAAGTACCCATGTACATCTGATACATTTCATCCATAGAGAGATACTGGCTCTCGCGTTCATAAATTGGATACATCATATCGTCCATAGTTAATTTTGTATCATTTACCTTTAAAACAGTCTTTGGCTTTAACTGCTGTACACCAACACCAATACAAAGTACTAAAAGAATCACACCAAAAATTCCACATAAAATAATGGTCTTTAAGTCCCCTGTTACACCTGTTGATACCTTTTTTGTTCCCTTTGCAGCAGTTGCTTTACTAGCACCTTTATCCTCTTTTTTCTGCTGACTCATGATTTTTTTTGCTGAATTCATGTTTGTTCCTCCATTTGTAATCATCTAATGTTCTTAATGAAAAAGAACGCTATCTTCTATTCTACCGAAAATGCCTAAGAAGTCAAGGCAAACTTCATACTTCACAGAAATATCAAATTTAATGCGGAAGAAGGGCGCAAGAGGTCCAGTGGACCTCTGTTCTGCGCGGACCGAAGCGGAGCGGAGATTTGAACCAAGGGTTCAAGCAACACTTCCTCTCAAAAGCGGAAGAAGGGCGCTGGATGTCCAGTGGACATCCGTTTAGCGCGGACCGAAGCGGAGCGGAGACCTTGAACCCGGTTCAAGGTTCGCTTCGGTTCGGTAACACAAAAAAGAGCAGGTCATCGACCTACTCTTTTTGTGTTCGTGCGGAAGAAGGGACTTGAACCCTCACGTCGTTGCCAACACTAGAACCTGAATCTAGCCTGTCTGCCAATTCCAGCACTTCCGCATATCCTATACGAAACCTCGTTTCGCCTAGGCACGAATAGTATATTACCATCTTGTATAAAAAATGTCAAATACTTTTTATCATTTCTTTTTACCTGATAAAAAAGAGATTAACAATACTTCCACCCCTAACTGGTCACCAATATTTCCCCGTTTAAACTGATACTCGGTATCAATGCAGGCGTCTAACATTTCCTGAAGCTGTTCCTTCGAAAAATGTCTGCTTTGAGACTGATACTTTCCTACTGCAAAAGGCGGCACCCCTGCCTTTTTTGCCATAGAATTCCTGTCTTCCCCCGCTGGCATACTCTTAATCTGCAAAAGAATATTAAAATGACGGCTTAGTAAATACAAAATAGACATAGGACTTTCCCGAAGCAGCAGCAAATCATGATACAGTTCCAAGGTTTCCTTTTGATTGCCGGACGCTACAGCATCCATCATTTGGAAGATTCGTCCGGTAATCTGTACACTACATACCGCATCAACATCCTCCTTTGTAATTTCCTCTCTGCCTTCCGTATAGGCTACCAGTTTTTCTATTTCGTTCTGTACATTGGTCATAGCATTATCTACCTGCTCCAGAAAATACTCCGCCGTACTTTCCCGCATCTGCCGGCCATTCTGTTTTAATAAGACAGCCAGCCAAGCTTTCATTTCCTTGGCGTTCATAGCATTCATTTCCACTGCCAGACCATTTTTTGTCACATATTTATATAATTTATTTCTCTTATCGATTTCTTTTTCAACAAAAACCAATACAGTAGTATCCGGCATCTGCTCCAGATACTCTGCCATTTCATTTGCCGATTTAAATAAACCACTATTTTCTATAATAACAATCCGGTATTCACTGAAAAATGGTAAGGTATCTGCCATCTCTCTTATCTGAAGCACATCCACATCCTTTCCTTCAAAATAGGAATAATTCATTTCATCCCCACCATCTAGAACTGCCTGCTTCATCTTATCCCGATACATTCTTTTCAGATAATCCTCTTCTCCATAAAATAAATATACCGGACGAAAACTACGATTTTTAATATCTTCTTTTACCTGTTTCATGTTCTGCCCCCATTGTTGTTATCGAATATCGTAGTTTTTATATGATATCTTATGAACTACGATTACTTATTTCCTCTATGAATACCTTGGCTATATCTGCTCTTACGAAAACTCCCAGCGATTGCAAAACCTTTCCTAACGCATCCAAAGTATCTGCCATATCTTTTTCGTTTGCATTATTTCCCATGTGACCAATCCGAAGCACCTTTCCTGCCAGCACATCAAAGCAGCCTGCAATCAGAATCTGATGCTCAACTCTCATTTTGCGAAGAATCTCCTTATCACTGGTTCCCTCTGGCACATAAAACACTGTAACAGAAGACGCAAACCCATCTTGAAGATACAATGTAAGTCCTGCTTCTGTCAATGCCTTTCTGGTAGCAGAAGCAATTCTTTTGTGACGGGAAATCAGTTCCAAATCTTCTTTTGCATTTTCCAAAGCCTGACGTAGTCCCATAATATCACTAATTGGCATAGTATAGGGAAACCATTTATCCTTATAATAATTTTCAAACACAAGTAAATTGGCATAAAAAGAACGAATTGGAGTCTTTCTAGCCTTCATCGCCTTTTTTGCAGCTTCGCTGACTGACACCATTGTCAGTCCCGGCGGTGCGGACAATGCTTTCTGGGAACCTCCGCAGGCAATATCTATCTGCGCTCTATCAACATCTAACCCCTCTGCAAACATTCCAGTCACTGTATCTACTACAGTCAAAATCCCATATTCCTTTAATAGTGGACATAAAGACTCCACAGGATTTAACAGACCACTTGGAGTATCACTATGAACAAGGGTAGCATATTTAAAATTCGAATCTTTTTCTAAATATGCCTTTAATTCCTCATAAGACAATGGCTTATGATAATCTGCTGTAAATACCACTGGTTCTCCCTGATACATAGACACAAAATCTGCAAACCCCTTACCGAAGATACCATTATCAATCACCAACACTCTGTCTCCCGGCTCCGTCAAAGAGGCACAGGCAGCTTCCAGTCCAAGAATCCCTTCTCCCCCAAGAATATAGCAATCATTCTTTGTATGTATTAATTCCCCAAATAACTCACAGGTTTCCTTATAGAAATCATAAAATTCCAAATCCAAATCTGGATTCGTAGTTGCCAGACTTCTTGCCTGACGCACATTTTCTGCCACCTGGGTAGGACCTGGAGTCATGATTTTTAATGCATTATTTTCATATTTCGAAACGTTCATAATTTAACCTCTTTTCTACCAAATATAGGATTATTAATAGGACTTCATTGTCTTTCTCAAGGTTAGAATCAATGGTACTGCAATGATTCCAGCCACGAGAATCTGCACAACATTTCCCGGAATAGATGCAAGCGGAGTAATCCAATTTCCGTAAATTATCCCCTCTGCTAAATAATATCCTGCAATTTTTATTATTGCTGCAAATATAACTCCTAAAACACAGGAAAGCTTTCCTTTTTTCCTATAGGTAACAACTCCATATGCATAACCAATCAAACCACAAATCACAAAGGTAAAAGGAGCCCATGCCACCCATCCACAAGACAAATCAAATATTCCCATGCCAAACGCTCCTGCCAAAGCACCTGTGCGCCGGCCGTACATAGCTGCTGCAACAAATAATGGAATATTTCCCAGATGAATCAACCCACCATTGGCTGCCAAAAAAGGAATTCGAATATTAACAAATGCAGTTGCCACATATGTCAACGCAATAAATAACGCGGTAATTGTAAGTTCAAACGTCTTACTATACGCAGGCTTTTCTCCCTGATCTATTGGATTGGTAACGATTGCTTTCTTTAATACATTTGCTTTTCTCATTTCTGCGTCCTCCTCAATTAGTCAATTCTGTAATATTTTTCTATAAAATAAAACAAAACTGACAGTATTAAAACTGCCAGTTTTTGTATTTTTTATAGTGCCAGATGTGATTTTATTCACACAAAGACAAAGTGGGATAAACAAATATATTTACGTCATCTGGGCATTCCCGCGAAGTATTTGACTATAAATCAATAGAACCTGCCTTTTCTCCATCCTCATTCATAACATAATATGCCTTTCCTTCTTCCGGTTTCACATATAATGTAACAGACTGAACCTCTTCCTTGGAAACTCCAGCCTTTTCACAAAAATCATTAATCGCTGCTTCATACAGTATCTTATCGCTAAATTCTAAATTATTATACTGAAGAAACAACTTCTTCTCTACTTCCTTCTTATGAGAATCATCCACTACAGCACTTGTTTCCGCTGCTTCTACAGATGGAACACTTTCTACTCTCTTCTGTTCCATAATTACCTTTTTCTTATTTTTACGTTTACTTGCCATATCAACACCAAACCTTTCTACCGCTTAAATCTTTTTCGCACTTCCACGCCCTATGCGGTATATTTTTATCTCTTATTAAAAACGTTTCTTATTGTAAAATATTCTGTATAACATGTCAAGGTTGACAATCATCATTACTTAAACCAGCTCTTTTCTGCTCATTTCCAACGCACTGGCAATAACAGCATCCATATCATAATACTTGTATTCTCCCAGACGTCCGCCAAAAATCACCTTTTCTTCCTTCTGTGCCAGTTTTTTATATTCTTCATATAATTCACTATTTTTCTCATCATTTACCGGATAATAAGGCTCATCTCCCGGTTTCCATTCTGAAGAATACTCCCGGCTGATGACAGTCTTTGGTAACTCGTTGCCAGCCTCATCCTTGCCAAATTCAAACCATTTATGTTCAATAATCCTGGTCCAAGGAGTCCCACTATCCGTATAATTTACAGCAGCATTCCCCTGGAAATTCGGCTGATCCAGAATTTCATTTTCAAATCGTACAGAACGATACTCTAAGGTTCCTAACTGATAATTAAAATAGGCATCAATCGCCCCAGTGTAAACCACTTTTTCAGCTACTTGGTCTAATGCTTCCTTCTGCGTCAAATAATCTGTATCCAGACGAACTTCAATGCCCTCCAGCAGATTTTCTACCATCTTCGTATAGCCTCCTACCGGAATACCCTGATACAATGCATTGAAATAATTATTATCAAAAGTCAAACGTACAGGCAGACGCTTTATAATAAAAGCAGGAAGTTCTGTGCAGGGACGTCCCCACTGCTTTTCGGTATACCCCTTTATCAATTTTTCATAGATATCTGTCCCAACCAAAGAAATTGCCTGTTCCTCCAGATTCTTAGGCTCAGTAATCCCCGCTGCCTTTCTCTGCTCCTGAATTTTTTCAGCAGCTTCCTGTGGAGTCACCACTCCCCACATTTTATTAAAGCTATACATATTAAAAGGAAGACTATATAGTTCTCCATGATAATTTGCCACCGGACTGTTGGTAAAACGGTTAAATTCTGCAAAACGACTAATATACTCCCATACCTGTTTATTATTAGTATGAAAAATATGGGCACCATATTTATGCACATGAATGCCTTCTATTTTTTCAGTATAAACATTTCCTGCAATATTAGGACGCTTATCTACCACCAGCACAGATTTTCCAGAAGCCTTTGCCTGCTGGGCAAAAACCGCTCCATAAAGACCTGCACCTACTACTAAATAATCATACTTCAAATAATCTCCCCCTTTTTCCTATCTGTCACAAATATCACTTTCTCGCATTGGTTTCCATTATAGCTTAAAATGGTCACACTACCAACTACTTTTCTTTATTTTAAATCATTTTTAAGAAATCTGTTTTCTTTTTACAAAAACTGCCTACAATCCCAGTATCCCTCCTGACAATATAAATCTACGGGGTATATCCAAGATAAATAGGCAGTAAAATCTAAAATATTAACTTGAAAAGATTAAAATAAGCTATCTTAAAATAGGCAGACTTAGAATAAGCTGATTTAAAATAAACTTGCTTAGAATAAGCCTGTGATAACACCATCTTCGCTTACATCAATTCGCTCTGCGGCTGGATGAAGTGGTAAACCAGGCATAGTCATAACCGTACCAGTAATAGCCACAACGAAGCCTGCGCCTGCTGATACATATACTTCTCTGATATTTACAGTGAAATCCTGTGGACGGCCTAATTTCTTAGGGTCATCAGACAAGGAGTACTGATTCTTTGCCATACATACCGGAAGATTTCCATAACCTAACTTCTCTAATCTGGCAATCGCCTGAGCTGCAGCTGGAGAGTAAGTAACATCTCCTGCACCATAAATCTCCTTCGCCACGGTCTCAATCTTAGTACAGATAGATTCTTCTACGTCGTATAATGGAGCAAAGTTACTTTCCTTCTTCTCTAAAGTTTCTAACACTTTATTTGCAAGCTCAATACCACCTTCGCCACCGTGTTCCCATACTTCAGATAAAGCAAACTCACAGCCATGGCTTTCACAGAATTCCTTCACATAAGCCAGTTCTGCATCACTATCTGTCACAAAACGATTCAATGTCACTACACAAGGAACATTAAACTTCGCTACATTTTCAATATGCTTCTCTAAGTTTACAATACCCTTCTTTAATGCATCCAGATTTTCTGCGCTTAACTCTTCCTTTGGTACTCCGCCATTATATTTCAAGGCACGAACCGTTGCTACCAGTACAACTGCATCTGGCTTCAAGCCTGCCATACGACACTTAATATCCAAAAACTTCTCTGCGCCAAGATCTGCACCAAATCCAGCTTCTGTAATAACATAGTCTGCCAGCTTCAGTCCAGTCTTTGTTGCACGGACACTATTACATCCATGAGCAATATTGGCAAATGGTCCACCATGAACCAGGGCAGGTGTATTCTCTACAGTCTGAATCAGGTTTGGACGAATGGCATCCTTTAAAAGAGCAGCCATAGAACCTACTGCATTTAGTTCCTTAGCCATCACCGGCTCACCATCATAATTGTACGCTACAATAATTCTTCCTAAACGCTCCTTCAAATCCTCCATATTTTCTGCCAGACAAAGGATTGCCATAATCTCAGAAGCTACAGAAATAATAAAATGATCTTCACGTACAACACCATCTACCTTACGTCCCAAGCCAACAACAATGTTACGCAGAACACGGTCATTCATATCCAGACATCTCTTCCATACAATCTGGTTTGGATCAATACGAAGAGCATTGCCCTGATGAAGATGATTGTCCAAAATAGCAGCTAAAAGGTTGTTTGCTGTAGTAATGGCATGGAAATCTCCTGTAAAATGCAGGTTCAAATCCTCCATTGGTACAACCTGGGCATATCCACCACCAGCTGCTCCACCCTTGATACCAAAACAAGGTCCTAAGGACGGTTCACGAAGGGCAATTACAGCCTTCTTGCCAAGTTTACCAAATGCCTGCCCCAAACCAACGGTTGTGGTAGTCTTTCCCTCTCCTGCTGGAGTAGGATTAATAGCAGTCACCAATACCAATTTTCCATCTGGACGGTCTTTCACCTTTTCCCATAAATCGTCTGTCAATTTCGCCTTATATTTTCCATAAAAATCCAAATCATCTTCCGGAATATCCAGTTGGGAAGCTACCTCCCTAATGTGAACCATTTTTGCTTCCTGTGCAATTTCGATATCTGTTTTCATCTTTTCCTGCCTTTCTGCCTTTAAAGGCTTGCTATTCCTTTTCATTAATAATAAGAATAACAATATATGTTTTTAGTTATATTTAAAACAACCAAATAGTTATAACACTATGTATAATCATAACATATTTATTTGGAAATACAATCCGTTTTTGAAAATAAACGATTCTTTCACTGTAATCTGTCCTTTAGCCACCCAATGTAATCCTTTACAATATCCCGGCTGGTACATTGATACAACATCCGACAGCCTACCATTTCTTCTACTTCATTAAATATCAGCCGTCCATCTCCAGTAAGAATAAAATCCATACCTATCATCCCCAGCCATTCCTTTGGAAACACGTTAACAAATGACTGTATCCATTGCTTTTGCTGATTGTTCAACACGTATGCTTCCACCTGTCCTCCCCGGGAATAATTGGAACGAAAATCCTCCTTGCCAGTTCGTAGAATCCCCTGATAAATCTCTCCCCCTAAAATATAAATCCGCAAATCCTGACTCTTGCTTTTGATGCGTTCCTGCAATAGACAATCCCTTCCTTGAAGCACCTGTTGCCACGGCTCCTGACTCAGAAACACTTCACTACCACCATGACCAGACAAAGATTTTATTATCATATCCCTTGGAAGTTCTTTCTTCCCCTGAATCACCCGTTCTACGTCTTCCTTAGATAAAAAATAACTATCCGGACACCATTTCTGACTTTTTATTTCCTTTGGTAAGTTCTTTTCAAAATATTGTAAGGTAGTATATTTATCATTAGCAATTCGAACCATTTCCTCTGAATGAAAGACCGGGATCTTTTGCTCCTGATACCACTTGCTTACCTCTGGCTTCCTAGTACGGTTTAATACAAAGTCTGGAAGAGGGCGTCTTTGATATTCTTCAATAGAACAATAGGAAAAGTCTATTCCAAATAACCCTCCCTTTTCCTGAAACATTTGTACAAATCCTTTATTTTTCTCTGCTTCCCAAGGATAATAAATCAGAATTCCTTTCATGGAGTTCTCCTTTTCCTATGTATTTCATAATATATATTTCCCAGACGAGCCTTCTACAATATACTTCATAATATATATTTCTTAGACTATTTTTTCTGCAATATACTTCATAATACAGTCTGCTACATTCACCCCGGTACAGGAATAAATATTCTTAAAGTGTGCATTGGAATTTACTTCACATAAAATATCTGCTCCCGTCTCCGAAAACAACAGGTCAATTCCTGCAAAATCCAAGCCTAAAACCCCAGCTATCTTTACTGCCAGCTGTGCTTCCTTCTCCGAAGGCTTATAGGCCTCCATCTGACCTCCATTAGTAATATTAGCCCGAAAATCTCCGTTTTCTGAATAACGATACATTGCAGCAACAACCTGTCCGCCTACCACCTGTAAACGTACATCTTTTCCGCTGCTATATTCATGAAACTTCTGGTAGAAAAATGGGACACCCGCCAGTTTTTGGGTGATTTCTTCTAACTCCTGCCGATTTCGCACCAAATACACCTGTGCACCAAAGGAACCAAAACATTCCTTCACTACCATAGGATAAGAAAACTGCTCTTCCACCTGGGATAAAAACTGTAAATTGGTATATCCAATATTCCCATATGTCATAGGTGCCATAATGGTTGGCAGCAAAGAAACCACATCTTCTTGATTCTCCTGATTCCAGCAATTGATGCGATAATATGTTTCAAATTTATCATCGCAGATTTCAATCCCTTCGATAGAATTAAAGATTGGAATCTGTTTCCTGTCTGCATACTGCCAGAGTTGCTTTCCCAGTCTTAAATCCTTATCCCAAAAGAGAATGAATTGATATACATCCAACCACTGTAATTCTTCACCACATAGGAACATTTTTTCATCATTCCCCATAATATCCAAGTGAATATCATAGTTTTTCCCAGCCTCTTTTAACCATTCATAATGCTCTACAAACTTGTCGGTCCGCAAAAATCCATTGGTAATTAAGAGTCCTTTTTTCTTCTTTTTTGATTCCATGCTGCTATTTACATATCCTCTCCAAAATCATCCGCCATGGCAAGAAAATCCTCCTCTGATATCGGAGTTCCTTCTTCTCCTCCCAGACCAAGATAATTCTCAAACTGCTCCATGGTCATTAATACCTGTCTAGGCTTCGTTCCTACTGCCGGTCCTACCACACCAGCCTTATGAAGCTGGTCGATAATTCGTCCAGCCCGGTTAAATCCAATCGAAAATCTTCTTTGCAGCTGACCTGCCGCCGCCCGTTCCGATTCAATAACAAACCGTCCAGCTTCTTCAAAATACTCGTCTCTATCCGGCTTATTGCTTTCTTCTGCCACTTCCGCTTCCGAAGAAGCTTCTACGATTTCTGTTACTTTATCATTATATACCGGTGTTTCATTATTATCCCGTAGAAAATCCACAACATCGCTGACTTCCTTATCCGATACAAAAGCTCCCTGCAAACGCACTGGCTCTGAATATCCCGATGGGAAGAAAAGCATATCACCTTTTCCTAATAATTTCTCCGCACCGCCTTTGTCCAGAATAGTTCTGGAATCAATTGCGGACGAAACAGAAAACGCAATACGGGATGGAATATTTGCCTTAATGATACCTGTAATAACATTTACAGATGGACGCTGGGTTGCCAGAATCAAGTGAATACCAGCCGCTCTTGCCAGCTGTGCCAGACGGCAGACCGCATCCTCTACTTCCTTAGAAGCCACCATCATTAAGTCCGCAAACTCATCTACAATAATTACCAGCAATGGCATTTTTTCATATCCTGCCTCTGCTGCATTCTCTACTGTTTTAATTTTGTCATTATATCCCTGAATATTACGAACACCCAGCTCTTTAAATTTGTTATAACGCTCCATCATTTCCCGAACAGCCCAGTTCAGAGACGCTGCCGCTTCCTTCGGATCGGTAACTACTGGACAGAACAAATGTGGAATCCCATTATATACACTTAATTCTACTACCTTCGGGTCAATCATAATCAGCTTTACATCATTTGGGTTGGATTTGTATAAAATACTCATAATCAAAGTATTGATACAAACGGACTTACCAGAGCCAGTAGCTCCGGCAATAAGCAAATGAGGCATTTTGGCAATATCTGTTACAATTACCTTACCTGCAATATCTTTTCCTACCGCAAAAGTAACTGGGGACTTTGCCTTTTCAAAAGAATCCCCCTGTAAAAGTTCCCGGAAAAATACTGCACTGGATTCTTCGTTTGGTACTTCGATTCCCACCGCAGATTTTCCTGGAATCGGTGCTTCAATACGAATATTCTGGGCAGCCAGACTTAACTTCAAATCATCTGCCAGATTGGTAATCTTGTTGACACGGACACCCTGCGCTGGAAGCACCTCATATCTGGTAACTGTTGGTCCACAAGTCACTGCTCCCATTTGTACATCTACGTTAAAACTCTGCAATGTTTCCTGTAGACGGGCAGCAGTCTCCCGCAGCTTTTCATCACTCATCTGGGTTGCTGCCTTCTTTGGAAGTCCTAACAACTCAATTGGAGGAAACTGATATGGAATTTCTTTGGATTCTGCTTTCTCTTCTTCAATGGCTTCTACCACCTTAGAAGCTTCCTTGAATTCTACTTCTTTCTTTGGTCTGCGTACCGCTGGCTGTTCTTTTTCTGCATTAGCAGCCATTTCCTTGGCAATCTGACTAGAAGGACGTACATCTGTAACCTCTGCTTTGTGAGCAAAGGAATCCATAGGCTTCTGACTTTCCTGTGGAATCTCCTGCTGGACCACTGGTGTTTTTTCCTGGGTCACTGTCTTCTGTCCAGTACCAAATTTCTGATTCATCTCTTCCCGGTAAATCGGAATTTCTCCAATGGATTTTTTCTCTAATTCTACTGGATTTATTTCTTCATCAGCAATTATCTTGTCAGAATTATCTATTACATCAGAAGAGCTAGAATCTCCACAAATTTCCTGCATTCCAGACGGAATGTCATCCATTTTCCCAATATTCTTTTTTCGTCTGGCTGGAGCCTTCACTTCTTCCTTGACTATAGCGTTTATTTCATTAGATAACTGAGCCGCCTTCCTTTCCTCCATAGCCTTTTTTTGCGCCTTTTCCCATTCATCCAGCCGCTTCCCTGCTTCCTGAAGATTTACCGCCTGCATCTGATCTGCTGGTTTGATTGGTGTTTTTCGCATTACTCTACGATTGGAAGGTCTCATTCTGTAAGATGGTTCCTTATAATCTTCTTCCTGCTGAATCTGTTCATATGCTTCTTCCATTTCCCGCTGGTATGCATTTCTCTTTCGAAGAGCCGTCAGCATTTCCAATCCATAGAATAAATAAAGACACAACAAGATAACAGCAACCAAAACCGCTGCCGCTCCCCATCTGCCAATTACAGAACTCAAGGCATTCCCTATGAATCTTCCAAGAATTCCACCGCTAGCCTTTCCTTTTATTGCCACATCCTGAAAAGAAGCATAAAGACATTCAAAATAATTTTCCGTAACACCTTGATTTAATTTATAATATTCTGTCAAAACAACTCCAGGAAGCAGTAATTCTACCAAGCTTCCTAAAGAAACCAGAAATACCCCCGAACTAATCAGACGCTTTGGAACTCTGGAATCTCCTCTGTTTACAGTAGCAAAAACATATCCTATCACAACATATAATGGAAGAAACCAGGAAATCCATCCAAAAAATCCAAAGGTTACACCTGATACAACGACTCCAAGTTTTCCACAGACGCCGAAAAAACTCAGATAGAAAAACAAAGCAACAATACTAATCACTAAAATAGTAATTCCTGTTTCAAATGCCATCTGATCTTTATATGTATTAATCTCTTCTGCTGTCCGCTTATGTTGTGTCTTCCCTTTTGCAGAGCCAGAACCGGTCTTAGTACTACTTTTCCGGGCTGGAGTCTTTTTCTGCGTAGGCTTTTTTGCATTTGCTTTTGTTGTTTTTTTTGCAGCTGCCATAATTGCCTCCTAAACAAAATACCAAATCAATGCAGCAGTACCAACTACTGCACAATAGATTGAAAAAATTTTAAACCGCTTATTGCGAATCAATGTCATCATAAATCGAATTGCCAGATAGCCTGAAATCGTAGCAATCAATGTTGCCACAATACAACATACAATATCAGACTGACTTAATGCCAATGCTGGCATCTGGGTAATTTCTAATATTACCGCCCCCAGAACGGCGGGAATAGACATAATAAAAGAATATCTTACAGCAAACCTTTTATCAAAACCACATAAAAGACACGCTGTAATAGTAGTTCCTGAACGTGAAACTCCTGGCAAAGTAGAAATGCCCTGTGCGATCCCAATCAAAACAGCAGAACCATAGGTAACATCCTTTGGCTTCTTTTCTCCCAGTTCCACAAAATCTGCAATCATTAAAAATAAACTTGTGACCAAAAGACAGCATGCAGGCACAAGAACCATTTCATTTGACGTCTCAACCAAATCTGCCAAAAGAAGGCCGATAATTCCCGTAGGAATAGTAGATACCAGCAAAAGCAGCACATATTTCCGGTAAGAGCTTCTTACTATTTTATGATAGGCTTTTGTCTCAGTGGAGCCTCCTGAACAAAAGATTACAATATTAGCACCTACATCCTTTAATATATTGATTCCTTCTGTGACCAAATGCTGAATGTCATTCCAAAATGCCACAACAATAGCCATCAAAGTCCCAAAATGCAACATTACATCAAAAAACATTCCACCGCTTTCCAAATCCACTCCCAGTATCTGTTTTACCAATACCAGATGTCCAGAACTACTTACTGGTAAGAACTCTGTAAAACCTTGTACCAGTCCTAATATCACTGCTTTCCATATGGACATAGACAAACTCCCCTTCTTTTCCTGCCTTTGTTTCTGTTTCAACGCATATTTTAATAGTATACCTTTTTTGAAACCCAAATGCAAGTTCGAAGGGAGGTTCCTCTGTTTCACTACAGCTGTTCTAGTCTATTCTCTCATGCAGTCTTTGGATTGCTTCTTTGATTCCTCCGACTTCCTGGTACAAACCACACTCTACTGCCTGTTCTCCCACTAAAATCGTTCCAAGATCCCGGCTTAATATTCCAGGCTTCACCATCATCTCTTCTAATTTTTCCTGATTAACAGAGGAGTGGTCTGCAATAAATCCGGTAATCCGGTCCTGAATCAATCGGAAATATTCATAAGTCTGTGGAGCTCCCAAAACCTGTCCACTCATACGAACCGGATGAATTATCACTGTAGCTGAGGGCGCAATCAGCGTGTAATCAGCTGCAACAGATAATGGAACTCCAATGGAATGGCTATCTCCTACCACAAGTGCCACTGTTGGCTTTGATAAAGATGCTATCATCTCTGCCAATGCCAGTCCGCAGGAGACATCTCCTCCGATGGTATTGATAACAAATAAAACTCCATCAATCTCTGAACTTTCCTCTAATGCCACTAGTTTTGGCAAAAGATGCTCATATTTCGTAGTTTTTGTTGTATTGGAGGCATTTTCATGCCCTTCAATCTCTCCAATAATCGAAAGCATTTGTATCTTATGTCCACCAGCTTTCTCCTCCAATACCATACTTCCATATTCCTTTACATCATCTTCCATCAATAACCGCCATCCTTTCTCATTTAAACCACAAAAGAGACAAAACCTGCGTTTTGCCTCTTTTGGATTTAACACAAATTCTTTCTATATTATGTAGAATTTTGCGTTATTTATTCTTTTTGTAAATGCTGGTGGAAAAAAATTATGTTCCACCCAAAATGCCTTTTAAACGTTTTACCAATAAACCACTAACCAGACCAATTGCAATTCCTGACAAAACGCCGGAAGCCAACAAAAATGGAAGGTAATACACCAGAAGTTTTGTCTGAAGCACCAGAGATGCCACCAGAATCTGCCCTATGTTGTGACAAACACCACCTGCCATGCTGACTCCATAAATAGAAAACCGTTTGGTCTTTTTCAGCAAAAACATAACCAGAAAACTAAACATTCCTCCTGCCAGACTATAAAGCATGCTATACAGATTTCCAAAGGTAATTCCTACCAGCAAAATTCGTACAATAGCCACTCCAAAAGTAATTTTAGCAGAATATTGATATAGGCAGACCATTATCACCAGATTGGAAAGCCCAATCTTCACCCCAGGTATCCCAAAGGAAATTGGAAGCAACGACTCCACATAGGCCAACACAAATGCCAGCGCAATCATCATTCCTATGCCAGTAATCTTTTTCGTTTCCATAGTCAGCTCCATCCCATCAACTGGTTATTATTTCTGTTCAAATACATAATTCGAGCACATATAATCGGAAATATAGCAAAGCAAATCCTTATCATCATATGTATGCAGATATACCACTCTATATTTCTTCCCAATATATACATGGGTATTTGGATTAATATCCACAGGAGAACCAAACTGCTTCTCCATCTTTTCTATAACATCGTCTACATGACTGCTTCCCAAAAGAAAAATTCCCATATTAATAAATCCCCGGAAGAAATAGTAGTAAATTGCCATTACTCCATCATTACCACAAAACTGTCCAAAAAACAAACTGTCTGTTTCATTCTCATAAGAAAGAATTACTGGCTTATTTTCCAGAAAAGCTGGATTATGGAAAGTCTCTCCCCAGTCAAAATTCATAAATCCATTTGGATAATCAAACAACACCTTATCAGCTTTTCGGCTTGGTATTGGATATCCCACAGACATATAATCATGATATTTCAAATAAATATCATCCGTAATACTAACAGCCTTCTTAATCAATGGATCCTGGCGATACATCATACGGCTCTGTTCATCTGCAGGCGGTTTCCAGTTTAATGGACGCATATTTTCAATAAATATATCTGCTATCGCAGCATCAAACTCAGTTCCTCTCCCACGGTAAATAATATCTAATGCCTTATCTATTTTCCATGCGTCCTTATACTGACGCTTACTGGTCAATGCATCAAAAACATCTGCAATTTTAATAATCTTTGCAAATAAGCCCAGTTCTTTTCCAGAAAGACCATCTGGATAGCCCTTGCCATCCATTCTCTCATGATGATGCCGCACACCATCAATAATCTTCTGGCTAATACCAACTTCCGCCAGCATCTCCGCGCCTCTTACGGTGTGATGCTTCATCTGTTCAAAATCTTCCTGGGTATATACACTCGGCTTATTCAATACATAATCAGAAACACCTATCTTTCCTATATCATGTATCAGCGCTGTAAACTCTAAATCATACTGTTCTTTTTCGTTAAGCTTCATCCAAAGTCCAATATTCTTTGATATCTCCGCTACACGCTGGGAATGTCCCGCCGTAACTGGATCTTTGGCATCAATAACAGAAGTCATCAAAGACAGCATAGACACATACATCTTTTGATGTTCTTCCCTTTCATGCCGCGCCCTGAAATAAATATGCATGGAAAACAACAGCATAAAAATATAACTGGCACTTTGACGGCTCAGTTTCTCTTTGCCTCCCAGCACCGTATACATCTGCTTGTCTGCACGTTTATCAAATACAGGCAATGGAATAAAAATCAAATATTTCATTCCATGACAAATACGGGTGCGTATCTGAATCACGTCACCTTGTAGTTCTTCTTCCTCTTTTCCTAAAAGTAATACCTCATTTTCTTCATTTTCCTGAATCAAATTCTTGATGATATAAGAATTCCGGTCTGCCACTGGCAAAATAATCTCCACTCCGATGGCATCCTCGATATGCTTACAATTCTTTTGAAGATAATCTCCATAAGTGCAGGCGTCTTCCAGCCCCACCATGTCATGGCACACATCCAGTACTGCCTCTAAGGACATCCCATAACCAACCTTGTGATTCAGCTTCTTCTCTGTGCTATTTTTCATAATTTTCTCCATTCTCCTCAGCCTGTAATCCGCTCTGCTTTTTCTCCCACAAAAAAAGCAGCAAAACAAACTATGAGTAGTATAGCATGTTTTGCCACTTTTATAAAGTAAAACGACAAATTATCTTTCCAAATTATTTCACATCTTTAATGCTAAAGCTCATTCTGCCCATCTTATCCTTACCAAGGCAAACTACCTTTACGTGATCTCCTAATGTCAGAACATCTTCTACATGGTTGATTCTCTCCTTTGCAATCTTGGAGATATGAACCATTCCTTCCTTACCAGGAGCAAACTCAATAAATGCACCGAATTCCTTAATGCTGGTAACATCACCTTCCAGAATCTGTCCTTCATAGAAATCAGTAACAATAATCTCAATGAGACGCTTTGCTTCATCCATGAGCTTCTCATCCTCACCACAGATCGATACGGAACCATCATCCGTAATGTCAATCTTAACACCTGTCTTTTCAATCAGAGCATTGATTGTCTTACCTCTCTGACCTACTACATCACCAATCTTCTGTGGGTCAATCTGCATCTGGATAATCTTTGGAGCAAACTCTCCAACCTTCTCACGAGGCTGACTGATTGCCGGAAGCATGGTAGTTTCTAAAATGAACATTCTTGCTTCTCTAGTACGTCTGATTGCCTCTTCTACGATTGGCTTTGTCAGACCATGAATCTTAATATCCATCTGAATCGCAGTGATACCATCCTCAGTACCAGCCACCTTAAAGTCCATATCACCGAAGAAATCTTCCAGACCCTGAATATCTGTTAATACGATGTAGTCATCATCGGTATCACCAGTTACCAGACCACAGGAAATACCTGCAACCGGCTTCTTAATTGGTACACCCGCAGCCATAAGAGACATGGTAGATGCACAAATACTAGCCTGTGAAGTAGAACCATTGGACTCGAAAGTCTCGGATACGGTACGGATGGCATATGGGAATTCCTCTTCACTTGGAAGTACAGGAACTAATGCCTTCTCTGCCAAAGAACCATGACCGATTTCACGACGTCCTGGACCACGGCTTGGCTTTGTCTCACCAACAGAATATGAAGGAAAATTGTAATGATGCATGTATCTCTTCTCTGTTACATTGCTGTCTAATCCATCAATTCTCTGCTTCTCAGACAACGGAGCTAATGTTGTAATAGTACAAATCTGTGTCTGTCCACGGGTGAACATAGCAGAACCATGTACTCTAGGAATCAAATCAACCTCTGCAGCCAAAGGTCTAATCTGGCTAATTTCACGACCGTCAGGACGCTTATGATCCTTCAGAATCATCTTACGAACTGTCTTCTTCTGATACTGGTAAACAGCCTCACCCAGAATCTCTAACCATTCTTCGTTATCTGCAAACGCTTCCTCTAACTTCTCTGTTACCTTGCGGACATTTTCCTCGCGGGTCTGCTTATCATCAGAGAATACTGCAACTTCCATTTCTTCTGGAGGAACGATTTTCTTAATTTCCTCAAACATTTCTTCTGGAATTGCACAACTGGTATATTCATGCTTTGGCTTACCAACCTCAGCTACCATCTTATTGATAAACTCAATGATAGTCTGGTTGATTTCATGACACTTGTAGATTGCTTCTAACATCTTTTCTTCTTTGATTTCGTTAGCACCAGCTTCAATCATAATAACCTTCTCGCTGGTAGATGCTACTGTCAACTGTAAGTCACCATTGTCCCAGATTTCCTGATTTGGGTTTACAATAAATTCTCCATTTACCATACCCATCTGTGTAGTTGCACATGGTCCATGGAATGGAATATCAGAAATGCTGGTTGCGATAGCGGAACCAAGCATAGCTACTAACTCTGGACGACACTCTGGATCTACTGCCAGTACCAGATTATTTAAAGAACAATCATTACGATAATCCTTAGGGAATAATGGACGCATAGGACGGTCAATTACTCTGGCTGTTAAAACAGCATTCTCAGAAGCCTTACCTTCTCTCTTATTGAAACCTCCTGGAATCTTTCCTACTGCATACATTTTTTCTTCAAATTCAACAGAAAGCGGGAAGAAGTCAATTCCCTCTCTTGGCTTCTCTGAAGCAGTTGCTGTACAGAGAACTGTTGTATCACCATAGTGCATTAAGGCTGCACCATTTGCCTGCTTTGCTACTCGACCAACATCAACGGTAAGTGTTCTGCCAGCGAGCTCCATGGAAAATGATTTGTAACCCATGAATACCTCCTTTTCTGCCCAAAGTCCGGGCGACAACGTAATCATCAATTCTCCCTGTATCGGGGATATTTTTGGCAGGCCCCACCGAAACAACTGAAAATCACACCAAAAAAATACTCTGATGCCCTTTTCAGAAGTCTCGGGATATGCCTGCACACATACTCTTTAACTATACCACTAACCCATTTCTTATGCAAGACCAAAGTCAGTTCTTATGCACGAACTTACACGAATCACATAGGAATTTCTGTTTTTTAACACACGAAAGGCCAGTACCAAAGTACTGACCTTTCTTTTTATAAAGACTTTTATTATTTTCTTAAACCTAACTTCTCAATCAGAGCACGGTAAGCTTCAAGATCTTTCTTCTTTAAGTACTCTAACAGGTTACGTCTCTGACCTACCATCTTTAACAGACCACGTCTAGAATGATGATCCTTCTTATTAACCTTTAAATGCTCTGTCAACTCCTGAATACGAGCGGTAAGGATAGCTACCTGTACCTCTGGTGAACCAGTATCTTCTGGTGTACGGCCATAAGTCTTGATAATTTCTGCTTTTTTCTCTTTGCTAATCATAATATAATCCTCCTAAATTCCATGGACTTTGAAGTCCTATTCTGCCAATTACTAAGATACGGTTGGAGTATCCGTTTTCCGAGCAACGGCTTTAACAACTTGCTTATAATAACATATTGATTTTCTTTTGTAAATACTTTATCTGGAAAAATCCCAATTATTGCAATTACTGAAAATTCTGATTCTCCATAAAAATTAGTGTTTCCTTAAATATCTAACTTCAACTGAATCTCTTCCTCTGCCTCCAGCTTGAAGTCTTCAACCTTTTCTGGATTGACTACCGGTAAATCTTCCAAGGACTCAATTCCAAAATTCCTTAAAAACTCCTCTGTAGTAGCAAATAAAATCGGACGTCCCGGTGCATCCAGTCGTCCCACCTCACAAACCAGATTATATTCCACCAGTTTATTTACAGCATGATCGCTCTTTACACCACGGATATGCTCTATCTCAATCTTTGTAATCGGCTGCTTATATGCAATAATAGACAAGGTTTCTAAAAGAACATCAGTAAGTACATGTTTCTTTGGCACATGGGCAATCCGAACAAGATACTCATAAGCAGAAGCCTTGGTACACATCTGAAACGCACCATCCAGTTCAATAATCTGAATTCCTCTTCCATCGCCAGAATACCGGTCCATCATATTATGTATTACTCTGCGGCAGGTGTCTTCATCCTGGTCTGTTGCTGCTGCGATTCGTTCCAGTTCTACTGCTTCTCCCATAGTAAAAAGAATTGCTTCTACAATGGCTTCCAAATCCGAAATTTTCATTTCCTTTTCTTCCATTACTTTGTCTCCATTTCTCTTACATTACTTTTCTACCAGCTATGTCTGGCTCTTAGTCTGCACTGGAAGGAACAAATTCCACATCCTGCACATTCGGCATATAGGTAATCCAGATATCGTCAAATATATTTTCCTGCAGAATCTTCAATTTGCCGATTTTCATTAATTCAAGAATCCCTAGAAAGGTTACAATCAATGTGATTTTATCTGACTGTTCTTCCAGAAGCTTGGCAAAATTAAACTTCTGATGAAGCATAGCATATTCTTCAATATAAATGATTCGGTCCTCCAGACTAACCTGCTCCTTTTCAATTTTCCCAAACTTACTTCGAATCGGGTCAATCTTGTCCACCTGTTTTTTCATAATCCCCTTAAACACGGTCTGTAATTTAGATAATGTTACATCCGATAAAAGGCTTTCCACATCGATTTCTTCTTTATAATCTGCAATCTCATCAGGAATGGTTGCCTGTTTAAACAACAGACGGGATGCGTCCATCTGCCGATCCCGCAGCTCATAGGATGCATACTTATACATTTTGTATTCCAAAAGTCGCGCCACCAGCTCTGCTCTTGGATCTTCCTCTTCCCCTTCTTCATTGACCTGAGCAGGCAAAAGCATTTTAGACTTAATCTTCAACAGAGTAGCAGCCATAACAAGGAAGTCACTCATAACATCCATGTCCTTGGTTTCCATCTGCTCTACATATTCCATATATTGTTCTGTAATCTCCACAATAGGAATATCAAAAATATCAATTTTATTTTTTTCAATCAAATGAAGCAACAGATCCAAAGGACCATCAAATGCTTCTAAACTTACAGATATACTCATTTTTCAACCTTTCACCTCTCAAAGCAGAAGTTCTATCACCCGAAGCCCAGCATAACCAATAACATTTAAAAGCAGGGTTAATATAAAAATCATTTTTATAATACCATCCGCCTTAATTATATTTAAATAAAGCTGGGAAGAACAACCTGCAATAATCAATCCCATATCAAAAGTTGAAACTGGAAATAAATTTGCCATAAACATTCCTATACTAAGGATTGCCAGATATTCAAAAAACATAGACGAAAGCCTTTTATGCAAAGGCATTAATGCCACTGCTTTTAATCCTTCATATCCACCGTACACATCCTTTAATATAAAAATGGATCCCCCAAATACTACAAGTAAAAATCCCAACCCGGCAATTCCCAGTAACAGATTCGTCTTCTTTTCCCGTATCCTGAAAAAATAGGGTTTTGAAATAGTCACACTGCATACTACGGATAAAATCAATCCGATTGGATCAATATATCTCCAGATTTTCAAGGGAGATGTTCTCCCGGCAAAGCTTTTAGGTTTACAACACCAGTATACCAAAACCTTTACCAGTTCGTGGAACACCATCAGAACCACCGCTGCAAGCAGACAAACTGCTACACTTAAAGCAATAAATGCCACATCTTCACCTCTTACTTATAATAGTCAAACTGCAGACCATACATACGAACAGTGTCTCCATCCTCAATTCCAAGCTCTACCAGTTCATCTAAAATACCACTGCTTCGAAGGAATTTCTGGAAGAATTCAAAACCTTTCTCTGAATCCAGATTGGTATAGCCCAACATTCTTTCAATACGAGGGCCTTCTACCACATACATATTCTCTTCCTCATCATAGGAAACAGTATACGGCTGATCCGCAAAAGTCTCTTCCTCTACTACATATTCCTGCTCAAATACCACAGGAGTCTGATCTAATTTTCCTAACTGATCTTTCACATAATATAACAGTTCCTTGATTCCTTTTCCGCTAACCGCAGAAATTGGGAATACAGGAATTCCCTTTGGTTCAAACTCTTCCCGAAGCAGACTAATGACGGTATCTTCCTCCGTACCATAGAATACATCTGTCTTGTTGGCTGCGATTACCTGAGGACGCTGCATCAGTTCCGAACTGTAGCTTTCCAACTCCTTATTAATAATCAGAATATCATTTAAAGGATCACGACCCTCTGTAGATGCCGCATCTACCATATGAATAAAGATTTTGGTTCTTTCAATATGACGAAGGAATTCATGACCAAGGCCAATACCTTCTGATGCACCTTCAATCAATCCTGGAATATCCGCAATCACAAATCCATCAGTGCCTTCCAGATCCACGACACCAAGAATCGGACTTAAGGTAGTGAAATGATAATTTGCGATTTTTGGTTTTGCATTGCTGACACGGGAAAGGAATGTAGATTTACCTACATTTGGAAATCCTATCAGACCTACATCTGCAATGGTCTTTAATTCTAGAACCACTTCCAGCTCCCTACCTGGCTTACCTGGCTGGGCATACTTTGGTACCTGCATGGTAGGTGTGGCATAGTGCATATTTCCCTTGCCGCCACGGCCACCCTTTAGGATGACCACTCTCTGGTTTTCATGGGACATATCCACAATCACCTTGCCACTGGAAGCTTCTTTCACAACGGTTCCTTCTGGCACTTTTACAATCTTATCCTCTCCATCGGCACCATGACAACGGCGCTTTCCACCCGGCTCTCCATCGCTGGCAAAGTATTTCCGGATATGACGAAAATCATTTAACGTATTAATTCTTTTGTCTACTTCAAAAATCAAATCGCCACCACGGCCACCATCACCACCATCTGGACCTCCTGCAGCCACATAAAGCTCTCTACGGAAGCTGACATGACCGTCTCCTCCTTTTCCGGAACGAATGGTTATCTTAGCGCTATCTGCAAATGACATCATTCCACCTTCTTTCTGATATATACTTTATTCTACTTCATAATCTATTTTTGCATTTGTGACTATTTCCTATTCTTTTCAACCACAATCTCTTATTTTCAAATCCAACATCCAAGCCATACTTTCTCTTTTAAAGAAATAGGGGCTGCCACTGGCAACCCCTTATCGGTAACCGGATATACCGGTCAAAAAGTCTTATTTAGCTTCTACCGGATATACGGAAGCCTGCTTTTTATTTCTACCTTTTCTCTCGAAACGAACTACACCATCAACTAATGCAAATAATGTATCATCGCCACCGCGACCTACGTTCACACCTGGATGAATCTTTGTACCACGCTGTCTGTAAAGAATGTTACCAGCGAGTACGAACTGTCCGTCTGCTCTCTTTGCTCCTAATCTCTTAGCCTCGGAATCTCTACCGTTCTTAGTAGAACCAACACCCTTTTTATGAGCAAATAACTGAAGGTTCATCTTCAACATAGTCTTACACCTCCTGCTTTTTCTTATAATGAACTTTTACATGTTTCTTTCCATACTCTGACTCTATGGCATTAAGCCCTAAAACCAAAGACTTCAATAACAGTTGTGCTGATGCACTGACAGGACTGGTAGTTATCTCAAAAGTAACTATGTCCTTTTCTTCTTCCATGTCATAACGAAAACCATCCGGACAAAATTCTTCAATAGAATTTACAGTATTTATCACCAATACAGATACTGCGGAACAAACAATGTCCTTTCCGTACTCTGCATAACCGGCATGACCTTTCATTCGAAAGGCTACATACTCATTTTCCGGATCCGTATATATCAATACATCAATCATAACATCACCTGATTAAGCGTTAATCTTGTCAATCTTAACCTGAGTGAATGCCTGTCTGTGACCGTTTTTCTTATGATATCCAGATTTTCTCTTATATCTGTAAACGATAACCTTCTTGCCTTTGCCTTCCTTAACAACTGTAGCAGAAACTGTTGCGTTTGCTACATCTGCGCCAGCCTTCATGGAACCGTCGTTCACAGCCAGAACCTGATCAAATGTAACTGTCTCACCTGCTTCTTTTGCAAGCTTTTCTACGTTAATGATATCACCTTCGGCTACTTTGTACTGCTTTCCACCTGTTGCAATAATTGCGTACATCTTTCGCACCTCCTTATCATTACTCGCCAGCTATGGTATCTGATGGGAATCACCAGCATTTACAAAACCTCGCTGAGCGGCACACTTGAGTAGTTTATCATTACATTTATTCCCTGTCAACCAATTTTTTTACATTTTTTCATTTTCTTATCATATAGGTTTATCCTAGAGATAGCACCCATAAAATCAACAAATGCACAGGATAAAACCAATAAAAAAAGTTATTTGGTATTTTTCCTTTTTTCTCCGAACTATAATTTTCTGTAAAAAACAATGCCAAAGCAGCAAATAACTGAAACACTCCCTGCATGGCACAAATAAAAATCACAAGCCACCTGCGTCTCTTCGTTGACTGAAACTGTCCCAGATAAAATGCCATAATCGTCAGAATCCCCCAATAAGAATAATCTAATTTTAATAAATTTGCCAAAATCATTCCTACAAACATAATCAGCAACGTCTTTCCTACAAAATATTTTTCCTGACCTATCATTCTATCAATCAGAGCTATGACAACCAGTCCCAACGCTAAAGTAAATAATACATTCTGCGCTCCTAAATGAACAAGCTTTCCATAAAATGCCAGATCAAATGGAATTTCAGAAAGCAGCGCCCACGCCAAAAGCCGTACAAAATAACGGTGTTTATCTCTGGTATACCGAAGTCCCTGCACCAGCAAAAAGCAAATAACCGGAAAAGAAATTCTTCCTATCAGCCGCAATATATTATATAGAACGGGAAACATCTGCTGTGAAATGCATATACATCCTATATGATCTAAAACCATGCTTATCGCCGCAATCCATTTTAAATCCGCCCGTGAAAATCTGTTTTTTCCAGTCGTGTATATTATATTAGTACTCATATCCATCTACCTTTCTTCTGGGTTACTATTATAATATTTCATCTCAATTTTTCTATAAACCTTTCTTAAGAAGCATATCATATCTTAATCTTTTTTACATCTACTTTCCTTGATTTTAAAGGCTTTTCGACACTTTTCAAAACTTTTTTTCATTTTTTTCAAAAAAAAGCTTGCATTTTATTTCTCTCTAGTGTATAGTATCAATTGTTGACGCGCTACAGCGAAAACAAAACAACAAATGGTCTGTTGGTCAAGCGGCTAAGACGTCGCCCTCTCACGGCGAAAACAGGGGTTCGATTCCCCTACAGACTGCTACTGTTTTTATAACAGCCCAACCCTAGAATGACATCTATCAAATTGATAGATGTTTTTTTCTTGCGTTCAAAAGAAAAAAACTACAAAATCGAAATCATGCCTATTTCTCACAATATCAAATAATGGAGCAGCCAGCGCACAGCAGAAACAGGTCTATGGTTTTCTTTTAAAGCGGCGTTTGAGCTAGCTGGTGTTTGAATGGCATCAAGCACAATGTGCGAAGATGGCATTCTATGCACCATTGCCAAGCTCAATCCGAGCCGAGAGGCGTCCGCGTAAAAGAAAACCATAGACCTGTTTCTGCGTCACTTCTACCATAAATGATATTATGAGAAATAGGCATCGATTCCGTCTGCCATTCCCTTTACCATTTTCTTTTGCATAGATTTTTTCTGCATCTGCTTATCTTCCGTTGGGTTACTCATAAATCCCAATTCAATCAAGGTTACTGGTATTTTGCTCCAGTTGGTTCCAGTCAAGTCATCCCGCAATGAAAGTCCCCTGTTACGAAATCCTGTTTCCTTACAATACTTGTTTAAGATACATTTTGATAGCTTTTTAGATTTCTTACTTAGTTTTCCTACATAAGGATTCTTTGTAGATGGATACAATGCTGAAGCACCTCTTGCGCTAGATGCAGAAGCCCCGTCTGCATGAATACGAATATAAATATCCGCTCCACTTTTATTCGCCTTCTGTGCTCTCTCTTTGTTTGTAATATTCACATTATTACTATTACGTATCATTACCACCTTATATCCTCTTGCCAGCAATTCTTTTCGAAGCTTTCTGGAAATCTGAAGTGTCAGTTTATATTCTGGCACTTTAGTAGCAACACCGGAGGTTCCAGCAGCAACCTTTGTCTTTTTGGTAGAAGCTCCTGGTCCTACCGGTTCTGTTCCATAATTTCCTCTAGCCTGATGTCCAGCGTCAATGGCAATAATCTTCACTTTTTCCGCTTTTGCCATTTCAGAAATCTTTATTTTGTTCCCAATATCTGTTCCCGTAATAATAAAAGAACAAATTATCATAAGACAGATAAACCTTTGCATTTTCTTTCCAATCATCATACATAACCTCTTTCCTATAAAGTAAGAAATGGGACAATTACATTATAATAATTGTCCCAGACTTTTAAAATGTACCAAATTTTGAAAATGGATAAATTCGAAGAATTGCCTTACCAGCAATCTTTTCTCTTGCTACTGGACCAATATTAGCATATCTGCTATCCTCACTCACAGTGCGGTTGTCACCCACAAGGAAATATTCGTCCTCACCTAATGTCAACGGCTCACTGGCAATACCTGCATACGTAATAGGATCTTTTCCATAATCCTCTTCCAGAATCTCACCATTAATATAAATATCTTCACCAATGATCTGTATCGTCTCTCCTGGCAGACCAATAACACGTTTAATATAGTATTCTTCATGATCTCTTCCATGAGGATAAAATACTACCACATCGAAACGATCAGGATCGGTAAACCGATACGATACCTTTTCCACTAAAAGATTATCCTTATGCTGTAAGGTACTTTCCATAGAAGTTCCATCTACAATGGTTCGTTGAATCACATATCTTGGAACTACAAAGATACATAGAACAATAATACATGCATAAATTGCCAGTTCTATTAACGCACTTTTAATCTTCTGTCCCCTGGTAAGTTCCTCTTCTTCCTCTTCCTGTTCAGAGTCCTGTACCACTTCTTCCGTTGTACTTTCTTCTGTATCCTGTGTTTCTAACTGATTTGTTTCTTTTTCCATAAAAAAATGTTATTTCCTTTCCAACTACTCTTCTTCAGAAACAGAAATTAACTCCTCTGCTTCTGCCGCCTTTCTTGCTGCTTCTTCTGCCTTCTTTGCTTCCACTTCAGCAGCTTCCTCTTCACTTAAAATACGAATCTTAGAATTGCTTAATTCATCAATAGCAACAGACAATGGCTTTGGACAATCTGGTGTCACCAATGGGTCTACGCCATCGATTAACTGACGTGCTCTTTTTGAAGTAGCAAGTACGATAGAATAACGGCTGTTTACTACTGGCGCTTCACCGGTTTCCACTTCGCTGTTTACTAATTTCATTAAATCTGAATATGATGGATGTAACATATTATTCCCCTTTCAATCACTCATTGAATTCTATCTCTATTTATCCCAAGGGTTCTATTGCAGAAACCACTTGGACCCGCGTAAATATACCGCAATCTATACAATAACCTAAAATTCCGAAATTGGCAACCTCTTTCCAAAAATTCTTGTTATTTCATCATGTAATTTACGCTTCAAAACAACGTTAACGTTTAGAAAATTCCTCTGTAACAGACCGAATCAATTCTGTCTGATTCTCCTTTTTATAATGTAAGGACTGAATCAACTCATGCATCTTTTCTACGCACTCTTCCAAATCATCATTCACTACAATGTAATCATACTTTGGCATATATGCGCACTCTTCTTTCGCTCTGCTTAAACGCTTGGCAATGACTTCCTCCGTCTCTGTACCTCTGTTGCGAAGTCTTTTTTCCAACTCCTGGACAGAAGGAGGTGTTAAAAATACCAGATTCACCTCTGGTAATACTTCTTTTACATGAAGAGCTCCCTGCATTTCGATTTCTAAAATAACATCGGTTCCCTGCTCCAGCTGCTGCATCACGTATTCCTTGGGTGTTCCATAATAATTTTCCACGTACTGGGCATATTCAATCAACTCATTTTTAGCAATCATTTCTTCAAACTCTTCTTTGGTCTTAAAGAAATATTCCCTGCCATCAACTTCCCCTTCTCTTGGTGTTCTAGTGGTGGCTGAAATAGATAATCCATACTGATACCGCTTCACCATTTCTTTTACTACAGTTCCTTTTCCAGCACCGGAAAATCCTGAAATAATTGTGAGTACACCTTTCTGTGACATAATCATTCCCCTTTCTCTACAATAACATTATCATTAACACGGCTTTCAATAGTTTCTGGCAGAAGAGCAGACAATACAATATGGCCACTATCCATCACTAATATGCATTTAGTTTTTCTTCCACAGGTAGCATCTACTGCCATACCATTATCCTTTGCATTCTGCACCATGCGCTTAATGGGTGCCGCATCTGCATGGATAATGCTAATCACTTTGTTCATATTAACCACATTGCCATATCCTATATTTACTAAAATATTTTTCACTATTTCCTCCTGCTTTTACAACATTCTGAACCCATTGCACTCTACTCTTTTATTTATTCAATATTCTGAATCTGCTCTCTGACTTTTTCGATTTCTGTCTTCAAATCAATAGCAATATTAGACAAATCTCTATCGTTTGCCTTTGATAAGGTGGTATTGGCTTCTCTGTTCATTTCCTGAGCAATAAAGTCTAACTTACGTCCAATGGATTCATCCAATTCTAAGGTCTCCCGCATATTCTTAATATGACTGCGAAGACGAACGGTTTCTTCATCTACACACACTTTATCTGCAAACACGGCAATCTCTGTAGCAAGAATGCTTTCGTCTAATTTGGTATCCCCTAACAGCTCTGCTACCTTATCCGTGATTTTCTGACGGTATTCCTTTAACATTTCTGGAGAACGCTGCTCTACCTTTCCTACCAATTCTTCTATGTAGTCTAACTTTGCCAATAAGTCCTTTTTCAGATTCTGACCTTCTGTAGCTCTAGCTTCAGAAAAATTCTGGGCTGCCTTACGCAAGGTCTCCTCCAATGCTGGAAATAGGACTGTCTCATCCATATCTTCCTCTTCCAAAGAAATCACTTCTGGAAAGCGAATCAAAGACGATGCAGTAATGGCTTTTTCGATACCAAAGGTCTTTGCCGCCTGATCCATAGCATCCATATATCCCTTGGCAACACTTTCATGATAAGAAACCTTTGCCTTACGATCTGCATAATCTTCATAAGAAATATAAATATCAATCTTACCACGGGATACATATTCCTTCATAATAGTACGAATATTATTTTCAAATGCATTAAATTTCTTAGGAAGCTTAATTCCCATATCACAGTAACGATGGTTTACTGCTTTCATTTCTACGGCCATTTTATACTCTGGGGTCACCACTTCACTGCGACCAAATCCTGTCATACTCTTGATCATAATCAAAACATTCCTTTCAAACTAGTTATAACCTATTTATTATAGTAAAATCGAAAAAATCAGTCAAGCAATGTAATTTTTCAAAAAAAGGGTTTTCATAGCAAATTCTAACTTCTTCCATTGACATCTTGGGCAACTACCCTCATAATTAGGAAATGATACTGATGAAACGAGAAAGGATGGTAAGAATTATGGAACAGAATGTAATTGAACAGTATTTTGGAAAAAACGTGTTCAACGATGACGTAATGAAAGCCAAATTACCAAAGGATGTTTACAAATCTTGGAAAAAAACACTGGAAAACGGTGAAGACCTGAATCAAGACATCGCAAATGCAGTAGCCCACGCTATGAAAGAATGGGCGCTGGATCATGGTGCTACTCACTATACTCACTGGTTCCAGCCTATGACTGGCGTGACAGCAGAAAAACATGATTCATTCTTAACTCCAGAAAGTGACAGCAAACCTGTTCTTCAGTTTTCCGGCAAGGAATTAATTAAGGGAGAACCTGATGCTTCTTCTTTCCCATCCGGTGGTCTTCGTGCTACTTTCGAGGCAAGAGGATATACAGCATGGGATTGTACTTCCCCAGCCTTCCTTCGTGAAGATGCTGCCGGAGTCACTCTTTGTATTCCAACCGCCTTTTGTTCATACACTGGTGAAGCATTGGATAAAAAAACTCCTCTCCTTCGTTCCATGGAAGCAATCAGCACTCAGGCTGTCCGTATCTTAAAATTATTTGGACACAACGATGTAAAAAAAGTTTCCTGCTCCGTAGGTGCAGAACAGGAATACTTCTTAATAGACAGAGATAAATATTTGCAGCGTAAGGATTTAATTTTTACCAGACGTACTCTTTTTGGTGCGCCAGCACCTAAGGGACAGGAAATGGATGACCATTACTTTGGTTCTATCAAAGAACGTGTAGCAGCATTTATGAAGGACTTAAACATTGAGTTATGGAAGCTGGGAATTCTTTCTAAGACACAGCACAATGAGGTAGCTCCTGCACAGCACGAAATGGCTCCTATCTTTACTACTGCCAATATTTCTACCGACCACAACCAGCTTGTTATGGAGGTTATGAAAAAGGTTGCAAAGAGACATAATCTGGAGTGCCTGCTTCATGAAAAGCCATTTGCTGGTGTAAACGGTTCCGGAAAGCATGACAACTGGTCTCTTGTTACAGATACTGGTATTAACTTATTAGATCCAGGTAAGAAGCCACATGAAAATACATTATTCTTACTCTTCCTGGCTGCTGTGATTAAGGCAGTAGATGAAAATGCCGAGCTTCTTCGTCTCTCTGCTTCTACTCCGGGAAATGACCACAGATTGGGTGCCAATGAAGCTCCGCCTGCTATTATTTCTATTTTCCTTGGGGAGCAGTTAGAAGATATTATTGAACAGATTATTAAAGGTGATGTTTCTTCCTCTATCCCAAGCAGCAAGCTGGATACAGGTGTACATGTACTTCCTGTTCTTAAGAAGGATGCTACTGATAGAAACCGTACTTCACCATTTGCCTTTACCGGTAATAAATTCGAGTTCCGTATGTTAGGCTCTTCTATGTCTATCGCTGGAGCAAACTTTACATTAAATGCTATGGTTGCAGACGTTCTTCAGGATATGGCAGATGAATTAGAGCAGGCTTCTGATTTTGACACTGCTGTGAAGGAATTGATTAAGAAGACCGTAACTGAACATCAGAAGGTCATCTTCAACGGCGACGGCTATGCAGAAGACTGGGTTGAGGAAGCCGAAAAGCGCGGTCTCCCAAATGTAAAATCCATGGTAGAAGCCATTCCGTATCTGGTAACAGATAAATCTGTAAAGCTGTTTGAAAGACAGAATGTATTGACAAGAGCAGAATTAGAATCCAGAGCAGAGATTTACTATGAACTCTACTCTAAGACTATTAATATCGAAGCAAAAACCATGATTGATATGGCTGCAAAGCAGTTTATTCCTACTGTTATCAAATACGCAACCAGCCTTGCAGGTTCTATCAATAGCATCCAGAGTGCGTGTCCTGCTGCAAACGTATCTGTTCAGACTGAGTTACTTACTAAGATTTCTACTCTTCTGGCAGAAGCACAGGAAGCTTTAACAAAACTGGAATCTGTTGCGGCAGAAGCTACTGCAAAGGAAGAAGGTCAGGAAAAGGCAATGTTCTTTAAGACGGTGGTATGCGAAGTGATGGATGAACTGCGTAATCCAATCGATGCATTAGAAATGATTGTGGATAAGGATTACTGGCCAGTGCCTACATACAGCGATTTACTATTTGAGGTATAAAAAATATATTTTGAAAAATCGGGCTGGTCGCAAGACCCTGGTCCACTGAGCGGCGGGGAATTTCCCCGCCTTTTTCTACGCCTCGTACTATTCAATCCCTTCCATCATTTCATCTATTGCAATCTCTATTCTGTCATCCCTTTGGTCGATACTAGAAATCAGTGTAATCGAATCAACATATGGGCTCTGTGTTAACCTTCCTATATCGTATTGCATTAGCATTCCATTTCTCAATGATTGCTTTTTCATCAATGTTATTTTGTAAATAGTTTAAAATATTTTTCATTATTCTCACCTCTTTCCTAATATAATATCATTATGTTTGATTGTAAATATCGATGTTTTATTTAGTTTTTTTCTAATTATTCTTTGTAACATCTTTGTTCTAGAAGAATTTTCTATTCGATAAAAAAAAGACTGTCATCTTACGACAACAATCTCTTCTATCATTCCACTTCTTACAGCAACTTACTAAACTCCAACACCTTCTCTACACTTCCATCAATCTTCAACTTACCAAGTGTAAACGCTAGCACCGGGTCTAACTTTCCTTCCATCATCGCCAGAAAGTTTTTGGACTTCATGGTGACAATGGCCTGTCTGTCAAAATACTCATAAGGCTCTACAGAAAGTACTCCGTCCTTTACTTCCACGTAAAACTTGCCTTCCCCTTCTCCGGTGATGTTTACCTGAATCGCAAGGAATCCATCTACCTTACTTGGGTCTGCAGTCTTTATCCTTTCTCTCACCTTTTCTACGATTTCCTCAAATGTCATAACTACCTCCTCATATAAGCTCATTAACCTCATAAAAACAATATCTCAATCTTCACATATCAAAGATATCATGCTTTTCTTATAATATCAACTACAAAGGCAGCCAGTACACAGCAAAAAATAGTCTTTCGTTTTACGCATGAACGGCGTTTGAACTCGCCAGTGCTTGAATGATAGCAAGTGTATCACACGCTGCTATCATTCTATGCATCCGTTGCGTAATTCATCCCGAGCCGCAAGGCGCCCATGAATCGGAAAATCGAAAGACTTTTTTTGCGTACGTTCCCTTTATCAATTTAATATAAAAACTTAATGTGACATATATCGGTCTGTATGTAACAGCATAGAACTTATCTTTCTCCCCTTCTTATAGGTATCCAGATAAGCCTTTGCGCTGGTGCTGGAAAGAATCACTGATCTCGGAATGTAAGTCTTTCCCTTTAGTGCATTTTTATAGGAAATAATCTGTGTAGTTAAAACATTTCCTTTGGTGAACATCTTTATGACAATTGGAACATCCAACGTATTGGTTACTTCCAAGTCCTTTACATTCTCAGAGATAGCAGCATCCAGACCTAATGGCACATAAGATACAGACATACTATGAGGATACCGCTTGCTTGGTAATATTCCAGCTCTAAGAAGCGCGTTATAGGCGGTGGAGGATATCTGGCAGATACCGCCGCCTTTGGTCTGTACTGTCTCTCCATTGAGATACGAACCTGCTTCCATAAAATACTGTCCATCGGAGCCATCGTGAATAATCTTATCAAAGGAAGCCTTTTCTCCCGGCAGGAGACAGATTCCATTAATACGGGATGCACCAACCTTAATATTATGACCTCGGGATGTAGTAGATACAAATGTAGTACTAAAGGAACTAATCACATTCTTTACCTTCTTTAAGTCCTTTGGAAACCAGGTAGGCTTCACTACATGAGTTTCATAAGAAGCAGCAAAATCAATTTTGTCAGTATTTTTTAAATACTTTGCCAGCTCCGGCTGGATAGATTTCACATCCAATGCCCGTCCCTTTGCGGTCTTTGTGATTTTTCCACTTTTCTTAATATGGGAATTCGTCACTGGAATCTCATATTTCTTCGCCAGCTTCTTCAACACTTTACTAACTTGCTTTTTATTATATTTCGCTTTCATTTCTACAACGTATTCTGTGGCAGGCTTTTCTCCTGATAGAATCTGGTACTGTTCATCCTGTGGAAGCTCCTTGTCCAGCCCAACAATATACTGCGCCAGCTCTAACTCCTGCCCTGGCTTATACTGCTTACCATCAGAACTTAAATAAAAAAAGGTTTCTTTTAATTTCTTCATAGAATATTCATGATTCTTCCCATTTACCGTTAACATAACCTTTCGCTGCTTAAATTCTGCCAGCTCTGCTTGTAACTTTTCTGCAATTACCTCTGCAGTCTGATTGGAAACATGCACACCAAAGATACGCTTATTTCCATAAGACTTATCCGTATGGTTTTCCACTTCCTGAATCTGTTGTTGAACCAAAGCTTCCTCTGCTCTTCTATCCCATTCCTGCTTTATAAAAAGTCCAGCTATAAACAGTCCACTCACTGCACTAATACTTGTCAGAATAATAAGAACCTTCTTAATCAACGGACCCATGCTAAAATACTCCTTCACTCTCTCAAACATACTCATGGTGTTATCCACACACATTGAACATGATACCATGATTTTATATGTTTGGAAAGTGAAGAATATACCAAAAATGTAGATTATTTTTCAAAAAAAATTTTCCTTCCGTTTAAATCCAATAGATTCATTTTTTACGTACCAGAAGTACGTTTTCTTACATCATTTTTCAAAAGCTGGTAACCAGCCGCTGCCAGCGGAACTCCCACAAGCATACCTGCTACACCTAAGATTCCACCACCAATAGTAACTGCAGCCAGCACCCAGATTCCTGGTAAACCAATAGAAGCTCCTACTACCTTTGGATAGATAATATTTCCTTCCAATTGCTGTAATACCACTAAAAATACCACAAACAATACTGCTTTCACTGGAGATACCGTAAATATCATAAAGGCACCAATAGCACCTCCTACATAAGCTCCTGCTACCGGAATCAATGCAGTAAATCCAATTAATGTACCCACCATGGTAGCATATGGAAACTGGAATATCAGCATTCCAATAATACAAAGCACTCCAAGTATTACTGCTTCCATACACTGTCCCACAATAAAGCTACGGAAACTATTATGCACGATGTTTAATACATAACAAATCTTCTGATACCATTTTGAAAAATATGCCTTCAAAAAATTATCTGCATTTCCTCTGAGCTTTTCCTTACCTGCTAACAGATACAGAGCAAATACCAAAGCTACCAGTGTAGTAACCAGACCAGAAAATACAGAAGAAACCAGTGAAACAATAGTATTCATGGCCCCACCAAGTCCAACTCCAAGGATAGAAACCGTCTTAGAAACCATACCTTCAATATCACTTGGATTAAAATTCAGACTTTCCATTGCTTCATTGACATACTCCCAAATCTGGGGATTTTCCTGTAATAAATCCTGTATCATATACCATACCTTTGGAATCTCCTTTACCAACAATTTAATACAGTTTGCCAGCTCCGGAATAATCAACAGACAAATAAACAGTAAAATCAGCACAAAACTAATTAACGATAAAACAATACATACAGGTCTGCGCAGCTTCCCGATATCCACTTTTCCAATCCGTTCTGGATAATATTTTTCATAAAATGTCATCAGAATATTCAGTACATACGCCACAATACTTCCTACTACTAACGGAAATGCAGCCTGTACTCCCATTCCCAATACCTGTATTAAACTGTCCCAATAACGAATGCATAATAAAAAGATAGCACCAACAATAAACAAATTACGATATTTCTTTTCCAACAAAAGCATTTTATAACCGTTCCTTTCCCTCGACCTATGAATTTTTTTCATAACAGCCGCCCTTATAAATAATCCGAATCTATATAATATACTATATAGATTCGGAACTTTTACAAGAAATATACTATAGAAGGAAAAATATTACAACTAAATTTTTTATAAATTTCCCTTACTGCATCTTCAATGTGACACAAACAACTTCCGGCCGGTTAAACACTCTGATTGGAATAATACTATTTCCAAGACCACGACTCACTACCATTGTAGTACCATTCTCGGTAAACTTCCCAGCTGTGTACTTTGGACGAAATCCCTGGTCAGGTGCCACCAATCCCCCAATCCCTGGCAGACGAATCTGCCCTCCGTGGGCATGTCCAGTAAAAATAAAATCCACATCTGATTTTATATATGCTTCAAAATATTGTGGCTCGTGAGCAAGAAGAAGGGTTAATTTCTTCTGATTATTTTCGCCAGCATTCTCCTCTAACAAATGATTTAAAGTAAAATTCCCTGATTGACTGGAATTCCCCAAAGAATTTTCGTCTAATCCTATCAATGAGAAGCTTTCTTTCCCTTTTGCAATCTCCACCACTTCATCTTTCATCCAGATTACATCACTCTGAGCCATCCTATCAGTAAATTCCGCATACTCCTTATCCTCTACCCAGAGTTCATGATTTCCTGTAATATAATAAACTGGTGCAAGGGTGGTTGCCTGCTCCATAAAGTTCATAGCAGCATCTACATCTGTATGATTACTGTCTATCACATCTCCCGTCACTACAATAATATCCGGCTTGCACCCCTTGATTTTCTGAATCAGTCTTTTATTGTCTTTTCCAAAGGATTTGTTATGTAAGTCGGATATCTGTAAAATCCGGTATCCATCCAAATCCTCGCCAATTTTAGAAGTTTCATATTCATAATTGGAAATCACAAGGGAATTATTCTGCCAAATGCAGAATAAAACAATTATAAGTAAAATTACTATAATACTGGTGATAATAATTTTCTTTTTCATAGGGTATTCCTTTCAAAGTAAATATTTTAGACGTTAAATTGATTATAACAGATTGGAATTTGTCTATCTTACTTTCCAACCACAAAATTATACCACATACTCCCACATACTCAAAGAACCTTGAAAACATACATTTTCCAAGGTTCTTTCGCTTTTCTCTTATTCCATTAATTCACAAAAACTTCCCGATTTTGCATATGATATCTTCCCACAGCTGCTTCTACTCCAAATTCGTATATCCCATCAAAAACTCATCCACTTCCTTTGCAACCTGACGTCCTTCCTGTATCCCCCAGACTACAATACAAAATGCAACTATTTTATAAAATTTTTAGTTTCTTGTTCAAATCGCAAGAAAGGACTGCTACATTAGTAACAGTCCTTTTGGAATCGTTATTTTTAATTAATATTTACGCTTACGAGCTGCCTCAGACTTTTTCTTACGACGAACACTAGGCTTCTCATAATGCTCTCTTTTACGAATTTCCTGCTGAATACCTGCTTTCGCACAGTTTCTCTTGAAACGGCGTAAAGCGTTATCCAATGTCTCATTTTCTTTTACGATTACATTTGACATAGTCTCACACCTAACCTCCCTCCAGTTGTAAATTGTGCTTCCAATACACAACTGTATGGGTAATATTTTTTTAGATAAGCCAACCGCTTACCTACGCACAAAATAGATTATACCATATTTTTACAATACGTCAACCGTTTTTTGTAAATTTATTTGATTACTGTAACTGGTTCTCTAACACCTCTGCTACTTTTGCAATCGCAGCATCGATTCCATCTGGATTCTTTCCACCAGCCTGAGCCATATTTGGACGTCCACCGCCGCCACCTCCTACGAGGGAAGCGATTTCCTTAATTAAGTTACCAGCATGTGCGCCCTGCTTCATAGCTGCATCGGTTGCCATAGCAAGAAGGCTTACCTTTCCTCCTAATGAAGAAGCAAGAACTACCACACCTTCGCCAACCTTTTCCTTCATCTGGTCACCTAAATTACGAAGTCCATTCATATCTACCTCAGGAACGCTCATAGCAAGAACCTTTACGCCCTTGATTTCCTGAATCTGGCTATCTGCATCCCCTGCAGCCTGATTTGCAAGCTTTGCTTTGAGCTTTTCATTTTCAGACTGAAGTTCCTTTAATTCTTCCTGTAAAGACTGAATCTTCTTCACCAGATTGGCAGGCTCTGCCTTTGCAGCCTTAGCAGCTTCCTTCAGGAGACCTTCTTCTGCTGCGTAATGCTTCATTAATCCAGTAGCAGTTAACGCTTCAATACGACGAACACCAGATGCTACACCACTTTCAGAAATAATCTTAAAGTAAGAAATGGTATTTGTATTTGGTACATGGGTACCACCACAAAGCTCTACGCTGAAATCACCAATCTTAACGACACGAACCTTTTCGCCATATTTTTCACCAAAGAGAGCCATAGCACCAGTCTCTTTTGCCTCTTCTAATGTCATTTCCTCTGTTACAACATCAATTCCAGCTGCAATCTGTGCATTCACAATCTCTTCTACCTTTGCAATTTCCTCAGCCGTCATTGCTGAGAAATGAGAGAAGTCAAAGCGGAGTCTGTCTGCATCTACATAAGAACCAGACTGCTCTACATGATTTCCAAGAACCATTCTCAGTGCCTTCTGCAAAATATGGGTTGCACTATGATTCTTACCTGTATCCATTCTATTCTGCTCACAAACCTTTAAGGTTACAACATCGCCAACCTTAATCATACCACTAGTTACAACACCGATATGACCAACCTTGCCACCCTGCAGCTTCACAGTATCCTCTACCTTAAATTCACTGCCATCTACAGTAATCACACCGATATCTGCCTGCTGACCACCCATAGTAGCATAGAATGGAGTCTCATCCACAATAATAGTACCCTTCTGACCATCAGTTAATGCTTCTACAATTTCACTCTCTGTAGTCAGTACTGTTACCTTAGAATCATGCACCAGACTGTCATAACCAACGAATGCAGAAGTAATCGAAGGATCAATCTGCTGGTATACTGTTTCTTCTGCCCCCATATAGTTTGTCTCTTTACGAGCCTCACGGGCTTTCTTCTTCTGCTCTTCCATGGCTGACTTAAAGCCATCTTCGTCTACGGTATATCCTTTTTCTTCCAGGATTTCCATTGTTAAATCCAATGGGAATCCATAGGTATCATACAGTTTAAAGGCATCTGTTCCTGCAAGCTCCTTCTTGCCTGCTGCATCCATCTCATCCTGCATCTGGGCAAGAATAGAAAGTCCCTGGTCGATGGTCTTATTAAACTGCTCTTCTTCTCTATTTAATACCGTCAGAATAAACTCTTTCTTTTCTTCTAACTCTGCATATCCATCCTTAGACTCTGCGATAACAGTCTTAGAAAGCTCTGCTAAAAATGTACCATCAATACCTAACTTACGTCCATGGCGGGCTGCACGACGAATCAGACGACGAAGTACATAGCCACGACCTTCATTACTTGGCATAACACCATCAGAAATCAGGAAGGTAGCAGAACGAATATGGTCTGTAATCAGACGGATAGAGATATCCTTAATCTCATCTGTCTGATACTCCGTCTTTGCCAGTTCACAGATACGGTCACGAATCGCTTTCATGGTATCAATATCAAATACAGAATCCACATCCTGTACTACTACTGCCAGACGCTCCAGTCCCATACCTGTATCAATATTCTTATTTTCTAATTCTTCATAGTTTCCATGTCCATCACCATTAAACTGGGTAAATACATTGTTCCATACTTCCATGAAACGGTCACATTCACATCCAACCTTACAGTCAGGGCTTCCACAGCCGTATTTCTCACCACGGTCATAATAAATCTCAGAACATGGACCACAAGGACCAGCACCATGCTCCCAGAAGTTATCACATTCCCCATTCTCATCACGATAGAAACGGGTAATCTTCTCTCCTGGCACACCAATTTCCTGTGTCCAGATATCAAATGCCTCATCATCCTCACCGTAAATAGACGGATATAATCTGTCTTCTTCCATACCAATCACCTTGGTTAAGAACTCCCAAGACCATGCAATAGCTTCATGCTTAAAATAATCACCAAAGGAGAAGTTTCCAAGCATCTCAAAGAAAGTAAGATGACGAGCAGTCTTACCTACATTCTCAATATCACCGGTACGTACACACTTCTGGCAAGTGGTCATACGACGGTTTGGTGGAATCTCCTGTCCAGTGAAGTATGGCTTCAATGGCGCCATACCGGCGTTGATTAAAAGCAAACTGTTATCATTATGTGGAACCAACGAATAACTCTTTTTCGCCAGATGATCCTTGCTCTCAAAAAATTCTAAATACATTCTACGAAGTTCGTTAACACCATATTTTTGCATGATTTCCTCCATTCGGCCTGATAGGCACATTAATTTGTAATCTTGATTTCAGTCTTATCGACTCTGTTTTATGACTGTTATTTTCCATATAATGTCACAAAACCCCTAATTTATAATTATAAATTAAGGGTTTTTATCTGTCAACTTCTCTTATTTTACGGAAAGCCAGAATTCTGCACTCTTATAAACAGGCGTCGAACTATCTACCGCACTTAGTGAAGTATTAATTCGATATTTGCCCGTGGTAAAATCCTCTTTCGCATTATTCATAGTGAAACTATACGCTCCACCTTCTGTTTGCTTCTGTATCATAACAGCAATACTAGGAATAATTGCAGGTTCCGTTCTTTCTACAACAATCCACTGCCCATTGCTCCATTTCTCTATGGAGAAATCTAAACCAAAACCAGCATCATTATCCGTATAATTGTAAAACTTTGTATTCACCGTAATGGCCTTTCCTGTTGCACTGGCACTGGTGACATACACACCTACCGCACCCTGGCTTGCAATTGAAGCTACAGAATCATCTGGGCCATTTCCTGTTCCATCATTGGCTTTCACTGTCACCTTACAAGTGAATTTTTTCTTTCCAACTTTAGCAACGATGTTACATGTTCCTTCTCCTTTCGCCTGAATCACTGCCTGACTTTTTTTCTTACCTTTTACTTTCTTTACTACAGCAACTTTTTTATTACTGGTTTTCCATATTACTTTTTTCGTAGCATGACTTACCTTTAAAGTTACCTTCTTCTTAGAATTTAGCATCAAAGTAATCTTTTTCTTATTTAATTTGACTTTTTTCTGTGTTTTCTTAGCTGCCGCCTTCTTATTCTTTGCCGCCTGGGCAATCTTAGTTGTAGCTCCAGAAGCAGAAAAACATGCCGCCAGAACCAGACACATACTAAGTACCAATGAAATCACTTTTCTTTTTCTCTTCATGAATAAACTCCTTCCTTGTTGAATAATGTTTTTATATCTTACAGACTAATTTTAATCTGAAAAAAATAAATTAACAATAGTTCTGATATGACTTTAAGAATATTGTAAATAACTCTTGGAATTTCCTCGCAATGGTGGTACTATCTTTTTATCAAAAATCAAACATTTAGCCAAGCCACTTATGCTAATATGACATTTTTTTACTAACAAATTTCGGCATAGCATGGAGGATATATATGCTTACTTTTATTATAGATTCTAATTCCAACGTACCACTTTATCAGCAAATATATGAAAACATTCAGGAACGGATTATCTCCGGCACTCTTTCTCCGAGAACAAAACTACCTTCCGCCCGCAATCTCGCTGTCAATCTTGGAATCAGTAGAAATACGGTGGATACTGCATATTATCAGCTCCAGGCAGAAGGCTATATTGATGCTGTCCCAAAAAGCGGATTCTATGTATGTGATACGATTCCAGAAGAATTGTATTCTTCGCTGCAACGTAACCGTTCCAGTATACCCCTTCCGAACTCCAGCAACCACCAGACTCCACCTACTACTAACACAACCTCTAATGAAAAACAGAACCCCGAATATCTCTACGACTTTTCTCCTTTTGCCATTGATATTAGTCATTTTCCATTCTCTGTATGGAGAAAACTATACCGTCAATGCCTTATGGATGAACAGGAACTTTTTCTTTTAGGTGATAACTTTGGTGATTTACCACTGCGTCAGGCAATCTACAACTATGTCTGTCTTTCCCGTGAGGTAAACTGCCAGCCGGAGCAGATTATCGTCGGTGCCGGTGTAGATTATCTTTTGCAAATGCTTTCTCTTGTATTTGAACAGGAAAAGCTTACTCACATCACACTGGAAAACCCCGGCTATATGCAGGCAGCCCATATTTTTCGTAATAATGGACTAACGATTTCCTCTGGTTCTCTAGACGAAAAAGGACTTTTAATTTCTTCTATTACACCAGAAAGCCAAATCGCATATGTGACACCATCCCACCAATTCCCTCTGGGTACTGTTATGCCCTTCGGCCGGCGAAAGGAATTGCTGGCATGGGCATCTGCTGATTCTAACCACTATATTATCGAGGATGACCACGACAGTGAATTCCGCTATAAAGGAAAGCCAATTCCAGCATTGCAGGGAATTGACAAGAACCAAAGAGTCATCTACATTGGTACCTTTTCGAAAGCCATTGCTCCTGCCATCCGTGTGGGTTATATGGTACTTCCTCCAGCTTTGCTTTCTACCTATCAGAAAGTTTGCGGAGACTATTCTTGTACCGTTTCCCGCCTGGATCAGGCTATTCTGTCCGACTTTTTGAACAATGGATATTTTGAAAAACATGTAAATCGTATGCGAAAAATTTACCGAAACAAACATGATTTACTACTAAACTATTTGCAGCCTCTAGTGAAAAAATATCATTTAAAAATTCATGGGGAACATGCCGGACTTCATCTGATTATAGAACTTCCCGAGAATGGAATTTCCGAAGAAGAATTGATTGAACGGGCGAAAATAGAAGGCATCCATCTTTATGGAATTAAGGAACATTATTTAACAGAAAACACAACCACGGAATACAAGAAAATGTCTGGGGTTTTATTGGGATATTCCAATTTATCAGAGGAGGAAATTAAAAATGGCATCCGCTTGATGGCAGATGCCGGAGTGTTTGAAAACTAATATTTTCGTCTTTAATTTTATAAGTATAATGTCGTCAGCACTTCCACAGCCTGCTCCTTATCCTTCTCAATCTGCTCCTTCAACTTGTCCAGCCCCGCAAATTTCTTTTCCCTTCTGAGAAAATGATGGAACTGCACCACGATTTCTTTTCCATATAAATCTCCGGAAAAATCCAAAAGCATTGTCTCTACCGTAGTATCTTCAGCACCTACTGTAGGCTTTAGTCCAATATTTGTCACACCAAAATATTCTTTTCCATCCACCTTTACCGTAGTGGCATACACTCCAAATACAGGAAGCACTTTTCCTGGCTCTGGCAAAATATTTGCAGTAGGCATACCAATGGTTCTTCCCAGTGCATTACCGTGAACTACAGTACCACAAATAAAATAAGGTGCTTCCAACAGTTCATTTACCTTTTCCAGTTTTCCAGTAGAAAGTTCCCAACGGATACGGGTACTGCTAATGATCTCCTCATCACAGGAAATTTTCGGATATACCTGCAATTCATAACCATACACCTTGGCATATTGAGCCAACATCTCCACATTGCCCTGACGTTTTTTTCCAAAATGAAAATCTTCCCCTACACAGATATATTTTGCATCCATTTTTTCTACCAGAATATCTCTAATAAAATCCTCTGCTGAGATATTTTTAGTTTCTTCATCAAAAGGAAAAATAATTTCCCGCTTTATTCCCAATTCTTCCAGTATCATCTGTTGTTCCTTTTTGGAATAAATCTGCTGTCCTGGCATGATACCATTTCCATGGGCAGCACCAAAGGTAAATACAGTAGGTACTAGTTCCTTCTGCTCTAAGATATGAGATAAAAGAAGTCGGTGTCCGCGATGGATTCCATCAAACTTTCCTAGGGATACTGCACTGTTTTTTATTTTAAAATCAAGTCCGTTATATATTTCCATAGTTTCTCATTTCCGCGCTATCTTTTGCGCCTTATTCATCCTGTTATAAATTTTCATAAGTCATTCATTTATTAAAATATTATCTAAAACATCTTGTGTACCCGCAGGTCTCTCTCCCCTTTTTGGTACACTGCTTTAAATTTTCCGTCTTCATCATATACCAGAAGACAATCCCCTTCTGCCAAAGAAGATATGATTTCCTGCATATTTTTTCTTTCGGTCTCAAAGGTTTTTAAAAATTTCATAATCAAAGGATTCCCATTGGAAAGCTTTGCTGCAAACTCGTCCTTTATCTGTAACTTCGGATAGGAAGGAAATAAAGAATCCACCTGACAAAGCACCTGCATCAGCTTGTCTTCTCCTTCTTTCATCATGTTCTCAATCTGGGACAGAGTATAGGCTTCTTCCAGTTCAAACACAGACACTTTGGTACGAAGCAACGACTCCATAGCTGCCAGACAACCCAGTTTTTGTCCTATATCATGACAAAGAGTACGGATATATGTCCCTTTTGAGCAGATAACATCTATGGTAAACTGCCCCTTTTCCATATCCACATCTACCAGCACAATTTCATGAATTGTTACTGGCCGTGGCTTTCTTTCAATGGTTTTTCCTTCCCTAGCCAGTTCATACAGTTTCTTACCATTCACCTTTAAGGCAGAATACATAGGAGGTATCTGCATAATGTCCCCTTGAAAACTTAGGATACATTCCTTCAACTGCTCCTCTGTAATCTGTGAAAAATCACCTCGGTTCAACACCTCACCAGACATATCCTGAGTATCTGTCTCTACGCCCAGCTGACATACTGCCCGGTAGGATTTGTCCTTATCGGTCAGAAGATCACAAACCTTCGTTGCCTTTCCACAGCACACAGGCAAAACACCAGTGGCATCTGGATCCAAGGTTCCTGTATGTCCAATTTTCTTTTGATGAAGAATTCCTCTCAGTTTAGCAACCACATCATGGGATGTAAAACCTTTTTCTTTGTATATATTCAAAATGCCATCTATCATTCTATCATCCCTCCGTCTATTAAATAACTTCACAGGTAAACCGCTTGTTTCTGCCATTAAGCCATTCTAACTTTCAGATAATACTATTGCAGTTCGTTCATCTGTCCCTCAATTAACTCAGTAATATTATTTACTACATCATGAAGAGAACCTCTCATGGTACAGCCTGCCGCTTTGACATGACCACCGCCTCCAAAATAAACCGCAATCTGGCTCACATCAATATATTCATTGGAGCGCATGCTTACTTTGTATTCCTGCTCCCCAATTTCGTGAAGCAAAATCGCTACTTCTACCCCTTTGGTTACCCGAAGCTGGTCAATAATACCTTCAATATCCTCTGTCTTTGCTCCATAAAAATCCATCATTCTTCTAGTAATGCATGCCACAATACATTTCTCATCCATAAGACGCATACTAGTCAAAAGGGTTCGTCCCATAAGCTGTGTCTGGATGTATGTACGCTGATAAAAACACTCATCAATGTATTTGGAAAACTCAACACCCTTTTCCATTAAACTCCCCGCAATTTCCATAGTTCTTTTAGTGGTGTTGGAATACCGGAATACTCCTGAATCACAGATAATACCAATATATAATGCCTCTGCAATCTTTAAGTCTATTTCCTCTTCTTCTATTAATTCAAACAAAACCTGACAAGTAGAACTCGCCCCTGAATCGGCAATAGTTTCTCTGGCATAATTTTCGTTACTAATATGATGGTCTACACAAATCGTATGCTTTGCTCCTAAGAAATACTTTTCTGCCTCTCCTAGCCGGTCCGGGCTGCTACAATCTAAAGCAAAAAACAAATCTACATCTTCTTTAGGAAGACTTTGACTTACAATCTTTCCCTCTGGGTCCATAAACCGAAAATTTTCCGGTAATTTTTCCAAATAAACAAAAATTTCTTTTTCCGGATATGCATTATGCAGATAATGATAGGCTGCAATACAAGCCCCAGTACAATCTCCATCCGGCCGCAAATGTCCTGCAATCATAATACTTTTTGCATCCTTTGCTACTTTTTTTAGCTTACTCATATTCTTTGATACCTCTCCCTTTTATCTTTCTCCCTTTCCTATAGATATCTCTGTGAAAACACTGCATTACATCTTCTTTTTCATACCGTTTCACCATTCCATAAAAGAATAGCATCTATAACTTTTTAGAATAGATCATTTACTCAAAAACATGGCGTAATGAATTTTCACTACGCCACGTTTGCTTCCTTTTAATCTTCCTCCGAATCATCTTTGGAAATGTGCAATTCATCAATACGCTTAGACATTGTCACTCCATATTCAATAGAATCATCAATGACAAATGTAAGCTCTGGTGTATTACGCAAATTCAGATTCTTTGCCAGCTTAGAACGGATATGGGACGCAGCACTCTTTAATCCTGCGCTGGTCTTTTCCTTATCCTCTTCATTTCCTAATACACTGACAAACACCTTAGCAAATTTCAAATCAGGAGTCACCTCAACAGAAACCACAGAAGTCATTGGATGAATTCGTGGATCTTTGATGTCCTGTGCTATGATTTTACTTAATACTCTCTGAACTTCCCCATTCATTCGGGAATACTTAATACTATTTCTTTTCATCTTTTCTCTTGCCTCCATGCTGCGACTTTTGAGAACCACATTTCTTACGAAGTATGGTTTACCCAAATATATTAGTCAAACTTTTCATCATTTCTTATGCACGAGGAACCTCTACCATGATATATGCTTCTACCTGATCTTCTACCTGAACATCATTAAATCCGTCAAATACAAGACCACATTCGTAACCAGAAGCAACTTCCTTTACATCATCCTTGAAACGTTTCAGGGATGCTAACTCACCTTCGAAAATCTGCTCGCCTTCACGAGTGATTCGAACCTTGCTTCCGCGGACAATCTTACCATCCAGTACATAAGAACCAGCGATGGTACCAACACCTGACGCCTTAAATGTCTGACGAACTTCCAGGTGAGCGATAACCTTCTCTTCGTATTCTGGATCAAGCATACCCTTCATAGCGGACTCTACATCTGCAATCGCATCGTAAATGACACGATACAGACGAATATCAACTTTCTCTCTATCAGAAATATCCTTTGCAGTATTATCTGGTCTTACGTTAAATCCAATGATAATTGCATTGGATGCGCTTGCTAGAGATACGTCGGACTCGTTAATGGCACCTACACCGGCGTGGATTACTCGCACTGCAACTTCCTCATTAGACAGCTTTAATAAACTCTGCTTTACTGCTTCTACAGACCCCTGAACGTCTGCCTTCACAATGATATTCAATTCCTTAATATTACCAGCCTGAATCTGGGAGAACAATCCATCCAGAGTAAGCTTAGCCTTCGTATCATCCAGAAGTTTCTCTCTGCCCTGTTCAATATAAGTTTCTGCGATATTACGTGCTTCCTTATCATTTTCTGTTGCCATAAAGATTTCACCAGCATCTGGAACATCATGAAGACCTAAAATCTCTACAGCTGTAGAAGGAGTTGCCTCTTTCACGCGACGACCCTTGTCGTCCATCATGGCACGAATCTTACCATAGGCAGAACCTACTGCAATGTTATCTCCAACCTTAAGAGTACCCTTCTGTACCAGAACGGTAGCTACAGGACCACGGCCCTTATCCAGCTGTGCCTCAATAACAACACCTCTTGCACGACGGTTTGGATTTGCCTTTAACTCAAGCACTTCTGATGTCAGAATAATCATTTCTAACAACTGGTCAATACCTTCCTTAGTATGGGCAGATACTGGTACAAATACAGTGCTTCCGCCCCAGTCTTCTGCAATGAGTTCATGCTCAACTAACTCCTGTTTCACACGCTCAATATTTGCACTTGGCTTATCAATCTTATTCACAGCAACGATGATTTCTACACCGGCTGCCTTGGCATGACTGATAGCCTCAATGGTCTGTGGCATAACACCGTCGTCAGCAGCAACTACAAGAATTGCAATATCTGTAGACTGTGCACCACGCATACGCATGGAAGTAAATGCCTCATGACCTGGTGTATCTAAAAATGTAATCTTCTCACCATTTACTTCTGTAATATAAGCACCGATATGCTGAGTAATTCCACCGGCCTCACGGGATGTTACAGAAGTTTCACGGATAGCATCCAGAAGGGAAGTCTTACCGTGGTCAACGTGTCCCATAACACAAACTACTGGTGGGCGTTTTTCCATTAAGGATTCATCTTCCTCTGCCTCTTTTAAAAGTTCTGCAATCAGGTCAATCTTTTCTTCCATCTCAGCGATGCAATTGTACTCTAATGCAATTTCCTCTGCCTCTTCATAAGTTACCTGATGATTCAAGGTAACTACCTGACCACGCATAAAGAGATTCTTGATTACAGTAGACGCTGGAACCTTCATAATATCTGCCAGTTCCTTAATAGTCATCTTCTCAGGCAGAACAATATTTCTGATTCCATCTTCTGGCTCTTCCTGCTTCACCACTGGTTCTGGCTTAATGAAAGCACCCTTACGGTTTGGATCTTTTTTCTTATTCTTACGTCCGCCTGGTCCATATAATGGATTATCCATTTCTTCTCTATCTTTATCTTTTCCGTATCTCTGCTTTGCGCTACGGGAATCTTTGGTCGCTCTCTGGGCTCTGGACTGTTTTACTTCAGGCTTAACCACATCCATCTCTGCAAAACCACCGCCCTGAGCGTTTCTTCTATTATTCTGACCATTTCCACGATTATTATCACGGTTAAATCCGCCCTGGCCTCCACGGTTGTTATCACGGCCAAATCCACCCTGGCCTGAGCGATTGTCGCGGCCTCCACGGTTGTTATCGCGACCTCCACGATTGTTATCACGGCCATTTCTATCATTGTCACGACCAGCACGATTATTGTCGCGGTTGTTATCACGGTTAAATCCGCCCTGACCTCCACGGTTGTCACGACCACCACGATTATTGTCGCGGTTGTTATCACGGTTTCCACGATTATCCCGATTATTGTCGCGATTTGGACGATTTTCTTCTTTTTTCTCTGCCTGTTTCTGAGGAGCCTTTTCGGACTTAGCTGGCGCTTCCTTCTTAGGAGCTTCCTCCTTAGAAGCTGTCTCCTTTTCTTCCGGCTGGCTCTTTACTGGCTCTGCCTTAGCTGGAGCTTCCTCCTTCTTCTCTGGCTTTGCCTCTTCCTTAGCTGCAACTTCTTTTACCACTTCTTTTTCAGCTTCTTTTACAGGAGTTTCTTCCTTCTTTTCTGGTTTCTTCTCCGCTTTTTTCTCTTCCTTCTTTTCTGCTACAGGAGCTTCCTTCTTTTCTTCTGCCTTAGTCTCTGGCGCTGGTGCTGGTGCAGCTTTTTTTGCCGGATTATTAAAATGCTTTAATAAAAATCCAATAGCCGCATCTTCGATGCTGCTCTGGGCACTTTTTGCTTCAAAACCATTTTCCTGCAAAAGAGTAATCAAATCTTTACTCTTAATATCAGGATATCTTTCCTGCAAACTTCTTGCAATTTCATATATTTTCATTTTTGCCATACGTTCCTATGACCTCCTAATCCATTTTCTTCATGATTGCTTGTGCAAGGCCTTCATCTGTGATTGCTAAAGATGCCCTTAACTCTTTTCCCATGGCATGCCCAAGATAATCCTTAGCGGCATACGTCCGGAATGGCACTTCATAAAACTCGCACATGTTACCAAACTTCTTTTTTGTGTTGTCAGAAGCATCTTCTGCCAAAATCACCAGGGCAGCATCTCCCAACTTCACGGCTTTCTCTGTCATAAACTCGCCACTTACCACTTTTCCTGCTTTCTGGGCCAGCCCAATGAGATTCAGCACCTTGTCATTATTCACTGCCTATCATCTCCTTTTCAAGCTTTTCATATATCTCATCCGGAATCGATATCTTTAAGGAACGGTCTAATGATTTCCGTTTTCTTGCCTTTTTCAAACATTCTATGGAATTACATATATATGCACCACGGCCGTTTTTCTTTCCTGTAAAATCTACGACGATTTCTTCTTCCGGAGTTTTAATGATTCGAATCAATTCTTTTTTCTCTCTCCGCTCATTACATCCGGTACACTGTCGCATAGGAATTTTCCGGGTGCGGTTACCATTTTTCCCTTCCAAAAAAACACCTCCTGATTATTTTTGCTTCCTGTAATTTCTTACTCGCACTTAATATCAATCTTGAATCCGGTCAGTTTCGCTGCCAGTCTTGCATTCTGTCCTTCTTTACCAATGGCAAGAGAAAGCTGGCTATCTGGAACAATGACTCTTGCAGTCTTTTCCTCTTCATCTACAGTTACAGAAACTACCTTTGCTGGACTCAGTGCATTTTCGATTAACACCTGAGGATCATCGCTCCAGGTAATAATATCAATTTTCTCACCACGAAGCTCATTTACAATAGCGTTTACACGATCACCATTCATACCAACACAGGCACCAACCGGGTCAACATTTGGATTGTCGGTGTAAACTGCCATCTTGGTACGGGAACCAGCTTCTCTGGCAATACTCTTAATCTCAACCACACCGTCCTGAATCTCGGTAACTTCTTCTTCGAAAAGACGTTTCACGAATTCTGGATGAGTACGGGATACCGTAATACGAGGTCCCTTGGTAGTATCCTTTACTTCCACTACATACAGCTTAATATGTTCTGTTGGTTTAAAACGCTCGCCACGAACCTGCTCACTTTCCATAAGGATAGCATCTACCTTACCTAAGTTAATGCATACATTATTTCCACTGTAACGCTGTACAATACCAGTAATAACTTCTCTCTCTTTTTCTAAATACTGTACATACAGAACCTTTCTTTCCTCTTCGCGAATCTTCTGAACAACTACCTGCTTTGCCTTCTGTGCAGCAATACGTCCAAAGTTCTTTGGAGTAACCTCTGTAGAAACTGTCTCGCCAACTTCTACGTTACCGAATTTTAAGGTTGCTTCCGTAAGACTCATCTGTGTTACTTCATCTTCCAGCATATCATCTGCTACTACTTCCTGATCAGAGAACACCTTAATCTCTCCAGTCTCACGATTAATAGAAACACGGATATTTTCAGATTTTCCATACTGATTCTTACATGCTGCCAGTAAGGAATTCTCAATTGCCTCTAAAATAATATCTTTGCTAATCTGTTTTTCCTTTTCGATTGCATCCAATGCTTCGATTAATTCTGTACGATCAGCCTTTGTTGCTTTTGTTTTTCTTGCAGCCATTTTCTTATCCTCCTTATAATGAATACCAATCCATTTCTTAGTTTCGCCTTAAAAATCTATAGTTAACTTCACCGTAGAAATCTCTTTTCTTATGATTTCATACTCCGGTGAAAAATCAGTTTCCAGTGTGATGGTATCCTCTGTATAACCTGTCAGGATTCCAGTTAACTCTTTTACGGAAACTTCTTTGCCATTTTTTCCAACAGGAAGCTTTCTGCCCTGATAGAACTTCACATCTACAGATTCTCCAATACTGCGTTTGAAGTCTTTTTCCTTTTTCAGCTGTCTTCCCAGTCCTGGCGAACTTACTTCCAAAATATACGCTTCTTCAATGAAATCATCCTGATCCATCATATCGCTCCAGGCACGATTCACCAGTTCACAGTCATCAAGAGTAATTCCGCCTTCCTTATCTACATAAGCACGAAGATACCACTGACCTGCTTCCTTCACGTATTCCACGTCCACCAGTTCAAAGTTGTTTTCTTCCATTAACGGCTCCAGCATCTTTTCTGCCCGAGCTTCATATTCTTCCCGTTTTGTCAAATGCATAACCTCTTTTCTTACAGGATTCTTTTCCTACACAAAACACAAGAGTGGACTCGCAAGTCCACTCTTGTATCATTTTCAGTATCACAATCTCGATAATAGCACTACAATTCAAGAAAATCAAGGCTTTTCCTTGAAAAAATTACAAATTTTTCCTATATAACGCAAACTTCCCACACAAAAAGCGTTTTAAACTTCCCATAATACCAATTATGAATATATTCAGTTTGAGTTATTTAGGTACATATTTGATACAATTCTGGTTTCATAGCCTTCTTGATAAAGCTTCTGTTCCATCTTCTCGCACTCATTTCTTGTCTGGAACCTGCCATGGCCTACTACATAATAAGGACTTCTATCCTGAATATAGGAACTATATCCATTCTCCTGCATGATTCTTGCCAACTCCTGGGCATTTTCCAAATGACGGAATTCCCCCACTTCTATGCTGTATACTCCTTGTTCTGACGAGGTAGCCATAACCTCTTCGTAAGCTTCCGAAATATCATTGATTCTATCTTCGTAAAGAATTGGGGTAGCTGCCATGCCATCAGCGTCTTCTCCAGCCCCCCTCATTCCTCCTTCTACTTCTTGGATAGACTGTAGGATTCCATCGGCAATGGCCTGTGCCATCTGTTGGAACTGAGAATCAAATATTTCATTATCTACATCACTATTGATAAATCCTGCTTCTACTAAAACAGCCGGCATTGCCGTTCGTCGCAGCACCGCAAGGTTTGTTCGCTCTTCTACCCCAATATTATTAAATCCAACCTCTGCCAGTTCCCGGTTAATGTTTTCTGCAAAAATTGCCGGGACGCCTTGATCACGAAATACCAGTGTCTGCACCCCAGAATACTGATTTGGTTGTACTCCAGAATTTCGATGAATGGACACAAAAAAATCTCCTCTGCTGGCATTGGCAATCTGTGCCTTTTGCGCCGGACTCTGATATACATCATCTGTTCTTGTAAAGAGTATTTCTACTCCATTATTGCGCAAAATCTCTCCTACCGCCAAGGTAAGATTTAATGTATCGTCTTTTTCGTTCCTTCCTTCAAAGGATGCTCCTCTGTCATATCCGCCGTGACCTGCATCTAAAATCACACTAGCCATAATCTCCTCTTTTCTGCGCTGCTTTCTGCGCATAATACAATATTTATAGTTTCTTTCTATGAATATTTTGCACTTGATTTATATATATGCAGGTCTTTTATAAACTGTGTTATTTTTTCGCTTTTAAGTTTACCCAATGCCCCTTGAAAGCTCACACCAGATATCGTATAATTAAAAATTGCTGAATATTGGAAAATTTTAATTATAATATGCATAATATGCAGAAATGGAGTTTTTATGGCTGACAATAATTTAAAGAAACAAATTGAAAAAAGAAGAACCTTTGCGATTATTTCTCATCCCGATGCGGGTAAGACTACACTGACAGAAAAATTCTTATTATATGGTGGTGCAATTAATACTGCTGGTTCCGTAAAGGGAAAAGCAAATTCCAAGTACGCTGTATCTGACTGGATGGAAATTGAAAAAGAGCGTGGTATTTCTGTTACCTCTTCGGTTCTTCAGTTTAATTATAACGACTATTGTATTAATATTCTGGATACCCCGGGGCATCAGGACTTCTCTGAAGACACCTACCGTACCCTTATGGCGGCAGACTCTGCAGTCATGGTTATTGATGCTTCCAAGGGTGTTGAGGCGCAGACCATTAAGTTATTTAAGGTATGTGTTATGCGCCATATTCCAATCTTTACTTTCATTAATAAAATGGATCGTGAAGCAAGAGATTCTTTCGAGCTTCTGGATGACATCGAAACCGTTTTGGGAATCCGTACCTGTCCTATCAACTGGCCAATCGGTTCTGGTAAGCGGTTCAAGGGAATCTATGACAGAGAAGCCCAGACAGTTCGCACCTTCCAGTCTGTTTCCACTGGTGGAGCAAAATCTGCTGCAGAAACAGATTATTCCATTGATGATCCAGCATTAAAAGAGCTGGCAACCGAAGAATTATACAATCAGTTAGTAGAAGAAATCGAACTTTTAGACGGAGCCAGCGACGAACTGGACTTAGAAAAGGTACAGCGAGGAGAACTTTCCCCTGTATTTTTCGGTTCTGCATTAACTACCTTTGGTGTAGAAACCTTTTTAAATTATTTCCTGAAAATGACCAGTTCCCCTCTGCCACGAATGTCTGATGAGGGCGAAATCGATCCGATGGAAGCTCCATTCTCTGGATTTGTATTTAAGATTCAGGCGAATATGAATAAATCACACCGCGACCGTATTGCTTTTATGCGTATCTGTTCCGGTAAGTTTGATGCCGAAAAAGATGTTTACCATGTCCAAAGTGGACGTAAACTCAAGCTTTCCCAGCCACAGCAGATTATGGCACAGGATCGTCAGGTTATTTCTGAGGCCTACGCCGGTGACGTAATCGGTGTATTCGACCCAGGTATTTTCTCCATCGGAGACACGATTACCATGCCAGGTAAAAAATTTGAATATGAAGGAATCCCTACCTTTGCACCAGAACATTTCTGCCGCGTGGTACAGTTAAATTCCATGAAACGAAAACAGTTCGTAAAAGGTATCACCCAGATTGCCCAAGAAGGTGCGATTCAGATATTCCAGGAATTTACTGCCGGCATGTCTGAAATCATTGTAGGTGTCGTTGGCGTCCTGCAGTTTGATGTATTGAAATACCGTCTAGAAAATGAATATGGCTGTGAAATCCGTCTGGAATCTCTTCCTTATGAGTATATCCGCTGGGTAGGAGACCCTACCACTGACGTTACGAAATTGAAACGTATGAACAATGTAAAAGCAGTAAAGGATATGAAAGGAAATCCTCTCCTTCTTTTTGTCAATGACTGGATGATTAAGATGGTATTAGAGGATAATGAAGGCTTAGAATTATTAGAATTTAAGAAAAACTAAAAATGGAAACACAATTTCCTATTCCACAAAAAAAGGCTCCCGAAGGAGCCTTTTCCTGTTTTTTATTCTTCTGTTTTTTCTAATTCTTCGTTCTCTGCCTCTTCCTCTTCCATATCTTCCACAGCTTCTTCCAAAATATTTTCACTATAATATTCTTCTGATAACATTTCCAGATAAGCTACATCTGCATCTGAATACTTTTTAATCAATGCAGCACGAATATGTGCCATAATCAACAAATCATTCTCCGCTTCTGATGCTTCCGAATCCTTCCAGCCTTCAATAATTTCTGCTGTAATGCTATCTTTGAGCCATGCTTTAATATTTCTTGTAGTTTCTTCCTCTGCCGGAATCTGCTCTTTTACCTTAGAAGACTTTACCAAAGATGTAATTCCCAACACCAGGAACACTGTGAACATAGCAGTAATCGCAACAAAAATCAACATATTATAATCAATCGGGATGATACCTGTCTTGCAAAGAACTAAGTACAACAAACCTAATACACCAAAAATAATAAAAGTAATTCCAGAAAACTTCAAATCCTTATATTCATCTTCCTTCTTTACATATTCCTTTGCCGGAGTATATAATAACACCTTTGGAGTTCCATCCTCATCCACATCAGAACCAATACTCTCAATCTCATCTGAGAACAACTGCTCTGCAGATTTATTTTCTTCCTCTTCTGCATCCCAGTCATATTCCTGCACTTCCTCTTCGGAGGAATCCTCTACTTCATCAGCTTCCGAATCTTCTTCCTCAGTTTCTACTGCCGCTTCATCCTTTGCAGCAAGCTCTTCTTCCTTTTTTAATGCTTTCTCCTCTGCAATAGCCATCATAAAGCCTTCAAAAAGCCTCTCTGCCTTTTTTTCCATATCAGTTGGAACTGTTACTGTATAACTGGCAGTTTCCTCATCATAGTTTTTCTTTGCACCAGCCACTTTGGAATATTCTAAATATTCTATGAATTTATCAGCCATGCTTTCTTCTTTCAAGGAACAGATATTTACCACATCAAAATCTGCTTCTGTACCATGCTCTAAGGTTGTTCCACAGTCAGCACAAACCGTAATTCCTTCCCTGTATTCTATCTTACATTTTGGACACCACATATTTCTTTCCTCCTAAGATTTCATAATGGAACCTACCGATATTTATAATATCTTCTTTGCGCTCCATTCCATAGAATCCATGGTATCATAACCACATAAAAAACTCAAGGGATTCACAAAATCTACATAGATAATGAAAACAGACCAGAGCTTTTTATTTGCTCTGGTCTGAATCATTTTTTACATCTTCTTACATGAACTTCTTATTTTTTTACCCTAATTAGTATTTGATATTTCTTTTTACCAACCTTCACCTGTAAGATAGTATTTCCTCTTTTTATTCCTTTTATTGTTAATATACACTTATTTTTCTTAAATTTCTTCTTTGTACATTTTACTATTTTCTTTTTATTAAAGGAAACTTTAATCTTCTTTTTCTTCTTATGCACTCCTTTTATTGTAAAGGTAATTTTCTTTTTCTTGCCTTTTTTAATAACAAGAACCTTTTTCACCAAAGTTTCTTCATCAGAAACATCAATTTCAACCTCATCCTCATCTATTTCTTCCAATTCCTCCTCAGCTTCAAAATCAGCGTCATCATCTGAAACATCTGGATTCTGAGTTGTCTGTGAAGCTGGCGGGTTTGTTGGATTCACGCTTGGAGTAACGCCTGGGGTTACTTCCAGCGTTGGTTCTGTAGTTGGATTGATGGTTGGCGAAGTGGTCGGTTCACCTGTTGGGGTCGCGGTTGGTGAAGTAGTTGGTTTATCTGTTGAAGTTACCGCTGCTGACGCACTTGGCGTTGGCTCCTGGGTCGGCGTGACTGTCGGACTTGGTTCTTCTGTCTCTTCTGGTGTCACACTTGGCACAACAGTTGGTTCACCAGTTGGAACCACCGTTGCTGACGCACTTGGTGTTGGCTCCTGAGTTGGTTCTACCGTTGGTTCTTCTGTCTCTTCTGGCGTCGCACTTGGTAATGGTGTTGTTGTCGCTTCGATTCCATTACTTGTAATAGATAAACAAACGATTTTTCCACCTTCATATACTTCCAAGCTCAAAGATGATACATTTGAACTATCTGTAATCCCTAAACTTTCCTTTAACTCTGCTACGGTACAGGTAATTGTAATTTCTTCTGATGCACTTCCTGCCACATATGCTTTACCTGTTTTCCATTCTCCATCTACAGTTGCACCCCAGCCTAAAATCTCACGACCGGCATATGCATCATCTATGCTAGTATAAATCACTTCAATCACATCATTGTCATCTGCTTTCATTAACCATGATGTATCTGTTGTCTCGTATTTTACCGTTTGATTTTGTGCCAAAATAATGTTTGTACCTATTTCTGGACTAGCGGTTGGACTTATTATTGGCGTGGCGGTTACTGTTGGTTCTGGAGTTGGCTCCTGTGTTGGTTCAGCCGTTGGGGTTGGTTCCGCTGTTGGCTCTTGCGTTGGTTCAGCCGTTGGGGTTGGTTCCACTGTCGGCTCCTCAGTTGGTTTAGCCGTTGAGGTTGGTTCCACTGTCGGCTCTTGCGTTGGTTCAGCCGTTGAGGTTGGTTCCACTGTCGGCTCCTGCGTCGGCTCATCGGTCGGCGTTGCTGTTGGAGTCGGCTCTGCCGTTGGCTCTACCTCTGTGCTAGTAATAGCTATGCGAATAATTTTTCCACTATTATATACATTCAGACATAAATAAGATACATTGGAACTATCCGCTATACTTAAGCTTTCTTTAAATTCCGCTACCGTACAACAAACTGTAATTTCTTCAGATGCTGGATTACCTGCATTATAACTCTTACCATTTACCCAAGTATCATCCACAGATGCTCCCCAGCCCAAAATTCCCCAGCCGGCACAAGAATCATCTGTACAGGTATATTTTAATTCGATAATATCTTCATCGTCAGCATCCATCAGCCATGACAGGTTTGAGGTTTCGTATTTTGTAGTTTGATTTTCTACTAAAACAGTGGTTTCCCCAGATGATGGAACCTCTGTCGGTGCTGAAGATGCCTGTACTATAGCAGTTGGTGATGGTTCTGGCGACTCTGTTGGTGCTACAGATGCAGTTGGTGCAACCACATCTCCTGCATCTACATCAGATACACTAAAACTAATCTCTACTGTATTATTTCCAGCATATGTCACATCATTAAAAGCTGCTTTATATTTTGCAGAATCAACCGTCACATCATTTACATAAGTATTGGACCAAACATTAATGAACGAAAAATCAAAGGTACTTGTATCTCCAGTTTCATCCACATTATAAATAAAGGTATCCTTGTTCATGGTATATGATTTTCCATTTACCGTTATATCATTCACTGTAACCTTTGCAGAATTAAAGGCTGAAGTTTCCGCATTTTCTAAATAAATATCCTTAAGATACAATGAACCAATACTTTGCAATGCAGAATCACTTACAGTTATTGATAATCTATAATCTCCTCCTTCTGAAGTTATGTCCACATATCCTTCACTGGAAATATCCTGCCAACTCACTGTTTCTTTCAGATACAGCTTCGCACGAATAGAAGCAGCATCTGGTACTGTCACCTGACAAGATGCACTTGCCCCCAATGGTACACTTGCGGTAATTGTACAGGTTCCTGCCGCTACCGCAGTCACTTCTCCCTTTGAGTTTACAGTTGCCACCTCTTCATTGCTGGATTTCCACGTAATCTTATCCGTACTGTCCGCAGGAGTTAATGTAGCCGTAATGGTCTGTTTTTCATCTCCTACGTTAATGGTCATAGTCGTTTTGTCTAATAAAATCCCTGTTGCAGTTGCAGAATCATTTCCGCCATAGGTCTCCATAATCGCATCAATAATTGCCTGCTGTGTCACCTCATAGCTGGAACGGTTAAATAAACCAAAACCATATTTTCCATTATATCCATTATCCCAATATACTGGAATACAGCCATGTATATCTGCGTAATAACAAACCTTTCTGGCAAATTCTGCACGATTTGCCGGATTAGAAGAATCATCCTCGGACTTATCAATAGAACCATATTCACCAATAATTACCGGATAACCCTTATCTACAAATTTATCATTCATTAAAGAAAATTGGTCATTCAGATAGGATTCATCTCCCCAGCTAGCTTTTTTAGAACTGTCAGTAACAGTGTCACCCCACTGGGTTACACTCCCATCCTCCGTACCACAAAATTCCCATGGAGAATAATAATGTACAGAAATCATGATTCTTTTTTCTTCAGAATTAATGCTGCTGGAAAGATAATTATCTGTCGGAGGTTCAAAACCATAGTCTCCGGCAGTATAATCAATATTGGTATTCCAGCCTGGTATCAACAACCATCTTTTATCATTGTTTCCTCCCGTTTGACGTACGGTGTCCACAAAAATCTGATTATAAGCATTAATATTGGCATATGCTGTTGTATTTGGAATTCCATATGTACCATCATACTCTTCGTTCATAGACTCAAATATCAAGTGCTCGTCATAGTCCTTAAATCTAGTGGCAATCTGCTCCCAGCAAGCTTCATACTTTGCTTTTATGGTAGTCTGTTCTGACTCACCACAAAGCAGCCAGCCACCTTCAATAGAATAATAACCATCCCCATGCATATTGATGATTGCATATAAATCATTCTCAACACACATATCCACAACTTCCTGTACTCTGTCAAGCCAGGAAGTCTGAATTGTATAGTTAGAATCACTTCCAATCATACTCAAATAAGACACCGGAATTCGAATAGATTTAAAACCTGCATCCTTTACTGCCAGAATTAAATCCTCCTGAATCACCGGATTGCCCCAGTTGGTCTCACTTGGAGTTCCACCAATAGCTGATTCCAACTGATTACCAAGATTCCATCCAGCTCCCATTGCTTCCGTAATCTGACTTTGATTCAGATTCTCAAAGGTAGTATCTGCCTTGGCAATAGTTTCCATTGGAGTTCCTGGAATCACAATGGATGATACTGCTAATGCAGCCGTCAGCAATATGGACCAAAATTTTCTCGTCCTTTTCCTCATAAAATATCCTCCGTTTCTTATTTTTATAAAAAAGGCAGCCCCACCAGCGACCTTCAGATACAATTACACAAAAAACTGAACTACTGCATATGCTTTTCCTGCAGTGTTATTCAAAGAAACTAAATAACCTTCTTCTGTCACATATACTGCCGGAACCACTTCATCTCCAAGAAGTGCCTGTTTCTTATACTCCGCTCTTAATTCCTTCACATGCACTCCCTTTGGAATATATGCAGATGCCATGCGCACATACTGACCATTGTTTACATGATGATTGGTATCCAGATGGTATTCCTGCACCACAAAAGAATCTCTAGTCTCTCCACCCTCTGGAACTGAGATTTTTCTAGGGGCATAGTCCATCTCTATGGGCTCTGCGTTTCCATAAAGATCTGCTTCCTCCTGAGAAACAATAATTGGTCTTCCCTTCTCCTGGTCAATTAAAGTCCAGATAGAATTTGCCTTGGCAATATAATCTCCCTTTTCATCCGTCAGCATAAAATTCCGAAATCCAAACATCTTCTCACAACCACAGGCCTGCGTAGCAATGGTCATATTCTCTCCCATCTTCGGATATCTATCTATAACAATCTGCCAGAAATTCAAAACCCATGTATGATTCCTTTTTGATAGCTGCTCCATGCCAGCTCCCAATTCTTCTGACTCAAAACAAACACAATCCTGCATATAATTAATAAGGCTGTCTAAACTCAGACAACCATTTTCTGCTAACTCACTGTAACGAATTCTACTTTCAAACGAATACATAATCTAACCCTTTCCTTAATCTATTTTTTAATTACTCAAATTTTGCACATACAAAATGTAATAAACTTCCAATACCAAACTAGTTATATTATACTGAATCTTTGATTGCATAGCAAACAAATCTACAAAAAAAGAACCACTTTTCTTTCGAAAAGCAGTCCTTCTTACTTTTATCATTTTACTTTTTCCGTTTTTTTCTGATATATTTTTATTTTTTTGTTTTTATCTTCTTAATACTACTCCACTTTCCATATACTTTGTTATAATCCCCATCATAGGTATATGCTCTTACCCTGATAAAATATTTCTTATTCGACTTTAACCAAAGTGTGGTAGATTTACCATATGCAGTTTCAGACTTCTTTCCTTTGAAGCTTTTCTTTCTTGCATATTGAACCTGATATCCGTCTGCATCGGAAACTTTTTCCCACTTCAAAACTACTTTTCCACGTTTTTTCGCTTTGCATGATTTCCATTTTACATTAACGGGAACAGAAACATCATTAGAAATGGTTGGTGGTGTAGTTTGAACTGGTATTACTGTCTGTGTTGGTAGTGCAGATGGCATGACAGAAGGAGTAGGTGATGAAACTATATTTTCCTTCAAAGTTAAAGTAATACTTGCAGAGTAATTTATAGGTAATGCAGTATAAACCGCACCATTAGCGTCATACCAACTATAAGTATCATGTATTGGCAATAAACCATCGCTTATCACTAATTTTTTAGGTGTATTGATTTTCGTTAGCATCCCACAGCCCTCAAGCATACAGGACATATCCGTTACCTTAGAGACATCAAAATTACTAATATCTAAATTGGTTAGACTAGTACAGCAATAAAACATAAAATCCATTCTTATTACATTTGAGGTATCAAATTTACTAACATCTAGACTCGTCAAACTATAGCATCCTGAAAACATCTTAGACATATTAGTTACATTTGAGGTATCTAAATTACTCATGTCTATTTTAGTCAGATTGGTGCAGTCATAAAACATTGATGAGGTATTGGTGATATTTTTTATATCTATAATTGCGGTCTTAATTTCATCAGCATAAGAGATCCAATATCCATAATCTTCTGTCCAGTCCCCACTTCCACTAATACGAAGGCAACCTTCACTATCAATAGACCATGTCAATTTTCCATCTACACCAGAAGCAATGTCTGCCGCTTTTGTCTTTTGTGTTGGCACATAGTTAAGAAGAATAACTATTATTAGTAACGCTACAAATATCCTTTTTATTAATTTTCTCATAATCTTCATCCTTTCTTTTTTGATGAATTTATGATAACATATGCATTCCCTTAAAACTTTTCCGTTTTTTGCACCCTTTTTCCACAAAAAAAAGCCACCCGCCTTAGCGGATGGCTTCTGTCTGCACGTTTTATTTTCTGATTATTTAACCAGCTCTTTAACCTTTGCAGCTTTTCCAACTCTGTCACGAAGATAGAATAATTTAGCACGTCTAGCCTTACCTCTACGTACAACTTCAATCTTGTCGATGATTGGGGAATGTAATGGCCAAGTCTTCTCAACACCAACACCGTTAGAGAATTTTCTAACTGTGAAAGTCTCTCTTGCGCCACCGTTCTGTCTCTTCAGAACAGTTCCTTCGTATACCTGGATACGCTCTCTGCTACCCTCGATAACCTTTGCGTATACCTTAATGGTATCACCAACACGGAAATCTGCAACTTCTTTTAACTGTGCTTCTTCGATAGATTTAATAATATCGTTCATGTGTGTGACCTCCTTCATATTTTGACATTCTTAATACTTATGTGCTTTTCGCAACCGTAACAGAGGAATATCTCTACTCACAACCATATCACTATAACATAAGGAATATAGGATTGCAAGCACTTTTTAATCTTTTTCTATCTCTTTTTCTATCTCTCGAAAATGGCACTTTGGTTGCCCTTTATTCCTGAAACAACGCCATCAGTTCATCCATAGTCAACTGATTTACAAATACCTCGCCAGCCGCAATCATATTTTCTGACAACAGCTTTTTACGCTTCTGCAAGGCATCAATCTTCTCTTCAATAGAATCCTTCATAATCAACTTAATGACCTGTACCTTCTTCTTCTGACCGATACGGTATGCACGGTCTGTGGCCTGTTCTTCCACTGCCGGATTCCACCAAGGGTCAAAATGAATCACCGTATCTGCTCCTGTTAAGTTCAAGCCTGTTCCGCCTGCCTTTAAAGAAATCAAAAATACTTTTCCCTTCCCTTGGTTGAACTCTTTCACATACTGCTTTCGCTGCTCTGGCTTGGTTGAACCTGCCAGATAATAATAAGCAATCTGTTGTCTGTCTAATTCCTCTCCAATCAAATTCAGCATAGAAGTAAACTGTGAAAATATAATAACGCTGTGTCCACCTTCCAAAATTCCTGGCAGCTGTTCCATAAGCAAATCCATTTTTCCGCTTCCACCATGATAATTCTCGATAAAGGTAGCTGGATGACAACAAATCTGACGAAGTCTGGTTAATGCCGCCAGCACCTGCATTCGTCCTTCCCCAGATTGTAAGCTGCTCTGTTCCAAAATCTCTGTCTGGATTCTGGACAAATAAGATAAATAAATCTTCCTCTGTTTGCTAGTCATTTCTGCCATTCGCTTAGTTTCAATCTTATCTGGCAATTCCTTTAATACATCCTTCTTCATCCTTCGCAGAACAAATGGCTGAATCCGCATTTTCAATTCCTTCATACGTTTCTCATTCTGTTCCTTCAGAATTGGCCGCTCATACCGGTCCTGGAACTTAGAATACTTTGGTAAGAAGCCCGGCATAACAAATTCAAAAATAGACCATAACTCAGACAATGCATTTTCAATCGGAGTTCCTGTCAGTGCAAACCGGTGCTTTGCCGGAATACTTTTTACCGCCTTTGCACCAAGGGACATTGGATTCTTTATAAACTGGGCCTCATCGATAAACATGTGGTCGAAGCTCTGGTTCTGATAGCTTTTGGTATCCTTTCGAATCAATGGATAGGTAGTAATCCACACATCAAAATCTTCTGTGTTTTCCTGTATAATTTTCTCCCTCTCCTCCGGTGTCCCCTGCACAATACAGGTTCGGATAGATGGAGCAAACTTTTCAAACTCCTCCTGCCAGTTATATGCCAAGGATGTAGGACATACAATTAATGTTTTATCTCCCGGATGGGAACAAATATATAAAATTGCCTGTAAGGTCTTTCCAAGACCCATATCATCTGCCAGAATTCCACCCATGCCATAATGTGCCAGAGTCTTTAGCCACTGAAATCCTACAGTCTGGTATGGGCGTAAAACTGCCTGTACCGTTTTTGGAATATACCATGTCATTTTTTCTGGATGCTTTAAATCCTCTACCAGTTTTTCATAGCTTTCTTCCTTGGATATCTTGCTGTTCTTTGGCAGCATTTGTTCCAAATATAGGGCAGCACTTTGATGGAAGGCAAGCGTCCCCTCCTCTCCAACCTTTCCGTTATCCAATAACCATTTCAAAGAATTAAGCTGGGATTCGTCCTGCTCCAAATCAATAAACGCACCATTTTTCAATCGGTAATAACGTCGTTTCAAACGGATAGAACGGAAAAACTCTTCTAGTTCTTCCTTTGGAATCTGGGTATACCCCAAATCTACCTCCAGTAAATTAATATCTGTATTTAAACGGATTCCCGCTGATAAATTTCCAATCTTTTTCACATTCAGACTCTTATATTCTTTGGAATAAAACACTTCGAACTTTTCTGTCAAAACATGAATCTTCTCTGTCATTAAAAGGAAAATTTCTTCCTCATTTTTTAATACAAATAATTCCTCTGAAACCTGAAAATTCAAATCATACAAAACCTGTGTCAGATTTTCTTCCTCTTCCCTGTCCCGTACCAGAATCACTTCCCCTGTCTGATTTTCTTCCATCAAAGGATTAATCCTATAGTTTCCATAGCAAAATTCGATCCTTGCACTGACCCAGAGCTTCTTCTTGGTTCGGTTAATATCCAGATAAAGCTTTGGCTGTAAAGGCTCCACCACATAGTTTTCACGAATCTCCTCTGGAACCTGCAGGGACATCGACTTTTTAATGACAGGTAATACTTTTTCAATAAAACGCTTTTTATTTTCTCCCCTGAAATCCACAAACCGGCTCTGGGAAGAAAATACGCTGGAATAAAACGGAAGCAGATTACAGATATACTCCCTGGTTGGCAGATAAATGGTATTATTATAAAACAAAATAGAACCATCCTCTGTCAATGAGAATATGGGTTGCTGTCCACCATTTTGGACACGTAAACTCTCCTCTTCCATCTGTAAATCCATAAAAACCTCTGGATTCCCCTGGACAATCTGGACATTATCTAATGTTTTTCCATACAAACAAAGCTGACATTCTAAGCCTCCTGCCAACTGTAATAATTTTTTCAACATATTTTTGGAAAGAACCATTTCCTGACGATTGAACAAATTAGAATAATAGGTTTTCCCCAGAGTTTCCTGAATCTCATATACTTCTGTCAGATAAGACATTACTCTTTCAGAAGCAGCATCAAAAGCACATTCTCCTGCTACAAAATGAAAGTGCTTTCCTAATGTAATATCCTTTTCTTCATAATAATCTCCAATAAATTTCTTCGTATTGGAAACTTTATACATCTTGTCTGCACCTGCAGATAAACTTAAAAACGCCTTGGTATTTTGATTTTTTAATAAAGATGGAACCGTAATCCGAAGTCCCAGATGATAATACCTTGGAGTCAGTCCTCGGTATTCCCGCTTCCTGAAATACTCAATAATCTGATACGCAGTCTTATCTTCTCCCTCTAAAGACTCCTGTGCAGACTCTCTCTGCTGATAATCCGAAATAAACAGCAGCATTGCCACTACATGCTTACAAGCTCCATTCATCTTCACATGAGAGGGACAATTGCAGGTGTACTCCAGGGCAGAATCCTCCCCTGACTGAATGGAAACCATATACTGGTTTCCACCCCGCACGATTCCTTTGTACTGCTGGCTGCCTTCGTTCCAGGTCACGTTTGATACTGCATGGGCAGCATAATAACGCATTCCTCTGTAATACACGGTCTCAGAAGAAGCCAGCCGTTTAATCAGTTCCCTGGTAATTTTCTGCATTCCGTTCCCTCTTCCTTTTATAATAAGTGCAATTTATCTGCAAGAATTGACATTCTGCGTCCCATAGGGAATTCATATAATTCTTCCCGATTAATTCCCTTTAATTTCAAAACAACAACAAAATATAATAGAATAGCCACTGCAATGGCTGGTAACATTGCAACCAAATTACTATGGGTCAAGGCAAATAAACCTTTAAATACTGCAAAGGCTGCAATTCCCATAAATACAGAGGCTAAAAATGGAATGCAAAAGCTTTTGGTCAACTCCTGCTTCCAGCCTAAATACTTTTTAACATCTCTTCCATTCAGGAAGCATACTAACAATGGATACGTTACATTTCCTACCACAAGGGCATATACCCCCATACTAGTAAATTTCATTAATCCCCAAACCAGAATCACATGTACAACTAATGATATGAATGAATTCTTCACTGGATTGGACATTCTGTCAATACTTTGTAACACACCGCTGGTTACAGTGGACAAAGCATAGAAAATAATACAGGAAGAGCCCAATACCATCATCATGGTTCCCATTTTATAATCAGAAGATGGGAATAATACCCTGATAATTGGCTCTGCCAGCACTGCCATTCCTACAGCAGAAGGAAACGCAATAATCATGTTAAAGCGCACCGCAAGATTTACTTTCTGATGTACATTCTTAATTTCGCCTGCCAGATAAGTCGTTACAAGACTTGGAATCATGGAAGATGCAATGGCTGTAGAAATCGCAATTGGTACACTGACTAATGTACGATATTTGGTACTATAAATTCCCTGCCAGGTACTAATCTGCTGACTAACCATTTCTTCTGACATTCCACTACTAATACCCTTATCAGATAATACTTCATTCATAAGAGTTACGTCTATAACACCACTTAACTGATATACTGTCTGGCTTAAAATAATCGGAATTACTGTAAGTAAAATTAATTTATAAGTCTCTGGCAAAGACATTATTTTCGAAACCCTGTCCCGTCTCTGCTGTTTATATATTACTGGACGATAAATAATGTAGATAAATACAAGAACAACCAAAGCCATTCCTGCACCGAGGCAGGTTCCCAAAGTACCACCTGCTGCTCCCCATGCAGAGAATTTGTTGGATGCACTGTGAGCACTCATCAGCAGATATGCTGCCAAAACACTGACTATCGCATTGACAATCTGTTCCAAAACCTGGGATACCGCTGTTGGAAGCATAGTTTTTCTTCCCTGATAAAGTCCTCTTAGGGTTCCCATTATTGCAACCATAAATACCGTTGGCGCCAATACTCTTAAAGGAATTGCCACTCCGTAAAAGTTTTCATAGAAATTCTTTTCAATCCAGTCTGCACCAAAAAACAAAAATAAGGCTGCCGCACCACCGGTGCAAATCGAAAAAATCATAGAACAACGGAATAAATGATAGGCTTCTTTATACTTCTTCTCTGCACATTTTGCAGACACCATTTTGGAAACTGCCATAGGCATTCCATAAGAAGATATAATCAACAAAATATTATAAATTTCAAAGGCGGCAGAATAAATACCATTTCCCTCGTCACCAATAATATTTGCCATAGGAATACGGTAAATTAGCCCTATCATTCGTACAATTATAGAAGTGGCTGCCAATATACTTCCCTGCTTCAGAAAGCTGCCAGCCGTTTCCGCTCTTCTCTTCTCTGCTTCCATTCCTCTTAGTTCCCTTCTTAATCTCTTACAATGCCTAAACTCTGAAGTATCTGCTCCTGCTTTTCTTCCATAACGATACGTTCGTCATCCTCCATATGGTCATATCCAAATAAATGAAGCATGCTATGTGCTACCAGAAAACTCATTTCACGTTTTAATGAATGCCCATATTCCTTTGCTTGTTCTTTGGCTCTTTCCACAGAAACCACAATATCGCCAATTAACAGTTCTCCTGTCTCTGGATGAAAACAGGTAAGTTGATACTCTTCCTCTTCCAGATGAGAAAAATCTCCTGGAACCTCATATTCAATCATCGGAAAGGATAATACATCTGTAGGCACATCCAGTTCACGGAATTCCCGGTTCAGTTCCCGAATCCCTTCATTGTCTGTTAAAGTCAAATTCACTTCAAACTCATAAGGACACGCTTCCTGCTTCGCCGCCTGAGTAATTACCTGTTCTAACACCTGTTCATAATCAAAATCCAATTGTTCCTGGGTTTCATTTTCCATTAAAATGGTCATTTTTGGCCTCCAATACCACAACAATACTTTCTTTCTATCCAATTATTCAGTAAACGTATTTGATATATAAAACTCTTCTAGCAAGTCTAACTGCTCCTCAGATAATCCCGACTGGGTCAGGCTGCCTTTGGACTTACGGTTCGTAAAAATACTATTTATCAATTTTTCATCAGATATAGCAGCTCTCTTTCCACTACGCTCTAAAAATTCACCAGTGGAAATAATACAATCACTAAGCATAACAATGGCTGCTTCTGGACTTTTTGGAACTTCACTTCCTGTATTGTGCTGTTTAATCACATTTTTTAATTCTTCTGGAAATCCATGTTCCCTTGCCAGCTTCAGACTACATTCCATATAACCATCAGAACTCAGCAATCTTCCTACTTCATGATACATTCCGCCTGCTCCGGCCAAAACACTGTTACATCCAATAGCCTTTGCCGCCAATGTGGAAATTCTGCTGATTTCATAGGAATGATGATATAGAGAATCATTTGCTTTCAACTGCTGCATCAATGGGAAATCATCCTGCATATATCCCATAATTTCTGCTTCCAGCTTCTTATTGACTTTTTCCTCTTTTACAAAGGCTTCTTCTGCCAGGGAAACCAACGAACAGAACAAAATCAAAAATACCAGACTGCTGATTTCTAAAAGTAACTCAAACTTCTCTTTCCATACACTGGTAAAATCAAATCCATTCTGAACTACCAGCAAGGCAAGAGAAAGAGCAATTAAAATCACTCCGGCATAAGGAATCTCTGATTTTTGTCTTACCAAAGATAAAATAAGTACAAGAGCGACACCCATAATTAAGTAATATTCAAATTCTGTAATATCTTTATGCACCGCAAATGCCTGAGTCATATACACAGCCAATAGCATTCCACAGGATGCCACCTTAATCCCTGTTTCCTTCATTCCGCCTACCACTGCCAGAAGCAGCATCCAATACATTCCTACCGAATATCTTGATGCCACAGCAATCAGGCAGACCGATATAACAAACGTCATAAGAAACAGAATTTTATTTGGAATCTGATTCCACAAAAACTCTTCCTTATAGTGAAGAATCATCATAAATGCCACTCCTAAAATCATAGCATAGCAGCATCTTACTAAAGCTCCAGTCAGGGTCATACCATTTAAGCAGGCACTAATCAATGCACACAATACTAAAGCAAGATAAACCACTCCTGAAAATAGCCTTTTTTCTTTTTTACTTTCCATGTCGTCCTCCCTGCTCCTTCTTTCTGCTCTCTTTGTATGCCTGCTTTTTCTCATAGGCATCGTAAGCGGTCACAATCTGCTGAACCAGCGGATGACGAACTACGTCCTTATTATTCAAAAATGAAAATCCAATATCTTCCACATTTTTCAATACAGTAATAGCCTGATCCAGTCCAGAACTTGTCCCTACTGGAAGATCCTTCTGGGTCTGGTCACCAGTGATAACCACCTTGGAACCAAATCCAATACGGGTCAGAAACATCTTCATCTGAGCTGGTGTGGTATTCTGGGCCTCATCCAGAATAATAAAGGAATTGTCCAAGGTACGACCTCTCATATATGCCAAAGGCGCCACTTCTATCAAGCCCTTCTCTACATTACGAAGATAGCTGTCCACTCCCATTATCTGATGCAGTGCATCATATAGTGGACGAAGATACGGATCTACCTTACTCTGCAAATCTCCTGGAAGAAATCCCAATTTCTCTCCGGCTTCAATAGCCGGTCTCGTAAGAATAATCCGGCTCACTTCATCTCTCTTAAAAGCTTCAATAGCCATAGCCATGGCAAGATAAGTCTTGCCAGTACCTGCTGGACCAATTCCGAATACAATCATCTTCTTCCGAATTTGGTCTACATATTTCTTCTGACCAGTGGTTTTTGGTTTAATGGGCTTGCCCTGTATCGTACGGCATACAATATCCGAATCAATTTCCACCAGTTCAGATTCTCTATTTTCCATAGACAACGCTAACGCATAGTCCACATTTTGCTCTGTAATCGTATTTCCTCTTCGGGACAGTTCCAATAGCTGCATCAAAATACTTTCTGCGGTCTTTACCTTCTGTCCGTCTCCTACCAGTTTCAGATTACCATCTCTTGCCACCATAGTAACATTGAGATTTTTTTCTATTTTTTTAATATATGCATCACAGCTTCCGAAAATATTCTTCTCATGCTCTGCTGGTATCTCAATAATAGTTTCCATAATTGCCATGTTTCCTATTTCCTTCCTTCGCCCAGTCTACTGAATCTGCTGGGTCTCTTTCTTCTTTCCCATCTTCTCCCATGAAAGCGGAACCTCTTCATAGCTTCCCTGTTCTTTAGAATATACAATATTGGCACTGCCTATCCAACAATCTCCTGCATCCTGCACCTGAAGTTCCCCTGAAATATCAAAACAGCCAGCCTCTTTCATTTGCTCCAAAGCGTATTCATACCGCTTCTTCAACAGACTCTCAGCTTCTTTCTTACTGTAGCTGTCTGGCACAAAACTGGTCTCCCGGTAAGTCTTTTTCCATACGGAAACCGGAAAACGCAGGGAAAGAAATGGACATAGTCGCCCACCTTCACGGATTATATCATATTTTTCGTAAGTTTCCAAATAATTTAATGGATTATATAGAAAAAGATTTTTCCCAAACACCTGAATCTGGTAAATCCCTAATTCCCTATCCGTATATTCCTTTCTTTCATAGCTTTTTCCCAATGGGTCTTCATAAAGCCTCTGACACCGTAAAACCACAGTCCCCTGGGCATTTACCGCTTTTTTAGCAACAAGCGTTTCATTATCTCCTATAATCTTAACTTTTCCAGAAATCAGCGTCTGATTCTTTTTCACTTTATCTCCGGCCCGTACCTTTGCAGTCCCTTCCCTTGTAACAATGGATACCACCTGTCCATCTTCTTCTGCTACAAGGCTTCCCGGTTCCTTTTCTTCTTCCTCTTCCAGCAAAATAACTTCTTCCAGCCTGACATATAACTTACTTCCCGATTTTTCTACTGATGCCCACCCGATATCAGGAAAGGTTTTGCGAATATCCTCCTCAATCTCACTGCAGACCACCTTCCTTGCCGCCATTCCTCCGTAAATTCCATCTGACTCCAGATACTGCATCATACTTTCGCTGGAATGATAGGATTGCCCTTCTATAGTAATTCCCCAAATACGGCTGGATAAAAAAAATAATAAAAAAAGAAAGCAGGCAATTCCACACCAGAAGCTTTGCCGCTGCCATGCTTTCTGTAGCCAGAAAACTCCTCCATACCGTTGCACAACTACTGGAAATACTCTGGTTTTCTGCACCAGTGGTCTCAACTTATAATAATCCATTCTACTGATACATCCATAAACTATATCCTTCTTTTTGCCCCATCGAAGATTCCACCAGAATATCCCATGATTACGGCAAAGGTTAATAAACCGTTCCGCCTGGCTGCCTGGCAGTTTTACCAAAACATATCCTTTACACCAGCCTATTATTTTATGTACCATTGTACTAATCATTCCCTTCTACAGTTTACTTCTCCCTGCATACTTATTTCTACAGCGTCCACTTTATTCATACTGAATATGGTCAATCTCCCCCACAATGCACATACACTCATCCCGGTAATAGGCAATCACCAGATGTTTTCCCTTCACAGATATTTTTCCTAATTTGGTCTGAATGCGAATCTGCTCCTCCTTATACTCTATAATACTGCGGTAATTCTCAATGCAAAGCCGGTACTTTCCATAGCTGGTAAGAATTGGAGCCTTCACAAGAATATCCTCTTGTATTTTGAACTTTCCAGATATTTTTCTGGTAAGAACAGGATCCTGATTGGAGGGTGTTGCCTTACATCCCTTCCTATGTTTATGCTTCACCGGCTTGACTCGATACTTTCGTTCCATCTTCCTCCCTCTCCCCCTCAGACGATACCTTTTTATATTCTATGCAGAAATTTTTGATTTGTTACTTTCTTGCCATCTGATTTTAAATAGGATATAATATCTAGAATGTACACAACGATTTTTCAACAAGATGGGAGAATACCATGCAGAAGAAATACACCAATGAAATGCTGGATTTAATCCGCAGCATTCAGAATATTGATTATATTACTCCTGGAGATGTTCCAAACATTGATTTATATATGGATCAGGTAACCACCTTTATGAATGAGCATTTAAGTTCTTCTAAGCGTTTTGAAGATGATAAGATTCTTACCAAAACCATGATTAATAACTATACGAAGAACAATCTGCTCCCTCCACCGGAGAAAAAGAAATATTCTAATGAGCATATGTTTTTGTTGATTTATATTTACTATTTGAAGAACTTTTTATCTATCAGCGATATTCAGAGCATTTTAACTCCTCTTGCCCAGCGTTTTTTCGGACAGAAAGAGGGACTTACCCTGAATGATATCTATGAAGAGATTGTAAATTTACAGAAAGAAAACATGGACTCCCAAGTAAAAGATATTATCCGGAAGCTGAAACAGTCCAAGCAGACCTTCCCAGATGTTACAGATGAAGAAGAAAAGAAGCTATTAAGCACTTTTTCCTTTATCTGTATGTTAAGCTTTGATGTCTGGGTAAAAAAATCCATTATCGAAAATATTATTGACGATACTTTAGGAGACAAAAAAGAAAAGAAAGAGAAAAAAGAATCTTAAAGAAGAAAAATGCGAAATGTCAGCCTCACGCTAACATTTCGCATTTGGTATATAAGACAAAAATTTATCTATCGATGTATTTGCTACTAATTCTTCTGGGAAATTCACCTGCTTCAAAACATCCAGTGCAAACCCCACTTCTCCTACATCTTCTTCCACATGGGCATCACTTCCCAACACAACCGGCACCTGATATTTCATGCAATATTGCAACATTCTCCGATCGTTTTCAGCACTATCCTTCCGGTATCCTATAGGATTTAAGGAACTATTATTTACCTCCAGAAGTACATGGTTTGCTTTAGCTGCTAACACCAATTCCTCATAATCCACAGGAAAGCGCCCATCATCAGGGTGTCCAATGATATTTACATATGGACTTTCCATAGCTTTGCAATATGCTCTTGTATTTTCCTGACGGCTTCCGCTTTTCACACAAGGGGGATGCATACTGGCAATTCCTATATCCAACTGCTCCAAAGGGCCCCTGGACAAATCCACATTACCCTCTAAGTCAATAATATTTAATTCACATCCGAACAGCAGCTTTATTCCAAATTTTTCCCGGCGAAGCACACGGTAATTCAAAAAATAAAATTCATGACCAGCCCCCGGCATGGCAGGACCATGCTCTGTGATTCCTAAAAGCTGCAATCCTTTTCCTTTCGCTGCCATCACCATTTCATTAATGGTATTATAAGCGTGACCACTGGCTATGGTGTGGGTATGGGTATCTAATAAAATATTCATTGGTAATTCACCTCTTGCCCGTATTCCAGATTTCTGTTATTTCTTCCTATGGTATTCTATCCTTTGCGAATAAAATTGTCAAAAGAATTATCTGTTACCATTTCATTTTCCATATGCGAAGTTTGAGTTGTTTATTTTTCAGCCGCTTTTTTCGCTAACTCAGTATCTACTAAATCTTCATAAGGCGCTCTTTCCTCAATCACCTTGGAATCCTGCAAAATATCCTGAAGCAGTTCAAAGCTATCTTGCTCAAATACAAGATTTTCCTTCCATGTATTTTGCTCATGATATCTTTCAATGATGGCAATTAATGCTTCTTCCTCTGTTTCTGGAAACTGTGGTCCAATTACCTTGGCAATCTCTTCCGGAGTATGAGTCTGCACGTAGTCCATCCCTTTCTGTAATGCTTTGGTAAAGGCCAACAATTCTTCGGAATGTTCTTCTAAGTAACTCTTTTTTGCAGAGTATGCAGTATATGGAACCATTCCACTGGCTTCTCCCAGAGATGCTACAACGTTTCCTTTCCCTTCCAGTTCCAAAGCGGTTGCATGAGGCTCAAATTCTACTGTATAATCACCTTTTCCAGAAGCAAATGCCTGAGCAGTCAAACCAAAATCAATATTTTTTACAATGTTTAAATCCTTAGCTGGGTCAATGCCATTCTTTTTCAGAATATACTCAAATACCATTTCTGGCATACCGCCATCTCTACCACCTAAAACCGTCTTTCCCTTCAAATCCGTCCACTGAAAATCCTCAACTTCTTCTCTTGCCACCAAGAAATTTCCTGCCCGCTGGGTTAACTGGGCAAAGTTTACAATATAATCCTTTGCCCCCTCCTGATACACATAAAGAGAAGACTCAGAACCCATAAATCCCACATCTGCATCGCCAGACACTACTGCTGTCATGGTATTGTCAGCTCCCATTCCATTCACCAGCTCCAGTGCAATTCCTTCCTCTTCAAAATAGCCTTTTTCAATTGCTACATACTGAGGTGCGTAAAAGATAGAATGTGCCACTTCATTTAAGCGGATGGTAACCAGTTCCTCCTTTTTGCCACAGCCTGCCATCATTCCTGTCAGTAAAGCTACTGTCAGCAAAAGACTTACCGTCTTTTGCATTTTTGATTTTTTCATGTTTCTCCTTTCTTAGTACAAAGAAAAAGAGACAGCGTAATTACTGTCTCTTTTGTACAAAAATATTATTCTGTACTAATCTATGCATTTTTCTATATTAGGTGCAAAAATCTATCTCATCCTTTATGGGAGCATTGGAATTTCTGTCTGTGGAGCCGTATTTTCCTGGGATTCTGATTTCTTACCTAAGGTAACCTTAAGAGTAACTTCCTTGTACTCTCCATTATTAATCCGCTTCACTACGATTTCCACCGTATCTCCTGCCTTACAGCGTCCCAGCCGCTCCTGCATGCCGGTCATAGTCGTAACTTCTCTTCCATCAAATTTCACAATAATATCACCATTATACATACCGGCTTTCTTAGCTGGGGAATCCTCTGACACCTCCCCTACATATACACCCTCTGGCATATTATAATACTGGGAGTATTCGCTGGAAACATCCATTCCTTTGATTCCAAGATATGCCTGCTGATCCTCTGGCACGTTCTGGGCAGTAATTATGTCATTAATAATCGGTACTGCCACTGAAATTGGTATGGCAAATCCCATTCCTTCCACCTGCTCATCAGCGTATTTAGCGGAATTAATTCCGATCACTTTCCCATTTTCATCCACCAAAGCTCCACCACTATTTCCCGGATTGATAGCAGCATCTGTCTGTAACAGTTTCATATTTACATCTTCTGAGGCTACTTCCCGATCCTTGGCACTGATATAGCCTACAGTTACGGAAGTACCATATCCCAAAGCATTTCCAATGGCAATAGCCTGTTCACCGATTTGAACTTCATCGGAATCTCCCAAGGTTGCCACCTTAATATTTCCCATAGTATCCGAAGCTAAACTATCTACCGGAATTTCCACTACTGCCAGATCCGCATCGGAATCGGTTCCTTTGACCGTAGCCTCTGACACACTTTCATCATTGAATTTCACCGTTACCTTTGTAGCGTCTGCCACTACATGATTGTTAGTGACAATATAAATGCTTTCTTCATTCTGTGCTACAATAAAACCAGAACCACTTCCTGCCGATTCCTGGGAGTAGCTTCTTCCAAAGAAATCCTGCATCTGGGATTCTACCGTCACATCGATTGCCACAATAGATGGCAGAACATTAGCGGCAACCTCTGCCACTCCTGTCTGTGTCACGGCACTATTAGAGCTGGATGTGGTGGTAGTATTCAGTGGCTTTGTTTCTTCCTTTGTTTCACTTTCCACCGCTGAATTTTCCGTCAATTTATTCATTGCAAAGCTGGCACCTTCAAATGTCATACCACCTACCAGACCAAATACAGCTGCATAGGTTGTCACCTTTAGAAAATCTTTTTTCGTCATAACAATCATCTTCCTTTCCAATCATCTGTCTTCTTCATTACTCTTTTCTATCTTTTGTTGATAAGACTATTCTAACTATGAAGTATGTTCCAAATGTGATTGGATTATGAAGAGAATTTGTTCAAACTGTGTTTATTTTGTGAAATGCTCTTGGAAATCCGAAGTAATAATTTTCTGTGGACGTATATCAAATTCCTTACACTCTATCTGATCTACTATTTGAAAATCATAAGCTACTGCCCATGTGAAAAGTCTTTCATTTCCATATTTTTGCAAGTACCGGTCATAATATCCACCACCATATCCAACCCGATTTCCTTGTCTGTCAAAAGCAAGACCTGGCAACAGCATAAGACCTTCTTTGGCTTCTACTAGGCTACAGGAATCCTTCGGTTCCAAGATTCCCTGATATCCCGGTTCCAAATCCTCCATAGAACCGATTTCATAAAACTCCATATCACGTCCCTGTACCTTTGGCACTGCGATTCTAACTCTATTTTTTGATTGATTTGTTTCAAACAATTGACGGATAATAGCAATCGTATCAACTTCTGTTCCGTAAGATACAAACGGATAAAACCATTCTATTGTTTCAAAAATACCGGAATCAAATAAATTCTTTGCAATAGCGGCATTCTGATACTTTCGCTCTGCTTCACTTAATTCACTTCTTTTTTGTTTCATGAAATTTCTAGCTTCCTGCTTTGTCATTTGCTTTCGCCCCTTTTTACACAATGGTTTATGCTTAAAATGGATGGGATTTTTATCCCATCCATTCTTCTTAGTGCAACTTCTTATTTCCAAATTTCTGCCCCAAATCTGTGACGCTTCCATCCTTCTCCAGAATAGAAACATTATTTAACTGGGCGCGCATATTTCCTCTAATCGCAGCAATATACTCTGCCCGAAGCTTCTTCTGCTCTGCCACCTCAGCCTCAGTCAGTCCTTCTGCCTTTGATTTGTGATATAACTCATTAATTCTTGCAATCTGTTTCTCGTCCATATTTTACCTCATTTCTGCCAAAACAATGAAAACTCCTTGGAATTTATAACTCAAACTTCCTTCATTGTTCCTTTATTTTCTATAACACAATGTATTTACTATACCTCAATGTTTCCCGGTTTGTAAATATTATTTTTGCTTCTGTAAAAGAATCTGTGCCACTTTAATTCCATCCATAGCCGCCGAAGTGATTCCTCCTGCATAACCAGCTCCTTCACCACAAGGATAAATCCCCTGAATATTGGACTGCATTTCTTCATTTCGTGGAATTCTTACCGGTGAAGAAGTTCTGCTTTCGATTCCAGAAATCAGCGTATCCGGTCTTGAATACCCTCTGATTCTCTTATCAAAAGCTATCATACCTTCTGCAATGGCATCCCCTACGATATCAGGAAGCACCGCTCTTACATTTGCCAGACAATACTCTCCCTTCATACAAGGATAGATTTCTCCCAGTTTGTTGCTAATCCGATTCTTCTGAAAATCCTCCAAAAGCTGTACCGGGATTTTTCCTTTTCCTGCCTGATAAGCTGCTTCCTCCCACTTTCGCTGAAAAGCAATACCCGCCAGTGCATCGGTTCCACCAAAATCCTCGGGAGATACAGTAACTACAATGGCACTGTTGGCATTTTCACTGTCACGGTTATAATTGCTCATTCCATTTACCACCAATCGTCCCGGCTCAGAAGAAGCATTAACTACAAAACCTCCCGGACACATACAGAAAGAATATACACCTCTGCCAGCCTGGGTAGTATATGTCAGCTTATAATCTGCAGTCGGCAATTTTGTATATAAATCTCCATATTGATTCTCACCAATCATAGCCTGTGAATGCTCTACCCGGACTCCTACGGCAAATGGCTTCGCTTCCATTCCCAGTCCTTTCTCATACAAAGTAGTCACTGTATCTCTGGCACTATGTCCTGTAGCCAGAATCAAATGCTCACAAGAAATCTGTCTCTGCTTTCCCTTGGACTCCACAATAATTTCCTTTAAAACATGCTTCCCATCCAAAGACTTTTCTGTAACTATCTGCTCCAATCGGGTTTCAAAATAAATCTCTCCTCCCAAAGCAATAATCTGTTCTCTAATGGATTTTACCACATCCCGCAAACGATCTGTACCAATATGGGGTTTTTGCAGATATAAAATCTCTCCAGGAGCACCAAACGCAACGAAGGTCTCTAATACCTGACGATTCCGCCCCGTTGGGTCTTTTACCAAAGTATTTAGTTTCCCATCGGAAAATGTACCAGCTCCACCTTCACCAAACTGCACATTTGTCTGAGAATCCAACTCTCCTGTCTTCCAAAAATGCTCTACAATCTGTTGGCGTTTCTCCACCTGGGCACCACGCTCCAACACGATAGGATTCACCCCTGCCCTGGCCAGCTCTAAGGCAGCAAAAAGACCTGCTGGTCCCATTCCTACCACCACTGGCTGTTTTCCGCCTGACTTGCTGCTAAGATTTTTTCCTCCATTAGAAACACTGGATTTTATGCTCTTTTCCGTATTGCCATCTTTATTTTCTGACACCCTTGAACCCTCTACAATCTTGGCGTCATTCTTTCCATATCGTTTCACCAGCTGCGCTTCTTTTTCTGTCTGAAATGAAACCTGATAAATGTATTGCATCTGTTGCTTTTTCCGTGCATCCATGGATTTTCTTCCAATACTTAAATCAGAAATCCTTCCACTATCTACACGCAGTGCCTTTCCTATGGCATTTCTCACCAGCTTTTTCTCTTCTTCTGTAATAATGCCATGCTTTACTGCCTCTGGTGGTGACACCTTACATACTTTCTCCACTGGCACTTTAATTTGTGACATCACAATCATTTTCTCTTTTCCCTTCTTCCATGCCTAACCTTCTCTTTTCCTACATATTCATATAGCTTTAACCCGCACCACTTTCACTTAAAACCTGGCTGCCGCCATTCCTGCTAGATATCCACTGCTCCATGCCCACTGCAGATTATATCCTCCACAGATACCATCCACATCTACGACCTCTCCCGTAAAATAAAGCCCCGGATATCTTTTGCATTCCATGGTATGCCCATCTATCTCTGCAACAGACACGCCGCCACAAGTCACCTGGGCTTTATCAAAGTCACTTACTGCTGCAACTCCCAATTTCCACGACTTCATCCTCTGTACCATTTTCAGGACATCACTTTCCATCCATTTTCCCGCTGGCTGCTTCTCATTCATACCTATACTATGTAATAACACCGTTGCCAGCTTCTGGTGCATTATTCCATCTAACACTTCCAGACTGCTCCAGTTTCCGAATTTTTTTCTTCTTTCCAGAAGCTCTTGTTCTAATTCTTTCTGGGTATAGTCTGGCATAATATCCATTAGGAAATATACCTTTTCGCCTTGACGTAAAGCCTTAGCCGCATAACGGCTCACCTGAAATACAGGAATCCCGGAAATCCCATGACCTACCATCTGAAGTTCTCCCATATCCTCTGCCAGAAATCCACTCTGCTTACTGTAAAGAGAAACCTTTCCCTGCACCCGGACTCCTGTCCAGTCCTTCATAAAGTCACCCTTTAAAATACAGGAGGTCAGCGCTGGAAGTGGTTCTATCACAGAAAGTCCCAAAGAAGATGCAAGATCATAGCCATCTCCTGTAGTTCCATGTACTGGTGCCGCCTTACCACCAACTGCCACAATCACTTTTTTCGCCAAATATTTTCCTTTGGTGGTAGTGACCAGATACTGTTTTTGTTCCCGAAGGTCAACATCCTTTTTTTCCTGGACAGCTCCGACTTTTACCCCACTACTTTTCCCTTTAGCCTCTACCAGCTCAATTGCCAGCACCTCTTCTTCGCTCTGTACTGAAATACTATATTTATTTAATTGCCTCATCAACGCATCTAAAATAGATGTGGCTTGTCCGGAAGCCGGATAATAATATCCATCTCTTTGCTTTGGCAATATCCCCATTTCCCGAAAAGCTTCTAATACCTTTTCATGAGGAAATTCCTGAATGGTATTCCAGACAAAATCCACATCTTCACTTCGATAACACTCTTTTTCCTGATGTGCATTGGTAAAATTACATTTTCCATTTCCTGTAGCCAGAATCTTTTTTCCCAGCCTGTTCTTCTTTTCAATGAGAAGCACTTTTCCTCCTGCCTTGGCTGCTGTAATAGCTGCCATAAGGCCAGACGCCCCGCCTCCCAGTACTAAAATCTGTACACTGCGCATAGTTACTCCAATCTATCCTTTCACTACGTCCTTTATTTTCTTTAAGCTTTTAACTAGAAAAATTCTCTAAGATTCCAAACAATTCCTGCTCGTCTCTTACTTCAATCCCTTTTTTCAATTCCTTCTTATCTTCTTTGGATAATTCTTTTGTAGAAATCCCTGTCTGTTCATAAACCGTCTTCATATCACCATAATAAACTACCACTTCGTTATCCACTGCAATAATGTAATACCTGAATTTCACCTTGGAAATATCATAATACTTCCGTAAAACCAACCGGTCACTGGAAAAGGAAATCACATCCATGCTTTGCAGTCCGTTTAGAAACTCCTCTGCAGGCATTTTATTCATATAATCCTGGCAAAAAATCTCCACATCTTCTCTGGTATAGCCCAGCATTTCTGCTGGCAGAGATTCATAGTTTGTAGTGGTGGTATCGGTTACTGAGTCATAATTCTGAATCTGGTAAATCGTATTTTCACCTAATTCATTTGTAGTAGAATCTACCGCCATACTTTCCTCTGTCTGCTGTTCCAGCTCTGCCATTTTTGCGTCCATCTTTTTGGACACATAAACCTCTACCTGCTCTCCAATGCGTCCTTCATAATCCTCCTGCATTTCCTGAAATCGGTTTAATGCAGACTCATAGCAATAATAATTACTAATGGAAAATATTGTAATAAGACCAAAAATGGTACATGCATAACGTGCTGCCCTACTCATAATACATACCTCATTTCTTCCTATATTTGCTATGTATTATTCCCTGTGCAATCCATGTATATACATTTTTTCCTTTTTTTACAATTCTCCTATCCCCCAAAAACAGACTTTGCTTAATAATTTCCGCTTTCAAAAACCTCATCTATTAAAAGATTAGTTCCATCCGCCGCTGTAGTAGCAAGCTCATCACATCGTTCATTCTGTGGATGACCTGCGTGTCCCTTTACCCATACAAAGGTTACCTGATGCTTTTCCTTGGCTGCCAGCATCCGTTTCCATAAATCCACATTTTTCACCGGCTCATTTTTACCACGCTTCCAGCCCTTCTTGATCCAGCCATCCAGCCAATGCTCATTAAATGCTTTAATAACATACTGGGAATCGGAATACAACGTAATTTCACAAGGCCGGGTTAATGCTTCCAATCCAATAATCACTGCCATCATTTCCATACGGTTATTGGTAGTTTTTCGATATCCTGCACTAAGCTCCTTAATATGCTCCTGTCCTTTAGAATCCACAAAACTTAAAATCGTTCCATATCCCCCGGGACCATCTGGGTTTCCTCTTGCCGCTCCATCTGTATAAATGGTTACCTTTGTCATATATTAGTCTTTCCTTTCTTACTTTTACAATTTCCAATCGCCAGTCTTCAAGAAATACTGCACACTGTCCTCTGCCTTCTGGATAATATCCTGCTCATAGCCAATCATGCCCAAAAGCTTAATTGCATTTCTGGTCATGGCTTTTCCCTGACGAAGCTGATAGTCAAAAATCACATCATTGCCTTCCACCTGCTCTTCAAAATGATAATTATCATATGCTGTCTCCAGCATATTGGTGAGCTCAATATCATGAGTAGCCGCAAAACACATAGTATGCGACTTAGCCAGCATCATTAAAATCTGTGAAGAAGAGGCGATTCGCTCCACTGTGTTCGTTCCGCGAAGCACCTCATCAATAAAGCAAAGTACCGGCGCACTATCCTTTCCAGCCTGATCCAGAATTCTTTTTAAGGACTTAATCTCCACAATATAATAGCTTTCACTGCTCAGAATATCATCTCGTAATGCCATAGATGAATAAATCCTAAAATAATTTGCTTCATAATAATCAGCCAGCACAGTATGAATAGTCTGTGCTAAAATCGCATTGATAGCCACCGTCTTAATAAACGTAGACTTACCCGATGCATTAGAGCCTGTCAACAGGACACATTTGTCTGCTTTTATAGAATTTTTCACTGGTTCTTCCAGCAATGGATGATACATTTCTTTCACAGAAAGCTTCAACTCTTTCTCATTCTCCTGCTGGATATGCAGCGTTGGAACACATACCTCCTGCATCATCTCACGATAAGATGCCACCGCAATCATACTATCCAGAAAACCAATGGTCTCATATAACACCATTAAATCTTTTTCATACCGAATAGCTTCCCTTGCCATAGACTGAAACTTAATAATATCTATATGGGTCAAAAGCCGGACATAATCCATTAAGGTGTCCAGAATATCACCACTCATATTAGCTCCGCCAACTACCAGACCACTCCCCCTGCAAAATCCATCAAATAGCTTAGCCTTCTCTGAAAGGGTCTTGAAATACTTCTCTAATTCAGGAATCTCCATTTTAGAGACGTCTTTTGCAAAATGCACAGTTCTTACAATGTATGCCAGAAGCTGGTAATATCGTTCCATTTCTGCTTTTCTCTGATAATAGGTCACCATATTGTAAATAGCAACAGCAATGGCAATCATAACAAAATACGTAGGCCAAACTAGTACAAGTGCCACACTGCCTAACAATGCCAGCATTTGCAAAATATGACCAAAGCTATTTTCCTTCTTCATACTATTTACATTATTCAAATAGGAATAGACCGAAAATTTGCCCATCTTTCCCATATGTGCCAGCTTCATCTGTAATTCCAGGCTTTGCTCTTTATTTTCCTGAAAGAAGGAAATCAAACGCTCCCTCTCTTCCAAATTCTCCCCAGTCAGCTCCGGTTTACGCAAAAGATAATACAAATATTCCTGTCCCATGGCACTCTGGGTGTGGTTCATCTGCTGATAAATCTGTTCCAGTTCCAAATCATTCCAGGTAATATCATCCACATCATCTTCCTGCTGTCTGGCATAATAGAATGCTGAAATCCCCTGCATCTTTTCCTGAGTATACTCTTGATTAGAAGGCTTCCCCCATCCCTGTTCCAGCCGGAAACGCAGTCTTTTTTTATAATGCACTTCATCATACCAGATCTTTATCCCAAAAAGTATAACTATAACAGCAATTCCAATAATAAATTCCATTTCTCTCTTTGCCCTTCCTATTTTTATAAAAAAGGTGTTGTGCCAAATCATCAGAATTCGGTACAACACCTTTCTCTTTCATTCGCCGTTTTATCATACGACAAAATGTTCAAATATACAACCCACTAGCGGATTACACGTCCAATCTTAATTGGTGTACGGTAATAAGCATAAGAAATCTTAATACCTGTACGCTCATTGCTGGCATGAATAATCTGATTGTTACCAATATACATACCTACATGACTTACTCCACCACTACCATAGAAGAATAAATCTCCTGGGCGCACATCACTTCTGCTGACAGAAGGTAATGAAGCTGCCTGTGCTGCAGAGGTACGAGGAATAGAATATCCAAAGTGCTGGTAAATACGCATAGTAAATCCAGAACAATCTGTTCCATTTGTAAGACTGGTTCCACCATATACATAACGATTTCCTAAGAAATTCATAGCATAAGCTACAATCTGTGACAATAAGGAGGAAGAACCACCATTTGCCGAACTTCCAGAACCGCCACCATTCTTAGAATTAATGGAAACTGCACGGTCCAAATTGTAGGTTACTTTTACAAAATCCTTACTAACAAAAGCCTTCTCTCTGTCAATGCGGATACAAATCCAATCATCCAGATTTGCAAACATATCCTCTTTATTAATTTCTTTAATCTCTGACTTCTTACAATGGCTGGACATATAGTCTTCAACCCATTCCTTTGTAAGATTTCTTTTCACAATATCATACTCTGACTCTTGGGAAATCTGGTCATATACCCTTGCATCAGTAGTAGGAAGATAACGTACATTCAATGTCTCTGTTGTAACAGAAATACGAAGATTAGCGACTTTTCTTGCTAATTCTTCTGCTTCCTGATCCATTACAAGATAATCTGCCTTAACCCAGCCTTTTACTCCGCCAGAAATCATCTTTGCCCAGCCTTTTTTCACTGTATAAATGTGACAGCCGGAATTCTTAGTCATCTTACCAACAATCTTGGCACTTTCACTTGGCTTAGAACGCACATTTAAATACGAATCTACCTTAGCCACACCAAGTCTGTCGTATACCAGATTTAACTTAAAGTGGCTGGTATCCTCTTCCTCATCTTCTTCACTGGCACCCTCCGCCTTAGTAGAAACCTCATCCTTGGTTTCCTTCAGTTCTTCTTCACTTTCTGCGGCCTGCTCTGCCAGCATAACATCTGTATACTTATCCAAGGACAGTGTAATACCTGCCACTGCCTTCTCTGTTGCTATATTTGCTGCTCCAATAGAAATCCCTGCTCCTGCTACGGCAAATACAGCAGCGGTAAGCATCCATCTCCATTTACTATTTCGCATAATCTTATCTCCAATCTGTAAACTGTCACCTTACGGTTACTTATGTTTCAAACTTATTACATGAAATTAGCAATTGTTACAATTTTATTACAGAAGAATTATAACAATTATACAACTACTTGTCAAACTAAAACCTAAAAAAGCTGAAAAAAGATATAAAAAGGGCAAAACTCAACGTTTTGCCCAAAAATCCCCTCTCAATTTTCGTCGTTTCGCCTATTATATTTTAAATGATAATACACACTAATCCACCATTGCTGTCATTGATTACCTTTTGTATGGTTTCCTGAAGCTTCAACTGACTTTCCTGTGTCAATTTGTTTACCTTACTGTCCATGCCTTCTTCTACTAGCTGGCGCACGGTTTTTCCAAAAATGTTGGTTTCCCATATGCCTTCTGTATTTTCTCCGCTCTGACCTGAGATATATCGAATCAAATCCTGAGCCTGCTCCTGAGTTCCTACAATCGGAGCAATCTCCGTTTCGATATTTGCCTGAATCATATGTATGGATGGACTTACTGCTTTCAGCTTCACTCCATATTTATTTCCATGATGAATTAATTCCGGCTCATCAATTATAATTTCATCTGTAGTTGGAGTAATAACTCCATATCCCTTCTGGTGTACCTCCTGCCATGCCTGCCCAATTTTTCCAATTTCCTCTTTCTGGGCTGCATATTCCTTCAAAAGACGTATCAACTGATATTCCCCTTGAATCTCTGTCCCCACCAGTTCACTTAATATTTGATAATATCTGCTATCATCAAATAAGGTATCAATCCATACTCTTCCATTCTCCATTCCAATTCGGTTGATGCGAAATTCTTTTATCATATCACTTTCCACCCGGAATTTTTCCTTAGTTACATCCCTGATACAAGAAACCTTATCCAGAATCTCCCGTACCTTCTGAAATAATTCCTGTTTCAACCAGTGACTGGAAGGAAGCATTTCTACCCATTTTGGAAGTTCAAAGGCTACCTGTGCTACAGGAAAAGAATTTAAAATTCGTTCCATAATTCTCTGGATATCTTCCACCTTTAACTGATTCGCATTCATTGCCATTGCTTCTACATCATATTTACTCTGGATTTCCTGCACTACCTTTCCAGCCTCTTCACTATATGGACGGGACGAATTCACCAAAACCACAAAGGCTTTTCCAATTTCCTTTAATTCTCTGATGGTTCGCTCCTCTGCCTCCAGATATGCCTCCCTTTCCAATTCTCCGAAGCTTCCATCTGTCGTCACTACTACTCCTATAGTAGAATGCTCATGAATCACCTTACGGGTTCCATACTCTGCCGCCTGGGTAAATGGCATTGGTTCTTTTGACCAAGGTGTCATTACCATCCGCTCAGTTTCCCCTTCCATAAGCCCGGCAGCCCCTTGGACAATATAACCTACGCAGTCAATCAGCCGCACTTTCACTTCATTATCTCCTAAAAGCTGTACTGCTACAGCTTCCTTCGGAATAAATTTCGGTTCGGTGGTCATTATAGTTTTGCCATCTGCTGACTGAGGCAATTCATCCACCGCCCGCTTTTTGTCATGTTCATTGGCAATGGCCGGCAATACCAAAAGTTCCATAAAACGTTTAATAAAGGTTGATTTTCCTGTTCGTACCGGACCACAAACTCCTAAATATATTTCGCCATTGGTCCTACTGGCGATATCTGCGTATACCTGAAACTCCTCCATGGCTACCTCCCTGTGATAGATAATTATGAATGTGTTGTACCCTTTACCAGAAAGTTACATTGACAAACATTATGAGTTATCTATTTATATGAAGATAATATAGAAAAAATACCTTTGGTAAAAATAAAATCTACCAAAGGTATTTGTGCTTTTATTATTTGCCTTTCTTTTTGTTCTTCATGGCATACATAAGCTTATCTGCATTCTCAATCAAGTCATCGATTTCTTCCTTTTTGCCTTTTTCAGAATAAGCAATACCAATACTTACAGAAATATCTTCAAAATATTTTTCTTCTGCAAACTTCTCTTCCAGGCACTTTTGTAATTCTGTCGCCTTTGCTTCCCGTTCCTCCTGAGTGCTCTCACCCTCTTCGATTACAATAAATTCATCGCCACCAACTCTGGCAATCACTGCATTTTTCGTACTCTTTACCAATCCATCTCTTGCAAGAACCAAAGCCCGGTCTCCCATATGATGCCCATGCTTATCATTTACACTTTTAAAATTGTCCAAGTCCATATAATAAATGGTAAATGGCTTTTCCTGCAGACCTTCCATATACTGATATAAATATCTTCTATTATAAAGCTTTGTTAAAAAATCCCGGTTGGCATTGTCTATAATCATCTGCTTGTACATCTCTTCCTGGGTAACGTCATTGGCAAAACCAACGGTTCCCATAACAGAGCCATCTAAATCAAACAATGGAGACTTATAGGTTTTAAACTGCTTCATTTCATTACCAGCCTTAACCTTTTCATCAAAAACGCAGGTTTCCCGCTTGTCCATCACTTCGTACTCAGATTCCATACAAATATATTCACCTTTTGCATACTCTTGCGGATCAATATCCCATATATAATAATGTCCTCTATCTTTAATCTGCTCATGAGTCTTACCTACTAGTGTGCAAAAACTATCATTCACCTTTTTGTGAGCGCCTCTCTTATCCTTATACCAAATCAAATGAGGTACACTGTTAATCGTAGTATCTAAATAGCTCTGAGTCTGCCATAACTCTTTTTCCTGCTTGCACTGAGTCTGCCATTTTCTGAAGCGGAATACCAACTCCTTCTTGGACATTGGCATATCCCAGATATCAGTGATTTCTGACATATCTTCTGACTCAAATAAATTTTCAATCTGCTTCTTAGCTCCACAGATAATCACCTGTGCTCCCTTTTTCTTAAAGGAAACAACCTGCTTAAATTCGATCATCTCATTTAAATCTGTCAGATTTGCAATAATAACATCTGCTTTCTCTGCCATTTCCACATCGAAACGTCTTCCCATGCAAAACTCATGGGTAAACTTCTCTAATGGACTAAGATTTTGAATGACTCTCTGTCTGTCCTCATCCAAATTGAATAAGTAAAACAAAAGATTACAATGATACATATTTTCTCCTCCGTATTTCTCCTTTTATCCATTCCATAAAATGGAATGTTCCACTTTCGTAGAAATCTGTATACTTTCCTTATATATTCCCATAAAACCCCTATCTACTATAGAATACAGTTTTTAATTAAAAACTTCAAGGGAATTTCTTACTATTTTTTTAGAAAATTTTCCACAATGCAATTCAATCCAACATTACTTAATATAAAAACCTATTTCTGACTCCAAAGGAATCTCTCTGCACGTAAAATCTTCTATTTCAATATAATGCCCTTGGTGAAGCATTTCTATAAAGTCTACAATGCTTTTCCTGTCTCCCTGCACCTGTGCTTCCACACTTCCATCATAACAGTTTCTGACCCAGCCAGTCAGTCCCAGATACTGGGCAGCATATTGGGCGTGATATCGAAATCCTACACCCTGTACTCTGCCATAAAAATAATATTCCCTTCTGATTTTTTCCATATTTTTCACTCCAAAATCATTTCTTTCTTTTATAACATCATTTTTCACTTCGAACTCATTTTACCTGATATAACATTTCTTCAAAGCCACTGGAATAATGTAATTGTTCATCTTTTGAAATAAACATAGCCTCCACATCATCCAATTCTTCAATCATCCTCATTCCCTTTTCCAATCCTAAGGAAAATACAGTAGTCGAAAGACCATCTCCATCCACGGACTCCTTAGAAACAATGGTGACTCCAATCAAATCATTATCATAAGAATACCCTGTCAGAGGATTTAAAATATGGTGATATAACTTCCCTTCTTTTTCAAAATAACGTTCATAAACGCCAGAGGATACCACCGATACATCCTCTGCCTGAATGGAAGTAACAGTCTCATTTCTGTCTGCAAAGGGCTGTTGGATACCAATATGAAATAAATCCTTTTCTGACTTCCTTCCAATACACAAAATATTTCCACCAAGGCTGATAATGCCACTGGTAACCCCGCCTTCCATTAAATAATCCTTCAATCCATCGGCGATATAACCTTTGGCAATTCCACCTAAGTCCAATGCCATCCCCGGCATAGCAAATTCCACCCAGTCCTCTGAAACACTTACCTTCTGATAATCTACAAATGAGAGTGCTTCTTCTATCAACACCTGCTCCGGCATTGCTTTCTTTTCTGAAGTAAAATTCCACAAGCTGCTGACAGGACAAATAGAAATATCAAAACCGCCCTCTGACAATTCTCCATATTCCAACCCCTTCTGCAACAGCTTCTTCATCTCCTCTGAAATTCCAATTCGAATGGCACCTGTCTCTAAAATAAAAATCTTCTGGTTTTGAATTCCTGCTTCTTTTATTTTTTCTAACAAACTACTTTGATACTGTGTCATTTCATCCTTGGATAAATTTTCTCCGGCTAACTGCTCCCACTTCCCACCAATATATTCTTCCTTTGTCTGCTCCTGCCATACCTGCAGATACAAGCTTTCAATCGCATTTATCTGGTATAATTCACTATCAGAACGAGTACGGCTAAATAACTTTTCATATTCAGTACATTTTGCAATACAGCTATCTAAAAGCTCCTGGTCTCCACCTTCATATACCGTCAAGGAATAGGTCGTATCAAAGGCAAAGCCTGACACATTTAGCTGCTTAGGAGCACTGTTACATCCTGACAATACCAAAACCATCGCTAGATATACACTGATAATTTTCATCCAATGTTTTTCATTTTGCATCCTAAATCTCTTCTGAAATATCATTGGCACAATCTCCTTAACTCAATTCGTATTAATTATTAATTATTTTGACCTTCCGTTTATTCGTCTTCGTTTCTCTCTTGTGCCATTACTTCTTGAATCCACTGTCTCTCTTTTTGTGTTAATTCAGCCTTTTCCAATAAATCTGGTCTTCTCTGGGCAGTCCTTAAAATAGACTGTTCACGATACCACGCCGCCAGATTCTTATGATGTCCTGAAAGCAGGACAGGTGGAACCTTTTCTCCCATCCACTCTTCCGGTCTGGTATACTGTGGATGCTCCAGCAAAGAATCTGAAAAAGATTCGGTCTGGGCAGACATATCATTATTTAAAACTCCCGGTACCAGACGGGAAATGGTATCCATCATGACTAATGCCGGAAGTTCTCCTCCTGTCAATACATAATCTCCAATAGACACATAATCTGTCACGATTTTTTCTAACACTCTCTCGTCAATACCTTCATAGTGGCCACAAAGAAAAATCAAATCCTCTTCCCGTGACAATTCCTCCGCCATTTTCTGATGAAACACCTGTCCCTGAGGAGTCAGGTAAATTACTCTGGTCTTCTTACATTCTACAGTCGTCTCATCCTCCGTAATATCACCTTTTGTACTTATTTCTGTTAAAGCTTCCTCGCTTTTTCTATCCTCAATCTCCTGGCAGATACTCTGGTAGCAGTCATACACCGGACCTGCCTGCATCACCATACCGGCTCCACCGCCATAAGGATAATCATCCACACGGTTATGTTTATTTCCTGCGAAATCTCTGATATTGACTGCATTCACACTGATATGTCCTGCCTTCATGGCTCTTCCGGTAATACTTTCGCCCATAGCATTTTCTATCATTTCCGGAAATAATGTCATTACATGAAAATTCATAACGTTCCTCTTTTCTCATCATCTATCCATTCAAAATCTATGTCCGGCTGCTTGTTGCAACATCTTTTTTGATATCACTTTCTTAGTCCAGCAAGCCCTTCATCAGATGAATAGTTACTATCTTTTGTTCCATATCTCTTGCCAAAACACAGTCCGGTATCACCGGAAGAAGCACTTCCTTGCCTTCATGCTCTACCACATAAACATCATTCGCTCCGGTAGTCAAAACATCCTTCAGCACACCAAAGTCCTCGCCATCTTCTGTAACCACCTTTGCTCCAATAATGTCCGCAATATAGTACTCACCTTCTTCCAAAGGAATGGCATTTTCCCTTGTGACCAACAGATCCATTCCCTTGTACTTTTCAATATCATTAATATTATCAATGCCCTTGAACTTTAAAATCACCAGGTTCTTAAAAAACTTTACCGAAGCTACTTCCAGCTCCAGCTTCTCCTTACCGGTATCCAGAAGAATCTCTTTCATCCCTTTAAATCTCTGTGGGTCCTCTGTGGTAGGAAATACCTTTACCTCTCCTCTGATTCCATGTGTATTTGCAATTACACCAACTCTAAAATAATCCTGCATAGCGTACCTCTTTTCTGCACTGTCTTTTCTGCCAAAAAAACGCCTACCCATAGGATAGACGTTTTATGAATGAACATTACTGTCCAATTTCTACAATGACTTTTTTGTCTGTATTGAAAGCAGCAGCTTTTACCACTGTACGGATTGCCTTTGCAATGCGTCCCTGCTTTCCAATGACTTTTCCCATATCGTCTGAAGCAACCTTCAGCTCTAAAAGGATTTCATTTTCTTTCTCGGTCTCTGTTACAACGACCTCTTCCGGGTGGTCAACCAGTGACTTCGCCAGAACTTCTACTAACTCTTTCACACTGAAGCCTCCCTTCTTTCGTGCTTATGGATTAGTCCATAAGACCAGCCTGCTTCATCAGTTTGCCTACTGTTTCAGTTGGCTTAGCTCCGTTAGACAACCATTTCTTAGCCTTCTCTTCATCAAACTTGAAAGCGCTTGGCTCCTGGTTTGGATCATAAGTACCAATCTCATCGATGAACTTACCATCTCTTGGAGATCTGGAATCAGCAACTACTACTCTATAGAAAGGTGCTTTCTTCTTACCCATTCTTCTTAATCTGATCTTTACTGCCATGTTTTTCACCTCCTTGATATCACTTTTGAAAACTTATCTATTACAAATCCCAAATATTGGAATCTGAAACCATATTATAAAAGCACTTCTTTGTAAAACTGCTCTCTTTTAGAAGCCAAATGGCATCTTAGGCATACCAGGGAAACGACCACGTTTCTTGCCTTTTCCACCCATCATTCCTGACATCTGCTTCATCATTTTCTTAGACTGCTCATATTGTTTCATGAGTCTGTTGACTTCTGCTATGTCTACACCGGCACCTTTTGCAATACGTCTCTTACGAGACGGATTGATAATCGAAGGATTGCCTCGCTCTTCCAAAGTCATGGAATGAATAATTGCTTCGGTTCCTTTAAAGGCATCATCATCAATATCCAAATCAGCCGGCAATCCCATGCCTGGCATCATACTTAAAATACTCTTGATGCCACCCATCTTCCGCATCTGGTCAATCTGGTCTAAGAAATCATTAAAGTCAAACTCTGCCTTCTTAAACTTCTGAGTCATTTCCTTTGCCTTGTCCTGATCAATCTCAGCCTCTGCCTTCTCAATCAGTGTCAGCACATCACCCATTCCTAAGATACGGGAAGCCATACGGTCTGGATAAAACTGCTCCAAATCCGATAACTTCTCACCCATACCTACATAAAGAATAGGCCGGCCAGTTACTGCACGAATAGAAAGTGCTGCACCGCCTCTGGTGTCGCCATCCAGCTTGGTAAGGATAACACCATCAATTTCTATCTTCTCATGGAAGGTAGTTGCCACATTTACGGCATCCTGACCTGTCATGGAATCAACAACTAAAATCGACTGGTCTACGGAAACATTCTGCTTAATCTCCTGCAGCTCCTCCATCATATCTTCATCGACGTGAAGACGACCAGCAGTATCCAGAATAACTACATTTAAATTATTCTTTGATGCGTGTTCAATGGCTGCTTTTGCAATATCAACGGGCTTATGATTAGTTCCCATGGAAAAAACTTCTACCCCCTGCTTCTCACCGTTAATCTTTAACTGCTCGATAGCGGCTGGGCGGTAAATATCACAAGCTGCCAGCAAAGGACGACGTCCCTTCTGCTTTAACTTTCCAGCAATCTTTGCGGTAGTGGTAGTTTTACCTGCACCCTGTAAACCACACATTAAAATCACTGTGATTTCATTGGATGGCTTCAAGGCAATCTCTGTAGTCTCACTTCCCATGAGAGCTACCAGCTCTTCATTTACCAGCTTGATTACCATCTGTCCCGGAGTCAGGCTGTTCATAACATCCTGTCCAACGGCTCGTTCCTGAACCGTCTTGACAAAATTCTTTACTACCTTGAAGTTTACATCCGCTTCCAAAAGCGCCATCTTAACTTCCTTTAAGGCAGCCTTAACATCCTCCTCCGTGAGGCGACCTTTGCTTCGGAGGTTTTTAAATACATTTTGTAACTTTTCAGATAAACTATCAAATGCCATAAAATCCCCCTTTCAGTTTCACACAATGGCTAGTATATCTAATTCTTGATTTCTTGTCAAGTAATTTTCTTGACGTTTTTTATTCTTCTAAAAAATTTTTTTCATTCAAGTAAAGTCCTTCCCCGTAGCTTACTATGGGTTATTTGACTCCTTTGAAAAATCCAAAGGCTGATTCATATCCACGAATCTTCCTCCTGTAATCCCCTTCTCAACATTTCCTTCCACACCAACCGTAAGACCATCCTTCGGATCACCATAACAATAAAAGAAAGTGAAACCACCCGAAGGGTCCATATAAATATTATCTGGCGTTATCCTTTGAAGAAAAGCACTAGGGACTCCTGTGGCAATATTATCTGCCACGTATTCTTTCATTTTTCTCTCCCATTCCTGTCTTTCTTCATAAAATATACGAAATTGAACTAATGCATCTCTCGAATCCCCACCACCAAAACGTTCTTCCGTTTCTAAATTTACTTCCAAAGAATTCCCAAACCAGTCAACCCTTCCTGAAAAATCATCATTATCACGCTGATAGGTAAAAGTCCCCAATTCTTCATCTTTAATAGTCTCCGGATTCAGACATTTATACTGCATGCGTTCTAATTCAGGCTGATATGGCTTTTCTTCCAAAATCTCTTTTAAAAGATAGAACTCATTATCTTCCTCTCTCTTTACCTTACAGCTTACTTTATAAATTTCATAATCCTTTAAGGCAAAACCAATAGACTGATAATCATCCTTATCAAAAACAAAACCTACATATCCCTTTTCTTCATTGCAAATCCCACTTTCCGAGTCAGCCCAGGCAATATAGCTGATTTTCTTCATATAGTGTGAATCGTCATAGTTTAACAGACTCAGACTACATCTGATGTCAGTTAAAATGAATAGCTCTTTGGTTTCTTCTACCTTTTTAGCTTTCTTTTTAAATAAATCAAAAAACATATTTTCCTCTTCCTTTAATCTTCCAACATTCCATCAATGGTTTCCATAATCTTTTTCCACTGTGAAGACTCCATAGGAACATCCATCCCCTGCAACTGCTCATGTAACTGCATCACTGCCAGCTTCTGCTGCTCAAATCTTGCTACTAATCCCAGCTTCTCTTCATATTCCCTAAGCTGCTTTGTGGCTCTCTTAATGGCATCATGAACGCCCTGTCTGGTTATGCCCATGTCGTCCGCAATCTCTGTGATAGAAAAATCATCCAGAATATATGCTTCAAACATTTGTTGCTGATGTTCCTTTAATAATGCTCCATAAAAATCATAGAGCATCGATAACTCTACTCTTTCTTCAATTCCTCTTTCCTGACTTCGTAGTTCCATCCTGATATCTCCTCCGCTAAACTTTCTAGTATTGCAATCTCTTGCTTTCCTTCTATCTTTCTTCCTGCCCATGAATTTTCATCGAAATTGCCACATGCCCACTCTCCATTTTCAAACCTGACAATCTCTGCAGATATATCATTATCACTATAGGTCACGGTACAACCTTGAAAATAAAAATGCATTTCTAGCACATTCCCAGCCATCTCTTGTTTTGAAAATGTAATTTTTTCTCCCTTGTTTTTCTTAATATCCTTTAATATCTTTAATCGCTTTTTATCTTCAATATATACTATTTTTCTCTTCCCGTCATAAGTATTCATATCAATCAGAGATACCTTTGTTAATTCTCCTTCCTTAGGTATCTCTTTATATTTACATGAATAAATATATGTCTCCCGAATCGTGTGTCCGATTAAAATGGAATTTTCTTTATCTTCTTTTACAGTATAAATCACCATTGGCTTATTTTTGATACGCCCTAACTCTTGATCCTTCTCATATTGTACAGTATTGTTTCCTGCCTCTATTTCATAGTATTCCTTTTCATTGTATGAAAAACATCCCGTCTTATCATCCCAAGACGTAAAGGTAGGAACGTCCATATAAAACATTTGTACAAAATTCCATATACCAAAGCCAATGCATATCGCTAAAAGAATGATGATAAAACATACCAAACGAACCAGTATTTCCTTCTTACTTACTTTACTCCTTTTTCCCATATACAATCATCCTTAATATTTCTTTGTTTTCATAACAAAAATAATTCTATCAATTTTTGTGCTTCTGTGCAACTTAGGATAATCATAAAGTCCAAAAAGGACAACACTATATTTCTAGCAATTCCCTCGTCCACAAAAAAGAGACCCTCATCTGAGAGTCTCTTTCACTAATCATAACTTTAATATGATATTATTTCTTAACCTTTACAGTTACTACTGCCTTCTTACCGTTACTCAGCTTCAAGGTCACCTTACAAGTACCTTTCTTCTTTCCAGTAACAACACCCTTCTGGTTTACAGTAGCAATTTTCTTCTTGTTACAAGAGAATTTTACTTTGCCCTTATAACCACCGGTAACAGAATATTTAATCTTTGCTTTCTTCTTTACCTTTACAGTGATTTTTTTCTTTTTCAGCTTAATCTTGTAGTTTGAACCATCCTTCAATCCAGATACAGTAAATGGAGTCATTACATAGAAACCATCAGCAGTCTCTAATCTTGCTACATAATTACCGTTCTTTGTGATTTCTTTAGTAGTTCCTTCTAATGCATTAGCTCTGTCAGATACAGCCCAGAACTCATCATTCTTTACATTAACTGCATCAAATTCACCTTCTACTACACGAATCAGACCTGACTCACCTGTGAAAGATACCGTTGCGGAATTATTTCCATTATTTTTTACAGTAGCTTTAAAACGATCTGAATCCTTCATAAATCCCATGTAGGTAGTAAACTTGAAATTCTCTTCATAACCATTCCAACGGCTTCCACGGAAATAGTATGTTCCTGGTGCAAGATAAATGCTATATGGATCCTTTGTAGTTCCTGTCATAGTATGCTCTGAGAAAATCATAGAAGTCAGATTTGCATTGGTAAATAACTGCCAATCTACATGTGCTTCCTTTGCTAAAGGATATACAAACATCCAGCCACTATCTTCTACAGTGAAACTATGTACGGTGCTGTAGCCACTCCATGCAGTAGCAATACTGTCCTCACAAACTGGAGCATTGTTTTTATTAATATAATCAGCCAGTCCATTCTTAGTAGTAATTGCTGGGAAAGTAGCGTTATTTGTCTTATCATACTTTGTAGTGGTATCAGAATAAGTCACACCCTTGGAACTCTTTGGGATGAATCCAACATACATAGTTGTTGTAATCTTATCATCAGCACCATTCCAACGGCTTCCACGGATATAGTATGTTCCAGCCTTAACATCAAATGTATTGATGTTAGCTCTGGAAGAAGTAAATCCATCGCCTTCTCCAAGCTGTGAAGTTAAAGCATAGTTTGTAAATACTTCACTCTTAACATAACCGTCTGGAGCTAAACAACATACTAAAAGAGTTCCCTCTGAAGGAATCTCTACTGTATGTACACCAGTATATCCCTTCCATGCAGTTGTGATGTCCTCCTGGAAAGTATAAGGATTATCATTGTCAATGTAGTTACGGAAATCCGTAATACTTTTTACTGTTGCAATAGGTGCAGCAGTTGTGGTATCTGCCTTAGCATTTATATTTCCAATGGTCAATCCGGAAACAACTAAAGCAAGTGTCAAAATTAATGACATAATTTTTTTGTTCATTTTACCTTTCTCCTTTTCATTGTTATATTTATACCTAAAGAGGGAATAGATTTCATCCCCTCTTTTGTATACTTTTATTTTGCAAATTATTTGCTTAAGAATTCATCAATTCCCTTTGCAGCCTTCTTACCAGCACCCATTGCTAAGATAACAGTTGCAGCACCTGTTACGGCATCACCACCAGCATAAACACCATCCTTTGTGGTCTTTCCTGTTTCTTCCTCAGCAACGATACATTTTCTACGGTTGATATCCAAACCTGCTGTGGTAGAAGAAATCAATGGATTTGGACTGGTTCCCAGAGACATGATTACAGTATCAACATCTAAAGTAAACTCAGAACCTTCAATTTCTACAGGGCTTCTACGACCAGACTCATCTGGCTCACCCAGTTCCATACGGATACACTTCATACCACTTACATTTCCTTCCCCATCCACAAGGATTTCAGTAGGATTTGTAAGAAGGTCGAAAATGATTCCTTCTTCTTTTGCATGATGTACTTCTTCCACTCTGGCAGGAAGCTCTTCTTCACTACGACGATATACGATATGTACCTCTGCTCCAAGACGAAGTGCAGTTCTTGCAGCATCCATAGCTACGTTACCACCACCAACAACTGCTACTTTCTTACCAGCAACGATTGGTGTGTCATAGCTCTCATCGAAAGCCTTCATTAAGTTACTTCTAGTCAGATACTCATTTGCAGAGAATACACCGTTTGCGTTCTCACCTGGGATTCCCATGAAACGAGGAAGTCCAGCACCAGAACCAACGAATACTGCATCAAAGCCTTCTTCTTCCATTAACTCATCAATAGTAGTTGCCTTACCAATAACTACGTTGGTTTCAATCTTAACACCAAGAGCCTTTACGTTTTCCACTTCGCCAGCTACTACGCTGTCCTTTGGAAGACGGAACTCAGGGATTCCGTAAGATAATACACCACCAGCCTTGTGAAGTGCCTCGAAGATAGTAACATCATATCCCATCTTTGCTAAGTCACCAGCACAGGTAAGTCCTGCAGGGCCAGAACCGATTACAGCAACCTTCTTGCCCTTCTTCTCAGCTTCTACAGTAGGCTTAATGCCTTCTTCTCTAGCAGTATCTGCAACAAAACGCTCCAGCTTACCAATGGATACCGCATCGCCTTTGATACCGCGAACACACATAGACTCACACTGGCTCTCCTGTGGACATACACGACCACATACAGCAGGCAATGCAGAATATTTGCTGATTACCTTATATGCTTCTCCAGTATTGCCATCTACTACTTCCTTAATAAATCCTGGGATATCAATATTTACCGGACATCCCTGTACACAACGTGGATTCTTACACTGAAGACAACGGCTAGCCTCTGCCATTGCTTCTTCTTTATTATATCCCAAACATACTTCATCAAAATTCTTTGCACGTACTGCTGGCTCCTGCTCACGGACAGGAATTCTCTTCATAACATCTACTTCCATTTTTTACCTCATTTCCGCCGAATCAAAGATATACTCTGATTCCTGCTTTACTAGTTATAACATTATCCTGCAATATGTATCTTAGTGGCAGTGACCGCATCCGCCGTGATGAGTATCGCCCTCTTCTCTACGAAGAATAGCACGGCCTTCTTCTGTCTTATACATTCTCTGACGCTGCATTGCCTGATCAAAATCAACCAGATGTCCGTCAAATTCAGGACCATCTACACAAGCAAACTTAATCTCATCACCAACCTGAAGACGACAAGCACCACACATACCTGTTCCATCTACCATGATTGGGTTCATACTAACGATAGTAGGAATGTTTAATTCCTTTGTCAGCATGCAGACAAACTTCATCATAATCATAGGTCCGATTGCAACAACCTTTGTATAAGTCTTACCCTGATTCTTAACCAGGTCATTAATCTGGTCACAACCATTACCCTTAAATCCATAAGAACCATCATCTGTAGCAATATACAGATTTGCAGCAACTGCACGCATCTCATCTTCCAGAATCATAATGTCTTTTGTACGTGCACCAATGATAACGTCTACATCTACGCCATTTTCTTTCATCCATTTTACCTGTGGATATACAGGAGCAGTTCCTACACCACCACAAACAAAGAGAATCTTCTCTTTCTTTAATTCATCCAATGGCATCTCTATTAACTCAGAGGCACAGCCAAGAGGTCCTACAAAATCCTCAAAGCTTTCACCAACTTCATACTCTGCCATTTCCTGGGTAGAAGCACCAACAGTCTGGAATACAATGGTAACTGTTCCCTTTTCTCTGTCATAATCACAGACAGTCAAAGGAATTCTCTCTCCCTTTTCATGCATTTTCACAATGACAAACTGTCCTGGCTGACAATGCTTTGCTACTCGTGGTGCCTCAATATCCATGAGCCAGATATTGTTGGCAAGATACTCTTTTTTCAAAATCTTAAACATAATGAGCCTCCATCTTTCTTTTTCTTAATGGTTTTATAACTGTCCAGCTTTTTAGAAAAACCGGATAATTAACTTTTTAACAGGATTTCTTCTGGCGAAAATGCCGATAAATCCTTACATCCCGACAAAAAACTATTGGAATATCTTCCGTCACCACTGACGTTTTTCCCAAACCATGCCGGTGGTTTAAATTCATTTGCATCCTTTTCGTCTGCAAACTCTACTTCAATAAAACACAGTCCCTTCAGCACTCCATCAAATACATCCAGTTCTCCCATATGTCCGTCTGGTAAAGGAATCAGATAACGGCATTTCTGCACAAGAGAACCATCAATCTTTCCTCTAAGATGCTCATAGCCTGACTGATTTAAAGGAACTTCCACCTCATGGTTCATTCGGATGTCTCCCTCCACTGATGCCTCAATCCCCATCCGGGACTTATAGGTCAGAATATATTTGTCGTTGCTTTTCCGGATACGCACCACAGGATTGGTACAGAGATATCCCTGCTCCATGACCTTTTTTTCATACTGCTCTAAATCCTCCGGAAGGGATTTTATTAAAAACTTTTTTTCAATTTCCATAAATCCCCACAAACTGCCTTTCTATTTTAATTAGGAATCGGGGTTCCGTCAAGTATTGATTTACGCGAAGGCAAAGTGAAGATAAGCAACTAATTTTGCTTATCTGAGTGCGCCCGCGAGTCATTTGACCTAGGCTTCCTTCTTAGCATCCTTAGCTTTACGCCACTTGATTCCAAGCAGAATCGCTCCATACGCCACAGCTGCACTAATCAAAAACTTCACCAGATACCAGGCAAATGCTCCGCCAAATGTTAAATCTGCAATCCCTTTTGCCAATAATACACTTACCATATCCCTTACCTTCCTTTCTTACTTAGCGGCGGTTGGCCAGTTCCTTCATGACATCGTTCCAGTCTAGGCCACACTCAACCATAAGCACCATCATATGATACAGAAAATCTGCAATCTCATACTTTAACTCTTCTGCGTCAGGATTCTTTGCCGCGATAATAATCTCTGTAGCTTCTTCTCCGCATTTTTTCAAAATCTTATCAATTCCCTTATCGAAAAGATAATTAGTATAAGAGCCTTTCTTTGGATTTTCCTTACGATTCTTAATCACTTCGTAGTCTTCGTTTAAAATCGTCAAAGGATTGGTATCTACGTAATTCTTCTTAGCAAGTTCTGTAAAGAAACAGCTGCGGTTTCCTGTATGACAGGCTGCTCCCACCTGACGAACCTTTGCCAGAATCGTATCATTATCACAATCAATCCAAAGCTTTTTCACATACTGATAGTGGCCGGAAGTATCTCCCTTGCACCACAGTTCCTGTCTACTTCTGCTATAATAGGTCATTCTACCAGTTTCCATAGTATGATTAAATGCCTCTTCATTCATATAGGCAACCATCAGCACTTCACTGGTACGGTAATCCTGTACTACTACTGGTACCAGTCCATTTTCCAGTGTCTTAAAGTCATCAAACTGCATAATGCTTTCAAATACTTCCACATCCATTCCCTGCTGCTTCAGACTTTTCTTTGCTTTATAAATATCCTTTTCCTCAAAATAGTTTGTGGAAATTCCTGAAATATTATCCAAGGATAATATTTCCGCCAAATCATTTCGAATCAGACTGTCCCGAACCAGAAGCTGTATCTTGGAATCTGCCACTGCTTCTTTGAAACGTTCTGTCATTTCAATATGCTTTAATATAATGGTTCCAAAGCCCATTTCATAATATGTATTTAACTGATCTGCAGTCTGAAAATCATGCATCATATCAATTTCTAATGCTAGCTTTTCTTTATCGAAACGGGAAAGAATTTCTTTTAATTCTTCCTCTGCTGGCATCATAGCCTTACGAATCACCACCTGGGATGCGCCAGTATACAAAGCCTTCTTGGCATCCTCAAAACGGTTCACGTACACACCTACAATAAATGGAATGTCAATATCTTTTTCAATCTTACGGACAGCCGCAAGAAATTCCTCTCTGGAATCTTCATCTCCTGTATAATTGTAAAGGAATAATGCATCTGCTCCTTCGCAGGAATACTTATCTGCCAATCCAATTACATTGGAAGCAAGTTCATTTTCTGCATTGATAAATGGAATAATTTTTTTCTGACTCATAGACAATCCTCTTTTCTTTTAGTCTGTATTTTTTGCTATGTATGAATCTTATAAACTTCCTTTCGTGGAAAGCACATCCTGAATCCGTTCATCATACATGGACGCTCCATCCAGTGCCTTTGCAAAAGCCTTGAAAGCAGCCTCGATAATATGATGGTTATTACTGCCATCCAACATTTTCAAATGCAGATTCATCCCTGCTCCATAGCTTACGGCATAGAAAAACTCGTGTACCATCTCCGTATCAAAACCACCCACCTGAGGTACTGTTAATGGTACATAAAACTGAAGGTATGGTCTGCCGGACAAATCCAAAGCACAAAGCATTAGAGTTTCATCCATTGGAAGCATACACTCCCCAAATCGACGGATTCCTTTCTTGTCGCCTAAGGCTTCTTTAATGGCCTGTCCTAATACAATACCGGCATCTTCAATTGTATGATGGGAATCCACTTCCAAGTCCCCTTTTACGGACACTTCTAAATCAAACAGTCCATGCCTTGCAAAACTATTTAACATGTGATCAAAAAAACCAATTCCAGTATCTACGGATGCTTTTCCACTTCCGTCCAGATTCAGTTTCATGGTAATATCTGTTTCGCCTGTCTTACGGCTTATTTCAGCCACTCTCTTTTCCTGCATCTGTCCCAGCCTCCTTCATTCTAAAGTCCCTATTATTTCTAGTATACAACAAGGAACTCACAGGTGCAACGCTTTACTTTCGCAGATTCTTTACTTTTCAAAACGCACTGCAATGGAATTTGCATGCGCAGTAAGCTGCTCTGATTTCGCAAAATTCTCAATGTCTTCATGTACCAGCTCCAATGCTTCTCTGGAATAAGAAATAATGCTGGACTTCTTTACAAAATCATCCACTGACAATGGCGAGAAAAACTTAGCAGTACCATTGGTTGGCAAAATATGATTTGGTCCTGCAAAATAATCTCCCAGCGGTTCACTGCTATATTCTCCTAAGAATATTGCACCTGCGTTTTTGATTCTTGTCATAATATCAAATGGATTCTTTGTCATAATCTCCAAATGCTCAGAAGCAATTTCGTTGGCAGTTTCAATGGCATCTGCCATAGTATCTGCTACAAGAATATATCCATACGCGTCTAAAGACTTCTGGATGATTTCCTTACGGGAAAGTTCTTTTACAAATCCATCTACTTCCTCAGATACTTTTTCAGCCAGTTCCATGCTGGTGGTAATCAAAATAGAAGAAGCCAGCTCGTCATGCTCTGCCTGAGATAATAAATCTGCTGCTACATAACGTGGATTTGCGGTTTCATCTGCCAGCACCAGAATCTCACTAGGTCCTGCAATAGAATCAATACTTACGTGTCCATATACTGTCTTCTTTGCTAAGGCCACGAAAATATTTCCCGGTCCTACAATCTTATCTACCTTCTTAATACTTTCCGTTCCAAATGCCAAAGCTGCTATCGCTTGAGCTCCACCAACCTTATAGATTTCATCTACTCCGGCTTCATTGGCTGCCACCAACGTTACAGGATAAACCTTTCCATCTTTTCCTGGAGGAGTAGTCATAATAATCTTTTCTACACCAGCCACCTTTGCTGGAAGTACATTCATTAATACGGAAGAAGGATATACTGCCTTTCCACCCGGCACGTAGACACCAGCTCTTTCCAACGGTGTCACCTTCTGTCCCAAAAGTGTCCCATCCGGCTTACTATCAAACCAGCTGTAACGAACCTGTTTCTCGTGGTATTCTCTAATATTTACCATGGCCTTGCGGATAATTTCTACCAAAGAAGCATCTACCTTCGTATAAGCTTCTTCGATTTCTTCCTTTGTAACAAGAATATTATCTGCATTAATATCTGCTCCGTCGAACTTCTTCGTATACTCAAAAAGAGCAGCATCTTTCTTTTCTTTTACTGCTGCTAAAATCTCATCAACCGCAGCCTGATATTCCCCATACTGGTTTGGGCTTCTCTTTAACATATTTTCCAGTATATTATTCTTTTCATTTTCTGTCAGCTTTACAATACGCATTTAGATAACCCCCTTTAAATCCTTAATGAGTTTGGTAATACGCTCATGTTCCATCTTCATGCTCACTTCATTTACTACTACACGAGCAGATAATGGACAAATCTCCTCAAGCACCTGAAGACCATTTTCCTTTAAGGTAGAACCGGTCTCCACAATATCTACAATCACCTCTGACAGTCCTACAATCGGTGCCAGTTCCACAGAACCATTGAGTTTAATAATCTCTACGGTCTGATGCTTGGTATTATAAAAATAATCCTTTGCAATTCTTGGATATTTACTTGCTACACGGATTAAAGAGCCATCCTGCAACTTCTCCTTAGCACTTTCTGGACCAGCCACACACATACGGCACTTTCCTACATCCAGGTCAAGTACCTCATAAAGCTTGCGTCCTTCTTCCAGAATAGTATCCTTACCAACTACTCCAATATCCGCCGCACCCATTTCTACATAAGTAGGCACATCGGTTGCTTTGGATAAGAAAAATTTAAATCCCAGTTCTTCGTTGACGAAAATCAACTTTCTTGTCTTCTCATCCTTCATTTCCTCACAGGTAATACCGATCTGCTCCAATAGACCTAAAGTATGCTTTGCCAGTCTTCCCTTGGCTAATGCAAATGTTATATATCTCATCTCAATAACCATCCCTTTCCACAGCCTGCAAACTTTGAGCCGCAGGCACAAATTTGCCGTGTAAAAAATTAATTTTTCACACTAACCTCTTTTCCGAGCAGCCCTCTTAAGGGCATCTATCACTCTCCACATAATATCAACTTCTTAGTACTTTAACACATCATTTTCCTGAACATATAATAACTCTTTAGCACCAATACGCTTTGCATAGTCCTGATACTGGGAAAGTTCTCTTCTGGAAGACTTTCTGAGCATCTGTACCTTCTTGCCCTCGCCACGAAGCTTTGCCAGAAGGGTGTGTGCCTTTTCACGTACATCTGTGGTATATAAAAGAATAGTTCCACCCATGCCTTCTTTCTGTAAAAGCTGCTGTCTTTCCAAAGCCAGCATCAACTGATCCAGTACGATACACATACCAATGGCAGGAGCATCCTTACCAAACTGCGCTACCAGTCCGTCATAACGTCCACCACTTGCTAATGCCTCTCCATTGCCATAGGTGTAGGCACGGAAAATCACACCGGTATAATAGCTATATGTACTAAACATACTTAAATCAATGGTGACATATTTTGAAAATCCATATAAGGAAATAATCTGCTCTAACTTCGCCAGACGATCCAAAGCCTTTAATACTCTTTCGCTTTTCGTTCTAGCTGTTACAAATTCCTGTGCCTCCTTAAACTCATCCAAAAGCTCTGGAAGCTTCAAAAAGATTTCTTTTAATTCCTCGGAAACTGTGAGCCGGTCTAAAAGCTCCTCTACACCGAAGAAATTCTTACTGTCAAACAATTCCTGTAAATTAGCAGTCTCCTCTGCATTAAAACCTGCTTCCTCCACTAAGGCACGAAGGAAATCTGCATGTCCTACTTCAATCTGAAATTCCTTCAATCCACTTTTCAAAAGACATTCTATGGTTAATGCTACCATTTCTGCATCTGCATCAGAGGTATCATCATTTACCAGCTCTGCACCAATCTGAGTAACCTCCTGTAATTTACCCTTATAAGGTTTTACATTCACAAAAGTATTTCCCATGTAGCACAGACGAATCTGCATTTCTTCATCCTTATCATACTTTGCCACACATCTTGCAATAGATGGAGTAATGTCTGGACGCAGCACCAATGTATTATTGCCTCTATCAAAAAACTTGAACATGGCATTGGACTGTACCGTTCCACGCTCTTTACTAAAAATATCAAAATATTCAAAGGTTGGTGTCTGGATATCACGGAAACCATAGGAATTTAGCACCTGATGCAAATCACTTTGTACCTTTAATTTATTGGCACATTCTGCACCATAGATATCACGCACACCACCTGGTGTATGTAAAAGTTCCTGACCATAAAACTTATCTGCCACTTTCAATTCCTCCTCTATTCGTAGATACTTGTTGGATTTTCCACCTTTGGATCATATCCTTTTTCCCGCAGGGCAGATACAATCTGCTTCTTATGCTCGTGTCCAAAGGCCTCCAAAGTAATCTTTAATTCCACTGCTGCATTACGGTTAATGCTGACAAACTGGTTATGCTCCAGACGAATAACATTTCCCTTTAACTCTGCAATAATATTTGCTACATGTACCAACTCGCCTGGACGGTCTGGAAGCTGTACCGATACTGTAAACACACGCTCCCTTTCTATAAGACCATGCTGTACAACAGAGGACATAGTGATGATATCCATATTTCCACCACTTAAGATAGATACCACTCTCTTGTCCTTACAATCCAGATGCTTTAATGCTGCCACTGTCAGCAAGCCAGAATTTTCCACTACCATCTTATGATTTTCTACCACATCCAGGAAATTAACAATTAATTCCTGATCTTCAATGGTAATAATCTCATCAATATTTTCCTGAATATATGGGAATACAATGTCTCCCGGTGTCTTTACCGCAGTACCGTCTGCAATGGTCACAGCACTTGGCAAAGAAACGATTTCACCAGCCTTTAAAGAATCTTTCATACAAGCCGCATTGGCCGGCTCTACGCCGATGACTTTAATGTTTGGATTTAATAATTTTGCGAGGGTGGATACGCCTGCCGCCAGTCCACCGCCACCGATTGGAACCAAAATAATGTCTACCGTTGGAAGCTCTTTAAAGATTTCCATAGCGATGGTTCCCTGACCGGTAGCAACTGCCAAATCATTAAAAGGATGTACAAAAGTATATCCTTTTTCCTGAGCCAGTTCCATTGCCTTCTGACAGGACTCGTCATAAACATTACCATACAAAACCACTTCTGCGCCATAACTCTTGGTACGATTTACTTTTATCAGCGGTGTAGATACCGGCATAACAACCACTGCAGGTACGCCGTAAATTCTTGCTGCATTCGCCACACCCTGGGCGTGGTTTCCGGCAGAAGCAGTAATCAGACCTTTGGTCTTTTCCTCCTCTGTTAATGTGCTGATTTTGTAATAAGCACCTCTTACCTTATAAGCTCCGGTATTCTGCAAATTTTCTGGCTTTAAATACACCTTATTGCCAGTCATCTCTGAAAAATACTCACTAAAAATCAGATTGGTGGGTAAGGTAACCTCTTTCACCTTTTCTGATGCTTCTTCAAACTTGTCTAATGTCATCATATATTCTCTCTCCTTTAAGCCTCATCCTTCTTTTGCTCAAATAAGGCATCTACAAAACGGTCTGCATCAAACTTCTGCAAATCATCAATCTGCTCACCGATACCAATATATTTTACCGGAATATTCATTTCTGACTGAATCGCAATGGCGATTCCCCCCTTTGCAGTTCCATCCAGCTTCGTCAGTACAATACCGGTAATATCAGCCACTTCACTAAACTGCTTTGCCTGCACCAATGCATTCTGTCCAGTAGTACCATCCAGTACTACAAGAGTCTCACGGTAAGCTTCTGGAAATTCTCTTTCAATAATACGGTTAATCTTCTTTAACTCTTCCATAAGATTCTTTTTATTGTGAAGACGGCCTGCGGTATCGCAAATCAATACATCTGCTTTTCTTGCCTTAGCAGCATTTACTGCATCATACACAACTGCCGCCGGGTCTCCACCCTCCTGGCCAGCAATAATCTCTACACCGGCACGGTGAGACCATTCTGTAAGCTGGTCAATAGCTGCCGCACGGAAGGTATCTGCTGCTGCAAGAATCACCTTCTTGCCCTGCTCCTTCATCTGTCCAGCCAATTTTCCTACAGATGTAGTCTTACCAACTCCATTGACACCAATCAATAGAACTACAGAAGTACGATTTTCGAAATCATAGGCAGATTCATCCACCTTCATCTGTTCTTTAATAGAATCAATCAACAGTTCACGGCACACAGCAATCTCTTTGATTTTCTGCTCTTTTACCTTTTCCCGCAGATTATCAATAATTTTTTCTGTGGTATTAACACCGATATCTGCCATAATCAAAATTTCTTCCAGCTCTTCATAAAAATCCTCATCAATCTCGGAAAAACCACTAAACAAAGAATCGATTCCTGATACAAAACTATTTCTGGTTTTGGTTAAACCATTAATCAATTTTCCAAAAAATCCCTTTTTCTCGCCCATATTTATACCATGCCTTTCTATGACCTGCAAAATCACTGCATACATATATCTTCTGCTTTGCAGGACTCATTTAATTAATTAACAATATCCTTTTCATCCAAAAGATTTACAGATACCAGAGTAGAAACGCCCTTTTCCTGCATGGTGATACCATACAAAATATCCGCTGCATTCATTGTACCTCTACGATGGGTAATTACAATAAACTGGGTATCCTTTGTTAACTTGTGCAAATACTCTGCATAACGGGTAACGTTAGAATCATCCAGCGCTGCCTCAATCTCATCTAACAGACAGAATGGGGATGGCTTCAGACTCTGGATTGCAAATAACAGTGCAATGGCAGTTAATGCCTTTTCTCCACCAGAGAGCTGCATCATATTCTGCAGTTTCTTTCCTGGTGGTTGGGCAATAATCTTAATGCCTGCGGTAAGAATGTCCTCATCCTCCATCAGTTCCAAAGTACCTCGTCCACCACCAAAAAGCTCTTTAAACACCTTATCAAAGCGGATGCGGATTTCTGCAAACTGTTCCTCAAACTGCTTGCGCATTTCTCCATCCAACTCAGTGATAATGCCTTGTAAAACTTCCTTAGCACGAACCAAATCATCATGCTGGGACTTTAAGAGTTCATATCGCTCCTGCACTTCCTTATACTGTTCGATGGAGTTTACATTTACATCTCCCAGATTCTTAATCTTTCCCTTCAAGGAACTAATCTGCTGTTTCATCTGATTTGGAGATAAATCAATTTCTGTCTTTAACTGCTCTGCAGCATGATAGGTTAATTCATACTGCTCCCACATATAACTAGTGTAAGAATCAATCTTTTCTCCCAGTTTTTCTTTCTGGTTATTCAGACGGAAACACTCCTTATCCAGTTCATTCATCTGACTGGAAAGCTTCTCTCTCTGTTCAAAAAATCCCTTATGCTGCTTGGTAAGTTCTTCCTTCTGATGATTCTCTTCCTTAATATTTTCCTCTAAAGAGACAATCAACTCTTTGGTTTCCTGAATTTTTTCCTGCACCATCTGGATTTCCTGTTCCTTTTCCTCCATAAGTGCCTCTGCCTGGCTGCTGCTTGCCTCCAGCTGGGAAAGTTCTTCCTTATACTGCTTTAACTCTTCCATAACACGGGAAGTATTCTGCTCTGCAAACTCGTTGCTTTGAGACTGTGCTGAAATCTCCAGCAAGAGCTGGTTATTCTTTTCTGTCAGTTCTCTTTCCTGTTGTCTTGCTGCTTCCAGTTTCTGATTTAATTCATCGATTCTTGCTTCTGTGTCCTTATTTTGGGACTCACTATCAGAAATACTATCCTGAAGATTCTGCAGTTCTTTTTTCAGTTCTTCCTTTTGACGTTCAATACCCTGGCTATCCAGCTGAATCTGCTCTAAATCATCCTGATTCTTCTGGAAATCTCCAGCAGCACGGTCATAATTAATCTTTGCAGTATTCTGCTTCAAAATCAAATCCTGACGGATACGGTTATTATCCTCCATGGCCTTCTGTTGCTCTTTCTGCTCCTTCTGGCCTTTTTCGATTTCTTCGTTGATTTCTTTTAATCTTTCTTTATATTTCTTTACCTTTTCTTCCAAATCATCCATTTCACGGCGGCGTCCCAAAAGATTGTTATTATTTTTGTACGCACCACCAGACATAGAACCACCTGGACTTAACAGTTCACCTTCCTTGGTAACAATACGCAGTGTGTGACGATATTTTTTTGCCAAAGCAATGGCATTATCAATATGATCTACTACCACATACCGTCCCAACAGATATTCCACCAGATTATCAAACTGCTTGTCCGCCTGTACCAAAGTAGAAGCCATGCCTACCACACCCGGCTCTGATAAAATATTCTGGGCATTGCTATTCCCCTTTGCCGAAATATTGGTTAATGGCAAAAAGGTAGCACGTCCATAACGATTCTTTTTCAAATGGGAAATCATTGCCTTTGCAGTCTGCTCATTATCGGTAACAATATTCTGAATGCTTCCGCCTAATGCAGTTTCAATAGCAATTTCATAATCCTTTTCTGCCCGGACAATATCAGCAACTACACCAATGATTCCCGGATAATTTTCCTTCTGCTCCATGACACGGCGGATACTCTGGCCAAAGCCTTCGTAACGCTCTGTCATATTTTTCAAAGAATTCAGACGAGAATTTTCCATATGGAACTTCTGCTGTACTTCTCTATGTTCTGACTCCAGTTCCTGATTCTTCTGGGTGATTTTTTGGACAGTAGCACGAATTTCTGCATTGATATCGTCCATGCCCTTAATCTTATCAGATACGTCTATCAGAGCCTTTTTCTGCTCTTCCATTGCCTCCTGAAGTCCAGCCGCTTCGGATTTATTTTCCAGAACACGTTTGGTAAGCTCTGCTCTCTTTAAATTAATCTGTTCCAGCAAAGTCTCATATTTCTGCTGTTCTGTCTTAATAGTAGAAGCTGCATTGATAGCTTCTAACATTTCAGAATTACAGTCTGCGATTTCCTTTTCCATATTCTGGATTTCTTTCGTTACATCCTGTAATGCATCCTGAGACTCTTTTTGCTGTTCCTGCAATCCGGTCAGTTTCGATGTAAGCTCACTCTGCTGCTCTTCATACTGCGCCTTCTGCTCCTGTGTCTGCAGAATAGACTGTTGAATACTTTCCAGACGCTCTTTATAATGACTATCGTTCTGTTTTGCAGCAAGAATCTGCTCCTGGATAACCTTCACATCACCTTCTGACTGGTTTAATGAAACCTTAGCAGCAGTAAGCTTGTCCCGATTCTCTTCCAAATTATAATTATGCTCTTCCAAAATCGCCTCGACCTTTACATACTCTTCCTTGGTCTTTTCAAACTCCTGGCTGGTACGCTCTAAATCTCCTGTTGCGATTTCCTGCTTTTTCGTAAGTTCTGTTACCTCTTCCTGAATCCGATCATACTCATTCAGGAACATATTAACATCCAGATTACGAAGTTCATCACGATATTTTAAATATTCTTTTGCCTTTTCAGACTGTTTCTCCAAAGGTCCAACCTGCTTTTCCAGCTCTGAAAGAATATCCTCAATACGAATCATATTCTGTTCTTCTTCTGCCAAACTCTTCTCCGCAGCCGCTTTTCTCTTCTTAAACTTAACGATACCAGCCGCCTCATCAAAAAGCTCTCTTCGCTCTTCCGGTTTACCACTGAGAATCTTATCAATCTGTCCCTGTCCGATAATAGAGTAGCCTTCCTTACCGATACCAGTATCAAACAGCAGCTCCTGCACATCCTTCAGACGACAGGTTGCACCATTAAGTAAGTATTCACTTTCACCAGAACGGTATACACGTCTGGCAATAGTAACCTCTTCGTATGGCACATTCAATTTATGGTCTTCATTGTTAATGGTAATAGCAACATAGGCATACCCTAACGGCTTTCGCATCTGGGTTCCTGCAAAGATAACGTCTTCCATCTTTGCACCACGAAGCTGCTTGGCACTCTGTTCACCTAATACCCAGCGAACGGCATCCGCCACATTACTTTTACCACTACCATTTGGTCCTACAATAGCTGTAATTCCATTATGAAATTCAAATACAAGTTTATTGGCAAATGATTTAAAACCATGTACCTCAAGACTTTTTAAATACATTCTAGTACCATGCCTTTCTATTTCATTTCTGCCTTTAATAGCAGAATCGCCTTATAAGCAGCTGCCTGCTCCGCTTTTTTCTTGGTTTGTCCCACGCCGGTAGCTTTCTTCTCCCCATTAATCCAAACCGCAGAGGTGTACTCCTTACAATGGTCAGGACCTTCTTCCTTTATGAGTTCATAACGAAGCTCGGCACTACCTTCGCTTTGGACAATTTCCTGCAAAACAGTCTTGCTGTCATAAAACATTTTTTTATTATCAATATCCTGTAGGATATGTTTGTGGATGTACGCCTTGGCACATTCAAATCCCCCATCCATATATACCGCACCAATAGTAGCCTCCAAAGCATCCGAAAGCACCGAATCTCTTTCCCGGCCTCCGGTCATCTCTTCGCCTCTGCCAAGCTGGAGATATTTGCCTAGCTCAATCTCTCTGGCACATAATGCCAAAGTCGGCTCGCAGACATAGCTTGCCCTGGTTCTGGTCATATCTCCCTCCGGCATCTTATCATTATTGCGGAAAATAAACTCACTGGATACCAGTTCCAACACTGCATCTCCCAAAAATTCCAGACGCTCATTACACTGATACTTCTCCCAGCGTTTCTCATTGGAATAGGAGCTGTGGGTCAGCGCAGTCATAATCAATTTTTTATTTTGAAAGGTATAACCTATCCGCTTTTCAAATTCAGCAATCATTTCCTGCTTCATACCATCATCCTTTTCTGACTATCTTTTGTGCAGAAACTCCCATAACTCACCTACTGTATTCCAATTGGTTGCAGCATCTTCTGGAATCACTATTCCAAAAACAGATTCTACTCCCATCAACACCTGAAACATAGCCAGTGAGTCTGCACCAAAATCTTTTACAAAAGAAGTCTCCGGCTTCACCTGGGATGGCTCCACCGAAAAAATCTCTGCTATCAGTTGTTGCAACTTTTCAAATTCCATAAAATCCTATCCTTCCACAATTAAATGCTCTTTAATCTGGTCGTTGATTTTCTGCTCGCTAAAGGAAATACACTGTAAAATTGCCATCTTAATATCTGCTTCACTGGAGCTTCCGTGGGTCTTCACCACAAGTCCTTTTAAGCCCAGCATAGGTGCTCCGCCATGCTCCGAAGCATCAAAATCTTTCATAGTTCTCTTTAATGCTGGCTTAATCAAGAGGGCGCCAATCTTGCTACGAAGAGACTCCATCAGCCCTTCCTTCACCTTGCCAATCAAAGCAGAACCAAGACCTTCATATAATTTCAAAATAACATTCCCTACAAAAGCTTCACAAACGATAACATCTGCTCCACCCTTTGGAATATCTCTTGCTTCAATACTTCCAATAAAGTTAATATCCTTACATTCCTTCAATAAAGGATATGTTTCTTTTACCAAAGCATTCCCCTTTTCTTCCTCTGCGCCAATATTTACAATGGCAACTCTAGGGTTTTCAACACCTACAATATTCTTCATATAAATGGAACCCATCTTTGCAAACTGAACTAAATGGGATGCTCTTGCATCGACATTGGCTCCACAGTCAATCAAAAGAGAAACACCATTAGTAGTTGGAATCAACGGAGCCAGAGGTGAGCGCTCTACTCCCTTAATACGTCCTACCACCATCTGTCCACCTACCAGAATCGCTCCAGTACTTCCGGCAGAAACGAAGGCATCCGCCTCCCCTTTCTTCACCAGATTCATTCCCACTACAATAGAAGAATCTTTCTTCTTACGAATCGCCATAACAGGAGGCTCATCAAACCCAATGACATCCTCTGCATGAACGATTTCCACTCTGCTTTCATCATATGTATATTTTGCTAATTCAGCCTTAATGTCATCGGTACGGCCAACCAACACAACATGAATATTCTCTGATTCCTTCAATGCATCTACTACACCATGAACTGGCGCCTCTGGAGCATTATCTCCACCCATTGCATCTACTACTACTTTAATCTTATCGCTCATCTTTTCATCGACCTTTCTTAAACAATACAATACCACTATGTATATTTATGCACACGCATACAAAGTACATTATACTAGAAATCATTCTAATGTGCAAGGATAGGGTAGTACGAATTATTTTTTCTAACCTATGACGAAAAAAATGCCGCTGGTTTTCCAACGACATTTCCTACTGTGTATTGATTACATATTATATCCTAATCCTTCTTATAAAAGAACGACTTAAATGTAGAGAAATTATAATCTCCCGGAGCGATAATCTGCTCGGTACTTCCTACAAACAACATACCATCCTTTTTCAAAGAATCATTGAACTTGTGATAGATATCCCTCTTCGCCTCTTCTGTAAAATAAATCATAACATTACGGCAGACAATCATATCACAGGTCTGCGGATATGAATCTTTCAAAAGATTGTGCTGCTTGAACTCTACACAACGTTTCACCTCTTCTGATATCTGATAGCTTCTGGTTCCAACCTTCGTAAAATACTTGGTCAGAAATTCCTTTGGAAGTCCCTTCAGACTCTTTTCATCATAAAGTCCTATCTGCGCTTTTTCCAACACCTGCTTATCAATATCGGTAGCAACAATCTTAATCTTATTCATAGGAATAAACTTCGCTAAAAGCATAACCAAAGTATACGGTTCATCACCGGTAGAGCAGGCTGCACTCCATATCTTAATATTGTTGCCAAAGCGTTCAAAAAGATATGGAAAAATCTCATTCTCTACCACCTTCCACTGATCCGGATTGCGGTAAAATTCAGATACATTGATAGTCAGATACGCCACAAACTCTTCCATCAGCTTCGCATCTTTCTTAATAGCCTCAACATAATCATCATAGGAAGAAATTTTGCACTTGGTAATCAATGCGTCAATCCTTCTTTTCATCTGCTTTTCTTTGTAGCAATTCAAATCAATTTTTGTAAGCTGTAATATTTTTGTTTTAAATACTTCATAATCACCCACAATATTCACCCCGTTTCTAATCTTTCTGTTATTATACCATAGGAACTCTTTTCTTTCCATAAAGAAAATCCGCCAATCCGAACACTTCGGACCGACGGATAAATTTACTAAAAATTATTCAGCATCATCTGCAGCAACTTCTTCTACTGCTTCTTCAGCTGGCTCGTTGTCAGCTAAAAGAGCTTTCATGCTTAAGCTAATCTTGCGATCGTCATTATTGAAGTCAACAACCTTAGCTTCGATTTCCTGACCAATCTTTAATACATCAGCAGGCTTCTCAACATGCTCCTTAGAAATCTGAGAAACATGAAGTAATGCATCTACACCTGGCTCTAATTCAACAAATGCACCGAAGTCAGCCATTCTTGCAACCTTACCAGTTACAACAGAGCCAACACTGTATTTTCCATCTGCATTTAACCATGGGTTCTGATCTTCGAACTTCAAGCTAAGTGCAATCTTGTCATCCTTGATATCCTTAATCAATACCTTAGTTACGTCGCCAACCTTGAATACCTTCTTAGGATTCTCAACGCGTCCCCAAGACATTTCAGAGATATGAAGAAGTCCGTCTGCTCCACCTAAATCGATGAATGCACCGAAGTCTGTTAAGTTCTTAACAGTACCTTCTACTGTATCGCCAACATTAATCTTAGCGAATAACTCTTCCTGTAATTTCTTCTTCTCTGCAACTAAGAGCTGCTTTCTGTCACCGATGATTCTTCTCTTCTTAGGATTGAACTCAGTAACAACAAATTCAATTTCCTGTCCTGCATACTTAGAAAGATCTTTCTCGTATACATCAGATACTAAACTAGCTGGAATGAAAATCTTGGTCTCTTCGATAATCACGCTTAAACCGCCAGCTAATACTGCTGCAACAGGAGCCTTTAATACTTCTTTATTTTCGAAAGCTTCTTTGATACGCTCATTGCTCTTCTCCATAGCAAGACGCTTATAAGTAAGAAGCACCTGACCTTCACCGTCATTTACCTTCAGAACCTTAGCCTTCATTGTATCGCCTTCTTTAACAACTTCTCTTAAGTCGATACCAGCCTGATTGCTATACTCGTTACGGCTGATGATACCATCTGCCTTGTAACCGATGTTCAAAACAATCTCGTCTTCCTTAACGCTGATTACTTTCCCTTCTACAATCTCCCCATTGTGGATTGTTACTTCAAATTCGTCCAATAACTGTTCAAAGTTCATGTCTGACATAAGATTGAACCTCCTTAATAATATTATTTGGGGTTGAAGCCCCGGCAGTAATACCCACGCTACGAAAAGATTGAAATTGTTCCAAATCCAGGTCATCAAGTGTCTGTATAAAATGTGTGTTCGGACATTCTTTCTTGCAGATTTCATATAGCTTCTGAGTGTTCGAACTATGTTTTCCACCTATTACTAACATCGCGTCGGATTGCCTTGCAATAGTACCTGCTTCTGTCTGACGCTCTTCGGTAGCGTTACAAATTGTATTCATGACTAATATATCATAACTCTTTTTCCGAAAAATTTCAACTATATCTTTGAATTTCTTGTAATTAAATGTCGTTTGTGACACAATGCACTGTTTTTTCTGCTCTATAGGCTGAAATTTTTGTGCTTCTTCTACAGTTTCAATCACTGCTGCATCGTCTTTACACCACCCCTGGATGCCCTCTACTTCTGGATGGGATTTATTTCCCACAATAATAATCTGGTATCCCTCCTGGTATTTTTCCTGTACAATACGGTGAATTTTGCTAACAAATGGACAAGTAGCATCTACTACTTTTACATTATATTGGTTCAACTGCTGAAAAATCTCTTCAGACACTCCGTGAGAACGGATAATTACGGTTCCATCCTCTACTCCTTCTAAATCTGCAGGAATATCAATCACTTCTACTCCTTTTGAAGCTAAATCTTCCACCACCTGTTCATTATGAATAATCGGACCTAATGTATATACCTTTCCACTCTGCTCCGCTTCCTTGTACACCATATCCACAGCTCGCTTTACTCCAAAGCAAAAACCAGCACTTTTTGCTACAGTTACTTCCATGTTTACCTCATTTCTGCTAAATCAATAATTATTCGTTGATTTTATGCTTATATCGTATTATTTCATTAGTCATGCTTTTTATACAAAATATCTCTTACGCTTTTTCCTGATAAATACGAATAATTTCCTCTACCACTTCTTCAATGGTCATATCAGAAGAGTCAACTAAAACTGCATCCTTGGCCTGACGAAGTGGTGCAATCTCACGATTCATATCCTGCTCATCTCTTGCTATGATATCTCTTTCGATTTCCTGCAAGTCACATTCCAGGCCTCTTTCGTTCTGCTCTTTATAGCGTCTTCTTGCACGCTCTGCCGAACTGGCAGTCAAATAAATTTTTGCCGTTGCATCAGGAAGTACACAGGTTCCAATATCTCTTCCATCCATAATTACATTACTGCTTTTGGCAAGATCACGCTGAAGACTAAGCAAGGTCTCTCTTACTGCTGGATATTTGGAAATATTGGAGGTCATCATGCTTACTTCTTCAGTACGAATATATGCATTTACATTTTCTCCGTTTAATATTACTTGTTGTTCTCCATTTTCATAAGTTAAAGAAACCTGAATTTCCTTACAAGCCGCCGCAATCTTCTCTTCTTCCTTATCACCAATCTGATTCCGAATAAAATACAGTGCCATAGCACGATACATTGCTCCTGTATCCACATAAATAAAATCCAGTTTCTTTGCTACCATTTTGGCAATGGTACTTTTTCCAGCGCCAGCTGGTCCGTCAATCGCTATACTATGCATCATTTTTTAATTCATTCCTTTCTTTCTGTCGACTAACAAAAGTCACAAAAACCTCATTTGCACTTATAAAATCGAAATCCCCGCCAGATACCCGGTGGACCAGGCAATCTGCAGGTTATAACCGCCAGTAACTGCATCCAGATCCAAAACTTCCCCGGCAAAATAAAGTCCCTGTACCAACTTTGACTCCATAGTTCCCGGATTCACATCCTTTACAGATACGCCGCCTCTGGTAATAATCGCTTCATTATATCCCCGGAGGTTCTCCAAAGTCATTGGCAGATTTTTAAATAATTCCACCAACCGCTTTCTTTCTTCCTTTGTTACTTCATTTACGGGTTTGTCTGGATGAATGCCTGATAATTCTACTATTGCCGGCACCATTTTTCCTGGCAGCAATTTTCCAAGACTATTTTTGAAATAGCTATTTTTACATTCACTAAAATCCCGAAGAATCCTTTCATCCAACTGCTTTTCTGACAACGCTGGTTTTAAATCCAGATAAACTGCCATTTCCTGATTCTTTCCAGAAGCATAGCAACTGGCAGTCAGTACCAAAGGTCCGCTGATTCCAAAATGGGTAAACAGCATTTCCCCCTGATCCTCATATAATACTTTCTTCCCAGCCATCAGTTTCAGTGACACATTTTTTAATGAAAGTCCCTGTAACTGCTTCACAAAATCCTCTTTAATCTCAAAAGGAACCAAGGACGGTGATGTAGGTGCCATCCTGTGACCGGTAGCCTTGGCAAACTTGTACCCATCTCCATCGGAGCCGGTAGAAACATAAGAAATGCCGCCTGTGGCCACTACTACTGCATCCGTCTCTATCTGCTCCGGGGATTTTCCAGATTGTTGAAAGCTTACCCCTTTGCAAACACCATCTTCCTCTAAAACCTCCAGCACTTTGGTATGAAACCAAATCGCAACTCCACGTTTTTTCAGAGCATTTTGCAAGGTTTTGATAACATCAGACGAATGATCAGATACCGGAAATACACGATTGCCTCTTTCCGTTTTTAGTTCCAATCCTTCCTTTTGCAAAAAGTCCATCATAGCCTGACTATCAAAGGTATAATATGCACTATATAAAAATTTAGCATTCATCATGGTATGTTGTAATAGATTTTCTACATCACTGTTATTGGTAACATTGCAACGTCCCTTTCCAGTGATATATACCTTCTTTCCCAACTTTTCGTTTTTCTCCATCAGAATCACCTGATGACCCTGGTCAGCAGCGGAGATTGCTGCCATCATGCCTGCAGCTCCACCGCCAATCACCACTACTTTACTCATTATTCAAACTTTCCTCCAACAAAGTATCTAATGCCAGAGCTAATGCCGCCTGTGCCGCCTGTTCCCTGACTTCCTGTCTTGTTCCCGAAAAGCAGAAATGTTTACTTTTCGTCTGTTTATTATAGCAAATACCAATATAAACCGTTCCTGCCGGTGTCCCATCGTCTGCCGGCTCCGGTCCTGCATATCCGGTAATGGATATAGCAATATCGGCCTGGGTCTTTCTCTGAACCCCTGCCGCCATTTCCTCTGCCACCTCATGACTCACTACAGAATACTTGCTAATGGTATCAGAAGACACCTCCAACACCTTTTCTTTCACCCGATTGGAGTAAGTCACATACCCTTCTTCAAATACCAGAGAGGCACCAGAAACGTCCACGATTTTCGACGCAATCATGCCTCCAGTGCAGGATTCTGCGGTTGTGATTTGAAGTCCTTTTTCTTGTAAACATTGTACTAGTTTTTCTGCGGTTGTGGTCATATTACCTCCATACACATGTGAAACCCTGCTTCGCAGGCACATTCGCATTTCGCGCTCTGCGCTCAATGCTCATGCGTGCGTCGCTCATATGCCAAAGCATCTGCAAGCAGAGCTTTGGCGCACTCACGACGGTTTCACATCTGTCCATCCTGCATTACCTTCCAGTTCTTTACTAAATAATCAATGAGAGAAATCACGGTCAAAGCAATGGCTGCATAAACCAATACCAGTTCCACGATATCAATGATCTGTCCATTCCAGTTAATAATCAGTAAGATAGACATCACCATCTGAACGATTGTCTTGATTTTCCCCCAGAAGCTGGCAGCAATGACTACACCTGCATCCGAAGCCACCAGACGGAAACCACTGATAATAAACTCACGGCTGATAATTACAATAACTCCCCATGCTGGCATTGGATTATCTGGAAGTGCAACAAAACAAATCAGCGCTGCACCTACCAAAAGCTTGTCCGCCAATGGATCCATAAACTTTCCAAAATTAGAAACCAGATTGTATTTTCTTGCAATATATCCATCCAACGTATCCGTCAGACTTGCCACAATAAAAATCGCCACTGCAATATAATTGTAGTTTGGAATCTGTGGGGAAAGCATAAAAAACACAAAAAATGGAATTAAAACAACGCGAAACATTGTAATCTTATTTGGTAAATTCATTTGCAACCTCTTTCCTGTGCCAGAATTCTCACCTTATCATTCTGACACTATTTCTTCTTTCTTATTCGTCTTCATCTACGACTTCGCCAATCAAATCGTATTCCTGCGCTTCTGTAATACACACCTTCAAGAAATCACCGGACATTAAGTTCCAGTCTGTGGAAACAAATACGAATCCGTCTACTTCTGGAGCATCCATGTAGGTTCTGGTAATATAGACCCCTTCCTCTGGAAGATGGCCTTCCACCATAACATCTACGGTCTTTCCAATATAAGATTCTCCCTTTTCAAAGGCGATTTCCTGTTGGATTGCCATAATTTCATCACGGCGGGCTTCCTTCACTTCCTCTGGAATCTGATTTTCCATAACAGCAGCCGGAGTATCTTCCTCCTGAGAATAAGCAAATACTCCCAGACGTTCAAACTTCATTTGCTGTACAAAATCCTTTAACTCCTCAAAGTCTTCCTCTGTCTCTCCTGGAAATCCGGTAATCAATGTAGTTCGCAGGGCTATTTCTGGAATCTCCTTCCGAAGAGTTTCAACCATTTCTATGAGCTGTGCCTTATTGGTACGGCGTCCCATACGCTTTAACACAGAATCTGCTGCATGCTGAATTGGAATATCCAGATACTTACAGACCTTCGGAAGCTTCTTGATGGTCTGAATCAACTCAGGTGTGATTTCCTCTGGATAACAATACAAAATACGAATCCAGCGAAGTTCTTCTATCTCAGATAATTTTTCCAATAGCTCTGGCAAAGACTTCTTCCCGTATAAATCCACTCCATACAAAGTTGTCTCCTGCGCCACCAGAATCAGTTCTTTGGCACCGTTATCCACCAAATGTTTCGCCTGTTCAATCAGGTTATCCATTGGTACGCTGCGGTAATTCCCCCTGACCTTTGGAATAATACAGTAACTGCAACGCTTATCGCAGCCCTCTGCAATTTTCAGATATGCATAATATCCCCCGGACATACTATCTCTATCTGTCAATGGAGTTGGCAGATAATTAATATCCTTAAGGCTTTCTATGACATTATTTTCTTCCAATGCCTGACGAATCACAGTCGCCAGATTCTCATATCCCATGGTTCCTACAATGACATCTACTTCTGGAATCTCTGTCTGGATTTCTTCATGATATCTCTGGGCGAGACAACCAGCAGCAACCAAAAGACGGCAGACACCATCTTCTTTATACTCTGCCATTTCTAATAAAGTATTAATACTTTCTTCCTTGGCATCTCCAATGAAGCAACAGGTATTTACCACAATCACCTCTGCTTCTGTCTCGTCATTGGTTAACGAAAATCCTTCCTTACGCAAGGAAGTAATCATCATTTCGCTGTCTACCAGATTTTTATCACAGCCTAATGAAACAAAAAATATTTTCAAAACTCTTTCCTCTCCAATCAAACCGTTTTATTCAAACATTGTTGCAGACTCTACACAGTTATTCATCAGCATAGCAATAGTCATAGGACCCACTCCGCCTGGAACCGGTGTAATTGCACTTGCTACTGGCTCTACAGAATCAAAATCTACATCACCACAAAGCTTGCCATTTTCCTGACGATGAATTCCTACATCGATCACTACTGCGCCTTCTTTTACGTAATCTGCGGTAACGAATTTTGGCTTACCAATAGCTACCACAAGAATATCAGCACGTTTGGTTACTTCCTTCAAATCCTTTGTTCTGGAATGGCAAATAGTTACGGTTCCATTTTCTCGAAGCAAAAGCATAGACATTGGCTTACCTACGATATTACTTCTACCAATAATAACACATTCTTTTCCTTCAATATCAATATTAGAACGCTTCAAAAGCTGGATAATTCCTGCTGGAGTGCAGGAAACAAAACCCTTCTGTCCAATACTTAAGAAACCAACACTCTGTGGATGGAAACCATCTACATCCTTTTCTGGTGCAATGGCACGAATCACTTCATCCTCATCCATGTGCTTTGGCAATGGAAGCTGAACTAGAATACCATTGACATCCTTGCGCTGATTCAGTTCGCCAATCAGTTCCAACAATTTCTCCTGTGTGGTTTCCTCTGGAAGTTCGTATGCCAGAGAATTAATTCCAATGTATTCACAGGCCTTTTTCTTATTTCCTACGTAAACAGTAGAAGCAGGGTCATTTCCCACCTGAATCACTGCCAGGGTAACTTCCTTTCCTTCTTCTTTCAGTTTTGCTACTTTTTCCTTCAATTCATCTTTAATCTCTGTGGAAATCTTTTTTCCATCAATTAATGCTGCCATTTTCTACCTCATTTCTGCGCTGTTTTATGTATTTGCAAGTTTATGTCAAACAGCGCCCAGACATAAACTTATAAAACAAAATAAACACTATTACTCCTTATACCTTAAAGATACTTCCACCAACAAACTCTCGCATTAAAGAATTCTTTGGTATCTCTTCACTACTTACTCCAATGAAATAATCCAAGAACTTCAAAAGACGCTTTGCTTCCACATACTCTGACACATCCTTCGGGATTCCAAAAAGAATTGCCTCTGCATATGGTTTTAACACCGCCAGTTCGTAAATCAGCGCGGAATTAAACATCACGTCTGCCTCTTCCTGAAATGGGAAAATATATTTATCTTCGCCTCTTCTTACGGAAGGCCACATGGCAATGGTCTGCATAGCAGAAGATCCTCTAGTTCTGGCATCTCTTACCATTCTACGAATCAATCGTCCATCTGTAGTAGAAATACGATTATGTTCATCAATATTTAACTGGGTCAAAGCACTAATATAAATCTTAAATTTACTCTCCTTTGGCAAGGTATAAGACATCTTTTCATTGAGACCGTGAATTCCCTCAATCACCAGAATATCATCCTCACCTAACTGTCTCCAATCTCCATGATACTCTCGCTTCCCTACCAGGAAATTAAAGGTAGGAAGCTCCACCTTTTCCCCCTTCAAAAGCTTTGTCATGTCCTGATTGAAAAGCTCAATATCAATAGCCTCCAGACACTCAAAATCATAATTTCCATTTTCGTCCTTCGGCGTATCTGCACGGTCTTTGAAATAATTATCCAAGGCAATCGTGTGCGGCTTCAAACCAAAGGTACGAAGCTGAATGGATAGACGATGAGAAAAGGAAGTCTTTCCAGAAGAAGAAGGACCAGCAATCATAACAAATTTCTTACTTCTATCCTTGGCAATTTGTTCTGCAATTTCACCAATCTTCTTTTCCTGTAACGCCTCCTGTACCAAAATCAGGTCTGTAATACCACCGTGGGAAACCGCATCATTTAATGCACCAACGGTATCCACAGAAACTAACTTACCCCAATCGCTTGCCTCTTCCAAGGTTTTGAATAGCTTTGGACTTGGACGAAACTCAGAAATTTCCTTTGGAGACTTTCTTCCCGGCATATGAATCAGAAATCCATCCTCATACAGCTCCAAATCAAAATATTTCAAAATCCCTGTGGAGGCTGGCATATATCCATAATAATAATCTTCAAAGCCATCTAAAGAATAAATATTTACCTTGGAAACTCTGCGGTACTCAAATAGTTTCTTTTTGTCATACATTTTGTGCTTATCAAAAAGCTCCAATGCTTCGGCAGTATCTACGGAACGTTTTAAAAATGGCATATCCACGTAGACTAATTCTTCCATACGCTTCTTTACTTCTAGCAAAAGTTCCTGCGTAAGGTCAATCCCCTCCACCTCACAATAACAGCTGTTGCCAATCATGTGCTTTACAAAAATATTTTTAATGGAACCATCCTCCACCACATGATAAAATGCCCGCAGCATTAAGAGAGTCACACCTCTAATATAGGTTTTATGCCCACTGTCACTAGCTGTAGTCAAAAAGGTTACTTCACAATCCCTTTTGATTTTCTTATTTAGCTCTACCAGCTTTTCTCCTGTCTTTGCCAGAATAATGTCCTCATCATAATCCTGCACAAAATCCTTAGAGACTTCCAAATATGTAATCCCCATTGGATACTCTTTTTTTACCCCATCTACTGTTACACATACCATACAATCACCATACCTTTCCGTAATTTTACTGGGATAGTAGAGACTGGGTTTTCTCCATGAGCTTTAATTGTTCTTCCAGCTCCTCCTTCTGCTGACTGGAACTTTCTGAAAGAGTTTTTTCACTCATCCCCTGTAAAATCACCTTTACTCTTTTTTGTTCTTTCTCCAAAAACGCCAAAAGAACGGTATCTTTCTGCTCAATCAGGTACTTTCCATAAATATATTCTTCCGGTTGTGAAAAGTGCTGTACTCCCTGCACCGCATGGATAATATTATAATATTTCCCCTGGTCTACCAGCATTTCCTCCCGGTCAATAGAAAATCCCATTTCATGCAATAGATGTCTCACTAGATAATTTTCAGACTGAGGAGATAAAATCAATTCTTTGGTTCTAAGAATCACTTCTCTGGAATCCTGTAGAATCTTGCATATCAATCCGCCTCCCATACCGCTGATTAAAATGCTGTCCACTTCGCCCGGCTGTAATTTCTTCGCACCATCGGAAAGCCTCACTGAAATATCCTTCTCCATCTGAAACTGTTTGATATGCTCCTTTGCCCGTTCCAGTGGTCCCTCATTAATATCCATAGCGATAACATGCTTTGCCAGATGATTTTCCATTAAATAAATAGAGGTAAATCCGTGGTCGCAGCCAATATCTGCCACCACACCTCCTGATTGTACCTGCGCTGCTACTCTTTGTAATCTTTTTGATATCTGCATTACTCTAAATAATCCTTTAACTTGCGGCTTCTACTTGGATGTCTTAATTTCCTCAGAGCCTTGGCCTCAATCTGACGAATACGCTCACGGGTAACCTTAAACTCCTTACCAACTTCCTCCAGCGTTCTGGCACGTCCATCTTCCAGACCAAAACGAAGCTTTAATACCTTCTGTTCTCTTTCGGTCAGGGTTCCAAGCACCTCATCCAATTGCTCACGAAGCAGGGTAAACGCTGCTGCTTCTGCTGGAACTGGCACATTATCATCCTGAATAAAATCTCCTAAATGGCTGTCTTCCTCTTCACCAATTGGTGTTTCCAAAGAAACTGGCTCCATAGAAATCTTCTGGATTTCACGAACTCTTTCTACCGGCATATTCATTTGCTTTGCAATCTCTTCTGGATATGGCTCACGACCAAGCTCCTGTAACAGCTGACGCTGTACACGGACAAATTTATTGATGGTCTCAACCATATGAACAGGGATACGGATCGTTCTAGCCTGATCCGCAATAGCACGGGTAATCGCCTGACGAATCCACCATGTAGCATAAGTACTAAACTTATATCCCTTCTTGTAATCGAACTTCTCTACTGCTTTAATCAGACCTAAGTTACCTTCCTGAATCAAGTCAAGGAACAGCATACCTCGTCCTACATAACGCTTTGCAATACTTACTACCAGACGGAGATTGGCTTCTGCTAATTTCTTTTTAGCCTCTGCGTCTCCTTCTTCCATTCTTCTTGCCAGCTCTACTTCTTCTTCTGCAGTCAGAAGGGGCACCTTACCGATTTCCTTCAGATACATACGAACTGGATCTTCGATACTGACACCGTCTGGTACAGATAAATCAATATTTTCAATTTCTTCATCATCTGGAGCCTCACCATCGGCTTCCATCTCCAAAATAATGTCATCATCTACATCATCTTTATCATCAGAAATACGAAGAACGTCCACTCCGCTGGACTCCAAAAATTCGATAATCTTTTCTGTCTTTTCCTCATCCAGTTCCAGTTCTCCAAAGAAATTATTAATTTCCTGAAGTTCTAACACATTCTTTCTGTTTTTCGCCAATTCCTTTAAGGCTGCTAAAGTCTCCATAAACTTTGCTTCAACGTTTCCATCGTCCTTATCCTTATCTTTTTTCTTGGCAGCCGCTTTCGTTGTGCCAGACTTCTTTGTAGTTTCCTTCTTGGCAGTCTCTTTCTTTGCGTTTTCCTTTTTTGTTGTTTCCTTTTTCGTACCCTTAGCGGCAGTCTTGCTGACCGTTGACTTGGTTTCTTTTTCCTCCGTAACAGCCTCTGTTTTCTTTGCCTGCTCTTTTTCTGTCGCCATATGTGACCTTCCTTTCATATAAACTATAATTTATCCATATTTTCTAAGAAATATGCAGTGTAATAGATTTCTGCAATTCTTTCTTTTGCATAACCAGACTTTGCAGCTGGCTGATATCTGTAATCTGACTGGATTGTTTCTCCAGACTATGTTCCTTTATTCGAACCACTAAATCGGTAATCGCCTTCTGTTTCTCCTCCCTATTCATATCTCCATGAAAATTGGTCTGAAACATAGATGCTACCAGATTTTGCTGTTCTACCTCCTGAAAGCAGTTAATAATTCTTGCAGGAACCAACTCTCCCTGTTCCAACTGCTCATATAGAAGACTAGCTACCTTCTGGTAATTCTCATCAAAGAAATCCCTAGGTTCAATCCATTGCTTAATCTGCTGGTAAAGCTCCGGGGAATCAATAAGCCAGGTCAGCAAAAGCCGATAGGAATAATTAATACCATCTGCTGAATCTGATTTTTTTGCCTTCTTCCTTTGGGATTCCCTTTCTTCCATAACTTCCTGATAGCCTGCTGGCATCTGATTGCCATAGTGTACCACCAGCGACCTTAAATCCTCCGAACGGATGGCATACTGTGCCGCCAGTGCTTCCATATAATTATCTCTTTGAATCTTGTCCTCAAAAATCAGCAGCTTCTTTGCCATTTCATGAACAAACTTCGTCTTTTGCTCTGGATCGTTCATGGAATACTCTCTTTTTAACACTTCGATTTCAAAAAAGAAACTATTTTGGGCTTCCTCCATTCGTTTTTCAAACTCCTGTGCTCCCAGATTTTTAATAAATTCATCCGGATCTTTATAAGGCTCCATGTGAACAATCTTTCCATTAATGCCTGCCCTTCGCAGCATGGGTATTGCTCTCATTGCCGCCTTCACTCCGGCACCATCGCTGTCATAAGTCAACAGCACCTCGTCCGTGTACCTTCGGATAAGATTTGCCTGCTGTTCTGTAAATGCAGTTCCCAACGACGCAACCGCATTGGTGAAACCTGCCTGATGCAATGCAATCACATCCATATATCCTTCACAAAGAATCATATTTTTTCGTTTTCCCTGCTTAGCGTAATTTAAGCCAAACAAGTTACGACTCTTATCAAAAATCTTTGTTTCCGGTGAGTTCAAATACTTTGGTTTGGCATCTCCCATAACTCGTCCACCAAAGCCGATGACACGGTTATTGGCATCCATAATCGGAAACATAACCCGGTTCCAGAACTTATCATAGACACCACGCTCGTCCATTTTAAATAAACCAGATTCTTTCAGCGTATTATCGTCATACCCTTCTTTTTTCAGGTATTGATACAACTCTCCTCCACCCTGGCCTGCATATCCCAGTCCAAAATGAAGAATAGTTTCATCTGTAAGATTTCTTCCTCTTAGGTAGTCATAGCCAATATTGCCTTTTGGAGATTTTAGATTCGCAAAATAATATCTGGCTGCTTTTTTATTAATTTCCAACAGGGTCAGCCGAAGACTTTCCTGCTGCTTCTGCTGTGCTGTCATTTCCTGCTTTGGCAGTTGGATGCCTGCCTTTTCCGCCAGATACTCCATTGCCTCCGGAAAGGTATAATTTTCATACTCCATGACAAAGGTCAGAACATTGCCACCTACGCCACAACCGAAGCACTTATACATCTGCCGTGAAGCACTCACTGAAAAGGATGGAGATTTTTCGTTGTGAAATGGACATAAGCCTACATAGCCACTGCCGGAACGTTTCAACCGTACATAGCTGCCTATGACATCTACGATATCATTCCGTGCTCTTACTTCTTCAATCTGCTCTTCCGAATACCACGCCAAAAAATCACCTCTCTTTGCCTTCTTTTTCCCTTTAACAAAAAAACTAACATAGGGACAAATAGCCCTCTATGTTAGTTATTCGACATAAAAATATTTTTTCCTTTTTTTATTTTAAATTTTTCTATACATAATATTTTGTAAAAAAATCATTCCCAAAATTTCTGCAAGTAAATATTACGGGATATTCTGTCCAAATTATATATGTTCGAAGTCTGAGTTGCTACAATTTTATCGGTGTTCGATGCCTCCTACACTCCATGCCTTAGGAATCATGATTTCTTTATAGAGATTTACGGCGTAAGGATCACTCATACAAGCAATAAAGTCACAGACTGTCCGCTCTGGACTTTCTCCCATCAGCATCAACGCCAGAAATTCTTCCGGCAGTTCTTCAGTATGATGAATATAATAATCATACAACTGCTCTATGATATTTTTGACCTTCTTTTCCTCGCCTTTGGCAAGAGGATTGGTATAAACATTTTCATACATAAACTGCCGCAGAGAAAACATGGCCTTTTCTACTTCCTGAGACATACAGATATCGTCTTTTCCTTCACTATGTTCTACGATATCGTGAACTAATGTATTCAAACGTTCTTTAGTGCTGTGTCCCAACACATCTGTCAGCCAATATGGAATGGTCTCTTCCCTGATGATTCCTGCTCGGATAGAGTCATCTATGTCAGAATTTATGTAAGCAATTTTATCCGAAAGGCGGACAATTTTTCCTTCCAAGGTTTCCGGCACCAATTTTGTCTGGTGCTTTAAGATACCGTCCCGGACTTCATAAGTCAGATTTAGTCCCGTTCCGTCCTTTTCCAGACGTTCCACTACCCGAACACTTTGTTCATTATGATGAAAGCCACCTATTTCCCCTGTAATGGCATTTAACGCCCGCTCTCCAGCATGGCCAAAGGGGGTATGTCCCAAATCATGCCCAAGAGCGATTGCCTCTGTCAGATCTTCGTTGAGCAACAATGCTCTTGCAATTGTTCTAGCATTCTGCGCCACCTCCAGCGTATGAGTCATACGAGTTCGGTAATGATCTCCTTCCGGTGCAAGGAACACCTGGGTTTTCTGCTTCAAACGACGAAACGCCTTACTATGAAGGATGCGATCCCTGTCCCTCTGATAATCCGTCCGAATATCGCACTGCTTCTCCTGACGCTCCCTGCCTTTGCTTTCATCTGCGAAGCTGGCGTGTTTATTTAATGTTGCATGTTCTCTCTCTTCCTGTTTCTCCCGAAGATTTTTTCTCTGCTGATTCTGACTCATTTTGTTCCCAGCCTTTCTCTATTCGCCCTCTACCTGCTCACCGATATAATAAAATCCTTTGCTTTCACACAATTTTACAGATACGATGGTTCCAATCAGAGAAGCATCGCCTGGAAAATGAACCACATAATTTCTACTAGTACGCCCTGTCACTAAGCTGGCGTCCTGTTTATTTACTTCCTCTACCAGAACTTTTTCAACCTTACCTTCATCCACAGAAGCCTTTCTGGCTGAAATCTCCTGTACCTTCTTAAGCAGACGGTCAAAACGTTCCTTCACTACATCCTCTGGCACCTGATTCTCCATGGCCGCTGCCGGTGTTCCAGTACGCTTACTGTAAATAAACGTAAATGCACTGTCATACTCCACCTGCTCCACCACATCCATGGTATCCTGGAAGTCTTCCTCTGTCTCCCCTGGGAATCCCACAATAATATCTGTGGTAAACGCAATATCCGGTATAGCTTCTTTTATCTTCTTTGCCAGTGCAAGATAGCCTTCCTTATCATAATGACGGTTCATAACCTTTAACAGGCGGCTGCTGCCAGACTGTAATGGCAGATGCATCTGCTTGCAGATTTTCTTGGAATTTTTCATAACCTCAATCAATTCATCTGACAAATCCTTTGGATGAGGAGTCATAAAACGAATCCTCTCTAATCCTTCTATCTCTTCCACCATCTGCAGAAGCTCAGCAAAGCTTACCGGATTCTCCAGATTCTTTCCATAGGAATTTACATTCTGCCCCAAAAGCATAATCTCTACGACACCATCGGCTACCATTGCCTTAATCTCTGCAATAATATCTTCCGGCTCGCGGCTTCGCTCCCGTCCCCTTACATAAGGCACGATACAATAGCTGCAGAAATTATTACAGCCAAACATAATATTGACGCCACCTTTAAAGGAATACTTTCTTTCATTTGGCAATTCTTCTACAATCTCTGTAGTATCCTTCCAGATGTCAATAATCATCTTGCGATTCTCAGAAGTATCCAGTAATTTCATCGCCAACAGCTCTGCAAACTTAAAAATATTATGTGTTCCAAATATAATATCTACATTGCGATAGCTTTTCTTTAATTTCTCAACCACTTCCGGCTCCTGCATCATACAGCCACAGAGCATAGTCAGCATTTCCGGATTTTTCTTTTTGTATTTTTTCAACTGACCTAAATGTCCATACACCTTAAGATTGGCATTTTCACGAACCGTACAGGTATTATAAAGCACCAGGTCTGCCTCTTCTGACTCAGTCTCTTCATACCCAATCATCCGAAGAATACCAATAATCTTTTCAGAATCTCTGGCATTCATCTGACACCCAAAGGTAGTAACACAGGCAGTCAAAGCCCGTCCTTTTTCCTGCTTCTTCTCCTCCATCCAAAGCTGCAGCTTACGGATGAAATAATACTGTCTCTCCGGCTCCTGCTCCGGCGGTGCTGTGGTAATATCTATCTTTGCAATCTTTTCTTCAATTTCGTTATATTCTGCCATGTTTCTCCTCTTTCTGCCAACGCACTGGCATTCGATTAATTTCAACCAAGAAATCTTTCATTATTCCATATAGCTTTTTGCCTTATATTTTCACCAGTGACATTGTACCTTCTATCATAATGATTGTCAAAGCAAACCTACTTTGGATCACAGAAGCTGCATGGAGTATATCCTGCCTCCTCGGCTTCCTGTATGGAAGTAAAGTACGTTCTATTCTCCTCATACGGTAGACTACCACAGCTAATGGAATGATATTTTTTCGAATTTTTATTTCCAATATACTGCCCGAAATCTACGTTTTCTGCTGGTTTCTCTGTAGCCTTTCCCTTACCGCCAATACTGACACTGCTACCATATTCACGATATGCCCAGGTAGTACTTGGCTTTTTATTCCATGTAATTTTCTTTCCATTACTGGCAGCAATTACCGTTCCCTGCTCATCCGTTCGTAAAATCTTTGCACCAATGTTCTTAAAACGGGACATTGCTTCCTGAGATGGATGACCATAGGTATTATCTGCACCAGCACTAACCACTACATACTTCGGTTTCATTGCCTGAAGAAATTTCTGTGTGGAAGAATTGGCACTACCATGATGACCTGCCGTAAAGACATCACAGGAAAGCTTTAACTTATTCTCCAAAATCTCATACTCACTTTCCGCCTCTGCATCCCCTGTAATCACAAACTGATTGGAGCCATTCACCAGACGAATCGCCACAGAATAATTATTTACATCCGAGTAGCCTCCACCATTTGGAGCCATTATCGTAAACTTTGCCTTTCCTAACTTATATTTCCTTCCCACCTTCGGTTTGATTTTGGTAATCTTTTTCTGCTTTACCACCTGTACAAAGGATTCATATACTCTGGTATCCTCTTCGTATTTCGGTGCAATCACATAATCTGTCTTAAATGCATTCAAGGCCCCAACCACACCATGTAAATGATCGGAATCATAATGAGATACAATGACATAATCTAACTTCTTCACTCCCTGCTTTTTCAGATACGAAACCACCTTAGAGGAAGTATCACTATCTCCACCATCCATCAACATAAAATGTCCTTTAGACTCAATCAAAGCAGCACTCCCCTGCCCTACATCAATAAAATGCACCTTCATTTTGGCTGTGGCTTTTCCCGAAGTCTTTCCCTTTTCCTTCGTCTCAGCCTCTTCCTGCTGCTGGGTGGAGATATTCTCTTTAATATCCTGACAGCCTGTGAGACTGCTGCCTAAAAGAATACTAAGAAATAAACAAAACCATAACCGACATATATTCCATCTTTTCATGAAAACCCATCCTTTTTTCCCTCTTTTCTCATCATATTAACATAATTCTCTTTTTTAAGGCAATATAGCTTATCACTCTCCTATTTCTCATCAAACAGCATCAGTTTTCCATGCTCCATTTCGTAAACCTCATCACACAACACTTCAATATCCTCCGTTGAATGAGAAGATAATATAATTGTCTTCCCCGCATGCTTTAGCTCCTGCAAATATTCCCTCATTTGCATCACTCCCTCTTTATCCAAACCATTAAATGGTTCATCCAAAATCAATATTTTCGGATCCTCCATAATTGCCTGTGCCAGACCCAAACGTTGTCTCATTCCAAGAGAATATTTTTTCACTATTCGTTTCAAATCAGGATCAAGACCGACTCTTTCCATGGATTCTCTTATCTCATTGTCACTGATTTTATTCTGAATTTGTGCTAAAAGCTTTAGATTTTTCATCCCTGAGTAATAAGGAATAAACCCTGGTGTCTCAATCATAATGCCTGCATCTGGAATAAAATCTACATCCTGTCCAATCTTTTTTCCCTTAACGAAGATTTCCCCCTGTGTTGGATGTACAAAACCACAGATACATTTCATCAGCATTGTTTTACCACTACCATTACGTCCAATCAGACCACAAATTTCCCCTTCTTTGCATTCTAGATTAACATTTTCTAAAATCATGTGCGTTTTAATTTTTAGAGAAATATTTTTGACAGCTATCATAACTTCCCCTCCTCTATTCTAAAACATTTTGTTCTTTAACATTTTCATGGATACAACTGTCATAATGCCTTGACAAAACAATAGATACAGATAGGAATATCCAACAGGAACCGACAGTTGCCTATACACATATATGTTATGCAGTGCCAGTACGGCATGACAAAATGGAGAAACCCACATAATACAAGCGTGATACCTATTAAAAATTAATACAAACAGAATGAGTATCAGATTCAAAACAATCCCCACCAGTTTTTTATGGATAATAGAGAAAAAAAGAATAATTGTCCCCATCAGCGTGAGACATAGCGTCAGAAGTATAATACAATGAAACACCGATTGAAACGGCAGATAATACTTAAATACCTGCTGGTCAATAAATCGGTTGCTATCTGATAATATCCCCTCATAATCTTTCTTATAGTATATGGTAAAATTGCTCCACACATTTCCCCAGAAGCTATATTTGGCACAAGAAAGCATACACCCTGCCAAGAGAACCAACACATATGTAAATGCACAAGCAAAAATCTGTAATATCTCTCCAAAAAGCCATTGTTTTTTTCCAGTTCTGTATATGATAAAAAGCTGATTACTATCTAGTCTGGGAACATCGGTCAAAACAAAAATAAAACCAATTAAAAAAGGAATCAGATAATACCAATGATTCACACACATAATAAACCCTTCAAAAATTCCAATAGGCTGCCCCACCTGCAAGGCATTATTAGTCATTTTACGTACCCCATTATCCAAGATAAACCCAATAATCAACAATAGGATTAACATTTTTTTATCAGAAATGGTTCTTTGCATCCCTGCACAAAAGACGAGAAACACTTTCTTTACATTTTTCATGATAATCCTCCTTCTGCTTTACCCAACCATTCATTCAGCCTAACCTTCGCTCAAATCAAACCGTCTTTGTGACAACCATACTACCATAAAATAATGGAAACTAATCAATAGAAGAGAAATCAAGACAGCAAGCCATTCCTTTTCCTGATAAAATCCACTATTTCCTGCAAAATGAAGAAATGTCGGATTCAAAATATCCGCTATCACTCCAGCTCGTGTTATTCTGTCCAAAACATATTTGCGAATCAATTCTTCCACTATCCTGCTTTGCAAATAGCAAAGAAAAATTGTAGCACCAAAGGTAAGATACTGATCTTTACACCATATTGCCATCCACATGCAAAATGAAGCACTTGTTACAGCATAGAGGGTAAAATACAGCATCCCTTTTGCTAAGCTCCCCCAAATAACAAACCAGGATATTTCACTCACATCCTCTACCATTCTTCCAGATAAGACAAAATAAATATTTGAAAACGCTTCATGATAAATAGAAAGGCGGTCAAAAAACAAAAAAAGGGTAATATAATAAAGAATCACTGCCACACAAGCAACCATAACAGCACATATTATATTGCCCACAATTTTTGACAAATAATACTCTTTCAACGAACATCGCGAAAGAATCCATTTCTTGTTTCCTGTTTCAGATTCCCTTAAATAGTTTATCACGCTGGGAAGCCCGCAAAGAAGTGGTATTAAAACTGGCAGATAGGCGTTATCCGTCCACATCAGGTACATTCTGACCAGACAAGAAGAATCACTGCATACCAACCAGTTTCCATGGAATTTATTCCAGATTGCCCCTAGAATTGTTGTGGTGGTACCATCCATTAAGACAGCACCACTATCACCAAACAAAAAAACAGTATATAAAAGAAAAACAGAGCTTACAAACAAAAAACTTTGCATATTTTTTTTAATCTCTAATCTTACCATTTCTTTATCCTCCCAAACCTTTACCCAGAAACAATTTAATGCAACGAAATATAAGAAACTCTAATCAGTATGCTCCGGTCCCTTCGTAATAATATAATTCCCCATCCAATGCATCCACAATAACACTTACCCCATGGCTGTCATTTGTCATTGTTTCGAAATTAGAACTCCCCGGTGTAGTCACAAAAAGCCATACCGGCCTTAGATACGTCGTTTGATTTACCGACTGGAATACATCCTGCTTTTTTTCCTTTACCAGTCCATTATCCTGTACCAGCACATACATTAATCCACACTGTGAAAAAGTCATTCCATCTACATGGGCAATTTCTTCATTCATTTTTTTAGTTGCCCACATAGGCGAAATAATTTTTTCATGCTTTGTCTCAGATTCTACTTCAAGTAGTTCATTTCCCATATTCACATAATCCAATGAGTCTTTGTGGCGCATAACTGCTATTATATGTACTCCACAATGCACCTTGTCATAATACGCCGCCTGTGAAGCTAAAAAATCAGAACAGGTATCTACCATTACATTTTGATATACCCTTCCTATTATCATATTATAATCATAAAAATCGCTCTCAGGATTTTTCATAACATAAAACTGCTGTACCTTATATTGAAATTTATTTTTTTCCAATTCAGAAAGGTTTTCATTCAGTATTTTTTCTGTATATAAAACTGCATCATATACTGTAACCTCGCCATCCTCTAACGGATATTTATCCTCAAGTCCCAAAGTATCTCCCTGAGCAAAATGATACTCTTTCACACAGTCTGTATAGGTCAGTTCTGTATCCTTTAAAGAATCACCACACATAAATCCCTGCGTATCATAGGAATATATATATCCCGTTGCCTTGTCCTCTTTTGATTCTCCATAATACTCTTTATCTTCTTTCCTGGTAAAGGTTTCCTGCTTAATTTCTCCCCAGTCCACCTTATGATAATCCTCCCAGACAGATGGAAGCACCTGTTGTAAGTCCTTCCTATTGTCTGCAAACCATGGTGTCAATTTTAAATCCATAATTTTTTCTATCTCTGGCATTTCAAATTTTTCAGGAAAAACAATCCCATCCACATCTTTTCCTTCCAATTTTTCACACTGTTCCTTTGCCTTCTGAATTGATACATACTTTTCTGTATCTAACACAACAGATTCTTTAATTTTATCTTTATTTGTTTTCGGAGCACTTTCGCACCCCGAAAACAAACACATTGAAAACAGAAATACACAAAGTAGTATAATTTTTTTATTGAACATCTGAATCATCTCCTCTAATTCCCCCTATACAATCACTTCTATACCACCGGAAAACTTATAGTTACCCTAAATAAATCTCCATCCATATGAATTTCAAATTCTCCATCCATAAGTTCTGTCAGACTCTTAGCAATAGAAAGACCCAAGCCGCTGCCTTCGGTACTACGGGACTGCTCGCCTCTGACAAAACGTTCTGTCAGTTCCTCCGGACTGATATTTAATGGTTCTCTAGAAATATTTTTAATCGTAAATACAGCCTTGTCCTGATTTTGGTACAGTTCTGTATACACTCTAGTTCCAGGCATTGCATATTTTGCTACATTGCCATAGAGGTTTTCCAGAATACGGTATACTCTTCTTCCATCTCCCTTAAATACAATCACATCTTCAGAAATAGAGCTTACCATGGTTAAACCTGCCACTTGGAATTTCTCTTCAAACTCTCCATCTGTCTGATTCACCAGTTCGTTAAAGTTCAGCTTACTGATTTGTAATTCCATAGCACCGCTGGACGCCTTAGAGGCTTCCACCAAATCCTCAATCAGAACCTTCAATCTTTGGGACTTCTGATCCAGAATCTTTAAATATTCCTGAGCACGTTCGCTTTCAATGTTTTCCCGTTTTAACAAATCAACATAATTAATGACAGAGGTCAATGGAGTCTTAATATCGTGAGAAACATTGGTAATCAATTCCGTTTTCATACGCTCACTACGGACCGATTCCTCTACTGCCTTTTCCAATCCTTCTCCAATACTGTTAATCACCTTCACCAGTTCTCTCTGCTCCTTGCTGATTCCATTTGGCACTTCTATCTGATATGACAATTCCCCACCAGCGATTCTTTCTGCCCCTTCCCGAATCTTTTCATCTGCAATCGCATTTTTCATAATGACTCTGAGACAGAAAACATCCAATGCAATTAGTCCTACCACAATCAAAAACATAAAAAGGTCAAGGAAAAAGCTATATCCCATATCACCATCTGCAACGTATACTAAAAAGATAAGGCCTCCTATAAGGTTCGCACCAATCACACCGACATAACGATTCAGTACCGGAAACTCTCTGACATATCCAATCCATTTTTTGGACTTCTGTCCAAATCTTCTCATGACGCGCTTAATCCGGAAAAAGTTGCTGCATATTACACTGGTCTGTAATACCTTTTTTGCCTTTGCTCTTTTGATAAAGCTTAAAAGCATTCCTGCCATTATCACTGCTAAGGCAGCCAGTCCCCATACAATTGCCTGAAATATTTCCGGCTCCCTGACAGGTTCATGGTATGCATACCAATACGTTCCTTCCCAGCATAAGGCAAGAAATCCTGTAACAATAACGCAGAATATTGCAATTACTATTTCCAGCCAGATTCTGTCGTACCATTTCAATACAATCACATCGGAATCTTTTTCATGGCCTGTCATAATACTAAGAATAATCATAGCCAGAAGAATCCCAATGAAGGAAATCAGAAAATAGACAGCCTCCTGCTTGACTTCTTTTTCTAAGTCAGCATAAACCTTCGTATCTTCCTGATGGATTTTATACAGCTCGGCAAAGGCTTCGTCCTGATAAGCACTTTCTATATTTCCTAAGTCAACAGTAAAAGCACAAATATAATTATCCGAATTTCCATACTCTTTTCCGATTCTCTCCAGAAATTCATAACACTCATCGGATTGACAAAAATAAGTAATATCAAGATTGGTATCAAATACAGAACCGTTGCTATTATAATACGCATATATCAAATCTTTCTCGTTCTTTTCTGATTTTTCACTCTGCATTTTTTCAAGTTTACGTTTCAGATATGACCATCCCTCATTACTTTTCAAAATCTGGTCTCCAGATTCAAAATAACAGTCAAACCGACCAGAACGGAATAGTTCGTGAAGTTCTTCATAAAATTTCACTAGAAAATTGGCATAATCCTGAGCTTCTTTCAAAGTATAAGGAAGTACAGGCGCACTCCATGGAATCTCTTCTTCCGAAAGTTCATTTAATATTTTCTTTGCTTCTTCCCGTAATTCTTTTGCATATGCAGCCTGACTCATAGAATATACATATGCATTATATCCAAATTCATCACGAACATCCTTTGCATATGCAGCTTTTCCTTTTTTGTTATAAACAAGCTGCTCCTTCTCTATATGATGCTCTTCCCCTGTATAGTAATCAACATAAGTAACCTCGTCCTCGTCCTCATATTCAAAAAATTCATATACATATGTTAAAAAGCATTGTCCATCATATAGATTATTAAATATCGTTCTATATTTTTCTGCTTCTACACCTTCCACTTCACCTTCAAATCCCCGCTCGAAAGCATTTGCAATCTGAAGCAGCATATATCCTTTCGCATACTCCGGGTACTTTTCAATAATCCATTTCTGGTATTCGCTCTTTGCTTCTATTTCTGCATCTTTTTCCGGAATTGAGAGTTTTATAATTATTTCGGAAACCTCACCATCTCCACTATAGGAAAATGCCGGCAATAACGTCTTTTGACCATTAAAATACTCTCTTTCATTATCAGATGTCTTTTGAAGCTTTTGAAGCAATTCCTTCTTTTCCTTTTGCGACAGCTCCATTACAAGCTCCGGTGTATAATAAATTTTCCCATTATCTATTACCACCATTTCTCTCAAAGAACGAATCTTCTTGGTCAAATCTAATAAACTAATACTACATTCGCTATATTCCTGCATATTCTCGATATAATTATCTACATAATACTGATAATCATATCCATTCCCCTCTGCCTTATACAGCTCTTCCAGCGTATAGCTTTTGTCCTCTCCCTCCAGAAGAACCATATTATAATCCAGCTTTCCTTCTGGTGCAATCACCCGGCTAATATCCAGATACAATTCAAACAACTGTAGATATTCATCCAGCAAATGGTTAAAATTCTCACTATTCTCAAAGGAAATACTAGACGAATATACATCCATATCCCACATCTGCCGAGCTGTTCCCACCATTTTCACTCCGGAAAACGCACCACCCACCAAGGCAGCACAAAGTCCAAGAGCTACTACCGTTCTTAAAACTTTGGATGTCTTCCACTGATTCTTACCATGGTTTACCTTCTTTTCTTTTACCAGTGTTTCTTTGTTTAATTCTTTTTCCACTTCTTTTGCAAGTTCCCTCTCTACGGCAGCTGCATCTTCACTCCAGCTCTGTTTTTCCCTTTCTTTCTTCCGGTCTCTGCTCTTTTGACGTAGCCGCTGTAAACGGGAGCCTAGTCCCGTTCCCCTTCCTTTACTCATTCCTTATCCTCTTTTCTGCGCTGCTCTTTGCGCTTCTCAAGATGATGTCAGGCAACGCACAGACATCATCTTGTAAGACGAAAAGATTTCTTTTCGTCTTTAGCCCTCCATCTTATATCCGATTCCCCAAACCACCTTCAGGTATCTTGGCTCCTTTGGATTAATTTCGATTTTCTCCCGGATATGGCGAATATGTACTGCTACTGTATTTTCTGCAGCCAATGCTTCCTCATTCCAAATACTCTCATAAATCTGTGTACTGGAAAAAACCTTTCCCGGATGCCTCATAAATAATAAGAGAATATTATATTCGATTGGAGTAAGTTTCACCTGCTCTCCGTCCACATAGACTTCCTTACGTTCATCGTTCACTTCCAGTCCCCCAATGCGATAGGTTACGTTTTCCGTATAGTCCTGAGTACTCATCATGGTATAACGTCGAAGCTGGGATTTCACTCTTGCAACCAGCTCCAGAGGATTAAAAGGTTTGGTTAGATAATCGTCTGCTCCGATATTCAAGCCCAGAATCTTATCTGCATCCTCTGACTTTGCAGAAATGATAATAATTGGTACACAGCTGTTTTCCCGGATTTTTAATGTTGCCCGGATACCATCCAGCTTTGGCATCATCACATCGATAACCAGAAGGTCGATTTTGTTTTCTTCCATCTGCTTTAGCGCCTGCTGTCCGTCATAGGCTGCCAGCACCTCATAACCTTCCTGCTCTAAATAAATGCGAATCGCCTCTACGATTTCCTTATCATCATCACATACTAATACTGTCTGCATGTTTCTCTCTCCTTTATTCTCTTACTGTGCTTACTATATCAGCTAAATTTTAACATCAACGAAGGGAATTCTTAAGATATTATGAATTTCACATAACTTTCTTGGTGAAGGGATGCAGAAACAGGTCTCTTATATTCCGATTCGTGGACGCCTTGCGGCTCGGGATGAACTACGCAATGGTGCATAGGATGCTATCTGCATGCTGACGCATTTGATACCATCCAAACACCAGCGAGTTCAAACGCCACTCATTCGGAATATAAGAGACCTGCTTCTGCTGTGCTCTGGCACCGGAAATAAATATTATGTGAAATATACATTATGGGTGAATTAGTTTCTCTTTCGTAAAGTTTACATTGTATCAATAATATGGTCAAGTGAAGAAATGTTTTTTGTATAAAAGGGCTAATCATTATTTTTCGTATTATTCAAACATTTATTGTAAATCTCTTATTTTTTTCGTTGGCTTTTCTACGCTTTTATGGTAGAATGAATTCATATTAGTTGTCACCCAGAGGTACCCTGGATGACAAAATGGTCGTGATACAATTAAATATCGTACAACAAGGAGGTAACTGACATGAGCTATTTATCTGAATTTGTAGGTAGTTTGATTTTCCTTCTAGGTGGTTATGCTTACATGTGTAATGTAAACTTAAAGAAAACCCTAGTAGGCACTTTAAACTACATCGAACTGGTTGTTGCATGGAGTCTTGCCGTTGGATTTGGTCTGAGCACCGCCTGCATTATGGGTGGACCCGGCTTTCTGAATCCTGGTGTTGTCTTTGGAAATCTGATTATGGGTGCTTTATCCCCTAAGGACGCAGCTATTTATCTGCTAATGGAATTTTTGGCAGCAGGTGCAGCAGTACTTATTTGTATGATTTTCTTCTGGGACAGCTTCAAGGCTTCCGAAGGTTCTTCCAAGAGAGGAATCTTCTCTGCTTATCCAGTAGAAAAAAATATGCCTTTGAACTTTTTACAGGAAGTGATTGCTACTTTCGTTTTCTTATTCTTAGTGTTTATGAGCATTATAGGAGTAAGCGATTTATTAAAAGGAAACCAGTCCCTTATCGTTGGTGTAGTTGGTTTTGCAGCTGTAGCATTTATGGCACTTACGTTGAACAGTACTGGATTTAGTATGAATGCTATGCGTTCGGTATTCAGCAGTATTTGGTTTGCTATCTTACCAATTCCAAATAAAGGAGAAAAGGTAGATTGGAGCTATCAACTTATTGTTAATCTGATTGGTTCCAGCATCGGTGGTATACTTGCAGTAGTAGCCACAGGTGCACTGAAAGGTATGCTTTAAAGTACATATCATAACACAAAAGCAGCGAAGGCAAATATATATTTGCTTTCGCTGCTTTTATTACTCTCCTGCAAAGTCAGGATTTACAGTTCCTGGCTCTATTTCATCCTTTAAGATATATTCCAAAGCCGCCGCTGCCTCTTCCCTATGGTTTGAAGAATTTACAATACCTGCAACAGCATTCTTTCCTTTTCCTCCCAACACCTGATACTTTTCACTATTAAATACCGATACTCCGAAATTGTACTGGTTATTATCTGCTTCTTTTTCTCCGCGAATCTCAGCGCCATCGGTAACTGTAGTATAAATCCGATCAGAATCCGGCAGTTCTTCATAAAACGATACCAATTCAGAACTTTCCGGCTCTAGGAAATATCCTCCCTCTGCCCAGTATTCAAATCCCTCCTGAGATGCAATTACAATATCACAATCTCCTGAATACAAATAATTTTCCAACTGCTGGTCCGACTGGCCATTCTGTGAATTGTAATCTACATTGATAGTAACAACTTCTCTTTTACTATCTAGACCAAGATAGTTTGCAATGTCCTTTTCCAACCGGTCAATCTGCTCATCGTCAAAGGTATCATCTGCAATTGCAATATATAATGTATCCGTCGGCTTAGTTATAGCGCCAATAATATAATAACCAGCCACAATAACCAACGCTGCCACAATCAAAATATTCTTTAAATAATAATCCTTAAAAAACTGAAATTTCCCTTGTGCGTCCAGTTTTTCGTATTCTGCCTTATTATCTGTATCATCTCTTTTCTGATAAATCAGCGCATCCTTCTTTACTTTTCCTCTATCATCATCTTCTGCAATCCTTGCCATGTAAAACCTTGCCTTTCTGTAGTTTCCTGCTTCTACTCTTTTCTATGTACCACACTTCGTTTATAACAGATATCAGTATAATAGAAAGACTCTGTTCCCGCAAGAAAACAGAGCCAGTTTTTATATTCTTTTTATATTCTTATACCGAAGTCCCCCATATATATACTAAAAGATAAAACAATACCAGTAATCCATTTATCACAACACCAATAGTAGGAAACATAGGACGGATATTGTCTTTATGAAGACTAACCCATGCCAAGATAAATCCAACAATACTAATAAAAAAGCAAAATACTCCCGCAACTCCAGCCTCTACTCCAGAAGTCCCCCGACTCTCCCCAGACATAAAACAAAGAACACAAAAGACAACAATAGATACCATTCCCATTGCTGTTGCAATCATAGCTTCTTTTGGATGCTTTTTGTCTGTCAGTCTAAGTCCCTCATTGGTTCTTTCTTTTCCTCTTTTCCTCCTACGAGCCATACCAGTCTATCCTTTCCTACTTATCCATCAAATCCTTATTTTTGTACTGATTTTCTCACCTTTCGATAAGCCCACAGCCCAATCACAAAGAATACATATCCCAAAAATCCTCCAAGAGTATTCAAAATAATATCATCCACATCACAGGACCCCACCTTAGACATTAACTGAATCAACTCTACCAAAAGCGAAGTTAAAAAAGTCAATATTGTAATTTTCAAAAGACCTCTTTGCTTATTGGACATAATCGGCAATACAAAGCCAAATGGAACAAAACAAATTACATTTCCAAACAAATTAAGCATTACATTAAAACATCCAATTTCTTTCCGATAAACAATATATCTTCGAATTTCCCGAAAAGGCTCTAAGCTATATTTATATTCATCAGAAGGAACTCTTCCCATTTGCTCGCTGAAAAACAAAAAATATATCAGTGCAATCATGTAGGCAGCGAACACAAACCACGAAAGCACACGTATCATTTTATTCGGATTTTTTTTCATTTTACCGCCATTTCTATTTAAACGAAAACTTATTATAGTTTACGACTCATTTCTATTTCATATCATACTGTGGCATCAAAAATTCGTTTGCTACACATAAAATCACGTAGAAAACAGTGCTGACATAATCAGCACTGTCTGCTACGCGTACATTATAGACTAATTTTATCTTTCCGTAAAGTACTTTTTCAATCATATCTGCTTTCCATCAATTAAGTTTATTTATCTTCCGATAATATTAACTATGCGAAATACTACGCTCGATTTTTCGCTAAAGAAAGTGAAGAGTAGAAAAAGTTTTTGGATTGCTTTTTCTCGCAACTTCTACGGTCTTAAGAAGGACTAATCGCTTTCTGCTTTCTACTGGTGATTACGCAACCGCCTCCGCAAACTCACAGAGATGGATGGAGTGCAGTTTTTCCTACACATGAGCGTTGCTGACGTCGGTGCTTATGTCTCGTATTTTGAGGCATTATGCACCGTTACGTCAGCTCCCGGAGCGCAAGCGTTCTGTGTAGGAAAACTGCAGCTCTCATCCATCCTGCTCAGACAATGCTACGGCGGTGCGCCATGTAGAAAGCTTAGAAAGCGAAGTCCTTCAAAAGACCTATGTTGTCTTCGAAAAAGCAATTCCGAAAAATCTTTTTCTATTAGTTACCTTTTTTGACGAAAAATCTCTTGATATTTTGTAGATAATTAATTTCATAGGAAGTTTTCATCCTACATAAAATCTAATATGGACATCTGGTTACTTCTTGGCAAATCGCCCATAAGTCCTAAATCTGCCATGGTTTCCACCGTATTGGCACTAACTTTACAACGGTTCTTAAAGTCTTCTCTGGACAAGAACTTTCCTTTTCTGGCCTCTGCCTCAATAAGCTCTGCCGCCTTGCCTCCCAATCCATCAATAGTGGAGAAGGATGGCATTAGCTTTCCGTCCACGATCTGGAAACGGGTTGCCTTAGAACGATAAATATCAATCTTTACAAATTCAAATCCACGAGCATACATTTCCTGAACGATTTTCATATCTTCCAAGGTGGACTTTTCTTTATCTGACAAAGAATCACTGCGCTTATTGTAGTCTGCCATATAATATTCCAAACGTTCCTTTCCAAGACACATCAGTTCATAATCAAAGGCTGTGGCACGGATACTGAAATACGCCGCATAATATGCTAACGGCTTATGTACCTTAAACCATGCTACACGCATGGCCATCATAATATACGCCGCCGCATGAGCCTTCGGGAACATATACTTAATACGCTGACAGGATTCAATATACCAATCTGGTACATCACAGGCCTTCATATCTGCAATCATGCTGTCATCCAAACCTTTTCCCTTACGAACACTTTCCATAATCTTAAAGGAACGCTCATTCTCTACACCCATACGAATCAGATAGGTCATAATATCATCACGGGTACAAATAGCTGTAGACAGAGTACAATATCCCTCTGCAATAAAATATTCCGCATTATCCTGCCACACATTGGTTCCGTGGGATAGTCCTGAGATACGCACCAAATCCGAGAAGTTCTTTGGTTTGGTTGCCTCCAACATGTTCATAACAAAATGGGTTCCAAGCTCTGGAAGTCCCAAACTCCCCAGTTTACAGCCTCCGATATCCTCCGGCGCAATCCCTAATGCCCTTGGACTTTCAAAAAGAGATAATACTTCCTGATCATCCATACGGATTTCTGCCGCGTTCACCTTAGTCAAATCCTCCAGCATACGAATCATGGTAGGGTCCTGATGACCAAGGATATCCAGCTTCAAAAGATTTGCATCAATCTTATGATAATCAAAATGAGTGGTAATGGTAGTTGTAGTCATATCATTAGCCGGATGCTGTACTGGTGTGAAGGTATAAATCTCCTCTCCGATAGGAAGTACAACAATACCACCAGGATGCTGTCCGGTAGAACGACGCACTCCAACGCAGCCACTGGCAATACGCTCAATTTCTGCACTACGCTTGGTCATTTCTTTTTCTTCACAGTACTTCTTTACATAACCGTATGCGGTCTTATCTGCCAGCGTACCTACAGTTCCAGCACGGAAGGTCTGACCTGCTCCAAAGATTACCTCTGTATAATCATGGGCATTACTCTGGTACTCACTGGAAAAGTTTAAGTCGATATCCGGCTCCTTATTTCCCTTAAATCCAAGGAAAGTCTCAAATGGAATGTCATGTCCATCCTTTGCCAGCATTGTCCCACATTTTGGACACGGTTTATCTGGCATGTCACAGGCAGAAGAGCCTGAATATGCCTTTACCTCCTCAGAATCAAAATCATAATAATGACACTCTGGACAGTAATAATGGGCTGGTAATGGGTTAATCTCACTGATTCCCGCCATAGTCGCCACGAAAGAAGATCCTACGGAACCACGAGAACCAACCAGATAGCCATCTTCCACCGACTTCCACACTAGCTTTTGAGCAATAATATACATTACCGCATATCCATTGCTGATAATGGAATTTAACTCTCTCTCCAAACGTTCTTTCACGATTTCCGGCAAATCATCCCCATAAATGGAATGTGCTTTATTATAACAGATATCACGCAAATCCTGGTCGGAATTTTCGATTTCCGGTGGACACTTTCTTGGACTACAAGGATTCACATAATCAATCATATCTGCAATGAGATTTGTGTTGGTGATAACTACTTCCTCTGCCTTAGCTGCACCAAGATACTGAAACTCCGCAAGCATTTCTTCCGTAGTTCTATAATACAACGGCGCCTGCTGGTCTGCATCGGAAAATCCCTTACCAGCCATAATAATACGGCGGTAAACTTCATCCTCTGGGTTCAGAAAATGCACGTCACAGGTAGCTACAACCGGCTTATGATAAGCCTCTCCCAAAGCCACAATCTTACGGTTAATCTCCATCAGGTCATTTTCATCCTGAATCTGTGGATATCTATCCTTATCCCGAATCATAAACTCATCATTCCCCAATGGCTGAATCTCCAGATAATCATAAAATCTAACCAAGCGGTCAATTTCTTCATCCGGCTTTTCTTCCAAAATCGCTTGGAATAATTCTCCCGCTTCACAGGCAGAACCTGTAATGAGACCTTCCCTCCACTGCATAAGAAGGCTCTTAGGAAGCTTCGGACGACGGTTAAAATATTTCAAATGGGATTCTGATACTAAACGATACAGATTCACTCGCCCAATCTCATTCTTTGCCAAAATAATCGCATGATAGGATGGCATCTTCTGTATGGTCTCTTCATCTGGTTTACCAAATTCATTGAGCTGTGCCAGAGTACGGATTTCCTTTTCTTCCAGGCGCTTGCAAAGCTGCAGGAATATTTCTGCGGTGGCTCCTGCATCATCCACAGCTCTATGATGATTTTCCAGAGACACACCTAATTCCTTCGCAACCCTGTCCAGTTTATAACGCTTCAACTGTGGCAACATAGCACGTGCCATGGCTACGGTATCAATCACCGTAAAATCTGTTTCCATTCCCTGCTCTTTTGCTTTCTGCTGAACAAATCCTATATCGAAATCTGCATTATGGGCTACCATTACACATCCCTGACAGAACTCTAAAAACTGTGGCAAAACCGTCTCAATGCCTGGTGCCCCCACTACCATACCGTCATTAATTCCTGTAAGCTGTTCTATATTATATGGTATTGGTCTTCTCGGATTTACAAAAGTGCTAAACCGGTCTGTAATGGTCTGATTTTCCACCTTAACCGCGCCGATTTCAATAATCTGGTTACTCTTGGCACCAATACCTGTGGTCTCTAAGTCAAATACCACAAAAGAGTCATTTAAGGTCTGCCCTTTTTCATTCCGGACCATATCGATTAAGTCATCCACCAGATAGGCTTCCACACCATAAATCACCTTTAAATCATCCCCCGGACTTAAAGCATGGTCTGCATCCGGAAAGGCCTGAACTACACCATGGTCAGTAATGGCAATAGACTTATGCCCCCACTTTAAGGCAGTCTTTACATAGTCCTTTACCGACATCACCGAATCCATTTCGCTCATCTGAGTATGAGCATGAAGCTCTACTCGCTTTTTTCCTTCATAATTATCCATACGGGATACTCTGGTATCTTTTCCCGGCTTAATACCTCTAACAGAGGAAATGCTGATTTCCTTACTAAAGTTATCATATAAAGGCATTCCCTTTACAATGACAAACTTACCCTTTCCTGCATTTGGAATAATTTCTTTCGCCTGCTCTGGCTGCAAAAAAAGCTTTACCGATATGGTATCTGTAAAGTCAGTTATACTAAAGGTATAGAGAATCTTGCCGCTTCGCAGTTCCTTTTCTTCGGCGCCAATAATCATTCCCTCAATCACTACCTCATCAATCTCACCCTGGATATCTGCAATCTTAACATGCTCCCCTTCGCAGTTCCTTCCATAGAAGCATTCTTCATCAATATTGCCTTTTCCACCGAAACCGCCCTTTGACTTCCAGCCACCTTTTTCAAACTTCTTGCCACCAGCATCAAATCCACCGTTGCCGGCGCTCTGACCTTTCGCAGTTCCCTTTGAATTGCCAGCTCCAGAAGGCTGCTTTGGCTCTGCTCCTGCCTGTGCCGCTATTGCCATGTCTGCATCTGACATAGCAGCAGACGCTGCTGCAGCGGCTGCCTCAGCATCTGACATAGACTGTGATGACATATCCCCAGCTATGCCTGTTACTGCATCCCATGGAACCTCTTCATTATGAGGAACCACAATCTGTCCTTGGGCGTCTGGCAGATTTCCTTTTGTACCTGATTGTTCTTTTATAGAAACCGGTCTACGTTCTACATGGAATATTTCATATTCCTGTGGCTCTTCCTTTTTCGCCGGCTCCACATATTCCATTTTAACAAAAATCTCCATACCAGCCTTTTTCTGAAAAATCTCCTGTATCTTTTCCACCAGATACTTTTCTCTGGCACGATACATACTGTCATCTTCACAGGTAATGGTAAGCACATGGTCTTCCATCCTTGTCTGTCCACTATAGAGCATATTAAAATCCAGCATGTTTTCTTCCTTCAAAATCTGAAGAACACTTTCCTGATATTCCTGCCAGAAATTCTGAGGTTTGTACTGACTGGAAAGAAAATAATAATCATCAACCTGTACCTCAAACCCTGCCGGTCCCAGAATAGCTTCCAGATTATATCGAACCAGACAAATTTCACGATAAGGAATAATATGACTGCTCTTTAAAGTAATCACCACAAGTCTCGTTTCCTTATAAACCTGAACCCGCTCCACCATTACATCCGCAAATAGTTTTTTCTGGCGATCTGTCATCTTCAACCCTTCAAAGGTTTCTAACAAGGTCTGATCCATATGTACTCTCCCCTTTCGTTTTTATAGTTTCTCTATGTGTAGCTTTTCTATATAGTATTCTACAAAATAAGCTGTCCTTTAAACAGGACAGCTTCTGATTTCTGTCATTCTCTTTTACTGTTCCATTTTTCGCAGTTCTTCCTCTAAAGTGGATAACAACTGATCTTCTGGGACCTTCTTAATCACTTCGCCCTTCTTAATCAACAAACCTTCACCTTTTCCACCAGCGATTCCAATATCTGCTTCTCTTGCCTCTCCTGGACCATTTACCACACAGCCCATAACCGCAACTTTAATATCCATGTCCATATCTTTCACCAGTTCTTCTACCTTACCAGCCAAACCAATCAAATCTATCTGGGTGCGGCCACAGGTTGGGCAAGAGACTACCGTTACTCCACCCTTACGAAGTCCTAAGGTACGTAAAATCAGCTTGGCAGAACGCACCTCTTCCACTGGATCACCTGTCAGAGAAACGCGAATCGTATCACCAATTCCCTGATAAAGAATATTTCCCAGTCCAATAGCAGACTTAATATTTCCAGATAAAATAGTGCCTGACTCTGTAATTCCTACATGAAGAGGATACTGGGTCTTCTGAGCAATGAGTTCATGAGCCTTAATGCACATCAGCACATCCGATGACTTAATACTAATCACCAGATTGTCATATCCCATATCTTCAATAAGCTTCACCTTGCCTAAAGCACTGCGCACAATTCCCTCCGCAGTAACTCCACCATATTCCTCAATATATTCTTTTTCCAGCGAACCGCTATTTACGCCTACTCGAATAGGAATATTTCTTTCCTTTGCCACATCCACAACAGCCTTTACTCTGTCTGCATCCCCAATATTTCCTGGGTTAATACGGATTTTATCTGCTCCATTCTCCATAGCAGCAATAGCAAGACGATAATCAAAATGAATATCTGCTACCAACGGAATGTGAATCTGCTTCTTAATCTGTGCAAGAGCCTGAGCTGCTTCCATAGTAGGAACTGCACAACGGATAATATCGCAGCCGGCCTCTTCCAATTTAAGAATCTGCGCTACCGTTGCTTCTACATTTTCTGTTTTGGTATTTGTCATAGACTGGATAGCAATAGGATTGCTGCCACCAATCTTTTTATCTCCAATCTGAATTACCTTTGTGTTATCACGATACATATGAAAAACCAGCCTTTCCTTGCTTATGGTTATCTCCATCCAGCAATAATCTATTCTCCAATCACCAAGCACTTACTTTATAATTCGCAGAATATCATTAAACATAACGAATATCATCAATGCCATCAACAAAACAAAACCAATAATATGAACAAATCCTTCTTTTTCTCTGTCAATTGGCTTTCCACGAATGGCTTCGATTAAAATAAATACCAGTCTTCCACCATCCAGTGCCGGTAATGGCAAAAGATTCATAACACCTAGGTTGGCACTTAAAAGCACTGCCATGTATAGCATATTAACAATAACTGCAGTCGCACCAAGTTCCACGCTCTGATCGATTACTCCACCTACTGTATCTACAATACCAACTGGTCCGGAAATGTCATCCTTTGAAAGTTTTCCACCAATTAACTGTCCTAAACTTGCCACAGTAGACTCGATCCAGTACTTCACTTCAATTGCACTATATTTTATTACATCCAATGCTCCACGCTTTTCATTAGTAGAAGCATAAAATCCTAAGGTCTTTCCTTTGTATTCCTCTGGTGTTACAGTAAATTCTTTTTCTTCTCCGTCTCGATCCACCAGAAATTCCACATCATCGCCAGTCTTTACTTCGTTCATTACCGTATTTAACTCACCGGAATTTTCGATTTCCGTTTCATTCACACGAAGAACAATATCCCCTTCCTTAAGACCTGCCTTATCAAAAGCACCATCCTCAGTAATTCCTAACAATTCTGCCTTGGCAATCTCTTCTTGGGAATAACTGAATCCAAATAAGAATGTCTCATAATTTGGATCAATCATAAAGGTCTTTTCCTGACCATCTCTCTCTACCACAACTTCTACTTCTTCCCCTGTTAATGGGTGAAGCAGCTGGTAGGTATCAATTTCACGTCCAATGGTAATCCTTTTTCCATTGATACGCTTAATCATATCGCCTTCTTTAATACCTGCCGCCTCTGCTGGCTGATCACTATACACCTGCACTACCTTTGGAATGTCCACTCCAGCTACCCCTAAAATAATGATAGAAAATACAAAAGCCAGAATAAAATTAAAAAATGGTCCAGCAAAAATAACAGAAAAACGTGCCCAAACACCTTTACTATTGAATGAACCTTCGGACTCATCCTCTGTATCCTCACCTACCATGGCACAGGAACCACCCAGCGGAAATAACTTCCAGGAATACTTTGTAATTCCCTTCCAGTCCTCTCTCTCCTCAAAAGTCTTCTGATTACAAAGGAATTTGCAAACAAATCCATCTGCAGTTTTTGCACAGGTAATCAGTCTTGGACCCATTCCCACAGAAAACTCTGTTACCTCGATACCATTCTTCTTTGCCAGAAGAAAATGTCCAAATTCATGAACTACTACAATTACTGTAAATATCAATAATGCTGCAATAATATTCATTTATACAAACCAGCCTTTCTCTCTTTTCTCTGATACAGTCAACCAACAGACTGTCATTTTCTTATTGCTATATGGAATATCTTTCTTCTATTCTCTGATAAACCTCTGTCTCCACTGCCAAAATCTCATCTAGGGATGGGCTGGCAATAGTAACATGTTCCTCCATGCACTCTTCAATAATCTTTGGAATATCCAGATAGGCAATCTTACGGTCTAAGAACAATGCCACTGCCTTTTCATTGGCTGCATTAAATACCGTTGGCAGACTTCCACCCGTACGTCCGGCTGTATATGCTAACTCCAGTCCCCGAAATGTTTCTCTGTCCGGTTCCTCAAAGGTAAGACCTGCCAGTTTCTTAAAGTCCAAACGCTCTCCAGGCAGATTTCTTCTCTGAGGATAGGTTAAGGCATATTGAATCGGCAGCTTCATATCCGGAGTGCCAAGCTGCGCCATAACGCCACCATCTACAAACTCTACCATAGAATGAATCACACTCTGCGGCTGCAATACCACTTCGATCTTGTCAAAATCCACATCAAAAAGCCATTTTGCTTCAATCACTTCCAGGCCTTTATTTACCATCGTAGAAGAATCAATGGTAATCTTTCTTCCCATAGACCAGTTAGGATGCTTCAAAGCATCTTCCACCTGAATATTAGTCAATTCTTCCCGCTTCTTTCCACGGAAAGGACCACCTGAAGCCGTCAGCAATATTCTGCTGATCTCACTATGATGCTCTCCATTCAGACACTGAAAAATCGCCGCATGTTCACTATCTACAGGCATCATTAAAACCCTATGCTGCTGTATCATCGGCATAATAATATGTCCTGCAGTAACTAAGGTCTCTTTATTTGCAAAAGCAATATCTTTCCCAGCCCGGATAGCTTCTACTACCGGACGGATTCCAATCATGCCCACCACTGCTGCTACTACCACATCCGCAGACGGAATGGTAGCACAGGCAATTAAACCTTCCATACCATATAAAATAGATATATTTTCTGAAGACACCCTTAATGCTAATTCTCTCGCCTTCTTTTCGTCAAAGATACAAACCAGCTCTGGATGAAACTCCTTAATCTGCTGTTCCACCAAATCAATATTACTGCCAGCTGCAAGGGCAACTACCTTCATATCTTCATTGTTACGAACCACTTCCAGAGTCTGGGTTCCAATAGAACCAGTTGAACCTAACACTGCAATCTGTTTCAAGTCATTTCCCCCTTTTTTTCTTGCCAAAGGACAACATCAACACGTTCTCCATGACATACCCTTACATTACTTTTCTTTTTTCTCTTCTACAGTAAAAATACTGCCAGCATATACACAATTGGCGCAGTAAAAATAATACTGTCAAAACGGTCCAGAATACCACCATGTCCTGGTATCAGATGTCCATAATCTTTAATATCATAGTTTCTTTTAATAGCAGATGCTGTCAAATCACCAATCTGGGAAATCACAGACGAAACCCCGCCAATCACAGCAAACTGCCACCAATAATTCACATTACCGGAAAATGCAATACGTGCAAAAACAAATCCAATTAATGCTGCTCCTAATACACCCCCAAGGCATCCTTCCAAGGTTTTATTTGGACTCAGCTTAGATGGAAGCTTGTGCTTGCCAATAAGTTTTCCTACACAGTATGCACAGGTATCAGAACCCCATGCACCTATAAAAATCAACCACACCAGTAAAATTCCCTGCTCTAAAAAACGCACCTTAAATACAAAGGAAAGCATTAAGGTCACATAAAACAGACCAAAGAAAAGCATGGTCATCTGCTGGGAATGGTATGTAGGATAACCGATGACATAGCACGCCATCATAGCCATTAAAGTAAGTACCAGCCATAAAATCAGATACTGATATGCATTTTCCAAAATTAAAATATCCAATATGATACTGGAAATATATCCTATCACCGCCGGAAATGACTTTTCCATTTTCACAACCCGGAATAATTCAAATAATCCAATGAGGGAAATTCCTGTAATTACCCAAAACAGAGGATAACTTCCATACACCATCAAAGCAATTGTAATTGCCATCAATACAATTCCACTACCAAGTCTCGTCCAAAACACGTTACTGCTCCTGCCTTTCTTACTTCAATCCACCAAACCGGCGGTCTCTTTTTTGATAAAACTCTACAGCCTTTTCTAATTCTTTTTTGTTAAAATCCGGCCAGAGAACATCGGTAAAATAAAATTCTGCATAGGCCAGCTGCCACAACAGATAATTAGAAAGTCTCTGCTCTCCACTTGTGCGAATCATCAGATCCGGATCAGGAATCCCCTTCGTATCCAGATAATCTGTAATCGTCTCATCAGAAATAGTCTCTGGTGCTAATTCACCATTCTTTACATCCTCTGCCATTTTTCGTACAGCTCTTGTAATTTCATCCCTGCTTCCGTAATTCAAAGCTACCTGAAAATGTAAACCTGTATTCTGGGCTGACACTTCTTCCAATTCTCTGATTCTATCCTGTAACTGCGGTTCTAAACGGGAAATATCACCAATTACCCGAACCTGCATATTATTTTTCTTACTTGTTTTTATACAATCTTTTAAATAACTTTCCAGAAGCTTCATTAAAGCATCCACTTCTTCTTTTGGTCTTGACCAATTTTCCGTAGAAAAGGCATACATTGTTACATACTCAATTCCCATGTTCCATGCCGCTTCACAAATTTTCTCTACATTTTTACTTCCGGCTGCATGACCTGCATTTCTCGGAAGCATTCTTTTCTTTGCCCATCTACCGTTTCCATCTAAAATAATGGCTACATGGCGGGGAACCGCCCTTTCCTTATTTTCCATACTCTAACCCCTTAAAAATCTTTATTATTATACAAGGATAGGGACGGGCAAAGCCCATCCCTTTTATCCATTGATTGCATTATACAGTCATAATTTCTTTTGACTTGTCATCAATCATCGTATCAATTTTCTTAATGTAATCATCTGTCATCTTCTGGATATCATTTTCCATAGTCTTCTGCTCATCCTCAGAAATCTCATTTGCTTTCTGAGCTTTCTTAATAGCATCATTACCGTCACGACGGATGTTACGGATTGCAACCTTTGCATTTTCGCCTTTTTTCTTAACGTCCTTTACTAACTCTTTACGACGCTCTTCTGTAAGCTCTGGAAACGCAAGACGAATCACCTTACCATCGTTATTTGGAGTCAGTCCCAAATCTGAGGTAAGAATTGCCTTTTCAATTTCCTTAATCAGACTTGCTTCCCATGGCTGAATCACTAAGATACGGGCTTCTGCCACAGAAATATTGGCAACCGTCTGCAATGGAGATGGCTGACCATAATAATCAACGGTAATACGGTCTAATACATGTGGATTTGCTCTTCCGGCACGAATGGTAGTATATTCGTTTGCCAGGCTATCCAGGGATTTTTCCATTTTTTCTTTAAATTGATTTAATTCTACACTCATGATAAACCTCTTTTCTTTGTCTTTTCATCTGTTGGTTTATGCTGTAACCAAAGTTCCCTTTGTTACGCCATTTACAGTATTTACAATGCTATTTTCTTCGTTCAAGCCAAAAATCATCATTGGCATATGATTTTCCATACAAAGCACTGCCGCCGCCAAATCAATTACTCCAAGACGCTGGTTAATTACTTCGTTAATATCAATCTCATCATATTTCTTAGCATCTGGATTCACAGCAGGATCCGAATCATACACACCATCAATGGACTTACCGGAAAGAATTACATCCGCCTCCATCTCTACTGCTCTTAGCACAATGGCTGTATCTGTAGAAAAATATGGGTGACCGGTTCCACCTGCGAAGAAGGTAACCACACCATTTTTCATATACTGATTTGCCTTATCCTTTGAAAATACTTCTGTAAAAGAACTGCATTCAAATGGAGTCAGTACACTGGTCTGAATTCCAACAGAACGGAAAATCTCAGATACATAAATACAATTCATAACCGTAGCCAAAGTTCCAATCTGGTCTGCCTTAGTACGGTCAATATTTTTACTGGTACGTCCTCTCCAGAAGTTGCCACCGCCGGTAACTACACCAATTTCGATACCATCATCTACCAGCTGTTTTACCTGCTTTGCGATTTCCAGACAAGTTGCTTCATCAAAGCCAGTCTTATTAGGGCCAGCAAGAGCTTCTCCGCTAAGCTTTAATAATACACGCTTATATTTTGCCATAACGAATCCTCCTGTTATTTCTCCTCAAAGAAATCATCCAAATCTACACCAGCATAGTTCAATGAACAGTAACCATCTACAACTGCACCATTATTTACCTGAATAGATTTTGCCTTAATGCTTCCCTTTACAATAGCAGTAGAATCTACAGTAACAGGTCCGTTTACATCAATATTTCCTTTCACTGCACCTGCAATCAAAGCGGAAGTTCCAGTGATATCACCAATAATAACGGTTCCAACAGCTACTTCGATAGAACCTTCACTTTCAATATTTCCTTCCAGACGTTTGGTCTTTACAACTACATCTGCTGCATTTACATTACCAGAAATCTGTCCATAAACAGAAAGCTTTCCTAAACACTCAACGTCACCTGTAATGGTACCCATGATTTCCAGAGAACCATCAGAAGAAATACCACCGTTAATAGTAGTTCCCTTTGTGATAATGGTAACATCATCTTCTACGGTACGCTGTGTTGCAGTTTCCTCTTTCTTTTCTTCTTTTTCTTCGGAAGGAACCTCAACTTCTGCTTCTTCCTCTACAGTCTCTTCCTTCTCTTCTTCCGACTCAGAAGAATCATCTGACAGAATTGACTCTGGAATCTCTTCCTGCACGAACTCTTCTTCCTTTTCTTCGGAGCTGTCTGCAAATAAATCATTTTTCAACAGACTATCATCCTCGGAATCATCCTGTGCGAAAATCTGACTTAACAGATCCTTATCCACGTTTGCATCTTCAAAATCACTCATTGTTTCTTCCTCCTTTTTTTCGGTTGCAAGAATTTCTTCCTCTTGACTTTTCTGGTTGTCAGAAGCTTCATCTAACATCATGTCATCCTTAAAATCTCTAAAGAATCCCATGTCTGTTCCTCCTTTTATCAGCAGGCAGAACTTTATTTCATATGCTGTACCGGCTTTGTATCCTCCGTTATAGGCAGAATATCATATCCTTCTTCCTTCAGGGTTTGAATCAATTCCGGCAAAGATTCTGCAGTTGCTGTTTTTGTCTTTTCATCATGCATAAGCAGCACGACATTTTCTCCAGCCGCCCTTACACTACTCATAGCGTGGTCCACCAGCTGGGATGATGAATATTCTTTTCCTGTCGCATCATCATTCTGTGCATTCCAGTCAAAATAAGTGAGTCCTTTTTTCTTAATATAGCGGATACATTTTCTCATAGATACGTCACTTACTACATTGCTGCTTCCCCCAGGAAACCGATAAAACTTCGGTACCTCCCCGGTGATTGTAAAAAGATAATCACTGATACTTGTGACATCCTCTTTAAAAGAAGACAAATCAGCATATATAGAATCATACTTGTGGCTGTATGAATGCATAGCAAGAGTATGCCCTTCCTGTACTATCCGCTGATAGCGGGCAGCATTCTGGGTACCTTCTCTGGCAATGCAGAAAAAGGTAGCTCTGACATTGGCCTTTGCTAAAGCATCTAGTATCGTATCCGTATTCTGGCTTGGTCCATCATCAAAAGTAAGATATACATTAGGCTTTTCCGGATAATCCGTCAAAGCTTCTGCATGCAATTGTAACTGACGCTCCTTTTCTTCTAACTGTTTTTGAAGCCTCTCCAACTGCTTTTGAAGATTTTCCTCCCCTACCTCACTATTTTCCAGCTGTTCCTGCAGGGTCTGGATTTCTTCCTTTAATCCCTGTATTTTGAAATAACTATAACAGCTGTATACTAGTGTAATTAGTATGGTTGCAAGTAGCACAGAAAACACAATTCGTCTGAATTTCAACTGACGACGGCGCTGTTCACGAACCCTGGCACGTTTCATCGACTCCTGTCGTGTCATCACATCACCTTCTTTGTTTTTCATATTATTCTATTCACTGCAAACGATACCCATACCGAACAATTATAACACTCTTTTTTCTTTTCGTCTACATTTCTCATAACAAATCCTACCCAACATTTTCATTTCATTCTTATTCCTTTCCAATTTACTTGCTTTTCATGAGGTTTCCCTTTTTTCGTTGAATCCATTCTTCTTCTGGAGTATAATAACCTGGAAATTAAAAACCTTAGTATTTTGATTTTTTATCATATGTAAGAAAGTGAGAAATTTTATGAAATTTGTAATTCAACGGGTAAAAGAAGCTTCCGTTACTGTAGATGACTCCATCACTGGAGAAATTAAGCAGGGATTTTTGATTTTTGTAGGTGTCTGCAATGAGGATACAAAAGAAATCGCAGACAAAATGCTAAAAAAAGCATTAAATCTGCGAATTTTCCCAGATGCTGACGGCAAAACCAACTGTTCTTTACAGGATGTAGGCGGTGAATTACTTCTAGTTTCCCAGTTTACCCTTTATGCCAACTGCAAAAAAGGAAACCGTCCATCCTTCTTTGATGCCGGAAGCCCTGACCACGCTAATGCACTCTACGAATACCTGCTAGAGCAGTCCAAAGAATACTGTAATGTAGTGCAAGCTGGCATCTTTGGTGCTGATATGAAGGTATCTCTGATCAATGATGGTCCTTTTACCATCACACTAGACTCCAATGAGCTATTCTAACTCAGAAAGCAATTCCCGCTTTCTGGTTCCGATTAGCAGCTCCTGATTGTACTTAATGTAGCGTTCACAGCTATTTTCTGCCAAAAAGGCTGCTGCCGCGGAGGAAAGAGTTAGTTCTGTCACAAAAATAATCATTTCCTGACCGGTCTGGAATGCTGCTTCCATAAAGTCAAAAGCATGTTCCAGACAAACCCAGGCGCTTTCTTCTGCTTCCTCTAACTTTGCAGCCTGACAGTCAAAGGCTGCCTTTTCTTTTTCAAATACTTCCTTGGCCTCCTTTGAATTTTCATCCATAGTTTTACGGTATTCCTTCAAAGACTGATACCACTCGTCTGTAATCTGTTTTTCCTTTTTTACTTTATTCATATGCAGCAAAAGTCCATCCAAAAGCAGATACACCACGCTGATTCGTTCATCAAAAGCCGCTTGGGTCAATCTTTCATATATCTTTGGTCTTACCTTTCCCTGTAGTATCCAGGAAATACCATAATCATCCTGATATTTCCGATACAATTCCAGATATGCAGCCACATCCTCTGCCACATCCTTGTGCCGTAAAAATTCATATACCACATCTTCAGATACAGGAAGCTTCTTTTCTTCATACACCTGAAGAAGATTACTAAAATCTTCCCAGCCTCTGGCAGTAACAAACTGTAGTCCATCCACATCAGCCTCCACCCTGTAAAAGTTTCTTGGCTGCAGTTCCAGATAACTAAGCAGTGCACTATGCACCTGCTGCTCTCTGGCATATTCCTTCCAAACACTATACTCCGCTTCAATATCAATCCGTCTGACACGATCCAAAGTCACCATATCAAATTCCCGGACAGATTTATTGTATTCTGGCGGATTTCCGGCTGCTACAATAATCCAGCCTTCCGGAATCTGCTGGTTACCAAATGTCTTACACTGCAAAAATTGCAGCATGGTTGGTGCAAGAGTTTCAGACACACAGTTAATCTCATCAATAAATAAAATACCTTCCTTCTTTCCAGTCTCCTTCCGCTTTTCATATACACTGGCAATAATTTCACTCATGGTATATTCTGTCACAGAATACTCCTGATTCTCATATTCCTTTTGCTGGATAAAAGGAAGACCTACTGCACTCTGTCTGGTATGGTGGGTGATTGTATAAGAAACCAGGCCAATTTCACATTCTTTTGCAATCTGTTCCATAATCTGAGTTTTTCCAATCCCCGGAGGTCCCATCAGCAGAATAGGACGCTGACGAATGGATGGAATCCGGTAGTTTCCCTCCGTATCCTTGCACAAATAAGCTTCTACCGTATTTTTTATTTCCTGCTTTGCATCTTTAATGTTCATTTCTTTCATCCATCCTTTCTAGTTCTTCCTTTTCCAACTTTAACCGCATGGCCCATGGCGGCACTAATTCTTCTTCAAAATCCTCTAAGTACAAAAATGCAGTTTTATATGCCGGTTTCTTCTTAGGATAAATTCCCTTTCCATCTGTAAAATATAATAGTCCACAAAGATTTTCAAACTGTCCCTGCTCCTGCAATTCATTAACATAGGAAAATGCCGGCCGAAAATCCGTACCACCGCCACCCATAATCTCAAAGTCTGCAAACAATGCAGCTAGTTGTGTCTCATCACTAATAACATCCACCTTCTGCACCCTTTCATCACATTGCAGAATATGAATCTTAGACTGGGTAAAAAAGCTGTTCTGTCTGGACAGAATATCCATAGTCTCCCTTAAAAACCCCCGTACCAGCTCTCCACTGGTGGAATAGCTAGTATCGACCACCACAACAAAATCCTGTATTTTTCTGGTCTCCCGGCTTTCCATGGGTTCAATTAATGGCATATTCCCATATACTCTTAATCCATAGGTGTAAATATTGATATCAAACTCATCCGGGTCGCAATGCATTTCTTCCCGCATCACAGCAAATTTCTGTAAAAATTCTTTATAACTTCTTCTGCTTTTTGCCGCTTTCATCTGAACGGCAAGCTGTTCCTGTCCATCCTCCGGTTCATCTCCCCGCTTCTTCTGCTCCTGCTGAGTCTGACGGGCAATTTTGCTCCACTGCTTTCTTGCCTCCTGAGGCATAGCCTGCTGCTGTTCTTCCTTTGGCCAGTGCCGGTGGTCATCTGTAAAAAATTCCTTCCACAACACATCCAGCTCCTCTACGGATTTTTCTCGAATCACCCGGTAGATTACTGCAGCAGAAATCCCCTGTTTCATACTTTCTAACTCTTCATAAAGCTTCGTGCGGGTCCAGCCTAAAATCCTCCGAATGGATGACTTTTTTATGCTATCAATCACGTATTCCACTGCAATATCACAGCTTAAGTGCCATAGATTCCTGTCTCTGTTTCCTCCAATCCACAAATGATGAAACAAACAATGTAAAACAGTATGAAGATATAAACGGTTTAAATATCTGTCATTTTCCTTGAAAACCCGCAATATCTGCTGGCTTGAAAAATAAAGGGTGATTCCATCCGTAGAAAAAGTATTCAGTTCCTCTTCTGCCTTGGGTACAAGCGCAGACAATGCAATTCCCAGATAGCGCAAGTCCATATACAATTCATCTCTTACATAGCCCAGAATCTTAATTGACATTTCCTCTTCCCACTCTGTCTGGGTCTGAATATGCTTTTTCACTTCTGATTCCACCTCCTTTTAAAAATCTTCAAACGAATATCGTTCTTTTACTGTTTTTTTCTTTTGGGACTGCTGCCACCGCAGCATACTGGCCGCACCTTCCGTCCATCCATTTTCAGACGCCTGCATAATACAATGTGTCAGCCACTGCCCCGGAAGATATTCGTTTTTGAAAAAAACTTCCAAGGTACTAAGCCGTCTTTTTTTCACTAATTCCGTAACAAATTCCTCAACATGATTCTGCAAATAGTCTATATACTGCTTCTTTGCATCCTCTGTCAGCCCCACTGGATATTCCAGACGATTCTTTGACATAGCACACAAGGTACGCACACTTTCTTCCTTACAGGCCTGCTCAAAAATTTCATCATATTTCCCTAAATCTACGACTCCATCCTGAAAACACTGTCTGGCTCGAAATCCCTCTCCTGTAAGTTTCAAAGCAAAAATATGAGCTGGACCGATTTCATCATACATTTCATAATACTCTGGATAAAATAATGCTGCTTCAATCTCTTCTTCTCCGAAAACTACAAGCATATCCGAAGACCTTTGGCTTAAAATCTGCCTCAATCCAGTTTTTTCTTTAATACCACTTCTTAAAACCAATGTTTGCAATTGCAGACAATTCATAAAAGCATCACTGCCAATTTCTGTCAGATTACTTCCAACTTGAAGTTCCTTAACCTTACTACAATTATAAAATGCCAGATTCCCCAGCTTTTGCAATGAATCTGGTAATATCACCTTTTCAATATATTTTCCAGTAAGCAGCCGCATCCAAGGCTGTACTGCTCCATAGCATTCTACATCCCCCTGCTGATACCTAAGTTCCAGCTTGTCCTTCTGGGAATCCGAAAAACAATAATCTCCTATCTCTGTCACCGGAACTTCTCCCAATTTTCCCGGCACCATAACATAAGGTGAAGCACCATATCCTGCAAGAATACGTGCTTCACCACTTTGTGTATACTCCCATAAAAAAGCATTTTCCTGATTTACTTCTTTGTCTCTTATCTGCGAAAACGCCATATGAATTTCCTTCCCTTTCCCTCAGCCTGCAAATACTATTTTTCAAGCTAGCCTCTCAGTTTCGCCTCTGCTTCCACCAACTTACTGTAATTCGTCACCAGTTTTCTCTGAGAATAGCTTAATTCATTATAAATTGCCCTGGAATGTTCAATACGCTTGCGGCTGGCAGCTGGCACCTTGCCAATTTTATCAATGGACTCAATCACGGACTTAGCAATTGATTTTGCATCCTGTCCTGTTGTTTTTCTACTTTCTGTTCCAGAAAGCTTATAACATACTACCGGCCAGCCCTTTTCCACATATCCATAAATCTTCTTTGCTGCAGCATAAGGCAGGTTAATACAGCCATGAGAACCACCCCTCGCATACAATGTTCCACCAAACTGACTTCTCCAGGTAGCGTCATGCATGCCGATATTTCCATTAAAAGGCATCCAGTAAGATACCGGTGTGGCATAATTTTCTCCTACCAGCTCGGCCATTTCTTCCTTGTAAGTCAGAGAATATACTCCTTCTGGCGTTCCATTTCCTGCTGCTGTATTTCCAGAAACAAAATCTGATTCAAAAACCTTTTTCCCTTTTTTATAAACAAGCAAATGCTGGGCAGTCAGATTAATTTCAACATAACTGTCCCCATAATCATTTTCTCCATAACTATTGGCTTTCTGGTAATACTCCGGTATCCGGTTTACCTGTTTTCCCTTCTTAATTAGTTTTTGAATTTTCTCCACTTCCTTTGGAGTATTCATCCACCATCCATAATCGCCACCACTTATATGTACCTTCTTGCCATAACTGGTTTTAAAAGTACGGCTGGTAAAAATAGTATCATATTTGCTTCGAAGACCAGCTACAAATTCTTCAATCTTGGTCTTCATAATAGTAACATCATTCTCTTTTATCTTTAACCACTGATTAATGGTATCGCCATCAATCACTTCTGTATTTCCATCAAAATCATAAGTAATTTTCGCACTAGTGTAAGTACTGAGTTTTTCATATATATGATTCAACGTCTCGTCCTTCGTTGTAACCGAAGGTATTTCATAGCAGCCTGACTTTGTCAAATCAATTTTTTCATCCATAGTAAGCACTGCCTGACGGATGGCATCCATAGTCACATCCTGTCGCAACTGATTTCCAGCAATTTCCGGCACCAATTCATATCCCTTACCAGAAACATACTCTGATATATAAGCATCCTTGGGCTTCTGAATACTCTCCTGCTGAAAGCCTTCCAGACCGGATACCACTTTCGCAAGCTTCTCTTCATTCAAAATCACTAAATCTTCTATCTGGTAAGCTCTTTCCTTAGAAATAATCCAGGAAAGCACCCCCTGTTCCTTAATAATGTCCTGAATGGCCTTTTTGGATGTCAGTTCCAGCCCAACCTCTTCTCCGGTAATTTTTGTTTCAATCCGGGAGCCATCTGCTGCTCTTTCACAAATCACCAATTCATATTCTGCCATGGCATCCTTTACCTGATTTGCCGATTTGTGAGACACTGCCATTCCATTAATTACAGTATTCTTCATCAGATGACTGCCATAATAAACAGCACCAGCCAGATACCCTGCCACCAGAACACCCAAAGCTGCTGCCACCGTTATTTTCATAACCTTTAAGCCTTTTTTCTTCATCTCAATTCATTCCCTTTATACTAAAATAACAATCGGATGTAATTTTCTATAACATAAAAATTCCATCCGTTGTATTATATCGGCATTTTGTGTCAATTCTGTATCATCAGCCAGACCAATTTTTTCCTACTGCTGCATTGCCTGACTTTTTAACTGTTCAAACAGTTCTAAGTCTTGTTCTGTGAGTTTCATATTGGTACAAAGGTTTCTTCCTTCTTTGGTAGTCACCTGAATTTCAATAATAGTACCTTCTTCCATACACTGCATGGCATCCCTGAAAAACATTGGTACTCGGGGATGATTCGCCTGAAACTGTTCCAACAGACCTTTTATCTTCATTAATGCAAATGGGTTCATTTGTATTTCCTCCTAAAATTCTTTATCTTTCTTTCTCTTTTCTAACCAGTTTACAAATCCTTCTGCAGCATAGCCCAGTGTAATCCCAAGTAACATTCCCGCCAGAACATCAGTAGGATAATGAACCCCTACATATAACCTGGATAATCCCATCAATACTGCCAGAAGCATCATCCAGACTCCGTATTTCTTTGGCAGATTACGGTAAAAAACCGTAGCTGCTGCAAAGGAACTTCCTGTGTGACCAGAAGGAAAAGAAAAATCCTTAGGCCTTGCCACTAGTGGCTGCAACCCTTCTATTATATCATAAGGACGAGGTCTTTCCACCAGATTTTTCAGTAAATTATTATTAACCAGCAGCGACCCCAAAAGTGCTGCCAGGCCCATATACCCAATCTTTCTGGTGCTTTTCCTTACCAATAGCACAATACAGATTACAATCCATATCATTCCTGCATTTCCTAAATTAGTAATAAACGTAAATACAGGTGTCAAAAAAGAATTTCGGATACATTCCTGAATAAACAACAGAATATTTCCATCCAATTCTGCAATGGACTCCAACATATTTCTCCCTTTCTGTCCCTCTTAACATTTTATTTCTATATGGACTAATTACACCATTCTATATATTTTATACATAACAACCTTATCTAATACAAAAACTTCTCTGGCAATGTCACCTGAAAATCCTTTGCCAAATCCCGGAAGTTTTCTGCTGTTATGGTTTGTAGCTTGTCTGGACGCATGGACAGCATCTTCACCAGAATTTCTGCTGCCTTCTCTACCGTATGCATCAGTCCAAATGTCAAATCAAAATCTTCACCAGAACAAAACATACCATGATGGGCCCAGATTGCTACATCATATTTCTCCATTAATCTGCTAGTAGCAACTGCAATATCTCTTCCACCAGGAACCATCCATTCGACTACACCGACTCCATCAGGAAATACCACTGGACATTCCGTTGCCATTTCCCAAAGTTCTCTGGTAAACACCTCATCATTTAAAGGAAGTACAAAAGTCAACGCAATCACATTTGTGGTATGGGCGTGATATATTACTCTGTGAGTTCCACCACTTGCTCTTTTTTTCACCTCATGATTCATCAAATGGGAAGGCAGTTCGCTAGTAGGACGTCCACCATGAACTAATCCCCAGCAGATGCGGTAATTCTCTCCTTTTGCATCCAGCTCCACAATACAAATATTTTCTTCAGGAGCATTCAGCACATTCCGAAAGAACTTTCCACTACCTGTCACTAGAAAAAACTCTTCGGCCAGCTCTGGTACACTGGTGCCAATCGGCGCCCATTCTCCATCAAAAGACAATAATCTTCTAATTTCCTGAATTTCCTCTGACTTTATCCGATAAGACAGATTTCCACCATTCCGCTCGTGCCAGCCCTGGTTCCATCCATCATCACACATTCTGATAAATCCTTGTACAAACCTTGCATCTAATACACTCATGCTAATAATCCTTCCTTTTTCTTACGGTAATTTCATGCCATTGGCACTGCTTCAAATAGAAAGTATTACCTTTTTGCTTACACTCTGACGTTACAACAGACCTTGGTATATTTTAGCATTATACTTAGGGGATAACAACCCTGTCTGCTTATAACTTCTACCAGAAATATACCTATTTCTATAACTTCTGCCGGAAACATATATATTCCTGCTCATAATTTCCCCACCATGTAGTAGACTTGGTCCCTCTGCCTTCCTCTCCCACAAAGTATAATGTAGAAAATAACATTTCACTAGCATTGAGCTTTACTACAATTTCCAAAAGCATATTCTCCAGTTCAAAAATAATTTCTTCCTGAGGATTTTTGGGTTGGATTCCCTTCAGATAATCTATTTCTGCCAAAGTCAGTTCACTTTCCACTGCTGCTCTGGCAACCTCATCCAGACGAAAGTAATAAAAATCCGCAAAGGAATTCTCCTTACCATACTTTTTACAAAGCTCTTTAAAATGGTTCTTCGCCTCTTTCTCCTTTAATTTCAATGAAGTACTTCCATATTCTGAAAATCCTGTGGTTATCTTTTCAAAGTATATTCCACCTTTTTCTATCAGCTGCTGTGTTGTCATAGTTCTCCTCCTGTTCCCCATATTTCACACTATTCAAATTATAACATAAAAAATCGTAAAACCAACGTTTCCAGCTTTTTTTGTTTTTTGTACAAACTCTAAAATAACAAAAAAGCAGAGCAAAAAATCTATATATTTTCTCACTCTGCCTTAATCTTTATTTCTTTTTTTCTCTTTTATATACCAAATACAATAACGCTCCCATAAACACCATACCACCAATAATGTTTCCCATGGTCACAGGAATGCTGCTATTTACCAGAAATGTCTGCCAATTTAATTGTTCCAGCTGTTTTGCTGTATATCCATACTGCTCTATAGCCGCCTGTACATATTCGGGGTTCTGCTTTGCCAGGATTCCCGCAGGTATATAATACATGTTGGCAACACAATGCTCGTACCCACTTACTACAAAAGCAAAGATTGGAAAAAAGATAGCCCATACCTTTCCAGCTACATCCTTGGCAGCACCTGCCATAAGAACGGCACCACACACAAAGATATTACACAAAATGCCAGAACAGATTCCTCCAGCAAAGGATACATTCACTTTGCCTAAAGCCACTTTAATGGTATATGCCCCTAATAGTCCGCTAGAATAATCAAACTGACCCGAAAAATACACCATAACCGCCACAAGCAACCCACCTACCAGATTGCTTAAAAATACAATTACAAGCACTCTTAGCACCGATGGCAGTTTATATTTTTTATCCATCAAGCCCAGCACCAGCAAACAATCACCGGTAAACAACTCGCCACCAATAAATACAATCATCATCAGCCCTACCGGAAAAATTGCTCCACCTACCACTCTTGCCAGACCTGTGTTGCTGATGGCATGCATTGCCACACTGCTGGCTGCTGCTCCCATAGCAATAAACATACCAGCAAGCATTCCCAGCATAATCATTTTTTCAAAAGGCATTTCAACCCTTTTTATTTCTGTTCTAATATTGGCAGTTAATACCTGCACCGGCAAATTGATACTATCTCTTGGCATTATTTCTTCCTCTTTCTGTCGTAAATTTCTGTCATACAAAGACCACGATAGCTGAAATCAGTCCTATAGTCAATGATTTTGCAATGTTTTGAGAAAGATTATCTCTTTAACCCTCAAACTTTTAGTATTCTTTGGTAATTTCGGAAATTTGGTATTTCTTTTTGAACCGCTCTAATTCTGCGTCATCCCGAATCAGCACCGGCTCTTTGAGCTCCCCGGTATGTATGTTCTTAAACCCTGCCACCTGTTCACCAGTGCAGATGCTACATCGCAAGACAGGTTTCCAATCCGGACTGTCATATGTAGCATCCTTTTGTTTTTTCTTAATTCCAAACATGTTTTCCTACCTCATTTTTCAACCTTATTCCTTCGATATAAATTGATTTTCATAATACACATCCAGCAACTTCTCATAAACATGCTCCTGTGTTATGTTCACCTTTGTGGTGGCTGACACCATATCACTAAAATCAAACCAGATTAATTTCCAATCCAAAAAATTTGAGTACATTTCTGAAAAATATTTCTTTTCAGATTTTTTATATTCCTTTTTGGAAACCTCTTTTTCCTCGTAAAAATATGATTCCTCTTTACCTTCCCAGTCTACAAAATGACTTGCAATTTCCTTTATTACAATTTTTCCATTCTTCAAGTAAACATCCTGAATGATTTCTGTTTTGGCTTCTCCAGTATGCTTTGTAAGATCATACACGGCATAATGTATAATTTCCTCATTATTTCTTTCTTCCAGATAAGAATTGATTTGACTAGCACCAAATAAGTCCACCTCTGTCTCATTCTCAGCTAAGTTCTCACCAATATAAACTAAATCATCCCCCGATTCATTTACTTCATAATACCAACTTCCTGAATTTTTATGAGTAGTATCTACTAAACTAGTTATTATCTCTAATCTGCCATTTTCATCTAAATCTGTCACGGTATAATACACAATATCCAGTATTTCTTTAGGATCGCCTGGCATAGCATAAATCCATTGGTCTGCTTTCTTAGCAATCAATTGTAACTGCTTTTCGATGTTTAATGGATTGTCATGAAAGCCAAAGGTTTCATAAGAAGTCTGTAGTCTGCGATACAATTCCTCTGAAGAAATATCCTCTTCCACCATCATCTCATCTTCATCACGAATAACTGTATCAAACCAGCCGAAGGTTGCCTTCTTACTTTCCCAGCCTGCATAATGTTCTGCTTCCATTGCCGCCAAAGCTCTTTCTGAAATTTTCTTTCGCTTATTTCCAGCATAATAGATGGTTTTTCCATTATATTTCTGGTCTATATATCCATAAACAGACGCTTTTATCTCCCCTTCTCCCATCACCAAATCTAAAAAAGCTATCGTATGCGAAATAGCACTTCCATGTCGATAGTCCAAATAATCATAATGATAGGTTTTTGTTTCTTCATCCCAGTACACTTCCATCTCATCCAGACATAAATCAGCATTGCTGCTATTTTCGTCAAATGGCACTTCCTTTAATTCTTTCCCGTCTTCACTGACTTCATGGCATTCACTAATTGGCACATGTCCATTTCCGTTATATGTAATACCAATAATTTCCAATCTTCCATTTTGGTTTAAATCAGTCACGACATAGTCATAATAATTAGGACCACAGTATGCCAAGGAATCCTTCTCACGATAATCCAGCTTCCACTTTTTTTCATTATCTGCAATCAGCTGTAATTGTTTTTCTACGGCTAACTGTTCTGATGAGGCTTCCACTGTTGTAGTATTTGTACTCTCTTTCACGTCTTCATCACTAGTCACATTTCCCTTATTTTCTTTATCACAACTGCTCAGACAAACTATCATTGCCCAAAACAGCAACACCGTTTTTATTTTGTTTTTTCTCATCGTTTCTCCTTTTCCCTTAATATTTGTTGTATGATATTTTGAACTCTACCCCCTTCTACTCACAGCCCAGTATTTCCAAGATTTCTCCGTGTCTTCTCTCATTATTTGCGTCATACACCGCCACATGACATACATCACTGCTACGGTCTGTAAATGCCGGAAAAAGGAATCCACATTCCGGCGCTCCCGGTTCATAATCACCTACCAATGGACAAATCGCACAGATCAGATAATCATATACTTCTTCTGACTCTCCCAACCGCTCCTTATCCAACGCCTTCACTGGCACATCGTAGCAATCATGAAATACAAAAATTGCATATTCCTGATGTGACTGATACTGTTCTCTTACAAAATCATAGAATACTTCCATCAAAGCATCATTTTTTAGTCCGCAGGCTTTCATGCCCATTAAAAGCTGCCACATGCTATTTTGTCCCCGGCTTTCCTTTGGAAATTGATATCCCTTAAGCTGTACATTGGTTTCTGAAAACGGAATAGTCTTTGCCAGCTTTAGATTTTCTTCCTTTTCCTTGATGGATAAATCCCAGAAATGAGTATTAAAGCTTCCATCAATCTCTCCGTCTTTTCCGATATAACAGCCTGCAATTCTTATAAAGGAATTTCTCTTTGGTGTCATTCTTCTGGTTAATTCCAGCATATCTTCTCTGTTTATTCTCATATCTATCCCTTTTCTCCCCACTGTAATCTTTATATTTGTTTCTTGTATTTCTCTGATAACACAATACTTCTCATTGATTATACCTTTCTCGCCTTCAAATAGCAATGAAGCAGCAAAGAAAAAAGCAGACTGTATTGTTTCTTACAGCCTGCCTTGCATCAATTATTCTTCAACTTCTGCATCCGATGTCTCTTCTAACTCTTCTATTTCCTCCAGCTCTTCATCCGATGCTTCTTTAGACTCTTCGAATTCTTCCAGTTCCACATCTTCTGTTTCTTCCAGTTCTTGTACTTCCTCTGGTTCTTCATCCAATGCTTCTTCGGATTCTTCTATTTCTTCCAGTTCCACATCTTCTGTTTCTTCCAGTTCTTGTACTTCCTCTGGTTCTTCATCCAATGCTTCTTCGGATTCTTCTATCTCTTCCAGTTCCACATCTTCTGTTTCTTCCAGTTTTTGCACTTCCTCTAACCCTTCATCCAATGCTTCTTCGGATTCTTCTATCTCTTCCAGTTCCACATCTTCTGTTTCTTCCAGTTTTTGCACTTCCTCTAACCCTTCATCCAATACTTCCTCGCAAGTTTCTGCCTCCTCTGACTCGTCATTCAATGTATCTTCATATGCATCTTCGCCTTCGTTTGCAGAAATATCCTCATATTCTTCTACAAATTCATCTTCAACCCCTGCGTATTCCTCATAATATGATTCTGTAGAACCTTCTTCCTCTTCCAGTACAAAATCATCTTCGCTGTCATCATAATCACCAATCTTAAACTGAGCAATAAGTCCTTCCAGCATAGTTGCCTGACCACTCATCTCCTGACTGGCAGCTGCACACTCTTCGGATGTAGCAGAATTTGTCTGTACGATATCATTGATATGATCCACGTCCGCATTAATGCGGGTAAATGACTCTGTCTGAGCCTCTAAAGCGTCCGCAATCTTATTAACCTCACCCATAACCTGCTGTGCACTTGCCATAACAGCCTCAAACTGTTGTGCTGTTTCATCAGCAATCAGCATACCTTTTTCTACTGCGTCTAAAGAAGACTGAATCAGTGCCTTTGAATTCTTTGCTGCATCAGCACTCTGAGATGCAAGCTGTGATACCTGATCCGCAACCACCGAAAATCCTCTTCCTGCAGCTCCAGCTCTTGCTGCTTCAATTGCTGCATTTAATGCAAGAAGATTAGTCTGAGATGCAATATCTGTAATGGTAGCAATAATCTTCTCAATCTGCTGGGATGCCTCACTAATCTCTACCATAGCAAGAACCATTTCTTTCATCATTTCATTACCATTTCCCATGGCACTTCCGGAAGCTTCTACCTTTTTGCTGACTTCCTTTGCATTCTCAACATTTGCAACAACCTCTGCATATACAGACTGAACTGTATCTGCAAGCCCAGATGTAATAATAGCCTGCTCCGTTGCTCCCTGCGCCAAATCCATGGAACTATCAGACACCTGACTTGCTCCACTGTCAACCTGACCTGCTACATGTTGAATATTCTGCAAGGTTTTAGACATGCTTCTCTCAAATTTCATAAGAGCATCCCTGATTTCAACAAAATCTCCTTTCCAATCTACTTCAGGCTTCACATCGAAATTACCTTTTGCAAACTGTCCCATCGTTCTTGCAATATCATCCACATAAGAACTCAAGGTCTGGAATGATTTACGCAGACTTTCTGCCAACACACCCACCTCATCATTGGCACTGTATGAAATGCTGCTATGTAAGTTTCCTGCTTCCAATTCATGGGCAACTGCCTCGATTTCACTAAGAGGCTCTGTAATCGTCTTAATGATACGTTTTGCCATCTGCAATGCAATGATAGTCGCTCCCGCTACGGATATAATGATAATAACAAGACCAACCCAAAATACAATTCTGCTCTTTGTAATGGACGACTGCATCGCTGCAGCTGTCACCTCATCTAACTCATCTGCAGTAGTCATCATACTCTCTAAAGCAGGTACACATTCAGAAATGATTTTTGTCTGAGCTACATCATCATTTCCTGCCATAATTTCACTAACAATACTATTTGCAATGGCTTCCCATCTGTTAACCTTCCCCTCATACTTCTCGAACAACTTCTCTTCAATCAGACCAGTTTCTTTCAACACCTCCAACTGGGCATCTACCAGTTCCAACTGTTCCTGAATTTTCTGTTTGCTTTTACCATAACTGGTAGGACTATCATTCAATACCATTTCGCGAACGGTTCTCGCCGCATTATTCGTATAAAGACGACAATTCTTAACTGCCGTATCAGCCTTATTTGCTCCATTGACAAAATCATTCAGGGTAGCATTCAACACCCCTAAACAAACCACGCTGACCAAACCGGATACACACATAAAGATAATAACCAGCCCATAACCGTAGTTCAATTTTTCTTTAATATTCATCTGCTCAAATTTCTTTTTATCAAATTTCTTTTTTCTCATTTTTTTAGCCATAGTTTGTCTCCTTATCTCTTTTGGAATTTTGTCACCACATCCATATGACAATTCCAAGTATTCTCCCAGTTTACTATACAATAGCTTTTCTCCCGATCTATTATGCAAAAGCCACTTTTGTCATTGTCCTCCTATATGATTTTTTCACGATTATACACTTATTTATAATTTTACAATGGCAATAAAATGTTGTCAATAAGTTCCTCTTTTCTATCTAAAGAATATAATAATAAAAAAATCTCCCGAGGTGCTTTATGGACGCTTTTTCCCCAGGAAATTCCATTATTCATATTTCAGATGGCATTATCGAAAACATAACTTCTGAAAACAATACAACATTTGTTACAATCAATTACAGAGACCGTACCAATCGTCCACAAAGACAACAAACAGTAAGGCTTGTAGTTGGACCTCGAACTGTTATTCTGGACGAAAATGGTAATCCAACAAGAGCCAGAGCGCTACGGACTGGCATGACTGTAAACGCCAGTTTTTCCTCTGCCATGACCAGAAGCATCCCTCCACAGGCTTCTGCTTATTTGATCCGAATCATTAGAAGGCCTATAAGAGACAATATTACAGTAGGTCGAATCATCGATATCAATAAACGAAACCGAAATTTCACAACTATTAGCGATGGAAATGTATCTTCCTTAATAAGATTCAATGTTCCGGAAGATGCCATTATCTTAGACCGTTTTGGACGTCCTATGAATTTCTCAAGGCTGGCTCCTGGTCTGCGGGTACGGGTGCGTCATGCCTCTTTTAAGACTGCAAGCATTCCACCACAGACTACCGCTTTTGAAATACAGGTAATCTAAGAATAAAAATGACAATTTCCCATTCCATAAATAACGGCGGTTGCTACAACCGCCGTTATGATTACTGCACTATAGATTTTATACTGCCAATTCCATCTGAATACCTTTCAACATATTCAGAAATCAAATACTCCGGATTGATTTCATTCAACACATCTGCTGTATAATAAGATCTATGCACAACGTAAACATCGGAAAATGTCTCACGTAATGATGGCACCATCGAACTTCTAAAAGAATCACCAATCAAAAGAAGTGTTGCTTGCACTTGTGCTTCAGGATTCGAATAATATGATACCTGCTTACTTTCTTGTTCACTCTCAAAAGCAGTCCAATCCATTAAGCCAGTTCCCTCAATTTCATATTCAACTTCATCACTGAACACACTTTCTCTTAATCCCGCCATTTCAGCCAAATCATCCATTCCACAATAATGATAGTTTCCAAATAATTTATCTGACACAATAGTTCTATCTTCCAAGGAAGGTATCTGTATATTCCATGTTTCAAGAACATTTCTTACACCAATGTATGCACCAAGCTGATTCCAATGGGTATCATAGGAATAATATAGCTGATATTTTGAATGTTTTTTCAAAAGCTCCTCTTTAGGATTTATTATCTTAACATTATTATTTGCTAAATGCTCAATCAAAATATCTGTACCAGATATTTTTGAATGGGTATACATGTCTGGCATATACTCTGAATACACATTTTCCTTATTTGGTGCTACAAGTATTGTAAAATTGATTCCACGTGCTTTAAGTTCTTCTTGTGTCCATAATGCCTCTTTTAATATACAATCCATTTCCTCTGGTGAATATTTTTTTGTTCCCTCAAAATCACCAATTGAATCACTATCTATCGCACTATTATAAAAAAGCCATTTCTTTTTCCCTTTTATAACCTGACTTGATGCAATTTCTCCAGTAGAATAATATGTATATATTAAATCCATCTTACTTAAAAGTGATTTTTTGTACATAGCTTCATACCACATAGTATCCAAACCATTAACATAATTATCCAAAGTATCTGCATATGAAAGAAAACTATTTTGTTCTTTAGCCGCACCTTCTTCTAGAACATTCTCATTAGGAGCAGCGGCGCTATTATTAGTTTGTTCTGCACTCAAAGAACCTTCACTATTTTCTACGTGAAGTATCAGAGCAGAACCCATGCTTCTTGCAAAGCTTGCCCAACACATTAAAGAGAAAAGACATATACACACTGTAATCACTATAATATGCCATTGACACTTGATATGTATTTTTTTCATAATCCCCGTCACCTCCTTAAAAATTGCCATAGATATATGGAGTATATGATGAGTTAATCACAGCACATATTGCAAGCCCAACCGCTGCTATTATGCAAATCCCCTTAAGAATCCGATACCATTTCTTTTTATTATATTTTTCTAATAAACGATTCCAAGGACAACATAAAAGTACTGCCATTATTAAATACGGCAAAAATAATTTTGCTTTTTCCTCTATACTCCCAAAACCATTTCCCCCAAACATTCCTACTATATACTTACCAGCAGTAGGTAGATTATTTGCTCTAAATGGAATCCATAGCAGGTTTATGAAGAAAAGTGCGTATAAATGCCCATACCAATGTTCACCTATATTTTTCATTACTGGAATATATTTCTCCAACACCAATAGCACAAAGTAGCCTATCCCCCATAAAACAAAGCTCCAGTCTGCACCATGCCATATGCCTGTCAAGGCCCATACAATAAAAAGATTCAATATATGCCTTGGAACTGCACACCGATTACCGCCTAATGGGATATATGCATAATCTCTAAACCACTGACTTAAAGAAATATGCCATCTTTTCCAAAAATCAGAGATACTATTTGCCTGATATGGCTTATTAAAATTCTCACTTATCCTAAAGCCAAGTAGTCCACCTATTCCAATAGCCATATCAGAATATCCAGAAAAATCATAATATAGCTGCAAAGTGTATGCTATTGAGCCTATCCACAAGCCCATACATGAATATATATTTCCAGATGCTACCCCGTCAAAATAATAATCCGCCAATAGAGCAATTTTATCTGCAATTAGAACTTTTTTACACAAACCAATTACTATTCGCTCAATAGCGTGTCCATAATTGCTTGCATTTATATGGTTATGTAAACCATCCCGAAAATCTTGAAATCGGATAATTGGTCCAGATGTAACTGTTGGGAAAAATGTTAAATATAAATACACATCCAACAATGATATTTTTTCTCCAATCTTTTTCGAGTGAATGTCGCAAAGCAATGATATTGCTTCAAATGTAAAAAACGAAATACCAATTGGCATAATAAAATCAGGTACATCCAATCCATATCCTGTTATATTATTGATATTATTGATTGCAAATCCTGTATACTTAGCAGCCAATAATGGTATTACTGTAATAAAAATCAAAGCACCAAACAGAATGCGATTTTTATTTTTTGATATAATGACCGAAAAAAGCCACAAAATTGCAGAAAATAAGCAAACGAATACGCTTCCTCCAATTCCGCCCCACACATAAAAAGCCGTATTAGCCAATAATATCAATATCTTTTTTGAATATTTTTTATTTCTTGTAAGAAAAACCAATATGATAAACCACGGCAAAAGACCTATTAAAAATAAATTTGATGTAAAAGTCAATGAAAAAATCTCCTTTCTTTTGTATGAAACAAGTCAGCATAGAATCCATAAAAATCCCCCAAATTTTTAGTTCTATTCTATGGAAATACCTTCCTATTTTCTCATATATGCATATTCTATACTCTCACAAAAAAAATCGCAAGCATAATAAGCATAACGAAACTAAATGTCTTATCATTCCATTTTTTTGTGCAACAATACCAAGTTTACTTGACATATATCAATTGAAAAGTCATATTCTAGTATGCTATAATACTTTCTGAAATGGAGGTATTTATGCTTTACATAATAATATTATTAATCTCACTACCCTTTATTGTTTTTATCATACAAGGTTATTGGACTGCTAATAAACTCCTAAAAGAAAAACCAATCTGGGAATACTATAGCAAACTACAAAAATCTCCCAGTTACATTCCCATTGATGAAATATCTACAAACATCAAATTTGTAATTATCTGTTTGGAAGATTCTTGTTTTTTCAAACACCGTGGATATAACCTCAAGCGTATTGCATATGCATTTTTTCGAAACTTTAAACATTCCAATCCAATCGGTGGAAGTACTATTACTCAGCAATTAGCCAAAAACATGTACTTCTCCTTTAAAAAAACATACAAACGAAAAATTGCAGAATTTTTCGTTGCTCGCAAACTTGAAAAAACACTATCCAAAGAGCAGATTCTTGATATTTATCTCAATATCATATATTACGGCATGGAACAATATGGCATCAAAGAAGCTTGTGAATTCTATTATACCAAGTCTCCATCTGAAATTTCTTTGAATCGGGCCATCACTTTAGGGTGCCTGTTGCCAGCACCATCCGCCTATAATCCTTTTACAGACAATAGTTTATTTTATCAAGCAAGAACCATAGCACTCCAAAGACTTGTATATTTAAATGTTATGAAAAAAGCAGATACCATTTTATATCAATCGTCTGAATACAATGCAGATTTAAAAGATTCACATACTACTGAATATGAGATACAATATAGAAAACTATATTATAAACATCTAAAAAACAAAGAAAGAATAGGAAACAAAACAGGACACAGACTATGAAAGAGACATATAAACAATTTCAACAGTTATTAAATAAAAAACAAAAAATAGAATTAATCGGATTATTTTTATTAACTATCATTGGTGGTTTTTTGGAAACATTCAGTATATCTGTAATCATTCCATATATCAACATAATAACATCCCCTAATAGTATTGAAGAGTATTCTTGGGGAAAACAGTTGTTATCAATATTTCCAAATGCTGATTTTAAGCAGCTTCTTATTTACTTGACGATTTTTTTAATGCTGGCTTTTGTTATAAAAAATGTATACTTATACCGGTTGGAAATTCGCCAGCATCACTTTGCAGTCAAAAACTTCTACATTGCTTCGAATAAATTATTCCATATATACATTAATAAACCTTACCCTTACTTCATTCATCATAATACAAGTGAAATTATCACTATTATTACTAATCACATAACCAAATGTTTTTCCATGCTGCAGTACATTCTTTCCTTAAGTACGGAACTGGTGGTTATGTCTCTTTTAATGCTGGTTATGTTGTACACAAACTGGCAAGTGACACTATTAACTCTGTTTTTGGTAGGTTCTGTATCCTTTCTTCTGCGTCTTTTCATCGCCCCACGCCTCACCAAAATTGGAGATGAGTCTAACTATCAATACACAAAAATGATAAAAGCCGTAAAACAGGCATTTGAAGGAATTAAAGAAATCAAAGTTATGCAAAGGGAACAGGCATTTCTTGACATTTACAAAAAAGCTGGCAAAGAAAATATACGCTTAGAAAAATTAAAATCAAAGTATTCCGCTGCACCATCCCGCATTGTAGAGACGGTGACCATCTGGGGAATTTTGATTTTTGTATTACTATTATTGTTTCAGGATTCGGATATGAGCAATCTATTCACGCAGCTTACTGCTATGGGATTAGTTATTATCCGGCTCACTCCATGTATGAACCGTATTAATCGCTATATGGGATTAATTGCATTTTGCAAACCAGCATTATCGCAATTAAGTTCTGATATTCAGGAATATTTAAAAGAAAATATTAATGAGAAGCAGAAAAACATCTCTCTTCTCCCATTTCAAAATACTATCCGGGTAGAAAACCTTAGCTTCCATTATCCCGGAACAGAGCACAATATACTAACAGATGTATCCTTTCAGATTAAAAAAGGGGATGTGGTGGGTATTATTGGAGCCTCTGGAAATGGAAAAACCACCTTGGTAGATTTATTAATGGGCTACTGGGAACCTACAAAAGGAAATATTTATGTAGACAATACAAAACTTCAAACAAATCTTCCCGGCTGGATTAAACACATTGGTTATATCCCTCAGATGATTTATATGTTAGATGGCTCTATTTACGAAAATATAGCATTTGGGCATCCAGATGCATCTATGGAAGATGTAATGAATGCACTAAAACAAGCCCAATTAGATGCTTTTGTGGATACGCTTCCTGATGGCATACACACTGTAATTGGAGAAAAAGGAATTCGACTGTCTGGTGGCCAACGCCAAAGAGTTGGAATCGCAAGAGCTTTATTTCACAATCCTGATCTTTTAATCTTTGATGAAGCCACTTCCGCATTGGATACAGATTTAGAAAGTGAAATTGCAGATGCTATCTATTCCATATCAAAGGATAAAACCATCATCATGATTGCACATCGTCATTCTACATTACGAGAATGTGATTATATCTTAGAAGTAAAAGATACAAAAGTTTTTCGACGTAACACAAAGGAAATCTGCAATTAAAAACACTATATAAGGAGAAAAGCATGAATAAACTTAAGCAATACACATCAACTCTCATACTTATTATTAAATACTGTATAACACATAAATCCCCCTTCTTTGCCACCTTTCATAAACTGAAAGAAATACGAAATCAGGAGCATACCGGCTATCGTTTCTTAATCGAAACCGATTACCTAAGTCATCCGGACACCTTTTATCTTCTTGAATCCTACTATAAAAAATGTCGTAGTTTAAATTCAGAAAAAGCCTGTGACTTATTGGATAATAAAACCACTCTTTATAAAAGATGTCCACATCTTCTCGGTAGGGACTGCCTGATTCTAACAGAATGCTCTGAACAGGAAAAAATAGACTTCATCCGAACACATACCCGTTTCGTTGGAAAACGTAATTACGGAAGCCAAGCCACACAATTTGCATGCTATGATACTACTACATCATCAACCGAAGATATTTTGGAAAGTATAAACAGCAATCGACAGGTCTTACTGGAAGAGTATATTATCCAGCATGATGAAATCGCAAAAATCTATCCACATTCCGTAAACACAATTCGCATTCATACTGTAAATAATGGACAGGAAATTCGGAGTTTTCTGAAACCCAAACTACGTATTGGATGTAATAATTCTATTGTAGATATAAGTGAAAATAATTCTGGAAGTTATCGCGCTGTAATAAATATAGATGGCACAATAGATATGGCTGTTTACGTACATCCTTCCAAGCATGTCGAGAAAGCAACCATACATCACAACACAAATATTGTCTTCAACCAGATTAAAATACCATATATCCAAGAGTCAATCAATCTGGCAATAGAAGCTGCCAGTTATTTCCCTGAAGTCCCTTATATTGGCTGGGATATTGCAGTCACACCTACTGGCCCTATCGTAGTAGAAGGCAATGCTATCTCAGGCTGCTTTAGTACTTATCAGCAGATACAATATCTATATCATGGAACCGGACTCAAAAAAGAAATAGATGAGATGCTGGACTTTGGTCTCACTCAGAAAAAACAGGAGGATTCATAATGCAATATCATCATATATTTTTTCACAGTTTGGTAGTAAATCCTGCCAAAGCATTTGTAAAAAAACTGGATAGTACACGTAATTTTGAAACATGGATGATTACTGTTGATGAATATAATAAGCTTTTAGATTCTCTTTATGAAAGAAACTATGTGCTAGTTAATATGGCAGATTTACTGCACCATCGGATAGAATTACCCCAAAATAAAGTCCCACTAGTCATTTCATACGATGATGTAAATTATTATAATTATATGAAGGGTTATGGTTTTGCAGACAAAATCGTTATCACAGAAGATGGAAAAATTGCCAACCAATGGATAGAAGAAGATGGTTCCATCACTATTACAACACAAGCTGATGGTATCGCACTTCTAGAAAGTTTTATTGAAAAGCATCCTGATTTTTCATATAATAATGCGAGAGGAATTATCGCCATTACAGGTTATGAAGGAATCTTAGGATATCATAATCCAAATCTTGAAAAAAAAGAATTAAACCATGTAGTAAATACATTAAAACAACATGGTTGGGAATTTGCATGTCATAGCTATGGACATAAAAGAAATATTTTCAAAGATGAGGGAGCAGACGAGAAATTATGCATCGAGGACACCAAACGCTGGTTGACAGAGATTGCTCCTATTGTAGGTGAGACAAATATTTATATCTCCCCATTCGGGATAAAAGTACAAAACTATCCACTATTTCAACAATATTTAAAAGAAGCTGGATTTCAATATTTCTGCGATGTAAATAATACACGGCAATTCGAAGAAACAGGCGATTGCTTTTATTTTCCACGGGTAAATATTGACGGATACTTATTCAAGCACAGATCCTATGAATTTGAAACATATTATGGAGAATTGAAGGATATCATTGAGCCCCGTAGACAAGATAGCTATCCTCTGCCCTCCAAAACCTCTGCCGACTTGGCTCAGCATGCCCGAGTATGTTTAAAAATGCCTACTGTATATCTGTGGGGAGGCCTCGGAGAAATCATTACAGAGGAAATTATAGAAACCTTGAAAAAAGCCTATCCAAAGGTATATACACCAGAACATTGTGAAGAACTAAAAAAATGTATCGGACATAACATCCGTGGATTTGATTGCAGCGGTCTCATAAAAAACTTTGTAATGGGTGGTCTTTCTCACTTCCAGTATGATTCTGCAATGGATCTTAACAGTGGAATGATGCTTGATGCCGCAGACCAAAGCGAAACAATTGACTCCCTGCCGGAACAAGCAGGCATCTGTCTCTATATGCCTGGGCATGTAGGCATCTACATGGGCAATCAGGACGTAATCGAATCTACGTCCAATCCAAAATTTGGAAATGGTGTCATAAAAACAAAACTTTCTGATCGTAAATGGACACACTGGTTTCATTGTCCGGGGATAGATTATAGATAAAAACAGTTTATATGATTATGGCATAAACACCCCATGATTTTAAAGCACTCTGCTATAGAGTGCTTATTTTACTTCTTTAATAGTGGCTTAATTCTAAAAATAATATTTTTTCTTTTAACAAAAGCAATTATAATAATCATCAATAAAATGCCATATCTAATGAGAATCAAATCATATAAACACATCATAATTATTCCAGCCACAACAAATACAATAGAAATCATAATAATGATTTTGAGATTATATACACGGACATTATCCAGAAATTTTTTGCAAATAATACGCATAAATATATAATGCATCCCTGTATATACAATATAGCAGATTAATGTTGTATACGCAGCAGCAAGGTAACCATATCTTTGTATAAAAAAGTAATTCAATACTAAATTTAATCCAGCTCCAAAAACAGAAGCAATTGTCATATATACTGTCTTAGCCTGATATAGTTCAAAATTAGAAAAAAGACAATACATAAATAAAAAATAGCATCCCATGGCTACTGGAGGTATCACATATACCGCTTCATGATATGATGCAGGCGCAAATATAGCAATAACTTCTGGCGCAATACATATTAATGCAAAATTCATAAATGCAACAATACCAAGAACAACATAAGATATTTGAGCAATCTCACTATACTTCTTAGCTTTAATCTGCTTGAATATCCACGGATTAAAAGAATTTTGTATAGAGGTATTTACCATTGACATAATCATTGAAATACTATATGCCAAACTATATATACCTGCTGCCTCTGAACCGACCAGTGACTTAATCATAATTCTATCTGATTGGTTCAAAACCGTTTGAGATAAAAAATGTGGTATAAGAGGAATATTATATCCTAAAGCATAACGCCAATATCTTTTATGGTACCATACACGCGATTGACTTTTTATAGCTAAAAATAAACCTCCATAGCATACAATCTCTACAATTGCTAACGATGCAATTCTTGCTTCAACCTTATGCCCTGGAAACAATAAAACTGCCATAATGCCCAATAGCGGTTTTAAAACAGAAACAATTAATGTCAGCTTAACTAATGGAACATAGTCAAAATCCACTCTTTTTAATACAGACCAAAAATTAAATGCAATTGTTGCAAGCATCATACCAAACATACATAGCATTTCAAATGTGCTAAGTTTAAAAAGTCTATTCCAAAAGTCCTGAAATGCTAAATATATTATAATAGCTCCCATCCACCAAGTAGTAGCTAAACTCAATAATGCTGATGAAAATTGCTTTCTATCTTCTTCAAATTTCACACAGCCCTGCATAAAAACGCCAAATCCTAAACGAAGTGTTGCAAAAATGGTTATAATCTCAAGCCATGAATTAAATGTACTATACTCGCCATATTCAGAAGTAGTCAGCAATCTTGTAAAAATAGGAGTAGTCAGCGTTGAAATACCACGTTGAAAGAAACCACATACCACAAACCATAAAGATGCCCGCACTTGTGATGGAGTTTTATTATACTTGTCTTTAAATACTTTGATTACATTCATAATAAGCAATTCCTCATAATTTTAGTTATAATTTCATTCTCCTTTTTATTCGTTTTAAAATTGATGGCTTTTTATTAATAATTTTTTCAAACTTTTCTGGAGATTGACGATACTTTTTACCTATTTCTATCTTTTCTATTCTTACATTGTATTCCTTTCTGGCAGCTTCATCTTCTTTTGGTTCAATCAAATCACAAAATACCAATCCAGTTTCTTGTTGTAAACAACGTATATAATCAATATTTTTCTTCCGAACTTCAATTTTCATAGCAGAAATTGCTTCTTCACATTTGATTTTTTCCAAACATAATGGAGCATTTTCTATGACTTCTTTTCCAGTCTCAGAATAGACAAAAATAATATTTCCTCCCTTGGAACTACAATTGCCGGAATAGTCGTCTCCACAAGCAATGTCTGCATAACGATTTAGTTTATCTAAACAATATAAACATCGTCGAGGCTGAAAATACTCTTTTATACGTATTCTTTTCTCCGCCGGAAAATATCTTACTCCCTCTTCTGTTTCTAAAGCAACATTTCCTGGCCAGCCTATATTCTTTTTTGTCCGAAAATACAATGCTTTTAATTTATGAGCACTTATATCATTAAAATAGTCATGAACTTGATTTGTCATAGTTTTATCGCATACTAATCCGCAAAAAAAATAATTCTCCCTATTCAATTTATATTTTTGAATTACTTTCATAAAGCCCTGGACTGCACAAGGAACTGAAACAATCACCAACTTACTTTCCTTATTTTCCAACATGTACCTAACCGTATTTTGATGTGATACTGTGACATAACGAGATAAAGGAGTTTTTGAAAGATCGTTTCCTTTTTCATACTTCTTAGCAAGTACCAAGTCGTCATATAAATATGTATCAACACAAAACGCTGCATCATAAATTTCTGCTTCCAATAAGTAATCGATAATAGCGGAAACACAACCTCCCGAAACCCCTTGTTCCCTCACTTTTTGATCCTTTGCATAACCAGTATATGTTTCAACTGGCGTTCCAATTAAGAGATTCCCATTCCATTCTTTAGAATTATTCTTTTCTAATTCAATAGGATTATAGTCTTTACCAGGACACATTTCATGGCAAATTCCACATTGAATGCATTTTTCATTACTAATATAAGGCAAAAATTGCCCATATTCACTCTTCTTTAATTCTATGGCATTGCAAGGACATACTCCTACACACATACCACAGGAACTACATAATCCCAAAGAAGATGTATATGCATCCACTCTTTTTATTGTATGCTCATCATATTTTTGTAATATGTCAAAGCAATTAACACTACATATTTTATCCATCTCTAACAAAATCTTTTTTGAAAATTTCTGATATTCTGAACATAATATTAATATAGCGTCAATAATCTGAGTCTCATCAAAAGCATTGCTTATGTTAAAAACATAATCCTCCATATGAAATAAAGATAATAATTCAACATATTTTATTGCCCATCCTAAGGCCACACAAGGAACACCTTGCTTTAATGCATGTACTATTGCGTGATACCTTGAAGAAATTATAAAATCAAATTGTTTTACAAGTTCAGAATACTCCAAACAATTAAATTCATCCTCCAAAAGGATAACCCTTTCTTCCTCTTCAAACATATGCTTTATCCAGCGACATGCTTCTAAATCCTCCGTAGCATGTCTAAAAACATACACTTCTCTCCCTTGTTCCATTATACTAACAATAATATTTCTGTATAATTCAAGTAACTTCTCTTTATTTCCGTGTTCAAAACTACGCAAATTAGGAATCAAGGCAACACCATGTGGATTTACATGAACATCTAGTTTAGTTTCCGGAATCTTTACAAACAAATTTTCTAATATAATTTCCTTATTTTGTAATACCAAATCCGAAGATTGCAATACATTTTCTAATTGATAGTGCTTTTCTAAAAGTTCATAACCATTTTTTTCCCGTGCATAAACAACTTTACAATATGATAATAACTGCTTAATATCATTATCCATCTTTTCTTGATTCTTTTGATAATCGAATGGACCGAAAGATTGCGGCATTAAATACATGGGAACATTATACTTCTTTGCCTGACGAATATATTCCAAAAATTTAAAATTAATTTTTTCATTCCACTCCGAGGATAAATTAAAACCACTTACATCAATGATTCCATCAAGCTCAGTAAAAACACTTTGTAATTCCTTTATCTCCTTTATATTTCCATCCTTCTTTAAAATCCCCTTTATCAAGGACTTAATAATAGCCTTTATTTTCTTACTGCCACCATGCATATAATACAAAGAATCGAAATTATAATATATGGGTGTGATTTTATAGTTTACATCAACTTTTTTATTTGTAGGATAATATATTTTACAACCTGGAAATCTTTTTCGTAACTCACTTATAGTGATAAACAACATAGATTGACCACCTTTATTACGAAAATCTGCACCTGTGATTAAAAACTGCTTCATTATTCTTCCTCCGCATTTCTTTCGACTGATTGCATCTTATTTCTTTCCCGTTGAAACATAATGCCATGTAATATAAATATTGGTATCATTGAATATTCGCTATAACTTTTTGAAGCTACACTAGAAATAAGCATCATACCAGCCATAATAATCGTTGCAAAACAAAAAATTTCATTATTTTTTAAACATTTAAAACTGAGATTGTATATGCTATAGAGAATATAAATTATCAAAATAGTTCCAATAAGTCCAAACTGCCCCATAATCATAGGCCAATAATTATCATTCAAAAAATTTGTATGCAAATAACCCATTCCATATATTTTATCAAAACCATATTTTGTATATAATGGTGAATAATAATTCACAGCAACATCAGAACCATATGTTCCAAACCCTGCTCCCAATGGAAAATATTCTTTTAACGTTACGATTCCGTACTTCATAAGTTGATATCTTGCTTGATTCTCATTTGTAAAATAGTAAATAAACTGGTCCCAACCTAAAATCACTCCAATCAAACTAATTGGAAGAAATTGAATTATTTTAACTTTATATTTACGTTTTCTTAGTCTAAAGAACCAGAAAGACAATAAAACATAACAAGCGATAAAAGCAATTGCTCTTGAACGCAAAGTAGTCCCCCAAATAAATAGTGCTATCCCAATATAAATCATCTTATTAATTGTTTTTTTATAATACAAATCTATTGTTAAAAGAGGGATAATAAAATAAAATAATTTACTGAAATTTCCAGGATTATTAAACCAAAATTGGTATGACTTTAAACCATAGCGTACTTCGCCCAACATTCCTAAATCAATATAATATGAAACAATGTATGTAATTAGCATTATTAGCAAAAAAAATCTAATGATTTTTGCAAGAATTATAACAACGCTATCCCAATCTTTTGTTTCTAATCTTCTCATTCTTATCCAATAAAAAACCAAAAAAACTTTAAATATGGATATAACATCTATTAATATCGGAAAAATCTGATTTAACAATCGATAATTCATATTTCCCAAAAGACCTATTATAGCTATTAGTATCATTGATATTAATGCAAATATTTCTTCTTTATAAAATATCTTTTTTTTCTCTAATACAGATTTTATAATTTCAACCGCAGCAATAATCGCTAATATTTCATCTATATATCCAAATACGGGCGATATATCAACTAAAACACGTTCAAATGCAAAAAATAATGTCAAGATTATAATAAAAAATGCAGATAAACTAATTGAAATACGAGTACCAACTTTCAATCTTATCATTACGTGTTCCTCCTTAATCAGCTTTGTTAATACTTATTATTTAAAATATGTTTTAACATTCCCATTTTCATTTTAAATGTGTACTTCATATATTTAGCAGCTATATTATAACACTTTCTTGCCAACTTCCAATCCCTTGCATCTATAGCTACTATGCATACTTGATGCCAATTATTTCTATATATCTCATTTTGCTCTATTGAGGAATATCTTTCTATATCACTCTTAAAAGTTTTCATAAAATGTTTCTGAATATCTAAATACCTCACTGGACTTGGTCTATTAGGATGTCCTGATTCATATTTAGTAATCAATACATCTGAAACAACAGCTAATTTGTAATTTCTGAGTACTCTAATCATATATTCTGTATCTTGCTGTCTTAAAAAGGAGGTATCAAAATCTCCTATATTTTCAATGGCACATCTACGAAAAAGCGGATTAGACCCAGACCCCATTCCGAAGCGAAGCTTCAACATATCTAATTGAACATTTCCTTCTCTCTGCGGTTGTATGATTCGCATTTGCTTCCCTGTATCTTCATCACATACTTTTACTCCACAACATACTACACCAAATTCTTCGCCCTTTGATTCTAATGTTTTGATTTGCCTCTCTATTTTATTATCTGCTAATACATCATCATCATCCAAAAAGGTGATATATTCTCCTTTTGCCACAGAAATCCCTGTGTTTCTTGCTGCTGATCCTCGCATATTTTGGGAATGCTTTAAATATTTTATTTTATTGTTATCTGAATAATCCGCCATTATTTTTTCTGTTATTGACCTATAATCTGAATCGGGATTATTATCATCAACAACAATGATTTCGATATCATCCATCGTTTGATTCAAACAACTTTCAATAGCTCTTTTTAAAGTATCAGAACGTTGATATGTTGGAATAATTATACTTACCATTAATTTCTTCTCTTTTCTTAATTATTTTCTTAATTATTTTTTTAATATTTTCTTTAACTTCTGCAATATTCCTAAACGATATACAATAAATTTCATTTTTTCTATCACATGATCTAATGCGCTAATTGGAATAAATTTCTGTATATGCTGAGGCAATGGAGTATCGTCTAATTCTTGATAAAATTCCGCACGCCTAGAATGAGCAATCGCAGAATTTTGTACCATAACCCCGTCTAAAGCAATTGCCTTATCTATATCTACTTCATATATCTCCATCTCGTTTTTAAGCTGCTCTAATAAATCTCCACCTTTTTCCGATTGGATTATAACATTGGTAAATCCCTTATCATCATCTACCATCTCTGGAACCAAAGACTCGATATGCCAACAATCATAAATTGTAATATCGCTACATCTTTCCGTCTTTTTAAATGGACATTCATAACATATAGGTCTTGATGAGATTTCTTTAAAAAAACTTTTCAGCATATAATCAACACGAGCACTCCCATAATACATTTTTCCATTTTCAAAAGAAATTTTCATTGTTCCACTATGATATCCGTATGTTTTATTTCGAAATGAAATGCTCTTAATTGACGAATTGTATTTTTTCTCTTGATAATCTATATATTTTTTCCACAATTTTGGTGAAGGTGTACCATGGCACACAAGATCAACTGTAATTAAATTAAGATAGTCCTTTTGTAAAAACTTTTTTAATCCACTCACCTGACATGTAGTCCCAATAAAACAAACCATTATATTGTCCTGCAAATATTCCTTTATTCTTTTAAAACAATCCCCCATATCACTTTGGACATATTTAGATCCTCGAAATTTCTCATATATATTATTATCCAAAGCAACTTCATCACTTGAAATAAAATCATGCACTACCCTGAAATCATCATCAAACCTTGCAGCACAAACAATTCCATTTTGTGATATTATCCAATCGGCTAACGGTGTAAAAAAACCTCCTGATGTACTTTGTAATAAAATACTATTTTCCTTCGTACGAACAGCATACGAATATCTAACAAATTCATCTGTATTTACAGGTTTATTTATTGGACATACTTTTTCGCACAAATGACATTCAATGCAATAATCACTTTCAATTTTAGGATAAAGGAATCCTTCTATATCTGGTTGTAAAGATATACAATTTCTAGGGCATATATTAGCACATGCACTGCATCCACAACATTGTTCTTTTCTTTCAATCTTAATCATATTTCCTCTATTTCTGTTTTAAAGCCGATTCTAAAAATACCATAGATTCATTACGAAGCTTTGATAATCTATTATCAACCTTCTCATAATCTATCTCTTTGGCAATATTATTAAAACATCTACGTTCTTCTAATCCTAACAAACCACACAAACTATCTATTCGAGAGTTTCGAGATTGCTTTCCCTCGATATAACGATCTAATACAATAAATTTTTTATGATAGAGAATAGAAAATACACTTCCATGAAATGAATCAGTTAAAACATATTTTGCGTTCCTTATTAAATTAACAAAATCATCCGGTCCGATATCAAACAATTGATAATCCCCAAAGTTCATATCACACTTAGCAAAATTATCTAAGTACGGGGTACAAACTATTTTCAAATTCATAGACTCTTGCATCTGTAATGCAATTTTTCGATGCTCTGGATTTTCACCTAAAAAATAACAAAAAATATATGGTTCCTGTACTATATCACGCTTCTCAATTGCTTCATCCCATTCTGACCGTGTTAAGAGCAATGTGGGATCAACGACAACCTTTGCCTCTCTTCCAGCAATCTCTTCTATTATCTCAGCACCTTTAACTTCACGTACGCTCAGATAATTTATTCGATCAAGATATTCTCTGGTACGCCTTACTTGATACCATGGAATTGAGCTAACCCCAAAACTTGTTGCATATGATATCTTATTAATTTCTTCTGGAACAAACATCAAATTATAAAAATTGGTTGCTAATCCTCCAGGAGTCCATAATTGATCACTTCCAACTAATACAGAATCGTAATTTTTCGCCCCTTGACACAAAGATCTATATCCGTAATATACAGGTGAAAATTTTTTATAATATTGATTTTGAAAACGCTTAAATGAATCTATGCGAATTTTGTTATTATTTACTATTTCTTTATATCTACACATTTTCACTTTCTTTTTTATTTGCATCATTTTATCTGCAATCAAATTCTTATTCAATAATCTCGGAATTTGTTTTAGTACGAAAAGAAAATTTTTTTGCTTTTTATATAAAATAAATTCGCTTTTATATCCCATCCGTTCAACACTCAATTGTGTTGCGTAAGCTTGTAACATACTTCCATAATTTAATGTATTGTAACATGCACAAATACCTATTTTCTTCACACTATTCCTCCCTTAATACTATAACATATCTAAATATTCTTTCAATTGTGCTATATGTTTATCTATTGAAAATTTACTTTTAATTTCCAGCCATGACTGATTACTTATCCTATCCCGAATCCCTTCATTATTACATATCTGCAATATAGTTTCAGTCATTTTTTCTACATCCCCAGGTTGAATTAAAAATCCATTTTCGCCATCACGAATTACTTCTGGAATAGATGCAACATAAGTACTAATATTAGGAATTCCATGTGCCATTGTTTCCAAAATAGTCATTGGCAATCCTTCATTATATGAAGGTAATACGTTAAGCATTGTCTCACTTAAAAATTTCTCCTTTATACTATCATCAATCCATCCAATATAATCGATTCTATTTTCTAGTTCTAATTCACTAATCTTCGCTTTAACTTTTTCAATTTCCCCATCACCACATAAATATATTTTTATATCATCGTGAAGTTCTCCATTAATTTGTTTTATCGCTTCGAGGAAATCATATGTTCCCTTGCGCTGCCCCAAACGACCCAAAAATAGAATGTGACGCGCCTTCTTATTATATGGGTTATTTTCAAATGTGGTAACAGCATTATATAATACCTTAACATTTGCCTTTTCTGCCTTATTTTTAATCATAGGAATAAGTCTATTACTTAATACTATGTTTAACGTAACTAATTCTAAGGTATTATTTACAAAACTCTTGTTTTTTTCAGATAAACTTTCATAAAATTCTTCGAATTCAGCCGCATGATGATGCATTACTGTTTGTATTCCAAAGAAATTAAATATTCTAACAAGAATAGCCTTACGGTAAAAACTTCCTCGCTCAGCAGTATGGAGATATGCAATGTCAATTTTTCTAAAAATGATATAAAATAATATTTTTAACAAAGCATAAATAAAATATATCATTACTATTACTTTATTTTTCTCTACGTGAGTAGGTATATATATTATCTTATACTCTCCCCATTCGCTATAATTCAAATAATTCTTTATAACTGATACCATTCCACCTTTTACATTCAACTCAGAACCACACATTAGTATCCTTTTCATATTTATCCCCTTTTGACTTTATAATGATTGTATATATTGTCGAATCACATTTATTACATTTTGACGATTTGATTGATATGAAGAAAACTGATGTGTATAAGCTTTACTAATAATAGACCCTAACTCTTCTTCCTTTTCACAAATCAAAACATAATTTAGTTCTGCAAAAGACTTGGCAATTTCAAATTGATGGTTGTCTACATGTTCACCATACCTCTCCATTCGCGGAATGACAACTGTTGGCTTCTTCATTTGAAGTCCTGCTATAATTGTCGCAACACCACTATGTGTCACCAATATATTGCACCTATTTATTTTTTCAGTAAAATCATCCTTTGTCATGAAACGTTCATACTTATAATTTTTAGGAATATATGTAGCGTTTCCGATTTGGGCATACACTTCTTCCTCGATATCTCCCAGTGCTACTAATTCATCCAGTTTTATCAATAATCGATCAAATGGAAACTTCTGTGTCCCTACTGCAACAAAAATCATATAATCACCTCTAGAAAATTCCTCCAACATATTTTGCTTTTGGATAACATTTCAACATAGTTTCCCATTGCACAAGAAATAAGTCCGCAATAGGATATACTAATTTCCCAGTTAATGACTTTTCATATACTCTAGCAAAAGATTCTATATAAATAATTTTAGCTCCCTGTAACTTAGCACACAAACAAAACGGGTATGCAATTAAAGCTCCTGTTGTCACAACTAACTCTGGCTTTTCTTTTGTTATTATTCTTATCGCATCCAAAAACAACTTAATAAATTTAACAAAAAAATTTCTTTCGTGCCTATTAATCTGAGACAAAAGGTATATATTATCATTTGTAAAATCTTGAGCCTGGCCGCCTGCTTCAGTTACAAAAAGAGCATCATATTCCTCAAAAATCGATTTTAAACACATCAATTCTTCCCAATGTCCTCCTGATGAAGCCACAAAACATATTTTTTTTCCTTTATTCATCATTTCATATCCCATCTAAATTCTAATCTCTCAAAAAAATGTCCCTCGTATATACCTTATTCTTCACATCATCCAAGCAAGCATCATATCGATTCGCTATAATCGCATCACATTTTTTCTTAAACTGCTCCAAGTCGTTAACTACCTTGCTGCCAAAAAATGTTTCACCATCTTTTAAAGTTGGTTCATAAACAATAACAGAAGCTCCTTTTGCTTTAATTCGCTTCATTACGCCCTGAATAGAACTCTGTCTGAAGTTGTCAGAATTCCGCTTCATCGTCAGTCGATAAACCCCTATGGTTATCTCTTTTTCCTGTGAAGGATTGAATTCATTATCCTCGTCGTATCCATAATAACCTGCTGTATGTAGTACCCGATCAGCAATAAAATCTTTTCTGGTTCGATTACTTTCTACTATTGCTTCAATTAGATTCTCAGGCACATCAGCATAATTCGCCAGAAGCTGCTTCGTATCCTTTGGAAGACAATATCCACCATAACCAAAGCTTGGATTATTGTACTGATTTCCAATACGAGGATCCAGACAAACACCTTCGATAATCTGCTGTGTATTTAGCCCTTTCATCTCCGCATAAGTGTCTAATTCATTAAAATAGCTGACCCGAAGTGCTAAATATGTATTGGCAAACAACTTAACTGCTTCCGCCTCAGTAAATCCCATAATCAGAGTATCAACATTCTCCTTAATAGCACCTTCCTGCAACAGACTAGCAAAATTATTTGCAGCCTTCACTAATCTTTCATCCTCTGTATCAGTACCAATTATAATTCTGGACGGATATAGGTTATCATACAATGCTTTAGATTCTCTCAAAAACTCCGGACTAAAAATGATATTCTTACTACCGGTTCTTTTTCGAATAGCCGTAGTATATCCAACCGGAATCGTAGATTTAATAACCATAATTGCATTTGGATTGTACTGCATCACAAGCTCAATTACCTTTTCCACCGCAGATGTATCAAAAAAATTCTTCTGACTATCATAGTTTGTTGGAGCAGCAATCACCACAAAGTCCGCATTGCTATATGCTATTTTTGCATCTAAGGTCGCAACTAAATCTAAATCCTTTGTGGAAAGATATTCTTCAATTTCTTTATCCTCAATAGGTGATTTTCTCTGATTAATTAATTCAACCTTTTCAGGAACAATATCTACCGCATACACCTTATGTTTTTGTGATAATAATGTTGCTATAGACATTCCTACATAACCGGTTCCCGCAACTGCAATTGTCATTTTTTTGGTATTCATAATTTCACCTCATCAACTTTTTCTCAAATCTACCCCAATATTTCACACCATTTTTTATTATACTTCTCCCCACTTTTACTGTCAACGAACCCCATCCACCAATTCCGTTTCCAATTTTTTCACCCTCACAATTTTCACTATACCTCACCTTATTTTCCTATCTTAAACTAGCACTTATCACTAAGTTTTTTCCATATTTTCCTTAACAACGTTTAGTATTTATATATTTCAGTGCCATCTCTTCGCATTTCTTTGCATTTTCCGACGAAATTCCTACAGCAAAAGACCACCGCACTTTCACGATGGTCTTTCAGATTTTTTACTATTTATCAAGGAACAAAACTCCCAAAAAATCACAAAGTAATTCTTTTAATCCAACTTCTTGACGCCAGTTTCTATTCTGCTCCCTTCCCCGTCAATACCATCATCACTGTCTTCCAAAGGAGTTTAATATCCTCCCCCAGACTCCAGTTCGCTATGTACTCTGTATCTAATCTTACTACTTCTTCAAAGTCCGTAATATCACTTCGTCCGCTGACCTGCCAGAGACCGGTGATTCCCGGCTTAGAACTTAGTCTTCCTCTATGATGCAGAGAATACTGCTCGAACTCATCCTTTGTAGGCGGACGGGTTCCTACCAGACTCATATCTCCTTTTAGCACATTAAAGAACTGTGGCAACTCATCGATAGAAAACTTTCGGATGAATCGTCCAATTGGTATGATTCTTGGATCATTGTCCATCTTAAACATCAGTCCATCCATTTTATTCTGAGCCATCAATTCCTTTTTCCGCTCTTCAGCATCCATATACATGGAACGGAATTTATATATCTGGAAACTTCTTCCATTCTTTCCCATGCGTTCCTGCTTAAAGAAAATCGGCCCCGGTGACTGGATATAAATAATTGGTCCCACAAAGATAGTCGCTACTGCAGTGATACAGACACCTACCAATCCACCCAATATATCTAATGCCCGTTTCATAAAAAGCTGGCGCTGGGTTGCTAGACGCATTCCTGAAGTAAGTACTGTATGTTTTCCAATCTGTTCTACAGTGCGATTGGGAAGATTGGACGCCACACTAATCAGACTGATATGCACTGTCACACCAGAACTTACCAGACGCTGAGACATCTTTTGCACTTCCTCCTGCTCCATTTCAGCACAAATAAATACACTGTCTACTACATTTTTCAGGAGATATTCATACAACTGATAATATCCTGCTACCACAGAAATCCCTGCTACTTCTAAGTTCGTTTCATCATTCTTCCTAATATTTCTGCTTTCCTGTGTCACAGCTACTTCTTTTGTTGTATCTGCTGTGTCTTCTTCAGATTGACTCTTATCTATGAGCGATATCTTATCTATGGTCTCTATATCCTTTAGAACAATTCCTACAATCTGATAGTTCCGATACTGTTCCTGTGCCAGCTCTGCTACGCATTTCTCTGCATGGGCACGATCTGTTAGAATCAACATCTGTTCCACATTGGGATGATTTAACATCTTTACTCTCAAACCATATTTCCGCCAGCATCTTACCACATATGTAAGTATAAATTGCAAAACACAATACACCAGCAGGCTTTCTCTAGAGTAAAACTGTGTCTGTTTCAGTACAAAGAGATACAAAAGCATCAGAGCATCTATACTGGCACAGTGGACAAATGTCTTCTTAACTTCTGTAATATACCCTCTACGGACAACACTTTTATAGCTTTCTTGAAAAAAAACCATACACAAGTCTAATGCAATTAGAACAATTAATAGCCTTTCGTATCTTACATTCATAAACTGGCTTATATTTCCTATCCCATGTCTGACAGCAAAACCAATATAAAAAGCAACTATCAAACAAACAACATCCAAAATCATGAAGTCCCAGTGCTTCGACCAGCCTTTATTACGTTTAACGTACATCCCGTCACCCATTCCTTTTCTTTTGGTATTTCTGCAAATTCTTCTCTTTTTTACAGATGAAATTTATTATAACATACCAATATGCTGTTTATTTTTCCATTTTTTTCAGTTTTCTTATTATTGATATCACAATTAATTAATTGTATCAAATTTTTTATTGCATTACAAATGTAAAATATGACATTACAGGCTGTTTTTTGTACATTTTACATATTTTTGTCAGACTTATACAATTTTTTATCCTTGCTTTATCATTTTTTATTTAATTCGTACATATACTGTTTATATAGTAATATTCTATCTAGTTTCAATAGGTGTCAATTATATTTCATATCAAGGAGAAAATATATGCCAATACTCACCCTTATACTCGGTTGTATCCTAGGAGCCTGCGCTGGTTTTCTGATAGCCGTACTTTGCATTGTAAGTTCCAGGAACAGACAATAGAATCTTGCTTTGATAGTAAAAACTTATCTACAAGGTAAAAGCTAAAGAAACAGGCCGGTTCATACCGGCCCGCAAATCAACATTTTTTAACTGCAATATTATCTCATGCTTTGTACTTATCATAATATTGTTCTGCTTCTTCCATCGAGATATCCAATCGCTTCATGAGTCTTTCAAGTATCTCAGATTTCTTTTATCCCATTTCCTTACCCGAAGCAATGATTTCTTTTGCACGTCCCTCTTTAAGTCCTTCCGCAAATCCTTCTTCTTTTAGAACTTCGGCATAGCGTTCCTCATTGAATTCTGTCAAGCTTACAGCCATTTAGTCATCCCTTCCATAATTTCCATAATGACCATAGTACTGACCATATTTACCATAGCTTCCATACTTGCCATAGCCATATTTACCATAGCCATACTTGCCATAACCATATTTACCGCCACCCATTGCAACTTTATTTAATACGGTTCCAAGAATCTTTACATTACTCTTTTCCAACTGGTTCTTTACAGTCTGTACGAAATGATAGCTGATAGCATCTGCTTCGATTACCAGAATAGCACCATCTACGTTCTTTGCTACAATAGCACTGTCGATAACGGAGCCCAGTGGCGGAGTATCGATTAAGACATAGTCATAGTTTTCTCTACAGTATTTAATGAGATTGATAAAGTTCTCGTTTTCCAAAAGCTCTGCAGGATTTGGAACGAATGGTCCAGAAAAGATAATGTCCATATTTTCAATATCTGTTTCAAATTTTACCTCTTCCAAAGACTTCTGTCCTGCAAGATAATGTGCCAGACCAGCTTCTACAGTTCCTACCTTATAACGACCTGCCAATACAGACTTACGCATATCCGCATCAATCATAATTACCTTTTTTCCACTTTCTGCAAAAGAAGCTGCCAGATTAAAACTTACACTGGATTTTCCTTCATTTGGAGTACAGCTGGTAAAACTGATTACCTTAATCTGGCTTCCACAGAACTGTATATTGGTTCGCAAAGATTTATATGCTTCGTTGGCACGATAGTCCAACTCATTTCTTTTTTCAAATTTTATCTTAGCCATTTGCATTCTCCTTTTGATTCCTTGGTGTAGGTTTATTTCTTCTTTTTCTGTTGAAACATTCTGCTAATAAAACTTTTTCCTTTACCTTTTCTCTTTCGCTTATCACGCAGCATCTGTTCCATAGCACCCTCTTCGATAGGAATCAATCCTAAGTTGTTCAGTCCCAGATACTTCTCTACATCTTCTTCTGTCTGGATAGTGTCATTCAAGAGATACATCACAACAAAGATTGCTGCACTTAAGAATACACCAGCTACTCCACCAAGAAGAATGGTCTTCTTTACATTTGGACTACATGGACTACTCTCTAAATGTCCATACTCTACTACTGTAGGGCTTTCCACGTTCATCAGAGTCGCAATTCTGGAACGAGATACCTCACCAATTTCATCTACGATTTCCTTTGCCATATATGGATCATTGGTAGTAACAGTAATCTCTAAGATACGGGTATTCTCTACATTGTTCAGTGTCATAATACTGCGTAACTGCTCGTATTCCATATCCAAATCCAGATTTTCAATAACCCTTTCCAATACCGGACGGCTTTCCACCATTACCATATAGTCCTTGGTCAACTGGGTACCAGCCTGAAGATCCGTTAAAGAGGTCAATGCAGAACTCTGGTTTACGATATACAGCTTAAATGTAGAAGCATACTGTGGCTCTACCATAAACATGACGGCAATTCCTGCAATAGCAGCAAATATTATGCCAGTCATAATAATACTGATAAGTCTTGCTCTCAGTACATTAAATACTTCTATAAGATTAATTTCTATTTCGTCATTCTGCTGATTATCCATTCGTACTCTCCTTATATAAATTCATCTGCAAGCATCTTTTCTGGATTTTTAGAAAAAATGCTTTCCCATAACTTGTCTCCCATGAATTCCTTGTCCAGATACTTTAAGGCACTTTCCATCTGTGGCAGTCGTCTTTTTTCGCCACGATGACAGTCGCTGCCAAAGAACTGAATATATCCTTCTTCCACCAGCTTTCTGTGATAAGCCGCCTTCCGCTGGAATAGTCCACCTATGATACTTTCTGTGTTCATCTGAAAGTAAACTCCCAATTCAGATAATTCCTTAAGAGAATCATACGCTTTCACTAAGGACTCATAGCGCTCCATATGTGCCATAATTGGTATGTAACCGTTCATAACATATTCCCGCATAGCACTATAAATCTTATTATAGCTATCACTTGGCATAAACTCTACCAGAATGTAACGGGTTCCACCCAATGTCAGAGCTTCGCCCTTCTTTAATGCAGACAGCGCTCCTGCGTCATGCAAAATCTCATTTCCCAACGCTACTGTCATAGAAGGGTCAATCTTTCTAGCCTCTTCCTGTGTAAATTCCAATGCCTTTTCCAGCGTTTCTCTGGAAGGATTCTTCTCACCAGGGGTGAAGTGTGGAGTCGCTATAATATGACGGACACCTTCCTCATAAGCAAGCTTCAGCATCTGCACTGTCTCTTCCTTAGTTCTGGCACCATCATCCATTCCCGGAAGGATATGGGTATGAATATCATAATATCCAGCCATCATTTTCTCCTTCCTACTCGACATATACCATATGTAAATATCGCTTCCATACGAATAATGCCACCGATGTCAACATTCCTAAAAGTCCTACATAAAGCATTACCTTAATATCCCATGCCACAAACTTCTGCAGGAACTGCTGATAATAAATCGGCGATACTACAATCTGCCATGCAAAGCCTTTCATTCTGGCAAGCATGCTGATAGCAATCACTACAAAGGAAGCAATGGCAATACCTACAGATTCAACTCTTACCGCCTTATGAAGATATCCATACATCTCACTTGCTGCCACAGCAAATAATACCAACATGATGCAGCCTACGATAACACTTGCATAGAACCATGGTAAAAATGCTGCCCTTCCATCATAGATTTCTTTTCCAAGCTGGAACTGAAGCATGTTCTTATAGACATTCTCCAGACTAGTAATTACGTTTTCTTTCTTTTCTGCATCTTCATCAGTTATATGCTCTTCCAAAGCTTCGCGAATAACCTCTGTAGAAATCTCTGCTTCCTTATCCCCGGAAAGCACTGAATCGATATATTGTTTTTCCTTAATATATACATTAGAAAGAGTAAATACCTCTGATGCGATTTCTTGATTATAGCCGGCTTTTTCCAATTCCTGCTCTGCCAGTTCTCTTGTCATCTGAGTCACCCCAGAGAAATAGTCACTTTCCATCATCTGACGATGAATGGCATCTTTATTGTATAAACCAAAATATACACTAAAGGACAATAAAATCAGAAGCATCCAACCAGTAACACATGCCCCCATGGAAACTGCCAATCCCATACGAAGCTTTCGATTTTTCTTTTTGCGTTTCTTTATCTTCTTAATATAAATTATAATACCCGCAAGAGTAACCACAGATAAGACAAGTACTACAAAGAATACTACCTTTTGCACCTCTAAAAAGGATAATTGGTCAATAAAATTACTCTTTTTCTCATCTTCCTTCTGAACAACATAGGTTTCGCTTCCACTCTGAATTTCTACAGTTCCAACAGAAGCAGATTCTGTATCCTGCTCTGTAAATTCCTGTACTACTCCTAAATCTTCCTCACGATTCCACTCTTCATCCTCTGAAACAGGTGCAGCTGTAGGTTCAGAAGATACGGCAGGCTGAGAAGTACCAGAATCCTTACCTTCTCCTGCCACCTTAATCGGCTCACCAAAAAATTGCTTTAAAAACTGCTTCTTCACCTTAGCTTCCTGTGGTGTAGAAGTTTCTACAGGCTTTAATGCATTTTCTGGAAGCTTAGAAGAGTTATTCTCTTCGGATTTCGAGTCTTCCGTTATAATCTCGTCGCAATATCCTTCTTCTACTAATTCACCCTTGCATCCATGAAACTGGGAAATATACGAAGAAGCCTCAGAAGAGGACAAATTGACTTTATCCTCTGACAGCTTTGCCCGTCCTTCTGCAATATACGCAGACTTTACGATATATGTCTTTCCATTGTATTCAAAGGACTGGGATACTGCATTTACAATCGACTGCTCTGCCGAATTGATTTCTCCGGCCTGAGCAGTAGTTGCTGCCAGACCCATAGCAAAAAGTCCAATCAATAATTTTATCATTTTTGGTCTCATAGTATTTTCCTTTTCTATCCTAATATTCTCTTTATTACATGCTACTAGTACACCTGTATCAGGGAAGAAACATCTCCCTTAAAGTATAGTGCACCGCAATCACTTAAACTGGAATCGATGCTTTGCCTTGATTCTGCCCGCATATAATAAGTTTGTCCACTAGTTAAAACGGTTATGGTCCAATAAGCGTCCCCATTCCCCCTGCTCATCGTCAGTGTATTAGCACTATTGGTTTTGGTGGTGTATGTATTTTTCAACAAAACCAACGCATCCTTTACACTTCCATCTGCCGTATATTCCACTCCACAAAACGAAATATGAATAGAGCCATTATAAGTCTTGTCTAAAATATAGACCGTCATAACCTCTCCATCAATCTCCATAACCCGTCTGTCCACCAAAGGAAGAACAAACTCTTCGCCCGGTACAACAGTAGGTGTTGGAGTAACCCCGGGAGACTCAGAACCGGAAGGACTAGTTGGTGTCTCTGAAGCGGCAGGTTTATCCGTAACACTCGGGGGATTTGTTGCCACTGCATCCGCTGACGGAACAGGCTGCTGACTTTCTTCTGCCCCTTCTGTGCTTTGCGGCTGTTGTTTAGCATTTACCACTTTCACTACACATTTCATTTTTTTCTTTCTGCCTTTTATCTTCACCCAGACAGTCGCCTTGCCTTTCTTTTTAGCCTTCACCATTCCCTTGGATGTGACGGAAATGATTTTTTTATTAGAAACAGACCAAGCTGCTGTTTTCTTCTTTTTCTTAGAAATATTTTTTATTTTTAATAAAAAACTCTCACCCTTTTCCAGTGTTATCTTTGTCTTATTCAAGGAAGGTAACGCCTTCGCGCTGCCTACCGTCCATTGACTACATATCAAGGATATCACTAATAAGGTTCTTATAAATATCCCACACCGTATTTTACTATTATTTTTCATATGTCTCACTCCAGTACTTTCCTTAACTTTTGTCTACATATTACTTCAGTATCATAACACACTTTTCTCTAATAGCAATATTTTAATTCGGATACATCATTTCAAATATATCCATATTCTTCCATAAAACACCTAACATAACATGACGGGACTGCCGTCAAAGCAACAGTCCCGTCACACTAGTATTCAAAGCCTCATCACTTCGGAATATTACTTGAATAACTTAATATCATATTTTTCTACATATACATTAGGGATATCTAATGTAACTGTTTCACCATCATAAGCGATAGTAGTAGTATTACCCTGTGCAGTTGTCATAGATAATGAAGCTGCACCTGTTTCCTCATTGTAAGACATAGTAGATGTAAATCCTTCACTTACTACATCTACAGTAGTAACAGCATCTTCTGTAACAACAGTAGCATCAAATGTTCTATCAGCCAACTGTTCTGCTCTAACAGCGGAACCATTCTTCAAAATAGAAACATTTGAAATATGATATACACCATCTGTTGTCTGAGATACATTACAATCAAAATTATTATTTGCATCCTTTGTCATGCTTACATCATAGCTTCCATCTCCAGCAGCTACCATCTTGTACGAATATGTACCAGCAGCCTTTGCAGGAGCGCCTTCACCTGCAACAGTAATAGTTGCTTCATTAGAACCAGTAGCCTTTACTACAGCTACAGTTACATCCTTAGCTGCTTCATAGGTATAATCATATACAGAATCTGCGAATGTATCATATGCATCTTCAATTGTCTCTGCCTTAAGAGTTTCTGCAAATCTGCTCAATACATTCTTGAACAATACTACAGAAGCATCAGTAAGAACGATGTCGTTATTTCCGTCACCATAAGAAGATGTAAGCTTGTACTCACCCTCTGCATCTAACTCATAAGAAGTGCTGTCTTCATCAACAGTTGCCTCAACTTCAGTCTCAAATGGAGCTGGAGATGGTGTTCCCTCATCTGGAGTTGGGCTTGGGCTTGGTGTTCCCTCGTCTGGAGTTGGACTTGGGCTTGGTGTTCCCTCGTCTGGAGTTGGGCTTGGTACATCAGTAGGAGCTTCTGTTGGCGCCTGTGTTGGTGCTACAGATACAGCAGGTGCTGATGCAGGTGCTGTAGGAGCTACTGTTGTCTGTGGTGCTGTACTTGCTACTGGCTTAGCACCCTTCTTAACAACGATTGTACATTTTGCTTTCTTCTTACCAGCCTTAACTGTAATAACGGTCTTACCAGCCTTCTTTGCTGTTACAACACCCTTCTTATTTACAGTTGCAATTTTCTTCTTAGAAGATGTCCATTTTAATTTTACTTTCTTTGCCTTTTTTGGTGTAATAGTAGCTTTCAGCTTAACCTTCTTGTCAGCCTTCTTACCACCAAGGTACAAAGTGACTTTCTTCTTGTTTAACTTGATTTTCTTTACCTTAGCTGCTTCTGCTTTGGAAGGTGCTACAAGGCTACCTACACATAAAGCCGCACTAAGTACAACAGCTAACGCTTTTTTACTTCTTTTCTGCATTATTTTTCCTCCTGTCCCTTCTTTACTTTATCAGTAAATGACTATTAACAACATATAAAAGTATATTCTTATATCTTTTATATGTCAAGTTCCAATTATCTTTCCAAATTTTACAAAATTTACATGCAAAAATTTGGAAAGATATACTTTTCATCCAAAAACTTTTGTTTACTTTGATTACTGTCCCATCTGAGCAGCTACTTCTGCAGCGAAGTCTTCTTCCTTCTTCTCGATACCTTCACCAGTCTCGAAACGAACGAACTTCTTAACTTCAAGCTTAACGCCTTCAGCCTTTGCTACAGACTCAACATACTTCTCTACTGACTGCTTTCCATCCTCAGCCTTTACATAAACCTGATCTAACAAGCAGATTTCCTTTAATTCCTTATTGATACGACCCTTTACCATACCCTCGATAATCTTGTCGTTTGCATCTGGCTTTTCTTTCTTAGCTGCTGCTGTAAGGATTTCAGTCTCATGAGCAAGATAATCCTGATCTACTTCTGCACGGCTGCAGAACTTAGGATTTAATGCAGCAACCTGCATAGCTACGTTCTTTAAGCACTCTTTTACTGCATCGCTATTGGAATCTGTATCAGCCTCAACTACTACACCAATCTTTCCACCAGCGTGGATGTAAGAAACTAAAAGACCATCTGTAGTAATCTTCTCGAAACGACGGATATTCATGTTCTCACCGATTACAGCGATCATAGCTTTTAACTTCTCTTCTACAGTACCAGCATCATCAGCTGTCCACTTCTCAGCCATGAACTCTTCTAATGTAGCAGCGGATGTGTTCTTAGCCTGTGCAGCAACTTCTGCTACATATGTCTGGAACTTCTCATTCTTTGCTACGAAGTCAGTCTCACTGTTTACTTCTACGATTGAAGCAACTTTTCCATCCTCAGCCACGTCTACAGCAACCATACCTTCTGCTGCAATACGTCCGGACTTCTTCTCAGCCTTTGCAAGACCATTCTCTCTTAACCATTCTACTGCCTTATCCATATCACCGTCTGTAGCTGTAAGAGCCTTCTTACAATCCATCATACCAGCACCGGTCATTTCTCTTAACTCTTTTACCTGTGAAGCTGTAATTGCCATTTTGTCCTCCATTCTTGTGCATTTTCTGCACATCCTATATTTTTCTAAATAAAATGCTTTCTATTCTGAAAGCACACTTCCTTTTACTTTCTACAAAACCGCTTCGCATAAAACAAAGCGGTTTTGCCCAAAAGACATGTCCTGTCTTACAATATCTTATGCCTCTTCTGCAGCGTCTTCAGCTGGTGCATCTGCCATAGACTCACCCTGATTTGCCTCGATAACAGCATCTGCCATTGTGGAAACGATTAACTTAACTGCTCTGATAGCATCATCGTTACCAGGGATAACATAATCCAATTCCTCTGGGTCACAGTTTGTATCTGCGATACCAATTAATGGAATACCTAATGTATGTGCTTCCTGGATACAGATTCTTTCCTTCTTAGGATCTACTACGAAGATTGCATCTGGGATTTTCTTCATATCCTTGATACCGCCAAGGTTCTTCTCAAGCTTCTCCCATTCTTTCTTCAAACCAATAACTTCCTTCTTTGGAAGTACATCAAATGTACCATCCTCAGCCATTGTCTCGATTTCTTTTAATCTCTTGATACGAGTCTGGATAGTCTTGAAGTTAGTAAGCATACCACCAAGCCATCTCTCGTTTACGAAGTACATTCCGCAACGCTCTGCCTCAGACTTAATAGAATCCTGAGCCTGCTTCTTTGTACCTACGAAAAGTACAGTACCACCATTTGCAACGATATCCTTTAATGCATTGTAAGCAGAATCTACCATTCCTACAGACTTCTGTAAGTCGATGATGTAGATACCATTACGCTCTGTGTAGATGTACTCAGCCATCTTAGGGTTCCATCTTCTTGTCTGATGTCCGAAATGAACACCTGCCTCCAGTAACTGTTTCATTGAAATAACGCTCATAATTTTACCTCCATATGGTTTCTTTGCTTCCGCATGCTTCCTGAATACTGTCTTCCTGACAGTACAACCATGAGCAATCCACATGCGTGTTTACTTGTTTTCTACGCACGTACTTCGAACTTCTGCCAAAGGGGCATAAAAAGCCTATTACGCAACGTACTGTCCCATGCTAACACAAAAAGCCCTTGAATGCAAGGGCTTTTTTAAGATTTTTATGTTCTATTCTATCATTTACATCTATGTTAATAGACAAGTGCTTACACTTGCACAAATGGATTTTTACAATCCTAAAATAGTCTCCACTGTCTTCTGCATATCCTCTGTCTCACATACTGTATCATGAAGAACCGGTGCAGTACGAATCTCTTCTACTGCATTTGGAATGGTTACTCCAGAGGTCTTGCTTAACTCATCGATTAATGCAAAGTCATCCATAGACTGGTACTTCTCATCAATAGCTCCCATAACAGAAGTTGCAAACTTATATGGGCTTGCTGTAGATGCAATCACTGTCTTTGTGTCGTCTCCTGTGTTTGCTTTGTAATCCTGGTATACAGCAGATGCTACTGCAGTATGGGTATCCATGACATAGCCAGTCTTCTCGTAAACACGTTTAATCTCCTGAGCGGTCTTCTCTTCGCTTGCCCATCCACCAACGAAATCCTTCATCTGAGCTTTCATATCCTCTGTAATGGTATATTTACCAGCAGATGCCAGTGCTGCCATCATATCAGCAGTTGCCTTTGCATCCTCTCCTGCAATCTTGAAAATCAGACGTTCCAAGTTGCTGGAAATCAAAATATCCATAGATGGAGATGTAGTTAAGATAAAGTCACGGTTCTTGTCATAAACACCTGTCTCAAAAAAGTCGAACAATACCTTATTGTCATTAGAAGCACATATTAACTTTCCTACAGGGATTCCCATATTCTTTGCATAGAATGCAGCCAGAATATTTCCAAAGTTTCCGGTTGGTACTACGAAGTTCACTGGCTCTCCTGCCTTAACAGCCCCCTGTCCTAAAAGTCTGGTATAAGAATATACATAATAAACCACCTGTGGAACCAGACGTCCGATATTAATGGAGTTTGCAGAAGAGAACTGATATCCCTTGCTGTTCATTACCTGTGCCAATTCCTTATTATTAAACATTGCCTTTACGCCACTCTGGGCATCATCAAAGTTTCCTGTAATTCCCACAACAGAAGTATTGACACCCTTCTGGGTTACCATCTGACGCTCCTGAATCTTACTTACACCATTCTTTGGATAGAATACAATGATACTGGTTCCTTCTACGTCAGCAAAGCCAGCCAAAGCAGCCTTTCCAGTATCACCAGAAGTAGCAGTCAGGATAACGATCTGATTAGAGATGTTATTCTTCTTTGCAGAAGTGGTTAATAAATGTGGAAGAATAGAAAGTGCCATATCCTTAAATGCAATGGTTGCACCGTGGAATAATTCCAGATAATATACACCATCCTTCTCTACTAATGGTGCAATTTCTTTTACGTCAAATTTATCATCATAAGCTCTGGTAATACAGTTCTTTAACTCTTCCTCTGTAAAGTCGGTGAAAAACTGCTTCATTACTTCATAAGCAGTCTCCTGATAGTTCATACCTGCAATTTCATCCAGCGACTTGTCCAGTTTAGGTATGCTGGTAGGTACATATAATCCACCGTCTTCTGCCAGACCCTGTAAAATAGCCTGGGAAGCTGTTACTGTCTTTCCTTCACTTCTGGTACTCTTATACATTGGTTCCATGATTTCCTCCATTCTCTGCATAGCCATCCCTGACGGAATCCTATGCAATAAGGTTTCCCTGTCTATTACTCTGCCTTCTTCTGATTGCAAAGAAAGCAGTGCTATTATACACTAACAATTTTGGTATTTCAAGTTATTTAAAAAATTCATGGCCACCATATTTCAGCACCCGGGTAAGACAGGTGTCAAACCAGGTTACATTGGAACTATCCGAATATCTTCGATCCATAAAGTACAAAGCACCTTTGGAACAATCATAACCATGCAGGGCATCATCCACTGCTTCTTTGGTTTCCGCCGATACTGTAACGGTTTCATATCTTCCATCAGAAATAGGAGAAAACTGCCCTGGTGAAAATACCACACCTTTAATAGTAGAGGGGAATTTTCCGCTTTTCACTCTGTTCAAAACCACATTGGCAACCAGAAGTTTTCCTTTATATCCCTGATTTCCTGCCTCAGCTTCTACAATACGTTCTAATATCGTTCTATCGCTATCAGTAACTCTGACACCACAACAGGCCTGTATCTCCCGCATCCTCTGAAGCCGCTTTCTTTCCCGGCGGGCGCGCTCTACTTCCAGCTTGTGCTGTTTCACACGAACCTTGCGGGAATTTTTTAAATGAGTTACTTTCGCAGAGACTTCTTTTACTTCTTCTTTGCTAATTTCACTTTGCAGCTTCTCTTCCCAAAGCTTTGCAGTCGCCTGCAATTCTTCTCCATAGGTTACAGGAGCTAAGGCAACTGCCTCCTGGGTTTCCATGTTCCACAAAGTCATTCCGGCAGCCATGGTAAGTACCACAGTGCCCTTTACCACTTTACGCATATCCTCTTCCTTTCTGACGTTTTTGCTTTCCTACTATTTAACTTATGTGCAAAAAACTTTTTTGTTACAAAAACATTACAAATTATATGATGCATTTTTATGAATTATTCGTATTAGTTTATAGTTTTGTAATAATTGACTGTTTTTATACATCATTTCCAAAAACTGTCAGCAAACATTGTGGTATTTTGTCGTACTATTTTATAAATATAATTTGTTCTTTTTCGGCACTTAGGGTATACTCGACATAGTGATTTTATATAAATCAAACCAATGATTTGATATAAACTGACATAGAATTTATACACTAATGCAACGAAAGGAGGACTTCCATGGCTAATTTACCCGGGGTATTTGAAGCAACAAAAAAGAACGGCACCATTTATTACCGTTCTTCTATCACATATCGTTCCAAACATATCAGCCTTGGCAGTTACTCCACCCAGGAGGAAGCACACCAGGCATACACGGAAGCGCTTGGCATTATTGGATCTGATACTCCGGTTCTGCCAGGGGATTATTCCAATCAAATCCTTAGCTTTTCCAAATGGATTGTTCTAACCAATTTTAAAAATAATGGACTTTACATAAAAACTCCCATCTATCTGCGAAATAATTATTTTCAATATTATTTATCCCAGACAGATATTCTGCTATTCGATGTAGATGATTTGTTTTATTATTCCAATCACTCCATCATGCGCCGGGGCAGCCACCTGTTTGTATCAGATTATGGGATGCAGGTGAATATCGCTTCCCGTTATAATATCAAAAATTTCGCCGTCAAGGACAAAGACTATCGTTTTGTCAATGGCGACGACCGCGATTGGCGTTATGCCAATATTGAGATTATCAATCCTTACTATGGGGTATCCCAGATTTCGGATAGTCATAACACTGCTTATCTGGCAAAAATCCATGTAAACGGTGACTGGATTGTGGGAAGATATCCAGATGAAATCAAAGCCGCCATTGCATATAACAAGGCGGCAGACTTACTTATTAAGCACGGAGTAGAAAAAAAATATACCCAGAACTACCTTACGGAGTTATCCCCTTCCCAGTACGCAGATATCTACCAAGAATTAAAACTCGATACTCGCTTTTTTGAAAATCTGAAACAATTATCTGTGACTTAATTTAATCCAGTTATAAAAGCTTAAATAACTACTCTAGATTCCAGCCATATTCCTTACCAGAGCAGCCAATGCACAGCAGAAAAAGGTCTATGTTTTTCTTTTAAAGCGGCGTTTGGTCCAGCTGGTGCTTGAACGGTATCAAGCACAACGTGCGAAGATAGCGTTCTACGCATCCATTGCCAGGACCAACTCGAGCCGAGAGGCGTCCGCGTAAAAGAAAATACCATAGACCTTTTTCTGCGTCATTTCTGCGTCACTTTTTGCGTTTTTTTCTATAGTAGCCCCGCAAAGCAATTTTTTCCAGCTTGCGTTTCAATACAATCTGTATTTCCTCATGCTTGGCAATCTGCTTTACCAGAATAGAATAAATTCCTGCCCGGTTGGCTCCCCAGACATCGGTAAATACCTGGTCTCCTACAAATAAGGTATTGTCCTTTTGGGTATTCATCCGACGCATGCCTTCTTCATATCCCTTCTTGGATGGCTTTCCTGCTTTATAAACAAACTGGCTTCCCACTGCATCTGCAAATGGCTGCACTCGATAGTCCTTATTATTGGATATGAGACAGGTCTCAAAGCCGATTTCCCGCAATCTTTCAAAAAGTGCAATCGCTCTTGGTGTCGCTGGTTCATCATGCTCTACCAAAGTATTATCTACATCAAACAGAATCCCCCGGAATCCCTGCTCATAATATTTTCCAAAATCAATGTCATAAGTAGACTGGTAATCCTCCTTGGGATAAAACTGCTGAAACATCCTGTACCTTCCTTCCTGATTACATCTGTTTACTGAGATTAATCATCTCGATAGCACCTAACGCACAATCATAACCTTTATTTCCTGCCTTTGTACCTGCGCGCTCGATTGCCTGCTCAATGGTATCTGTAGTTACCACACCAAACATAACAGGAATGCCTGCTTCTAAAGATACGCTGGCGATTCCTTTAGAAACCTCTGCACATACATAGTCATAATGACTGGTAGCACCACGAATTACTGCGCCAAGACAAATCACAGCATCATACTTTCCAGATTCTGCCATCTTCTTTGCCATTAATGGAATCTCAAATGCACCTGGCACCCATGCTAAGGTGATATCATCATCAGAAACATTGTGACGAACTAAACCATCTCTTGCACCAGCAATCAGCTTAGATACAATAAATTCATTAAATCTTGCTGCCACAATACCAACTTTTGCGCCCTCTGCTACTACGTTTCCTTCTAATACTCTCATTTTTCCGTTTCCTTTCTATTATATATGCTTTATTATTGTTTCAAATTCTTTATTTTGCTTTTTCAACTCACTTTTGTTATATCTGATATATAAATTACGTTTCGAGCAATTTTACAATTTTAACATATGCCCCATTTTCTCTTTCTTTGTCTTCAAATAAAAACTGTCGTATTTCCCAGGTTCCATTTCAATCGGCACGCGCTCAACGATTTCTAAATCATATCCAGCCAGACCATACACCTTGGCTGGATTGTTGGTCATAAGACGCAACTGATGAATTCCCAAATCTACAAGAATCTGTGTTCCGATGGTATAATCTCTGGCATCCTCAGGAAATCCCAGTTCCAGATTAGCCTCTACTGTATCTCTTCCATTGTCCTGCAACTCATAGGCACGAATCTTATTAATCAGACCAATCCCTCTGCCTTCCTGACGCATGTAAAGAAGAACTCCTCTCCCTTCCTGGGCAATCATTTTCATGGCTGCATCATATTGTTGGCCACAATCACATCTTGCAGAACCAAGGGCGTCTCCAGTAAGGCACTCAGAATGCACACGACAAAGCACTGGTGCCCCATCCGTAATATCTCCCTTTACTAATGCCACATGATGCTCCCCATTAAGCTTATTAATATATCCATGAATGGTAAATTCTCCGTAGCGGGTTGGCATCTTTGCCTTAGCTACACATTCCACTAAAACTTCATGTTCCTTGCGATACTGAACTAAATCTGCAATGCGGCCAATCTTCAACTGATGCTTTGTTGCAAACTCTATTAAGTCTGGTAATCTCGCCATCATACCATCGTCCTTCATAATCTCGCAGCAAAGACCTACCGGCTTTAAACCAGCCAAACGCACCAAATCTACAGTCGCTTCGGTGTGGCCATTACGCTCCAGTACACCACCCTTTACCGCCTGTAATGGGAACATATGCCCCGGTGTCCGAAAATCTTCCGGCTTTGCGCCATCCTCCACTGTCTTTCTGGCAGTAATGCCACGCTCATAAGCAGAAATGCCTGTAGTAGTATCTACATAATCAATAGATACCGTAAAAGCAGTGCAATGATTATCGGTATTCACCTCACACATTTGATGTAATCCCAGCTTATCAGTGTAGCTTGCATCCATTGGCATACAAATCAAACCTTTAGCATAGCTTGCCATAAAATTCACATTTTCTGTAGTAGCAAACTCTGCGGCACAGATAACGTCTCCTTCATTTTCTCTATCTTCGTCATCAATCACAACAACGATTTTCCCCTGACTAATATCTTCTAATAACTCTTCAACGGTATTAAACTGATTATCCATATTCTTTCACCCTTTCTATTAAAATCCATACTTTGCCAGCATTTCCATGGTGATGCCACTCTGGGTAGAGCCTGTGGAATTCGAAGTTTCCCCACTCTCTCCTTTTGATACCACTGTAGCTGACATGCTGCAACCACCCAGCAGCCGCTCCACATACTTTCCAATTAAATCATTTTCGAGATTCACTACATCTCCTGCCTTCTTTTTCAGAAGGGTAGTTTCCTCTCCGGTATGTGGAATCACCGAAACGGAAAAACTTTTATTGGTAAGCTTTGCCACTGTCAGACTGATTCCATCAATGGCAATAGAGCCTTTTTCAATAATATAACGAAGAATCTTTTCCGCTGCTTCAATCTCCACCCACACCGCATTGTCTTCTCTTTTCATTGATAGAATCGTTCCAGTTCCATCAATATGTCCAGCCACTATATGACCACCAAACCGACCATCTGCTGCCATAGCCCTCTCCAGATTCACCTTACTGCCTCTATGAAGACTTCCCAGAGAACTTCTCCGAAGAGTTTCTGCCATAACATCTGCGGTAAACTGGCCATTGCGTATACTGGTTACCGTCAGGCAGACACCGTTTACAGCAATACTGTCACCGATTTTACTCCCCTGCAGCACCACGGATGCTTCAATCGTAAGGATGGCGGACTTTTCACCCATAGCAATCGAATGAATCGTTCCTACTTCTTCTACAATTCCAGTAAACATACTTCTACAACCTTTACCTCCATAAAAAATAAACCCCGAAAATATATTTCGGGGTAATACACTTACATCAAATACAGATAAAAAACTTTGGACATACCAACGTTTCTTATCTCTTGCATCCTCTTCTCTCATCCAGACTTTACTGTCGGCTTTGGAATCACACCAAATCCTGTCGCTAAAGCGACTCACGGGCTTATGTATCTAGAAAAAAATCTACACTTATTACTCTAAATACAAATACCGTCGATCGGGAATTTCACCCTGCCCCGAAGAATTATTCAGTTTCACTTGGTCATTATAACTCTTCGCAGACATTTATACAAGTCCTATTTTTCACTTCCAAAGTGCCAGATTTTCATCCTCCTGCAAATAATCCACATCAAAGTTCATAATTGCCTTATGGATACCTTCAAGTACTAGCTGCTGCGTTTCTGCAAACTGATACTGCTCCAATTTTTTCCACAGCTCATCCAAAGCATCAATATCCATATCCTCTGCTGCCATTTTAATATCCTGTAAGATTTTGTTGATGTCTTCTTGAAATTCTTCTGCTGCTTTTCCTACATCCTTGTCCGCATCCGGAAATAACACTGTCAGATGTTCCTGATACTTTCTCCAACGTTCCAGAAAAATCGGTGTCATAGCCTTCAACGTCTCCACATCATCTTCTCTTGCCGCATCCTCCATGACCTTTGCCATACCAGCAAGAGGAACGATTCCCACTGTTGCCGCAGAATTTTTCATGCTATGAATCTTCGTACAATACTTTTTCCTTCCTTCTTCTGTCTCTATTTCTTCAAACAAATTCTCTAGTTCTTTTGCTTCATAGACAAGACCAGAGAAGAAGAAATCGATTACTTCCATCATACTCTGTTCAGCCTGAAAATGGGTACGGGCATATTTCCAATCCAATCCTTCTATCATAGGAAGTTCCGATGTCTGATGACTTTCCGGAGCAACCGAACGCATCACTGGATGAAGTAACGATTCATCCAGCAATTCTTCAATCAAATCCTCCAGCTTCTTAAAATCAATTGGCTTCTCTAAAAATGCCCGAAAGCCTTCTTCTAAATACTTTTCTTTGGCTCCTACAATCGCATTTGCTGTCAATATAACAACCGGTGCATTTTTAGAAGGAAAATCCTCCATTTCCTTTATTACTCGAAAAGCTTCGATTCCATCCATCTCTGGCATCATATGATCCATGAATATAATATCATATGCATTTTTAGAAACTTTTTTCAGACATTCCTTTCCATTCTCCGCTTCGTCAATCTGTATCTTTGTTGCTTTTAACAAACCAGTGACAACTCTGCGATTCATTTCATTGTCATCCACCAGAAGAATCTTCGCCTCCGGTGCTTCAAAAAAATGCTGATGTTCATATTCCTCATCCAGCACATCTATCTGATTCACCTTTCCTATCGGAAGACTATCCATAATCTTTTGTTCCAGTTCAAAGGAAAATTCAGACCCTTCTCCGTAGATACTGCTTACCTGCAACGTACTGCCTAACAAATTCAAAAGCTGCTTAGTAATACTCATACCAAGTCCTGTGCCTTCGATATTTCGATTTCGTTTTTCTTCAATTCGTTCAAAAGGCATGCATAATTTCTTCAAATCTTCCGCTTTGATTCCAATTCCTGTATCTCTTACAGAAAAATGCAATCTAACATGACCTTCCTCGTCACAGGGACATTTCCAAATTTCCAGTGCCACCGTACCTTCATGGGTATATTTTACTGCATTATTTAACAAATTCACTAAAATCTGTCTAAGTCTAATATCATCTCCCAATAACTTGTTTGGAATTTCTTCATCTATAATCACCTGAAACTTCAATTCCTTCATTTTTGCTTTGAAAGAAATCATGGTAATTACATCATTTACCACACTGGAAAAATCATATTCGATAGAAATAATACTAAGCTTTCCTGCTTCTATCTTGGTAATATCCAAAATATCATTAATAATGCTAAGTAAGGATTTTGCAGCTCCCTCTACATCCTTGGCATACTGCTTTACTACTGTTTCTTTTGCTTCTCTAAGAATCAACTCGTTCATTCCTAATACTGCTGTAATAGGAGTCCTGATTTCATGGGACATATTTGCCAAAAAGTTGGTTTTGGCTTCATTTGCATTATCCGCACGCCTCTTTTCCTTCTCTAACTGTTCCACCAAAAGAGCATCTGGATTTTCTGTAGTCAAATAAATACCGAGATTTAGAACAACAATACCAAGACTGGTAATCAAAGCCTCCGGTACAATAATCTGATACACTGCAATCGGCACCTCACTAAGCAAAGCCACATAAATCGCTTTTTTCTTTTTACGGGGAATAATTTTATTATATCGAAGCAATAATCTTACGATAAATACCAGATAAATTACGACACCAAAATATGTCATAAAAGCTGCCGGACCATAGGAATAGTTTGATTTGGGATTCTCAATATAGGAAAGTGGCAAAAAAATCAATCCCAACAAAGTAATGATTAATGGAATTGTGGAATACGAATATCTCTTTATCTTCTCGCCTAGTTCTTCTTCAATAATACTTTCCAGATACTTATATACCAGAAAGAAAATGATTAGCAATAATCCCATAAAAATTATATGTACGATTCGATTGAGAATCGGTGAAACCGTATCCAAATGATTTACTGTATATACGGAAAATATATCAAATATTAACTGAACAAAGGAACAACTCAGCAAAACCGAAAACCATTTTGAGGATTTACTTGTCCGATTAGAAGAAAAAAAGTACAGCACTCCAATGATAAATATAATAATGGCGCATGAAATCTGATTTTTATACATAAGAATCCTCCTTTCTCCTAGCTGGACAGTAATGTATGAAAAAATTCATTTTCTATAAAACGCTTTACTTTCCTAAAATTGCTGCCAGTTTATTCATCAATAAATCCGGCTCTGCCGGTTTCAAAATATAACCAGCGGGTCTTAATGCCAGAAGATTCATAACCTTCACTCTGGAATCCACACTAGTTAAAAATACAACCGGAATATCCTTCATAACCGGATCGGCCTGAAGCTTCTCCAACACTTCCTTTCCATTCATTTCCGGCATTTCATAATCAAGCAAAATCAGATCCGGCTTTTTCTTACCGATGGATACAAATGCCTGAACTCCTGATGCTGCTACCGCAACTGAATATTTTTCCTCCAGTATTTTTTTCACAGTCCGTAGCAGCATGGCATTATCATCCACAACTAATATATGAGCCATATCGCCTGATGCTTCTACTGCATTATTTGTCTCCTCTTCATAAGTCTTCCCA
>JAZQLD010000026.1:0-121428 GCA_045542435.1 Butyribacter sp. | reverse complement strand
AATTCTGGGGTTGCGTAAACGATTAGGACACACACGGGAGAGTGTACAGTCACCGCTTGTCGTACTTAGATTTTATAAAGTGCGAAAAGGAGGCGACTTTTTTTATGGCAAATCAAGTTATGAGAATTACACTTAAAGCTTACGAGCATCAGACAGTAGATGCTTCTGCCAAGAAAATCATCGAAACAGTTAAGAAGAACGGAGCAAAGGTGAGCGGACCTGTTCCCCTTCCTACTAAGAAGGAAGTGGTAACAATCATCCGTGCCGTACACAAGTACAAAGACTCCAGAGAACAGTTCGAACAGAGAACTCATAAGAGACTGATCGATGTTATCGAGCCGAATCAGAAAGTAATCGATGCATTACAGGGATTAGAGATGCCGGCTGGTGTTTACATTGATATCAAAATGAAATAATTGATATTAATAAGGAAACAAGTTAACAAAAAAACAAAAATAAAACCTTCTACAACTAGTATGCATCCGAACAAACCTCAGATGCCGCTGTAGTAGAAACAAATGGAGGTAAAGAAATGAAGAAAGCTATTTTGGCAACCAAAGTCGGAATGACTCAGATCTTCGCAGAAGACGGCAGCCTTATTCCGGTAACAGTTCTTCAGGCCGGCCCCTGCGTAGTAACACAGATTAAGACAATCGAAAATGATGGTTACGAAGCAGTTCAGGTTGGTTTTGTAGACAAGAAAGACAAGATCATCAACAAAGATGCATCCGGCAAGAAAGAAATCGTTCATGCACATGGTACAACAAAAGCTATGCAGGGACATTTCAAGAAAGCAGGCGTTACATCTAAGCGTTATGTAAGAGAATTTAAATTCGAAAACGCTTCTGAATACGCTCTTGCACAGGAAATCAAGGCTGATATCTTTGCAGAAGGCGACAAGATTGATGCAACTGCAATCAGCAAAGGTAAAGGTTTCCAGGGTGCTATCAAGAGATTAGGACAGCATAGAGGACCCATGGCTCACGGTTCTAAGTTCCACCGTCATCAGGGTTCAAACGGTGCTTGCTCAAGCCCCAGCCGTGTATTTAAGGGCAAAGGTATGCCCGGTCACATGGGACACAAGCAGACTACAGTTAAGAATCTTGAAGTAGTCAGAGTAGATGCTGAAAAGAATCTGCTTTTGGTAAAGGGTGCAGTACCCGGACCTAAGAAAGCTTTAGTAACAATCAAAGAAACTACTAAGGCAAATGCATAATCGGGACGAAAGGAGGAACACACAGATGGCAAACGTATCTGTTTACAATATGGAAGGCAAGGAAGTTGGAAAGATTGACTTGAATGATGCGGTATTTGGTGTAGAAGTTAACGAACACCTCGTACACTTAGCAGTAGTTCAGCACCTTGCAAACAAGCGTCAGGGAACACAGAAAGCAAAAACTCGTGCAGAGGTTTCCGGCGGCGGAAGAAAGCCTTGGAGACAGAAGGGAACCGGTCATGCAAGACAGGGTTCAACCAGATCACCCCAGTGGACACATGGTGGAGTTGTATTTGCTCCCACTCCGAGAGATTATTCTTTCAAATTAAATAAGAAGGAAAAGAGAATCGCTCTTAAGTCTGCTTTGACAAGCAAAGTTCAGGACGGCAAGGTAATGGTTCTTGACGAATTGAAGCTTGATGAAATCAAGACAAAGAAATTCCAGGAGGTTTTAACAAACCTTAACGCAAAGAAGGCACTTGTTGTTATCAAAGAAAACGACAAGAACATCGTATTATCAGCAAGAAATATTCCTGATGCTCAGACAATCATTGCTGATTCAATCAATGTATATGACATCATGAAGGCTGGTACAGTAGTTCTTACTAAGGACTCTGTTGCAAAAATTGAGGAGGTGTACGCATAATGGCAGATATTAAATATTACGACGTAATCCTCAAACCGGTTGTTACCGAAAGAAGTATGGCCGGCATGGGCGAAAAGAAATACACATTCTTGGTTCATCCCGATGCAACTAAGAATCAGATTAAAGAAGCAGTTGAAAAAATGTTCCCCGGAACAGAAGTAGCTCAGGTTAACACCATGAACTGCGAAGGTAAGAACAAGAGACGTGGTATGATCTACGGCAAGACTGCACAGACCAAGAAAGCTATCGTTAAGTTAACAGAAGGCAGCAAGGATATCGAACTTTTTGCAGGTATCTAATCGGTCTACACTATATGCAATGAAGCATGACAATAAATAATTGATAGAAAAGGAGAAAAGAAAATGGGTATTAAGACATATAACCCGTATACACCTTCCAGAAGAAATATGACTGGTTCGGACTTCTCTGAAATTACAAAGAGCACACCTGAGAAATCTTTATGTGTATCTTTAGAGAAGAACGCTGGACGTAATAATCAGGGTAAAATCACAGTTAGACATCGTGGCGGCGGAAACAGAAAGAAATACAGAATGGTAGATTTCAGAAGACTGAAAGATGGCGTTCCTGCAACTGTAATCGGCATCGAATACGATCCTAACAGAACAGCAAATATCGCGTTAATCGCTTATGCAGACGGTGAGAAGTCATACATCATCGCTCCCGAAGGTTTAACAGACGGAATGAAGGTTATGAACGGACCTGAAGCAGAAGTAAGAGTTGGTAACTGCTTACCTTTGGAAAAGATTCCTGTAGGTACACAGGTACACAACATTGAATTATATCCCGGAAAGGGCGGCCAGTTGGTTCGTTCTGCTGGTAACAGCGCACAGCTCATGGCTAAGGAAGGAAAGTATGCAACATTAAGACTTCCTTCAGGCGAAATGAGAATGGTTCCTATCGGATGTAGAGCAACAGTTGGTGTTGTTGGTAACGTAGACCACAACCTTATCAATATCGGTAAAGCAGGACGTAAGCGTCACATGGGTATCAGACCTACAGTTCGCGGTTCTGTAATGAACCCTAACGACCATCCTCATGGTGGTGGTGAAGGTAAGTGTGGTATCGGTCGTTCCGGTCCCTGCACACCTTGGGGAAAACCCGCTCTTGGCTTAAAGACAAGAAAGAAAAACAAGCAGTCTAATAAGCTTATTGTTAGAAGAAGAGATGGACGCGGTATTAAATAAGCCCGCATAGTTGATAAGGAGGAAACACAATGGCTAGATCATTAAAAAAAGGACCTTTTGCAGACGCCAGCTTACTTAAGAAAGTAGACGCGATGAATGCAGCAGGTAATAAGCAGGTTATCAAGACATGGTCTCGTCGTTCTACAATTTTCCCGTCCTTCGTTGGACACACAATTGCAGTACACGACGGAAGAAAACATGTTCCCGTATATGTAACCGAAGATATGGTTGGACACAAACTTGGAGAATTCGTTGCAACCAGAACCTTTAGAGGACATGGAAAAGACGAAAAGAAATCTAAAGTAAGATAATTTTTGAAAGGAGGTTTTTATCCATGGAAAAGACAGGAATTAGCAGATCTAAATTTAAAAGAGAAAGAAATGCCAATAATAAGGAAACAAGACCCTCTGCAAAGTTATCTTATGCAAGAGTTTCTGTTCAGAAAGCATGTTTCGTACTTGATGCTATCAGAGGCAAAGATGTACAGACAGCTTTGGCAATCTTAGAGTATAATCCCAGATATGCTTCAAGCATTATCAAGAAGTTATTGCAGTCAGCAATTGCAAATGCAGAAAACAACAACGGAATGAATGTTGACAATCTCTACATTGCAGAATGCTATGCAAACAAGGGACCCACAATGAAGAGAGTAAGACCGCGAGCACAGGGTAGAGCTTACAGAATCGAAAAGAGATTAAGCCACATCACCATCGTGCTTGACGAGAAATAGGAGGAAAAGTATGGGACAGAAAGTAAATCCTCATGGACTTAGAGTTGGTGTTATCAAAGATTGGGACTCTAAGTGGTATGCAGAAGCTGATTTCGCAGATTGCTTAGTTGAAGATTACAAAATCAGAGAATATTTAAAGAAGAAATTGTATTCAGCAGGAATCAGCAAGATTGAAATTGAAAGAGCATCTGATAAAGTAAAAGTTATCGTTTACACAGCTAAGCCCGGTGTGGTAATCGGTAAGGGCGGTGCTGACATCGAAGTTACCAAGAAGGAACTTCAGAAGATGACAGGCAAGAAAGTAAACGTAGATATTAAGGAAATTAAGAGACCGGATAAGGATGCACAGCTTGTTGCAGAAAACATTGCAGCACAGTTAGAGAACCGTGTTTCTTTCCGTAGAGCTATGAAGTCATGCATGGGTAGAGCTATGAAATCAGGAGCTCTCGGTATTAAGACTGCAGTATCAGGACGTTTAGGCGGTGCTGATATGGCTCGTACAGAATTTTACAGCGAGGGAACAATTCCCTTACAGACACTTCGTGCAGATATTGACTACGGCTTCGCAGAAGCTGATACAACTTATGGTAAGATTGGTGTTAAAGTATGGGTTTACCATGGTGAAGTTCTTCCAACCAAGAATACCAAAAAGGAAGGGAGCGATAAATAATGTTAATGCCAAAGAGAGTAAAGCGTCGTAAACAGTTCCGCGGTAGCATGACAGGAAAAGCGCTCAGAGGAAACAAGATTTCATACGGCGAATATGGTATCGTGGCTTTAGAGCCAGCATGGATTAAGTCAAACCAGATCGAAGCAGCCCGTATTGCTATGACTCGTCATATCAAGCGTGGTGGTAAAGTTTGGATTAAGATTTTCCCAGATAAGCCAGTAACAGCTAAGCCAGCTGAAACTCGTATGGGTTCTGGTAAGGGATCTTTAGAATACTGGGTAGCAGTAGTTAAACCTGGTCGCGTAATGTTCGAGATTTCAGGTGTATCTGAAGATGTAGCTAGAGAAGCTTTACGTCTTGCAACTCACAAGTTACCTGTGAAGTGTAAAGTCGTATCTCGTGCAGACTTAGAAGGAGGTGCGGGCTGTGAAGAGTAAACAGTTTATGGAAGAGTTAAAGACTAAATCTCCTGCAGAGTTAAATGAGGATTTAGTAGCTGCTAAGAAGGAACTTTTCAACTTAAGATTCCAGAATGCAACAAACCAGCTGGATAATACGAGCAGAATTAAAGAAGTGAAGAAAAATATCGCTAGAATTAAGACAGTGCTCGCATCCCAGAACTAATAGAACGTAATTGATGCATACTGCATGGAAAGGAGGACACGATCGTGGAGAGAAATCTTAGAAAGACTCGTGTTGGTAAAGTAGTTAGCGACAAGATGGATAAGACAATCGTTGTTGCTGTTATTGATAACGTAAAGCATCCACTTTACAATAAGATCATCAAGAGAACTCGTAAGTTAAAAGCTCATGATGAAGAGAATACATGCAAAATCGGTGACAGAGTAAGAGTTATGGAAACCAGACCTTTATCTAAGGATAAGAGATGGAGACTTGTAGAAGTTATCGAAAGAGCAAAATAATAGTGGCTTAGGAATAAGTGAAGCCGGAAATAGACCGGCAGAATATGGAGGTAAACATGGTACAGCAGGAATCAAGACTGAAAGTAGCTGATAATACAGGTGCTAAAGAGCTTCTTTGTATCAGAGTTATGGGTGGTTCAACCAGAAGATACGCTAACATCGGTGATATCATCGTTGCTTCTGTTAAAGATGCAACACCAGGCGGTGTTGTAAAGAAGGGTGACGTTGTTAAAGCTGTTGTAGTTCGTACTGTAAAGAGCACTCGTCGTCCAGATGGTTCTTACATCAAATTTGACGAGAATGCAGCTGTAATCATTCGTGACGACAAGACACCAAGAGGAACACGTATCTTTGGACCAGTCGCTAGAGAATTAAGAGAGAAACAGTTCATGAAAATTGTTTCATTAGCACCAGAAGTATTATAGGAGGTATCGACAAATGGCAATGAATAAGATCAAAAAAGGCGATACCGTCAAAGTAATCGCTGGTAAAGATAAGGGCCGCGAAGGCAAGGTAACATCCGTAAAAGACGGTAAGGTTGTTATCGAAGGAATTAACCAGGTTACAAAGCATGCAAAGCCAAGTCAGGCTAACCCACAGGGTGGAATCATTCAGAAGTCCGCACCTATCGATGCGTCTAACGTAATGTACGTAGCTGATGGAAAAGTATCCCGTATCGGTTTCAAGGTTGAGGATGGCAAGAAGGTTCGTTATGCAAAGGCAACTGGTAAAGTTATCGACTAATAACTAGAAAGGAGGCAGTTTAACGTGACTCGTTTAAAAGAAACTTATAACAACGAAATCGTTGATGCAATGACCAAGAAATTTGGTTATAAAAACGTTATGCAGGTACCTAAGCTCGAGAAAATCGTAGTTAACATGGGTATCGGCGAAGCAAAAGAAAATTCTAAGATTCTTGATGTTGCTATGGCTGAGTTAGAGACCATCACAGGTCAGAAGGCTGTAACAACAAAGGCAAAGAATTCAGTAGCTAACTTTAAAATCCGTGAAGGTATGCCTATCGGATGTAAGGTTACACTGAGAGGTGACAAGATGTATGAGTTCTTAGATCGTCTTGTAAACCTTGCTTTACCTCGTGTACGTGACTTTAGAGGTGTAAACCCTAATGCTTTCGATGGTAGAGGTAATTATGCACTTGGAATCAAGGAGCAGTTAATTTTCCCTGAAATCGAGTATGATAAGGTAGATAAGGTAAGAGGTATGGACGTTATTTTCGTAACAACCGCTAATACCGATGAAGAAGCTCGTGAATTATTGGCACAGTTCGGTATGCCATTCAAGAAGTAAGGAGGGAAATTTCATGGCTAAGACTTCTATGAAGATTAAGCAGCAGCGTAAAGCAAAATTCTCTACTAGAGAGTACAATCGTTGCAGAATTTGTGGTCGTCCACATGCTTATTTAAGAAAATACGGAATCTGCAGAATCTGTTTCCGTGAATTAGCATATAAGGGACAGATCCCTGGCGTGAAGAAAGCAAGCTGGTAAGGAGGTAAAACAAAATGATGACGAGCGATCCTATTGCAGATATGCTTACAAGAATTCGTAATGCGAATACTGCAAAGCACGATACAGTAGATGTACCTAGCTCAAAGATGAAGGTTTCTATCGCAGAAATCCTTTTAAAAGAGGGTTACATCAAGAAGTTTGATATGATTGACGTTGATGGTGTTCAGACTATCCACATCACATTAAAATACGGCGTTGATAAGAACGACAAGATTATTACAGGTTTAAAGAGAATTTCCAAACCAGGTCTTCGTGTTTACGCTGGTAAGGATGAGCTTCCAAAGGTTCTTGGAGGACTGGGTATTGCAATCATTTCTACCAACAAGGGTGTTATGACTGACAAGGAAGCTAGAAAAGAAAACGTTGGCGGTGAGGTTCTTGCATTTATCTGGTAATTCCAGATAAAGCGGACTCCCATTGTTAATCGAAAAGATTGACAACATTACCAAGAATATGGAGGTGCACGGCATGTCACGAATCGGAAGAATGCCTATCGCTATTCCAGCAGGTGTAACTGTTGAGATAGCAGAAAATAATAAGGTGACTGTTAAGGGACCAAAGGGAACACTTGAGAGAGTACTCCCAGCTGAGATGACAATTAAGCAGGAAGGCGAAGAGATTATCGTTACTCGTCCAAATGACTTAAAGAAGATGAAGTCTCTGCATGGTCTTACTAGAACTCTGATCAATAACATGGTTGTTGGTGTAACAGAGGGTTATCAGAAAGAGCTCGAAGTTAACGGTGTAGGTTACAGAGCTCAGAAGCAGGGAAATAAGTTAATCCTTTCCCTTGGATATTCTCATCCAGTAGAGATGGAAGATCCAGAAGGTATTGAAGTAATTGTCGATGGTCAGAACAAGATTATCGTAAAAGGTATCAATAAGGAAAAAGTTGGCCAATACGCTGCTGAAATCAGAGAGAAGAGAGCTCCAGAACCTTATAAGGGTAAGGGTATCAAGTATGCTGATGAAGTGATTAGACGTAAAGTTGGTAAGACAGGTAAGAAATAACATTCGTGAAGGCAAAAGTGAGAATGTTCGAAACAGCAGGCGTCGTGCTTGAACGAATGCATGATGTTGAGAGCATGCGAACGCGCCCGCGAAAAAACACGTAGTGTTTTTGATTTTGCCTGAGAACAGTTTTAGAGAATAATAACAATAAGGAGTGAATATACGATGATTAAGAAGCAGTCAAGAAGTGAAGTTCGTGTGAAAAAGCACATGAAGGTTCGTAATCGTCTTTCCGGCACTGCCGAGAGACCACGTTTAGCTGTATTTAGAAGCAACAATCATATGTACGCTCAGATTATCGATGATACTGTTGGTAATACTTTAGTTTCCGCTTCCACTCTTCAGAAAGATGTTAAAGCAGAATTAGAGAAAACAAACAATGTTGAAGCAGCTGCAAAGCTGGGCGAAGTTATCGCAAAGAAAGCATTGGATAAGGGTATTACAACAGTTGTCTTTGATAGAGGCGGTTTTATATATCAGGGTAAGATTAAAGCTTTGGCAGAAGCAGCAAGAGAAGCTGGCTTAGATTTCTAAGCTATCCGTAGAATTATATCTTTCATAGGAAAGATGCAGAAAGAAATTAGGAGGAAAACTCATGAAACGTACAATTATTGATGCCAGCCAGTTAGAGCTGGAAGATAATGTAGTAACGATTAAGCGTGTAACCAAGGTAGTTAAGGGTGGACGTAATATGAGATTTACTGCATTAGTAGTAGTTGGCGATAAGAACGGACATGTAGGTGCTGGTCTCGGTAAGGCAACTGAAATTCCTGAGGCTATCCGTAAGGGTAAAGAAGCAGCTATTAAGAGCCTTGTAGAAGTTCCTATCGATGAAAATGGTAGCGTACCACATGACTTCAATGGTAAGTTCGGTAGCGCATCTGTATTAATCAAGAAGGCTCCAGAAGGTACCGGTATCATCGCCGGTGGTCCTGCTCGTGCCGTACTTGAGCTTGCAGGTTACAAGAACATCCGTACAAAGTCTCTTGGTTCTAACAATAAGCAGAACGTAGTATTAGCAGCAATCGAAGGTCTTAAGAACCTTAAGACTCCAGAAGAAGTTGCTAAGGCTCGTGGAATTTCTGTAGAAGAACTTTTGGGCTAAGGATAGGAGGATTAAAATGGCAGGTAAATTAAAAGTTACATTGGTAAAATCTACTATCGGTGCCATTCCAAAGCATCGTGCTACTGTTGAAGCATTAGGCTTAAAGAAAATCAATAAGTCCGTTGAATTGCCAGATAACGAGGCAATCAGAGGCATGGTTTGGCACGTTAAGCACCTGGTAAAGGTAGAAGAAATTTAATTAAGACTTAAATGACGACCCCAGGGCAGAAGAATTTTCTGCACTGGGGCTGTTGTGTGATAGGCATTTACATGATAGCAAAGAGTCATTAGGTAATAAAAATTTAAAGAAAATAAGGCAGCTTTTTTTATTTGGAGTTGCCAAAGATACCTATTGTGTGTTATGATAGGTAGCGGTTGTATTTTTATACACCGGTTGTTGTTAGCGAGGACAAAGCAAAATCTTCGATTTTGCTTGGCAAAAATGATAAATCATTTTTGCTGGCGAAATTGGATTTTGACTTTACAAATATGCGGAGCATATTTGTTGCAGGGCAGGACTCCTGTAGTTCGTTAGTGTTTATTTTAGGAGGTATATTATCATGAATTTATCACAGTTAAGACCAGCAGATGGTTCCAAGCAGAGTAACAATTTCAGAAGAGGTCGTGGACACGCTTCTGGAAACGGTAAGACCGCAGGTAAGGGTCACAAGGGTCAGAAGGCACGTTCTGGTGCTCCACGTCCTGGTTTCGAAGGTGGTCAGATGCCACTTTACAGACGTATTCCTAAGAGAGGTTTCACCAACATTAACTCTAAGGAAATCGTTGCAATTAACGTAGACAAGTTAAACAAATTTGAAGATGGTGCAGTTGTAACTGTAGAGTCTTTACTTGAAGCTGGTGTTATCAGCAATCCTAAGGATGGAGTAAAGGTACTCGGAAATGGAGAATTAACTAAGAAGCTTACAGTTCAGGTTAATGCATTCAGTAAGAGTGCAACTGAAAAGATTGAGGCTCTTGGTGGAAAAGCTGAGGTGATCTAAGAATGAAAGAATTAAGAAAGAAAATTTTCTTTACTCTTTTCACACTTCTTGTAGTACGTATTGGATGTCAGCTTCCAGTTCCAGGTGTAAACGGTCAGTATATTTCAGACTTTTTTGCAGAGCAGAATTCTCTGGACTTTTTTAATCAGCTGACTGGTGGTTCTTTTGAGCAGATGTCTATTTTTGCTTTGAATATCACACCATACATTACAGCGTCCATTATTTTACAGTTGCTGACTATTGCTATTCCTCGTTTAGAGGAACTGCATAAAGATGGTGAAGAAGGAAGAAAGAAAATTTCTGAATACACCAGATATGTGGCTATTGTTCTTGCAATAATTGAAAGTGCTGCTATGGCCATTGGTTTCGGTAATGGCGGTTTGTTGACAGAAGGTGTTTCTTTTACCTCTGTTACAGTATGTATCGTAGCAATGACAGCTGGTTCCGCATTTTTAATGTGGTTAGGCGAGCAGATTACCGTACATGGTGTTGGAAATGGTATTTCTATCATCTTATTGTATAACATTGTATCTCGTATCCCAGATGATATGATGACTCTTTATGAGAAATTTATTGAGGGTGCAAGCAATGTAACAAACAAGTTCTTAGCTGCAATTATTATTATTGCAGTAATCGTTGGTATGGTAGTATTCATTATCTACCTGTCTGATGGTGAGAGACGTATTAGTGTACAGTATTCCAAGAAGACACAGGGACGTAAGCTGGTAGGTGGACAGTCTTCTCATATTCCACTGAAGGTAAACACCGCAGGTGTAGTTCCAATCATCTTCGCAGGTTCATTATTCTCTATGCCAATTGTAATTGCACAGTTTGCTGGTGTTGAGCCTAAGTCTGGAGAAGGTGCAACCTTCATTCAGAAGTGCTTAAAGGTATTAAACCAGAATGCATGGTGTAATTTTGATAGCTTTGGTGAGTTTAAGTATACACTTGGTTTAGTTATTTACATTGTACTGGTTATCTTCTTTGCATACTTCTATACTTCCATTACATTTAATCCACAGGAAGTAGCAATGAATATGAAGAAATCAGGTGGATTTATTCCTGGTATCCGTCCAGGAAAGCCAACCAGTGATTACCTGACAAAGGTACTTAACAGCATTATTTTCATTGGTGCAGTTGGCTTAACATTTGTATCTGTAGTACCTATTTTCTTCTCTGGTGCTTTCGGTGCAAACGTATCCTTTGGTGGAACATCCTTAATCATTATTGCGGGTGTTATTATTGAGACGATTAAGCAGATTGAGTCACAGATGCTGGTTCGTCATTACAAGGGATTTTTAAGTGAATAAGATAGATTCACTACAAAGAAATAGTTGAAACAAGAACGCTTTTGGGTTATGATAATTCAAGAGCGTTCTTTTTTATGAGATGGGAAATTGTTCGGACATCAACGAGGATTGTAAAATGATTCTTGCAAGAAAAAACGCTGATTTAATATTTATTGACTACTTTTGAAAGGAGAATATGATAATGAAGATTATTATGTTAGGTGCACCAGGTGCAGGAAAAGGAACTCATGCAACAAAAATTTCTGAAAAATACGGAATTCCCCACATCTCTACAGGAGATATTTTCCGTGAGAATATTAAAAATGGAACAGAGCTTGGTAACAAAGCAAAAAGTTATATGGATAAAGGTGAATTAGTTCCAGATGAGCTTACTTGTGACTTGGTAGTAGACAGAATTCATAAGGATGATGCAAAGAATGGTTATGTATTAGATGGTTTCCCAAGAACTATTCCACAGGCAGAAGCTTTAACAAAGGCTTTAGCTGCAAATGGCGAGAAGCTGGATTATGCCATTGAAGTTTACCTTTCTGATGAGAACATCATTAACAGAATGGGCGGCAGAAGAGTATGTTCCGGTTGTGGAGCAACCTATCATGTAGTAAATGTACCTCCAAAGGTAGAAGGTGTTTGTGATGACTGTGGCAAGGAATTAAAGATTCGTGATGACGATGCTCCAGAAACTGTAAAGAAGAGACTGGAAATCTATCATGAGCAGACAGCTCCATTGATTGAGTACTACAAGAACGAAGGTTTATACCGCAAGGTAGAAGGAATCACGGGCTTAGAGCCAACCTTCGCATCTATCTGCGAGATTTTAGAGGGCTAATTTCGGATAGCTTCTTTATGAAGACCACTACGTAATGGGGGCGAATGCCGGTCAGGCATTCGTCCCCATATTTTTTGCTACATAATTTCATTTTTCTTGAAATGAATTTGTCGTAGAGGTTGCCAGCGCACAGCAGTAAATGTTAAAGGCTTTCTCACTGAGCGGCGTTTGAACTCGCCGGTGTTTGAAGCGCAACTGAATGCGTTAGCATGAAAGTTGCACTTCTATGCACCGCTGCGTAGTTCATTCCGAGCCGAGAGGCGTCCGCGAATGAGAAAGCCTTTAACATTTACTGCGTCACTTTTACCACCCTATTTTAAGAAAAATCCGCAATTATGCACATTTTACTTTACAAATGGTGTTTTTCGTGGTAAAAAGACTATTGGGTGTTTTTTTAAAATAGCAAAATGCTAATTTCCCCCTTTTTTACGTATTATATATAGAAGAAATAGAAATGACAGATTTTCACAGAAAGAAGGCAAATTATGTCAGTAACAATTAAAAACCAGCAGGAAATTGAATTAATGCGTGAAGCAGGAAGAATTCTTGCAATTGTACATGATGAGATGGCAAAGATTATCCGTCCAGGTATTTCCACCATGGATATTAACCGTAAGGGGGAGGAAATCATTCGCAGTTATAACTGTATTCCATCCTTTTTGAACTACAATGGATATCCAGCGTCAATCTGCGTATCCGTAAATGATGAGGTTGTTCATGGTATTCCAAATAAAAAGCGCATCTTGCAGGAAGGCGACATTGTCAGTCTGGATGCAGGTGTTATTTACAAGGGATATCATTCAGATGCAGCAAGAACTCATGCAGTAGGTGAGATTTCTCAGGAAGATCAACGTCTGATTGACGTTACCAAGCAGAGCTTCTTTGAAGGCATCAAATATGCAAAGGCAGGAAATCATTTGCATGACATTTCCAAGGCCATTCAGAATTATGTAGAGGACAATGGCTATAGTGTCGTTCGTGATTTGGTCGGTCATGGTATCGGTCAGAATCTTCATGAAGATCCTCAGATACCTAATTTTAAGCCAATTGGCCGTGGAATGAAGCTGCAGGCAGGTATGACCTTTGCTATTGAGCCAATGGTAAACATGGGCAGATATGAGGTATGGATTTTGGAAGATGACTGGACCGTAGTTACCAGAGATTCCAAGAAATCAGCTCATTACGAAAATACCGTTCTTATTACAGATGGAGAGCCGGAATTACTTTCCTATAATAAGGATTTAGCATAGATATAAGAAAGAATCTAAAATGAAAGAAGAAGTCACGAAAAAGTGACAGAATGGAGGGCATATGTCAAAGGAAGATGTTATTGAAATTGAAGGAATCGTTGTGGAGAAGTTACCAAACGCTATGTTTAAGGTAGAGTTAGAGAATGGCCATCAGGTATTGGCACACATCAGCGGAAAGTTAAGAAAGAATTTTATCCGTATTCTGCCAGGAGATAAGGTAACAATGGAAATGTCTCCATATGATTTAACCAAGGGACGTATCACCTGGAGAGATAAATAATTAGAACAAATTTCATAAAACATAAAAAAATGGAATGCAGGAAAAAAATTGAAATTTTTGCTTGCATTCCATTTTTATTTGTGTTAGTATAGTCAATGGACTTTTCTGAAAGGAGGTTATTGCTGTGAAAGTTAGATCTTCAGTAAAACCGATTTGCGAAAAATGTAAGGTCATCAAAAGAAAGGGTCGTATCAGAGTAATCTGTGAGAATCCTAGACACAAACAGAGACAGGGCTAATAAGAGAACAGAGACCAAGGCAGTTATCTTTGGTGGTCTGTTATTATAATAGACTGGCTTTCTGTAATTACAGTATTCTTACTGTTTATCACCTTTTAAGTGAATGTGAGGTGGAAGTGAGCAGTAAGAACGGGCATTTTAAATGTCTTTACTGTGACATTGTAGGTGGAGTGATTACCCACTTCGGACAGGTTGTGCGTCATTTCACGACCTGACGGTCCTGCCACGGCAGATGATGACTGCGGCGTAGATCGATTGTCAATTCGCAGGCAATCCCGAGGATTTGCAATAGTGCAGATATAGTGAAAAATGTCTATGCAGTAGGATTACAATTTAAAGCGGCTGATGATACGGGAAGTATCTATTCCGTATCGTAATCAATCAACTATTAATCTAAAAAAATAACGGAGGTGTAAAGTACACATGGCACGTATTAGTGGTGTAGATTTACCAAGAGAGAAGCGTGTTGAGATCGGACTTACCTATATTTATGGTATTGGTAGAGTTAGTTCCAACCGTATTTTAGCAGAAGCTAATGTTAATCCAGACACACGTGTAAAGGATCTTACTGATGAAGAAGTAGCTCGTATCCGTGATGTCATCGACTCATCTCAGACTGTAGAAGGTGATCTTCGTAGAGAAATCGCTTTAAACATTAAGAGATTACAGGAAATCGGATGCTATAGAGGTATTCGTCACAGAAAGGGTCTTCCAGTTCGTGGACAGAAGACAAAGACAAATGCAAGAACTCGTAAGGGTCCTAAGCGTACTGTCGCAAATAAGAAGAAATAATAAGAGTAATACGGTAGGTTAAAGTCGTAACTAATCAGAACACTCTACCAAAATTTAACAGGAGGGTTTGACAAATGGCTAAACAGGTAGCAAAGAAGGCAACAAAGAAGCGTGTCAAGAAAAATGTCGGACATGGACAGGCACACATTCAGTCTTCCTTTAATAATACAATCGTTACGCTTACAGATGCGGAAGGAAATGCAATTTCCTGGGCAAGCGCAGGCGGATTAGGATTCAGAGGATCCAAGAAATCAACTCCATATGCAGCTCAGATGGCAGCTGAGACAGCAGCAAAGGCTGCTTTACCTCATGGTTTAACATCTGTAGACGTTATGGTTAAGGGACCTGGTTCAGGTCGTGAAGCTGCAATCCGTGCATTACAGGCATGTGGTATCGATGTTACAAGTATCAGAGACGTAACTCCAGTACCTCATAACGGATGTAGACCACCAAAACGTCGTCGCGTCTAAGACAAAAAATATTTCTACGCTTTCAAAAGATGAAAGCAAGAAATATTACGGTTTTGTCTATAAAGAATGCAAAAAAAGCATTCTTTACGATTACTAAGAATACCGAATGGTAGACAAGAGATTATTATTTTAGGAGGAAATAGACATGGCAAGAGATATGACGCCGGTACTGAAGAGATGTAGAGCTCTCGGAATCGAGCCTGCATACATGGGACTTGATAAGAAGTCCAACAGAAATCCTAGAGCTGGTAAGAAGCCTAGTGAATATGCACTTCAGTTGAAAGAGAAGCAGAAAGCAAAATTCATCTATGGTGTATTAGAGAAACCATTTAGAAACAACTTTGCTAAAGCTCAGAAGTTAAAATATGGTACAACTGGTGAGAACCTTATGATTCTCCTTGAGTTAAGACTGGATAACGTTATTTTCCGTATGGGATATGGACGTACCAGAAAAGAAGCTCGTCAGATCGTTGGTCACAAGCATGTATTAGTAAATGGTAAGTGTGTAAACATTCCATCTTACACAGTAAAGCCTGGTGATACAATCGAAATCAAGGAAAAAGTTAAAGGCGCTCAGAGATATAAGGATATTCTTGAAGTAACAGAAGGAAGAATTATTCCAGATTGGCTTGAAGCAAATCATGAGACTCTTACTGGTACTGTTAAGGAAATTCCTACCAGAGAGCAGATTGATGTTCCTGTAAATGAAGTGCTTATCGTCGAGTTATATTCTAAGTAATAACCGGATAGCATGTAAGCATAAACCCAAAAGGAGGGTCCAAGAGTGCTTGATTTTAAAGAACCAAATATTGAGATTGTTGAAATTTCAGAAGATAAGAAATATGGACGTTTTGTTGTAGAACCTCTGGAAAGAGGATACGGTACGACTTTGGGTAATTCTCTCAGAAGAATTATGCTTTCATCATTGCCGGGTACAGCTGTTAGTCATATTAAGATTGATGGCGTCGTTCATGAGTTCAGTGCAATTCCTGGAGTAAAGGAAGATGTTACAGAAATCATTATGAACATCAAGAGTTTAGCAATCAAGAATAACAGCGACTCCGATGAAGTTAAGACAGCATATATCGAGGCTTCCGGCGAAGGTGTAGTAACAGCAGCAGACATTCAGGTGGATTCCGATATCGAAATCATGAATCCTGAGCAGGTTATCGCTACATTAAGTGGTGGTCAGGACTGCAAGCTTTACATCGAGATGACAATCACAAATGGTCGTGGTTACACAAGTTCTGATAAGAACAAGAGAGAGGATTTACCAATCAATGTAATCGCTATCGATTCCATCTATACACCTGTAGAGAGAGTAAATATTCAGATTGAAAATACTCGTGTTGGTCAGATTACAGATTATGATAAGCTGACTTTAGAGATATTCACAAATGGAACAATAGAGCCAAGCGATGCCGTTAGTCTGGCAGCAAAGGTATTGAGTGAACATTTGAATTCCTTCATCAACCTTTCTGAAAATGCAAAGAAGGCAGTTATTATTGCTCCTTCTGAGGATGATGACAAGGAAAAAGTTCTTGAGATGAACATTGACGAGTTGGAGCTTTCCGTTCGTTCATACAACTGCTTGAAGAGAGCAGGTATCAACACAGTAGAAGAACTGTGTAACCGTACATCTGAAGACATGATGAAAGTAAGAAACCTTGGACGTAAGTCTTTAGACGAGGTATTAGCTAAGTTAAAAGAATTAGGGCTTTCCCTGAATTTAGGGGATGACAATTAGGAGGTAAGCACATGGCAGGCTATAGAAAACTTGGAAGAACTTCCAGTCAGAGAAAAGCATTGCTTCGTAATCAGGTAACTGATCTGCTTTACTATGGAAAGATCGTTACTACGGAGGCTAAAGCAAAAGAAATCCGTAAGATTGCAGAAGGAATCATTGCATTAGGTATCAAAGAGTGCAATAACTTTGATACAGTAACAGTAACTGCTAAGGTTGCCCGCAAGGACAAAGATGGCAAGAGAGTCAAAGAAGTAGTTGATGGAAAGAAAGTTACTGTATACGATGAAGTAGAGAAGGAGATCAAGAAGGATCAGCCATCTAGACTTCACGCTAGAAGACAGATGCAGAAGACTCTGTTCACTGTAACAGAAGTTCCTGCAGAAGCTCAGGGTCGTAAAGCTGGTACAAAGAAAGTAGATGTTGCTGCTAAGGTACTGGATGAGTTAGGACCAAAGTATGCAGAGCGTAAGGGTAACGGTGGTTACACACGTATCGTTAAGATTGGTCAGCGTAAAGGTGACGCTGCAATGCAGGTACTGATTGAGTTAGTATAATTTCAAAAAGTATAATAAAAGCCATACATTCTTCGGAGTGTGTGGTTTTTTTTATCGAATAGGAAATTTCGCCTATTCAATATAAACGCTCCGCGAGGATGTGCACCTTGCCGAGAAGAAGTTATAGAAAAAACAAAGGATATACCTAGAAAAATAACATTGTTTTATGCTTATAAATTCAGTAAAATAGGCAAAAGAGAAGGATGAAAGAGCCTGTACAGGCAGGATGAAATAAAGGAGGGATTGTAATGGGGAAGAAAGGAATTATCGGACTAGTTGTTGCAGGTGTACTATGCCTTGTTGGACTCTTAGTATTAAGTTCTACTTTAGTTCCATCAAAGAAAAGTACATCAGAAACTGCAAATACAAGTCAGACCGCCAGTGAAGAAACTGTGGCAGAGCAGGAAGGTATTACAGAGGACGCAGCAGCTGGGGAAGTGGTTGACCAGACATTAACCCAGGAGGAAGAAGAGCCTTCGGCAACGGAAGAAGTAAGCAAAGAGTCTAAGAAGAATGCTTCTTCCAAGAAAAAGAATTCAGACAAGAAAGCATCTGATAAGGATGTAGAGGAGGAAGACGCCACAGATAAAAAGGGGACTTCGAACAAAAAGAGTACAAATAGTAATAACGCATCTTCCAAAAAGAAAAATACCAGCAGCAAAAAGAACAACAAAAATAACAATAATAGCAAGAATAATAACAAAAACAATACTGCAAATAGCAGCAACACTTCTAATAGTAATGGTAGTGGTTCTGACACAAATAGTACTAATTCCGGAGGAACTTCCACAGATACTTCCGGAGCTGGAAACAGTAGTACAGATTCTGCACAAAATCAGCAGAATAATATGGAAAAGGAAGAGAAGACATATAAGTCCACTGTGGATGGTCTTACCATTACATCAAAGGATGCAGACTGTACTATATCTGGAAACAAGGCTACTATTACAAAGGCAGGTACTTATACATTAGCTGGTAAATTAAGTAATGGACAGGTGGTTGTGGATACAGAAAAAACATCAACCGTTGTTATAATATGTCAGTCGATGTCTTTAAATTGTAGCAATTCAGCACCTCTGTATATTAAGAGTGCAGATGCGGTAACGTTGCAATTGGCGGCAGGAACTAGCAATAGCATTACAGATGGTACGACCTATTCCTATGCAACAGCAGTGAAAGAGCCGGATGCTGCAATTTATAGTGAAGAGGACTTAACCATTGAAGGAGGTGGTAGTCTTACGGTAACTGGGAAGTATCTGGACGGAATTGCCAGCAAGAATGACATTAAGATTAAGCAGGGGACCTTACAGGTCACGGCTGCAGACGATGGAATCCGCGGAAAAGACGGAATTGAGATTAGTGGTGGAACTGTAAAGGTGGTAAGCCAGTCTCATGCACTGAAGACTACCGAGACCGTTCAGAGCGGAGCAGGTCTTGTGCAAATCTCAGGTGGAGATATTACACTGGATGCAGTAGGAGATGGTATTCACGCTACAAACCAGATTAAGGTTACCGGTGGTAAAACCTACATAGATGCGAAGAATGAAGGCTTAGATACCGATACTTCTTTCCTTATGACTGGGGGAACCATGGTAATTGATGGGACCAAGAGTAGTAATCACAGTATTTATGATTGTCCAAAGGGAGCCGTTGTGAATGGTGGAACGTTTTTTGCTGTTGGAAATGCTACTTTAAGCAAGGCATTAAGTAGTTCCAGCACCCAGAATACATTGTTTTTCAAAGCCACCACAGAGCAGGCGACAGATACTGTGGTGAAGATTGAAAATTCTTCTGGAAATCTGGTGTACCAGCACAAAGCAACCAGAAAGTATCAGTGTGTAATTTACTCAGCACCAAATCTCAGTACAGGAACCTATTCCATTTATCGGGATTCTGTGAAACTGGGAACTGCCAAAGTGGAATAAGGAATAAGAATAAAACTTGGGGACATTAGAGCAAAATTAAAGAAGGGATAGAATTATGGGGCGCAAGGGATTTACCAGCAAAGGATACAATAAAATCTTTAAGCGGGTGGAGAAAAAATATATACTGACGCCTGAGCAGCATGATGAATTACTGGAGCGATGGAAGGATTACATCGAGCCAGATGAATTTCCTCACAGTCAGATTTCCAATATCTATTATGATACAGAAAATGATGATTTGATTCGCAAGTCCATAGAGAAACCGGTGTATAAAGAAAAACTTCGACTTAGGACTTATGGAAAAGCTTCTCTGGAAGGAAATGCCTTTTTGGAACTGAAAAAGAAATACAAGGGTGTTGTATATAAGCGAAGAATGATGATGCCATTAGAGAAAGCAAAGAAGTTTCTGGATGAAGGAATTTTGCCGGAGGAAAATAATCAGATTGTTAAGGAAATTGATTATTGCCGGAAATGGTATCATTTGGTTCCAAGAATGTTTATTTATTATGACAGGGACTCTTTCCGCGGAAAAGAAGACCCGGATATACGAATTACGTTTGATACCAACATACAGGGACGAAGAGACAATCTACAGTTGGAAAAGAATCTGCCAGGAGAGCTCTTAAGTGAAGAGCCATTTTGGATCATGGAAATTAAAGTGCCTATGGCATATCCACAGTGGCTGATACAGACTTTAATGGAGCTGAAGATTTATCCAACTTCATTCTCTAAATATGGTCATCTATATAAGAAGGAAAAAAGAGGCTGGGTACCAAAGGTTTCATCAGAGCATCTTCCGAATGAGGACGAGATACAAGATATATCTTAGGTAAAGTGTACATTAATCTATAAGAAACATTACAAGAGAAATAAAATGATGAGATACAAGAATGGAGGACACAATGGTAACAAGTATTTTACAGAATGGAATGACAACACAGGCATTACTGATTTGTGTTGGTGTAGCGTTAATGATGGGGCTTTTGATTTCGGTGGTGTATATGCTTTCTGGTACATACACTAAGAGTTATGTAGTATCCTTAGTAGTTTTACCAGTCATCGTACAAACAGTGATTATGCTGGTAAATGGTAATTTGGGTGTTGGTATTGCAGTTATGGGGGCGTTTAATCTGGTAAGATTTCGTTCCATTCCTGGAAATTCCAGAGAGATTACAGGAATTTTCTTTGCTATGATCATCGGTCTTGCCACCGGTATGGGATATGTTTTCTATGCGGTACTGATTGGTGTTATCGTAAGTGTATTTATGGTCATTATGGGAAAAACCAAGTTTGGTGAAGATCACACAGGAAAGAAAGTTCTTCGGATTTTGATTCCAGAGGATTTGGATTATACTACGGTATTTGATGAGGTGTTGGAACAGTATACTAGTTATTGCCAGCTGGAGCAGGTGCGTACTACCAATTTAGGAAGCATGTTTGACATTTATTATACCGTTGTATTGAAGAATGACAAGGACGAAAAGAAGTTTCTAGATGACCTTCGTTGCAGAAACGGTAATTTGTCCATTACATTGAGCCGTCCGGTATCAACAAAGGTAGAATTATAAAAGTGACGGAAACCTTGCAGAATGATAGGCAAAACCTATGATTTTGCAAGGTTTTTTTGCTTTTTTCTTGATGGAGCCGAGGGATTGGTGTAATATGAAAAAATGAGCCTCATAGAGCTCTGCATGTATGCAGAGAACTTTGATGAGGCGAAAAATACACGGAGGCGCAGTCGACGTGAAAGGATAGTTGTTTTTGAAAGGATGAAAATCATTGAAACCTATTATAGAATCCACTAATTTAGTTCATGAATATTTCCGCCGGGATGAAGAAGGAAATGTAACTGGAGTGAACCGGGCGCTGGATGGAATTTCCCTTCAGATAAAAGAAGGGGATTTTATTGCAGTGTTAGGAGCTAATGGCTCTGGAAAATCTACCTTTGCCAAGCATATCAATGCCCTTCTTGCGCCTACAGAAGGGACCTTGTATGTAGGCGGCATGGAAAGCGGTAATCAAAAAAATACACTGGATATCCGTCGTATGGCAGGTATGGTATTTCAAAATCCAGACAATCAGATTATTGCCAATGTGGTAGAGGAAGATGTGGGATTTGGACCGGAAAATATAGGAGTACCTACGGAAAAGATTTGGGAGAGAGTAGAAGAAAGCCTGAAAAATGTTGGGATGTATTCCTATCGAAAGCATTCTCCTAATAAACTTTCTGGAGGCCAGAAGCAGAGAGTTGCCATTGCAGGGATATTGGCAATGAAGCCAAAATGTATTGTTCTGGATGAACCCACTGCTATGTTAGACCCAGTTGGCAGGAAGTCAGTGATAGAAACCATTACCCGCATTAACCGGGAAGAAAATATTACGATTATCCTGATTACCCATTATATGGAAGAGGTAGTGGGTGCGGATTATGTTTATGTAATGAATCAAGGAAAGGTGGCTATGGAAGGTTCTCCAAGGGAGATTTTTGCCAAGGGAGAGCAGTTGGAGCAATATCGGCTGACGATACCGGATGTCACAAAGCTTTCCTTGCTATTAAGAAAAAAAGGAATTTCTGTGCCTGCGGATGCATTAAATGAGCAGGAACTGGCAAAGGCTCTTTGGAACATGAAGAACCAGAAATAGAAGAAATGAGGAAAGATATGTCCATCAAACTGGAAAATGTGAATTATATATATGGAATTGGCAGCGGTTACGAAAAGCAGGCGTTGAAGAATATCAATCTTAAAATTAATGAAGGAGAGTTTATTGGAATCATTGGCCACAGTGGTTCAGGGAAGTCCACATTGGCGCAATTATTGAATGGACTGGAAAAGCCGACTTCTGGAAAAATATATTATAAAGGAAAAGATATTTCGGAAAAAGACTTTTCCTTTAAAGAGCTGCGGACAAAGGTTGGACTGGTGTTTCAATATCCAGAGCATCAGTTATTTGAGGCTTCTGTGATTCAGGATGTAGAGTTTGGTCCAAGAAATATGGGACTTGCCAATCTGGAAGTAGAGAAGCGTTCCTTTCAGGCGTTAAAGCTTATGGGGATTGAAGATGATCTGCTAGATGTGTCTCCTCATGCTTTGTCAGGAGGACAAAAGCGTCGGGTAGCCATTGCAGGAGTGCTGGCAATGGAGCCAGAAATAATAGTGATGGATGAGCCTACAGCCGGATTGGATCCAAAGGGAAGAGAAGAAATTTTGGAATTATTAAAGAAGCTTCATGAGGAAAAGGGGATTACCATTATTTTAATTTCCCACAGTATGGAGGATGTGGCTAGATATGTTCAGCGAATGCTGGTTTTAAATGAAGGTCAGTTGGTGCTGGACGGTGCTCCAGAAAAAATATTCTGCTATGAGAAGGAATTACAGCAGATTGGTCTGGGGGTTCCCCAGGTGACACGGGTGCTTCATTTGTTAGCGCAGTCCGGGGCGGTACTTGAAGGAGATGCAATTAACCCAGAGGACGCTGCAGATGTGATTGTAAAATGGATGACACAGTGAGAACGTGCTTTGTTGGCATGCCAGATAAGAAAGCATGTCATAGAAAAGTAGAATGACATTAGAAAAGGAATGTAACAATGATACGAGATATTACAATTGGACAATACTATCCAGCGGAATCTATACTGCACCGTCTGGACCCACGTATGAAAATAGTGGCAACAGTAATCTATATGATATCCCTATTCTGTTTGGAAAACTTACCGGGATACATTGTTGTGGCAGCGTTTTTTGGACTGGTAGTATATTTATCTAAAGTACCATTTCGGTTTATGGTAAAGGGATTAAGACCAATCCTATTTTTGTTGGTATTTACAGCAGGTCTTTCCTTGTTTGTAACACCAGGAGAGATTTTGTGGAAGTGGGGAATGATTTCAATCTCCAGGCAGGGAATCTGGAAGGCAGTGTTTATGGCATTAAGATTAATCTTTTTGATTATTGGGTCTTCTGTGTTGACCTTAACCACTACGCCAAACCAATTAACCGATGGCATGGAAAAGCTATTGCGCCCCTTAAATAAGCTGCATGTACCTGTACATGAGGTGGCAATGATGATGAGCATCGCCCTGCGGTTTATTCCTATTCTCATTGAGGAAATGGATAAGATTATGAAGGCACAGATGTCCAGAGGAGCAGATTTTGAATCTGGAAATCTGATTAAGAGGATGAAAAATATGCTCCCCCTTCTGGTGCCATTGTTTGTATCGGCTAATAGAAGAGCAAATGAATTAGCGTATGCTATGGATGCCAGATGTTATCATGGAGGGGAAGGGCGGACAAAAATGAAACCCTTACAATACAAAAAAAGAGATGTCATAGGGTATTTCGTTATGGTGGTGTATCTTGTTGTGTTGATATCCGTATCTATAATTAGTGGAAAGCTGATAGGATAAAGTGTGAAAGAGAAAAGATAGAAAGATAGAGAAAGTGTAATATATGGAAGTGAAAGAAATGCAAAGCGAAAAAAAGGAAACTCCAATGGAAAAGGAACAAATTAATCAAAAGAAACGAATTTTGCTGCGGGTAGCATATGATGGAACGAATTATCATGGATGGCAGCTACAGCCCCGGGAGATTACTATTGAAAGTGTGTTGAATCAGGCTATTAGCCAATTGACAGGAGAAGAAATTCAAGTAATTGGTGCCAGCCGCACAGATTCCGGAGTACATGCCCTGGGAAATATTGCAGTATTTGACACTAGTTCCCGGATTCCGGCGGAAAAGTTTTCTTATGCCCTAAACCAGAGACTTCCGGAGGATATTGTGGTTCAGGAGTCGAAGGAGGTGGCAGCAGACTTTCATCCAAGACATTGTGAATGTAGTAAGACCTATGAATATCGTATTTTAAACCGAAAGTTTCCATTACCGGAATACCGGAATAATGCTCATTTTGACTATGGAAAACTGGATGTAGCTGCCATGCAGAAGGCATGTGAGTACTTTGTGGGAGAGCATGATTTTGCGGCTTTCTGTTCCGCAGGGGCTCAGGTGCAGACTACCGTAAGAACCATTTACAGTCTGGAAGTGGAAGTACAGCCAATGGGAGGAGCATCCGTGAATCAGATGCAGGAAAGCCTGAAATCAAAGGAAAAAGTTCCAGACCAGATGATAACCATCCGGGTCAGAGGCAATGGTTTTCTTTATAATATGGTTAGAATCATAGCTGGAACCTTGCTGGAAGTGGGGAAGGGGCGTATCCAGCCAGAGAAAGTTAGTGGAATTATTGCTTCCTGTGACAGAGGAAATGCAGGACCGACAGCACCGGCGAAAGGGCTGCGTCTGGTAGAGATTAAATTGTAGTCAAACAAGGATGAAATCTGGCTTGGTTTGCAATAATATCCTATATGTACTATAATAAAATTTATGTGATTAAATTTGAATTAAAACGAGGTGTAATGCATGGACAAGCAGGAAAAGGGTGGTTTGGCACCCGTTATCATGCTGAAAAAAAGTATTCAAAATAGAAAAATGATATTGAAGTTGGCAAAAAATGATTTTAAGACAAAATATGCCGGCTCTTATTTTGGTATATTCTGGGCTTTTGTTCCTCCAATCGTAACGATACTATTATATTGGTTTGTTTTTCAGATTGGTTTTCGGTCAGAGCCGGTAGGGGATTATCCTTTTGTACTTTGGTTGACAGCAGGACTGGTACCTTGGTTTTATTTTTCTGATGCTTGGAATGGTGGTACAGCCAGTCTGCTGGAATACAGTTATTTGGTGAAAAAGGTTGTTTTTGATATTGAGATTCTTCCGGGAATCAAGATTGTATCATCCTTTTTGGTAAATATCTTTTTTACGGTGTTTATGTTATTGATATTTGTCGTAAGTGGACATATACCATCGCTTCATGCCTTGCAGCTAGTGTATTGTCTGATTTGCAGTACGGCATTGACCTGGGGCTTGTCCTATTTCACTTCTGCTGTTGTGGTGTTTATCCGAGATCTGGCACATTTACTGGCAGTTTCTTTGCAGGTTTTAATGTGGCTGACTCCGATTATGTGGAATATTACCATGGTGGAGAAATATCCATGGCTGGCAACCTTGATGAAATGTAATCCTGTTTTTTATATTGTGCAGGGTTACAGAGATGCTATGTTTGAAGGTCCATGGTTTTGGGAAAGACCATTGTGGACAGTTTATTTCTGGGGACTAACCATATTACTGTTCTGTGGTGGCACTGTAGTATTTAAAAAGTTAAAACCACATTTTGCAGATGTACTATAGTAGAAAAGAGTGGGCATTGTTGTAAGAAGATTCATAGGAGAGTAGAAATGACTTCGAATCAGGAAAAGGGTTCTATACAAATCCAAAATTTAACAAAGGTCTATCGTTTGTATGACAAAAATACGGACCGGTTAAAGGAAACATTTTTTAAGAAAAAGTATTCCAAAGATCATTATGCATTAAAAAATATAAATTTAGATATAAAAAAGGGAGAGTCTATTGGTATCGTTGGCACTAATGGTTCTGGTAAGTCTACCCTGTTAAAGCTGATTACTGGTGTGGTTTCTCCTACAGAGGGAGAGCTTCATACCCATGGTAAAATCGCGGCTCTTTTAGAGCTGGGCGCTGGTTTTAATCCAGAGTACACAGGAATTGAAAATATTTATTTGAATGGAACCATGATGGGCTATAGCGAAGAGGAAATGAAGGAGCGTGTTCCTGACATTATCGATTTTGCAGATATTGGAGACTTTATCTATCAGCCGGTGAAGTCCTATTCCAGTGGAATGTTTGCAAGACTAGCTTTTGCAGTGTCTATTAACGTAGACCCGGATATTCTCATTGTGGATGAGGCTTTATCTGTTGGTGATACCCGGTTTCAGGTGAAATGTATCGATAAAATGACAGAGCTGCGGGATAAGGGCACGACGATTCTCTTTGTCACCCATTCTATTGAGCAGATTAAGAGATTTTGTACAAGAACGATCTGGATTAAAGAAGGAGAATTGATTCGGGACGGTGAGGCAAGCCAGATAGTAGATTTGTATGATAATTATATGAAATATGGTGACAGTGCTTTAGGAGAAGAAGAGGAGCAGGAGTTACAACCATTTTGCAAGCCGAAAGATACTTCTTGTCTGGCTGCCATTCAGAAGGTTGAAATCAACAAAGACTTGTTTCAGTCCTTTGAACCGCTGGAGGTTACTGTTACCTACGATATCTATGATGAAAATATGAAGGATTTTCAGCTTGGAGTAGCGATTTACAGCAGAGACCGTAAAATCTACGTATTTGGTCCAAATACCAATTTAGATAAATATCCGGTTCCTCAGGAGGTTGGAAGATATATAGGAAAATATAGGATTCCGAAGCTGGCATTGATGAGTGGGGACTATATTATCGATGTAGGAATTTTTAATAGTGATGGAATTGTCAATCTGGATTACCGGAATGGATGCCGGTCCTTCTCTGTGGCGAATGAATATTTTTCCGAGGGAATGGTGTATCTGGAACATGAATGGAATATATCGAAGCAGGATTAAGGGAAAGTAGAATTCTAAGATACGAGGAAAGAGGCAGTGTATGAGCATGAGTAATGCAATCGAGAAATTAAAGAAAATAAAAAGAAGTATTCCTTTTATACAGGTTCCTTGTGAAATGATATATATTGCAAGACATTATGGAATGGGTTCGGTGTGGGATCTTTTGTTTTGGTCTAAGCCACGGGCAATGCGGAAAATGCAGCTGGAACCTATCAAGGAAGATGTATTTTTTAGCGTTGTAGTACCTTTGTATAATACCAATCCAAAATATTTACGGGAATTAATCGAAGCGGTTAAGGCACAGGTATATCAGAATTGGGAGCTTTGTCTGGTGGATGCCAGTGATACCCAGAAAGAACAGATTCAGGGAATCTGTCAGGAGTATGCAAGTCAGGATCAGCGAATCCGTTATATTCCAGTTAAGGAAAATGCGGGTATTTCCAAGAATACAGATTATGGAATCAGTCAGGCGAAAGGAGAGTATATCCTTCTATGCGACCATGATGACATTCTTTTGCCAAAGGCATTGTATATGTTTGCTGATGCTATTCATACATCGGATGCCAAGGTGTTTTATAGTGACGAAGATCATCTAAATGCTAGAGGTAAGCATATTATGCCACTGCATAAGCCAGACTGGTCCAGAGATTTATTGTATAGCCAGATGTATACCTGTCATGCATTCTGCTTTGAAAAAGAGATATATCATGAAGTTGGCGGTTTTGATTCAGAAATGGATGGAGCACAGGATTATGATCTGATGTTACGATTTTCAGAAATAACAGATAATATACGCCATATTCCTTTTGTTTTGTATTCCTGGAGAGAATGTGAAACCTCTACTGCTTCCAATGCAGACGCTAAGCCATATGCCCATGTAGCAGGAGTAAAGGCACTGAATGCACATTTGAAAAGAAGATATGGTGATATCGCCAAGGCAGAGGAGACGGAATATCCTTTTGTATACCGCGCAAGATTTGACACCTTACAGGAGAATCCGCTGGTATCTATTATTATTCCTATGAAGGATAAGTGGGAACTGACTAAACAGTGCGTGGAAAGCATTGAGGAGAAAAGTTCCTATGGGAATTATGAGATATTGATTTTGGACAATCGTTCTGAGGAACCAGAGACCTTTGAATGGTTCCAGCAGGTGGAAAGACAATATAGTAATGTTAAGGTAATAAAAGCAGACTTTGAGTTTAATTGGTCCAAATTAAACAATTATGGCATGCAGTTTGCTAAGGGAGACGCATATATCTTTCTGAATAATGATATTTTGATTATTTCTCCAGATTGGATAGAAACCTTATGTGAAAATGTTATGCGTGATGATGTTGGTGTGGCAGGACCTCTTCTTTTATATGAGGATGATACCATACAACATGCTGGCATTATTGTAGGTATGGGAGGATGGGCAGACCATGTATATAAAGGAACGAAGCCATCCCATACAGGAACACCGTTTGTTTCTCCAATGGTCAGCAGAAATGTTACCGCGGTTACAGGTGCCTGCATGGCAGTTTCTAAAAAGACCATGGAGCAGATTGGAAACTTTGATGAACGGTTTATTATATGTGGTAGTGATGTAGAGCTTTGTATTAGAGCCTATGCCAATGGACTTAATAATTTGTACACACCATACGCAAAATTGTACCATTTAGAGTCTAAGAGCAGAGATTCCTATATTCCGGAGGTGGACTTTACCATGTCCTATAATTGCTATACTCCATTCCGGGAGCAGGGAGATCCACATTATAATATCAATCTTGATTCGAACCGAGTGGTACCAAGAGAAAGCAGGGAAAAGATGAATTATCAGAAAATCAAAGAACAGTTAAAACGAAACCGTCTGACAGCTGCAGCCTATGCAAAGCTTCGGGCAGCAGTAAATAAGACACAGACTAATTATGATGTAGTGGAGGTACAGCCTGTCACCCCCAGAAGATTAGAAGGCTACGAGGCAAAGAGATTGAATCTTTTAGTACCTTCTTTAAATGTGGAGCATGTATTTGGAGGAATTGCAACTGCTTTGAAGTTTTATAAGCAGCTTGGGGAAGTCATGCAGACAGACATGCGTGTGATTATTGTGGATGCAGAGCTAAATCCAAACGCCATGGTGGATATGGAAGGGTTTTCCATTGTGGGCTGCAATAGCGATGATACCCAGTCAAAGCAGATAGTATCCTTTGCCAATCGTTATGGACAGTCTATTCAGGTAGGAAAAAATGATATTTTCATGGCTACAGGCTGGTGGACTGCATATACGATTCTTCCTGTGATTAAATGGCAGGCAAAAGAGTATGGTATACAGGAGCAGGAGTTGATTTACTTTATTCAGGATTATGAACCGGGATTTTATCCATGGTCTTCCAGATATTTAATGGCGGACAGCACCTACAAGGCTGAGGTGCCAACCACAGCGATTTTCAACTCCAAGCTTTTATATGACTATTTCAAACAAAATGGTTATGAGTTTGCCAGAGAATATTATTTTGAGCCAGTTTTAAATGATAAACTAAAAGAGGAACTGGTGGCGAAAAAGGATAGTTATACCAGAAAGAAGCAGATTTTGCTTTATGGCAGACCAGGCACTGCAAGAAATGCGTTTGAGCTGATTCTGGCTTCATTAAATGAATGGACAAGATGTTATAAAGATGCTGGTAGCTGGACTGTATTGTCCGCAGGCGAGGCATTTGATGACATTACTTTGGAAAATGGCCAGGTGGTAAAGGCATTAGGAAAGGTTTCTTTGGAAGAGTATGCCAAGATAATGCTAGAGTCCCAGATTGGTATTTCCTTAATGGTATCTCCACATCCAAGTTATCCACCATTAGAAATGTCCACCTTTGGAATGAGAGTTATTACAAATCATTATGGCAATAAGAATTTAAGTGAGTTTAACGAAAATCTGATTTCCTTAAGCAATTGTTCCAGCACTTCCGTAGCGGAGACCTTAAAGGGACTTTGCGAAAAAGAAGATAACAATTGCCAGCCGGTACTAGAGGGAGATTATTTTGACGGAGAGAATGGCTGGGAGGCTATTATGAAGTCTATAGCTCAGAAGTAAAAACAGATCTGTGAGATACCAATGTGTATGGATGCAGAAAATGTTTAATAGGAGATATACAGAATGAAAAAAGTGGTTGGGATAATTTGTATCATAGCTGTTTTATTGATAGCAGGAATCGTTGGAAAAGAGGTATGTTTTGACTATCCTTCTATGGAAAAGGAAGCAGGGGCTTCGGATGTTGAAGCAGTTTCAGGGTATACTCAGGAAGGAAATACCTTTCTTCAGGCAAGTGAAGACCCTAACTTTATGATTCCAGTTCGGGCATGGAAAACTAATATGGTTACCGTGAATTTTGCTGAGAAGCTGGAAGAAAATTTGAATATCCAGATTTATTATGCTACAAAGATTAAGGATTTTAATGAGGCAAGCTCTGTCCGAACTGTTTTGGAGGCGGGAGAGAGCCAGTATCAAATTGGTATTCCTACAGGAGATTACACAAAGCTGCGATTTGATATCGATGGAAGCTTTTCTTTGGACACGATTCAAATATCTGCTCATCATAGGGAGTTGAATTATATTAAACTGGTACTCTATTGTGTTGTAGTGGCAGTGCTGCTGGTACTGGTATGGAAATATGTTTATTTAGTTCCAGGCTGGTATCAGAAGTATTCTGGCAAATTATATGATTTTGGAAGCAGTCATGGAGTACGACAGGAACGATTTTTCCTGATTGCTGCGTTGCTTTTTGGCATTGCATTTTCTTTCCTGCTGCCGCCGGAGCAGGTGCCGGACGAATGGAATCATTTTAACCTCATGGAGATGGAATTTGGAACTGCAGGGTATCTGGATGAAATTGATAAGTTTTATGAAAATATTGGTTCCGGCAACCTTCCGGGAAATGCCAGTGCCCAGATTGACATGGATTTATTGAAGGAGCATGCAGGAGATAGGTTTTCGAAGGAAGGCAAAAGCTGGGGAATGCCTCAAATACTTTGTGTCAGACATTTACCTTGTGGAATCGGATTTTACTTTGGAGTTCTGATAGGGGCACCGATTCTTGTCTGCCTACAGTTAGCTGAATTATGCTCTGCTATTTTCTATGCGGTGGTGGGATATTTCGCTTTGAAAATATTGCCAATTAAGAAAGAGTTGTTTTGCGCAGTTATGTTATTGCCGATTACCTTACAGCAGTGCTCTTCTATTAATTATGATTCCGTATTGCTGCCCGTAAGCTTTTTCCTGTTGGCATATATTATCCATTGCATTTATGAAAAGGACAAGGTAGGCTGGAAGCAGGTTATCATAATGATGCTTCTGCTTGTGTATATCGTGTTGTTAAAACCACCATATGCGTTATTTGCAGCATTTATTTTATTGATTCCAAAGGAAAAATGGGATTTAAAGATTGGTAAGAAGTTTGATTTGGCAGTATTCATACGTAAATATTTTATTGTGTGTGTATTGGCTGGTGTAATTGTAGTTGCTCTTGGTGGCTATGTTGCCAGAAACAGTCAATATATAAAAACTATTGCAGCATGTTTTCTGGATTTTCCACAATATATGAAAGTATTATGGGGAACCTTACGGACAAATGGAGGTTTTTATGTAAAATCTGCCATTGGTGTTTTTGGCTGTCTGGATACCTATGCTACGACAGGCTATTATGTTTTAGCAATTCTTGCTTTGGTATTATTTTCACAGAGTGATATCAGTACAAGAGAAAAAAAGGTAAGGATTTATAAAAAGGATAGAGCAGCATATTTGCTTGTCTCTGTGGCTATTATTGTTCTGGTTATTACTATTATGTTTACCTGGTCCTTCTTTTTACGGGGCTATGATGCCAGTGTAGGGATTCAGGGATATGTAGACTATATGAATGCCCTTTCGGTAGGTGATGGGGTACAAGGCCGTTATTATATTCCGATTATTCCATTATGCCTTTTGTGCATACATGGAATTGTAAAATTGAAAAAGGAAGATCTGATGGTGCTTCAGCTTGTGTATTATCCAGTGATTATTTTCTGGAGCACCCAGGTTCTATTAAACCGTTTCTGGTTCTAAAAAACACAGGAGGAGAAGTTCATGAACAAGAATCACACATATGCTATTTGCGCATATAAGGAAAGTGAATATTTGGAAGAGTGTATCTCTTCGTTAAAGCAACAGACCCATGAGTCAAAAATACTTATGGTGACTTCGACTCCCAATGCTTTGATTAAAGGTATGGCAGAGAAATATAATATTCCTTTGTATATCAATGAAGGGGAAGGTGGAATTACACAGGATTGGAATTTTGCATTACGTCATGTCCACACCCGTTATGCTACCATTGCCCATCAGGATGATGTATATGAACCGGAGTACACAAAGAAAATTTTGGAAAGAATGGATCAGGCGAAAAATCCTTTGATTGCATTTTCGGATTATTACGAACTTCGCAATGGTAAGAAGGTTTATGATACTACCATACTTAAGATTAAAAGAATTATGTTGCTGCCAATGCGCATCAAAGCTTTTGCTGGCAGCCGGTTTATTCGAAGGAGAGTGCTTTCTTTAGGAGATCCAATCTGTTGTCCTGCTGTGACGTTCTGTATGGACAATTTGGAGCAGCCGATTTTCCAGCATGGATTCCGTAGTTGTGAGGATTGGGAAGCATGGGAAAAGCTTTCGAAGTTAAAGGGAGCATTTCTATATATCAGCGAACCTCTCATGTGTCATCGGATTCATGAAGAATCAGCTACCACAGCGATTATAGGTGATAATGCCAGAGTGGATGAAAACTTTATTATGTATTGCAAATTCTGGCCTAAGTGGATTGCGAAAATAATCAATCACTTTTACACAAAGTCAGAGGATTCCAATACATTGGAATAATAAAAGAATAGAAACAATAACACGATTTCATAGGTGTTAGATTTTGGAAAGGCATGGGGATTCTAATGAAGAAACTAGTAATTATTCCAGCTTTTAACGAAGAGGGGAATCTGGAAAAAACAATAAAGGATATTAAAGAAAGTTCACCAGACTTTGATTATGTTATTATCAATGACTGTTCTACAGATGGAACATTGGAAATGTGCCGCAGACATGGGTATAGCTATTTAAATCTACCAATCAATTTAGGAATCGGCGGAGCGGTACAGACAGGTTATCGTTATGCGTATTTTCATGGATATGATGTGGCAGTACAGTTTGATGGGGATGGCCAGCACAGTGCTAAGTATTTGGAGCAGATGGTTCAGTTAATGCAGGAAACAGAGTCGGATATGGTGATTGGTTCCCGTTTTATTGAAAAAGAGGGATTTCAATCTTCTGCGTTGCGTCGCGTAGGAATTCGTTATTTCACACTTCTTATTAAAATTTTGACAGGAAAGACTATTACAGATCCTACTTCCGGCATGCGTATGGTAAACCGGAAAATATTAAAGAAATTTACAGAAGAATATCCAAAGGACTATCCAGAACCGGAAAGTGTGGTAACCATTCTTTCTGAGAAATATAAGGTCACAGAAATGCCTGTGATTATGAATGAAAGAGAAGAAGGGGTTTCTTCCATTTCTTTCAGAAAAAGTGTGTACTATATGATTAAAGTAACCTTTGCAATATTAATCGCACGTATGAGAAAATAAAGGAGTAGGCATATGACATTAAAATTACGTATTATTTTATTAGTTGTATTATTTTTGGCAGTAGTATATATTGTTAATTTGATGCGCAAGAAGAAGATGAATTTTGGATATGGCTTAGGCTGGCTTTTTATTGTTGCATGTATTTCTGTATTAACCATATGGCCGGTTTTGTTGACTAAGCTGTCCATGCTTTTGGGTATTGCCTCTCCGGTGAATATGTTATTTTTCTTTGGATTTTGTTTTTCTGTAATGGTAATTTTTTCCTTATCCATGACGATCAGTCATTTATCTGATAGGGTAAAAAAATTATCTCAGGAAATTGCAATTATGAGAAAAGATATGTATGAAAGATATAATAACAATAAAGAGTAAGAAACGATGGAGGTTACATGGAAGCAGGTAAAGAATATCCTTTGATATCGGTAATTATGCCAGTTTATAATGGAGAGAACTATATTAAAAAATCAATAAATTCTGTTTGCATGCAGACCTATCCTAATGTGGAACTTGTAGTAGTAAATGATGGTTCTAAAGATAAATCTATGGAACTGCTGACTCAGATGCAGAAGGAGATGGCAGACCAGATTGCAATCCGTATTTTCGAACAGGAGAATGCTGGTATCTGCATGGCAAGAAATAAGGCATTGCAGGAAATTCAGGGGGAATTCTTCTGCTTTATTGATCAGGACGATTTTATGAGGCCAGATTGTTTGGAGGAGCTATATCGGGAGCAGGAAAAAAGCGATGCTGATGTGGTGATTGGCGGTTTTGATCTGGTAGATTCCAAGGATAATATACTAGAAAACTGGGAGTTGAATCCAGAAAATCCTTGGAGTAAATATCGAATTACTGCACCATGGGGCAGATTGTTCCGAACAGAAATTATGAAGAAAAATCAGATTGAATTTATGATAATTAAGATTAGTGAAGATTTTTATTTTAATATGCTATATTTTAGTTATTGTAAAAAAATATCTGTGACAAGATACAAGGGATATTGTTGGCTGTATAGTGAAAATTCAGAGTCTCATGCTAATATGAGCCGGTTATCCCAGGACCGCAACCCACTAGAAATGCTTACGAAGCTTCATGCTACCATGAATCAGCCTAATATATTAGAGCCGGCATATGTGGAATATATGGTTCTAAAATATATGGTATGGTATTTATTATATGTTGTGAAGGGAACGAATAAGCAGGACTTTCAGGCTGTTTATCAGAACTGTTTTGACTGGATGAAAACGTATTATCCATCCTATGTCAAAAATCCTCTTATCCGTTTTGGAAAGCCGGTAGGGGAATCCTTTAAGATTCGGTTCATTGTGAAGGTTTCCATGATATTGCAGAAATTGCATTTATTCTATCCGTTTTTAAGAGTCTATTCAAAAATATAGTGGGATGGGAACGTGTTGTTTGGAAAGGAGAATTTATAGTATGAAGTTTTCGGTATTAGTGCTTACTTTTAATCCGGATTTTAATAAATTATTTCTTACCTTGCAGTCTATTATTGACCAGGATTTTGATGATTTTGAAATCATCATTGCAGATGACGCATCGAAGGAAAATCCTTTTGAAAAAATAGAAGCATATTTTCAAAAAAATAAATTTACAAATTATCAGTTTGTTGCCAATGAGAAAAATCAGGGAACCGTGAAGAATATATTATCCGGTCTGGAGGTTGCAGAGGGAAAATATGTAAAACCTATTAGTGCCGGGGATTTACTTTATGATGAACATGTATTGTCCAAAGTATTTCAACATATGGAACAGAAAAAATCAGAATGCTGTTTTGGTCTGATTCAGGGCTATCGGATGAAACAGGATAAGGAAGTAGAAAAAATCGGATATTACCATCCTTTTGATATTGAAGCATATCGTAAGGAAAATGCTTCTGACCGTATCGTAAAAAATCTTGTATTATACAGCGATAATGTATGTGGTGCCGGGATTTGTTATGAGAAAAAGTATTTTATAGAATACATGAATAAAATCCAAGAACAGGTGGTATATGAAGAGGATATTTTTCAGGTTCTTGCAGCAGTAGAGGGAAGGGCTGTAGGGCTTTATGATGACTATATGATATGGTATGAAATCGGAGAGGGCGTTTCTACCAAAAAACATACAAAATTCGAAGAACTTCTCCGACAGGATGTGGAACGGTTTTATCTTATGTTATATGAACGGCATGATTGGAACAAGCATGTAAGAAAAAGAAAACAGCTTATGGTATTTTATAAGATTAAGAATCTGTACCTTAGAACGATTCTAAGAACCACCAGAAATCTTGACGCAATTCGTTATTTACTGATATCATGGTTGCAAAGAAAAAGAGGAGCACATAGACCTGTCAATGCACAATCCGGCTTTTTGGAAAAACCTGAGTTTATGCAAAAGCTGGAGAAGGTATGAGAAGGAAAGGGAATATAGATATGAACATTTTAATGATGGTTTCATGGTATACCACCAAAGGAAATGAAACCTTAGAGGCTGGTGTCTTTCACAATGAGCAGTCTTTAGATTTGAAGAAGCATTGTAATGTAGCACTATTCTATCCGTTTGATCAGCAGTTAGAAACAGAAGAATCAAAGGAAGAAGAGTGGGGACTGCTAACCTATAGAAGTAAATATCAGTTAGGAAAGTTTTTGCAAAATCGTCGTAATATGATGAAGACCATGGATCGGATTGTAAAAGAATTTAAGCCGGATATTATTCATGCACACTGCGCGGCAGCAGCAGGATATTATGCGATAGCCATGGGTAAGAAATATCATATCCCTATCATGATTACTGAGCATACTCCTCAGGAGATTAGTAAGGTAGATCGGATAGGCGTCAGCCATTTTATGGCAAAAAAGGCATACGAACATAGTGTGGCAAATATATGTGTTTCAAGAGATTCGAGAGATAAACTTTCAAAAATATTTAAGAAATGTTCCTTTGATATCATATATAATGGAATTATTCTTCCAGAGTATGAAGAAAATCAGAAGAAATATTATCGGGAAGGATATATAAATATTGTTATTGTAGCTGTATTATATGATTTAGAAATTAAAGGATTGAAATATTTGCTGCAGGCAATGCAGATTCTGAAAAAGCAAGGTCAAAAGATTGTGCTGCACCATATTGGTGGCGGCGAGTATCTGGAACATTTTCAGAATATGGCAAAGGAACTGGACATTGAAGATGTATGTACCTTTCATGGAAAATGTGACAGAACCAAGCTATATGAAATAGCAAATGAAATGGATTTCTTCTGCTCTGCCAGTCTGATGGAGTGCAGTGGAGTGTCTGTTCAGGAAGCTATGCTCTTGGGAAAGCCGGTACTTGGTACAAATTCTGGTGGAGTGGATTCGCTGGTACCGGAACAAGCAGGACATATTGTTCAGAAAGCCAACGCACAGGCATTGGTAGATGGAATCCTTTATATGACAGAAAATTTGGATTCTTATGACAGAGAATGGATAAAGTCCTATGCATATGATAGTTTTGAGATTGGTAATATCAGTGAAAAATATATGCAGTTATATGGACGGATATTGGAAGAGGAGAAATAGTATGCAGGTAATCAAATATGCGTTTCAGCAGCATGGCGATGAAAGAGGCCAATTGGTTGCATTAGAAGAACAAAAAGATATTCCCTTTGAAATCAAGCGTGTTTATTATATGTATGATACAAAAGAGGGAGTGCGCAGGGGATATCATGCCCACAAGTCCTTGGAACAGATATTAATCTGTATTCACGGTTCCTGTAAGATTTTAATGGACAATGGACAAGAAAAAAAGGTGGTATCTTTGGAAAAACCTTATGAGGGTCTTTATATTAGCAATAATATCTGGAGAGAAATGTTTGACTTCTCGCCGGATGCAGTATTAATGGTACTGGCTTCTGATTATTATAAAGAAGAAGACTATATTCGTAACTATGATGACTTTTTAAAGTTTGTTGAGGAACAGAACAAATAAGACAGTACTGCCTATGGCAGCCAGCGGTAAGTGGAGGAAGAACAGTGGCAAAGAATCCAAAGGTTTCACTGGTAATGAAAGTATATAATGGGGAAAAATATCTTCGGGAAGCGATGGAAAGTATTTTATCCCAAACATTTACAGATTTTGAATTTCTGATTATCGATGATGGTTCTAAAGACTCGTCTGCGGAGATTGTAAGAAGTTATCAGGATAAAAGAATCCGTTTTTTACAGAATGAAAAAAATATGGGGCTTTGTGCTACACAGAATCGTGTAATAGAAGAAGCCAGAGGAGAGTATATTGCAGTCATGGACTGTGATGATATCAGCTATCCTACCCGGTTTGAAAAGCAGGTAAAATATCTGGATGAGCATCCAGAGGTTATGATGTGTGGTAGCTTCCGAAATGATATTGTGGATGGAAAAGAAAGTCCGTTTCAGCAGATTATGAATCTGGAACATTCTACCTTGGGATTCAGTTTGTTTTTTGGAAATATGTTTTTTACCCATTCTTCTATTATGTTTCGAAGTGCCCAGTACCATGAAGAGGGTTTGTCTTATGGTGCAGCACCTATAGCAGAGGATTATGGGATTATTATAGAAATGGCAAAGCGTTACGAAGTGGCATTGATTCCAGAGCGATTGATTGCATATCGTATTTATAATCAGTCCACATCTAAGGTAAGGCTGCAGGAGATTACAGAGGCGGCATGCAATTTAAAAAGTGAGTATTTACAGACGCTGCCTATTTCAGAATCCAGCAAGTCCTTATTATTAGATTATTATAAGACGGACAGAGCCAGAGAATCCTTACAGGATTTTCTAAAGGCAGTAGAAGAAGTGGCCCAGAAAACCGGTGCAGATATTTCTGAAGGAGGAAATGCCTATCCGGTAGTATGTAATATAGTACAGGAATATTATGCGAAAATAGAGAAATTCAATATAACTGCATGGAGAGAACTAAGAAAATCTCCATATAAAAAGGCAGCATCCCTAAAGACACTTTTCGGATGGAAATTATTCGCTGCCTGTTGTTTGAATTATAAACGAAAGTAAGATAATTAGGAAAGGTGAGATTGATGATAGCATATTCAGATTTAACATATATTCATAATCAGATTAGGGAAGAAGTAGACCAGAAGGTGAAAAGTGTACTGGATAGCAACTGGTTTATTTTAGGTAAAGAGGTAGAGGAGTTTGAAAAGGAGTATGCCGCATATACAGGCGCTAAGCATTGTATCGGTGTGGGAAATGGACTGGATGCACTGCATCTGATTTTGGCAGGATATGGAATCGGTCCGGGAGACGAGGTCATTGTTCCAGCCAATACTTTTATCGCAACTGCTCTTGCAGTAAGCTATTGTGGAGCTACCCCTGTATTGGTGGATGCAGATGAGGAAACCTGCAATCTGAATATTTCTAAAATCGAGGAAAAGATTACAGATAAAACAAAGGCAATTATGGCTGTCCATTTATATGGACAGGTAGTAGATATTGAAAGGGTTTATGATGTCGCAAAGAAATATAAGCTGAAGGTAATCGAGGATGCTGCCCAGGCGCATAACGCGAAGTGGAACGGAAAGAAAACCGGTAGTCTGGGAGATGCCGCCGGATTTAGTTTTTATCCGGGAAAGAATCTGGGAGCCTTTGGAGATGCAGGTGCTATCACTACCAATGATGATGAACTTGCAAGAAAAATAAAGGCATTGAGAAACTATGGTTCCGAAGAAAAATATAAACATATTTATAAAGGATTTAATTCACGTTTGGATGAGCTGCAGGCTGGAATATTAAGAATTAAGTTAAAATACATGGATCAGTGGACAAAGGAGCGTCAGGAAATTGCGGCGTATTATTTAGAACATGTAAAGAATCCGAAGATTTCCCTTCCAAAAGCACCAGCTACAGAGCAGCATGTGTGGCATATTTTTCCGGTATTTGTAGAAGATAGAGAAGCACTTATGGCTCATATGGAGGCAAGGGGAATTAAGACATTGATTCATTATCCGATTCCTGTGCATTTACAGGAAGGTTATGCGGAGCTGGGCCATAAAGAAGGCGACTATCCAGTAGCAGAACGTCTGGCAAAGCAGGAAGTTTCGCTGCCTTTATGGGTTGGAATGCAGACGGAAGAGATAGAAGCCGTAGTAGAAGCTTTAAATTCGTTTTAAGTTTAAATAAAGAAAGGGAAATATCAGTGGTGTTGCGTGAGTTAAAAGATAAGGATGCAGAGTATATGCTGGAATGGATGCATGATGAAAACGTCAGTGGCTATCTTGGAAAAGATTTTCAGCATATGACAATAGAGAATTGCAAAAATTTTATTGAGCAGTCACGGAGTGATAAAGAAAATCGTCATTTTGCCATTGTGGATGAGACAGATGAGTATATGGGAACTATCAGTCTGAAATGCATTGATGAGAAGGCAAAAAGGGCAGAGTATGCCATTTCCTGTAGAACCAAGGCAATGGGAAAAGGGTTTTCCAGAAAGGCTACAGAAGAGTTGTTTACTATTGCGAAACAGATGGGACTTTCTTTTATTTATTTAAATGTATATGACTATAATGTCAGAGCGCAGAAGTTATATTTAAAAACTGGTTTTTGTCAGACAGAGAAACCGAATTTTATTGAAGAAGAGTGTGATGAAAGACTTTTGTGGTTTCAGAAGGAATTGGATTAGCAGAAGGAAATGAGGTAGAAAATGAGTAAGAGTACCGTAGTGAGAAATTCCAATTTAGAATTGTTAAGAATATTAGCGATGCTGGGAGTAATTGTACTTCATTATAATAATGCAGACATAGGCGGCGGTTTTGCCTATGTTGCAGAGGGAAGTTTGAATTACTATTTACTTTATATTCTTGAGGCAATCGCTATTTCTGCGGTGGATTTATTTGTGTTAATTTCCGGTTATTTTATGTGCAGTTCCTCAAAGCGAAATATGGTAAAGCCCTTGAAATTATTGGTACAGGTAATTATTTTTAGGGAAGCAGCTCATATTGTATCTTATGCTTTGGTGGTAATACCAGCCGGAGGCAGTTTATTTTCTATGGAATTACTAAAGGGGATTTTGCTAAGTCTGATTCCAAATAATTATTTTGTTATTTTGTATATTGCATTGTACTTTATTTCTGTTTATCTGAATCGGATATTTGAGACGTTGGATGTAAAGAAATTAAGACAAATGATTATCATAATGGTATTACTGTTTTCGGTATGGGTTACATTTGTAGATGTGTTGAATATAGCTACTAATATTACATGGACTGGTTTAAGTACCATTGGCATCAATGGAAGTCAGGGCGGATATACCATTGTAAACTTTGTTCTGATGTATTGTATTGGTGCTTATCTAAGAAAGATTCCTGAAAAGAAATATTCTATGGGAAATTTATTGGCGGGATATTTTGTTACCATTGTTTTGTTGACTATATGGTCTATTTCAAATATGTTGTTTGGAGGGGGAATCTCTCAGGTAGCATGGGAATATTGTAATCCGTTGGTGATTCTGTCAGCAGTATTGCTCTTTTTGATTTTTAGACAGCTTTCCGTTCCACAAAGTAAGGTGATTAATGAGGTGGCGAAGGGAAGCTTTACGGTATTTTTGGCACACACCTTATTTATTCCATATATTGGAGTGCAGAGATTTTGTAATGTAAATGTTTTTTTGCAATTGATTCATATTGTGGCTAGTTCTTTAATAATCTATGGCATCTGCTGGGTGATGTATTTTATTTATGAAAAAGTAACAGCGCCAGTATTTCGGTGGCTGGAAAAGAAAGTACATTTTCCAGTAATTGATTTGCAGGATTAAATAAGGAAAATGTAATTAGAGATTAGGAGAAATTATATGCAGGCAGCACAAAAAGGAGCAAAAAATGTGTTCTATGGTTTATTAGGACAGATAATTACAATTTGCCTGGGAATTGTTATTCCCAGGCTTGTTTTGGTAAGTTATGGTTCTGAAGTGAATGGACTATTAAACTCTACCACACAGATTTTTGTTTATTTTAGTTTGTTTGAAGCAGGGGTGGGTATAGCTTCTTTGCAGGCGTTGTATGCTCCAGTAGCAAAGGAGGATCGCAAGGCGATTCAGGCGATTCTGTCTGCTACCCATAGGTTTTACCGAAAAACAGGAATTCTGTATGCATTGGCAGTAGTGGCATTGTCCTTTATTTATCCATTCTGTGTAAAAACAGAACTTTCTTACTGGATGATTGTAGGAATTATTCTATTTGGTGGTCTGGGAAACTGCCTGAATTTTTTGTATCAGGGAAAGTATAAAATTCTAATGCAGGCAGAAGGATATGTTTATGTATCCACTAATATTACTACAATTTTTAATGTACTCGTGAATGTAGTGAAAGCGGCTCTGCTTTTATTGGGATTTGATGTTTTAGTCGTTCAGTTTTCTTACTTTTTGATTAATATTCTCCAAATGCTACTTTATTATAGATATGTAAAGAAGCGTTATAGCTGGATTGATTTAAAGGTGGAACCGGATAATCAGGCAATTGCCCAAAAAGGGGCAACTCTGATTCATCAGATATCTGGAATGATATTTAATAATACGGACGTTTTACTTTTGACTTTTTTAACACAGAATCTGAAAATTGTAAGTATTTATACCATGTATAATACCATAATCAGTATGGTTACTACTATGATTCAACAGGTTTCCAGTGGCTTTGATTTCCGGCTGGGGCAGATGTATAATACTGATAAAAAACAATATTTTGTCATACATCATATCTTTGAAATCGCTTATTTAGTTTTAGTATTTTCGGCTATGACGGTAGTATATATTTTTATTCTTCCATTTATGCGTCTATACACAGCCGGGGTTAAGGATATTAGTTATATCAATGAATGGTATCCATTGATTTTTGTTTTGGTGCCATTGTTGACCTATGGTAGAACTGCCGCCAGTAATATTATTAATTATGCGGGGCATTTTCAGAAAACACAGTGGAGAGCAGTGGCAGAGTCAGCAATTAATATTATTATATCTATTATTGGTATTTGGAAGTTTGGAATCTTTGGTGCATTATTGGGAACTATAGCAGCTTCCTTATACCGTACTAATGATATGATATTGTATGCATATAAATACTTAATCAAGGCAAATCCATGGAAAACTTATAAACGGTGGATTGCCTGCTTTAGTATCTTTTTCCTGACTGTATTTTTTGTTAATCAGGACAATGCTTTGTTTAATACCTATCCAAAGATTGTATTATTCGGATGTTTATATGGAATCGTAAGTGTTATTATTTACGTTACAGTGCAGGCTGTCATTAATCCGGCAGAAAGAAAAGTTATGCTTGAGATTATGAAAGGATATTACATGTCTTGGAAACAGAAGAAGTCTAGTTAAGGAGGAAAGTCATGGGTCTGGTAGAAGCTGTAGTTGCTATAATGAACCTGCCTGGTGAAGGGGGTTATTCTAAAATAAGAAAACTGGCGTTGAAAAATAACCGGCACTGGTTAGTGGGACGAAGTGATTTACACCGCTATTATAAAGAAAAAAAAGTACCGGATATTTCTAAGGCAGAGGAAATTGCCGTTATACAGCAGGGATTATATGATTATGACTATTTTAATATCTGCTTTTTAAATAATATGTTTTCTTTGATTTTGAAAGCGGTTATGGAAAAGCGGATTCCACAGATAGAAATAAAGAATCAATCTGGGGAAAATATTTGGGAAATGTTTTTTGAACAACCATTTTCAGAGAAGCATTTAGAGATTTCTGATAAAAAGAAGGTATATTATACAGAAAAGAAAGTAGAAGCGTTTCCGGCTTTTGATGAAATATTTTCGGAGAAAAGTATTGCCATGTGGGGAAAAATCTATCAGAAGTTTGTAAGGTTTAATCCGAAAACACAGCAATATATCAACAGGGAAATAGAGGAAATTCTTGGGGATGGAAAGCGTGTACTGGGCGTTCTGTGCAGAGGAACGGATTACACAGGGTTGAAACCAAAAGGACATCCGGTACAGCCTGATGTGTCCGAAATATTGGATAAAGCGGAAGAGAAAATGCAGGAGTTAAATTGCAGTCACATTTATCTGGCAACAGAAGATGGGAAAATTGACAAAATGTTTCGGGAACGTTTTCAGGATAAGATTTTAATTAATCATAGAGAGTATTATGATGAGATTTTTGAGAAGAACCAATTGACTTGGATTAAAGATGTTCATTTCGAAAGAGAGAATGATGATTATTTGAAAGGGGTGGAATATTTATCTTCTCTTGTGATTCTATCGAAGTGTAATGCCATCGTGGCGGGAAACTGTGGTGGAAGCCAGGCGGCTGTATTTATGAATGCAGGAAAATACGAAGACTGCTATATTTATAATCTGGGCTTATATGAATAAAGCTAGGAATAGGATAGAAAAGTTTAAGGAAATTATATTAGCAGTTTAGTTGACATTTTATATTGAAAATGATATGATAAATCCGCTGTAAACAAAGACTTGCAGTGGTAAGCGGATGTGGCGGAACTGGCAGACGCGCTAGATTTAGGTTCTAGTGGGCAACCCCCGTGCAGGTTCGATTCCTGTCATCCGCATAGAAAAAAGGCTTTAGGGCGAATGCCCTAGAGCCTTTTTTGTCGCGGAGACGTAGCCCGAACCTGAGGTTCGCTCTCCGCTCCGCTCCGGTCGGTGCAAAGCAGACGTCCACTGGACGTCTAGCACCCTGTCATCCGCATTATCAGAGAAAAGCCTTGATTTTCAAGGCTTTTTTGTTCTTTGAATACATAATAATCTAATCCGCCCGTTTAAAGTGTGACGGTGTTATCCCTTCGTATCTTTTAAACAACTTACAGAAATAACTTGCGGTACAAAATCCTGTTTTTTCTGCGATTTCTTCTACGGTGTAGTCTGAACTGGTGAGCAATTCTTTAGCAGCTTGTATCCGGCGCTTCGCAATATATTCCATAGGACGTGAGTTCAGCGTGTTTCGGAAAAGTAGGCAGAGATATTGCTTGGATACCCCTGAGACCTGACAAAGTTCCTCCATGGAAATAGAAGAAGTATAGTTAAAATTAATATAGTCCACTGCTTTCATTAAAGCAGAATTTGGTGAGGCAGAGGTTCTATTGGTGGAGATGAGACGGTAAAATTCTATGAGAAAATCGTACAAATATCCTGATGCTTTATAGTTGCCAAAAACGCTATCGGCTCTGATAGCGTCATGCATTTTTCTAAAGATGTGCTCTAATTTCTTCGTTTCTTTTAATTCAAATACCGCAGGATTTATCAGCCCAAAGTGTGTTAAGGTATCTTCTATTGCATATCCTGCGGGAACTATCCAGTGAATATCCCAGATATCTTCATTCGGATAGTATTCGTGAGGATAATGTGCGGGGATAAAAATCGCAGTATAAGCTGGTATATCGATTTTTTGATTATCAAGTACCAGTGTTCCCCTGCCTTTTGTGCAATATAATATTTGAGGGCAGGAATAACCCTCGGTTCTGATTATATGATCCTGACAATGCTGTAGTCCCATATTTAAAAGATAAATGGGAAGTTCTTTTTCTGTGCGAATAATCGGATAGTCACAAAAAAACAAAATATCTCCTCCTATGTTCATATTGTTATATAATGATAATATTATTTATTGACGTTTTGGTCAACAAAGTTTATAACAAAGGAAAATGATGTCAGGAATGAAGGATGGATTTCGACGTCAAAAATCAATGATTGGAGAGGGTGCTATGACATTAGACGAAAGATTGGCGGCAGTAGTTCCGCAGGAAAGACAGGTACGGTTTCAGCAGCTTGAATTTTATGCATTTGTGCATTTTACGGTAAATACTTTTACGGATAAGGAGTGGGGAGATGGCACAGAAAGTCCTGAGATATTTAATCCTCAAAAGCTAGATGCCAGACAATGGGTGACAGCTGTAAAAGATGCGGGGATGAAAGGTCTTATTCTCACTTGTAAGCATCATGATGGATTTTGTCTATGGCCTAGCAAATATACGCGGCATACGGTTGTGGCTTCTCCATGGAAAAATGGTGGTGGAGATGTGGTTCGTGAGGTTTCCGAGGAATGCAGGAAGCAAGGAATCAAGTTTGGTGTTTATCTTTCACCTTGGGATAGAAACTGTCCCCTCTATGGACAGGGGGCTGCTTATGATGACTTCTTTGTAGGGCAGCTGACCGAGCTTTTGACTGGATATGGCGAGGTTTTTTCTGTCTGGTTTGATGGTGCTTGTGGCGAAGGACCCAATGGAAAAAAGCAATATTATGATTGGGAAAGATATTATGATGTGATACGCAAGCTTCAGCCGGACGCATGCATATCGGTCTGCGGACCGGATGTACGATGGTGTGGCAATGAGGCAGGATATACCAGAGAGGCGGAATGGAGTGTAGTGCCAAAAAGGGCGAAGGATAGTGAGATTATTTCTGAAAAAAGCCAGCAGACAGATGACGAAGAGTTTCGCATGCGAAAGGTTGATGCCAGAGATTCCGACCTTGGAAGTCGAATGATTCTTCAGAATGAAGAGGAACTGATTTGGTATCCTGCAGAGGTGAATACATCGATTCGTCCGGGGTGGTTCTGGCATGAAAGCGAAAATGAACGGGTGCGTAGTCTGGAGGAATTGACACATATATACAATAATTCTGTAGGTGGCAATGCTACATTTTTATTAAATATTCCTCCGACAAAGGATGGATTATTCCATGAAAACGATGTGAAAAGGTTGAAAGAACTAGGAAAATATATTCGGTCGTCATTTCAAAATAATCTATTGAAGAAAGCAATTATTTCTTCTGATGGTGGAAATATAGAGGCGGCCCGAAGTGATGATTACGATGAATATTACGTTGCTCCAAAGGGAAGAAACACTGCAGAAATTATGGCAGAATGGGATGCTCCGGTAAGCATTGGCAGCATTGTGTTAAAGGAAAATATCCTTTGTGGACAAAGGGTGGAGAGCTTTATCGTTGAGGCTAAAATGCAAGGGGAGTTTCAGGAAATCTATCAAGGAACGGTGATTGGATATAAGCGCATTGTTCCTTTGGAAAATACAGTTACAAGTTGTATCAGAATAAAAATTACGGATTCCAGAACAGAGCCAACGTTGGCGTTTCTGGGGATTTATGGAGGTTAAGGATGAATATTTCAAAAATTGCTGCTATAGGCAGCCCAAAAAGTAAAATGATTTATCATGAGGATTTGGAGAATTTACATGTAAATACGTTGGATAGTCATTGCTATTTTATTCCATTTGGCAAGGAGCAGAATCCTTTTTCTGATAGAGAGCAGTCCCAGCGTTTTGAATTGCTGAATGGTCAGTGGGATTTTCGGTATTATGACAGTATTATTGATTTGGAGGATGATTTCATTTCGGTGTCATTTACAGAAAAGCTTCCGGTGCCATCCAACTGGCAGCTTCATGGTTATGACAAGCCTCAGTACACCAATGTTTGTTATCCGATTCCTTATGACCCTCCTTATGTTCCAGACGATAATCCTGTGGGGATTTATAGACGCAATTATCATTATAAGCCGGATGGACTCCGACGGATTTTGGTGTTTGAAGGTGTGGACAGCTGTCTGTATCTTTATATCAATGGGGAGCTGGCAGGATATTCTCAGGTGTCTCACAGTACTTCGGAGTTTGATATTACTTCGCTGCTTCAGGAAGGAGAAAATAATATCACTGTGGCAGTGTTAAAATGGTGCGACGGAACCTATCTGGAAGACCAGGATAAATTCCGTTTGTCTGGAATTTTCCGGGATGTATATGTCCTATCACGTCCGGAAAAAGGGCTGGAAAATTATATTGTAAAAACAACTTTTTTGGATGATTATTCCACTGGAAAACTTTCGCTTTCTGTGTTTGGATGTGATGTTACAGCCAGACTTTTTGATGCATTTGGGAATGTTATCGCAGAATTTCATGTGGAAGAAAATACCACTGGTTCTGTAGATATCGACGCTCCAGTTTTGTGGTCTGCCGAAAAACCATATCTATATGCACTTGCTATTTACGCAGGCGAAGAAATCATTGGAGAAAAGATTGGCTTTCGGGATATTTCTTCGGAAAATGGAGTGGTGAAAATCAATGGAAAAGCTATTAAATTTAAAGGCGTAAATCGTCATGACAGTTATCCGGATACAGGATATTATGCTTCTGTTTCTCAAATGAAAATGGACTTGGATTTAATGAAAAAGCATAATGTAAATGCTGTCAGAACGGCACATTATCCGAATTCTCCGTTATTTTATCAGCTCTGCGATGAATATGGTTTTTATGTTATTGATGAGGCAGATATGGAGTCTCACGGTTGTGTGGAAGTTCATAATGATTTCCAGTGGCGGTGGGATATGGGGTACGATGGCATTGCCCTGCTGGCATCAGAAGAACGGTTTCGTAAGTCTGTCATGGATCGTTCCAGATTGCTTGTAACAAGAGATGTGAACCGCCCCTGTGTCATTTTCTGGTCATTGGGAAATGAAAGTGGATATGGAACAAATATGCTTGCTGCGGCAGAATGGATAAAATCCATGGACGATACTAGATTATTACATTATGAAAGTACTCATAAGCTGGATGATACTTCTGATGAAATATTGGATGTGGTTTCTGCTATGTATGCTTCCCCGGAGGATATACAGAAGTTTTTGGAAAAGGAAGAAGAAAATCGACCTTTTGTATTATGTGAATACTCTCATGCTATGGGAAATGGACCGGGAGATTTGGAAGATTATCATGAAGTCTTTTATTCCCATGAGCGTTTCTGCGGGGGCTTTGTCTGGGAATGGAGTGACCATGGATTTTCTCTTGGTAGAACTGAGGACGGCAAAGAAAAATACGGCTATGGTGGGGACTTTGGGGAAAGGCACAATGACGGGAATTTTTGTATGGATGCCCTTACCTATCCAGACAGAACTCCTCATACCGGTCTGCTTGAACTAAAACAGGTTTATCGTCCGGTACGTGTAGAAAAGGGAGAGAAGGACGGCAGCTTTATTTTCCACAGTATGCTGGAATTTGAAAATGCAGGTGATATTTTGGACTGTAAGTATGAAATCACCTATGACGGAGGGGTTCTGACAACAGGCACTATTGATTTTGATTTGGAGCCTATGGGAAGTACAGAAATCAATCTTTCTTATGAGGGAGAAAAATCGGACAGAGAACTTTATATTCGTTTTATTTTTAATGCAAAAGAAGATACGATTTACTGGAAAAAAGGATATGAGGTTTGCTTTGACCAGATAAAAATAGGTGAGATGGTTTTGGGACAGAAAGGATTATCGGAAGCTGTTCCTTCAGAAAAATTGTCTGTTGAAATACAGGATTCACCTTTGTATGTCAACATTACCGCAGGAAATATTTCCTATGGATTTAACAAACGGACTGCCATGTTTGATTCTATCAAAAAGAGAGAAAAGGAATTGCTGGACAGGCCGATTTCCTTTAACTTTTTCCGTGCGCCGGTAGACAATGATGTCATGAGAGAGGATTGGTATAAGGCTCATTTAAATGACTATATCGTGAAAAATTATGGAGCTATAGTGGAGCAGGATGGCAATAGTGCAAAAATCACGCTAAGACAGTCTTTTGGCTGGAGCAAGTATCAGCCATTTGCCTATATGGATGTGGTCTATCAGATTTCACCGGCAGGGACTTTAGATGTTAAATGCAAATTGGAAACAACCAATAAGGTTACATTTCTTCCGAGATTTGGAATCCGTCTCTTTTTGCCAAAAGTCTTTGATACGGTGGAATATTTCGGATATGGACCATATGAAAGTTATGCGGACAAACATCAGGCAAGTTATATGGGGAATTTCTCAGGTGAAATCTGTGACATGCACGAGGAGTATATCCGCCCGCAGGAAAATTCCTCCCACTGGGGATGTAAACATATGACCGTAACTGACGGAGAAACAAAGATGCGATTTGCAGCACCAGAGGATTTTTCCTTTAATGCTTCCGAGTATACTCAGGAGGAGCTTGCTTCCAAACGACACAATTTTGAATTGGAAAAATGTGAAAGCAATGTTATCTGTGTGGATTATAAAATGGCGGGCGTAGGTTCCAATTCCTGTGGACCAGCCCTTGCAGAAAAATATCGGATTCCTTTGCCGGAGTTTTCGGCGGAATTTGTTGTTGAGATTTTGTAGGATAACAGAAAAACGTGAAAGTGCGGGGAATTGACAGATAAGAAAATAAAAAACAAAAGGAGTATTATGTACGATGGAAAAACCAGCTATTAAATCATTTAATTTTGTTAAATCAGTATCAGCTTTAGGAATTATAGCATTTCATCTGTGCTGCCATTTACAAAGCAGGGAGTTTTTGCCCTTTTTATTACATGCAAATAGTGACTGGGGAGGATTTTTAGTCGCTATTTTCTTTATTGTATCTGGAGCAGCTCTTTATTACCGTTATGCTGACGATTGGAATTGCAAAAAGATGGGAACTTATTTTTACAAACGTTGGAAATCTATTTTTCCAATGTATTATATGGCATATGTGTATTTCGAAATTCAAAAAATATTCCAGGCAAGGTCTTTGTTTTTTAGAGGAAATCCAGTGAATTATATATATACCCTGCTTGGTATGGATGGTTATTTATCCCAGACAACAACTACATACTATACAATGGGAGAATGGTTTACCGGTGCAATTATAATATTATACATTTTATTTCCGCTGGTTTTGTGGCTTTTCTTGAAGAATGCGAATATTACATTTTTGATTACTTTAGGGTTGTATCTTGTATTTCTAGACAAACCAATTATCAATTCTACTCCGTATTGGTCTATTACTTCGTGCTTGGTTAGTTTTACATGTGGTATGTGGCTAATGAAATACAAGGAGAAAATTATAAATAAGTGGTGTGCATTAGTAGCTTTCGTTGGATTTCTGGTTTTCTATTTTGTGAAGTTACCAGTGGGGATTGATGTATGCAATCATTTGATGGGATTGTTTGGTTTTGTTTTTCTAACTTTTGCAGGGGAATACTTCATGAAAAATAAAATTGCCGAGAAAGTATTCACGGAAATTAGTAGTATTTCATATGGAGTTTTTCTTATGCATCATGTTGCTATTTTTAATGTTCTTGGAGTATGGAATCCGGCTACGCCGTCAAGAATTTTACTGGTTTTGGCTTTTATAATAGTATTAGTTCTTTGTCAGGCAAAGGCATTAACCATTGTAACCAATGCCTTTGTTATAAAAATGGATGCTATTTTGCAAGCTTTGTATAGAAAGGTTTTTGTTAAAAAAAGAATATAGTGTTCCTGAGAAAAAATGAAAGAAGAGAAGAAGAGTGTTTTACAATAGCCGTCCATTTGTTTGTCTCAAATGGATGGCGTTGCCTTTTTGTTACATTTTTTCCGAAAATACAATCATTTGGATATCATTATCACTTCCAAGATTTCCATTAAAATTACTGAAAACTTGTTTTACACTCATATCATGTCTTTTCAGGATTACTTCGATTTCTTTTCTGTGATACAGACGGATAGGATCCCCCTTTTCGAACGCTGGAATAGTCAGTACCTCACCAAAAGCAAAATCATTTTGACCATACAGCATAATTTTGCTTTCTCGGTTCCATTCAAACTTTGATAATGTAATGCCGTTTTCTCCTGCATCCCATAAATTACAAGGAAAATGTGTATCCGCATAATCAGCACTCATAATATCCATTACGTGCTTTCCACCTTGGCGCAAAGACCTTGCAACCACATTAAAAATTTTAAGGTTTTCCTCTTCGTTTTCAAGGTATCCTATAGCTCCATCAGCCATGTTAAGAACTACATCAAATTCTTCCTTGAAATTCACATCACGGATATCCATGTGCAAGAATCTGGCAGGAAGATTTTCTAGTTCTGCCTGCTTAGTAGCGTCTTCTACGTATTCCTTTGTGATATCCACACCGACTACAGTGAAACCTCTTCTGGCAAGCTCAAGACTGTGCCTGCCGAAACCGCAAGCCAAATCCAGAATCTTTTCATTACCCTTGAGTTCCATTGTCTGTATTAAAAAATCGACCTGTTTTTTTGTTTCTTCTGTCCAGGATTGTTTCTTAATATCTAAAGTCCATCCTTCTTTATACCAAGTATCTTTTTTACTAATCATAGCATCAACTCCTTTGTTCTAATTTACGCGGAGGCAAAGTGAGGATAAACAAATTGATTTGTTTATCCGAGCGCGTCCGCGGGGTCAAATGTCCCGTCCCTTGCTGCGGGGGATTTGACTGATTGCCGGCAAATTCATACTAGCATATATAAAAAAAATTACTAGACTTGTATTTGGGAGTGTGTTATATTTTTGTATTAGGTGTGGACAAAAATATGTCTCACCATCTAAGATGTAAATTATTCAGATTTTTCAATGAGTTCTAAATAATGAGTTCCCAAAACAATAATCCATTCACGCAGTTTATAATATGTGTTATAATTTTTTAGGAGGTAAAATGCCTATGAAATATATTAAATCTATACCACAGGAGAACGAAGAAGTTACAAAAGAGCTGACAAAAAATCAATGGAAACTATTAAAGGAACCGTCTTCTTTGGGGATTACCATTGTAGTTTCCATGCCTATTAGCATTATATTAATGTTCCTAACGGTATTCTATTTTAAATTACTATTTCCAGAAAGTATGAATTTCTTAAATGCGGACGGGTTAAGTATTGAGCTGAGCATAAATTTGAAATTTATACTTTATGTGGTGGGGATTTTGTTTTATGCTTTTGTGCATGAGATGATACATGCATTGGCCATTCCGAATGCAATACATTCAGATAAGACATTTTGGGGACTAAATGGCTGTTTTGGCTTTGTGTATTCCGAAGAAAAGATAAAAAAAGGACGATTTATTTTGGTATCAATCATGCCATTGCTGGTATTAACTTTTGTGGTGCCTTTGGTGTGTAGAGTGTTTCACTTCTATCATTGGTATTTTCTATTACTTTGTGTTATTAATGCCGGTGGCGCCTGTGTTGATATTTTTAATATTGTATTGATTGCGAAGCAGGTGCCTGCGAAAGGGATGATTGTAAGTAATGGGATGAGCATTTTGTATAAGTAAAATATTTATTTGTGGAGGAAAGAAAAAAGCATTTGAAATTAGTTAGACCAACTTTGGAAATAGTGGTTATAGTGTCAGACCATCAGAGAGAAGAAAAGGCTACGCAACGGAAATGCTGCGTCAGATTTTATTAATCGCAAAAGAAGCTGGATTGCAGGAATTACATCTATCTGTGGAAAGGGATAATGAAGCATCTATAAAAACAATAGTAAAAAACGGTGGGAAATATTGTTTTGAAGGTTGGTATACAAAGAAGGATGGCGGCAAAAGAATCACCAGTAAATCTAAAGGATGTGCAAAGATAAAGAAATTGTATGAGTGTTGGACGAAGATATCTTAAACAGATAAAGATGATTTTCTCGGACATGGGAAATGGAGGTACTATGGAAAAGACAAGTCGAAAAAATAACGATATATCATTTTATATAGAAGATCAGGAGCAGATAGCGAATAACTATGTTATGAGATGCTTTACTATTACTATGCTGATTTATTCCATTGCTTTTGTTTTGGATTTGTTAAATGTATTTGTGGTGAATAAGAAAATAATGACTATGGGGTACATACCTTCCATCGTTATTTATTTGATTGTATTTTTTATTTCAAAGAAGGTGTCCTTATCGAATCAAAAGATAAAATATTTCATTTTATTTAGTGTTTCTCTTGTTCTTACAATAATGGGAGTGACAATTACTTATCATGTGGTTTTGGCTTCGTTATTACCTACTTTATATGCCACATTGTATTCATCTAAAAGGGTGATGTGGTATGTATATGCCCTTACTGTAGTAAGTACAATTATAGTGGTTTACGGTGGCTATTATTTTGGACTTTGCGATGCAAATATGACATTGCTGACAACAGATGGTTTGCAAAGCTACCTGACAGATGGGAAGTTTAATTTGGATACAGTTAATAGCAATCCGCAGTTTACGCTTATGTTGTTTTTTGTAATTCCACGATGCTTGATTTTTATTGCGTTTATGTCGGTTTGTACTAGTATTTTTTCTGTTGTAAGTGGAAGCTTAGAAAAGGCAAAGCTTAGCGCAGAGCTGCAGAAGGCTAAAGAAGAAGCAGAAAATGCCAATCAGGCAAAGTCCCGTTTTTTGGCTAGTATGTCTCATGAAATCAGGACGCCTATTAATGCAGTACTTGGTATGAATGAAATGATTATTCGGGAATGTGATGATAAAAACATTCAAAAATATGCTAATGATGTAAAAGATTCATCCATTGTACTTTTAAATCTGATTAATGAGATTTTGGATTCTTCTAAAATTGAATCAGGAATGATGGAAATCGTAGAGGATAATTATGAACTTGGAATCATATTAAATGATTTATATAATATGATTAGTATTAAGGCAAATGAAAAGGGGTTGGGATTAACCTTTCATATTGACTCTGATATGCCAAGGGAGTATTACGGTGACGATAAACGTATTCGTCAGGTAGTGTTAAATCTGCTGACCAATGCGGTGAAGTATACCGAAAAAGGGTCAGTGACTTTAAGTGTAACCTGCCGACGGGAAGGAGAAAATGCAATTATCCGCTATGCGGTGAAGGACACAGGTATTGGAATACGTCCCGAGGATATTGAAAAGATTTATGATGCATTTCAAAGATTTGATGTTTCAAGAAATAAAAATATCGAAGGCACAGGTCTTGGTATGAATATCAGCAGGCAGCTATTGAGATTAATGGGAAGTGAACTTCAGATAGAAAGTGAATACGAAAAAGGAAGTGAATTTTCTTTTGAACTGGTACAGAAGGTTGTCAACGAGACTCCTTTGGGAGATTACCGTGAGAGAAATATTCAGACAGATGAAAAGGAAAAGAAAGCAAATAGTTTTACTGCCCCAAATGTGAAGGTATTGATTGTAGATGACAATAAAATGAATGTAAAGGTGTTTATAAGTCTTTTGAAACGGACACAGATGCAGATGACCGAAGCGTATAGTGGAAGGGAATGCTTGGAAAAATTAAGGCAGCAATCCTTTGATATTATTTTCTTGGATCATATGATGCCGGGGATGGATGGAATTGAAACTCTTTATGTTATTCGGAAGGAGAAGCTGTGTGAGGGAACTCCGATTATTATGCTTACAGCAAATGCCATTGTTGGGGACAGAGAAAAATATTTAGAGGAAGGTTTTGATGATTTTCTGACAAAACCGATTATAACGGATGAGTTGGATAGAATTATTTTGCAACATATACCGGAGAAAATTTCGTGGTAAATGCAAGAAGGCGAGTAGGGGCATCATTTGCTGGAAATGATGCCCTTTGAACTACTCACTTTTAGAAGGCAGATTGCTCAGATTGTTAGATTCTGTACCGTCTGGCAGGGATTTTAGGTATGGTGAACCTTTTCGGTGGGCAATTCCCACGCCTTGAATATCTCCTGCTTTTGCCATGGTGACGCCCTCTTCCTTGGAAACAGTTGAGCCATCAGAAAGCTGATAGCCAGTTACCTTTCCGCTGGATTTTACTAATCCTACGATTTCTTTTGCGTCTGCCTTTGGAGTAGGCACCTCATCCAAGGCAGCGTAAGCAAGCTTTGCACCAAAGTCTTTATTTTCTGTATTCATAAAATAATCATTCCTTTCACTATCTTTGCAAATGTGTGGAAAAATAGATTTTCGTATTAGTTCTAACGCAAAAATATTTGCCATAATAGTGTTTGTAGAATTTTTAAATTTATACAGAATATTATTTTTACTAATGATTTAGGAAAGTATAGTCAGTAATAACCCAGTCGTATTTTTTGAGTTCCAGACCGCTTCCACAATATTGGCACTGTCCTCCATTCAATAGCGACAAGCTGGAGCCACAACCATGGCATTTATAAATATTAATATCATTTGCTTCAGGCGTCAGGGCGTTGATACTTCTAATAAGATGAAGTCCCAGATGTGTAGTGGCTCTGAGCACTTTGTTATTTTCATAAATGGTTAGTCCCAAATCTACGTTTACATCCAAATGCTGGTATGCGCCATCGGTATGATATCCCATCAAAACGCATTTTAAAATTTTGCAGTCCAAAACGTTCTTGTATGTATGGATGAATTGTGTCATATCGCATTCTGTAAAGGCTTGTATTTCATTTATGGATTCCGCATAATGAATACTCATTAATTTGTTGGAAAGATTTCCGATAAATGCTTCTTCTGAAAAATGAGAATCAACCTTGCGAAGTTGTTCTAAGGTTTGTTTTGTTCTTCCAGGTCCTTCCTGAATACTTTGTTTAGAAGTTTTTCCTAATACAATAGCCAGGAAAATAACAATGAATGCAATGATTATCACAGGTGTAAGCAGCATTCCAACGACACCCCTGCTGGAAGCAAAACCTATCATTGCCATCGTAATCACAACTAGAATGAAATATAATGGCAGGAAGCTTTTGTGGATTGCAAAACCATCTCGTTGCTGCGAAGTATTATTTGGAAGATAAACCGAAGAAACCTTTTGGCGAAAATCTTCGATTTGAAATTTGGTGTCACAATAATCACATCCATCTACCAGATTTTCTAAAGTATCTTCATAACCACAGTTTGGGCAGATGCAGCGGCCATTTACATTTTTGGATTGCATAATATAATATTCTCCGGGCAATCCCTTTCCATCCTCTGCCCAGAGAAACCGATTATTGCTGTAAAATGATTTTCGGTAATTCATACTGTCGCTAAGTCTGCAAATAAGATTTTTGCCATCGTGGTTATAATCCCAACGGGGAAGTCGCTGGTCATTCCCAGCAGAATAGTCCGTGGGATGTATATATTCATATTTGGCTATGACTCCCAAGGACTTAAGCCGTCTTTTATTGAGATAGTGGGTGTACCATAAACTTTGGGTTGTGGTTTGAAACGCGTTTTCTGTTATTTCTAAATGATTGTACCAGGCCATCTCTTCCTGTTTGTATGCGTTGACAACATCTGTCATCTCTGGATTCAAAGACTGACATACTGCATTAAGCTTGTATTTGGTATCTAGTCTTTCTAGAGTTTCTTTTGTTTGTTCCCAGTCTTTCTTTAAATTGAATACCATATTAGTTCTCCTATTTTTTCTGGATAAATTATAGCATTTTTATTTATGGTGGAAAAGAATTATACATAAATATAACAACTCTCCCTTTTTACCAATCTGCATGGCAGTTCAATCCGCACTGTCTCCTTATGCTTGCCTTTCTTTCTGTCCAATAAAAGGGACAATGCCAGATGTCCCATTTCCCGTTTTGGAATATTGATAGTGGTAAGCATGGGATCGGTGCGCTCGGACTCCATAATATTATCAATGGAAATTACCGATGGAAGATAGTTTCGCTTCTGGCTAGCTTTCAAAGCCTTTAATACTCCCAGGGCTGTAGTGTCATTAGCGCAGAAAATGGCACTTGGTCTGTCCTGGCTTTGCAGGATGGCATTCATAGCAGCGAAGCCCTCTTCCATTGTCTGATTGGTAGGGTGAACGTTGGTATGGTTTAATGGAAAACGATGCTTGAGCAGAGTCTGGTAGTAGCCGATATAACGGCTTTCATAGGTACAGTCCCCGATATAGGCAATGTTTTTGTGGCCCAAAGAAAGCAGGTATTCCATGGCGATTTCGGCAGCAGTTGCCCCGTTACAAACCACTTCGTCGTATTCGTAGTCCGTAGGATTACGGTCAATTCCGGCGATACAGCGGTATCGTTTCTTAATGGTAGGAATCAGATTTGCCGGACATTTACCCAGGATAATGAGTCCGGTATTTTTCTTTTCCTTAATCAATGCCAGAGAATGGCTTTTTTGTTCTGTCTGGACTACCGTGCTGGATTTGTATGGAACATGCACTTCTGGTTCCTTATCCTGTCCCAATGTCATAAGGTCTGCAGCATTTAGGATTTCTCCCAAAACACAGTTATTTTCCATCAGTTCTTCCTGAATACATTGAAACAGTTCTTTGAAGAATGTGTCCTTATCCATAGAATCGAAACGTGTCAGATAAATATCCACGGTAAAAGGAGTCTTGCTTTTTGAAGTTCCTTTTCGTAAATCTCTTGCGTAGGTATTTGGTGTGTATTGCAATTCGGATGCAATCTGCCAGATTTTTTCTGTCAGCTCTTTGTTGTGGCAGCGGTGCTGGGGATCATTTAATACCCGGGAAACCGTAGATACAGAGGTGCCGGCAAGCTCAGCAATTCTTTTTATGGACATGACATAATCCTTCCTTTCTTCTTTATAAAAAAACGGTCCTTTTTCTTAAAAGTCTTAGAATTCCCTGTTTTCAAGGAAAAACTAATAATTATAAATGAGAACGTTTGCATATATCAAACAAAACAAAAAATATATTTTTACAAGATGACTATAAAATACAGTATTTCTTGAAAAAAAGCAAGTGAAAACGTTTGCACAAAAACGTAGTGTAAAGAAAAATGAAAGCCGATAGAATAGACTCATCGAAGTCATAAAAGCAAGCAGATCTGTGAATATTAAAGATATGATTTCAATAAAAAAATTCAAAAAATATCAAAAAGAGTTAAGAAGCCATTTATAAAATCTATGAATACTTCATTGATTTGGCAGAAAGAGGTAAAAAATGAGAAAAGGAAAGCTTACAAAATTATTAGCAATTGCCATGGTTGGTGTGCTGGCTATGACAGGATGTGGTGGAAAGGATTCAGGAAAACAAAAAGTAAACATTGGATATTTCAATAACGTAACCCACGCACAGGCATTATACATGAAGGCACAGCAGTCTTTAGAGAATGCGTATGGTGAAGAAACAGAAGTTTCCTGGACAGCATTCAATGCAGGACCTGCTGAAGTAGAAGCCTTATTTGCTGGAGATATTGATATAGGATATATCGGACCAGTTCCAGCAGTAACTGCAAATGTTAAGGCGCAGGGAGATGTAGTAATCTTATCTGGTGCTACCAAGGGTGGAGCTGTTATGGTAAAGAGAACTGATGCAGATATTGAAACAGTAGCTGATTTAGCAGGAAAGAATGTAGCGATTCCTCAGCTTGGAAATACTCAGCATCTTTCACTTCTGGCACTTCTTACAGAAAATGGATTAAAGCCTAGCACAGAAGGTGGAGATGTAACAGTAAGTGCAGTAGCCAATGCCGATGTGGCAAATACAATGGATCGTGGTGATATTGATGCAGCCTTAGTTCCAGAGCCTTGGGGAGCTACACTTTTGGAAGGCAATGCAGACTTGATGCTTGATTATGACCAGATTTATATGGAAGGTAAATATGATGTAGCTGTTGTTGTGGTAAGAAAAGAATTTAGAGAAGAGCATCCTGAAATTGTAGAGGAGTTCTTAAAGCAGCATGAAGCAGCAACCGCAGCAATCAATGATAATCAGGAAGAAGCATTACAGATTATCAATGGTGAACTGAAGGAAGCAACCGGTAAGTCCTTAAGTGACAACATCATTAAAGAAGCATTTACCCGTATCGGTGTAAGCACTGACTTAAACAAGGAGTCTATTGCAGGCTTTGCAAATATTAGCAAAGAGCAGGGATTTATCGAAGAAGCTCCATCTGATGACGTGCTTTATGCAGAGTAATCATAAAAAAGTTAAAAATCACCAGACGGTCAGGGGAATTCTCCTGACCATTGGTGCGAATTTATAAAAGATAGGGATATAAAGATTCCCGTCGTACAAACAGGAGGAAGAGGAATGTCTTTAGTAATCAAAGATCTTAGCAAGCAGTTTAGCAATAGTGATGAACACACCCTGCACAATGTGAATCTGGAAATTGAATCCGGTGAATTTGTGTGTGTAGTAGGTTCTTCTGGATGTGGAAAGAGTACCTTACTGAATCTCATTGCAGGGCTGGAAAAACCAACCAACGGAAAGATTATTTTGGATGGTGAAGAAATCACCCATCCAGGCTCAGACCGTACTGTAATGTTTCAGGAGCATGGTCTGTTTCCTTGGTTAAATGTAATTGATAATGTTATGTTTGGAATGAAAATGCATGGTGTACCAAAAGATGAACAGAAAGAAAAAGCAAAACACTATCTGAAACTTGTAAAACTTTATGATTACAAGGATTATCCGATTCACCAGCTCTCTGGTGGTATGCGTCAGAGAACGGCCTTGGCAAGAGCGTTGACTATGGATTCTAAGATTCTTTTGATGGATGAGCCATTTGCCTCTTTGGATAAGCAAACTTCCAACCGTTTAAGAGAGGAGCTGCAACGTATCTGGCAGGAAACCAAACGTACTGTTTTCTTTATTACTCATAGTGTAGAGGAAGCGATTTATCTTGCTGACCGTGTGGTAGTTCTTTCTCCGGATACTCATGGTATTAAGGATATTATTAAGGTTGACCTGGAGCGTCCAAGACATGTATATTCTCCAGAATTTGCGGATTTACGTCATAGAGTGTTGGAAGAAGTACGAGGGGAGGAAGTGTAAGATGAGTTTAGTTATTTTTATTATACTATTGCTGGCAGTATGGCAGGGTGCGTGGTTTTTGGCAGTAGAAGTGCTGGAAATAGCAAAATCCTATACAGTGCCATCTCCATTGGGAGTAGGAGAATGTTTTCTGGAACTTTGTCAAGATGGAACTTTATTACAGGCTACAGCAAATTCATTAGGAAGAGGAATTATTGGATACGCGATTGCTGTAGTGATTGGTGTGGTGTTAGGTCTTATCATTCATCGCTCAAAATATCTACAGAAGAACTTAAAACCAATGATTCTTGGTATGCAGACCCTTCCTAGTGTATGCTGGGTGCCATTCTCGATTCTTTGGTTTGGTTTGTCAACAGAAGCTATTCTTTTTGTAGTAATTATGGGTGCTACCTTTAGTATTTCTATTTCTGTGGATAATGCTATTAAAAATGTGCCACCAATTTATACCAAAGCAGCTTTGACTATGGGCGCTACAAAGACACAGCTGTATAAGGATGTTATTCTTCCAGCTTGCCTTCCTGAGTTGGTATCTGGTTTAAAACAGGGTTGGTCTTTTGCATGGAGAGCGCTGATGTCTGGTGAGGTTATGACCACGTCTATTGGTCTTGGTCAGACACTGATTACCGGTCGTGACCTGGCGGATATCAACCAGGTAACATTAGTTATGCTGGTAATTGTGCTGGTAGGTATTATCATCGATAAATGCATCTTTACAACCATTGAGACACGTATGCTGAAGAAACGTGGACTCATAAACGAATAAAGTGACGCTACTCATAATATCCAATTATAGAGTAGCCAGAGGACAGACAAAAAATGTCATTGGTTTTCTTACTGAGTGGCGTTTGAACTCGCCGGTGCTTGAATGATAGCAAGTGTATTACACGTAGCTATCATTCTATGCATCCGTTGCGTAGTTCAACCCGAGCCGCAAGGCGTCCACGAATAAGAAATACCAATGACATTTTTTGTCGTCAACTACCCATAATTGATATTATGAGTATTTTATGCTTCCGGTCTGAAGAATTCCTTGTCGAATTCGGCATTGAAATAGTAGTAATTGTTGGAATCCAGATGTTGCTTTGTCATTTCCAGTGCTTCACCGAAACGTTGGAAATGCACGATTTCTCTGGTACGCAGAAATTTCAATGGAGCCCGGACATCGGGGTCTTCAATGACACGCAGCAAATTGTCGTAGACGGTGCGGGCTTTTTGTTCGGCTGCCAGATTTTCGAATAAATCTGCAAAGGGGTCACCTTTAGATTGGAATTCCAAAGAGGTAAATGGGATTCCGGCAGCAGCCTGTGGCCACAATCCTTTTGTGTGGTCGATATAATAGGCATCAAAACCTGCGGTCTTTGCTTCTTCGGGAGTCAGGTCTCTGGTAAGCTGATAAATCATGGCACAGATTATTTCCATGTGGTTAATTTCTTCTGTACCAATATCTGTCAGTAAACCGCCCACTTTTTTCACAGGCATCGTATAACGTTGTGCCAGATAGCGCATAGAAGCACTTAATTCTCCGTCAGGACCGCCATACTGGCTGATAATCAGCTGGGCAGTTTTTGGACAGGTCTTTTTTATTTTTACCGGGTACTGTAATCTTTTTTCGTAACACCACATTAGATGCATCCTCCTTCCCAAGGCATTGGTCCTTCTGACCAGCCATAACAATTTTCGCTTAATTCGCCAGTGACCATGGAACTCTGAGTTAATGGGTAGTTTTCTTTTGCAAATTCAGCCAGAAGCTTTAAACGTTCCTGAGTCAGCTGATAAAATAAAGGTGTGCCGTTAGGACAATCAGGATGAGTGTCCAGATAAAGAGTCAGATCGTTGATGGCAAAGCTGATGCTTCCTATTTTTGCCATAAGTGCTTCACGTTTGTTCTGCTTTGGATCTAATGCGGAAGTAGTAGGTTTTGGAGATGAACAATTTTTTTCACTCTCAAAAAAGGTCAGATTCAAACATGGAAAAATCGTACCTTCTTCTAATGCTTTCTCCCAATCATAAAGTTCGCACCATTCTTGGCAGGGAACAGATGCCATTGCAAGCTGTTCCGGTGTAGAACAACAAGTTGTATTTTTCATGAAAATTCCTCCTTTTCAATTTTGTACACAGTTTTATTTTTGACGGATAATATAAAAACATGTGCATTTGCAAAAGAGGAGTTTATGGAAATAAGGAAACAACTGGATAAAAAATAAAAAAGCTGATTTCCATGGGTGAATAATCACCTATGAAAATCAGTTTTTTTATAATAGAAACATATTAATCTTTTTGCAATTCATAACCTTTCTGTTGAAGCTTCTTATCGAACTCAGCCTTTTCCAGTGGTTTATCAAAGAGATATCCCTGTACCAGATAGCAGTTTAAATCTTGTAAAAGTAACATTTGTTCTTTGGTTTCTACACCTTCCATAACTACCCGGATGCCGATTTCTTTAGCGAGCCGGATGATGTTAGTCAAAACGGTCCGGTCTTTTTTTGAATTTACGGCGCTTCGAATAAAGGAACGGTCAATTTTTAGGATATCAGCAGAGATTTCCCGCAACATATTTAAAGAAGAAGCTCCACTTCCGAAATCGTCAATGGACACATAGATGCCTTCATCGTGAAGCTGTTCTACTACATTAATTAAGCGGCTGTATTCTTTTTCGTTTACCGTTTCTGTAATTTCAATTTCAATAAAGCGTCTAGGGATCCGATATTTGCTTAGAACGCCTAATATTTCTTCTACCAGATAATTATTACTTAAATGCCGTCTGGAGAAATTCACAGATACCCGGACTGGTTTTGTACCTTCGTCCAGCCATTTTCGCAAGTCTTCACAAACCCGTTCCAACACATAGAAATCCAGTCTGCAAACACTGGCATCTCTTTCCAGTACTGGGACAAAATCCATTGGTAAAATCAATTTTCCGTCCTGATACCAGCGGACCAAAGCTTCGGCGCCAATCATACACATATTCTGGGTGTCTACTTTTGGCTGGTAATACACTTCGAATTCCTTCTTTTTGATACCCTCCATAAATTGGAACAGAACTTCCTTACCATCTAGCATTTTCTTTTCTAACTCATTAGAATAAATTACAATATCCTGACACAAAATATCCTTTGCGGCCCGGTAAGCGCTGGAGGCTTTTTGTAGTACCCAGGACATATTATCTACTCCTGAATCGATTGGGTAGACTCCAGTAGTGGCCTTCATAATAATCGTGGTTGGCTGGTTTTCTGTTTCTAAAGTAAGTTCCATAAGCTCCAGCAAAGCAATCAGGGTATGAATGTGTTCTTTTCGTACTAAGGCTGCAAAATTATCACCGCCTAATCGGGCAACAAGCTCATCGTTTTCCAACCGTTCTTTTACGATGACCGCGATTTTTCGAATAATATCATTTCCTGTGGCAATACCGTATCGATTATTAAAGAGCTTCATATTTTGCATGTTCCAGTAAAAAGCTGCATACTGTCCTAGTTCTCCTTTGATGGCAAGTTGGCTGCCGAACGCTATTAAACCATCGGTATTTGGAAGTCCGGTCATCATATCTACCATACTATTGATTTGCATTTGTTCGATTAATCGGCTTCTGGCAGCAAACGCAAAGATTACTTCAATAATACCATTGATATCAATTCGTTGCCGTTCATCCCATTTGGTTTCAGGCGCTCTGCTATATACAATGATGTGAATCTTTCCATTTTCTCCTGTAATATATTCCTTGTCAATATATTCCACATCCTCTGGCTGAATCCATTGTGGTTTGAGTCTTTCTTTATAATCATAAAATACCTGAAAGGTATTTAATCCCTGGGGGGTAAATTTATTCACTGGTATGGTAATTCTTCCAATGACACTTCCAATATTTAAGTCATCAGCTAATTTTCCGATGGCGTTTTGTGAAACCTCTGCCAGCTTATCATTAGTTTCTAAAAGCTGGATAAATTCCACAAAATCTTTTGAACAATGTATCTTTTCCATAAACTCCTCCTATATAAATAAGTAGAAACTTAATTTTCTTGTGGTAAAAATAAAAGGCTTGCATTATCAGGTAAAAGACTCGTATTCAAGCCTTATATTCATTTTACCATACTTTAATATCGATATGTGCCAAAAGCCTTTTAAAGATTTTTGTACACTTTGCACAACTTAAATGCTTAAGTAAATCGTTTAAGTAACATTTTTAATGGACTTTTCGACGAATTTAATAAAAATGTAATATTTGATATAGCAAAATGTAACAAACCGTGCTAAGATACAACCATCAAATAAAACGTTTTCATGAGAAGTGTGGGGCTTCTCGAAAGAAAGAGGAGGATTTATGCGTATCAAAAAACTATTAGCTGTCGTTATGGCAGCAGCAATGTCACTGTCCACGTTGGGAGCAACAGGGGTTATTAACACAGCTGAAACAGCTAGTGCGGCTTCCTTTACTGATTTAAGCCAGAGCGATATGGTAGCAGCCATGGGAGCAGGCTGGAATTTAGGAAATCAGTTAGAGGCTGCACTTGGTGGTACTCCATGTGAAACCTACTGGGGTAACCCAACTATCACCGAAGGCTTAATTAAGGCAGTTAAGAATGCCGGGTTTGATACAATCCGCGTTCCTGTATCTTATTTAAGTAAAATTGGAAGTGATTCCAATTACACAATTGACTCTTCTTGGTTAGACAGAGTACAGGAAGTAGTTGATATGTGTATCGACAATGACCTTTACGTTATTATCAATATGCATGGTGACGGATACAATTCCATTGAAGGTGGCTGGTTACTTTGTAACGGATCTGATCAGACAACTATCCGTGCAAAATACAAAGCATGCTGGAAGCAGATTGCAACTCGTTTCCAGTCTTATGATGAACACTTGATTTTCGAGTCCATGAACGAAGAGTTTGATGGAACATACGGAACACCAAATACTACATATTACTCAAACATCAACACATTGAACCAGATTTTCGTTGATACTGTTCGTGCAACAGGCGGAAATAATGCAAAGAGATGGTTGATGCTTCCAGGCTGGAACACAAACATTGAGTACACTGCTGGTGATTATGGTTTTGAAATTCCTTCTGATAATTCTTGTACAGCAAGTGGAAAGAGAATCATGATTTCTGTACACTACTATGATCCATGGGATTTCTGTGGTACAGAAAGCAGCGATTATACTCAATGGGGAAGCAAAGCAACAAATAGTTCTAAGGTTCCTAGCTATTGTGATGAGGCTACTCTTAGCAGCCAGATGCAGTGGTTAAAGAGTGAGTTTACCAGCCAGGGATATCCTGTAGTAATCGGTGAGTATGGTGCGATTGATAAGTCTGAATACGATTCACAGAATACAATCTGTCGTGCAGATTTCGCTGCTAAGGTTTGTACTTATGCAAAGCAGAATGGTTGTGTACCTGTATGGTGGGATAACGGTGTGAACGGGACTTATGGTTTTGGACTTTTTAACCGTAGCACATATGCAGTAACACAGCAGGAAATCATTGATGCAATCACAGCTGTTTATGCAGAAAGTAGTAGTTCTTCTGATAGTACTTCCAGCAGCTCTACTATTTTCACTGGAAGTACCGGTGAGTCTTACTCTACATCTGACGCTTCCTGGTTAGTAAATGCAGGTGATGATGCAGTAATTACTTTAAAGTATACATGTGACAATTCCAGCTATTCTTACTGGGGTGTTCTCGGATGGGGTGCTTCTGTAGATGGAAACTGGGTGAACGGTGATTCTTATAGTGCAGCTGCAACTGCAACAGATACTGTAACAGTAACTTTCACAGCAGGTGACTTAAAGGATAGCCTTTCTATCTCAGATGGCTCTAGTGTAGGATACCTTGCATTAAACGCATATAACGAAGGTCGTATCATCAGCTTGTCTATCTCTGACTCTTCTAACTCTAGCAGCGAGGACACCAGCGATGAAATCGATACAAGCAAAACATATATGATTCAGAATGTAAATAGTGGCTTATATATGGACGCAGCTGGCGCAAAGGCAGCAAATGGAACCAACGTACTCCAGTATTCCGCTTCCAAAGCAAAATCTAACAATACATGGAAGCTTGTTCCAGATGGAAATGGTTATTACTACATCTACTCTTGCATGGGTGATGGAAATACTTATCTGTTGGACGTAGCAAATAACAGCAATACAAATGGTGCAAACATTGGAATTTGGGAGAATACATACTGTGATGCACAGCTTTACAAGTTAGTTCAGAACTCTGACGGAAGCTATAGCATCTACACAAAGACTTCTGCATGCACAAAGGTGATTGAAGTTTCCAATGCTAGTACATCAAACAACGGAAATGTTCAGCAGTGGGAGTACAATGGTCATAACTGCCAGAAATGGTACTTGATTGCACAGTAAAATTTGCCATAGAAAACACCAAAAATAACGGGGAACTTTGAGTTCTCCGTTATTTTTTGCAGTAAAATTAAAATAAAAAATGACGAGCATTTTCCTCGTCATTTTTATCTGTTCATAATGAATAGTATTTGACATATTAATTCCAATCCATCATTTCTTTCGCACGCTGGATTACTAAATCTGCCGCTTTTTTCTGGGTAGTAGAGGTTGGATGCCAGAAGGTTCCCAGTCCATCCTCGTCTAATTGCTGAGGAAGCTGGAGATAGGAAATCTCTGTTTCCGGACTGGAAGCAGAAAATACATCGACTGCCTTTTCTACTGTTGGGCAAAGTCTAGAGTCCATGGTTCCAAGCATACAAATAATTTTTGCATTTGGATGAATGTGATGAATCTCTTTTAAGAATGCCACATAAGCATTTTCAAATTCCTGGTTTCTTTCTGGAATCTCTCTGGTATAGCTGGCATCGTTAGTGCCAAGATAAATCAAAATCAAATCAGGAATAAAGTTGGAATGATTCCATTTCTCCCAGTCTTTTTTCTCTTCGTGGAAGTATTGGTGACAGCATCCGGCATCGGTATATTGGTACAGCATTGGTACAAGCCAGGAGTCATCTGGGGTATTTGCATCATCCCCAATATAAGAAGTAATCACTCCCTTTCCATTCCATGCCACAATTTCTAATTCTGCCTGTAGTGCTTTGGCGGTTCGGACAGAATAGGCCTTGGATGGGTTTTCTGTAGCAGTATTGTGGATTAAGTCTTCTACAGTACCTTCAATACCGTAGCCACAAGTAATAGAATCACCAATAATCTGAATCTTTCTCTGAAGTGGAGCCGGTGGCGCCAATAGCTGATTTGAATCAATGGTAATAGATTCAATACCACACACTGCATATTCCGGCTCAGAGTATTTCATAATGGTTATAGTTACAGTCGATTCCTCATCAGATTCATAAAGAGAAAACTCCTGTTTCTTTTTTGTTAATTCTAAACGCATAGAAGGCTCTGCTTCATCATTGACATAAACTGCAATCCAGGCGTGATGCTCTGGAAGGAAGTTTTCTGGATCCGACAGGAAGGAAGCTTTTGCGCTTTTTCCTGTAAAGGTAAAACGGATCGAAGAAGCAGAATAACCTAAGTAGCGGATATTATCCCGAAAAATAGTTCTTCCTGATATAGCTACTTTACTTTCTTCTGCATAAAACTTCATGGGAAAATCTCCTTTAAATATAATATTAAATCCTTAGTTTAAATAATAGCCTCATGTACATTATAATTACAAAATCTACAGATAAAATTATACTTAATTATTGCAAAAAACGCAATGGAAGATTAAGATACGTCTAGTTATTACCAAGGATGAACTTCAGGAATTGTTAGATGAGATTCCAGAATTAGATAATATCTGGATGGTTAATGAAAGATATTTCTGTCAGGCTGAGGAGCAGTTGTATGGAGAACTGGCATATGTTTTGGGTATTGAAAGAGACGAAGTAGAGGAATATATTACAAAGCATATCTCAGAAAAGAGTGTAGTAAAGTAAATGGTTGATGGATAAACTAAGAGAATCATTGTTTTAATTTGACGAACTATGTTGTATGCAATATAATAAAGGTATTAGGGAAAGGATGGCTGGGGTCATCCTTTCTTTGAATGTTTTTATGAAGGCTAAACAGGACATGGACTGTGTGGCGTAGGAGGAAGGACTCATGACAGAGGAAAACTTAACGGGGGAAAGCTTGGGGGAAGAATTATACAACCTATTAGCGGAGTTGTTAAACCGTAAAATGAATAGAGTGGTGCAGGACAGTATCCGGGGAGAGTATGGAGTTTTAAGATATCTTTTGTATGTTGAGAATGGAGTAAGTGCTGGTGTGTTGACGGAACAGCTTCATGTAGTGCCAGGACGGATGACAGATATTTTGACCAGTTTGGAGCAAAAAGGCTGGATTAAGCGCAGTAAGGACAAAAGCGATCGAAGAAAGATAAAGGTCTGTATTACCAAAACTGGAGAGGTTGAGGCAAGAAAGATGAGGGAGTACATTCATAAGGAATACCAGGGATTGTTCGATATTCTTGGAGAGAAGGATACGGAAGAGTTGATTCGACTTTTGAAAATTGTACTTGCCTATCCCGGAGCTTCATAAAACGATTGTACCAAGAAGAAATTCTATTTAAAAAAGTAGGGGGAGATGCTGATGAAAAAAGGTGAGGGCATTAAGTTTAGTAAAGAGCTTGCTTTTACAATTGATATTATATTATTACTGATTCATATATATTTGCTGACATTTTTCGCAATATGTCATATAACGCCTATGGCGGTTGTGAATATTTTTAGTGTGTTTGTTTATTTGGTTATGATGAAGGTGGTAAAACGCAAACCATATATGTTTATGATGGTGACATTTTGGGAAATATTGCTACACATGATATTGGCTATTGTTTTTGTAGGTTGGGATTTTGGATTTCAGTTTTATTGCTTTGCGCTGATTCCGTTAGTTTTTTTCTGCGACCATTTAAAAAGGAGTGGTTCTGGCAAAAGTAGTTATCCCATTTCGTGGAGTGTGTTTGTTATTGTCTGTTTTTTAGCATTGCGTATTTATACATGGAACTTTGATGCGTTTTATTACGCAAAGCATACTTTTACAATTTTATGGAGTGCAGGAATTAATGCGGTATTTATTTTTGTGTTTTTGATTTTTTATATTGCTAATTATGAGAGTTTGACTTTGCAGACAGAAAAACTAGCAATGAAGGATCAATTGACAGGATTAAATAATCGTCATAAGATGCGGAGTCTAATGGAAATTGTACAGGAGCAAAACGAAAACTATACAATAGCCATATCTATGATGGATATTGATAATTTTAAAAGAGTAAATGACACCTATGGTCATGACATTGGAGATGTGGTTTTAAAGGCGGTGGCGGCCCATATACATAAGGTGCAAAGTGAAACGGTTATTGTCTGTCGCTGGGGCGGAGAGGAATTTTTAGTTATGGCGATTGGAGAAGATTGTTATAGAATTCTTCAAAAGAAAATGAGAAAATTGGTAGAAGACATTAGTAATCATATTGTTAAAACAGAAGAGCTGGAGATTGGTGTGACTATTACAGTGGGTGTAGCGGTACGAAAGAACTTAGAAACTATAGATGAAGTGATAAGTCGTGCGGACAAGTATCTATATGAGGGCAAGTTATCTGGTAAAAATAAAATGATAGCCGGAGATGGGGAATTATTCTAAAGGAGATAAGAGAAGATGCAGGATGCAAAAAAGAAAATGGACAAGACTACAGAATTATTCCGGGATGCACCGGTGCCTAAGGCGGTTATCAGTAATGTGATTCCGTCTATTGTCAGTATGATTATGGTACTGGTATACAATCTGGCAGACACCTTTTTTATTGGACAGACAAAGGATGCTTACATGGTGGCAGCAGTTTCTATTGCGACACCGGTGTTTTTGATTTTTATGGCAGTAGGTATGATGTTTGGTATCGGTGGAACCTCGCTGATTTCAAGACTGTTGGGAGAAGGAAAGAAGAAGAAGGCAGTACAGACTTCCTCCTTCTGCTTTTGGACGGGTCTGGTCATTGGTCTTATTTCTATGGTGTTTATCTGGATATTTGTGGAGCCAATTTGCCGGACGGTAGGTGCAAGTGAAGAAACTCTAGAATATGCCAAGCAGTATCTTGGTATTGTGGCATTGGGAATTCCTTTCCTAATTGTCAGCAACAGTTTTAGTAATATTATTCGTTCCGAAGGCGCGGCAAAGGTTGCTATGATGGGAATGATTATAGGAAATATGATGAATGTTATCCTTGATCCCATTATGATTCTTGGGTTCGGTTGGGATGTGGCTGGTGCTGCCATTGCAACCGTGATTGGAAATATTTTTTCTGCGGTGTATTATATTGGGCATATTGTATCTGCGAAATCCCTATTATCTATTAAACTAAAGGATTACAGTATGAAAAATGGAATTGCGAAAGGTGTTATGGCCATTGGAATTCCAGCGTCATTAAATAGTATTTTAATGAGTGCTTCTAATATTATTATTAATAATGTTATGGCAAGCTATGGTGATATGGCAGTGGCAGGTCTGGGCGTAGCCATGAAGGTAAATATGATTGTGGTCATGCTTCTGATTGGGCTTGGTACTGGAATTCAGCCTTTGCTAGGATATTGTTTCGGAGCAGGCAATCGCAAACGCTATATGGCGGTGTTGAAGTTCTCTGTCTGTCTGGCACTTTGTATCAGCGCAGTGATGACAGTGATTTGCTACTACGGAGCAGGCCCGCTGGTAAAAGCATTCCTTGACAATCCAGATGCCTATGAATACGGCATGTCCTTTGCGAGAATTTATATTTATTCTGGACCGATTATGGGAATTTTGTTTGTATTCATCAATGCTATTCAGTCTACAGGAGCGGCATTGCCGTCCTTGATTCTGTCCATTAGCAGACAGGGGCTTTTGTATCTGCCAATCTTATTTATCTTTAGAAATGTATTTGATTCGGCTAGAATGGCAGCGGCAGCCCAGCCGGTAACAGATTATCTGGCAGCGACATTAGCGGTGATACTTTTTATCTTTACTTATAAGAAATACTTTAAACATATGGCTTAATAAAAAGAGCAAAGCAGAAATTAACTTTCTGCTTTGCTTTTATATTGTTTGCGATATTCTGCAGGGCTCATATTCACATACTTTTTAAATTTGGTATGGAAATAGTCTACATTGCGATAGCCTACTTTTTCCGCAATTTCGTATACCTTTAAAGTGCTGTTTTGTAACAAATCTTTGGAGTGGTCGATACGAACTTTATCTACAAAGACGTTGAAGCCTTCACCCACTTTTTTGCTGAAAATCTTGCCCAGATAAGAGCTGTTATAGCCAAAAAGTGGAGCGATATTTTCTAACTTGATATTGTCCATGTAGTTATGCTCGATATAGTGAATGATGTCGTCCATAACACCTTCACTGGAAGGATTACCGATGGAACGTACAATCATGTCAAACTGTTCTGTGAAGAATAAAATAATCTCATAAAGGTAATATTTCTGGTTTATAAATTCAATGATTTCTGCATTTCCAGGGAAAGGAATATTCATGTTGTGATACAAATGAGATATTTTTTCCTTAATGGATAAATACAAATCCGTTAAAAACAACTTAATATGAGGAATGTCATCAAAGGTGGTATATAAATTATTTTCCAACTCCCGCAGGGTTTCTGCTACCTGGTTTCTCTTGGCTGCCTGAATATATCCAATGAGACTTTCGCAATAGTGCTGCAGGGTCTCAGGAGTAAGACGGAAAGCGGTAGCCGGATTCTGCACTGGCAAATCGCTATAGCCAATGGTATGCTGCATATTTTCGCAGAAAAACCGTCGCTGTAATAAAAGCAATGCCTCCTCATAAGAAGTATGTACATCGGCAATGTCTGAGACTGGACGTCCATATGTAATGAAAAGAGAGTCCAGAGGGGAATCCTTTTGAGGCTTTTGTTCTCTTTCATAATGCTCTAAAAACTCTTCGAATTTCTGCAGGGTAAAGGTTCCCTTTAATAAAAGTACCTCATTATCATCGATGGTAATGCTTTCATAAGAGCTGTTGCCTTCGTTGGTAACCTTTAATAAGTCGGAGAAACGATAGGACATCTGGGTAGCATTGTGACTGTACTTTTCATAAATCACAATCTGGTACTGGTCTGCGTCCAGATGTAAATCCTCCAGATTTAATTGGGAGAAATCTGCTCCGCCAGTTAATATATCAAAAAGAATCATTCCATGGGCTTTTTTGCGGTAGTGATTCAGAGTGCTAGACTGTTGGTTCTCTGCATCGAAAGCTTCTTTGATCTCTGTAACCGTATCTAAAAGCTCCTCTTCATCAATTGGTTTCGTCAGATAAAAATCTACACCATATTTGATAGCCGCCTGAGCATATTTAAAATCAGTAAATCCGCTGAGTATAATAACTTTACCCTCGAAACCTTGCTTTCTTGCCTGCTTCACTACATCGATACCCAGAATCTTAGGCATACGGATGTCCAGAAGAACCAAATCCGGCTGTTCCTTCAATATAAAATTCAATGCATCCTCACCATTAGAGGCTTCCCCGATAATGGTAAAACCAAGTCCTTCCCAGTCTATAATGCATTTTAATCCCTGACGGATGATTAATTCATCATCTGCAATAAAAACAGTATTCATTGAGCCCTCCTGTAGAAACGTAATAGGTCAAAGTAAATCTAACCATTTCAAAACATACATTACTATTATAGCTATTCCAGCATGAATTTGCAATCAACACAGAGGAATGTATTCCTTAAAAATACATAAATATTTAGTAAGGATTTAGTAAGAATTAAGTTGGAGAAGGAAGAATGGATTTTCTTTTATATCTGTCAAATTTCATGATACCCCTTGTGATTTTCTATATTATTGGATATGGTCTGCTAAACCATACGGATATCTTTGATGCCTTTACTAAGGGTGCGGCGGATGGGTTTAAAGTAGTACTGGAGATTTTGCCGACATTAATAGGCCTTCTTATGGCTATAGGAATATTGCGGGCATCGGGAGCGTTAGATGTAGTGGCACAATGGATGGAGCCTTTGGCTGAATTGGTTCATTTTCCGGTAGAGCTGCTGCCTTTGACTTTGATTAAAATGGTATCATCTTCTGCGGCAACAGGGCTTTTGATTGATATCTTCAAAAAGTTTGGAACAGACTCTCCGGAAGGTTTTTTAGGTTCCGTGATTCTGTGCTGCTCTGAGACCATATTTTATACCATGTCTGTGTATTTTATTGCTACAGGAGATAAGGATCACCCTCCTGTGAAAAAAATGAGCTGGTCCTTAGTAGGGGCGTTGGTAACGACTATTTCGGGTATTGTTGCCAGTGTTATGGTATGTGGAATGTTGTAAAAATTAGCACAGAAAATTGGCACTAAAGATAAAGTATGATAAGATAAGCATGATAAAATGTGTTTTAGAATTTTGAAGGAAGAAAATCGATAATATCATTACTAGAGAGGAAGGCTTGAAAATGGAATGTGAAACCTGTGCAAATTATTCTTATGATGAAGAATTTGAGGAATATGTCTGTGATGTAAATATGGATGAAGATGACTGGGGGCGGATTGTGTCATCAAAGTACAAGGAGTGTCCGTACTATAGGGATGGGGATGAGTATAAGATAGTACGGCATCAGATGTAAAAATAAACTAAAATTCTGACAGTAATTCAAAAATCTTCTAATAAAACAAAAAACGACCGTTCGGGTCGTTTTTTGTGTCGTTCAGATTAAGATGATTGAAAAGTATTGTATTTTCCCATGAAGAATATTATAAGAAAAAAATAGGGTGACATAGAAATGTCGTGATTGAAATTTTAGTTTGATAAGGTGAAAAGAAAAATATATAACAAAATATGTCTCTAAAATGACAAAATATGCCCCTTGGGTTGAATAGGAAGGGAAAATGTGGAATGATAAAAGGGAAGGAGATGTCAACCTATTATAATACTAAAAACAAAAAGAAAAGGGAGTGTATGAACAAATGAAGGTAAGACGATGGGGAATCATAGGAATTATTGTTGCATGAATTGTGAAACACTACCAGATTGATATAGGAGGAAAGTGGAATGAAAACAAAGTTATTAATTGTTAGTGGGATGGTTTTAAGTTTGATGTTTCTTTTCCAATTAAATTACTATTTTGATTGCTCTGGTACAATACATAGTTTGGATAAAGCTTCAGATAGAGGCGGAGTTGTTGCAGAAGCAGCGGAAGTAGCTTCAGACGGAAGCATTTCAGGAGATGTAGAGGGGAAATATCAAGTAAGAATTTTTATAGAAGGGACTCTGGTAGAGACTAGATATTTTTCTTATGGTGAAAAATTAATTATTGAAAATTATTCGTATTATGGAGTAGTAGTTCATAAATGGAGCTACAAACTTTTCTTTACAGATGCTAATGGTGGCTTGATTGGGATAGAGAACGTAGATGTTAACAACAAATCTCTGGAGGTGATGATTACACAAAACTTAGATATTTCTGGAAAGATTACAGAGATGAGGCCGGGATATGGAATGTATCTGCAACAGCTAGTGGATGAATGGGAACAGTATGGATATCCGGAATATATTGGTGGTGCATATGGACAAGGTTTAGACTGGAGGATTTATCTAAAAGAGAATACTTTAGCAAAGCAAAATTTAATCGAGGCAAAGATTTACAATGGTCATAATATAACTTATATTAGTTGCAACTTTTCTCATAAGGATTTGGTGGATGTAAGAGATAAAATTATTAAGAATTATGTTTCCACTGGTTCTGGTATAAGAAGTATTTCCATTGCATGCCATCAATGGCAGGATGGAGTGACAGAACCCCGTGTTTTAGTGGTGATGGAAGGTTTGAAAAATTATGATTCCTTTGCAGAGAAGTTTTATAGCCAATATGGAAATAAGGTAGTTGTAGGTGTTTATGATGCAATATCAGGAGTTACCTATCCAGCTCATGCACCAGAGAAAGTAACTGTAAAAAGTGCCAAGGTTAAGAAGAAAAAGTTAGTAATTAAATGGAAAAAAGCAAAAGAAGCCAGTAAATACCAGATTCAGATTTTCCGTGGAAAGAAAAAGATAAAGACGGTTTCCGTGAAGAAGCTGAGTTTTAAATATTCTTTGAAGAAAAAGAAGGCAGGGAAATATTATGTGAAGGTCAGGGCGTATGGAAAGGAAGCCAAGAGATGGGGAAACTGGAGTAAGAAGACAAAGGCGAAATAGAGGAACACAAATGCAATGAAACGAGGGAGGAGTCGGAATGAAATTAAAAGCGTTGTTAATGAGTGGAATTATTGTAAGTTTGTTACTTTTTTTCAATTTAAATTTTTGTCTTGGATATTCAGATTCAGCAGACTGTCTTGATATAGTTGCAGGTAGAGAAGAGGTTGTTGCAGAAGCAGCGGAAGTGGCAACAGGTGGTAGTATTTTTGATGCTGTAGATTGGAAATATCAGGTGAGAATTATTATAGGCGGTACCTTAGTAGAGACTAGATATTGTTCCTATGGCGAAAAAATAATTTTGGCAGATTATATTTACAATGGTTTTCTGATTGAAAGATGGAGTTATGATTCTCCTGTAATAGATGCTAATGGGAGGTTGATTAACACGGAAACTGTAGATGTTAATGCTACGACCGTTGAGGTAACAGTTACGCAGGATACTAGAATTATAGGATATACTGTAGCGGGTGAAATGAGAACATGTGACAGGGTGTACATGGATTGTTTAGCAGTAATGTGGGAGTCGGGTGGTTATCCTGATTATGTTGGCGGTGCGTACGAAAATGACTCAAAGTGGACGATTTATCTGAAAGAAAATACTACAGAGAATCAGGAAAAAATAAAAGGCAAATTATATGATTGGCAGGGGAACACTTATATTAGTTGCAACTTTTCTCATAAGGAATTGATGGATGTAAGAGATAAAATCATCAAGAATTATGTTTCCACTGGTTCTGGTATAAGAAGTGTTTCCATAGCATGCCATCAATGGCAGGATGGAGTGACAGAACCCCGTGTTTTAGTGGTGATGGAAGGTTTGAAAAATTATGATTCTTTTGCGGAGAAGTTTTATAGCAAATATGGAAATAAGGTAGTCGTAGGTGTTTATGATGCAGTATCAGGAGTTACCTATCCAACTCATGCACCAGAGAAAGTGACTGTAAAAAGTGCCAAGCTTAAGAAGAAAAAGTTAGTCATTAAATGGAGTGAAGCAGAAGGAGCCAGTAAATATCAGATTCAGATTTTCCGCGGCAAGAAAAAGATAAAGACGGTTTCCGTGAAGAAGCTGAGTTTTAAATATTCTTTGAAGAAAAAGAAGGCAGGGAAATATTATGTGAAGGTCAGGGCGTATGGAAAGGAAGCCAAGAGATGGGGGACTTGGAGCAAAAAGATAAAGGCGAAATAAAGCTAATATAAACAAAATCATTAAAAAGGAGCATTTTGATTCTCAAAATGCTCCTTTGCTTTGCCTATCGTTTTGATGTCTATTATCAAGGATTGATAAAAAGTAGTTTAAAACTCAATTTCCTGCAAATACCTTTTCACCGCATCCTGCCAGGTTGGCAACGGAGTAAATCCATTTTCCACAAGCTTTGCCTTATCCAGTCTGCTGTTAAAAGGTCTGGCAGCTTTAGAAATACCGTATTCGGCGGTGGTGACAGGAGATACCTGCACCTTATCCTCGCTATATTCGGTACGTCCCATTTCTACAGCCTGACGGAAGATTTCCTTGGTGAAATCATACCAGCTGATATATCCGCCTTCGTTGGTGGCGTGATAGTAGCCATATTTTTCAGTTTCAATCATGTCTACCAGAAGTCTTGCCAGGTCTAAGGTGTAGGTTGGAGTGCCTATCTGGTCGCTGACTACGGTCAGCTTATCGTGGGTCTTTGCTACATTCAGCATGGTTTTGATAAAGTTCTTACCATTTTTGCCAAATACCCATGCGATACGCACGATGAAGTATTTGTCCAGATTTTCGGACACTGCCAGTTCTCCGTCTAATTTGGTCTGGCCATATACATTTAATGGAGCATAGTCTTTACAGTCTGGTTCCCAAGGAGTATCACCCTGTCCGTCAAAAACGTAATCGGTGCTGATATACATCATTTTGCAATTTAAATCCTTGCAGGCTGCTACGATATTTTCGGTGCCTACTGCATTTACCATATGAACTGTATCTTTTTTGTCTTCGTCTTCTGCGGCGTCTACTGCGGTCCATGCTGCACAGTGAATCACTGCGTCAGGATTGACTTCTAAAAATGTTTTTGCAACCGAAGTCTTATCGGTAATATCCATCTGCACATAAGGAGCTGTGGTTACGGCAGAACCATCTGCGATTCCACTGTATTCAGGAGCGATATCGCTGCCAATGCCTTCATGTCCACGCTTTGCAAGTTCGTTAATGACGTCGTGGCCTAGCTGGCCTGCTACGCCAGTTACTAATATTTTCATGGCTGTATTCCTTTCTTTTTAGAAAACAGTCACTGTCCGAAAAATGAAACAGTGACTGCACGAAATTGTTTAAAAAGTAATCTTAGCGGTTGCTATACATCTTTTCATAGTAGTTCTGATATTCACCAGAAATGATAGTTTCCCACCATTCCTTATTATCCAGATACCACTGAATGGTTTTCTTAATACCATCTGCGAACTTAGTCTCTGGCAGCCAGCCCAGTTCGTTGTGAATCTTAGTTGGGTCGATAGCATAGCGCATATCGTGTCCCTTACGGTCTGCTACATAGGTAATCAGACTTTCTGGCTTATTTAATTCCTTACAGATAATCTTAACGATATCGATATTGGTCATTTCGTTGTGTCCGCCGATGTTGTAAACCTCACCAACACGTCCCTTGTGGATAATCAAATCGATTGCCTTGCAGTGATCCTCTACATAGAGCCAGTCACGAACATTTTCACCCTTTCCGTATACAGGAAGTGGCTTGTCGTTCAATGCGTTAGCAATCATTAATGGAATCAGCTTCTCTGGGAAGTGATATGGTCCATAGTTGTTGGAACATCTACTGATGGAAACTGGCAAGCCGTAGGTTCTGTGGTATGCCTGAACCAAAAGGTCAGCAGCTGCCTTAGAAGAGCTGTATGGGCTGCTAGTATGAATTGGTGTTTCCTCGGTGAAGAAAAGGTCAGGTCTGTCTAATGGCAGATCACCGTATACTTCATCGGTAGATACCTGATGATAACGCTTGATACCGTATTTACGGCAGGCATCCATAAGAACTGCGGTTCCCATAATATTAGTGTTCAAGAACTCTTCTGGGCTCTCAATGGAACGGTCTACATGGCTTTCTGCTGCAAAGTTTACTACCATGTCAGGCTTCTCTTCCTCGAAAAGCTTGTATACTGCTTCACGGTTTGTAATATCTTCCTTCACGAAGCGGAAGTTTGGATTGTCCATAACAGGCTCTAAAGTGGACAGGTTACCTGCGTAGGTCAGACAGTCCAGACAGATGATACGATAGTCTGGGTACTTATTTAACATGTGAAATACAAAGTTGCTTCCGATAAATCCGGCACCGCCGGTTACAATAATATTCATAATAATTTTTCCTTTCTGTATAGAGTATAATTTTTAATTTCAATATTTGCTGAGGTTAGAATCTGGTTTTCAGCATATGAAACTTTTGTCTGGTTTTATTCTTCACAGAATTAGTGAAGAACATCCATATATTTTCCATTTAAAACATCCATCAGATACTGACCGTACTGGTTTTTCTTTAATGGCTCGTATGCCTTTAAAACATCCTCCTTGGAAATCCATCCATTCAGGTATGCGATTTCTTCTAAGCAGGCAATCTTACGATGCTGGTGAGACTCAATGGTCTTAACGAAGTTGGTAGCCTCCACCAGACTTTCGTGAGTGCCGGTATCCAGCCAGGTAAAGCCCTGTCCTAAAAGTTCTACATTTAATTCACCGTCATCCAGATAAATGCGGTTCAAATCAGTGATTTCCAGTTCGCCACGGGCACTTGGTTTTAAGTTCTTTGCGTATTCTACTACGCGGTTATCGTAGAAATATAAACCGGTGACACAGTAGTTGCTCTTTGGCTGTGCAGGTTTTTCTTCAATCGAAATTGCCTTGCCTTCTGCATCAAATTCTACGATACCGAAACGTTCTGGATCATCTACATAGTAACCAAATACAGTAGCACCTTTTCCGGTCTCTGCATTTTCTACTGCTGCTTTTAAGCGCTTCTTCAGACCGTGGCCGGAGAAAATGTTATCTCCCAGAACCATGGCAACAGTGTCGTTGCCGATGAATTCCTCGCCAATAATAAATGCCTGTGCAAGTCCGTCTGGACTTGGCTGTACTGCGTAAGTTAATTCGATACCAAACTGATGTCCATCACCTAAAAGCTCCTGAAAACGTGGAGTGTCCTGAGGCGTAGAAATAATGAGAATCTCACGGATGCCTGCATTCATCAGTACAGATAATGGATAATAAATCATAGGTTTGTCATAAATTGGAAGTAACTGCTTGGAAGTTACCATTGTAAGGGGGTAGAGGCGTGTGCCAGAACCACCAGCAAGAATAATACCTTTCATAAAGAATCTCCTTTCTGAAACATGGCAGTTTCAAAACTTAAAGTTTACATATTCAAAATTATTTTTGTGTTACAAAATTTCATCTGATGGCATTATAAAAGGTGACGTTACGTCACCTTCAAGCCCTTTTTTAATTTTTTTATATTTTGTTTATTTTTTCTAGGGAAATCATGACTTTTTTGTCATATTTGCTGGTGTCACTCTGCAATAAAACATTCCGGCATCTTTTGTGATGGAAAAACCGTATTTGGTTTCTTTTTCCACATAGCTGCGAAAATCTTTATAACGGTCTAAAAGATACTGGTTTTGATTGCCATGACAGGAAAGAATATATTCTATCAGTGGCTGTGGACGTTCCAGATAAATACTATCTTCGTAGCGTTTTAAAGTAATTTCCTGGAAAAATGGAGATAGTATTTCTAAACCATTATCCAGTCCGAAACGTTCATACAAATTATCTGCGGCAAGCTGAATGCGGGAATCAAACCGTTGTACCAAAGTACTGATTTCTTTCATGTGTTTGGTTCCATAGGTACTACAAATAAAACGTCCATCTGCTTTCAGTACCCGGAGGATTTCTTTACAGACCTGCCCAATATCATCACAATAAAATAGCACATGGTTGGCAATCACCAGATCGAATTGATTGTCAGTATATGGTATCTGATGGCAGTTAAAGGTTTCATAGGTAAAACGTTGATCTTCAGAACCAATGGTTCGTCGGATATCACGAATCATTCCTTCGGAAATGTCCGATAAAACAACAGAAATATCCTTCGGAAGCTTTTTAATATTTTCAGTCCAAAGTGCTCCGTTTCCACAGCCCAATTCTAAAATCTGCATGCCAGGCTGGATTTCACATTGCTCATAAATCCATGGAAACCATCCCTGGGAATTTTGGGAATAATTTTTATGAAGATTAATCCGGGCAGAAATATTGGTGGCATCCTGATACTGGGTTTTTAAACTCTTTTCCATACCGGTCAGGTGAATCAAATCCAGCATCTGCTTCCAGTCCAATTCCTTTCCTTGGTCCAAAGCGGCAGCTGTGTCCCGAATGGCAGTTTCCACCAACTGCATTTGTTCGATACGATCCTGTACCAGCTTCAACTGTTGGTTCAGAGAACTGCGGAGCATATGGGTATCAGCAGTATCCACAGTCATTTCTTGAATGTCCTCTAAAGAAAATCCCAGATATTTTAATAGAAGAATCTGCTGTAATCTGGCAAAATCAGAGTCGCTGTAGAAACGGGCTCCGGCAGGAGAAACATAGGATGGCTTCAATATATTCTGTTTATCATAATAGCGGATGGTTCTCACAGAAACACCAGCCATTTTGGCGAAATCACCTGAAGAATAATAACCGGGCAGTTTCATAAGACAGACTCCTTTCTGAATGCTTGCTTTGAACTTTTAATCCTTGCATCTTAATCATAGGAGGTTTCTGGAAATTTGTAAAGTTTCGGTTTATGGACTTATAAAAATATGATATGATAGAAATTGGGTGATAACGTATTTTATGAAGGAAAATACGGATAAAAATAAAAAGCAAAGACGAATAAAATGGTCTGGCGGAAATGAGGAAAAAATGGAAAAAAGAGAATCTTTTGGGTCTCGCTTGGGATTTATTCTGGTATCGGCGGGATGTGCCATTGGCCTGGGGAATGTGTGGAAGTTTCCATACATCTGTGGACAGTATGGAGGAGCTGCATTTATTGTTATTTATTTAATTTTTCTGGCGATTATGGGATTGCCGATTTTGATTTGTGAGTTTGCAGTAGGTCGTGGAAGTAAGAAAAGTATGGCAGTGGCTTTTGAACAGTTGGAAGCCAAGGGTACGAAATGGCATTGGCTGAAATGGATGAGCATCTGTGGATGTTATCTTTTAATGATGTTTTATACCATGGTGGCAGGCTGGATGTTTTATTATGTCTGGAAGATAGCTTCTGGTCAGATGGCTGGTCTGGATGCAGAACAAGTGGCTGGCGTGTTTAATAATATGCTGGCTTCTCCGAAAGACATGACTATTTGGATGATTGTAGCAGTAGTAATATCCTTTGGAGTATGTGTTCTTGGTCTGGAGAATGGTGTAGAAAAAATCACCAAGGTTATGATGACGGCTTTGATTGTATTAATGGTAGTATTAGCAATTAATTCTCTTCGTCTCTCAGGGGCAGAAGAAGGAGTTAAGTTTTATCTGATTCCAGACTTTAATCTAGTGAAACAGCATGGATGGGGTACTGCTGTGTTTGCTGCTATGTCCCATGCATTTTTTACCTTAAGTATTGGTATTGGTGCCATGGAAATATTTGGAAGCTACTTAAAGAAGGAGCGCACGATTTTAGGTGAATCGATTAGTATAGTGCTTTTAGATACCTTTGTGGCATTAACAGCGGGATTTATTATTATTCCAGCTTGTTTTGCGTATGGGGTAGAGCCGGGAGCAGGTCCATCCCTTTTATTTATTACATTACCAAACCTGTTTAATAATATGCCAGGTGGACGAATCTGGGGAACAGCATTCTTTGTGTTTATGTCCTTTGCGGCACTTTCAACGGTAATTGCAGTATTTGAAAATATTATTGCATATTATATGGATATGGGTGGCTGGGAAAGACCAAAGGCTGTTAAATTCAATCTGGTTTTAATTATTCTCCTTTCCATGCCTGCGGTTCTAGGTTACAACGTGTTGTCTGGATTTCAGCCAATTGGAGCAGGCAGTACCATTATGGATTTGGAAGACTTTTTGGTGTCATACAATCTGCTTCCATTGGGAAGTTTAATATTTGTATTATTTTGCGTGAAAAAGAATGGATGGGGCTGGGAGAATTTTATCAAAGAAGCCAATGAAGGTAAGGGACCAAAGGTGCCTGGATTCCTGAGAGTGTATATGGCATATATTTTGCCGGTGATTGTAGTAGCAATCTATTTAAAGGGATATTATGACACCTTTGCGAAGTTGGGAAAAGTGGCTTTGGCGGGCTGGATGACCTTTGCAATTCTTTTGATTGTGGCTGTTTTCTTTGTAATATTCAGAAAGCCGAAAGAGGTAGAGTAACTATATGTCGTGGTTTAGATTACACAGGAAATAACTTTGATTTTCCCATAGATGAACCCTTGCAGATTGGAAGGAAGGGAGCTTTCGATGAAGGATTTTGTATTAAAAGGAAATATTTGTTTTAGTAAAACAAAGGATGAATTTTACCTTGTAGAAAATGGTTATGTAGTTTGTCGGGATGGTATTTGTGCTGGTGTGTATCAGGAATTGCCAGAAAAGTATCAGAAGCTTTCTTATGCAGATTATGGTGACTGTCTTATTCTGCCGGGAATGATTGACCTTCATGTGCATGCACCACAGTATCCTTTCCGAGGAATGGGAATGGATATGGAGCTTATTGACTGGCTGAATAACCATACATTTCCTGAGGAAAGTAAGTATGCGAATTTAGAATATGCGAAAAAATCATATGAAATATTTGTACAGGATTTGCAGAAAAGTGCAACAACCAGAGCCTGTGTGTTTGGGACACTCCATAAGGATGCAACCCTTTTACTGATGGAAAGGTTAGAGGCAGCAGGGATTGTGGCTTATGCAGGAAAGGTAAATATGGATCGGAACAGTCCAGAATATCTTTGCGAAGAAAGTGCTTGTCAGGCAGCGAAGGATACGAAGGAATGGATAGAGGCCTGTGGACGGCGGTTCCAAAAGGTGAAACCAATTCTGACCCCACGTTTTATTCCTACCTGTTCCGATGAATTGATGAAAGAGTTGTCGGATTTGCAGAAGACATATGATTTACCAGTGCAGTCCCATTTGTCCGAAAACTTGGGAGAGATTCAATGGGTACAGGAACTTTGTCCAGATACGAAATTTTACGGGGAGGCATATGATAAGTATCAGATGTTTGGTGGAACGTGCAAAACCATTATGGCACATTGTGTCTATAGTTCTAAAGAAGAGATTCAGCGAATGAAGGAGCAGAATGTGTTTGTGGCACATTGTCCAGAATCGAATATAAATTTATCTTCGGGAATAGCTCCTCTTCGAACATATCTTGAGCTGGGCATGAAAGTTGGATTGGGAAGTGATGTGGCAGCAGGTTCTGGTCTGTCTCTTTTTAGGGCCATGTCCATGGCGATACAGTGTTCTAAAATGCGTTGGAGATTAGTGGATCAGGAACTTGCTCCTCTTAAAATCGAAGAAGCATTTTATCTGGCAACAAAAGGTGGTGGAGAGTTCTTCGGGAAAGTTGGCAGTTTTGAAGAAGGCTATGAATTTGATGCTGTGATTGTGGATGACTCCGTTTTGAAACACCCACAAGAACTTGATTTGAGACATCGGTTGGAACGATTGATTTATCTGGCAGAAGACCAGCATATCATTGGAAAATATATTGCAGGAGAAAAAGTGCTAGATGTGTACCATAAATAGGATAGGTAAGAATATTGAAAATTGATTTATTAAGTGATAGGAAGGAGGCAGAAAAATGAAAAAGTATAAAAGAATATTCACAATAGTTATTGATTCTTTAGGGGTAGGAGCTTTGGAAGATGCTGGGAAGTATGGAGATGCCGGGACAGATACTCTGGGCCATATTTCAGAGGTTATGGATGAATTTCAGATTCCAAATCTCCAAAAGCTGGGAATTGCCAATCTTCATCCTCTGAAGCACGTACCCCCGGTGGAGAAGCCTTTGGGGTATTTTACAAAGCTGAAGGAAGCCAGTGTGGGAAAAGATACCATGACCGGCCACTGGGAAATGATGGGTCTGCATATTACTACGCCTTTTAAAACCTTTACGGACACAGGATTTCCAAAGGAGTTAATAGAAGAACTGTCCCGTCGGACAGGAAGAAAGATTATCGGAAATAAGAGTGCCAGTGGCACAGAGATTTTGGAGGAACTGGCAGAGGAAGAAATCGCCACTGGAAATATGATTGTGTATACTTCTGCGGATTCGGTATTGCAGATTTGTGGCAATGAGGAAACATTTGGATTGGAAGAATTGTATCATTGCTGTGAAATTGCAAGAGAATTAACGATGAGGGATGAATGGAAGGTAGGACGTGTTATTGCCAGACCTTATGTGGGAAAGAAAAAAGGTGAATTTAAACGTACCAGTAACCGTCATGATTATGCACTGAAACCATATGGTGAAACTGCATTGACAGCTTTAAAAGCAAAAGGTCTGGATGTGATTTCTGTTGGAAAGATTTATGATATTTTTGACAGCGAAGGATTAACAGAATCCAATAAATCCAAATCCTCTGTCCATGGAATGGAACAGACCATTGAGATTGCCCGGAGAGACTTTGCAGGTCTTTGCTATGTGAATCTGGTGGACTTTGATGCCCAGTGGGGACATCGTCGTAATCCCATCGGATATGGAGAAGAATTGGAACGTTTTGATGTGAAACTGGGAGAACTTCTGGAGATTTTGCGGGAAGATGATTTGCTTTTGATTACCGCAGACCACGGAAATGATCCGACCCATACGGGAACAGACCACACTAGAGAGAAGGTGCCTTTTATTGCTTACTCTCCTGCTATGAAGAGCAGTGGTGCTTTGCCGGAGGAAAATACCTTTGCGGTGGTAGGTGCAACCATAGCAGACAATTTTGAAGTGGCTATGCCAGAAGGAACTATTGGACATTCCATTTTGGAGACATTAAAATAATGATTATTAAAAAAATACAGAATAAATAAGGTGTGAAAGACCAGCAGTATATTGGTCTGGCAGAAAAGAGGAAACTATGGAAACAGAAAAGGTATTGCAGTGTGTAGACCACACATTATTAACTCAGGATGCTACATGGGAAGAGATTAAGGAAATATTAGATGATGCCGTGAAGTATCAGACAGCATCTGCCTGTATTCCGGCAGGATATGTAAAAAGAGCGGCAGAATACGTAGAAGGAAAATTGCCAATCTGTACAGTGATTGGATTTCCAAATGGTTATAGTACCACTGCGGTTAAAGTGTATGAAACCAAAGATGCTATTTCTAATGGCGCTTCTGAAATTGATATGGTCATCAATATCGGTCATGTGAAGAATCAGATGTATCAGGAGTTGGAAGATGAAATCCGCCAGATTCATGAAGCCTGCCAAGGAAAGCTTTTGAAGGTAATTATTGAGACCTGTCTGCTGACGGAAGAAGAAAAAATAAAAATGTGTGAAATTGTTACTAAGGCAGGGGCAGAGTACATTAAGACATCCACCGGTTTTTCTACTTCTGGTGCTACCTTTGAGGATGTAGCATTGATGAAGAAGCATGTAGGAGCAAATGTAAAAGTTAAAGCTGCCGGTGGTATTTCCAGTTTCGATGATGCTGAAAAATTTATAGAGCTAGGAGCGTCCCGTCTGGGTACTAGCCGTCTGGTAAAAATACTAAAAGGAAATGTTGGTTCAGGATATTAATTAAAAGATTAAAAAGAGAGAACAAGAGGAATTTTTCATGACAGAATTGGAACAGCACTATAATAAATTTAACGAGGAAAAGAGACTTACCCGACGCCATGGAATGGTGGAGTATATTACTTCTATGAAGTACATTCATGAATATCTTCCCAAGGAAGGTGCTGCGATTCTGGATGTGGGGGCAGGTACTGGAAGATACAGTGTGGCTTTAGCAGAAGAAGGCTATGATGTTACAGCGGTGGAGCTAGTAAAATATAATCTAGGGATTTTAAAAGCAAAGAAAAGTTCTGTGAAGGCCTATCAGGGAAATGCAATGAAACTGTCCCGTTTTCAGGATAATAGTTTTGACATGACTTTGGTCTTTGGTCCTATGTATCATTTGTACGATTTTGAGGACAAGAAGAAGGTGCTTTCAGAAGCTAAGAGAGTTACCCGTTCTGGTGGTGTGATTTTGGTAGCATATCTTATGAATGAATATGGAGTGTTGATGTACGGTTTTAAGGACAATCATGTAAAGGAATGTCTGGAGGATGGCAGATTGTCTGGGGATTTCCACTGCGTTTCCCAGCCAAAGGATTTATATGATTATGTTCGTTTAGAGGATATTGACCAGCTAAATGAGGCGGTCGATTTAAAACGGCTGAAAATCATATCTCCAGATGGACCGGCAAATTATATGCGGCCGGTGCTAAATGCCATGGATGATGAGACGTTTCAATTGTTTATCGACTATCATTTATCAGTTTGTGAAAGACCGGAGTTAATAGGGGCAGGGGGACATACATTGGATATTTTACGGGTGAATAAGTAAAAGAAATACCGCTGGACTTTTCAATAGAAGATATTGAATGGGCTTTGTGGTGTTTTAGGATTGGGAAGGAGAAGTGTATGAGAAAACAGAAACGAAAAATTATAGCAGCGGGATTGTCGCTTGCTCTTGTGTTTAGTTGTTGGCAGCCGGGATGGATGTCAGAGCATACAACAGAAACTGTACAGGCTTCGGAATTTACAGAAACAGGTGTAGAGGCACAATACCATACCCAAGAGGAAATTGCAGATTACATTGCGAATAGTGGGGTGACGTTGTCTGGCAGTGTGACCTACGAGGAAGAACCGTCCATAGAAGCACCTTATGCAGCGGGAAGGTTATCTCAGGAAACGAAGGAGAATGTGTTGGGACTGGTAAATCAGATTCGTTATATTGCTGGTCTGGGAAGCAGTATTACTCTAGACGAAACATATATGGAAAAAGCCCAGGCCGGTGCTTTGGTAAATGCAGTAAATGGAGTGCTTACTCATTCACCTTCTCAGCCTTCCGATATGGAAGATAGTTTATATGAGTTGGGAGCTGCTGGTTGTGGTTCTTCTAATATTGGAAGTGGTTATCCAAGTTTGGAAAATGCCCTGATTTCTGGTTGGATGGGAGATAGTGATGCATATAATATATCTGCTCTTGGACACCGCCGATGGATGTTGAACCCTGAATTTGGAAAGACGGGATTTGGATATGTTGGTAAATATTCCGGTATCTATGTAATAGATTTTAGTGCAGCTTCAGAGATAGAGCAGGGAGTCACATGGCCTGCCAGAGAAATGCCATTAGGGTATTTTGCGGCAGGAGATGCATGGAGCTATGGATATCGTTTGGATGCGGGGCTGGATATTGAAAATGTAGTAGTGGAATTAAGTTGTATTACGGATGGAAAGGAAAATACATGGACTTTTCAAAATGGTGATGAGGATTTTTATATTACAAACTATAGCCTCGGTCAGATGAGTACCATCATATTCCGTCCAGAAGGAATTACTTCCTATGAAGCAGGAGATTCTTTTGAAGTGGTTATTAAAAATCAGGATGAAGTCATAGCGTCCTATCCTGTAAATTTCTTTGATGCTTCTGTTTATATGCAGTCCGATATAGATAGTGTTTCAGCAGATTGTGATTTAGTGTATTTACATTATATGAATACTCCAGATAAAGAGTATATTGGAGAGACTTTGCCAAAGAAAATTGCGGTTCAGACTTCTTTGGGAATGGTTACAACTCTGAACGTAAAAAAATGGACTGCGGATACCGCAACAGGTAAATTTGTACCAGAAGTAGATTTGCCAGAGAATTTAACAGATACACAAAATGTACTTGGCAGCTTTGGGATTGAATATAATACCTCCTATTCTATGGATGGTATGGGCTATGTCAATCAGACCGTGTCGAAAGGTGAAGATGTAGAATTACAGATAAGTCCTACTATGGGTGGACCGAATGGATTTTATAATGAATGGTATCATATTACGGATACTGGTGTGGAAAAGGTAGGAGCTACAGATAATACTTCTTTGGTAATAGAAGATGTGCAGGCAGAGGATGTAGGAACCTATTTCGCTGTAAGTCATGGGTATTGGGGTGACGATTATGCCAGTGCATACTATATTGACGCAAGCTATATTATTTCTCCTATGAAAGTGGTGGAGTTGGAAGCAGAGCCAACACTGACACCAACGGTAGAGCCAACACCGACGACAGAACCGACGCAGGAGCCGACGCCAAGTCCGACAGTGGAACCGACGCAGGAGGCAACACCGACGACAGAGCCAACGCAGGAGCCGACACCAAGTCCGACAATGACTCCAACGGTAAAACCTTCAGCGGAACCAAGTTCAACGACGATTCCAAATGCAACGGTATCTCCGGGTGTAACTGTTATACCTGTTCAAACTCCTTCTGCGGAAATAGTAGAAGGAGGAGAAGAGGAGATTCCAGAGATTTTGCAGGTTACGAAGTGGAAAGCGAAAAGAAAAGGAAAGAAGATTATACTTTCCTGGAAATCCGTCGTTGGAGCTGATGGATATGAGATTGAGTATTCCTTAAAGAAAAATTATAAGAAAGCCAAGATAAAGAAAATCAAGTCTGGTAAGAAGAAATATGTATTAACTAAATTAAAAAAAGGAAAGCGGTATTACATTAGAATACGAGCTTTCCAGTACTATCAAGACAAAAATGGAAACCAACAGGTGGCATATGGAAAATATAAGACTCTTAAAGTAAAGATTTGTAAGTGAGAATTTCTCAACTATTTTCCGGTATATTCAAAGTGTTGGTAATCTTTCTTGGAATTCCAGTCACCACCCCAGGAAAAACCATATTTTTTGAAAATTTTATAGACCTTATCATTTTTGTGAATCATATATTCAGCGTATTTTCCTTTGCATTTTTTTGAATTACGCTGAATATATTTTTTGCCGTTTGCCGGCTCTACTAAAGATACTTTTCCGTTGCGATAGGAAACACAAGGATTCAGCTTTGGGTTGATATCAATGGCAAGACCTTGACCGTGTTTCGAGAGCCGGGTGGTGCCTGTAATCAGCCGGTAATTAAAGGCAGAAGTGTTATTAGCGGACATGGATTTTTCGTCATTGGCCTCATAGTTATCCACCAGAGACATGCGCTGGATAGGATATTTGATTTGATATAGCTCATAAAACACCTTCAAGGTTTTTTGGGCTATTTTTTTATTTACAATTAATTCTCCTGTCTGGGTATTTCCCTGAAAATCGATATAACGAACTTGAAGATAGCGCAAATCCTTATAAGCAATGGCAGCGTTTTTACTAGCAGGGTAGGAGGAGCCGGTAATGCGTTTTTTGATGGCTTTATTTAGGCGGATACTGATGAATCCTTCCTTATAGGTTTTTGCATGACAAATAGAGCCAGAAAAAAATAAGGAAAGACAAAGGAGTAAAGTAACAATAAGTTTAAAAGAAGTTTTCATGAGATAAATCCTTTCTATGCTTGTTGTTCATTTTTATATTTAATATAATAATACCATAGGTGAAAAAAATATTCTAAAAAGATATTTCACAAAGAAATTTCAAGCTGCAAGTGTAGATTTGCAGGTTAAGGAAAGGAATGGATATAGAAATGGAAAGAAACTGGGATATGGATCAGGTATCGGATGGAAAACGATATTATTCCAATGATATGGTAAAGCTGGGATGTCAGGAGTGCGCTGGCTGTTCTTCCTGTTGTCATGATATGGGCAGTTCTATTGTGTTAGACCCTTACGATGTATATCGTCTTACTAAGGCGTCAGGGTGGAGTTTTCAGCAAATGCTGGAATACTGTCTGGAATTAAATGTGGTTGATGGAGTGATTCTTCCGAATCTGAAAATGGACGAAGAGAAGAATCAGTGCACCTTTTTGAATGAAGAAGGAAGATGCAGTATTCATGCTGCCAGACCGGGAATCTGCCGACTGTTTCCTTTGGGACGGATTTATGAAAATGGAAGTTTTCAATATTTTTTACAGGTACATGAATGTAAAAAGGACAACCGAACCAAAGTGAAGATTAGCAAATGGCTGGAAACGCCACAACTGAAACAGTATGAATCTTTTGTCTGTCAATGGCATTATTATTTAAAAGAGATTCAGGATGAAGTGGCAAAGGGAATGGAGGAAGAAAGGATAAAACAAGTCAGTATGGGGATTTTAAATGAATTTTTCATGAAGCCATACAATACAAGAGAAGACTTTTATCCACAATTTCAGGAACGAATCGTAAAAGTTCGACATTGATACATGTAGTTTCAGAAACTACATGTCGAATTAAAGAGTACTTTTTGATGTTGACAAAATAACTCCATAGGTCTAGACTTATAAATGGTGAAAATTTGGAAATAATTGTTATAAGGGCTGTTTATAAGTTGAAATGGTAGAAGTTGCCCTGTACAGATAAGAGGAAGGAGTGCCAGGATTTATGGAGAGTTTAGTGATTGGAAATAAGAGTGCAAGAGTGCCAGTGATTCAAGGCGGTATGGGGATTGGAGTAAGTAGAGGTAAGTTGGCGGGTGCAGTGGCTAAGGCTGGTGGAATCGGACTGGTTTCTACGGTACAGGTAGGTTATGATGAACCAGATTTTCGGGAAAATCCGCAGGAATGTAATATTCGTGCGTTGAAAAAGCATATTCAGATGGCAAAGGAGCAGGCTGACGGAGGTCTGGTTGGCGTTAATGCTATGGTGGCATTGCGGGACTATGAGGATCATGTGAAGGCTGCGGTAGAAGCTGGAGCAGACGTGGTAGTTAGTGGTGCAGGACTTCCTGTAGCGTTACCAAAGCTTGTAGCAGGAAGTGATACTAAAATTGCGCCGATTGTATCATCGGAGAAAGCAGCAGTAGTCATTTTGCGTATGTGGGAGAAGAAACATAATGCGACAGCGGATTTCGTAGTGATTGAGGGACCAAAGGCAGGTGGTCATCTGGGATTTTCCAGAGAGCAGATTCAGGAAGATTGCGATGGTGCTTTGGATTATGACGAAGAGATTCGCAAGATTATTGCAGTAGTAAAGGGATATGAAGAGAAGTTTAATAAAAAGATTCCTGTGATTGTTGCAGGTGGTGTATTTGATGCAGCAGATATTCGGCATATGAGAAACTTAGGGGCTGCTGGTGTACAGATTGCCAGCCGTTTTGTAGCTACAGAGGAATGTGATGCGGATATCCGTTTTAAGGAAGCATATGTTAATGCCAAGGCAGAAGATGTGCGCATTATCCAGAGTCCGGTAGGAATGCCGGGAAGAGCTGTTTCTAATGCTTTTCTGGATAGAGTTTCCCAGGGAAGACAGCCCGTATCGAAATGTCTTGGATGTCTTTCAAAATGTAAACCGGCAGAGACACCATATTGTATTACCGAGGCTTTGGTAAAAGCTGTGACAGGTGATGTAGAGAACGGTTTGGTATTTGCTGGTTCTAATGTTGGACGGATTAAAGAAATCACAACAGTAAGTGCATTAATGGATGAGTTGAAAGAGGGATTTGAAGATTAATCATCCCTCTAGAAAGGGATGGTTATTGTATGAATATAGTAATTTTTGATTTGGATGGTACATTGCTGGATACGTTGGAGGATTTGGCAGATGCGGTGAATCATGCCATGAGAGAATTTGGTCTGGAGGAAAAGACGATTCCACAGGTCAGAAGTTTTGTGGGAAATGGAATCCGTAAGCTGATTGAGCGTTGTGTGCCAGGTGGCGGCAGCAGAGAAGATTTCGAGGAGATTTTACAGTGTTTTCGCGAATATTATGCAGTGCATTGTCAGGATAAGACTAAACCTTATGATGGCATTATGGAATTGCTGAAAGAATTAAAAGAAAAAGGGTATGAAATGGCTATTGTATCCAATAAACATCACAGTGCAGTGGAGGAACTGCGAAAAATCTTTTTTGCAGAATATATTACTGTAGCCATTGGACAAATGGAACATCTGAAACCAAAGCCAGATCCGGATACCGTGAATCTGGCTTTAGAGAAGCTGGGATGTGACAGAAAAGATGCGATTTACGTAGGGGATTCTGACGTAGACAAAGCCACAGCAGATAATTCTGGCATGGACTGTATCGCAGTAACCTGGGGATTTCGTGACAGAGAACTACTGGAGAACTTACAGCCTGCAGTCATCGTAGACACACCACACCAGATACTGGAGTATTTACAAAAAGTATTCTAAACCAACAACGAATATATCGAGCGAATCAGAATCACTCCGAAGGGTCCGAGGAAGATGCCCCACACTCCAAAAAGGCAGACTCCAATATAAATAGACGCAGTCATAAAGAAGGGAAGCAGCCCAAGGTTGTTTCCCATTAATTTTGCCTCGAGAAGTTCTCTGATGGCGATAGTGAGTATCAGGACAGTTAGTAATACAGCTGCTGCAAAATAACGTCCCTGAAACATTTCATAAATTGCCCATGGAGCAAGAATGATGCCGCTTCCAAGTACTGGAAAAGCATCCATAATGGCAATAAGAAGTCCTAAAAGAATTCCATAAGGATTATCGATAATCATAAGTCCGCAGCTACAGAGAAGCCAGATAGCCAGCATAATGATTCCCTGGGATTTCAGGTAGGAGAGACCGGATTTTTTTAAGGTGATTGCTACTGTGTGAAGGGTATTATAGTAAGGACTTTGATGGTAAGCCATATGAATAGGCCCCATGTCTTTGCAGAGAAGTACCATGCAGATTACAATAATAACCAGAATCGTAACAAAATGTACAGAACCTGAAACACAGGAGGCCAACCAGCTTCCTGCATTATCGGAAAGCAGCTGACGACAGCTGTTTTGAAGGTTATCCACCTGTTCCTGAAAGAAAACAGAAGAGGTTCCTATGTCCATGCAGAGCAGAGTGTCAATACCACGACACAGCTTTCCTGTTTGGGTGGAATACATTTGGGAGAAAATTTGTCGGTAGATGGGGAAATTATTCATAAGAAGCTGGAGTTGTTGCCAAAGTTGACGAAATAGCAGCCAGATTCCAATGAGAATGGTACTAAAAAAAAGGCCCAGAGAAGTGGTGTGAGCCAGCCAGCCTGGGAAGCGGAGGCGACGTTTTAGAAAACGGGTAATAGGAAAAATCATCCGCATAAAGAGATAGGCAAGGATAAAAGGAAGAAATAGAGGCAGTAGATATCGAAAGGAGAGGTATACACTGGCAGTTACTGCGCAGAGTATTAATAGACGATAAAGCAGAGGATGTATTTTTTCGAGGCGGGAAGGTTGGGGATTTGGCATGGAACAAAACTCCTTTCTTACATTATAGAAAAACTTATGTCTTGTGTTAGTATGTGCAGAAAGGATAAAAGAAATACATATGCTTTTGTAGAATGGAAAATAAGAATTTTTCAAAAAATAAGTTTTATATAAAAAAAGAGCTACAACGTAGCTCTTTTAAAGGAGAAGGTATGAAAAAAATTTTAAGCACTACCAAATGTTTTACCATTTGATAAATTCATTATAAAAACCAATTGTGAACTGGAAGTGATAGAGTTATGAAGAAATTGTAAACAATGTGCAACAATTTTCTTTCCATATATTCAAAATTATACTTTGAAGCGATACCCAACGCCCCAGATTGTTTCGATATACTGTGGTTTTGAAGAAGAATCTTCAATTTTTTCACGGATTTTTTTGATGTGCACAGTGACTGTGGCAATATCACCAATGGAGTCCATTTCCCAAATTTCCTTAAAAAGCTCTTCCTTGGTATAGACATGGTTAGGGTTTTGCGCAAGGAAGGTTAAAAGGTCAAATTCTTTTGTAGTAAAGGTTTTTTCTTCGCTATTTAAATATACTCTGCGGGCGGTTTTGTCAATTTTCAATCCACGGATTTCAATTATCTGGTTCTGGTTCTGGTTCTGGTTGCTGGTAGTCAGACGCTGGTAGCGGGCCATATGCGCCTTTACCCTTGCTACTAGTTCACTTGGACTAAAAGGCTTTGTCATATAGTCGTCAGCCCCAAGTCCTAGTCCGCGAATCTTATCAATATCATCCTTTTTGGCAGACACCATAATAATCGGTGTGTTTTTCTTTTCACGAATAAGCTTACAGATTTCAAATCCATCCATACCCGGAAGCATTAAATCCAAAATAATCAGGTCGAAGTCTTCGTCTAAGGCTCTGGCGGCACCACTGCTGCCGTCCTGCTCTAACACAACTTCAAAATCGCTTAATTCCAAATAATCTCTTTCTAATTCTGCAATTTCCGTTTCATCTTCAATAATCAATATTTTTGCCATAGGTATCAGTCCTTTCTTTCTTTTCTTAATGTAAAGAATATACTTGTTCCTTCGTCCAGAGTGCTCTGAGCCCAGACTCTGCCACCGTGATCCTGTACGATTTTTGCTACAATGGCAAGTCCAAGACCGCTGCCCCTCTTTGAAGAATTTCGGGAAGCATCCGCTCGGAAAAAGCGGTGAAATATATAAGGGAGATCCATGGCTTCAATGCCAGGACCATTATCCTTAATACAAACCTGTACATATTCTGGAGGTTTCGGTGGTTCAGGATCAATAGGAGTTCCGTTTTTATCAATCTGCCTATAAAGTGGCGGGATTGGTTCTGGAACAGGGACATCCTGAATATAAATATGGATTATGCCATTTGGCTTATCCAGATATTTTACAGCATTCCCAATTATATTCTGGATAACACGTTTTAACTGCTCGGGGTCTGCCAACACTTTAGTAGCAGGTTTGCAGGTGTTTTCGTATTCTATGGTTATCTTTTTGGATTCTAGATCCAGAGAGAATTCTTCCAGACAATCGTTAAAATATCCATGCAAATCCAACGGAATGAAGTGATAAGGTAAGGAATTCTGTTCTATTTTAGCAAAAATAGAAAGCTCATCCACCAGATAACTCATATCGGAAGCTTTCGAATAAATGGTCCGAAGATATTTTTCCTGTTTTTCCGGAGTATTTGCTACCCCGTCCAGAATTCCTTCCGTATACCCTTTAATAGAAGTAAGAGGGGTCTGCAAATCATGAGCCATACTGCTGATCATTTCTCTTGTATCCTGTTCGTAACGGATTCGTTCTTCAATCATTTCTTTCAAGCGAATTCGCATTTCTTCAAAGTCCCGGCATAATTCTCCAATTTCGTCAGTGGAATATACCCGGACTGGCATATCAAGCTGGCCAGCACCAATATGCATGGTAGCAATCCGCAATATATTTAATGGTTTTACGATACTGTTATAAATCCAGAATACCAGCAGACAGGCAGTGGCGATAATGATAATTGCCAAAGAAAAAATTAATTGCTTAAAGGAATATTCCCAGGCTGGCATAATCCGGGTTAAATCAGTAATTAAAAAGATTTGTCCTCTGGACTTATCAGAAAAGAGAAAGTCCTTTTGTTTAATGAGACAAGGAACGGAAGGGTTAATACTGATGGTATTATTGCTTCCTTCATGATATTCACTGAAACCTGCCAGAGTTTCCAATTCTTTGTACACATCTTTGTTTCCTATGAAAATTTCTTTGCTGTTTTTTCTCACAACTAAAAAAGAATCACGATTTTTCAGTGTGTCATTGATTTGGGTCAAATAAGATTTGTTGGAAAAAGTATCTGGTGAAGTGTCTGCTGCTGATACTAAATCATTGTAGTCTGTCATAGTCATAGAATAGAGGACATGTAACGGATTGAAAATGAAGTTGGCCGTGCTGGTCTCTGTCTGATAAGAATTTTCTAAGATTTCTGTTTGATTAGAAAGAATCAGGTTGGTACAGACACTCATTAAAAACAGCGGAAAAATAGTGATAATAAGAAATGCAATAATCAAACGTCCGCGGATTTTCATGGTGCCTGACCTCCTTTGATTGTAGTTTATCTGGTTGCCAGCTAATATCCCATAGCCTGGTTAATATCCTGTACGGTTTGGGATGGCTGGTATTTTTTCGTGCCAAAAAGCTTTTTATGCAATTTGGTTACATTAGATGATAAGGTAACCGGAAAATCATAATATATTCCATTGGATGCTCTTTGGGCGGACATATCATAAGGAAATCCTTTCTGATTAGCGATTTCATAAAATGGAAGAAATACCGCTAGATTAAGGATATCCGAAGTGGTCATGCTGGTGTAAATCTGGGGAAGTAGATCATCCATTACCTGAAGTAAGGTGACTGGGTTCGTCTTCTTTGCTTTTTCAAAGATGGCTTCCAACACTTTGCGCTGTCGTTTGGCACGGGTGAAATCACCACCTGCGGTTGCCCGGACACGGCAGTAGCCAGTAGCCTGTACTCCGGTTACGGTCTGTTTGCCAGGTTTCTCAATTTTGGTAAATTCTGTTCCGTTGATTCGTGCCACATCTCTTGCATAGGCATTGACCCATTTACGTTCCCCCTTTTTGATGTTCAGGGTGATACCTCCCAGCCCGTCAATAACATTGGAAAGAGCGCTGAAGTTTACTGTAACAAAATCCTGAATATTCATATCAAAATTAGTGTTCAGGGTATCAACTGCCAAATCTGGTCCGCCATAAGCGTAGGCATGATTGATTTTATTAAAACCATGATCGTCTATCTGTACATAAGTATCACGATAAACAGAGGTTAATTTAACTTCATGGGTTTTGTTGTTGATAGTAGCAATAATAATGGAATCGCTACGAGTATTTTCTTTTAAATCATTTGCACGGGAATCCACACCAAAGATGGCGATATTGGTGTAGTCTTCCATGTTTTCGTCATTAATATCATTAACGGTAATATTTTCTAATGTATGACTTTCAATGCTGTCCAGCCGCGATAAAAGATAAAGTCCGGCCAGAAGCAGAAACATCAATAACAGTAAAAAGATATATACAAATATCCGCGGTTTGCGGCGTTTTTTTGCCATTTGTATCCCTCCATCAAACGTTTTTCTGGTAAGTGATAATTAGTAGGCGTTTTTGTTTACCTTGCGACCAAAGAAGGTCAGGAACAAAATCTTAAAGTCCAGCCAGAGAGTCCAGTTTTCTACATAGTATAAATCGCAGTCGATACGTTTTGTAATAGAAGTATCTCCACGGTAGCCGTTGACCTGTGCCCAGCCTGTCATTCCTGGACGGACCTGATGCTTAATCATATAACGAGGAATCTCTTCCTTGAATTTCTTTACAAAATATGGTCTCTCTGGACGAGGTCCCACCAGACTCATATCTCCCTTTAATACATTAAAAAGCTGTGGAAGCTCATCGATATTGGTTTTCCTCATGAAACGTCCCAAAGGAGTAACACGGGGATCATCTGCTGTAGTCCATGCTTTTTTCTCTTCAGAAGCTTCTTGAACCCGCATGGAACGGAACTTGTACATAGCAAATTCCTTGTTGTGGAGACCAATACGGTTTTGCTTAAAAATCAATGGTCCCGGTGAAGTGATTTTGATTAATGCGGCTACAATTAGCATCGGTATCGCAAGAAGAATAATACCGAATAAAGAACCACAAAAATCAATGGTACGCTTAATGGCATTGTTCAAAGAAGAACTTAAAGGCACATGACGTACATGAATGACTGGAAGTCCATCCAAATCCTCGGTGTAAGGCTTAGTTGGAATTACGTTATTATAATCTGGAATAAACTTGGTATGAACACCAGCTTTTTCACAGGTAGCCACGATTTTTTCCAGCTTTGCAAACTCATCAATACTAAGGGTAATGGCAATTTCATCATAGGAGTTGGTGCTAAGCAAATCTGCCAGCATGGAAATGTCTCCCACCACCCGGATATTACGGTAGGTTTCACCGGTTTTCTTTTTATCGTCCAGAATACCGTGGAGATAATATCCCCATTCCGGATGAACCCGGAGTCGGTCAATATATCCTTCTGCGGTACGGCTGTAACCTACTAGAAGAATGTGCTTTAGATTCTTACCGGAGCTTCGCATTTTCCGCAGAATTTTATTTAATGTCATGCGGAACAGGAAATCAATGATAAGATTCATAATGGCAAAAATTCCTAAGAAAAGACGGGCATAATTTTGCTGTTTGATAAAGAACAGCACAGCAACGCAGTAAATAATACCTAAGAAATTTGCCTTAATCAGACCGAACAATTCCGTACGGTAGGTACTGGTACGTTTTGGATTGTATAAATTACAAAAATTATAAATTATAATGTAACAAGGTACTAGAAATACCAGCATGCTAATATAATCTTCAATGGGTTTTACATATCCGATCGGAGCCGGAATGATGTCATATTGTACCAATGGACTCCAGGTATCGTCAAAACGTAAATTATATGATAATATAAATGATAGGGCAATAATCACTGCATCTACTATGATATGAAGCAGATTCAGGAGTTTTTGGTTTTCCTTTATCAAATACTCACCTTCTCTTTCTAGAATTTAAACCATTATATTATAAGGGTTTCTTGGTGAAATCGCAATAAGATTCTAGGATTTCCTAATCTTAAAAAAAATTAATTTTCTTTTCACAAGGAAGTCACAAATCGCTGATAGAATAGTACAGCATATTTAGTTTGCTTATTTTTAGCAGAATCCATACCTTATATTGAGAAAAGGTATGATACAAAGGATTTTTTGATAGATAGAAATGGAGGATTATCATGGAAGAAAAAAGACAAAATACAAATGAATATACAGGAGAATATGGCAATTCTGTAGAGGCTGGAGAGAGTCCGCAGAGTTCTGTATATAGCTATTCTTATAGGGAACAGCCGTCAGAGGCTACTAAATCCGGGGATTATCATGCACAAGACAGTACAGCAGCTTTTACAGAGACATCATCGGAAGGACAGGACAGCACCCAGAATACCAGTTGGCAGAGTCAGGCGACAGCGCAGCAGAATAATGACTGGCAGAGTCAGACATCTAATCAGAATCAGGATAACTGGCAGAATCCGTATTCTAATTATGCAAATAACAGTAATCCGAGTGATTCTGATCAGGACGATGCATCGAAAAAAAAGGATAAAAAAGAAGGACTGACATGGAAAAAGGTAGGCGTTTGTGCAGCACTGGCAGCAATTTTTGGTGTGGTAGCAGCATTGTGCTTTATGGGGGTAAATCTTTTTTCGGAAAAAGTACTTGGAATAAACAACAATGCAAAAAATGTTGAAATTGCCGAGACAACAGATGATGTAATCTATGAGATAAAAGAAAATGCAGAGAAGGAGTCTGTAGGAACCACAGATGTTTCTGGTATAGCAAGCCAGACTATGCCAGCTATCGTGGCAATCACCAGTACTCAGGCAGGGCAGACATACTATGATTTCTTTGGACAGCAGCATCAGGAAGAGGATATTCCAAGCAGTGGTTCCGGATTTATTATAGGAAAGAATGAGACAGAGCTTCTCATTGCCACAAATAATCATGTAATTGATGGAGCAAAAACTATTTCTGTCCAGTTTATTGATGAAGAGGTTTATGAAGCAAAGACAAAAGGAACCGATTCTGCAGCAGATTTGGCAGTAATTGCGGTAAAGCTTACAGATATTAAGGATGCAACTTTAGAATCTATTAAAATTGCTACATTAGGAGATTCTTCAGAGGTGAAGGTTGGAGAAATGGTAGTAGCCATTGGTAATGCCTTGGGATATGGACAGTCTGTAACCGTTGGATATATTAGTGCTAAGGATAGAGAAATTACAGAGACCAGTGAAAATGGAAGCGCAGGAAATACTATTAATGTTATTCAGACAGATGCTGCCATTAATCCGGGAAATAGTGGTGGTGCATTGTTGAATATGCGTGGTGAGGTCATCGGAATCAATTCTGCCAAGATTGCAGATTCTATGGTAGAAGGTATGGGATATGCTATTCCGATTTCTGAGGCAACTCCGATTATTGATGAGTTAAAGAATAAGGAAGTTCTTACAGAGGAACAGAAAGGATATTTAGGCATTTCTGGCAGAACAGTGACAGAGGATGCAAAGTCTTTTGGTATGCCAGAAGGTGTTTATGTAGAAGAAGTAGCAAAAGGCGGTGCTGCCGAGGAGGCTGGAATTTTATCAAAAGATATTATTACTGCAATCAACGATGTTCAGGTAACTAATATCGAAAGTCTACAGGAAAAGGCAAATAGCTATAAGAAGGGAACCAAGGTTAGCATTACCTTGAAGCGAAATACCAATGGTAGTTATGAGGAAAAGAAGGTAGAGGTTATCCTTCAGGGGAAAGCTTCTTTAAATAGCTTGGAAGATGGTAGTGGTGAAAGTTCTGAGAATAACAATTCTCAGGAAGATGGTTCTCAAAATGACAATTCCCAGGAAAATGACGGTTCCCAGGGAGAGGACTCCCAAGGGGGCTCTCAGGAAGAAGGTATTCCAGGAGAAGAGGATAATGGTTCTGGAAGTAGTGAAGATTATGGTTTAAATGATTTCTTTAATGACTTCTTCCCATTTGGCTGGTAATTACAAAAGAAGGGACAGTAGTATCATGCAGGAAGAGGAAAAAAGCTGGAATAAGATACGCAGAAGTATAGGTTTTCAAAGTATATTATTTGGTGTATTATCTTTAATAGAATATTTGGCAATAGAAGCTTTTCTGGATGGAGATATTATTGAGATTGGATTGGGATATGGAATCAAGAATCTGGCAATTCTCATGGGAATAAATCTGGTTTTTGTTTCCCTGTTCCAACGAATCAAGTCCGCTTTTTTATTATCCGAAACAGTGATATTGATTTTAGGCATCGCCAATTACTTTGTCGATGCCTTTCGCGGTTATGGAATTGTGTATATGGATTTGTTTGCGGTGAAGACGGCAACTAAGGTGGCGGGAGACTATAGCTATAAGATTACAGAAAATTTTTTGCTAGGCTGCATTTTGGCTGGAGTAGGAATCGGACTTTGCTTTCTTGGAACCAGGCCAAAAGGAGGTTTTAAGGATCGTGCAAGAATCCTGAAAAGTATGGCAGGGATTGCAGTATCAGCTATATTTTTTCTTTGGCTGGGATTTGGAGATTTCTTTTGGGAAAATGTCAGCGGACTTACCTGGGATCACAATATCGGTATGGCAAAGTACGGGTATGTATTGTATGTAACAGCCAATGCGGGAAATGCTAAAGTAGAAGAGCCAAAAGGCTATTCTGCCCAAAAGGCTGACGAGATTCTAGACCGGTATGCAGAAGCAGATACACAGAAAGAATCAGAAGCTGCCACGTCAGAGGGGAAGTCCCCGAATATTATTATGATTATGAATGAAGCCTTTTCAGATTTGAGAGTACTGGGGGAATTGGCAGTAACGAAACCTTACTTAAGCTTTTTTGATAGTCTTGAAGAAAATACTATCAAAGGCTATGCCCAATCCTCCGTATATGGTGGTTATACCGCAAATTCTGAATTTGAATTTCTGACAGGCTGTACCAAGGCATATCTGCCAGGGAATCCTTATCTGCAATATATGGACGATTACCTTCCTTCGATGGTCAGTAATATGAAAGCTCAGGAGGAATATGAAACAGCAGTAGCGATGCATCCCTATCATCCATCCGGCTACAATCGTAACAGAGTATATCCGTTGCTGGGATTTGATGAATTTTTAAGCATGGATGATTTTAAAAGTCCATGGCTGGTTCGGGAATATGTTTCGGATATTTCTAATTATGAGAAGATAAAGGAACTGTATGAAAATAAAAAACAAGGAACTTCCTTGTGCGTGTTCGATGTAACTATGCAAAATCATAGCGCTTATGATGATGTCAGCTACCAGTTTGAAGAGCCGGTAGAGATAACAAATCATGATTTACAATTTGAAGCGAATCAATATTTATCATTAATCAAGCTTTCGGATGAAGCATTACGGGATTTGATAAAGTATTTCCAAAAGCAGGAGGAGCCTACCATTATTATGATGTTTGGAGATCACCAACCACATTTGCCTGATTTGTTTTATCAGAGGGTTATGGGGAAATTACCGGATGATTTAAATCAGGAAGAGTCTATGCAAAAATATCTTGTGCCATTTCTGATTTGGGCAAATTACGATATTCCAGAGGCTCAAATCGAAAGAACCTCCATAAATTATCTTTCTACTTTGATGATGGAGGCGGCAGGATTAAAGCTTACAGATTATCAGCGCTTTTTGCTGGATTTATATGATCATGTGCCATCTATTAGCGCCAATGGATACTATGATGCTTCTGGAAATTTATACGAAATAGGAGAAGAGAATCCAGAGTTAAGTAAATGGCTGGAGGAGTACGAAATTGTACAATATAATTATATGTTTGATAAAAAGAACCGTGTAAGGGAACATTATCAATTAGAACAGTAAGAAATAAACGCAAAAGCTTAATACAATAGCATTAAGCTGGCAGGAATGAGGTAGAACATGAAAAAGAAGGGGAATATTGCCATTATTACAGGAGCTTCATCTGGAATGGGAAGGGAATTTGCATTACAGATTGCCCAAGGATATCGCAGTGTGGAAGAAATCTGGCTGGTGGCAAGACGAAGAGACCGGCTGGAAGCTTTGGAAAAGCAGCTTCTGGGAAGAAAAGTCCGTATTTTTACTTTGGACTTAGGTACAGAGGAGGGCTTGCAGGAACTAGAAGAGGCTTTGGAGCAGGAAAAGCCGAGTATCCGGATTTTAGTAAATGCTGCCGGATATGGATTGATTGGAACAGTAGAAGATTTAAGCCGGCAGGAAAATACAGGAATGATTGACTTGAACTGTCATGCATTGACTGCCATCACATATATGGCAATTCCATATATGCGTAAAAATAGTAATATCATTCAGCTCGCTTCTTCAGCGGCATTTATGCCACAGCCTAAATTTGCTGTTTATGCTGCAAGTAAATCATATGTGTTAAGTTTCAGCCGGGCGCTGGCAAGAGAATTGAAAAGTAAAGATATTTATGTAACAGCAGTATGTCCAGGACCTGTAAAAACAGAGTTCTTTGATAAAGCAGAGACCTATGAAGCAGTAAAGCTATATAAAAAATTAACCATGGCAAAAGCAGACAAGGTAGTACGTCAGGCACTTCTAGATGCAAAGCACAAAAAGACAGTTTCGGTTTATGGGGGAATCATGAAAGTCTTTCGAGGATTGTGCAAGGTACTTCCAAAGGACTGGCTGTTAGGTTTTGTAAAATAACAAAGGAGGGGTTGTAGTGAAGGAAAACTATGTAATTGCGTTGGATCAGGGAACTACTAGTTCCCGGTGCATATTATTTAACAAGAAGGGGGAAATCTGTAGTATTGCCCAGAAGGAATTTCGGCAGATTTATCCTCAGCCAGGCTGGGTAGAACACGACCCGGTAGAAATCTGGTCCAGTCAGTTTAGTGTGATGACAGAGGCCATGAGTAAGCTGGGAGTGTCAGGAGAGGATGTTGTAGGAATTGGTATTACGAACCAGAGAGAAACTACGATTGTTTGGGATAGAAACACAGGAGAGCCAGTATACAATGCCATTGTGTGGCAGTGTCGTAGAACGGCAGCAGCCATTGACCGTCTCGTGGAAGAAGGAAAAAGCACCATGGTGAAGGAAAAGACAGGCTTGATTCCGGATGCCTATTTTTCTGCCAGTAAGATTGCCTGGATACTAGAAAATGTTGAGGGCGCCAGAGAACGGGCAGAAAAAGGAGAGCTGCTTTTTGGAACAGTGGATACCTGGCTGATTTGGAAACTGACAGGTGGAAAAGTACATGTCACAGATTACACCAACGCCTCCCGGACCATGCTATATGATATTCATAATCTGTGCTGGGATAAGGAATTACTGGAATATTTTAAGATACCAGAATCTATGCTTCCAGAAGTAAAGGCCTCTAGCTGCATTTATGGACATACTAAAGAGTCCCTCACGGGCAGTCAAATCCCTATTGCAGGAGTGGCAGGAGATCAACAGGCGGCATTGTTTGGACAGTGTTGTTTTAGCTCAGGTGATATGAAGAATACATATGGAACGGGATGCTTCCTTTTAATGAATACAGGAAAGCAGCCAGTAGTTTCTGAAAATGGACTGCTTACAACAATGGCAGCAGGACCAGAGGGTGGCGTTTGTTATGCGCTGGAAGGCAGTGTGTTTGTAGCGGGAGCAGTGATTCAGTGGTTGAGAGATGAAATGGGATTGATTCAGGATGCTGCCCAGTCCCAACAGTGTTGTGAAGCAGTAGATGATACCGCGGGGGTTTATGTGGTGCCTGCCTTTACCGGACTGGGAGCACCATATTGGGAGCAGAATGCCAGAGGAATTATCACTGGTCTTACCAGAGGTGCCGGCAGAAATCATATCGTCCGTGCTGCAGTGGAATCCATGGCATATCAGGTATATGATTTAATAGAAGTAATGAAAAAGGATGCCGGAATCGAGAATGTATCCTTAAAGGTAGATGGAGGAGCTGCAAGAAACGATTTTCTACTGCAATTTCAGTCAGATATTTTGAACACCAAGGTAGATCGTCCATCCTGTGTAGAAACCACAGCGCTTGGTGCTGCCAGTCTGGCGGGATTGGCAGTAGGATTTTGGAAGGATAAAGAGGAGCTTCAGAAAAACTGGTCTTTATCCAGATGCTTTGAGCCTTCTATGTCAGAGGAGGAAAAGGAAAAACTTTTGACTGGATGGAAAGATGCTGTGAGAAGATGCCTGTAATTGTTTGGCATGAAAGCGAGTCTGGCTGCATGAAAAAGAAATAGAAAACAAAGTCAGGAAAGTATGCGAATTTGGTATGAGTTTCGGCGAATATGGCACTTTTCGAATTGCTTTGTCAGTGCTAAAATAAGGTTGAATATAAGAGCAAACGTAATATCTTATTTGACACTTGTTAAATATGTAATATATGTTTGTGATATTTTCTCCTTTAGGTTGCGGTGCGGACCGTGACCTGCTTTCCTTTTTGGACACGGCTTATCCCGAGCCGTGTCTTTTTAATTGTTAGGGAAGTTTTTTCTGCTTTGATTCTGACACAAACCTGCCATATTTCTATCATATATTTATGGGGTGGGAGATTGCTAAAATAAGGAAAAAGAGATACAGTATAGATAAGTATTTTGGTGAAGGTGGATATTAATATGAAAAAAAGAGAATGGATACGAAGATGTTTAGGAGCTCTGGCAGCAGCAGGGCTTAGTCTGGGACTGGGAGTTTGTCATGTTGATGCCCAGGGGATAGATATTGATAAAACAAATTTTCCGGGAGATGCGTTTCGAAAGTACATAAAAGAAGAGATTGATAGAAACGAAGACGGAATCTTATCAGATAGAGAAATAAAAAGAACAAAGACCATTCAGTTAATTGGAGAAGAAGAGGTGGCATTATCCTCAAAAAAAGATAAACGCACGAAACTGAATATTACAGGGCTAAAGTATTTTACTAATTTAAGAGAGCTGGAGCTTCAGGGATGGCTGTTAGAGGGGGATGAGTATACCCAGCTTACATCGTTGCAAAAGCTTTCTTTATGCTATGCTGATTTGGCTGCTTTGGATGTGAGTGGATTGACAGAACTTAGAAAACTTCACTGTGCAGATAATTATTTGACAGAATTAGACATTTCTAATGTAAAGAAATTAAAAAATTTAAATTGCCGGAGAAATAACTTGCAGGTTTTAGATGTTAAAAATCATGTAGAACTTCGGTTTCTATTTTGCAGCGATAATCATATCGACAAATTGGAAACTGGCCAGTTGAAAAAACTCCGTGGATTGAGCTGTACCAGTAATCGTATTAAGAAACTAAATGTACTTCATGCACCTGGGTTAAAGAAATTACGCTGTGGATATAATTATATTGAAAAGTTAAGTGTGTGGGGGAATCCTAATCTTGTAAGCTTTGATTGTAGTGGTAATGAAATTACATCTGTGAACCTGTACCGAAATAGAAAGCTGCAGGAGCTGGATGTGGAAAATAATGCTTTAAAGTCTCTGAATCTGAATCGGAATACAGAGTTAAAGGTGTTGAAATGCTCTGATAATAAAATTACTGCGCTGAATTTAAAGCCATTAAAAAATCTGGAGGTTATTAGATGTTCCAACATAGCAGTTTCAAAATTAAATGTTAGTGCAAACACAAAATTGAAGGAACTCTATGCAAGAGGACTAAATATTACAACATTAGATTTATCAACATTAAAGAAACTGGAAATTGTAAATTGCATGAGTGGAAAACTGACTAGTCTGAATGTAACTGGCTGTAAGAAATTAAGATATCTTTCATGCAAAAATAACGCCTTGACTACATTGGATGTCTCTGGCTGTCTTAAACTGAGGGCTGGCTCCGCAAGCCACTTTTTCTTCTCAGGGAATCCATTAACCAGTATTACTGTTTCCAAAGAGAACTGTGAGGCAGGATCAGAAAATGAGAATTTTGCTGGATTTTTTGGGATAAGCTGGATTTTTGCCACATAATTGACATAAAAATATCATATTTTTGACCCAAATTTGTCCATAAATTGCCACAATATTGGAATATATTTCTTTTCGTAAGATACATTGTTTCAGGAAATGTCTTAGCAATAAGTTCTTGAAACAGCAAAGAAAAGAAAGGACGTGGCAGTATGAAAAAAATATGGAATTCAGAAAAAATCACAAGAAAATTTGCATTAGGAATGGGGATTGCATTAGCCTTGACTTTGGGAGTGTCCATGACAACAGATAGAACCCAGGCAGCAGAAGCTGCAACGGAGGAAGAAGGGCCTCTTGCGATAGACCATGTTAATTTCCCGGATGCAGTTTTTTGCAGTTTCATTTCCAGCCAGTATGATACCAATAAAAATGGAATGCTGGAACAGGAGGAAATTGACGGTGCAGAGGAATTAACCTTTGCTCCAAAAGAGCAGAATGTGATTGATGAAAAGAATTATGTGGATCAGAGAAAATACCTTGATATTACAGGTATTGAGTATTTACAGAACTTGAAAAAAGTGAATATCAGTGGCTGGTATTTGAAGAATGAAGATTTAATCCAAGAGATTACTGGTTTGGAACAGTTGATTCTTGACTATAACGATATCAGTTCCTTTGAGTTGGGAAAACTGAAAAACTTAAAATATATCAGTTTGAAAAACAATGAGTTGACCAAAATGGATATATCAAAAAATAAGAAACTGGAGTATGTATATCTTGATGGAAATGAAATTACAAAAGTAGATTTTCAGAAAAATAAAAAGCTCAAAGAAGTGAATATCTGCAAAAACTATTTGACAAAATTGGACTTATCTAATTCACCAAAGGTAAAAACAGTAATTGCCAATGATAATCAGCTGGTTAAAATTACTTTGGCAAAAAAATCTGTTCTGAGCAAGCTGGTGGCTGGAGAAAATTCCATAAGCAAGCTGGATTTATCAGTATCAAAAAAATTAGAATATGTAGATGTGAAAGAGAATGAATTGTCGTATTTAAACCTTTCAAATAATAAGAAGTTAAGATATTTGGATATATCCAATAACTGGTTTGCAAAATTAAATTTAGATGCAAATAAGAAGCTAAGAACTTTAATTTGTTATAATAATAAATTAACAAATGTGGAGTATAAAAAGTTAAAGAAATTACAAAAACTGGATTGCAGCAGCAACCCATTGAAAGAATTAAAGCCTTCTATCTACAAAGAATTAGAGTGGCTTAGATGTAGTAATGCGGAGTTGACTGCATTAGATGTATCTTCCAATATAGACTTGCTCACCCTGGACTGTAGCGAAAATGAAATAGAGGAACTTGATTTGAGTGAGTGTAACGAACTGCAAGTTGTGCATTGTGGCAAAAACTTTATCACAGATTTAGAACTTGGAGCGCAGCCTATGCTGGTGAAATTGTATTGCTATGGCAATGATATTGATGTTTTGGATGCATCTGGTTGTACTGCTTTAAATATTGTTGATCCTGCAGCTTTTGATTGTCTGGATGATGGAAGCGTCAGTATTGTAGAAGAAGAGGACGACGGAGCATATCTTATGGATGTTGGTTCATCAGAAGATTATGAACACTATGAATATACAAGCTCTGAAGTAAGCATTACAAAAATGTTTGTGACAAGAACGGCGTATGTTCTGGATTACACTGAGGAAGCATTATCTGCGAAAATAGGTGTGCAGTGTATTTTCACTAATTATTAAGAGGAAATTGTGTGATGAAGATGAATATGGAGCGTAGGCTACCCTCTTGACAGATGCAGATAAAGTGTGTATTATTCTTAAATATGTAAATGCTATGACAAGGAGGAGTACATATTCCCCGGATTTTTAGAGAGAAGATGTCTGGTGCAAATCTTCATTTCGGATATATGGAAGTAGCCTTCGAGCAGTGGACCCAACGAAGCAAAAGCTTTTAGTAGATTCCAACGGAAGTCCCACCGTTACAGGGGAATCAATATTTCGGACAGATGTCTGCGTATTGACAGAGTGCAGAGAGATTCTCTGAATTTAGGTGGTACCACGGATGTAATATTCGCCCTAAGCCAATCGGCTTAGGGCTTTTTTAACGATTAACTTTATTTTAGAAAGAGGGAATGAGCCATGATAAAAGGAACAGAACTTTTGGTGAAAGCGTTGATTGAAGAGGGAGTAGATATTCTTTTTGGTTATCCAGGAGGTCAGGCAGTGGATATTTTTGATGTCTTATATGATCAGGATGAAATTGAAGTAGTGCTGCCTCGTCATGAGCAGGCGTTGATTCATGCAGCAGATGGTTATGCCCGTTCTACTGGCAAAGTAGGAGTATGTCTGGTTACTAGTGGCCCGGGAGCTACCAATCTGGTTACCGGAATTGCAACTGCCAATTATGACAGTGTTCCTTTGGTTTGTATCACTGGTCAGGTTCCTTTGGGGCTTATGGGAAATGACGCCTTTCAGGAAGTAGATATTGTAGGCATCACAAGAAATATTTGCAAATACGCAGTAACGGTGCGAAAGAGAGAAGATTTAGGACGCATCATTAAAGAAGCCTTTTATATTGCCAGAACAGGCCGTCCAGGCCCGGTAGTCATTGACCTGCCAAAGGATATTCAGCAGGCATTGGGAAGTGAGGACTATCCAACAGAGGTTTCCATTCGTGGCTACAAGCCAAATGAAAGTGTTCATGTTGGCCAGATTAAAAAGGCAGTATCAGCTCTGAAAAAGGCAAAGAAGCCATTATTCTTAATTGGTGGTGGTGTAAATATTGCTGGTGCCAACGAAGAAATGAAGAAGCTGGCAGAAGTAACAGGAATTCCAGTAATTACCACTATTATGGGCAAGGGTGCTATTCCTACAAAACACCCATTGTATTTGGGAAATATTGGTATTCACGGAAGTTATGCTGCGAATCATGCAGTAAGCGAATGTGATGTGTTATTTTCTATTGGAACCCGTTTTAACGACAGAATTACAGGCAAGATTAGTGAGTTTGCCAAGGATGCCATGATTATACATATCGATGTAGATTCTGCTTCTATTTCTAAAAATATTAAAGTAGATATTCCGATTGTGGCAGATGCCAAGCTGGCGATTGAGAAGCTTCTGGAATATGTGCCACAAATGAAGACCGAAAAGTGGCTGCAACAGACGCAGGAGTGGAAGGTACAGTACCCAATTACTATGGAGAAATACTCTGGTGTGACTCCTGAAAAAGTAATTAAATATATTTCTGAAAACTATGAACATCCGATTGTGGCTACTGATGTAGGACAGAACCAGCTTTGGACCACACAGTTCTTGGATTTGGAGAGCAACCGTCAGCTGCTGACTTCTGGTGGCTTAGGAACTATGGGATATGGTTTCCCTGCTGCTTTGGGAGCCCAGATTGGAAATCCGGACGCAGATGTATTTGCTATTTCCGGTGATGGTGGTATGCAGATGAATATTCAGGAGTTTGCAACTGCAGTGGCATTGGAACTTCCATTGACCTTGATTGTATTTAATAATGGTTATCTGGGGAATGTACGCCAGTGGCAGGAATTATTCTTTAACAAAAAATATTCCAGTACCTGTCTGACCTACCGCAAGAGTTGTCAGAGAGACTGTATGAACAAGGATAAGTGCTGTCCAAAATATATCCCAGACTTCGTAAAACTGGCTGAAAGCTATGAGGCATACGGAATGCGGATTACGAAGGAAGAAGATATTGCAAAGGCCTTTGAGTTTGCCAGAGAGAATAAGGATAGACCAACTTTGCTAGAGTTTATCATTGATAGAGAGGCTAATGTTTCTCCAATGGTGCCAGTAGGAAATCCATTGAATGAAATGATTATGGATTGCTAGTAGTATAAATGCATGTCCTATATTATGGACAGAACATAAGAGCGTTTTATCATAGAAAGGAAATGTAAAAACATGGAAATGAAGACAAAGAAAAGATGGATTTCTGCATATGTAGAAAATCAGATAGGTGTACTGGCAAAGGTTTCCGGTCTATTCTCTGGAAAGAATTATAACTTAGATACTCTCACCGTAGGAGAGACAGAGGATCCAACTATGTCCCGTATGACCATCGGACTGACCTGTGACGATTTGACCTATGAACAGATTGTAAAGCAGTTGAACCGCAGCGTAGAAGTAATCAAGGTCATTGACTTTACCGATGTGCCAATTCATAAAAAAGAACTTTTATTTATTAAGGTAAATAGCTGTAACGAAAAGGATAAGGAAGAAATTTTTCGTATCGTCCAGACCTTCAATCTCACGGTAGTAGATTATAATAAGAATACCGTATTGGTTCAGTGTGTAAAGACAGAGCAGAAAAATAATGATATGATTGCTTTGTTTAGTAAGACATTCATTAACCGCATTGAAGTAGTGAGGGGAGGAAGTGTTGCAATCGAGGCGATTTCGCTGACGGACAGATAAGAAGGGGCAAAGTGATTTTTGACTCGACGAATATAGGATGCTTGTGGTTGACAAAATAAGAAATCAGAGTATAATAAAATAGGAATTTAATATTGCAAACCGATGAAGTGGAGATAAAAATGAAAGATGCGCTTCCAGAGAGCGGGGATTGCTGAGAACCCGTAGAGATGCAGTTCATTAAATGGACCACGGAGGGCATGGTCAAAGGATGGAAGTCCATCTGAGTATTCCATGACGTGAGGGCATACGTCAGTTGCCGGAAATATGTAAGTATTTCGCTAAGAGTGTGGGAAACCATGAATCAAGGTGGCACCGCGGTAGATTGTATAACCGTCCTTGACTATGACAAAGTATTTGTATAGTCAGGGACTTTTTTGTTCTATAAAATCCCCAAAGTGATATGAATGCTTTTTAGTGGAATATGAATTTGCGAAACCGTCAATATGTATCAGAAAAAGAAAGAAATGAGGTTGAAACATGAGCAAAGGAAGATATGGAGTGCATGGGGGACAGTATGTTCCAGAAACATTGATGAATGAAATTCATAAGCTGGAAAAGGCATATGAATTCTACAAACAGGATGAAGCATTTAACAAAGAATTAAACACTTTATTACAGGAATATGCAGGTCGTCCTTCTCTTTTATATTATGCAGAGAAGATGACAAAGGATTTGGGAGGAGCGAAGATTTATTTTAAGAGAGAGGATTTGAACCACACTGGTTCCCATAAAATTAACAACGTATTAGGTCAGGCATTGCTGGCAAAGAAAATGGGCAAGAAGAGAATCATCGCAGAGACTGGTGCAGGACAGCATGGTGTAGCAACAGCAACCGCAGCTGCTTTATTGGATCTGGAATGTGAAATCTTCATGGGTGAGGAAGATACTATTCGTCAGGCATTAAATGTATACCGTATGGAGCTTTTAGGTGCAAAGGTAAATGCAGTGAAAAGTGGTACTAAGACTTTGAAGGATGCGGTAAATGAGTGTATGAGAGAGTGGACGAACCGCATGGATGATACCCTTTATGTTCTTGGTTCTGTTATGGGACCACATCCATTTCCTATGATTGTCCGTGATTTCCAGAGTGTTATCAGTAGAGAGGCAAGAGAACAGATTCTGGCAAAAGAAGGTAAGCTGCCAAATGTGGTTATGGCTTGTGTTGGTGGTGGAAGTAATGCTATGGGAATGTTCTATGAGTTCATTAAGGATGAAAGTGTACAACTGATTGGCTGTGAGGCGGCTGGTCATGGTGTAGACACTGACAAAACTGCAGCAACCATTTCTGTAGGAACAGAAGGTGTATTCCATGGTATGAAGTCCTATTTTTGTCAGGATGAATATGGGCAGATAGCACCAGTATATTCTATTTCTGCGGGACTGGATTATCCAGGAATTGGACCGGAGCATGCCAATCTTCATGACACAGGAAGAGCGCAGTATGTACCAGTAACAGACGAAGAAGCCGTAAATGCTTTTGAATATATTGCAAGAACCGAAGGAATTATTGCAGCAATCGAGAGTTCGCATGCAGTGGCACATCTGATGAAGATTGCTCCAACTATGAGCAAAGACCAGATTATTATCTGTTGTCTGTCAGGACGCGGAGATAAGGACGTAGCAGCCATTGCGAGATACAGGGGGGTTGATTTACATGAGTAAAATTAAAGATGCATTATTAAATAAAAAAGGTTATATTGGGTTTATTACTGCGGGAGATCCAAGTTTAGAGAAAACGGAAGAGTTTGTTTTAGAAATGGAGCGCGCTGGAGCAGCATTGGTGGAAATTGGTGTTCCATTTTCTGACCCGATTGCAGAGGGGCCATCAGTGCAGAATGCCAATGTTCGTGCATTAGCAGCCGGATGTACTACAGACAAGGTGTTTGGTATGGTGAAAAGTCTTCGCCAGAAAACACAGATTCCGTTAATGTTTTGCGCTTACTTAAATACCTTGTACAAATACGGTTATGATAAATTCTGTAAAGCCTGCCAGGAGGCTGGTGTAGATGGTGTGATTATACCGGATATGCCATACGAAGAAAGGGGAGAGATTACTCCGATTGCAGAGAAATATGGTGTTGAGATTATTTCTCTGATAGCACCAAGTACAAAGGAGCGTATCCAGACCATCGCTAAAGAAGCAACAGGTTTGATTTATATGATTTCTTCCGAAGCTAACGCGGGGGATGAAGAGGTTATTACAGATACAGAAGCCATTGTAGAAGCCATTCATGAGGTGACAGATGTACCAGTCGCTGTAGAAGCAGGTATCAACACCAAAGAGCAGGTGGCAAAATATAGTGCAGTGGCAGATGGAGCTATTGCTGGAAGTGGTATTATTAAGCTGATTGGAAAGCATGGTGCTGGAGCTGGATCAAAGGTATATGAATATGTATCTGAGATGGTAAATAGCTTGGCAAAATAGAAATTAAGTGTTATAATATAATCACTTATAGCGTTGGATGAAGAAAACACTCTGGGGAGTGTTTTTCTTCGGAAAACGTTTTTTGGTTCGGGAGAAAGAGTATGTTCAAAATTTAGTGGAATGTCAGCAAGAATTGTTATGTAATTCTTGTAGGATAACTTATGTTATCCTTGGTAAAACGCTGGTTTTGTTTCTTTAAGAGAGGGTTATAATTATATACAGTACCCTATGGTACAGAATCGAGGAAGAGAATGTTTGGGGTTAATTTAGGAACAACGCAATTATTGATTGCGTTAGTTGGAGTTTCTGTTTTCGCACTCATTCTTGCAGGCGGCATTATATGGCTTATCTATTATATTTGTAAGATGAGACTGGATAAGGAAAAGTATGAACTCATTGCTGCCCAAAGAGAATATGTATGGATGGACGTTGGATTTAATCCATTGGATCTTCAAGTCTCTGGAAATTTGAAAGAGGTATTTGGAGAAGAGTTTCATTACATGGGTGCAGAGGTCTATGAAATCTATAACTGGGTTTATGAAGAGGATGCCTCTATTCGTAGTGAGATTCGTCAGTTTTTAGATAGTACGGATTTGAATTTTCAAAGAGAGCTTCGTGTAAGAAAACTGGATGGGACTTATGGATGGTATCTTTTGACGGGAGCTGTAAGACGGAAAAAGAACGGAAAGAATAAGAGATTGGTTATCTGTCTCCAAAATGTAGATCAGGAGATGACGGAAGAGAAGAATCTGGTACAGAAGGCAGAAAATGATCTTCTAACAGGAATTTTTAATAAAAAGACTATGGAAGAAAAGATTGATGAAGCGATTGCCGAAAAAAAGGCAAATACACATCAAATTCTTTTTATGGTTGACTTAGATAATTTTAAAGCAGTAAATGATACATTGGGGCACATTTATGGAGACCAGGTGCTGATAGACACTGCCGAAAAATTAAAGAAGGTATTTCATCACAATGCGTTGATTGGACGTCTGGGTGGAGATGAGTTTGCTGTATGTGCAGCATTTGAAGCCTTTGATGAAACCCATTTGATAAAGTATATCGAAGAGAAGGGTGAAGAACTCCGGGAGCAAATGCAGGAAGAGTACTGCTGTGATGATTTGAAGGTGGCGGTATCTGCAAGTATTGGTATTGCGGTGGCACCAGAAAGCGGAAAAGAGTTCGAAGAGTTATATCGTAAGGCGGATAAAGCGCTTTATCTGTCAAAGCGTTCTGGAAAGAACCAGTTTAATGTATATCAGGAAAACGAGGAAGACGAGGAATAGACTTAGGGGAGCCGAAACAGATTTAAAAATGAATTTGCTTCGATTCCCTTTTTTTGGTGGAAATAAAAAGGGAAGTGTATTATAATAGAAGCGGAGCGTTTGGAGAAAAAGGTAAAACGCTGTAAAGGCAGGCTGTAAAGACCTGCATGATACATACGTAACGCAAAGAGCGTGGAATGGAGGACATTATGGAATTAAGTTATATGGAATTAAGAGAAGAGATTTGTGATATCTGTCATAAAATGTGGCAGTTAGGATGGGTAGCAGCTAATGATGGTAACGTATCTGTAAAATTGGAAGATGGTACATTTCTTGCAACACCTACCGGTATCAGCAAGAGTTTTATCACACCGGAGAAGCTGGTACGTATTGATAAAGATGGTAATGTTTTAGAAGGATTGGAAGGATATCGTCCATCCTCTGAAATTAAGATGCATTTGAGATGTTATGAAGAGAGAGAGGATGTAGGAGCTGTTCTTCATGCACATCCACCGGTAGCTACCGGTTATGCAGTAGCCAATAAACCATTGGATGAGTATTCAATGATTGAGACTGTTATTGCGATTGGTTCCATACCTGTGACACCATATGGTACCCCTTCTACCCATGAAGTACCGGAGGCTATCGCTCCATATCTGGGAGAGCATGATGTGGTGCTTCTTCAGAATCATGGTGCATTGGCAGTGGGAGCAGATGTGCTCACGGCATATTACCGAATGGAAACTTTAGAGCTTTTTGCAAAGATTAGCTTAAATGCACATTTGTTAGGTGGAGCACAGGAAATTTCCAGAGAAAACATTGACCGTCTCATCAGCATGCGTCAGCAGTATGGTGTGACAGGTAAGCATCCGGGATATAAGAAGTATTCTGAATAGGGATTGTGTGCTGCTGTAAGGTATTTGTATCAGCAGAAAAGGATAAATTATGTCGTGCCAGGGCACACTGGATAGTCTGTAGGGACGGGTGTTGCGCTGGCACGTATGTTTTTTGGGGAGAGAATTATGGGTGCTGTTTTTACATTTGTATTTGCAATAATTATTATTGCTATTGGTGTGATTCCTTTTATAGTAGGTATAGTTACACTTGCTGTCAGAGGATTTAAGCGACGGAAAAATCCAGATAAGAAATATCGCGGAATGAAGGTGTGTGGAATTATTCTGACTGTGATAGGTGTTTTGGTGGCAGGTGTTCCGTTGTTGTTGATGACACTTATTCTTGGTGGTGGGATATTAAGTTTCGTTTATGATGAAATAGAAGCTCGTTTTTGGGAAAAGCATGTAGATACTGGAGTAGTCATTGAAGCGGACTACGATGAGCTTTATGAAAATGGATTTTATTTTGAAGGAAAGCACTATACAGAGGTTGTGCCGATGCAACTTGTTTCTTGGGATAAAAATAGAGGGGAGGCAGTGGCAAATCTAAAAGAAGGAGATGATACGGTATTTGTTTATGAAGATTCATCGGACTGTGATTTGCTATGTGTGCAAAAAGAAATATTTTGTAGTGATAAAGACAGAGAAAAACTTGCCCAATATTATCAGCAGGAGGAGTTTATATATCATATTTATGATTATGGGGATGATTCCGTAGATAAAAAAATAGACTTTTCGCCAGAAATGTATTTTGATTTATCAGAAATGAATGAAGATATTGTTCAAAAAGTAGAAAATGAAAATAATGTATGGGATAGTATGCTTTCATTTAACCTGCATCAATATAATAAGAGCACGACGATTTGGAGAACAATAGACATTTACATTTCACCAGAACAGGAAGTATTTATTGAGGAGGCTACCCCTTTGTTTTGGAAGGAAGAAGTAGATTATGATACGAAGTATCAGGTGATAGATGAGGAAGCAGCGAAAGAGCTTATCCAAATCGGAGAACAGGTGAAAGCGTTGAAAAAAGATTAGGAGAAAGGAGATAACATATGAATGTATTGGCATTTGATTTAGGAGCAAGTAGCGGAAGAGGGATTCTTGCAAAATTTGACGGTGAGAAAATTACTTTGGAGGAAATCCATCGTTTTCCTCACAATTTCAGTATGATGAATGGACATGCGTATTGGAATATTCTTTCCTTGATGGATGAGATGAAGGAAGGACTCCGGCTGTGTCAGGAGCCTTTGTCTGGTGTGGGTTTTGACACCTGGGGCGTGGATTGCGGACTTTTGGATGCAGAGGGTAATCTCATTGGTATCCCTGGAAGCTACCGGGACCCGGCGCTGGATGATGAAAATATGAATCAGATTTTAAAAAAGCTGGCACCGGAAGGAACTGCCGAAGCAGAGAAACTGGCAGCAGGAGAAAAGGTTGCCTTTGAGCAGACTGGAATTGCAAGTCTGGCATATAATACCTTATATAAGCTTTGCTATATGAAGGAAAAGATGCCTTCCCAGATGGCAGCAGCAGACACAGTGCTTTTGATGCCAAATCTGATAGAGTATTTATTTTCCGGTGTGAAACATGGGGAGTATTCCATTGCGTCTACAACCCAGTTATTTGATATGAAGGAAAAATGCTGGTCGAAGGAAATCATGGAAAAGCTGGGACTTTCTCCAGAGATGTTCCCAGAGGTAGATTATGCAGGGAAGGATTTGGGACCGCTTCGTTCAGAGATTGCAGAGGAAGTAGGCCAGGAGAATTTACATATTATTTCTGTGTCCGGTCATGATACCGCCTGCGCAGTGGCAGCAGTACCGGCAAAGGAGGAGGAATTTACCTTCCTGTCCAGTGGTACATGGTCTCTGCTTGGCATTTCCTCCAAGACATTGTTGGAAGGGGAAGAGGTTATTAAGAGTAAGATATCCAATGAAGGAACCTGGGATGGTGGCTATCGCCCAACGGTAAATATTATTGGACTCTGGATCGTACAGGAGCTTCGTAGAAATTTCCAGAAGGCAGGCAAGGACTACAGCTTTGGTGAAATGGCAGAAATGGCAGCTAAGGAACCGGCATTGCAAAGCTTCATCCGTCCGGATGATTTCATGCAGCCAGGGGATTATCCATCTAAAATAAGGGAATACTGTAGAGAAACCGGTCAGCCAGTACCGGAAACAGATGGAGCTTTGGTAAGATGCGTATTGGAAAGTCTTGCCATGAAATATCGTCAGGTATATGAAAGCTTCCGGCCATATATTACCTGGGAAGAGAAGCTTTACATCGTAGGCGGCGGTGTACAGAATAAACTATTGAACCAGTTTACCGCCAATGCAATTGGAATCCCTGTGATTACTGGAGCGGCAGAGGCAACTGCGGTAGGAAATGTCATGGAGCAGTTCCAGGCATTAGGAGCGTACAAGACTAGAGAAGAAAAATGTAATATTTTAGCTGCATCCTTTGATACCGAGGAATTTCTGCCACAGGAGCAGGAGGCTTGGCAGGAAGGATATGAGCGTTTCTGTAAGTTGTATTAGGATGGGAAGAGATTTTGATTTTAGGAGGAAGAGAATGGCAGTAAGTATTAAAAGTGTAGAGGAAGTAAAGATTCCAGAAAGTTATGTGCTGGAACAATCAGAATACATTAAGGAGATGGATAGCTTTGCTCTGGCATTGCGCCATAAACTCAGTGGAGCAAGGGTGTTGGTTCTGAGCAATGAGGATGATAATAAGGTGTTTTCTATTGGATTCCGTACACCGCCAAAGGATGCCACAGGTGTACCTCACATTATTGAGCATACGGTGCTTTGTGGTTCCAAGCATTTTCCAGCCAAAGATCCTTTTGTAGAGTTGGTGAAGGGGTCGTTGAATACCTTTTTAAATGCCACCACATATCCGGATAAGACCTTATATCCGGTGGCAAGCTGCAACCAAAAGGACTTTGAGAATCTGATGCATGTATATATGGATGCTGTTTTCTATCCAAATATTTATGAACATGAAGAGATTTTTAAACAGGAAGGCTGGCATTATGAGATTACCTCGCCAGAGGAGCCTGTTACTTATAATGGTGTGGTTTATAATGAAATGAAGGGTGCTTTTTCCTCTGAGGAAGGTGTGCTGGAGCGTTTTATTATGAACAGCCTTTTTCCTGATAATACCTACGGACAGGAATCTGGTGGAGATCCGGCTTGTATTCCGGATTTGACTTATGAGGAATATCTGGATTTTCATCGGAATTATTATCATCCGGTCAATAGTTATATTTACCTGTATGGTGATATGGATATTGAGGAACGTTTGAACTGGATGGACGCTAATTATTTGAAGGATTTTCCTGCTATTGAATTAGATTCTTCTATTCCTCTGCAGAAGCCTTTTGATGGAATGAAGAGTCTGACTAAAGAATACGCAGTGTCCCAAAATGCGGACTGCACAGAGAAGACATATTATGCTTATGCTACAGCTATGGATATTACTATGGACCAGGAGGCATGTAAGGCATTTGAGCTTTTGTCATACGTTTTGATTGAGATGCCAGGAGCGCCATTGAAGCAGGCCCTTTTAGATGCAGGCATTGGAAATGATATTGACGTAGATTTTTGTGACATTCTTCGTCAGAGTTATTTTGCCCTTACAACTAAGAATGCAAAGGCTGGAGACAGAGAGCGGTTTTATCAGGTGATTCGTGAGACTTTGGAAAAGCTGGTGAAGGATGGAATTGACCGGAAAGCCTTGGAAGCTGCTATTAATGGAACGGAGTTTAAGGAGAGAGAAGCAGACTTTGGGGCTTATCCAAAGGGGCTTTTGTATGGCATGAAAACGATGAAAACCTGGTTGTATGATGATGACCAGCCATACACTTCTTTATGTTATGACAGATATTATCAGTTCTTAAGAGAACAGCTTGCTACAGATTACTATGAGCAGTTGATTCAAAAATATTTATTAGACAATCCTCATGCCATTCTGGTAGAAATGGTGCCAAAGGTAGGCCTGCAGGCAGAAAATGAGCAGAAAGAGAAACAGCGTCTGGCGGATTATAAGGCTAGTCTGTCAGAGACAGAAATTAAACAGCTTATCGAAGATACCATGGCATTAAAGGCATATCAGGAGGAGCCAAGTCCAAAAGAAGTACTGGAAATGATTCCGATGCTTTCCAGAGAGGACATTGGAAAAGAAGTACAGCCATTTTATAATGAGGAGACAGCTTTACAGGGAGTAAAAACCATCCATCATAATATTCATACCAATGATATTGTTTATCTGCGAATGCTTTTTGCTGGAAAGGATTTGGAAGAGTATGTGCCACAAATGAGCTTTTTGTCTACTCTGCTGGGTTATATGGACACCAAGAAGCGCAGCTATATGGAATTTGATACAGAAACCAATTTCTATACAGGTGGTATTGCTTCGGATGTAAATATCTTCTGTATGTTTGACGATAAGGAAGATTATCAGATTCAGTTTGAGGTAAGAACCAAAGTGCTTCGCAGCAAAGTAGAGGAAGCATTGAAGCTTATGGCAGAAATGATGTTTGAAACCTTATTTACCGATGAGAAACACTTAAAAGAAGTGGTGGCAGAGACTCGTTCCAGACTGAAGGTTCGTTTGAATTCCGCAGGGCATCAGGCGGCAGCTGGAAGAGCATCTTCTTATTTCTCAAAGAGTGCATGGCTTAGTGATGCTTCTATTGGTATTGAGTATTATCAGTATTTGGTACAGTTGGATGAGCATTTTGAAGAGGAAAAAGAAAATCTTATCAAAGGCTGTCAGCTGATATTGAAGAAGTTATTCAGCAAGAAAAATATGATTATCTCTTGTACCTCCAATAAGGAAGGTTTGGAAGCTGTGGATGCTGCCATGAAGGATTTCTTGCAGAAACTGGAAATTTATGAAAAAGAAGCAGAGTCCCCAGAGGGATTAAAGGATGTGCTGAAAGCCTATGTAGCAAAGCCTTGTCAGAAAAACGAAGGTCTTACTACTCCTGCTGAGATTCAGTATGTGGCTATGGCGGGAAGTTTTGAGAATGTAAAGGATGTAAATTTTGGAGCCCTTCGTGTGGTTCGCCATCTTCTGAATTACGGATATCTTTGGAATGAGGTTCGTGTCAAGGGCGGAGCCTACGGTGTGTTCTGTCAGTTTAACCGGGATCAGGAAGGTTTTTTTGCCTCCTACCGGGATCCAAAGCTTTCAGAAACTATGGATGTTTATAAGAAGACGGCAGAGTATCTGGAAAGCTATGATGAAGAAGAAAGAGAAATTTTAAAAACGATAATCGGAACCATTAGTGGTATGGATACTCCATTGACACCTGCCATGAAGGGGCGCCGTTCTATGTCGGCATATCTGTCAAATACTCCGATTGAGGAAATGCAGAAAGACCGTGACCAGGTACTTGCCTGCTCCTGTGAAGATATCCGTAAGACAGCGGGTATTATGAAGGCTGTAGTAGATGCGGGAAATCTTTGTGTTATCGGAAATGAGCAGCACCTAGAGGACGAGAAGGAACTGTTTAAAGAACTTCGTCCATTGTCATAAGAAATAAAACTTTGCACATAGAAAATAGAATGAACTTCCCATAATATCAACTATGCAAAATGCTACACATTGGGAACGAATACTCAGAAGACATCCCGACGAAGAGACGCTTTCGCTTAGGTGTCTTCTGTAACAGTACATAAGTTTCCTTGCGATGACACATGCACCAACGGTGCTTCTCATAAGAACATCAAACTAAAAGTAAATAAATTTACTTTAGCCTGATGTTCTTATTCGGGACTTCGTCCATGTGTCATCTTCAAAACGGAAACTAAGTGCTGACGAAGACAATACTCTTCGCTGGGATTGC
>JAZQLD010000025.1:0-170021 GCA_045542435.1 Butyribacter sp. | reverse complement strand
TGCTTAATTATTATAATGGAGTATTCAAGATTACCCAACTATGTTGGGAGAAAGGAGAATAATCCATTCTCCTCAAAAGAGGATAATTGGATTATACGTATAAAATGATACAATCAGATAATCACGTACACACCAGTTTTTCTTCTGATAGCGAAACATCTATGGAAAAAATGCTGAAACGGGGAATCTGCCTCGGATTTTCATCTATTTGTTTTACAGACCATATGGATTATGATTTTCCTGACTTAGGAAATGGAATGGATTTTGTCTTTGAACCAGAGACTTATCTGGCAGAGATAGCACGGTTAGAAACTCTCTATCCGCAGATTCAGATCCGCAGAGGTATTGAGCTTGGCTTAAAACCATATTTAACAGAACGCTGTAATCAGCTTACCTCTTTTCTTCCACTGGACTTTATCATTGGCTCTACTCATTTAGTGGATGATATGGACCCTTATTATCCGGAATATTGGGAAGGGAAAACAGAGAAACAAGGAATTGATAAGTACTACGAAACTACATTAGATAATATTCATTCTGGAATTGACTTTGATGTATACGGACATATTGATTATATTATCCGCTATACACCAACCCAGCATGAATATCGTAAAAAGGGAATTGTTGACGAAGCATATATGGAAAAAAGCATGCAAAATTCCTTTGAATTGGTAGATGAAATCTTAAAGGCTTTGATTGATTCTGGCAAAGGAATTGAGTTAAATACTGCCGGGCTAAAATATGGTCTTGGACATCCCCATCCCCACGAAACTATTTTGAAACGCTATCGGGAACTGGGGGGAGAAATCATAACCATTGGTTCGGACGGACACCAGCCAGAGCATTTGGGATATGACTTTGGAAAGGTACCAGAGCTACTACGACAGTGTGGTTTTTCTTATTACACAGAGTTTCACCAAAGAAAAGCAAAAATGTTATCCGTGAAATAAAAGATGTATACTAAGCAAAAGCGTCCATTAAGGACGCTTTTATACTATTTCTTTACTTTTGTCATAGTACCGCCACAGACTACGTATTCGCCTTGATAACACACAAGCGCCTGGCCCGGAGTCATGGCTCTTTGTGGCTCTTCAAAGGTACAAAGCATCTGACCATTTTTTAACATCTTTAGTCTGGCTTTGTCACCTTTATGGGAATAACGTATTTTCGCAAAGACCTCTGCCTCTTCTCCCACAGCAAGTTCTGGCATTGCCATGAAATTCACTGATTCAACTACAACTTCCCGATGAAACAGTTCTTCGCTCTCTCCGATGCGGACCTGATTCTTTTCTGGACAAATTTCTGTTACAAATACCGGATGTCCCATGGCAATACCTAAGCCTTTTCGCTGGCCGATGGTATATTGGTAATAGCCTTTATTTTTTCCAAGGATGTTTCCCTGGCTATCGATAAATTCCCCATTTTCTGGCAGATTCTTTCCCTGCTGACGGATAAAATTGCCATAATCATGGTCAGGAACAAAACAAATATCCTGACTGTCTGGCTTGGCTGCTACCTGTAAGCCGATTTTTTCTGCTATTTCACGGATGACATCTTTGGAATATTCTCCCACAGGCATTAAAGTATGGGACAACTGCTTCTGGGTCAGATTATAGAGAGCATAGGTCTGATCCTTTAATGCAGTGACAGAATTGCGTATTGCATAGCGGCCATTTTCTAAACGGTCAATGCGGGCATAATGACCTGTGGCAATAAAGTCTGCACCGATTTCCGCAGCCTTTTTCAGTAGTGACTGCCATTTGATATAGCGGTTACACTGGTTGCATGGGTTTGGGGTGCGTCCCTGTAAATATTCATCCACAAAATAATCCATCACATGACAACGAAATTCTTTGGTAAAATCTATGGTATCATGAGGAATATCTAATTTTTCAGCTACTTCTCTGGCATCTGTAACAATAGAAGCACTGCCACAGCCCTCTGAAACAATTTGTTCTGGCAGAGTCAGCATGGTGACACCATGTACTTCATACCCCTGTTCCTTTAATAAATATGCTGCTACAGAGGAATCTACACCTCCTGACATTCCTACTACTACTTTCCCTTTGCTCATATGATTGACCATGCCTTTCTATCAAAAATCATAATGCATTGTTTTTCTTTGCATATATGCTAATACTCATTATCCTAGAGTATCATAGCGAAAGAAAAGGATTCTGTCTAGTCAAAGCAAAGAATTTTCAGTGAGAAAAAAGCAAGAAATTTCTGGTAAAAAAATATTAATTCTAAGATAAAGCTCGTATTTCATTTACACAGTTTTTGATACAACGAAATACATACTTCATTTCCTCCATAGTATTGTCATAACCAATGGTAATTCGAATAGAACTTTCTGCCTGCTCCGGACTTAGTCCCAGTGCCATAAGAACATGAGATGGTTCCTGATTTGATGTGGTACAGGCTGAGCCACCGGAAACACAAATTCCACGCATTTCAAGCATGGCTATTAAAGCATGGGCTTCCACTCCGTCAAAACGAAGATTTAAATTGCCAGGAAGGCGATTTTTTACGGAACCATTTAAATGCACGTTTTGAATTTCTGCAAAAATCCGTTCTCCTAAATAATCACGAAGCATTTTTTCGCGCTTATAGTGCTGGTCGCGATGCAATACTGATAGTCTTGCAGCCTCTCCCATTCCAATGATTCCTGCTACATTTTCTGTACCAGCACGGAGATTATCTTCCTGACTTCCTCCAAAGAATAACGGACTTATTGTTACATTTCCTCTAGCATAGAAAAATCCCACTCCCTTTGGTCCGCCGAATTTGTGGGCACTGACACTCATCATATCAATATGCATGGTATCAACCTGAATTGGTAAGTGTCCGAAAAATTGTACAGCATCTGTATGAAATAAAATATTCTTTTTCTTTGCTAAAGCGCCGATTTCTTTCAAAGGCTGTAAGGTTCCGATTTCATTATTGGCAGCCATAATGGAAATCAGAATGGTATCTGGACGGATGGCGGCACGAAGAACATCCACTTCCACTATGCCCTCTTTATTTACTGGAAGGTAGGTTATGGTAAAGCCCTGATTCTCAAGAAAGTGACAGGTATGAAGTATGGCATGATGCTCAATCTGGGTAGTGATGATATGTCTGCCCTTCCATGCATAATTTCGCATAGCATTGATGAAAGCCCAGTTGTCTCCTTCTGTACCACCACTGGTAAAATAAATCTCTTCTGGCTGAGCATGAATTTCCTGAGCCAGAAACTCCCGCACCTGCTCAATGGTTTTATGAGCCTCCCGGCCTGCTTCATAGCCGCCAGAGGGATTAAAATATTGTCTGCTAAAATAAGGTATCATCTGTCGAACTGCTTCCGGGTACACTGCAGTGGTTGCTGCATGATCAAGATATATCATACATATTATTTCCTTTTCTAAAGTAAAATCACTTATATTCTATGCAAAGAAATTATATAGTTGCAGGAAAGGCTTTCTAGCATAAGCAAGGTACAGTTATCCTTGAAATACGTTCTGATATAAAGAAAATATAAAGAAAGACATAGTTGACGAAAGAAAAGCATAGAATGTTGATGATAATATGGATATTGGGCAGAAAGCCTCTGTAGGATTTTGCTTCAATAGAATGAGCGTGATTATGGGATTATCTGGACATAAATTGATAAAAGGTACTTTGATTTTATCTTTAGCAGGATTTTTAACTCGAATTATTGGATTTGTATATAAAATCTATCTGGCTGATATGTTAGGAGCTGAGATGCTTGGAATCTATCAGCTGGTATTTCCGGTCTATTCCATCTGCTTTACTATATATGGTGCAGGGATTCAGACTGCCATTTCGCAGGTTATTGCATCTACCATGGGTACTCAGGCCAAGAAAACATCGCCGGGACGGGTGCTGGCTGCGGGAGTGTTTCTTTCTATGACACTGGCATGTACCTTGACATTTCTGTTTTTTACCCAGGCAGAATGGGTGGCTGCCCATGTGGCATTGGAACCAAGTCTGACACCATATCTTCGGATTTTGTCCATTCTGTTTCCTTTTTGTAGTCTGTCTGCCTGCATTAATGGATATTATTATGGAATCCAGGAAGCAAAAGTTCCGGCAATGACCCAGATTGTGGAACAAATTGCCCGTGTTGTTTTTGTTATGGGATTTTCTTACCTTTTCTCTGCTACCGCCTCAGAGGAAATGAACTGCGCCGTTGCAGTAGGTGGATTGGTAGCTGGAGAAGTGGTTTCTAACCTCTATAATAGTTATCAGCTTTTCTTTCGTTCTAACTTTCGGGAGAAATGTAGGACTTATAGGAATAGTCCTTGGGCTTCTGTAAACAGTAAGGGTATACTGTCTGGTATATCTTCCCGGATTGGGACAGGGAGTGTATTTCAAACTCTGCTCTGGCTTGCGGCAACCTTAACTGCTACAAAGCTGTTTGTATCCATACTTCATAGTATTGAATCCCTTTTACTTCCAGCCATGCTTCGAAAGTTTGGCTGTAGTTCCGGGGACGCGCTAAGTATTTATGGCGTATTAACTGGAATGAGCCTGTCTTTTATTTTCTTTCCATCCACCATAACCAACTCCTTTGCAGTTATGCTTCTTCCATCCATTGCAGATGCCCATGCCAGAAAGGATGTTAATAAAATCCGACATAGCGTGACTTTATCCGTGAAGTACAGCCTTTTGATTGGTCTGCTTTGTACCTGCGTCTTTCTGCTTTTTGGAAAGGAAATGGGCCTGCTTTTCTTTCACAACGAAGATGCAGGAAGTTACCTAACTGTGCTTTCCTGGCTCTGTCCTTTTCTTTATTTGGGCACTACATTAACTAGTATCATCAATGGAATGAAAAAGACCCAGGTCACTTTTCTATTTACAGTTATCAGTGTTTCTTTGAAAATTCTAATTCTGGTACTGGCTGTGCCTGTCTATGGAATCCGGGCGTATTTAGTAGGACTTCTTGTAAGTCAGCTTTTACAGGTGATTTTAGAATGTGGATATCTGTTCCGATACATTCGTCTGGATGCAATACGTTGGATTGCTTTTCCTGGGATTGTATTATGTATCCTTGGCAGCATAGCAAAAGCCAGCTACGAACAGGTTCATAGCTGGCTTGAAAATCAATATGGAATTGTAACTCTGCTGATTGCAGTTTGTTTGTTGTGCGTGGTATATACTGTCATGTTATTTTTGCTGCAAATCATTAGTCGAAAAGATGTAAAGACTGGGTAATCAAAGACTGTATATCTCAAAAGCAAAATAATATCTTTCATAATGCTATCCGTTTAAATCCCCTTATGTGTCCAATCATATGGTGTACTCTGATATACATAATAATTAATCCAATTTGAATACATGGCATTGGCTGCCCCACGCCAACGAAGCAATGGTTTCTGGGTCTCATCATCATTTGGATAGTAATTCACAGGCAATTCAATTGGCAGATTCTTGGACTTATCTCTCTTGTATTCATTATCCAAGGTAAGCCGGTCATATTCTAAATGACCAAGCACGAAAATCTGCTTACCGTCTTCTGCCAGAAGTAATAACTCTCCTGCCTCGTCAGATTCTGCCAGAACCGTCAATGCCTCACAGGCTACGATTTCTTCATGATTGACACCGGTATGTCTGGAATGAGGTGCATAAAATACATCGTCAAATCCACGGACAATTGGCACTCTTCGATGATGCACCTGATGCTCATACACACCAAACATCTTCTTTGGCAACAGATACTTATGAATGCCATAATGGTAATATAAACCTGCCTGTGCTCCCCAGCAGATATGAAGGGTAGATGTAACATTCGTCTTGGACCAGTCCATAATCTGGGTCAGTTCATCCCAGTACTGCACATCCTCATACTCCATGTGTTCTACCGGTGCTCCTGTTATAATCAGACCGTCAAACTTATCCTCTTTTACATCTTCAAAGGTCTTATAAAAGTCATTTAAATGGCTCTCCGGAGTATTTTTTCCAATATAGCTTGCTGTAGTAAGAAAGGTAATTTCTATCTGCAATGGTGTATTAGAAAGACTGCGAAGCAGCTGTACCTCTGTATCTTCCTTTAATGGCATAAGATTAAGTACTGCAATACGTAAAGGACGGATATCCTGAGTCATAGCACGGTTCTCATCCATCATGAATATATTTTCTTTTTCCATAATCTTCTTTGCTGGAAGATTGTTTTTTACTTTAATTGGCATATTAACGCCCCTTTTCTGTCTCTATTTTTGCAAAGCAAAATAACCATCTATTGCATTTTGATTACAGCATCGAATTTTCTTTGCAAATACGTATTTATTATGGTGTATCTATCTTTTTATGTCAAGGTAATGGCAACATATCCGTAGTTTGATTATGTCGTAAACATTTTCACAGCCAAGCCAGTTCGACTTTTATAACAACCCAAACTGTGCAATGGCAGCTTCCTCAGTAAGAATCGGAATGTTTAGTTCCTTTGCCTTCTTATTCTTAGAAGAATTACTAGTAATATCGTTGTTAATCAAATAATCTGTCTTGGAAGTAACGCTGCCAGTCACCTTACCGCCCAATTCTTCAATGCGTTCTTGCAATGCTTTTCGATTACTGAAACGTTCCAATGAGCCAGTGACAACGAAAACCTTGCCTGCCAGACTCTGTTCCTCTTTGGAAGCCTCCATCTGCTGTAAATGAATTTCCTGCAATAAGTCGTCAATCATCTGATTGTTTGCTTCTAAAGCAAAGAATTCTACAAAGGTCTGGGCAATGACATCACCAACACCATCAATGCTTACTAATTCTTCTACAGTTGCCTTTCGAACCTTATCTAAATCATAATCCAAAGCACTGCATATCATTTTCGCATTGGAAAGTCCAATGTTTGGTACACCTAAACTGTAAATGAATTTTGGCAACGTGGTTTCTCTAGCGGCTTCTGTAGCTGCAATGAGCTTTTCAAAGGATTTTTCTCCAAAACCTTCCATTTGTATGATTTCTTCCTTATACTGTGCCAGCTTAAATAAATCTGCCAGTTCTGTCAGCATACCTTTGGCAATGAGTTTTTCAATAGTTGCTTCGGAAAGTCCATCAATATTCATAGCATCTCTGCTGACAAACAAGGTAAAGGACTTGATTTTTTTTGCGATACACTCTGTATTTGGACAAAGAAGTACTTCTACATCATTTTCCTTCTGAATCTTTGTTGGCTGGCCACAAACAGGACAGACAGAAGGAATCTCAAGAGAACCGCTTCTGGTAAGATTTTCTGCAATCTGAGGGATAATCATATTTGCCTTATACACTTGAATCTGGTCGCCAATCCCCAGCTGAAGCTGTTTTACGATGCTGACATTGTGAACACTGGCCCTACTGACAGTAGTGCCTTCCAACTCTACCGGCTCAAAAATAGCCACGGGATTTATTAGTCCTGTACGGGAAGCACTCCATTCCATTTCCATCAAATGAGTATCTGCGGTTTCATCTGCCCATTTAAATGCCATGGCATTTCTTGGGAATTTAGAGGTAGTTCCTAAGCTTTCCCCATAAGCAATATCATCCATCAAAAGCACCAGACCATCTGACGGAAAATCATTAGTAGTAATTTTATCTGCAAATTTCTGAACACCAGCCGCCAAAGTCTTTCCAGTGACTTCCTGATACTCTACAATATCAAATCCCTGATTTTGTAAGAATTCCATCTTTTTCATCTGGGAATTTTCAAAATCAACACCTTCAGCCTGAACTAAGGAAAATGCAAAGAAGGAAACATTTCTCTTTGCTGTGATTTCATTGTTTAACTGGCGAACAGAACCACTACAGAGATTTCGTGGATTCTTATAACGTTCCTCTTCTGGCAATGTGGCATTTATTTTATCAAATTCACTATAGGAAATAACTGCCTCACCGCGTAATATTAACTGTCCCTGAAATGGAACAGACAGTGGCAAATTCTTAAATGTTTTAGCATTATTTGTAATCACCTCACCTATCTGCCCGTTTCCACGGGTAACTGCTTTTACAAGCTTACCATTTTCGTAGGTTAGCACAATGGTAAGACCATCCATTTTCCAAGAAAGAATTCCGGTCTGACTTCCCAGCCAGGAAACTAGTTGGTCTACTTCCTTTGTCTTGTCCAGAGAAAGCATTGGCGCTGCATGGGTTTCCTTTGGCAGTTCACTAATCACCTCATACCCCACCTTCTGGGTTGGACTTGCAGAAAGTATAGTGCCTGTAGTTTTCTCAAGGCTTACCAATTCGTCATACAATTTATCGTATTCAAAGTTACTCATGATTTCATCTGTGCCTTGATAATATACTGCAGCAGCCTCATTTAACTTCTCTACCAACTCTCTCATTCTTGCCATTTGTTCCATTGTCGATCATCCCTTCTCGAAATCATTTCTAACTAAAATTATAATTGTTTCTTTAAATCCGCAATCTCTTTGGCAGTTAATTTCCGATACCTTCCTTTTCTCAATCCATTCAAAGTGATATTCATAACCCGGTCTCTTCGAAGCATAACCACCCGGTAATCAAAATATTCACACATACGGCGGATCTGACGGTTCAGTCCCTGGGTCAGAATAATATGAAAACTATAATCATCTTCTTTCCATACCTTACAAGGTTTTGTCACAGTATCAAGAATTGGTACTCCACCAGCCATACCTTGAAGGAATTCCTCTGTGACTTTGCGGTTTACCTTTACAAAATATTCCTTTTCATGTCCATAACGGCTTCTAAGAATCTTTTCCATGACATCGCCCTGATTTGTCAATATTAACAAACCTTCTGAGTTCTGATCCAAACGCCCTACCGGATATACTCTTTTGGGATAATCAATGTATTCCACTACATTAACAATCTTTTCGCCATTTTCTGAATCTGCAGTAGTACATACAATTCCTTTTGGTTTATAAAATGCCAGAAAGATTTCCTCTTCCTCTTTAGAAACTCTTTTTCCGTCCACAGTAACTGTCTGGCCTGCTACCACCTTCATGCCTGGTTTGGCGGGAAGTCCATCAATACAAATCCGGCCTTCCTCCAACATTCGGTCAGCTTCCCTACGGGAACATACTCCGGCTTCACTTAGATATTTATTAATACGAACACCTTCTGCCTGATTCATAGCCTTATCCTTTCCTAAAAAAAGGGCAAAATCTGCATTTTGCCCTTGCAAGAATTGCTTTGCAATTCTTGTTGATGTACCACTACATTTTGAGCAATTTTCTATCTTATAAAAAAGCGATTCGGCATATACCGAATCACTTTTTGCTTCTCATTTCACATTATTCAGAGGCCGCTTCCCCCTGACTTTCCTGTTCAATATTTTCATTTTCCTCTACCTGGGAAGAGGAATTATTTACACTTTCCAGCATTTCATAGAACTCTCTTACCTTTTCGTCCTTGCTGATTACCTCTTCCATCTTGGCACTTACTGTTGCAATCAAATCCTGCACTTCCTGACACTGATCTAACGCATCAATACATTTCTGCTCATTTGCATCCAGTGTACCAAAATATATCTGTAAATTGTCCTTTTCATTCAGGTTTACATATAAAACATTCAAAGATGGTATTAAGGTCTCAATATCATAAATCTTTACTTCGTAATATACATAGACACGGTAAGAACCTTCTTTTGCACCATCCAGAACCATACACTGAATATTTTCATAGGACTCTACATATTCAGATTCTGCAAGAAGTTTTTTCTCTTCTACATAAGCAACATCACTAACACACTGGCTAATGGTATCCATATCTACCTGCTGCTTTGCAACAAAATAACGGTTCATTAATGTTTCAATTTCTGTCTGAATGTCACTTTGGGATTTACCTTCCACTGGCTTAATGGCCCCGAAGGTTGCTGCTGCGGAGATAGACTCATCTTTGGAACCACCAAACGAAAATTCAAATCCTGGTGCAACCATAGAAAAAGTCCCAAAACCAATCAGCATAATTCCTAAAGAAAACAAAATAGTTAGCTTTTTGTACCTTAATGGCATGATTACTTCCCTCATTACTTTTTTATTTCAAACAATTTCCTAATTCTATAAAAAAGGAACGCATCTGAGAGGAATCGAACCTCCGCGCCCGGCTCCGGAGGCCGGCGCTCTATCCACTGAGCTACAGATGCGAACTGTCGAATTTATTCAACGGGTGATATTATATCATACCCGTTTTAAAAAGTAAAGGATTATAAAAGGTGTAAAACTTCGAATAAACAGTAGCTTTACACCTTTTTACTGATTATTGAAATTCTTAGTCAAAACTTAATTCCTTCACATTAATTCCAAACGCAGTTAACTTTACCTGCTTTTCTCTAATCTGAAACTCAAGTTCTGGATTTTCAATCGTCTAACATTTTTTAATCCTTAACAAATCACAATATTGGTTGATAGTAATATCAATCAATTCCTTTTCGCTCATACCATTATCCATCCTCTCACGCTCTTTCTTTATATAATGTTTTCATTGTATGGACATTTTTTTATGATGTAAAGTGCCTTTTAGTCACATAAACCTATGCTGTAATAACCCGTACAGCTTCTTTTTTATAATCATAATAATAAATATTATCTGAAAGGATTTCATCATATTCCACGCAGCTTCCATTGACTTCCCGAACCATGGAAATCAATTCTTCTTCTGTGGAATCGTTATTTTCTGCCAGTAAAAGCACCTCATGAATACTGCTGGGTAAAATATAAAAGCTCTTCCCGAAGAAATCTGCCATGTTTTTTAACTGATTTGGATATAACCAGACAGAGGCTCCATTGATTCCATTGCTATTGGTAAGAACATAGGGTTCCGAGCGGATATATTCCCGGCGTTCCTTCTCTTCCATATGGAAAATCATTTTTTCTAAAATGCTGCTCATGGGATTACACTTCGGTGGAAATAAAGCTGGTGTGTTAATGGTAGCTTCTTTCATTAAATCTGTGGTGGTAACCTTCCAACGCTCCATCAATTCATTGCTGATACGAATACTTCCAATTCCTTCTTCGTCTTGATTTACTAGAAAATAAAAGACAACTGCCAGGTCAAGAAATGGTATGTGGGGAATTTCTTCTAAAAGCTCCTTATTTCGACTAGCAGATACCAGCCGGTAAACAATCTTTTTCCGACAGCTTTCGAAGGACATATCCAGATTCCTGCCCCAGTTCTGTTTTAATGTTTTTTGCCAGCATTCATAGATTTCTTCTGCCAGTGCATGCACCGATTTTCCGTGAAGATATCGTTGATATAAGTCCTGAAGATAAAAATTAGGTGATAATGGACTGTCTTCTCGGCAAATAATCAGACCGTCAAGATGTAAAGAGTTGTTTTTTAGAACTGGAAAAATCTTCAACTGGGTTCTTTCTGGAAGTTTTGTGATTAACACCTTTTGTAACTCCTCTGAAAATGTTTCATACGTCATTTTTTCTACTTTCATTGTACCCCTTTCTACTATACTGTGATAGAATTTACAACTAATAAATTCCTGTTAATATACCACTGCTCTTTCAGCGGTTTTCAAGTTTGTAAAAAGAGTGATGTACCTTTTATAAAAATATAAAGGATACACCGCTTTGTACAATAGCGTTGCGGATTTGTGTGACCTATTCTGACAAAGCAGCAAATACTATATATGTTGGAATTTTGTCTGAAATGACACGAACGGAACAATGAAATTGGGAGAACTTCCGTTAGATATCACAAGCTGACCAAATGATTGGTTCAGAAAACGCATTTGGTACATCACTCTCTAAAAAAATCATAGCAAAATCTTTTTAGAGGCACAATGTCAATGTAGTACAATTTTTTCTAGGAAATTTTCCTGGATTTTTTTACAGATTGCCGTTTTTTCAAAAAATCTATCTTTTTAAATTTGTCTATTGTGTCGTTTTTGCCTCCTAAAAAATGTGAAAAATAAACAAAAAAATTGCTCAAAAATCCCAGGAAGACGCAAAAACAGGAGGTTTCTGAATTTCCAAAAACCTCCTGCGCATTAGCGTTGTCTTTTTAAACATTATTATTATGCTGTAATCGTAGTGGTACACCATGCGAAAAAATCTTTGATTTTTTCTAATGCAACGCCTTGCGTTGCTATTTACATCTGAGAACGATAGTAGTTAATTAAACAACCCTGCTCGATGATTTCTCTTTCATCATCTGTAAGGTTTCCTAACTTCAACTCGAACTCCTTCATGTCTTTATTTACAACATAAGCCTTAATGATATCCTGTTTCTCTGTAATCGCTTTCTTAATATCCTTTACAAAGATGTAATCTCCATTTTCAAATGGAAGCTCCTCTGTAAAGATAAATGGAAGCATACCCCAGTTAATCAGGTTAGAACGATATCTCTTAGTCGCATACTCGTTGGCAATATTAGCAAATCCACCAAGTACCTTCTGACAAGAAGCTGCCTGCTCACGGGCAGAACCATCACCTGGCTTAGTAGCGTAAATGGTAGAACCAATCTGAGTATCCTTAGGCTCAACTTCAAACTTTGTATTGATGGTCTCAAATACCTTCTCAACCTCTGGAAGTGCTGCAAAAATATCTTCTCCAGCAATTCTTGCCTTCTCAGCAGCCTGAACTTCCTTTGCTCTTCCTACATATGCTGGATCCTTACGGGAAAGGGTAAACTCTGCCAATCCTAAAGGATTTGAACGGAAGGATGAAGTCTCACCAGAAGGGATTAACTCATCGGTAGTAGTTACAGGATCATGAATCTCAGATACTACCTTTAATACCATATTATCAGTTAACTCAGACATCTTTGGCCAGTCCTTAATGTTTGGACCAAACTTAATCTCTGTCTCAGGCTTTGCATTCTCCCAGCCATCGTAAACACGGTTTGCGTAAATACTGCTATCAAAGAAGTATTTTGGCTTAGAGAAGTTTACATCAATATCTGTAGCAGCGGTCAGATAACCCTGATTTGCTGCAGTAGCTGCAATAGAACGAGCATCCATCAATGCAACAGAAGCAATCTGTCCGTTATTTACCTTAGAACCTTCACGGTTCGGGAAGTTACGTGTTGAATGACGGATAGAAAGACCATTGTTTGGAGGTACATCTCCGGCACCGAAGCAAGGACCACAAAATGCTGAACGCACAGTAGCACCTGTCTGCATCAGATCTGCGATAGTACCATTCTTTACTAATTCCATAAATACAGGCTGGCTGGATGGGTATACACTTAAGGAGAACTCATCTGCACCGATGAATTTGCCACGAAGGATATCTGCTGCATCACAGACATTTTCAAATCCACCGCCGGCACAACCAGCGATAACACCCTGCTCTACATAAAGCTTGCCATTGCGAACCTTATCCTTCAGGGAGTAATTTACTTTATTATTATCTAAGCTTACTAATGCTCTCTTCTCAACATCATCCAGAATATCCATGAGGTTTGCGTTTAATTCCTCGATAGTATAAACATTACTTGGATGGAAAGGCATAGCAATCATTGGCTTAATGGTAGACAGGTCAACATAAACCATACCATCATAATAAGCTACATCAGCAGGCTTCATTTCCTTATAGCCTTCAGGACGATTATGAATCTCATAGAATTCCTTAATCTTATCATCTGTAGTCCAGATAGAGGACAGACAGGTTGTCTCTGTAGTCATAACATCTACACCGATACGGAAATCTGCAGAAAGATTAGCCACACCGTCACCAACGAATTCCATTACTTTATTATTTACATATCCATTTGCAAATACAGCACCGATAATTGCCAGAGCAACGTCCTGAGGACCAACACCCTTCTGTGGCTTACCGGTCAGATATACAGCAACAACACCCGGCATATTAATATCATATGTACGGGAAAGAAGCTGTTTAACCAGCTCAGGACCACCTTCACCCATAGCCATAGTACCAAGTGCACCATAACGGGTATGAGAATCGGAACCAAGAATCATCTTGCCGCCTTCTGCCAGCATTTCACGGGCATACTGATGGATAACTGCCTGATGAGGTGGTACATAGATACCACCGTACTTCTTTGCACAGGAAAGACCAAACATGTGGTCATCTTCATTGATAGTTCCACCTACAGCACAAAGACTGTTATGACAGTTGGTCAATACGTAAGGAATTGGAAATTTCTCCAGTCCTGACGCACGGGCTGTCTGAATGATTCCTACAAAGGTAATATCATGGGAAGTCAGCTTATCAAACTTCACCTGAAGCTGCTTCATATTACCGGATGTATTATGGGCTTCTAAAATACCATATGCCATGGTACCCTTTGCCGCTTCTTCTTTGGATGGAGCCTGTCCACACTTAGCCTGAAGTGCTGCACCTGCTTCACCATTGTCCTCAATGATTTCTGTGCCGTTTACCAGATAGACACCGTTATCATAAAGTTTAATCATAGAATACCTCCATTCTTCCACAGACTTCGTCCGGGAATGTCGAATTACAAAAAAACATCAAGATATATTATTGTGGAAACCATGTAAAAAGTCAAGGTTAAATACGGAAATCCTTAAGTCATACTTCCAAATACTTTGATAACTTTTCTTCCAGGATTTGGTACTCAATTGGTTTAGAGATATAATCGGCAAATCCCTCTTGTAAATACTTCTCCTCCGCTCCCGCAATGGCATTTGCAGTTAAAACAATTACAGTAGTATCCTTATTTATGTTATCTTCATCCTTACGTAAGAGATGCAAAGTCTCTATTCCATCTGGTTCCGGCATCATATGATCCATTAAAATCAAGTCATACTTTTTCTTTTTACAATATTCGAGACATTCATTACCGCCAGTAGCAAAATCCAATTGAATTCCCGACTTCTTTAATAATACTTTGGTTACGGACAGATTCATTTTATTATCATCCACCACTAAAACAGAGGCTTCCGGAGCGTAAAGAATCGGTTTTGCTTCTTCCTTCTCTTGATGCTCTTTTTTCTGTTCCTTCCAGTCTCCCATCGGTTTATCATCTATGATTTCCTGTGGAATCTCTACTGTGAAGCAACTACCTTTTCCATGCTCACTAACCACCTGTAAATCACCTTGCATTTGTTCTACCAGCTGCTTGGTAATACAAAGTCCAAGTCCGGTTCCTTGTACATAACGGTTTTTCTTTAATTCCAGACGCTGAAAACTATCAAACAAATGGGCAATATCCTCTTTTTTGATACCAATACCAGTATCTTCGACGGCAATTTCCAATGCAAACACATTGTCATCTGTACTGCTTTTTTTATTCCATTTTCCCTTTATCCGAAAAATAATACTACCTTTTTCCGTATATTTCACCGCATTGGATAATAAATTGTTCATAATCTGCTTCAGTCTGATTTCATCACCATTTAATATTGATGGCAATTTCTCATCTATCTCTATTATAAAATCCAGATTTTTGTCTTTCGCGCGATTCTGAATCCCAAGAATCACATCATTTAACACATTTCTCAGATTATAAGCATTATTCACAATCTCCAGTTTACCTGCTTCAATCTTAGAGAAATCTAAAATATCATTAATCAATCCCAGAAGCATTCTGCTGGCATTTTGAATATTTGAAGCATATCCTTGAATCTCTTTTTCTCCACTTTCCCGAATAATCATTTCGTTCATTCCAATAACGGTATTAAGAGGAGTGCGGATTTCATGAGACATGTTTGCCAGAAACATGGCTTTGGATTCACTGGCAACAATAGCCATCTGCTTTTCTTTCTCAATCATTAGCATATCTTTTCCAGTTTTTAGACCAGCTACAAAAAGTAAAAACATAAGGGAAATGCATAGAATCATTCCATTATACATAGAATCTGTCTGATATGCCAGATAAATCTCCCATCCAGCAGCAACAGCAATTCCTAAAAATCCGGCAGCCACTTCTAAATAATCCTTTATAAATCCTTTTCGAATATCTATGATTATGGTGCTTATAGATATAACGCTTAAGATTCCAATGATAAAATGGGAAATTCCCATGATTTCGAAGAAATCTCGGATATTTAAGTACTGAAGTGTGGTTGAAATAATAAAATTAACAGCTGAACAAATTGCAACTATGGTATAGGCTTTCTGGTAACGATGCTTTTGTACTTTGTCAATATAAGAAAGGAATGGATATGGAAGTAACATCACCAACCAAAATCCTACTATAGAAGCTATGGTTACACTTGGCAGAATCAACTGACGAAGTCTGGATTCTGTCAGGAGCCAGATGGAAGCTAAAAGTAGTCCAATTCCCAGATAAGATATTTCCAGTCTTCTCTTATAAAAAATCCACAAAGCAGAACTATAGCAAACAACAATAAAGCTTAAAATCAACATAAATCCTGCAATCAAAGTTCCCGGCAGATACATTTTAAAGTATTTCATCCAGATATCCAGATGTTCTCCAGTCAATATTTCATTGATATGTCCAGAATAGGCAGATTCACTACTACATTCAATGCGAAGTGTTTTGTTAGCATCCTCGTCATATCCCCTGAAAAAGATATACGCACTGGTACTAGTTTTACCAAATAATCTGACCCCCTCCGTACTATATTCCTTACGCAATTCATCTCCTACATAAATCCTCAAGTCCTGTTGGGAACTTCGAATAGAAAACCAGGTATCCATTTGATTATCAGGCAATGTAGTTTCGATTATCATTAAACTTCCTTTTTCGCCCTGACATACTCCAGGAATATTAACCGGCTGTCTGGAACCATCTGGCATAATCTGAACCCAGTCACCTTCAAACACCTGACACTCTCCCACATCTGATGAGGTTTCTGCCGGCAAAACACTTTCCGCAACGATAAAAAATGCTAAAACAAAAATAGTCATAGTCCAAAGAAGCCATTGTGAAATCTTCAAGCCAATATCAAGTTCTTTCATAACTCTGTCATTCCTTCCTTATCCATCTAGTACTCTATATAAAAAACTTTTTATTGATTAATCGTATCAACTCACATATATTTATTTTATCACAAACGAATCAAAATGTGGACTATAAAAGAAAGATTCTTCTCTTGCTATCAAATTCCACTTGTAGTACAATGGGTAACAGAAAAAATCTGGTGGTTCCCTTTCGTCTAAATGGGAACAAGAAGGAGGTATTATGCGACATCTTATTAGCCCGTTGGACTTATCTTTAGAAGAGTTGGATGAGATTCTTTCTCTTGGTCAGGACATTATGAATCATAAAGAAAAATATGCACATGTATGTGATGGTAAAAAATTAGCGACTTTATTTTATGAACCAAGTACTCGAACCCGTTTAAGTTTTGAAGCAGCCATGCTCAATCTTGGGGGACAGATACTTGGTTTTTCATCGGCTGATTCCAGTTCCGCAGCCAAAGGAGAAAGTGTTGCGGACACTATCCGGGTGATTTCCAGCTACGCAGACATTTGTGCTATGAGACATCCAAAGGAAGGTGCTCCTACTGTAGCATCCATGCATTCTTCCATCCCAGTTATCAATGCTGGTGACGGCGGACACAATCACCCAACCCAGACCTTGACAGACCTCTTAACCATAAAAACCTTAATGGGCCGTCTGGATAATATGACCGTTGGTATGTGTGGTGACTTGAAGTTTGGCCGTACTGTACATTCTCTGATTAATGCCATGGTACGTTATCCAAATGTGAAGTTTGTTCTGATTTCTCCAGAAGAATTAAAGATTCCTGGATATTTAAGAAAAGAAGTTTTAGAAGCCAACAATATTGAATTTCTTGAAACGGACAAGCTGGAAGAAAACATGCCTAATCTGGATGTTTTGTATATGACCCGCGTCCAGAGAGAACGTTTCTTCAATGAAGAAGATTATATCCGTTTGAAAGACAGTTTCATTCTTACCGAAAAGAAAATGAAATATGCAAAGAAGGATATGTTTATTCTTCACCCACTTCCACGTGTAAATGAAATCGCTACAGAAGTGGACAATGATCCTAGAGCAGTTTATTTTAAACAGGCTGAAATGGGTGTTTATGTGCGAATGGCACTGATTATGAAGTTATTGGAGGTGGATTTGCCATGTTAAATATCGGAGGATTAAATCAGGGAATCGTTATTGACCATATTCAGGCCGGTGGCGCCATGAAGATTTATGAATATCTGAATCTTGAGAAAATGGATTGTTCTGTAGCGATTATTAAGAATGCCAAAAGTAATAAAATGGGCAAGAAAGATATTATCAAAATTGAAGGTGATCTGGATATTGATTTAAATGTTCTTGGTGTGTTGGATCACAACATCACAATTAATATCATTAAAGAGGACGATATTGTAGAGAAAAAGAAGCTTTCTCTTCCAGATAGTGTGACAAATATCATCAAATGCAAGAATCCAAGATGTATCACTTCTATTGAACAGGAGCTTCCACATAAGTTTAAGCTGACGGATAAGGAAAACAGGATTTACCGTTGTATTTACTGTGAATCAAAGTTTAAAGGCAATTAATATATTCTGATACACTTTTCATCAACAAAAGCGGAAAGCTATGATTTATCATACACTTTCCGCTTTTTAGCTTTAGATTAACTTAAGATATACGAACTACTTCTTCTTTTTAATCCTAAAATATTTTTCATTATAATTACCACATTTATCATATACATATACTAAATAACTTCCTGGCTTTTTAATTTTTACTTTCTTTTTTCCTTTGATTTTTTTATCATTTACCTCTACACGTTTCACACCATTATCATCAGAAAAACGTAATGTTACCGCTTTTTTATATGTTTTTCCATCTTTTACACCTTTTATTTTAGGTGGTTTTGCATCAATACGGAAATTTACTGTCGTAGTATTATTATTTCCATCAGTGGCTACAACAGTGTGCTTTCCATGATCCGTAACTAAAATCGAATAGGTATTACGGCTTACACCATCTACGGTTAAAGATTTAAGCCATACGTTATCTTCCGCACTTAGACCTACTCTTCCATATAATTTATTTTCTTTCACACCTGATATCCTAGGTGCTTCTGTGTCACTGGTAATAGGATTTCCTGTAGTAGCTGCAATTAATTTTCCGTCAATTGGCACATTATTCAGATTCCATGTAACCGTCTTATCTGAAACGACACCATTGCTTTCCACAATAGGCGCAGGAAGCGTTACAGCAATATCCAACAGCATTCCAAGACTACTATAGTATTCTCCTGAACTTGCATATCCTGCCTCCTGCAATCCGGAAGAGTCGCTGGTGCCATCAGAATACACTCCAAGCTCTCCATTTATATTTATTTCAGCAATAAAACCATTTGCATCCATAGTAAGGTAAGAAAATGGAGCCTCCATATCAAGTTCATTATACGCATCTGGGTCAACAGAATTACTTTTCAATGTAGCAAGATAGGTTTTATCATCCGTCAGGAAATTTTTCATTTCTTCATAACTGCCGAAAGAAAATGCTCTAGAATAGGTATAGTATGTTTTCCCATTTATTGTTTCTTTTCCTGTCTGATAATCACCAGACTGAAAAAACATCCTTTCTTCACTTCCCTCACCCTCTACAAGCATGTAGTTGTAAGCAGCTTCTTCCCAAAGATACTTCATCGTATAGCCACAGGTTCCATCACTGTTATATACGATTCCAACCTGCTCTCCCATACATCCTGTAAGAGATGTCATCATCAAAGTCAAAACCAATACTGCTGCTAACCATTTTTTGCTGACATTTTTTATTTTGTTCATTTGTTTCTCCTCCCATAAAACCTAATATGATATAGGGAGCATGAAAAGAATTTCATACTCCCTGAGTACATTAAGATTATATAATTAAACTCTTCTAATAGTATATCTAACCTTTGTAACATTTCCAGCCTTGTCAGTCACTTTGATTGTATATACTCCAGCCTTCTTTAAGGTTACTTTCTTTTTATTTGCTTTCTTTCCGTTAATCTGAACAGATTTGATACCTGTATTATCAGAAAATTTGAGCTTAACACCTTTTTTAGAGATTCTTCCACTCTTCAAGCCTTTAATCTTAGGAGCTTTCGTATCAATTGTAAACTTTACGGTAGTGGTATTATTATTTGCATCGGTTGCAGTTAAAGTATATTTTCCATTTTGAGTAACCTTAAACTTATAATTGTTAAAACGAAGTCCGTTTAAGAGAACTCTGTTTACTGCCACATCATCAGAAGCAGTAATGGTAGCCTTTTTATAAATACCATTATTCTTTACACCAGAAATAGTTGGTGCTGTAGTATCTCCAGAAATTGGATTTCCTGATGTAGCAGCAATTAACTTTCCACTATCTGGAACACTTTCAACATCCCATGTTGCTGTATTTCCAGATACTGTACCATTACTTTCAATGATAGCTGTTGGTAATGTAATAGAAACATCCATCATGATACCCATAGATTTATAATATGCATTAATACTATCATATCCCTGTAAAGAATCTTTTGTAATACTGCTTACATCTGCTGCATCTCCAGATGATAATGCATTATCTGCGCTAAGTTGTCCAACAAATCCAGTCGCATCTATGGTTACAGAATCAAATAATGCCTTAAAGGTCTCCTGTTCATAACTAGCTGGATTCTTCGAACCAGTTATAAATGCATTATAAAATGTAGCATCATCCGTTAAAAACGTAATGAAATCTGTTGTGTTTGCAAAGGAAAAAGCTCTGGTAAATGCCTGATAGTTTTTGCCGTCTATTGTTTCTGTAGTTTGTGTAAAATCGCCAGAACCAATATAAGTTGAGCTCAGGCTGCCACCTGCATTCATTTCATCATATGCACTCTGCTCATAGAGTACTTTTACAGTATAACTACAGGTTCCATCTGCATTTACTGCAATCAGGTTCTGCTGTCCCATACATCCGGTCAACATTCCTACCAACATAGTCATGGTAAGAAAAAGTGCTAATAATTTTTTCTTGTTCTTCATATCGTTCCCCTTTTCTACGCTTTTAATATAGGTTGCTGTCTGCACAAAAGCGTCAATTACAGACAACCTTGTTGATTGTTACAAACAATATTATTATACCCTAATTCCCTTTTGTGTCAAATTCTGACATATTAGGATTCATATTTTCCTTTAAATTTCAACTAGCTTCATAAAGAAATAGGTTGCTGTGGAAAATAATGCCCAAAGAGCAAAAACAAACAAAAATGGCAGTTTGTCTATATCTATTTCGAATGCATTATAAAATAACACCTGAATCATCAAGCCTGCAATGATACTAAAAATCACTCCAAAAGTTGATACGTTTCTCTTCTTTGCACTGTACATCATCATAGTAAAACCCTCTCTTTCGATTAATTACCTTAACGCTTTATCATTGGCGCTTTGTTTTCGTTAAGATAATATTAACCAAAGAGGTGTCCAAAAGTATGGACTTAATCACTTTGGAATGAATTGTACATTTAAATCAACTCTTCCAGGTATTCCAGCCACGCTTCCTTTCGAAGTATACTGCCAGAAAGCAAAATCATATGGTGTCTGTGGCTTTTTCTGATAATCAGCATACCATATAAGATAATCATCTATTTTGTCCATATCAAATAGATACGCTTCCCGACATAAATTGGTGTATATCATTGCCTCATATTTTGTTTTTTGTATCCTTTTACAAAAAGCAATTGCATTTTTCGTGTTCTGTTTTCTTGATATTTTATTGGCTCTGGCATTTAGTTCAACGATTTCTTCTGAATCATATACAATAGGCATTTCAATCTTTTTGCCATCTAACACCTTTAGAATATATGCCGCTTCTTCTCTAGCTTCTTTTTCGTTAATGGCCTGGGAAAAGAAATACACTCCCACATCGATTCCTACCTTTTTGGCATTTTTCAGATTTCGCTTAAACTGTACATCCATATTCAGACTGCCATTGCCGTATCCCCGGTAGCCAAGACGAATGAATGCAAAATCAATCCCTGCCTTTTTTACCTTCTTCCAATCAATAGTGCCATTATAATAAGACACATCAATCCCCTTCCGAATAGTATAATTAGGATCTTTATAGGTTACCTTCTTTTTCTTATTCTTTAATACAGACCAGTCATAATTATGCATTTTAGCATTTTCATCCAGCTTAGCCTTGCGCCATTTCTTACGATAGGAATCGTAAAATTTAAACGTCTTCCTGCTGGCTTGAGCTGTGATAGATAGTTTTTCCTCTGATAAAATTCCTGAAATAAGCAGGGCAATTATCAAAGTAAAAGCAAAAATATGGTAACACCAATGGTTTCTTTTTAAAATGTTCATCCTTCTAATTCCTTTCATTAGGTTTTCTTCCCGTCAATGATACCATATTTATGTAATTTATGAAAATACAACCCCATCTGCTATTCGAAGAATTCGCTCTGCATAATCCGCCATCTGCCGGTCATGAGTTACCAGCACAATGCTTTGCTTCTAAAATCATGTTATTTCCCCTTTTCTATTCTTCGTTGCTCATAAAATTTACCTGTTGTAATTGTCTTTTCTGCCAATAAATACAATAAAAGCTGCCGAGTACAAAGAACAACAAAAAACCAATCCAAATGAGTCCATTATGACTAAAATCCATAGTTATATCCAGCATTGATTCCGTTAGATATTCTTTGTTGATTTCTGTATATCTTTCTTTGCATTCTTTTATATATTGCAATGCACTTCCCGAAAGAACTGCGAAAAGGTAAAGAGGCAGTCCAAGAATACTCCATAAATTTTCTTTTACTTTTGCAACAGCATATTTCTGACAAAGCACAGAACGTTCACACCCCATCTGTAGTAACAACTGCAGCCTTCCTTTGGAAAGTTCCATTGCTTTTTGCTGCATACTCTGACAGATAAATAAATAAGTAGAAATCGTTAAAATAATCATAACGCCAAACATAATGAATTGTTTGTAAAAATCTGTGCGAATGACAGTCTTGTCTTGTATATTACTCTGAAATTCGCATTCCTGCTGAGACAAAATATCTGCAATTCTGCTTTCTGTTTCCTTACTATGGGCATTTTCTGCTATGTTTATTCCCAGTGTATTATACTTGCATTCTGTATTTTCTATGGTCGCTATCTGCTGCATCAATCCTTCTGATGCAAATAAATAGGTCCCACCATAAAAAAATCCATCTTTAATATCTCTAGCCGCCCATGTCAACTGCCGACTCCCTAAAACAGCAGATATTTGGGTGAATTTCTCTACATCCTGACATAATAATACTTTTGTTTGGGTTATGGTTTTATAGCTGTTCCCTTCTGTTTGCTTTTTTGAGTCCGTATCGCCAACGATTTTACGAATCTCAATGGATTCCCCTGATTTTATTGTATTTTCAGAGTATGTATAGTTGTAATCTTTTCCGTATTCACAATCAAAACGATACATCTGCGCTTCTTCATCGTATGTCATCTCACCCTGTAATGGCAATTTCATGGGACTATCCCAACGTATATCAGGATAGGCACTATAGTCCTTTTCGCCAATTGGAGTAATTTCAAATAGTAACGATTGCTCTCCAGCCCAGAATGCTTCGCTTTGAAATTTTTGCTGTATCTTCCACATAATTTTTAAGATACCAGTTGTTTCGAAATGTGCTTTTTCTTGTCCCTTCCACCAAAAACAATGACTTCCATCATAAATAACTCCTTTTATATGTTCTACACTGGAAGAATCTAATATTTCCTGTACAGTTTCTTTTGAAAATCCATTATTTAATGCAGTGTCTCCATTGCCCACCTCTACTAATTTGACTATTTGCGAATCTTCGATTTTTCCATCCTCTGTAAGAATATATCCATCCGTTGCAACAGACTTTCCTTCTCCAAGTACGCTTGCAGATATATCTACTCTTTTTTCACTTTCCTGATATTTGTCATAAGCGTTTTCTATCATATAAAGCGAATACAAGAAGATTGTCATCGTCGCAATGATAAATAAAGTATGTGCTATTGCCTTTCCTGGTTCTACCCGTTTCTGACGACGAAGAAACAGAGCTATCGGAGTATACTTTTTATCTTTTTTTTGATAGATTCTTTTTAATCGTTTCAAAGATATCTGTCCCGTCATTTCATGTAAATTTTTCACCCCAAAAAAAAGACATGTCCATAACATAACAAGAAGAAATACACCTAACGTAAATAAAAGAATCATGCCTATGGATTCCTTGGTTAAATGAAAGATAAACGCAATCCCAAAATAACAGGAAATTCCCCAAGCCACTGGAACTGCAATCAATGTTGCTGCAAGTACTCCTAAGAAAGCAGTAGGAAAAAATACCGCTCCCCATTCTACACACACCATTTTTCTAATTTGTCCTGAATCTGCTCCTATTTCCCGTAGCTTAAAATAATATGGCCGACGATTATTACAACAGGACAGAAATAGGTAAATCAATGACATACTTCCAAGAATTCCCGAAAGCACCATCATAATCAGATACATCGTCTTATATCGGTATATTGTATATGTATCTTTTGTCCTAATTTATAGCTGTACCCCTTGTCTGACAATACATGCTGAGTAATAGCAATTTCGTCAGGTTTCTCCGGCATATTTCCTGAATACATTTCCAGATGGGATAATCTCATAAAGTTTTCATCTGTTGTCCCAATCCAGCCTTCCTCTTTGATTTGTACCAAACTCTCCCGGATACTATAGTCTCCCTTTTTTCACGACGTAGATTTGCCTGAATCCTTGATAAAAGTTCCCGCACCCGGAATGGTTTGGTAATATAATCATCCGCTCCCAGATTCAATCCCTTTACAATACTATTTTCATCAGAACATGCTGTAAGAAACAATATTGGTTTATTATTTCTTTGTCGAATTTTTTCACAAAGTTCAAAACCACTGCCATCAGAAAGCATAACATCAATAAGATACAAATCCGCCTCTTCCTTGTTTAATATCATCTGAATTGCCTCCTGATAACCGGATGCAGTGATAATAGTTTCTCCCTGTTTTTCTAAAAGTTCCTGAATATCCCGGCGAAGAGAAAAATCATCTTCGATCACAAAAATTTTACTCATATCCAGCCTCCATATTGTGTTAAAAAACACAGTAGCATAAAACTACTGTGTTAATCCTAATATTTTTAATCTTTCTAAAACAAAATCCCCATAATGATATTTCTGTAGCATTTCCAGATTGCTTAAGTCTAGTTCCACGCAGGAAAGCACTTCTTTTGCAGTTTCTATCTGCGTTACATCCTTTCCCATTAATACTTCTGGAAGACATCTCATATCCATTCCACCTTCAAAAGCATGATTAAAATCCATCAAAGGAACTGGGGATAGGATGTTTTTTTCATCATCATATAAAAATCCCCAATTATCCTGATGCCGGTCTGTGTTTCCTACCAAAAAATCTGCAACAAGCATCTGACAATAAGAAATCCAATGCTCTTTTATCCATTCTGAAAATAAAACTTCCTTATTCATTAGAAAAATATTCATATCGCCTGCTGTAACATGACTAATATCCTCACTCGTAAAGCACTTACAACAGGAAACTCGATCCCCATCATACTCCTTATAATCGTAATTTAATACCGGAATACCAAGCAGATTAAGGATTTGACTAGCTTCTACTTCTTTTCGGACCGAATCATTCTCATCTCCTTTTAAAAGATAAAAATCCACTTCTCTCAGCCATGCCTTTGGAAATACACCATCTGTAGCCAAATCAGACTTTACCAAATTTAAATTGGTAATAGTAATTGATTTACCTTTTAGGGCAATATTTACAAGAGCCTCCTCTAATTTATTATTAAATATATTAATCATATTCCATGACACATTATCTTCCCTCTGCTTCACCCAATAATGGTCTTTCAAAGAGACACAACGATACTGTAAAGCAATATCAGCTCTTTCTTTGTCTGTAACTGCCTGTGCAAATCCACAGGAATTTAAAAGTTCTTTTGCATAACGTCGATCCAATGATAATAGTCTGGTAGAACACCAATAATTAAAATTTGTTATATTATTAATGCGCTCATCAAAATCATCCGACTCTTCAAGCCATAAATTGAAAGGAAGCAGATTCTTCTTGAGAATCCTGACTTCGCCACTTTTTCTGTTAATAGACGCCACGCATAAATCCTTGCGCATAATCTGAAAACTAATTTCTTCTGTTTTATTATGGATAGCCATGATACTCATATCACCTCCATAGTCGTATTAGCATCATAATCTCTTAACCTTGCTAAAGCAAACTCTTTACATCTTGAATCAGGCTCTTTCTCTAGTAAAAAAATAGCCTTCTTTTTATCTAAACCCAAATCCATCCCTAAAATATTTGCCTGTGTATAATGACTCCCGGAAAAAGGCTGAGCATAACACTTCTCAATACATTCCTCTAAAGACCACCCTAAAGGAAATTTATTATAATCACTACAGAAAGCATCTCCGTTATCAAAAATTGGAGCAGGTCTAAACTGTCCATTTTTTTCTATCACAGTCAGATTCTTCAAATGTCTGTCTGTATTAAATGTAAGATAGTCCAACGCTAACGTATCTTTTAGATATCCCTTGATATCACACTTAACTGACCTGTTAAAGAACTCCAAAACAAAGTCTATTCTTTCCTTGGCAGTTGGCAAGCTCATCAAATCATTTAATAACTCTTTACCAGTCCAAACCTTATAAACTCGCTCAAATGACCATAATGTTTCCCCTTTTGACAAAAAATGTTCGGAGAAACACCCATTTCTATCATTTATCTTACACAATTCATAACTTACATATTCTTTAATGGTGGTGCAGCTAAGAATTAAGCTGGTATAATATTCAGATAATCCTTCATATCCTTTTCGATTCTGCTTTAACCAATAATTCCCAACTCTATATTTTAACTGACACCCATCGCTTCCGGACACTAAATTAACTAAATCGTCTTTTTCAGGTTTAAACTCTCTCATTTAACATCACTCCAAGTTAAATTCTCTCCATTAAATTTCAACCAAAAACTATCATCTGATTTTCTACCATGTGTCACTTTTACAATTTCATAGGGATTATACTCTACCAACCCCATAGCAGAAAGAATTTCATCCCTATCAGGTCTTTCTTGACAAAAGCATCGACTTTCCAAAAAATCATATAGCAAGGGTACTGTTAATTCTCTATAATAAGGAACTCTGCAAATCTCTTCTGTAAACTCTTTGTGCTTTATCTCTCCTGTACCTCTGTTATACCAAACAGAAGCCCTCTTTTCGTCTTGCTCCCATACCTCAAAGGAATAGATATTGTTCATTTCGTCACCCCCATGGAAGAAAATTGGTATTTTGACCTCAGTATATCTTTTCTCTTATTTTAAGTCAATCATATTCTTGTCCTTATAATTTTCCTTTCAGAAAGCTCTCACATTAATATTCATCCGGCATGTAATTCATATACTTTTCTTCCAGCATCCAATCTTCATCCCCATAAGGCTCAAATGACTCACAGTAGCGGAGCGTTTTTTTCTTTATAGGATGAACTTTCCTATAAAGAAAAAAGGGATTTTCAAAGCTATCATAAACTTTGAAAACCCCCTTTATCATATTTCTTTGCTGCATATAACCTTATTAGTTATATAATTCGTACAATTTAGAAATTCTTAGAACTTGCCAGCGTCTGCTGCTTCCTGAATGGATACTGCAACAGCAACAGTCATACCAACCATTGGGTTGTTACCAGCACCGATCAGACCCATCATCTCTACGTGAGCAGGTACAGATGAAGAACCAGCGAACTGTGCATCACTATGCATACGACCAAGTGTATCAGTCATACCATAAGAAGCAGGACCAGCTGCCATGTTATCTGGATGAAGTGTACGTCCTGTACCACCACCGGATGCTACGGAGAAGTACTTCTTACCCTGCTCTAAGCATTCCTTCTTGTAAGTACCAGCTACTGGATGCTGGAAACGGGTTGGGTTTGTAGAGTTACCTGTGATAGATACGTCTACACCCTCTTTGTGCATGATAGCTACACCTTCGCAAACATCGTTTGCACCGTAGCAGTTAACCTTTGCACGAAGACCGTCGGAGTATGACTTACGGAATACTTCCTTAACTTCGTTTGTATATGGATCATACTCAGTCTCAACAAATGTAAATCCGTTGATACGAGAGATAATCTGAGCAGCGTCTTTTCCAAGACCATTTAAGATAACGCGGAGAGGTTTCTGACGAACCTTGTTTGCCTTTTCTGCGATACCGATAGCACCTTCAGCTGCTGCGAAAGACTCATGACCTGCAAGGAATGCAAAACATTCAGTCTCTTCCTCAAGGAGCATCTTTCCTAAGTTACCATGTCCTAAACCTACCTTACGGGTATCAGCAACGGAACCTGGGATACAGAAAGCCTGTAAACCTTCACCGATTGCTGCTGCAGCGTCAGCTGCACGACGACAATCCTTCTTGATTGCGATAGCTGCACCTACGATATAAGCCCAGCAAGCATTCTCGAAACAGATTGGCTGGATGTTCTTAATCTGATTGTAAACATCAAGACCAGCATCCTTTGTGATTTTTTCAGCTTCTTCGATAGAAGCAATACCATAGCTGTTTAATACGCTATTGATTTTATCTATTCTTCTTTCATATGATTCAAATAATGCCATGATTCGTTTGCCTCCTTTTCTTATTTCTTGATCTCTTTTTCTGTTCTTGGGTCGATTAGCTTAACAGCATCCTCAACACGACCATACTGACCACATGCTTTTTCCCATGCTGTGTTAGGATCATCACCCTTCTTGATGAAGTCTGTCATCTTACCAAGAGATACGAACTTGTAACCGATAATTAAATCGTCTGCATCTAATGCGATAGCTGTAACATAACCTTCAGCCATCTCTAAGTAACGAGGACCTTTCTTCAAAGTACCATACATAGTACCAACCTGAGAACGAAGACCCTTACCTAAATCTTCAAGACCTGCACCGATTGGAAGACCATCTTCAGAGAATGCAGACTGTGAACGACCGTAAACGATCTGTAAGAATAATTCTCTCATTGCTGTATTGATAGCATCACAAACTAAGTCAGTGTTTAATGCTTCCATAACAGTACGTCCTGGAAGAATCTCAGCTGCCATAGCTCCAGAATGAGTCATACCGGAACATCCGATTGTCTCAACTAATGCTTCCTGAATGATACCTTCCTTTACATTCAGGCTCAGCTTACATGCACCCTGCTGTGGTGCACACCAGCCTACACCATGTGTAAAACCGGAGATATCCTTTACTTCTTTTGCTTTAACCCATTTTGCTTCTTCTGGGATTGGTGCACAACCATGGTTAACACCCTGAGCAACTGGGCACATGTTTTCTACTTCGTGTGAATAAATCATGTTCATACTCCTTTCGATATGCTTATTATCTGCGTTATATCCGCAGTCTATCATTATTTTCGCACAATTTGTCCATTAAGTCTACACTTTTTGACAAAAATTCACAAAATTTGCATTTTGAATAAGATTCTATCTATTCAAAACGGTAATTTTGTTTATTAAGACAATTTCTAGCTGTTTACAGTATCTTCTCTACCACTTCCCCTTTTTTCTTGTAGATACTTCCCTTTGGAATATATCCTCTAACCATAGAAAGTGGATAAACATTAGTGTTGCTGCCAATAATAGTACCTGGATTCAAGACACTATTACAGCCAACCTCCACATAATTTCCAAGAATCGCTCCCATTTTCTTAAGACCAGTCTCAATCGTATCCCCTTCATACTGAATGGTTACCTGTGTCTTATCAGACTTCACATTAGAAGTAATAGAACCAGCTCCCATGTGAGACTTATAGCCAAGAATAGAATCTCCAACATAATTGTAATGTGGCACTTGCACATTATTAAACAGAATCACGTTCTTTAATTCCGTAGAATTACCTACTACAGAGTTTTCCCCTACAATTGCATTGCCACGGATAAAAGCACAATGGCGAATCTCTGCGTTCTTTCCGATAATACAAGGCCCATTAATAAATGCAGTAGGCGCCACCTTAGCCGACTTTGCAATCCAAATTCCATTCCCCTTATTATCATATTCCTCAGGACTCAATGTCTGTCCTAATACAAGAATAAAATCCTTAATCCGAGGCAACACTTGCCAAGGAAAATCTACACCCTCAAAAATCTCATACGCAATAGTTTCGTCCATATTAAATAAATTCTTATTTTTTAACTTTTCGTACATATGTTATTCCTCCCAAAATATACTCTACTTATAATATGCGGCTGCTTCATCAAATTTCGCCCGCAACATACCCTGGTTATTCAACTGTTTTACTCCGTTGACCCTGTTCGCTACGAAAGCTTCCAGCTTCTGCATATATTCTTCTTCGGTAATGCTTCCTTCAGCCATATAGGTCAGCCCCTTTTCCCAACTTGCGGTAAGCTCGGGATTAAGTAACTGGCGAATAGAAGAATCCACCACATCAAATACCATTTCTCCCAGCAGTTCCGGAGTAATAATCTGAGTTTTTTTATTCAGCTTCAGATACTTAATCTTAACCAGCTTGCTAAGAATTTCCGCTCTGGTAGCACTGGTACCAATACCACTACCTTTAATCTGGGAACGAAGTTCTTCATCTTCAATTAACTGTCCCGCATTTTCCATAGCAAGAATAATAGAACCCGAATTATACCGCTTTGGCGGAGAAGTCTCCCCTTCCTTAATCTCCAAAGATTCCAGTGAGATTTTAGTTCCCTTCTTGATTTTTTGCATCATTTCTATCAAGGAAGCATCAAAGCTTTCTTCTGCACTGTCACTTTCTCCAGAAGTATCTTCATTCTCTTTGTTATTTACTTCTGGTTTTGCAGAACCAGACTGGGCATTCTTCTTGGCAAAGGATGCGGTAGCAATTTCTAAGTACCCTTGCTGGGTCATAACCTTAAAGGAAGCAAAGAAGCGCTCTGACTGACGCAAGGCAGTTAAGCTGATTTTCTGGTACTCTGCAGGGGGATAAAAAATACAAAGAAAACGACGCACAATTACTTCATACACCTTCTGCGCAGTTGGGCTTACACTACGTAATGCACCAAATCCCTGTCCCGTTGGAATAATTGCGTAATGGTCTGTAATCTGCTTATCATTACAATATCTGCTTTTGGCAATGGACTTAAAACTGCCTTCATCTAAAATCTTCTGGGAAATCTCTTTTACAATTGAATAGTTGCGAAGCCCTCCTAGATTTTTATGAATTTCCTTACAAACCGCTGTAGAAAGCACTCTGGCATCGGTTCTTGGATATGTAACCAGCTTCTTTTCGTATAATTCCTGTGCAATTTTCAAAGTTTCATCCGGACTGATTTTAAACAACTTGGAACAGACATTCTGTAGTTCTGCTAAGTTAAATAATAGCGGAGGATTTTTCTTTTCTTTCTTACGTTCTACTTTTTCTACCAGAGCCTCTTTTTCAGCAATAATTTCTCTAACAGAATCTTCCGAGGTATATACCGGCTCTCCTGCACTCTCTGGTATATACATATTTTCCTGCGTTTCCTTTGTATACCCTAACATCTCACAAAGAGCCACTGCCACTGGCTTTTCTTTAAAACCATTCTCTTTATAAAGGTCTGGTGACTGGAAGTACTTAGAACCTTCCACGCTTCGCCATTCCCCTTCAAAGCTCTTTCCCTGATAATCAAAGTGTCCCAATATTCGATAAAATGGTGTTTTGACAAAGTTACGAATCTCCCGTTCTCTTCGCACAACCATTCCCAATACACAGGTCATAACACGGCCAACAGAGATTGCTGCCCATTTATCAATCTTCCGATAATTCATAACCGTCTGACCATATTTCAAGGAAAGAACTCTGGAAAAATTAATTCCCATCAAATAATCTTCCTTTGCCCTCAAATAAGCCGAAGATGCTAGATTATCATATTCAGACAAAAGCTTTGCCTCACGGATTCCTCTCTGAATCTCTTCCTCCGTCTGGGAGTCAATCCAGACACGACGTTTTTCCTTGCTTTCCGGAACCTTTGCCATCTGGTCTACTAATCGATATATGTACTCTCCTTCTCTTCCCGAGTCAGTACAGACATATATCCGGCCTACATCTTCACGATTCAAAAGCCCTTCTACAATCTTAAATTGCTTTTGTACATCCGGTATCAGTTCATACAAAAAATTGTCTGGCAGAAATGGAAGTGTCTGCAACGACCATTTTTTTAAAGCGGGATCATACACATCCGGATAACTCATTGTTACAAGATGACCAACACACCATGTCACAATATAAGCATCTGACTCCATATATCCCCGTCCCTGATTGCCGGACACCCCCAGCGTCTTTGCAAATTCCTTTGCTACACTGGGCTTTTCCGCAATAAATAAATCCTTACTCATATTCTCTGTTCACTCTTTCGTCCTAATCTGAATTTACTCTGCGTTCCAGCGATTTTCTACGAAATCACGAAAACACTTTTCACCGAAAATACATGCGACGATTAATATCCCGGTAATACAGATATATTTTACAATCCTGGTTACATTTACTTCAACCTTTACCATAGAGCCATTTCCTTTCTGTATGCCATCTTTTTCTTCCTCATAGCATCTCATAGAACTCTCCCTACCTTTCTTTTCCTCTGTCAATCTCTTGTAAGCGTATTATATTTGTTTTCTCAGAAAACCATCCTCTTCCTGTTCAGTTTCTGACTTAATATCCAAGTTCTTCCCCTACCAGAATCACCTTCAAACGACCTGGCACTCTAGAAAAACGGGTTATTACCGTATGAGCACAGATGCAGTCCTTTGATAAACAGTCAGCACATCTTCCATATTCTGCACATGGAGTATTCAGACCCAGACGCAAAGCATTTGGAGGTGCTGCCATGTTGTGGACTCTGGCAATTCCACTCTTAACATCTGGCACAATTTTATTCATTCCAGCGATAATCACTACATGCTCTGGTCCATGACAAAGACAGGCCACACGATTGCCAGCTCCATCAATATTTACCAGCTCACCATTAATCGTAATGGCATTGGAACTCATAAAATAAAAGTCAGAGGTAACAATGCGGCTAAACATTTCCCTTTTCTCCTCAGGAGTAACCGCCTGAGCTCTGTCATAAATGGTATAATCAGATTCTTTCAAATCATCAATCAAACCGATTTCCTGTATGGTCATAGAACCACCCCAGGAAATACTGCAGCCAGGGGTAAGAAAACGCTTTGCCTTTGCATTTGCTTCTTCTCTGTCTGCACAATAGTATCCCTCAATTCCCCGAAGATTAAACTTCTCAATAATACTTTCTGCTAAATTTTCATAGTATTGCTGCTTATAAGACATATGAAACACCCCATTCTTTCTGGTATTTGAAAAGGGCACCGGGATAATACCCGGTACCCCACATATTACTTATGATTACTCATATAATGGATATTTATCTGTTAAAGACTTAACAATAGCCATTGCTTTTTCTTTGTTTGCTTCATGGTCATTAATCATTAAAGCAATTGCCTCTGCAACCTGATCCATATCCTCGGTGTTAAAACCACGGGTTGTAACTGCTGCAGTACCAAGACGGATACCACTGGTTACAAATGGAGACTGAGGATCATTTGGAATAGTATTCTTATTACAGGTAATGTGTGCCTCATCCAGCCACTTCTCTACTTCTTTACCTGTCAGTCCCTTATCTGCTAAATCAACTAACATTAAGTGATTATCAGTACCATCAGAAACAATCTTGATACCACGTTTCTTCAGACCTTCGCAAAGAGCCTGTGCATTTGCAATAATATTCTTTCCATATTCCTTGAAACTTGGGTCTAATGCTTCTTTGAAACATACAGCTTTAGCTGCGATTACATGCATCAAAGGACCACCCTGAATTCCTGGGAATAAGGATTTATTTAACTTCATTTCCTCTGCAAATTCCTTGCTGGAAAGAACCATACCACCACGAGGTCCACGCAATGTCTTGTGGGTTGTAGTTGTGGTTACATGTGCATATGGAATTGGGCTTTCATGCTGTCCAGAAGCAACCAGACCAGCGATATGAGCCATATCTACCATCAAATATGCACCTACAGAATCAGCAATTTCACGAAAACGCTTAAAGTCAATCTTACGAGCATACGCAGAAGCTCCTGCTACGATTAATTTAGGCTTGCATTCCTTTGCAATTCTTTCTACTTCATCATAGTTAATGAAACCATTGTCATCTACACCGTAAGGTACACAGTTGAAGTACTTACCGGAAAGATTTACAGGGCTTCCATGTGTTAAATGTCCGCCATGGTCCAAGTTCATTCCCATGAAAGTATCACCTGGCTCCATTAATGCAAAGAATACCATCATGTTTGCCTGTGCACCAGAATGTGGCTGAACATTTGCATATGTACATCCAAACAGTTCCATAGCACGGTCTCTTGCTAAATCTTCTACTACATCTACGTGCTCACAACCACCATAATATCTCTTTCCTGGATATCCTTCTGCATACTTGTTTGTTAAAGTACTTCCCATAGCTGCCATTACAGCTTTACTTACTAAGTTTTCAGAAGCAATCAGCTCGATATTCTCTCGCTGTCTTCCTGTTTCAGCTGCCATTGCTTCTGCAACAGCGGAATCAAATTTTTCAACTTCTTCAAATGAATACATGTTTTTTCCTCCTATATTTTCATTACTTAGTACTTAATATATTTTATTTGATTTGACTGACATACAAACTGTCATTTGTCAAATTGAAATCTTTTCACATGAGGCACATTATCGATTATGCTTCATCAATGGCCTTGCCAATGTCATTACGCATGTATTTATTCTCAAAGGAAACCCACTCTGTAGCTTTATAAGCATTGGCTCTTGCTTCCTTTAAGTCACTACCCTTAGCAGTAATACCAAGTACACGACCACCATTGGTTACGATGCCTTCCTCTGTTTTCTTAGAACCTGCGTGGAAACAATAATAACCATCTTTTCCTTCAAAGTTCTCTAAACCAGAAATCAGCTTACCCTTTTCATAATGCTCTGGATATCCGTCAGAAGCCAATACTACACAAACGGCAGCATTGTCCTCAAACTCTAAGTCAATCTGATCTAATTTACCATCAATACAAGCTTCGATTACATCAATAATATCATTCTTCATTCTAGGAAGAACAACCTGAGCCTCTGGATCACCAAAACGAGCATTGTACTCCAACACTCTTGGACCATCCTCAGTCAGCATCAGACCTACGAAAAGAATTCCTACAAAATCTCTTCCTTCTGCCTTCATGGCATCCATAGTTGGCTGATAAATCTTCTCTTCACAGAACTGCTTAATCTCCTCTGTATAGAATGGGCTTGGCGAGAAAGTTCCCATACCACCAGTGTTTAGTCCCTGGTCACCATCTTTAGCACGTTTATGATCCTGTGCACTTGTCATCGGCTTAATATGGGTTCCGTCACAGAAACAAAGTACAGAAGCTTCTCTTCCTGTCATGAAGTCTTCAATAACAATGGTATCACCAGCATCACCAAACTGCTTATCTAACATTAGTGTAGCAACACCTGCCTCTGCCTCTTCCAAGGTCTGGCAAATTAAAACACCCTTACCAAGCGCAAGACCATCTGCCTTTAATACTACTGGGAACTGACAGTTTCCTAAGTACAATAAAGCTTCCTCAGGGGAATGGAAGGTCTCATAATGACAGGTAGGAATGTCATATTTCTTCATTAAGTCCTTAGAAAAGCTCTTAGAGCCTTCGATGATAGCAGCATTCTTACGAGGTCCGAAAACACGAAGTCCTCTTGCTTCGAATATATCTACTACACCACCAACTAATGGATCATCCATACCAATAATGGTTAAATCAATTTCATTTTCCTGAGCAAAATCCGCCAGTTTGTCAAACTCCATTGCAGAAATATCAACACATTCTGCAATCTGACCAATTCCACCATTTCCAGGTGCACAGTAGATTTTATCTACCTTCTTGCTCTGGGAAACACTCCATGCAATAGCATGCTCTCTTCCGCCGCTTCCAACAATTAATACTTTCATTTTCTCCTAGCCTCCATACTAATTAATGTGCGCAATGCCGTCTGTAATAGAAACCTTGCCGGCACCAATCAGGTCAATGGCCTGTGGTAAAAGATGCCACTCAGCCTGCTCCATTACTCTTTTCTGAAGTACCTCCGGGGTATCCCCTTCCTGTACTTCCACTGCTTTTTGCAAAAGAATCGGACCGTGGTCTGCTTCTTCATCAACAAAATGTACGGTAGCTCCTGTTACTTTGTTGCCAGCTGCCAGCACACTTTCATGTACCTTCAACCCATAATATCCCATACCACAATGGGCAGGAATCAGGGATGGATGAATATTGATAATCCGATTGCGGTATTTCTGAATCATCTTCGCTGGTACAATCACCAGATAGCCAGCCAATACCACCAAATCAACCTCATGCTTGTCCAATGTTTCTAACATGGCATCTGCAAAAGCCTCTCTGTCTGAGAAATCTTTTGGACTGATGCATTCTGCGGCAATCCCTGCCTTTGCTGCTCTTTCTAATGCATAGGCATCTTTTTTATTGCTGATAACCACAGCAATCTCTGTGTTATGTATCTTACCATCCGCCACAGCATCAATAATCGCCTGTAAATTAGTACCGCCACCGGATACACATACTGCAATTTTCTGCATAATATCCCTCTTTCTTACTAGACCAATGGTTTTTTCGTTGGTCTTTTGTTTTTCCGTATAAAGACTAAACCAAATCAATACCCTTATCGCCTTCTACGATTTCACCAACGATATATGCCTTCTGACCAGACTGATTCACTAATTCTACAGTCTTATCAGCATCTGCTGCATCTACAGCTAATAACATACCAATACCCATATTGTAAGTGTTGTACATCATTTCCTTTGCAATATCTCCATCCTTTGCTAACATATCAAAGATTGGAGGGATTGGATAACTATTTTCCTTCACCTGGGCTCTTACGCCATCATGAAGCATACGTGGAATATTCTCATAGAATCCACCGCCAGTAATATGGCTGCATCCCTTAATGGTAACGCCGCCTTCCTTAACACTTCTTAATGCCTTCACATAAATTGTAGTTGGAGTTAATAAAGTCTCTCCTAAAGTAGCTCCACCTAAAGATTCATAAGACTTAGACAGCACATCCTTCTTAATATCAAACACCTTACGAACCAAAGAATAACCATTACTATGAATACCAGAAGATGCAATCGCAACTAATACATCTCCCTTGGAAATAGTCTTTCCGGTAATCATCTTTGCACGGTCTACAATACCTACAGCAAAACCTGCCAAATCGTACTCATCCACTGGATAGAATCCTGGCATTTCTGCTGTCTCACCACCGATAAGAGCTGCTTCTGACTGACGACAGCCTTCTGCTACACCACTTACGATGTTTGCAATCTTCTCAGGCTCATTCTTACCACATGCAATATAATCCAAGAAAAATAATGGCTCACCACCAGCACATGCAATATCATTTACACACATTGCTACACAGTCAATTCCAATTGTGTCATGCTTGTCCATCTCAAAAGCAATTTTTAATTTGGTTCCAACGCCATCTGTACCAGATACTAATGTTGGCTGCTCCATGTTCTTGAAGCTTTCCAAACTAAATGCGCCAGAAAAACCACCAATATCACTAAGTACTTCACTACGCATAGTGCTTGCTACATGCTTTTTCATTAATTCAACTGCTTTGTAACCAGCCTCAATATCAACACCTGCATTCTTGTAATCCATTATTTCCTCCATTCTGCCCTGCGGGCATAAAAAATCGTAATGTCACTCTAGTCTATTAGGCATAATAGACCAAAGATAGATTCATTGTAGCACAAAGGATTTTATTTGTCATTGATAATTTTTATTTAATCCTATTTCTCGTTTGAGATTTTGATAGAATAAAGACAGCGTCGGCGCGTTGCTTTGCAATTCTTGTTGACATTCCACTATATTTTGAACAATTTCTTATAATTCAAAAGAAGAGATGCTTCACAACATCTCTTCTTGAATCTCTTAGTTCTTTTAATTAATAACGACTTATGCTTTCCAAATATCTCATTGGCTCCCCATATCCATAGCTTTGAGAAGTAGACATTCCCATATCATCTTTGATTTGATATTTAGCAAGCTGTTCTTTCAAACCATTAGCCTGACCAGCTAATTCCTCACTGGCTGCAGCACACTGTTCACTGGTAGCCGAATTAGTCTGTACTACCTGTGAAACCTGCATTAATGCAATATCAATCTGAGCGGTTGCAGATGCCTGTTCATTAGATGCGGTAGCAATTGCTTCACTCTTATCTGTAGCCTGGTCAATAACATCTACAAGTACTTCTAAAGCTTTTGCAGTTTCCGAAGCCAACTGGGAACCACGTTTCACTTTGTGAATAGAGTCTTCAATCAACTCTGCAGTCTGACTAGATTCATCCGCAGAACGACCAGCAAGATTTCTAACTTCCTCTGCTACAACCGCAAAGCCCTTTCCTTGCTCACCTGCTCTCGCAGCTTCTACAGTAGCATTTAACGCTAAAATATTTGTATTAAATGCAATATCATCAATTACTTTAATAATCTTCTGAATATTTTCAGAGGATTCGTTAATATCACGCATTGCATCAACCATTTCTTTCATTCTCTGGTTGCCTGCTATCACATCATCCTTTGCCTCTAACAGAATACGATTTACCTCTTCTGCCTGAGATGCATTATCTTTCGTTTTATTTGCAATATCTGTAATAGATGCTGAAATCTGCTGAATGGAACTAGCCTGTTCTGTAGAACCCTGTGCCAAGGTCTGGCTAGCTGCAGCAATCTCACCGGAACTTACACTAATCTGTCCAGTAGCACTACGAATTGCTGAAAATGCACGGTTATCATCCTCCAACATTCTCTTAATAGCATTTCCCATCAAATCTTTATCTGACTTTGGAACAATATCTACCTGCAAATCACCTTCAGCAACACGCTCTAGAATCTTTGCCTGATTATGTAAATTTGCAATCATGTCATGAAAACTATTTTGCAGAATTGCAATTTCATTCTTTCCGTCCATGGCAGGAAGATCAATATCAACCTCGCCCTTAGCAATCTGCTTTGCGATATCTGATAATTTATGTATTGGGTTGCTGATACCTGTAATCATAATGCTCAAAATGCTCAAGCAGCAAATAATGCTTAAAACCAGCATAATCACAATCACAATCGTTCCATTTCTATTTTCTTTTTCTAGAGTCTTTTGTTCTTCCTGAGCATGTACATCCAGTAATTTCATACACTCTTCCAATTTTTCTACAGAAGCAATCGCAGAATCAACACCATTATTTCTTAAATGCTCTCTGGCTTCGTCTATCTTGCCCTTAGAAACATAATCCAGACAAATATCTACATCTGCCAGATATAAATTGGTATATTCCACCGTCTCATCTAAAAGAGCTTTTGTATCCTGATCAAGCATATGCTCATATGCCAGCTGATACTTTTCGTTCAAATCTTCGCGATAAATTGCGATTTTTTCAATAGCATCATTTTGCGACTCTTTGTCCTCAGCGTACATAAATAAAGTATTTCGTAACTGTATCTTTACTTCCTGAAAAGAGCCATATCCTGCTTCCAACTCTCCCTGTACTTTTCCGTAATTCTCATACAGCACTGTGCCCACATTTGCAGCTTTTCTCATAGCAAAAACACCGGCTATTGCAATTACAATGATTTCTGCCATAACAAAGCTCAATGTGAAAATTAAAATCCCCTTAATTGTTATTTTTGATATCTTTTTTTCCATAAGTACCTCCGCTCCAAATATAATATATTCATTATATTTCTCAATTCATTTATTGTCAATGTTTGTATAGGTTTTTAATACATCGCGAAGAGTTGCTTTTTTAGAAAAATGTACTTGTCAAATTGCATCAACATACCTTACATTTGATTGGGATTTTTTCTACTCATCCTAACCAATCCTCTATTTTCTCTATTTAGTTGGGAGGCAGCCAACTTCTCACCTCAGCCTCTTCATCAACTTCTATTGTAATCGCACCACATTTCGCCGTCACCAGAATCTCCCTCTTCACTTCTTGCAACAGTTCCATTGTCTCTTCATGAGGATGTCCATAACTATTTTCTTCTCCACAGGATATTACCGCCAATGCCGGACTTATCAACTCTAAAATCTCTTGGCTAGTGGAATTTTTCGAGCCATGATGCGCCACTTTCAAAACGGTATACCCCTTTGGTAAGGAATACTTACGTTTTTCTTTCTCAAGCAAGGTTTCCACCTGCTCCTCGCCAGCGCCCTCCAAATCTCCAGTTAAGAGACAAGAAAAGTCCTGATATTCCAAACTCAAAGTAATCGAGCCTTCATTGGCTGACTCTGGTTCCATTCCCGCCACAGGATTCAGACAAACCACCTTTAACTCCCCATCTTCCCAATAATCTCCTACAGACAAATATGTAACTGGAATCTTATGCTTTACTGCCAATTCCAATACCTTCTTAAATTCGGTTGTATCCTTTATTTCTGGCAATACAATCTGCCTTACCTTTATCCCATGTTGTGGTATTCCCTCCAAAATCTCTATTCCCCCACTGACATGATCCTCATCCGAATGAGTCATAATCATATAATCAATTTGACGAATTCCATTGCACTTTAAGAAAGGAAGAATCCGATAGGTTCCTACCTTAGATACACTGGTGCTGCCTCCATCCAGCAAAATATTGGTTCCAGAAGGACTGTGGATAAAAATCCCATCTCCTTGTCCCACATCCAGAAAGGTCATATAGAATTCATTTTTTGGAAAAGGCAAAAGAAATATCACCACAATCGCAGGCACCAGCCAGAATCCTTTTGACGCCTGTCCCTTTCTTTCTACCATCTGTCTGACAATCACTAAAAAACTAAATAAAATCACATAATACAAAAGGATTTCCTGCCAGGATGACCGCCCCAGTATCTGAAGCTGGCCAGGCATTTTTCGAAAAACCAGACACAATTTTTCATAAAACTGTAAGATAAAATACACAGTTCCCATAAGAAATTTTCCTAGCGGAAAACAGATGCAGCCAATACCCCCTCCGATAAAAGCTAATAATACCAACACCGATGCCAAGGGAATCACAAAAAGATTAATAACGATTCCATATAACGGCACTTCAAAGAAAAAATACAACATTACTGGAAGCGTCATAAGTTGTACTGATATACTTCCCAACAACATTGATACTATTTTTTCTCCAAGTCGCTGCAAATACACTAATAGTTTTCCGTAAGAGTGATTCGCAACCACTTCCTTTTTCCATTGCCGCAGTCTGCGTTTCCGCTCTCTTTGCCTTTCTTCTCCTCCATACATCAAAAGCTTTAATACTGGCTGTATCAGATTTAATCCCAGAATCGCCCCGAAAGATAATAAAAAACTACAGGAAAATAAAGCAAAGGGCTTTTGTAATAAGATAACAATACCACTAAACGCCAAAGCACTTCCTGGATCATAGCTTCTTCCAATGTATTCTGCCATAAGGAACAAAATCATCATAATCACTGCCCGGCTGGTAGAAACACTAAAATTCGTCATTCTTCCATAACAAAGCAACATAATCACACAAACAAATACCCGCGCTTTCACCGGAACGCCCAATCTTTGCAAAAAACGATACAATGCCATACCAAGAATCGTTACATGTAATCCACTAATAGCCAGAATATGACCGATACCACTAGCCTGATAAAGCTTCTTCACATCCATATCCAATACCGACTTATCCCCCAAAATCATAGCAGTAATAATCCCATACTCTTTCTCTGGCAAAGTTTTAGCATATACTTCCGCTATACTGTCCCGGATATGGTACAGCATTTGCTTCCACCATGAATAATTTCCATCTACCACTTCCATCTCATCTGCCTGAAACTGATAATAAATCCCCTTTTCTTTGTAATATGCCCTCTGGTCAAATTGCCCTGGATTGGTAGGTTGCGTAAATTCTTTTAACGTCCCCTGCAGAAAAATTCTATTTCCGGGCTTCAACTTCACTTCTCCATCCAGATATACCAACAGTTTTTCCAGAACATATTCTTTCTCATCTATAACAATAATAACTTCTTTTAAATAGACACTTGTGCTGACTGATTCTTCATTCTGATGCAAATCCAGATGGTCTACATTCCCCTGAGCTCTGGCCTGAATCTTTCCATCCCAGACGCCATCAAAAATAAAAAAACGGGCATCATCCGTTTCCGAATGAAATGCCCGATATATTAAAAATATTACAATCATTCCACCAAGTATCCATGCTAATGGACGTTTGATGATATCCCTCCTTCACATTTATTGTTACTCCCAAATTTCAAAACCAATTCATTTTGGCTATCAAAATCAATGCTTCACTAAGTTCAGATTCCGTTCAAAAACAGAACCCAAATCAATACTATCATTATACAAAAGCACCTGCTCACCATTAATACTAAACTGCACTTTATTAATATTTGAAAGCTCTACCAATGTATTTACAATAGAATAAATCGCCACTTCCTCTGAAATATTTCTTCGTTTCTCCAAAAATTCAGAAGAAAAATCCACATAACAGGTATTTTCTTTTACTGTAATTTTATTAAGCAAAGTTCCTTCTGGTATCGTCGGAAGAACTTCATCCTCTTTTACACCATCAATAGAATATGGTCCCTTAATCAACTGCTCAATTGCCAATTGCTCTAAAGGTATGGTGGCATCATAGGTAATATCCACTGGAACCTCTACCAGAGATTTGCCTGTGTAATCGCTAAAATACATATTCAAAGTAGCCTGTTGCTTATAGGTAGTTTCTCCGCCAGTATTATCAATAAAAGAATCTGCTGTCATAAATCCTACCGCTTCTTTATTTGAATCAGTCAGTGGCTGGCCAGACACATAAAACTGAACCGTCTCTACACCATTTATCTGACAAAGCGTCTTCACAATAGCTGCTCTTCGAAGAATTTCTGATACACCACTTAAATTATTGTAGCCAGAATTAAAATACAAGGTCAACTGACCATTTCCTTCTAATACATAATCATCTACACGGACATCATCCGGAAATGCCTTTTTCAAGGAAATGTCAGAAGGCTCCTTCTGCAATTCTTCCAGACACTCATCGATTCTGCTTCGGATTCCATCACTTTTCCATGTATATTTTTCATAACCAACCTTAGTCTCATTTGTATCCAGACAGAAGATATAGCTGCCTTTATATCCCTTAGTTTCTTTCTCCTTGGAACATCCAATACAAAGAATGCTACAAAGCACCAATAGACAAATCCCCTGACAAAATCTATAAATCCTATCTTTCTTTCCTTTCCAAAACATGACTAGCCTCCATGCTCTTCCATCACTATTCTACCTTAGATGGAACGAAATTTAACGGAATACGAACGGTAAAGGTAGTACCTTCATTTTCCTTACTATGCAGCTTAATGGACCCTCGATGCAATAATACTGCACTTCGGGTCAAAGACAAACCAAGACCGGTTCCACCTGTATCTCTGGAACGAGCCTTATCTACCCTGAAAAACCGCTCAAATACGCTATCCTGCACATCTTCTGGAATACCAACACCAGAATCCTGTACTGTAACATAGAAAAACTTATGATCCGCATTTAAGGTCACACGAACCCAGCCCTCATCATAATTATATTTAATCGCATTCTCAATCAGATTATTTAAAGCAATGGACATCTTCACTTCATCTACATCTGCCATGACCGGACGATAACTCTCATATACCAACTCAATATTTCGCTCCGCCGCAATCGGACGCAAACGTTTCAGCAGCTGCTCTAACATATCATTAATACTGATATTAACCACCTGTACCTGAGCAGAATTCTTGTCCATCTTTACCATTGATAACAGGTCGTTTATAATGGCTGTCATTCGCTCAATTTCTTCACCAATATCTGATAAAAACTCCCGATACAGTTCCTCCGGCATTCCTTCCTGTGACAACAAGGAATCTGAAAGCACCTTCATCGATGCCAGAGGAGTTTTTAACTCATGGGACACATCAGAAACAAAGTTTTGCCGTGAATTTTCCTGCTTTTGCATAACATCAATCATCTGATTGAAAGAATCCGAAATACTACTAACTTCAGAAAAGCCTTTCATATCCAGCTTGACATCCATATTTCCCTGAGAAATTTCATCAATAGACTCTGTTACCTGCTTTAACGGCTTAGTAAGTAAAAGAGAATACACACCTGCCCCTAAGAGAAGTAGAATTGTAAAAATCAAAAGAGTTATATAAACCCTCTTGGTTACATCTTCCACTATAATCTGAAGACTATTTGTGGAAAAACTCATAATAATAACACCTGTAACCTGCTGTTTCTGGGAAGTATCAATAATAGGCATCGTAAGCTGCATATACTCCCCCAGCTCATTTACATATTTACTTCCAGTTCCATTAAAACACTGGATTACCTCTGTTGATATAACGGTTTTCCCATTTTCTAATCCATATGTATCCTTTACGATACGAAGATTCTTATCTACCAGCATAATACGTCCCTGGTACACTTCCGCAATCTCTTCTACTTCCAAATCTACTTCTTCAGAATCTACCTCAGAAAGATAGCCGGATGAAACGACCAGATTAGAAATCATGGTACCATAAGACTGCAGTTCCTCTACTCGCTGGGATACCAGCTTTGATTCATAGGAGCCTGTAACAATGGCAGAAAATAAATATAATGGCACTAATCCTATTATGATAAAAACAATAAACACCTGTATGCGCATACTCCGCAAAACATACAGCGCCTTACTTACCAATTGTTTCAAAACAAATCCTCCATCGCCTTTTTATCCTGCAATGATTATTTCTGAAAATAGTATCCAACGCCCCATTTTGTATGTATATACTTTGGATCACTTGGATTCCCTTCAATCTTTTCACGCAAACGACGGATATGCACATCTACCGTACGTACATCTCCAGGATAATCATATCCCCAAACGGTATTTAACAACTCTTCTCTACTATATACCTTGTTTGGATGAAGCATAAGAAGCTCTAACAAATCAAACTCCTTCGCTGTAAGGTTGACTTCTTTTTCATCAATATATGCTCTGCGGCTATCACAATCCACTTTCAGACCATCGAAGGTAAGCACTGCTTTCTCTTCCTCTTTAGCGTGTCCTGCACTGCTTCTACGCATAATCGCTTTGATTCTTGCCTTCACTTCCAAAATATTAAATGGCTTGGTAATATAATCATCTGCTCCGTATTCCAGACCTAAAATCTTATCCATATCATCGCCTTTGGCAGTCAACATAATAATTGGTACATCAGAAAACTCTCTTACCTGCTGACACACTTCAAAACCAGTAAACACAGGCAACATAACATCCAAGAGTACCACATCGTACTGATTTTTTGTAATATAATCCAAAGCTTCCTGTCCATCATAGGCACAATCTACTTCCATGCCATCCTGCTCCAAACTAAAACGAATGCCTTTTACAATAAGCTTTTCATCATCTACTACCAAAACCTTCTTTGCCATTTTTCCAACCTCCAGGTGCTAACCACTATTTTATACTGTAATATTCTCTTTAATCTGATTGTATACGCCTTCTTTTATCCCAGATATTTTCATAATATCCTCAATGGCGTGAAAGGGACCATTTTCTTCCCGATAAGTAATAATCATTTGAGCTTTAGATTCTCCTATTCCTGTAAGAGTCATAAGTTCCTCTGCTGTAGCCTGATTAATATTGACCAGTCCGCTTTCTTCTGATGCAGTCGATTTTTTCTTACTACTTTGTGATGGAATTGTAATCTGTTCACCATCTGACAGCATTCTTGCCTGATTCACTGCATCCTGCAAAGCTTTCTTTTTCATGCCACCAGCCGCCTTTACTGCATCACAGACTCTGGCTCCTTCTGGAAAGGAGTACACACCCGGCTTCTTTACTGCACCACAGATGTAAATGGTACATTCCTCTGATTCTGCTTTGCTATCACTTGATTCTTCTATAATTTCTTCAGATAAACCATAAGAATCACTAGAAACCCACTTCTCCTGTCCCGTATTTTCTTTACCAGAACCAGCATGTAAATACATAATTCCAGCAAACACCAGAAAAACACTACAAATTCCAATTGTAATCCATGTTTCTTTCTTCATTTTCCTTTCTTCTATGAATATAGAGAGAAGGATTCTTGCCCTTTTTACGAAGAAATCCTCAGTATGAATCTATTCTATCGAATCCGCAACCCAAATACAATAGATACAATCAACAAATTTATGAACCTTTTCTTAATTTTTTTTGAACAGCATAATTCCTGCCACAAAAAGTACAGTGCCAGCTAACTTCGTCCAGTCAAATTCTGCTTTTTCCACACCAAACCATCCAAACAGTTCAATCAAATACGCTGATATGACCTGGGCTGCAACAATTAACATCACTGCTTTTGCTGGACCTAACTGATTCATTCCTATGATAACTGTGTAGGTAATAAAGGCTCCGATAATTCCACCTAGCAACATATATTTAGGCTGCACCTTCATCAATCCAGAAAACTGTCCTTCCCTGCCTGTCACAAACCATGCAGTCAGACAAACCAGCAATGCAGTAAGTTGTACAAAAGACGCGGAAATCCATACACTGGTTTGCTTCGTTACTCCTGAGTTAAAAATCCCCTGCACACTCATTAAAATTCCGGAAAGTAAGGATATTATCATTCCCCACATAAAAAAACCTCCTTTTGGCTACTATCCACTACTTTTATAGCATTTGTGTTAAGTATTTCCAAAAAGAGGTTTCTATATTCCTAATCCTTTTTCAATTATAATTCACTAAATACTTCATCCAAAATACGGCACATTTCATCAATATGCTCTTTTTCTGCAACCAAAGGTGGCACAAAACGAACAATATTGGTTCCTGCAGAGATCAGAATCAATCCCTTTTCTATGGATTTAGATACTACGTTTCCAGCAGCTATAGTAAGCTCCATTCCCTGCATAAATCCCATACCACGGACTTCTTTAATGCAATCAAATTTGTCTGCCAGTTCCTGTAACTTCTCCGTCATATAAGGCGCCATTTCCTGCACATGTTCCAAAATATGGTCCTTTTCGTAGATTTCAAAGACCTTACATACTGCGGCAGTAGCCAAAGGATTACCACCATAGGTAGTTCCGTGATCACCCGGCACCATAGCCTCTGCAATCTCCGCTTTAGCCGCAAATGCACCTACCGGAACACCACAGCCTAATGCCTTGGCACTGGTAATAATATCCGGCATCACATCATAATGCTGAAATGCAAACATCTTTCCAGTACGTCCCATACCACACTGAATCTCATCCAAAATCAGTAAAATATCATTTTCATCACAAAGAGCACGAACTCCCTGGAAAAATTCCTTGCTTGCCGGATAGATTCCACCTTCTCCCTGAAGACTTTCCATAATAATGGCACAGGTATCCGGTGTAATTAAGTTCTTTACACTGTCCAAATCATTGTAATCTGCAAAAGAAACTCCACCAATCAATGGCTCAAATGCCTCGCGGTAATGCTTATTTCCTGTAACCGATAAAGAACCCATGGTACGTCCATGGAAGGAATGATTCATGGCAATAATCTCTCCCTTGCTGGAAGGATTCTTTAACCATGCATACTTTCTTGCCAGCTTTAATGCGCCTTCAATGGCTTCTGCTCCACTGTTGGTAAAAAATACCTTATCCATACCAGAAGCCTCAGCCAGATACTTGGAAGCCTTTACAGCCGGCTCTGTATAATACAGATTCGATACATGAATCAACTTATCTACCTGATCCTTAATTGCCTGTTTGTATTCTTCATTACTATATCCTAGGGAAGATACCGCAATTCCTGCCCCCATGTCCAGATACTTCTTCCCCGTATCATCATAAAGGTACATCCCTTCTCCCTTAGTAAAAGTAATGGTTCTATTATAGGTATGTATAAAATGTAAATCTGCCTGCTTTACGTCCATAAGGCACCTCCTATTCTAAAATATCCCCTCAATCAATAAAGAAATATTACAATCTACTATCTCTCGTTTTCATATAGCTCATTTGCACTGTCAATAATGGCTGTTCCAATACCCTTCTTGGTAAAGAATTCCAACAAAAGACAATGTTCAATTCGTCCATCCAGAATATGTACTCTTCCTACACCAGCATTTACTGCATCAATACAGTTATTTACTTTTGGAAGCATTCCACCGCTAATAACACCATCTGCAATCAGTCTCTGGGATTCTTCCAAATCCATAACAGAAATCAGGCTTGATGGATCTTTTGGATCCATGCATACACCCTCTACGTCTGTTAAAAATGCCAGTTTCTCTGCTCCAACAGCAGAAGCCACAGCACATGCAGCATCATCAGCATTTATATTATAAGTTTCTCCATCTTCTCCTAAACCAATTGGTGCAATAATTGGAATAAAATCATTAGCAAGCAGAGTATCTAAGAGCAAGGTATCAACTGCCTCTACATCACCTACATATCCAATGTCCTTTCCTTTTGGCATTTTCTTACTTACCCTGAGCATACCACCGTCTTTACCCGAAACACCTACGGCCTTTACTCCCAGCTTTTCCACCATCTGTACCAGATATTTATTCAGACGGTTCAATACCATCTCTGCAATTTCCATGGTTTCTTTATCGGTTTTACGGAAACCTTCTACAAATTTTGTCTCTTTTCCAACCTTGTCAATCCATTTACTGATTTCCTTGCCGCCGCCATGAACAATAATTGGCTGCATACCAATAAGCTTCATAAGGGCTACATCCTTGATAACACTTTCTTCCAGTTTCTTATCCAGCATGGCACTTCCACCATACTTTACGACTACGATTTTATTATTAAAATTTCGAATATATGGCAATGCTTCAATTAAAGTCTCTGCCTTCTGCATAATCTCATCCATATATTTCTGCTTCTTTTCTTCTGCGTTCATATTTCTCCTCATTTCTTGCAAATCATTTTTTTATGTTGCGCATATTACTTATTCGTTTATTATTTCTATTTGCTGCTTTGATTCATTATGGGAACATTGGCACCATCTGAAGACCTAAGTTTTCCTCCAGACCAAACATAATGTTCATATTCTGTACTGCCTGACCTGCTGCACCCTTTACTACATTATCAATTGCTCCCATCATCACAATACGGTTGGTACGTTCATCAATCTTAAAGTTTACATCTACAAAGTTGCTGCCTTCTACCCATCTTGTTTCCGGACAAACATCCTTCTCTAATACACGAACAAAATATTCATCCTGATAGTATTTATCGTAAATCGCCTTCACTTCATCATAAGAAACCTTTTTCTTTAAGGTTGCATACGCTGTAACCAGAATACCACGATTCATTGGAACCAAATGTGGAGTAAAGTTAATCAGTACCTCTTCTCCTGATGCATAACTCAACTGATCCTCAATTTCAGGAGTATGGCGGTGACAGGTTACACCATATGCCTTAATATTCTCGTTTACCTCACAGTAAAGATTTGCCACTTTAGCACCACGGCCTGCACCAGAAGTTCCAGACTTGGCATCTACAATTACTGTGTTCATGTCAACAAGGCCTTCCTTTGCCAACGGATAAATGGATAACACAGAGCAGGTTGGGAAACAACCTGGATTTGCAATAAGTCTTGCATTCTTTACATCTTCACGATTCACTTCACAAAGACCATACACAGCCTCTGCTACAAAATCCGGACTCTGATGCTCAATACCATACCACTTCTCATACTTCGCTACATCTTTAATACGAAAATCCGCACTAAGGTCAATAATCTTAACCTTAGAAAGAATCTCCTCATTTACCAAAGAGCCACAAAGTCCCTGTGGTGTAGCGGTAAAAATAACATCTACCTGACTTGCCAGTTCATCCATATCTTCGCCCTTACAAAGATCCTCTACCAGCTGAAACATATTTCCAAAAACTTCACTATATTTTCTATCAATATAAGAACGGGAACCATACCAGACAATTTTCACTTCTGGATGACGCAATAAAATACGAACCAATTCCTGTCCTGCATAACCTGTTGATCCAATAATTCCTACTTTAATCATACTATCTACGACCTTTCCTGACTTCTGTATTCCTTCAAAAATTTTATGTAACCTTCTTTTTCATTTTTCAAGTCTGAACCATTATACTGCTACCTTATAAAATATGCAACTCTATTTTTGATTTTATTGCATAAAAATTCAATTTCACTTCATAAAAATTCATTCTCAATACGGATTCTTTTACTCTCACCTTGAGCATTTTTGTATATTTATTCACTCTTATTGTATTTTTATACGTGTTTTTGTGCATTATGGCAAAATTCCTCAAAAACCCAAAAACACCATTGCATAAAAAAGTGATTCTGATATACTTATAAGCAGAAAAAAATACAGGAGGAAACTTTATTATGAAGGAAAAAGTTATTCTTGCCTATTCAGGCGGACTTGACACTACAGCTATTATTCCATGGCTGAAAGAAAACTATGACTACGAAGTGATTTGTGTATGCATCGACGTAGGACAGGAAAGTGAATTAGATGGCTTAGATGAAAGAGCAAAATTCAGTGGTGCATCTAAATTATATATCGAAGATGTTATTGATGAATTCTGTGATGACTATGTAGTACCTTGTGTTCAGGCAAATGCAATCTATGAGAACAAGTATCTCTTAGGTACCTCCATGGCTCGTCCTCTTATTGCTAAGAGACTGGTAGAAATCGCCCGCAAAGAAGGCGCTACTGCTATCTGCCACGGTGCTACTGGTAAGGGTAATGATCAAGTTCGTTTTGAGCTGGGTATCAAGGCTCTTGCTCCAGACCTTAAGATTATTGCTGCATGGAGAGATGATAAGTGGACTATGGATTCCCGTGAATCTGAGATTGAATACTGTAAGGCACATGGCATTGACCTTCCATTCTCTGCTGATACAAGCTACAGCCGTGATAGAAACTTATGGCACATCAGCCATGAAGGTTTAGAGTTAGAGGATCCTGCCAATGCACCTGACTTCGACCATCTTTTAGTTTTAGGTGTTTCTCCAGAAAAAGCTCCGGAAGAAGGCGAAATCGTTACTATGACATTCGAGCAGGGTGTTCCAAAATCTGTCAACGGACAGGAAATGAAGGTATCTGATATTATCCGTACTCTGAATAAGCTTGGTGGTAAGCATGGTATCGGTATTATCGATATCGTAGAAAACCGTGTTGTTGGTATGAAGTCCCGTGGTGTTTATGAGACTCCAGGTGGAACTATCCTGATGGAAGCTCATCAGCAGTTAGAGGAGTTAATCCTTGACCGTGATACATATACTGCTAAGAAGGATATGGGCAATAAGTTTGCTGATATCGTATACGAAGGAAAATGGTTTGCACCACTTCGTGAAGCAGTTCAGGCATTCATCGAGTCTACCCAGAAGTATGTAACTGGTGAAGTTAAGTTCAAACTCTACAAAGGAAACATCATTAAGATGGGCACTACTTCTCCATATTCCTTATATGATGAGGATATTGCTTCCTTTACAACAGGTGAGCTTTACAACCATAAGGATGCAGAAGGATTTATCAATCTTTTCGGTCTGTCCTCTAAAGTACGTGCTATGAAGCAGGGTGCTTTCGTTGAATTAAACGACAAATAGGATTTATCTTATTATTTTATAAAAAGAACTTTGTCAAAAGACAGGGTTCTTTTTTTGTGAAACAATAAATGCTCAAAAATGCTATCCGAACCATATTACATGAATTGAATATTCTTTTATATTTGATACAATGATACTAAATAATTTGATTCGGAGGTCAAGAATGAAACCAATTACAATCAAAACTGTTACAAAGGAATATACGATTCCTCATGGCGACACAAACTTAATTTTTTCAGAAACCATGACATTATTTACCCTTACTGGTCCAGATACTACCTATGCTTTTGCCGCACTGGAATCCGGGCATCTTGCTCATATCTATTATGGAAAACGGGCAGATGATGAAGATTTATCTTATTTATTAGGATTAGAGAATCATCCATACACTCCAAAAGTACTCAATCGTGATCGTGCTACTTTTATGGATAAAACGCCTTGGGAATATCCTTGTCATGGAATTGGCGATTATCGCGAATCTGCTATTAAGCTCATGGATCAAGATGGTATGAGTTCTTTAGATTTGCGTTATGAAAATCATGAAATCATTTCAGATAAACCTATTTTATATCAGGAATTAGAAGACACTTCTGTCCGTCTGCCATCCACATTTGCACAGGAGGAGGATGCCCAGACTCTGGCTGTTACTCTGGCAGACCAGAGAAGTGGTTTAAAAGTGATTTTATATTATACTATTTTCAATAATCTGGATGTAATCACTCGCAGCGCCCGTCTGATAAATACCGGCTCTAATGCTTTCGATATCCGCAGAGCATTATCCTGTGTGGTTGATTTTGATACCGACCAATACGATTTTATTACATTAAATGGTGCTTGGGCAAGAGAACGTGCAATAGAACGTTGTCGCCTCCATCACGGAAAACAGGGAATTGATTCCCGACAAGGGACTTCCTCTCACCAAAATAATCCTTTTGTGGCACTAGTCTCTCACAATACAAATGAGGATATCGGAGAAGCTTTTGGCTTTCATTTGATTTACAGCGGTAATTTTTTTGCCCAGGCAGAGGTGAGCCAGCATAAGAAGACCCGTTTGGCTATGGGAATTAATCCTTATGATTTTTCATGGACCTTAGAACCTGACAAAGAATTTACTGCTCCCGAAGTTGCTATGGTGTATTCTTCTAATGGCATTGGTGGAATGTCTCGAACCTACCATGACCTTTACCACAACCATTTAATTCGCAGCAAATATAAAGATATGCACCGCCCTATTCTGATTAACAACTGGGAAGCTACTTATTTTGATTTTAATTCGGAAAAGCTCATTGAAATCGCTAGACAGGCAAGTAAACTTGGAATCGAAATGCTGGTCATGGATGACGGATGGTTTGGCCATAGGGATAATGATAATAGTTCTCTTGGAGACTGGTTTGTTTATGAAGAAAAATTAAAAGGCGGATTAAAGAATCTAGTAGAACAAATCAATAACCTTGGTATGAAATTTGGTATATGGTTTGAACCAGAAATGATTTCGCCAGACAGTGAACTTTTTAGACAACATCCCGACTGGGTAATTCAAGTAAACAATATGCCAATGACTATGAGCCGTGAACAATATGTTTTAGATTATAGTCGGAAAGAAGTCAGAGAACATATTTACACAAAAATGAAACAAATTTTAGATAGTGCCAATATCGAATATATCAAATGGGATATGAATCGGGAATTTACTGAAGTTGGCTCTGCCACCCTGCCTGCCGGCAGACAAAGAGAACTGTGGCATAGATATGTCTTAGGTGTCTATGAAATTATGGAACGATTAACCACAGAATATCCGAATATTCTTCTAGAAAACTGTTCTGGTGGTGGCGGACGTTTTGATCCTGGCATGCTTTTCTACTCTCCGCAAATCTGGACTTCAGATAACACAGATGCGATTGAACGTTTAAAGATTCAACACGGTACTTCCATTTGTTATCCGGTTTCCACTATGGGAGCTCATGTTTCTGATTGTCCAAATCATACTGTAGGAAGAAGCACTCCATTCTCCACACGTGGAAATATAGCTATGTCTGGAACCTTTGGTTATGAACTGGATGTAACCAAAATATCGGAACAGGAACGTCAACAAATCCCTGAACAGATTCAACAATTTAAGAAATATAATCCGATTATAAGAAATGGCGACCAATATCGCATTGGAAATATGTTTGAAGACACTACCTGGGATGCATGGATGTTTGTTACTAAAGACAAAACAAAAGCCGTTTTTACTTATGTACAGGTTTTAGCCAAACCAAATATTCCTCCACAAACAGTTAAATTGAAAGGACTTAATCCAAAGAAACAATATCTGAATAGCGAAACTAGAGAAATTCATAGCGGTGCTGCTCTTATGAATTGCGGAATAAAAATTCATCTACATGGAGATTACACCTCTATCGTTATAGATTTTACTGTGGTAGACTAGTCTGCTATTCTCAACCATTCTTACACTCACTATTTTAATTATCTGATAAAAAACCTCCCCGTATTGTAACTAATACGAGGAGGTTTGATTTTTCGATTTTTTACCTATAAATCAATTGAAACTTACAAAAAAGAGATTAATATAAGTTCACACCCATATTATCTAATCTTGCCAATACCGTTGAGATAGGAAGTCCAACTACATTAAAGAAATCTCCTGCTACATCTCTGATATATGCAGCACCTTTTCCCTGGATTCCGTAACCGCCTGCTTTGTCCATTGGCTCACCAGACTGAACATAAGAAGAAATCTGCTCTGCTGTCATAGGCATCATATCTACGATTGTACGTACATGGAAGGTATCAATCAATCCTTCTCCGTTTGCTACAGAAATCAATGTTACACCAGTATATACTTCATGACGATTGCCCTGAAGCATTCCCAGCATCTGACAGGCATGTTCTTCAGATTCCGGCTTTCCATAAATCGCTCCATCCTTTACTACTACAGTGTCTGCTGCGATAATTACAAAATCTCCTTCAATCTGACCTGCAATATCCTCAGCCTTTGCGGAAGATAATGTCTCCACATAAGAGCCTGGATTCTCTGCCTGTACTTCTTCCGCAATCTGGCTAGGTATTACTTCACAAGAAACACCTACCTGCTCTAATATATCCTTTCTTCTTGATGATGCTGATGCTAAAATAATTCTTGCCATAATATTGTAACCCTTTCTTTATGTATTTTAATTTTCTTCTTACTTTTCTTTCCTACTCTACTCTCTTGCTTTACTTCGCTGGTTTAACAAAATGCCTTCGCATTAATTCCGGCTCCCGTTCCAAATGAGCATAATCATTGAAACGATCCAGATAAAAACCATGCTTTTCTTCGTCGAAATGTAATTGGGTGATACTACAATTCTCTAAAGAAGTTCCAAACAAAAGTCTCTTGGCAAAATCTCCTCCAAAAAATGCAGTTAATAAAATACGAATCACACCACCGTGGGTAACAACCGCAATATTTTCCTTGCCACTGTCTATCCACTCCTGAATCACCGGCATGACACGATTTAAAACACTAGGACCATCCTCACCTTCTGGATACCAGATTTCCTCTGTAGGTACAAAAAAATCACCTACAAATTCATTTACCTCATCCAGAGCATTTCCTTTTTGAATCCGTCCTTCTTCAAATCGTTCCAGCTGCTCCCGGTAATATTCTTTATAGAAAGCCTTTACTTCTTCATCCGGCCGTCCAGTCAATGCGCCAAAATCTACCTCGGCTAAACCAGAGCGAATCTGTAACTGGTCAACCAAATCACCATAATCCTGAAAGGCAATCTTTGCAGTTTCCTCTGCACGGATTAAATCACTGGAATACAGTGCATCCACAGGATACAGCTTCATGCGTTGTCCTAAAAGTTTGGCCTGCCTCTCTCCCTCCGGAGCCAGAGATACATCTACATTGCAGTCAGAACTATTCTGTCTGCCATGGCGAATCAAATAAATTATCATTCTTTATTTTCCTCACTATCAGTCTCTTCTGACTGATTCTGCTTTTCCTTTTTTTGCTTTTCATCCTGCTTCTCTTCTTTTTGAAGCTCTTTCATAATGTTTTTATAGGAAACGGAAGTCAGAGGAACCAGTTCAGCCTCAAACAAGGAATCATCATATAAGACACCCTTGCTATCCTGCTCATCTACCAGAGATTGATAAATTCCCCTGCGGTTCTCATAATCATTTCCAGCTTCTTCTAAATCAATGGCAGCATATAAAGCATATCCATCCAACCAGTTGGTAATAACCTCTTCCCAGCTATTAAAATGCTTCTGAAGACGTTTGGCTGCCGGCTCAATCATTGCCTGTGCCTCTTCTAAGGTAAGATATCCAGCAATGTATCCCCACTGGACTAAATGAGAAATTCGGCACATATCCCATGCCATCAAACCAGATTTTCCCCAGTCTTCCCAATTTCTCTGTACCAGTTCGAAATGAATCAACAAGGGTCCCGACAATTGGTTCATAGCTTTTTTCAGCTCTTTCTCAGACATCTGCTTCATTTCTTTGGCTTCACGAAGATAGTCTTTTCTGCTTCCAGTCTTTAACAACTCATCAATCTGTCGCAACAAATCCTCACGACTGGTAATCTGCCAGCTGCTTTCCAAAATAGCAGCAGCCGCTTCTTTATTTGCAGCCGAAGCCTCATAGCCACCAAAATAATATGGACTGCCTTCATTCATGGAAATCAGAACAGATCCCATAGCACGTCCCCATAATCCTAAATTCGAATTCAGGTCTTCATTATGCCCCTGTAAAGCGTCTTCTTCCTGAGTCTGTTCTTCCTGATAGGAAGAATCTTCCTTATTTTTCTTCTGAGAACATCCAGAAAACATCCCTGCTACCAACGTACCTGTCATCATCCAGACTAGCAGAACATGTATTTTACGTCTGTTAAACATATGCCATCTCCTGTCATTTTCTCATACTACAAATTATATACCTAATGATGAGTGTTTTGCAATAACCTCATCCATTCTTTTTCCAATTTTTGAAAATTTACGAAGGTGTATTTAAGTCAATAATAAACTGGAATTCACTACCGTCTGCAGGCGCCTCTCCTAAGTCTATCTTCTTTCCATCCGCTAAAGCTTCCAAAATATGATCCGGCTCATTATTTTTCCCTTTTACAATTCCAAAATAACGTACCTCTTCCTTCTGTGGATTCCATGAAATCAATACCATTGGACAGGTTCCTTGCACAAGTTTCTGCTCCGGCATGGCAACACGGACTATTGTCAAATCATCTCTGATGTTTAATACCATAGCATCAAACTCTTCTGTTTCATATGGACACTCTACCTGCTCTGGATATACTTTCTTATATAATGCAACAATTGCTGCTCCAGCATCATTACGTAGCTCATCTATCATGGTATCCTTTTCTTCAAATAATTTCTTTGGCAATAAATCAGCTTCTACCGTCTGACGTACTACAGCATGCATCTGGACTTCTGTCAATTTAATTTCTTTTTTCGGCTTCTTATTTACGCTGGTATTCATTACCACATTATGATCATATGGATTAATCGTAACGCCTACCACACTCTCTTCATTAGCAACAATATTCAGACATGCTTTAAATGGCATACTGATATGAATCGGTGCCTTTTGTGGTGCCTTTTCTGATTGCTCCTTACTGGTAAACAGCGGCAGATAACGTTTTTTCTCATTATTTTCCAAAAAAAGTGGCTTTGGTGCACTTTCTTTTGGAATATCTACTGGCTTTCCGTTGGACTCTGCCAAACGCTTAACAATCTTTGGATCTGTATTTGCAGGCAATACTGCTGGAACAAATAAATTGCATTGCTCTAAAATCGGCACAAGCACCTCTATTTTTTCTTTGGATCTGTCTCCTCTCATTTCTTCTAATATCTGTAATAATTCTGGAGAATTCTCTTTTGCCATTTTACTATCGATTCCTTTCCCTTAATCTGCATATTTGTGACTTAAACATAGCTGGAAAAAATTTTATTTTCCGAAAAATTATTATATCATATATTAGTAAAAGTTAGCAAATATTGCCGCACCAATTACTGTAATTAATCCAGAAACAGCTACCGACAAGCCACTCATGGCTCCTTCTATTTCACCCATCTCCATGGCTTTGGCTGTTCCCATGGCATGAGAAGACGAACCAATTCCAATTCCCTTCGCTACAGGTTCTTCTATTTTCGCCAGCCGGCAGATTCCTTCAGCAGACATATTTCCTATAATTCCAGTAATTACAATTACAGCCACGGTAATATTAGGAATCCCACCTAATTCCTGTGAAACACCCATACCAATAGCCGAGGTAATTGATTTTGGAAGTAATGTAACATATTCTTCATGCGTTAGACCAAATGCTGCTGACAAAGCTAATACACTACCCAGACTTGCCAAAACACCAGAAATCACACCGAAAAAAATTGCCTTTTTATTTTGCTTCAATATTTCCAGCTGCTCATACAAAGGAACACCCAGACAGACTGTGGCTGGAGTCAGCAAAAAACTAATATATTTCCCTCCCTGGTTATAATTATCATAAGAAATATCAAACATTTTCAAAAAAATTATTATTAAAATAATCGCGATTAATAATGGATTGAAAATTGCCCATTTCCATTTCTTTTTAATCAACAGACCTGTTTCATAGGCTAATAGACTGATAAACAAACCCAAAAACAGGGATTCCTTCATTAATTCCATTCTTTCTATCCACCTTTTATTTCTTTTTATTTTCCTTACGAATCATCCACTGGGTTGCCTTTCCTGATACAACAAATACAAATATTGTAGTTACTATAATTATTACTACCACAGGCAGCCAGATTGGTTTTAATACATCCCAGTAATCTATAAGACCTACAGCCGCAGGAATAAAAAGCACCGGCATAATTTCAAGAAGAAAAGCTGCAGCACCTTTTACCTGCTCCAGCTTTAGAATACCTACACGAAGAGCAAAAAATATCATTAACAAACCGTAAATACTTGCTGGGATTGGCAAAGGAAGCCAGGCATATAAAACCTCTCCCAAAAAAGAAAATACAATAATCCAAAAAAATTGTTTTAATAACCTCATAACTCCTCCACTGTCTTTTAAGCAATTTCCGATTCCACAAAAAAGCTGTCTCAGAAAATCCTGGGACAGCTTTCTTTTGTGTATTCTTTATTATGGTTTCATCTGGAATAGTTCACCCATTTTCTCTTTGTTTGTATCACTATAGAAACCATACTGCAAGATTTCGTAGTTATCCAGTAGCTCTGTTGCAGCCTCTGGTCCCTTATCATCGTATGAATACCATTTTCCTTCTGTATCCATATAACCATTAACATTCATGGCAGGAACTTCTCTGGAAACCTTTTCAATATACTGATGATATAATGGCAAATCAATACCAGCCTGCTTCAACATCATATTTTCCAAATAATTATTTCCAATAACTACGTTTTCAGCCTCGTCAATATCATAGTTTGCCCACAATACAAACGGACATGCAAAACGTTTCTGAATATCCTCTAATTCCCATTCATTCTGAGGCTTTCCTAACAACTCCTCATAAAAATCTGTTTCAATGGATGGAAAATGATCACCAAACATACAAATTAATGTAGGTTCGTCCACCTTACTAAAATAATCAATCAGATATTCAAATGCCTGGTCCGACACATGAATGGAAGAAAGATATTCCTTGGTCTCTGTGTAATAAGAATCCTTAATTTCAATTGGCTCTTTCCAATTGGTATTGGTCAGATAACCGCCATGATTCTGAATGGTCATATCAAAAACAAACAGAGGATTATCTCCTTTATTTTCATAAAGTTCAATAACTTTTTTATAACTTTCTTTGTCGCTGATATACCGTACATATTCTGGATTTTTAAAGTCCTCAATACTAAGAAACTCATCAAACTTCATACTTTCATAGGTAGCCACACGGTTCCAATTAGTAGCACTACTTGGATGCACCGCGGTACAATCATATCCCAGTTCCTTCAAATAGGATGGTAGAGAGAAAGTAGATTCATGCATGTACTGCTGATATACATTGGTACCACTTGGGAAGTATGCCATGGTATTACCTGTCATCGCCTCAAACTCAGAATTACTGGTACCAGCACCAAAAACAGATACATAATCCGTTCCCTTAATGGTATTTTCCTTCATACTATGAAGAAATGGCAATGGATCTTTATTGTAGTTTACATTCGCAACCAAATCAAAATCAGCCAGACTTTCATTCATAACCAAAATAATATTTGGCTTTTCTCCATTCAGGGTTTTATTCATACCAAAGTCAGCATTGCCAAGAATCTCTCCTTCTGGCTTTTCAACAGTAGTATTTTCACTTTCACCAATGGATTCTGTTACATTTTCCGCCTTTACCCCTTCAATAATCTCTGCCACCTTGGTATCAGAATAGCCCGATGGAGCGGATACCTTCAGATAATGCAGATTTAGGAAGTAATTCATATAAAAACCATTAGCACGGCAAGAATATACCTTATTCCAAATACTGTCTTTAATTCCACAGCTGGCAAGAACATCTGTATGGTACAAAAGTAAAATAATAGCAATTCCCGGAACCACTGCAACCGCTCTGCGAATCATACGAAGCTTTAATGGCTTTTTCTTTCCACGGACTCTGGTCTTATATATTAACAAACACCAGAGAATAAATGCCGGAACTACAACAAACTGTGCCGGTGTAAAGGAAAACGTATAGGTTGATGCTACTTCCGTAGCGGTAGCAACACCTAAAATATCAGCTGGCAAAAATGGGGTTCCACGAACATTCATAATAAACAGGTTTGCAATTCCCACTGGGAATAAGAATAAATCCATAACCAGCATAGCTACTGCACTGCTGTGGAAAATTCCAATGAGAACCAACTGAAGTGCACCTAATAAAATCCATGTAAAAATCCATACATTTGGAAGAATGGTAATAAAGGTTCCATTCATCATCTCCAGCATAACAAATAACAATAGCGGATTGGCAATTGCAATACTAAGCCGAATTATACGGGTAATTTTCTTATCTGATAAACATCTCTTAACAAAATCACTAAAGGAAACGATGCGCTTACGTTTTACTTTTACCTTATCCTTACGCTGGCTCTCTGTTGCATTGATTTTGCCCTGCGCCTTTCTCTGTGCCATTTTTTCTTTTGCAAACTCTTTTTCCTTTTTCTGTTTCCGTAATTCTTTCTGACGTTTCTTTTTGAATACAACAGAATATTCTGTCACTCTTTCGAAGACAATAACAAATAACAGAAGAATCTCTGCAATAAATACAAACAATGGATAAACCTGGTCATAAGAATAGGAATAGGATATGTTTACAGACTTCTTACGAGTCTGCATTTTCAAGGTTGACATATAGGTATTGGGATCTGTACGATTCGTTGTATTTACTGTAGGCACTGTAGCATAGGCGACACCCGGCGAACTACAGGTCAGACGGATACAACAGCTTACTCCCTTTGGAATCGTAACCGAACGATCCATATTTACAGTGTAATCTGCATTTGCTTTGATTTTTTCCACCGGAACATCTGTCTCAAAAACGATATCATTATTTCCATCTGTCATCTGAAAATGCAATGTCTCACCGACCTTGTCCTTTTCAAAAGAACCAAAGCTGATGGTAAATGCATTTAACGTAACCTTACGATTAAATACAAACTTCTGACGTACTACTTCCGTATCGTCCAAAATACCAAGTACACTACTATTACTGTTTCCTGCCTCTGTGGTTACCTGCTGGACAGACGCTAACGGTCCTACCATAAAATATTGAATACATAACAGACTAATTAATAAAATACTAAAAATGATAACTCTTTTTTTCGTTATTTTAAAATATTTATGAAACATATGATTTTATCCCTCTTCTGTGTCGCAAATTATTCTCATTGTTTTCACATTGCTATTGTCAAATAACAATCTTTAACATCATACATTTTTCTTCTATTAGTTGTCAATGCAAAAGATATTAAACTTTCTTTAATTTCTTATGTTTTCCATAAGATTTTCTGTCCTTTTGTACCATGAATGATGCGCTTTAGATTTCTGGTATGCCTTCTCCTGAATCTCCTGTAACACCATATCTTTCCCAGCATTTTCTGCAACCCAGGACGCCATTTTTTCCGGAGCATTTTTATCAAATAAAACCACTTCTTTTTCTGGGATATAATTTCGTTCTAAAAATTCACAGGAATCCGTTACCGCCACACTATGATTCATCATTGTATTCATAACACGGTCATGAACTCCATCTAAAAATAATGGCTGTACATTCAACACCATTTTACTCTGCCCTAGCATTTGAATCTGCTCTCCATAGGTACATGGAGAATGTTTTCGCAGTTTTTTTACGTTTTTTCCCTGATACATTTCCCAGCGGAATCCTACTACATCCACAATGACATCTTTTTCTAATAAAGCATTTATAATCCTCTGGCGATACCACTCCCTAATATACTTATCAATGTAACGTGCCTTGTGGAGCTTCAAAGCAAAAAAATCTTCATCAGATTGGGATATTTCCTGAAAGAGCTGATGAATCGGCTTACTACTTCCCTGCTGATATTCCTTTAATATTTCCTGAGTCATTTCCCAATAATGCTCTCCATGGGCATCCATCTGTCCTCGATAATATTCTAATGGAGTAAAGGTTCCTGGAAATAAAATCTGAATCGGTCTTTTTTCCATAGGAACAAACTCTTTCTTTGTAAATTCTCTAGAATCAATCCCTCCAAAAGGCATAACGATTACGTTTTTAATATGAGAATAATATTGTTCAATATATGCCTTATGATACGCATCCAGACAAATCACATGATAATCCTTCAAAGGAACATTTAATGCACCATGTACATGGAGTGGATGATCCACAATAAAATGATAGAATGGTGCTTCAAAAGTATCCAAATAATAGCTATCATCTATCTTAGCTGATACCAAAGCAGAATTCGTATCAAAAACGGCATCAAACCTCTTCTGACATAAAGCCAGCAATTCTTCTTCCTGCCGGTCCAAATCCTCTAAAACAAAAATCGTTACTTTTGCTCCAAGGTTTTCAAAGCCTTTTCGAAGCATTTCCATAAAATACCAGGATGAGTCATAACTCAACCGTTTTGATTCAAACAACAATAAGTTCATACTGCCTTTTCTTTCTATTTATCTTTCAATCGTTGATTTGCCACCTGATGAAAGGAGGAGGAAGCCGTCTTCGCTTCTGCTTTCTTACCTTCCATACTCCGATAAACCATGATACCATATGCTAACATTCCAAGGGAAAATACACAAAGAATAATTTCTGTTGGAATCAGTCTCAGCATGCCCTTTTGATATAATGCCGCCGGAATATCAAAAAGCATATGTAAGCCAACTGCCACCCAGAGCATGTACTTCTTCTCTGCAATTTTTACTGCCTGAAAAACCAGAATAGAAAGTCCGATATGCAGCATCAAAGCAGAAATACGCTCCCATCCTGCAATCCAGCAGGCACTTTTTTCCATATTGATAATGCTGTCAATCAATGTCTGAACTGCTTCCTGGCTCTTGGCATCCCCTGCCATGGATTCCAACATTTTATCAATGGTTCCGTTATTGATTAACTGACCATACATATAATACTGGATATAGCCCACTCCCAGCACCAGTATGCATTCAATACCACCATGACCAATACCATAAGTCACTGCTGTCTCTTTTTCTGGATACTTCTTTATAAGAAAACGGAATGCAACAAATCTTCCAATTTCCTCAAACAAACCAGCCATAAGACCGCCATACAATGCATAAATCACAGGATTTCCATTTACTACACGAGACAATGGATTGTCCGTGATGACAAATATCATATGAGGAATAGTTTCCAAACCTTGAGCAAAAACCATAAAAACAAGTACTCCCGCAAAAAAAGGAACCACACTTTTCTTTGTACGCATTTTCCAAGCCACAATCAAGACAACGGGAATCGTAAACGCTAACATTCCTGTTTGTATTATCGTATTTAATACACCTGAATCAACCATATTCTTTAACCTCTCTTTTTCTCTGTATTTCCTATAACTTGCAGTTTCTTCATGCAACTCTTTTCAGTGTATCATTCCCCGCCCTTTATTGCAAACCTATCCAAAATGGTTTATGCTTTTTTAAGAAATTGAATTTTGGAGGAAAATCATGAAAAAAGCTATTGATTTAAAGAAAGCCATTCAGGCAATAGACCATCGGGGATACCCAGGATATAAAGAGCTTCGTGGAGAATATGATTTTGGCGAATACATTCTTTCTATTGACCATGTTCAGGGAGACCCTTTTGCCTCTCCTTCCCATCTATCAGTACGGCTGGATGGAAAAACTTCCGGGTTTTCAAAGGATTTTTTTGATACCAAGTGGAAAAGAATCACACTACAGGATCATTTAACCCGTTTATTTGGAAGGGAGCTATCTCCATTCAGCTTCAAAGCAAAGGGTTCTGGAAAAAGCGGGCTTCTCTGTGTCTCTCACTGTGGACAGCAGGTGTTGGAACGGACTGCCTGCAGAATTCAAAATGATGGCACTGTCATTCTTCGTTTTGAAGCCGGTTTTCCAGCTAATGGACGTTCTATTAATAGCGGTGAACTAATAAAAATGTTGTTTCAGTTTATACCGGATGCAGTAAACAAAAGTCTGATTTATTCCAATATCAACAAAAAAGCATTAGAAAATGCCATCTTCCTTTGTGAAGACCAGCAGGCCATCCGGCAGCAGTTAGATAGTCTGGGACTATGCGCCTTTCTGGCAGATGGCTCTATCCTTCCAAGGGAAAGTGGTATTTCTGACCGTCCTATGAAGAATGCTATTCCATTGAAATCACCAGAATCTACGAAGGTAACCTTGACTCTGCCACACCAGGGAACTATTTCCGGGATGGGAATCAAAAAAGGGATTACATTGTTTGTAGGTGGCGGTTATCACGGAAAATCCACGCTTTTACAGGCATTGGAGATGGGAGTGTACAACCATATCCAAGGAGATGGACGAGAGTTTGTTATTACCGATGATTCTGCCTGGAAGCTGCGGGCAGAGGATGGACGAAGCATTTCCAATGTAGATATTTCTCCATTTATAAATCACCTGCCAAATAAAAAAGACACCGTACATTTTTCTACAGAGGATGCCAGCGGAAGCACTTCCCAAGCAGCTAATCTTATGGAAGGCATAGAAAGTGGCAGCAGTTTGTTTCTTATTGATGAAGATACCTCTGCTACGAACTTTATGATTCGGGATGAATTGATGCAAAAAGTAATTTGCAGGGAAGAAGAACCAATCACCCCTTTTATAGAACGGGTGAAAAGTATGTATGACGACCTTGGAATTTCTTCGGTAATTGTAGCCGGAAGCTCGGGCTCCTTCTTTCAGATTGCAGATACCATTATTCAAATGCGGGAATATGTTCCTTATGACATAACAGAGAAAGCAAAGGAAGCCGCCACTGGCTATCCCGCACTTTCCATAGAAGCACACTTTCCCGCTTCTCAAAGCAAACGCATGCCTAAGCCAAATCAAGCACTAAAAAAAGAGCAGCGGTTAAAGCTAAAAGCTTCTGCTACTCATGAAATGTTGCTGGGCAGAGACAGCATTGAACTGCGTTATCTGGAACAACTCATAGATAACGAACAGACCACCGCCCTTGCCCATGCACTAAAATATCTGGAGCTTCATCTTATGAATGGGCAAAAATCCATCCCAAATCTTTTAGATGAAATAGAACAACTCCTAAAAGAAAAAGGTCTGGAAGCCCTATTCGACAGAGAATATATCCGTTCTGGTCTTGCTGCGCCTCGACGCCAGGAACTAGCAGCCTGTGTAAACCGCTATCGGAAATTATATTTTGCATAATTGACATTATAACTTTACTGCTGGAAGTATCCAATATAATCCACACAATATTTTCCCCTTGGAAAAAGATAGTGATATAGTTCAATCAGATAATCGTCTGTCATACTTGCCATAAAGTCCACTACAATTTGATTTGGTTCACTATCCATATATTCTTCCAAATCAAAGTAACGATTATATTGGTTACTTTCTGCCAGAAACTCCATGTGATGACGGTACAGAATGGATTTCTCGTCTTTATTTTTCGCCTGTTGTAATAGTTCCTCGTAAATGGCATAAAACATTGGACGAATCTGTTCATTATACACCTTTGCCATTTCTTCGTCTGCATAAATCAGTTGTCCATTTTCTTTTTTGCCTAACCGTAAGGCTTCATAGGCCTCTGGAGACATGGACAGATGATCTTTGCGGTAGCTGTTTTCAATAATATCCACCGTAAAATTATTAATAATTTCTGCATTGCTATTTCCAATAGCAAGCTTGGAGAACCGCTGGTCCTGAGCAGAAATCAATCCTACTCTCTGGGCATCCTGTCTGTCTTTTCCTAAGTAAGCAATGATATCACAAATACGCATAACACAAGCTTCTAACGTAGACGGCACCAAATTCCGCACTGCGTCTTTCTGGGTATAACACTTCTCCACCCGTTCATCGAAAGCCACAAAATCAGCCAAAGGACGTGGGCGATACTCCTGTTGTTCCATTTCTCCATTATGACAAATGATTCCATCCAAGGTCTGCAAACTAATATTCCGTTTAATTAACTGGTCCAAAATACGGACACTATGCACGTTATGATTAAAATAACGTCCGGTATTTTCCAAAAGTAAATCATTTAAAATCCGCTCTCCATCATGTCCAAAGGGAGTATGTCCAATATCATGACCAAGGGCAATTGCCTCAATGAGATCCACATTCAGATTCAGGGCAGACCCGATATTTCTTGCAATTCTGGCAACCAACTGCACATGAAAAGCCCTTCTGGTAATATCATCATTCTGATAAAGCGAAAACACCTGGGTCTTGTCACTATACCGGTTGTAATAGGTATTGTGCATAATCTTTTCCGTATCACTGACAAAGGGCGGACGCCATAGTAAAGGCTTGTCATGCTTTTGATTTCTTCGAACTATATTTTCATCCTGAAATGCATAGGGATTTATCCAATGTTCTTTTCGATCTTTCACTATTTGTTCCTGAATTTCCTTTGATAACGAATGATATTCTGCCATAATTAGCCTCCATATTGCACTCTCTTTTTTTCTATATCTACTTATTTTCTATACGTTTTCTAAACTCCCGAATAGCATATGCCACACCGCATTCTTCATTACTTAATGTAACAAAATCAGCCTCTGCTTTCACAGCCTTGGAGGCATTTTCCATAGCCACTCCAAATGCCGCCTTCTGAATCATATCTAAATCATTTCTGTCATCCCCACAAGCCATGGTTTTTTCCTGAGATATTCCCAATAGCTGCGCCATTTTTAGCAGTCCTGTACCTTTTCTCGCTGTCAAAGTATTTACTTCCAGATTGTGAGGCGCACCTGATACAAGGGTAATATCCTTCACCTGACTCAGTCTTTCATAGACCTCCTGTTTCTTTCTCAACCCTTCTTCATTCAAATAAAAATTAATGGTGATTTTTTCTACCTTCTTCGTTTCCTGTCGGACATATTCTTTCAAATCTGGAAAGAATTCCCTTCCGTCAAGTAAATACTGAGCCATGGCAGGTGCCAATCCCAGCTTCGGAATCATTTCCCGTCCCTTTTGTGGCATATGTCCTTTTCCATCCACAAAACAGTCTGGTACTACTGGATAATCTTCTAAAATCTCCAATACTTCCAGCACTTTCTCTTCTTCTAATAAATCTTCGTATATTTTTGTCCATTTTTGATTTAAAAAGTTTTCTACATGATAGATTACTGCGCTATTTGCAGCAATAACATACTCAATCCCAGGAATCGTCATAAGTTCCTCTGGTACACCACACATAGGACGTCCTGTAACCGGTGCCACGCAATATCCATTTTCAATCGCTTCTATAATAGCAAGCCGGTTTTCTTCTGGAATTTTTTTCTCATTATCAAAAACCGTCCCATCCAAATCTAAACCAATAAATCCTCGATATTGTCTACTCATTTTCCTCTTTCCCTTCCTCTTTTTGAATGAATCCCCACAAACCAAACCCTTGTTGAAGATATATAAACCACAAAATCTATACTAAGAATCAATAAGCATAATACTAACGGAAAATCCACCGATATAGTTCCATAATTCTTAATGAAGCCAGAAATCCAACTCCAAACAGGGAATTCTAATAAGACCGCTAATACCACATAAGAACCAAACTGTAGAATTCCCTCTGCCATTATCATGTTTTTTAATTGCTTTCCAGTCATACCAATCCGATGCAGTAAATCTATCTGTTCTTTTCTGATTTGCAGCTGAATTAATGCAACGCACCAAAAACGAATCATCTCGGTACAAAATACCACAATTCCAATAAAATTTCCAAGAATAGAAATGCTTGTGGCTTTCTGCAACATATCATCATTTGGGTTTCCACCCCTCTTAAAATACTCCCCTGCTACCCAAACCACCAAAAAGAAATTATTGCTGATAAAAAGACTAATTCCTGTCAACAAATTAGAACCTAAACATCCTCTCTGATACTGCCATGCCAGATTCCATATACTTTTTTTACTGCTTCGAATAACTTCTTTACTTCTTTTTCCCATAACACTTTTACTTCTTTGTGGCTTCCTATTTCCTGAAACACTTCCACCTTTAAGACATTCCATTGGAGATAATTTTGAAATTCGAAAAGCCACCATACAGAAACCAGCCACCACCATTCCACCAATGATAATAGCTGATATCAAAGGAATTACCGGATAAAGTTCCACCTCTGTCACCAGATACTCTTTTATTCTTTCGTCCGCAGCAAGATACTGCTTCATAAACCATGGCACTACTGCCATCTGTCCCAGCAATCCAAGGATAACTCCAAACAAAATCCCAGGGATGGCCACAAATACACTCTGCCATCTCATGCACTGATAAATATGCTCCCGGCTCATACCAATAACAGCAAATAATCCATAATACTTCTGATCCGCAGATACCACCGTATAAAAAATGTGATACACAGAAAATCCACCACACACAAACAAAAAAACTAAAATCCCCTTCAAAAGAACAATGGTGCTATCCCTATCAACTGACTGATAGGTCAGAAAAGCTATATCTTCTGACGGTATTTCACATTCTAACTTTACGACTTCTCTAAGATAATATTGTTCTAGGTCCGAAGTCAGCATAGCTTGCCGGTTTTTCTTTTTCAACCTATCTTCTTTTTCTGCATACTCTTTTGAAATATAGAGATTTTGTACTCCAACATCTTTGGAATAATCTGTAAAAATACCAGATATCTGAAATGTTCCTATATCTTTTATAAAAATGCTATCTCCTATACCACAAGCTTCTTTACCAATCTCTGAAAGAAACCTGCGTGACACCATAATTTCATTTTTCTTCTGGGGGTATTGCCCTATTTCTTCTCCAACTGCAGGAAGAAAACTGGATTTCCAACAAACTTCATCTGCATAGCAGACCACAAATTCCTCTATTTCTTGTACCGGATAAAACAATCCCACAGATTCTATCTGTTTCTGCTGATATAGATTTTCCAAAAGTTTATCATCGGAAACCTGTACAATTAATTTAGCATCAGAACCTAGAAGACGAATCTGAGACTTCTGCCAATTTGCCTCCACGTTTACAATCATTCCTGTCAGCATAGTCAGCATAAAAGCAATCAATACGACGATTCCCATCAAAGCCTTGCTTCGACTTAATGAATACTGGTACATGGAAAAAGATGTCTGATAAATTCGATAAGAACTTATGGACATCCTTTTTTTCATTATTCTATCAATCCATTTCGGTAATATATTCTCTCTTTGCTTCAATTTTCCCATCCTCTATTTGTATCTGAATATCTGCCATCCCTGCTATTTCTTCATTATGGGTAATCATAATAATCGTCTGGCCGAACCGCTGGCTGCTTTCCTGTAATAGCTTCAACACCTGTTCACTATTCTTAGAATCCAGATTTCCGGTAGGTTCATCTGCAAGAATAAGCTGTGGTTTGGTCAACAATGCTCTGGCAATGGCCACACGTTGCTTTTGTCCACCAGATAATTGCTCTGGATAAGCATTTAGTTTTTCTCCTAACCCAAGAAGTTCCATAACCTGTCCAAAATAATCCTGATCCAACTCCTCGTCATCTAATTCCAAGGGTAATATCAGATTATCATATACAGAAAGAGCCGGCACCAGATTGAAATCCTGAAATATAAATCCAATCCCTTCCCGACGAAGAATCGTCCGCTCTTCCTCCTCTAATTCATAAATATCCGTATCTTCCAGATATACACTGCCACTGGTAGGTCTCTCTAAGCCCCCAATCAACTGAAGAAGGGTAGTCTTTCCGCTTCCGGAAGAACCAACAATTGCTACAAATTCTCCCTTATGGACAGAAAAAGACACATCATCCAGTGCCCTCACCAGATTTTCCCCTTCCCCGTAATATTTTTTCAAATGTTGTACTGACAGAATCTTTGAATCCTTCAAACGTTCCACCCTCTTACCTTAAATTATTTTTCCTGAGCAACCTCTTCTTCAAGCATCGAAGTACAATGTGGACATCTGGTTGCCTCAATGTCGATTTCTGTCTTACAATATGGACATTTCTTTGTAGTAACCTTTGCCACTACTTCTTCTTTCTTAGATAATTTCTCTGAAGCAGTATTTACAGCCTTTACAATCAGGAAAATCACCAACGCCATAATCAGAAAATTGATTACCGCAGTAATAAACTTACCATAGTTCAGCGTAGCCTGTCCCAAAAGCTTCACACTATACTGGTCAAAGTTCATTCCACCAAATAAACCTAAAATCGGATTAATAATATCTTCTACTAAAGACGATACGATGCTGGTGAATGCGCCACCAATAATAATACCAACTGCCATGTCCATAACATTGCCACGGCTTATAAATTCTTTAAATTCTTTCATAAACTTCTGAATCATAATTTGACACCTTACCTTTCGTATTTCAACCTATTCTCTGTCAGTTTAAAATCCCTTCTATCATACATGGAAAGCTTTATTAACGCAAGACGCTCAACTCTTTCCTTTCTCTTTATCGGTCAAAAGAAAATTTAGCATGAGTCCTTACCTTCTCAGAACTGTCTTTTGCCGCCACAGAAAATGGAAAATATTGCAGCATAGGAATATCATTTTCTGCATTTCCCATAACTGCCACCTCTTCTTTTTTATATCCCATCTTCTTACATATCTTTAAGATACCTTCCAACTTACCAGTTCCTTTCTTTGTCACCTGAAAGCACTCTCCTTCAATAAGAACTCCACAGGAAATTGGAATATTCAATTTTTCTTTCCAACAGGCTATGACTTCTTTTGTAATATTCTCTGGTAAAATTCCCTTACGAAACACTAATGTAACCTTATATATTTTCTCCTTTTTCCGGTAAATAAATATATGAAACCCTTCTTTTTTTGCAATACTTCTTGCCTGTTCTATCCATTTTGTATCTATCGGCTCTACTTCATTCCAGAAAGTTTCTCCGTCCAGACCAGTGTTATTTATGGAACACATACCACCATTGGCAAAAACACCTCCCGAAAGTTCCTTCCAGATTTCTCTGGTACTGTGCTTCGCTTCTTCGGCAGGTAAAGATGTAGCCAAATATACTGCACTATACCTCGCCAGACGGTGTATTCCCTGAATAATTTCTTCTGGTATCTTCTCCTGATTATCTGGTATCAAAGTACCGTCCACATCAAAGAACACTGCCTTCGGATACACTGGTATACGAAATGCCGGATAGGGCTGAAAAAATAAAAGCTGCTCTAATGGCTGATTACAATAGGACAGATAACAACTGCACTCTTTTCGTTTGCAAGCTTCTTCTACAGCTTCCTTTTTGTATAAATTCCCTAGACATTGACGGGAAATATTACATCCATGCAAGGTTCCATCCGCTTCCACAAAACGGTTTCCAGCGCAGAGGCTTGGATTTGCCGGATGATGTTTTAGTTCCAGTTCAAAGTATTCATCAACCTCTAAAAAAGCCGCCTTTTCTTCCTGAGTATATGCCCGTTTCAAACCGTCCATTTTATTTATCCAGAGATAAACCTCCTTAGGTAATGCCTTTCTAAGCTTCTGTATTAACACAAGCTGTTCTGGGACACCTACTACACCTACACAAAAAGAAATTCTTCTTTCTAGCAGCATCTGGCACTGGGCTACAAATCCATCAACGTCAGTCATTTCCGGATGAAAGGTTCCCCATAAGCGAAGCTTCTTCATATCTCCACCCTGTGCCAAAAAATGTGAAAGCATTTTTTCTACAGAAAAACTAAAGTTGCTTTGGGCTCCTACCGCCTCTAAAGCAGGATTCTGACTTAATCTTGCAAGAGCCTCCCAATAATACTTATGAATCAAGGCTTCCCCATAGGGAACAATCTGCACAGCCCCTTCCCTGCCTTCCTTTGCCATGGCATCCACAAAAGAAAATAAGGCTTTTTCATCCTCTTGATATTCCTTTTGACTCCCCTTTCTCTTCGAAAAGGGACAATAGCTACAGGAATAATTGCAGGATTTCAAAGAACCACGGTAATACCATTGTCTTTTCATTTGAATGCCTCCATTTTTCCTCTGACTTCCTTTGAAATCAACTGTGGTCCCAGAAAGTCAGACAATGCAAATCCTTCACTGGTAAGCCAGATTCTATTCTGGTCTTCTTTGAGATATCCACTTTGTTCCCATTCTTTTAACAACGGAAACTCTTCCATAACCTCTGTTTTAAAATGCTGTTGGTAATCCATACGATGAATTCCTGTGTCAAATAAAATATGCTTAATGACATATCTTCTTTTTTGTTCTTCCTCTGACAACACATAGCCATGGGAAATCTGAGTATAATCTGTTTTGTTTATATATTCCTCCACAATTTTTAAACAGGCTTCCTGTTTTACCGCATAAGGCGTACAAAAATGCAGATTTCCAATATAGCTTCTGCCTCCACAACCTAAAGAAATGGTATTTCCAAAACCACACAGCTCTGATGCAGCTTTCTGACTTACTCGGTCCTTTCTTACAAATCTTCGCATGGAACAAGGTACATACCCTGCTTTTTGCAGAAAATTTCTGACAAACTTATACATTTCAAAGGTTTCTTTGGACTGCTCTATTCCCTCATGTTGCAATGGTGTATCCGGCTTTATGTACAAAGGATATACAAATAATTCTTCCGGCTGGTATTCCAATGCCTGTTTCATAGAATCTTTCAAACTCTCCAAAGTCTGTCCCGGTATTCCATAAATCAAATCAATGTTAAGGCATTCAAAATCCATTTTATTTATTGCATTTAAAGCTTCTATGGCAGTATCTGTAGAATGAAACCTGTGCAGTGTCTTTAACTCTTCCTCCTGAAAACTCTGAACACCGATACTTACCCGGCTGACACCGTGTCTTTTCAACACTTCTAACTTCTCCCTGGTAGTCTGGTTTGGAGATGTCTCTACCACAACCGGAAACTGCTTCTTTGAAAAACGGAAATATTTTTTTACAATCTCAAAAACTCTATCCAGAAGTCTGGCTGGCAGAAGTAACGGAGTTCCTCCTCCTAGTGTTAAATCCTGAAACTGTATTTTTTCAGGAAAAACTTCACAAAGCTGGCTGGCATGCAGTTCTAGTGCATCCACATAGCTTTCCATATAGTTTTCCTCTTTACCTGCCAAAGAAAACAAATTGCAATATCCGCATTTATACTGACAAAAGGGGATATGCACATATAAACTATTCTCCCCTGTTTCCAGATATGGCAGATATTCTTTCAAAGAAATCCCCTCCAGCCTTCTATATGCTGTCTTATGAGGATAACTATACATATATTGTACATATGGATTTTCCATAATTATATCCTCTCTTTTCCTTCTATAATAAAATGCTTATAGGGTACTGTGTTCACAATGGGATGATTAATTCCATGATACCAGACACCATCCTCACCATAGCAGGTTCCATGGTCGGAACAACAAATCACAAAAGTATCTCCTTTTTCCTGAAATGCTGTAAATAACCGTTCCAATTCCTTATCTACATACCGCAATGCCGCCCCATGGGCTTCTATACTGTCCTTTTTATCCACAGACACCCTGTCACCAGAGACTTCGTCCTCTGATAAATAAAAATAATTTGGATAATGCATGGCGCAAACATTTAGATACATCATAATTTTTCGTTCTTGAGGCATCTGTCCTATTTTCCGCACTGCAAAATCCACCTGGTTCCGTGGGGATTCCTTTACCTTACATCCAAAGGAAGGATTCCAGTAGCTATGCTGAAAGAATTCAGGCATTACCTTTCCAATATCGGTTCTCTTATCAAAAAAACTGACTCCGCCAATGCAATAGGTTTCATATCCTTCTTTTTCCAACCCTTCTACCCAGTTGGAACCCCGAAAGGTAAAGGCTCCTTCCGGAGCCTTCCGTCCCATTCCAATATCCTCGGAAAAAAATAACTTCTCTCTCTGCTTCATTTCCAAAACTTCTTCGTCAATAGGTAAAAATCCCGTAAACATGGCCTGATGAGACGGATAGGTAAAGTTTCCAGGAGCTTGGCATTTTCGCCATTTTCCATAACGATTTAGCACCGGTGTGCCACCATTTTCCTGTTCCTCATAGGCTACATCATAGCGAAGGGAATCCAGGCACACAAACAAAATATTATAGTTCGCAATAATCTGATTCATATCTATGTTGCCGATACTATCCCTCCGTTCTCTTGTAGTTTTCTGATTTGTTCCCGGTAAATCCGGTTTTCTCCAAAAATATCCTGATAAATCAAATCTCCCTGACCATTCATTTCAATGATGAATGGATTCAGACTTCCCTTTTCCAGCATAATATCAACACCTGCCATAGAAAGTCCCTCAAAAGTCTGCTGGGCCTGCCAACAAAGTTCCTCTATCTGTATTCGTTGCTGCAATGATAAACCCAGCTCCTTCACATCCACTGCCTGATTATTTAAATGCAGATTCGTAACTGGTCCACTGGACTGGCGTACAACCACATGAACTACATGTCCAAACTGATATACCACTCGCAAGTCAAAACTTTTCCCTTGAAATTCGGCCTTTGGATGCCATCGCTCAACAATGCAGTCCAATACCAGCAAGGCTTCCAATAGTTTCTGAATTTCTTCGGTGTCTGACAGACAAAACATCTTTTTCGTATTAATCAGTTGTGCTTTTTCCAACCGACAGGAGGTATACAATTTCATTTTCCCATTAACCGGATGAACACGAAGGGCTGACACTCCCGCTGCTCCTGAGAAAAAAACAGGTTTGATAAATACGGAAAAACATCTTTTTTTCTTCATAAGTTCCAGCAGTTCTTCCACATGGCTGACTTTTTCAGGAAACATCTGGGTCACAGGAACTTTTCTTTCCTGTAATCTTCGCTTTGTTTCTCTCTTATCTAATAAGGTTAGAATCACTTCTGGGGAATTTAAAAACCTGCAATTCACTGTTTGCAATATCTGTAAGGTCTTCTGATACTGCTGTAACTGATGATTCATTACATCAAAATAGGCAGTCTGAAAAAGGGGCGGATCTATCTTTACCACCGCCCCCTCCAACTGCCTTACCCTAGAGGGTTCTTCCAGTGCGCTCCAGGGAATGACCTCTAATGTTACATTCTCTGACTCCGCTACTTTTTTCATATATGTAGTTCGCTTTGTTTCTTCTTCACCAATTAAACAAATCATCCTAAGGTCAACTCTCTTCTAATATTTTTATTCTGTCAACATAGGATAATAGTAAACCTCTCCATCATACTCATCCGCTTCTTGTGGATCATCAACACAAACATCTATACCATCCAAAGCTTCCAGCTTCTCCATCATTTCATCAGATAAGAAATGATATTCCAGATTCAATGCCTTAATATTTGAACACTCTGGAATCTTGTCCAGAAGTAGCTGGCCACCTTCGTCTGTCAATGTACCATTACTTAAATCCAGAGTGGTAATCTGGCTGATATATTTGCTATTCAGTATCATTTCTGCAATCTCATTCTGGTTCTCACTATCAGTCAGACCTAAATAAGACAGTTTTGGAAAATCAGATTCATTTAATAAGTTCTCTAAATCTGCTGGTTCTGCATCAAAACCATAATCCTCTACTCCAAGATATAATAAAAGCGTTTCCAGATTTGGTGTCTCTGCCTTCTGAATTTCCTTTATAACAGAAGCAGGAAGCCCACCACAAATAATTTCTAAATGTTTTAAATTCTCGCTGGCAATCTCACCGAGAGTTAAATCACAGCTTCCTTTAATTACCAGTTTTTCAAGCTGTGGCATAGCTTCCCAGAGCTTAGAATAGTTCGCCTGCACAATCCAGGAAACCTCACATTCCTCAAAATCCATATCTCCAACAAAAAGGCTCTTGATATGAGAAAACTTATCTTTATTTGCAACAATACCATCAATAATAGCCTGAGCGCCATCCTCGGCATCAGCAGGGTCCCAGCATTCTCCCCAGCATCCAATTACAATCTCTTCCAGACCGGCAAACTCAGAATCATTCATAATGTCTTCTAATAATGTTTTGCCATTCTTATCCCCTTCATCGTAATCCTCATAAGTGTAAAAATATTTCTTACTTTTGTACATAACAACACCTTTTCCTTTCTTTTATTTGTAAATCCCCAATGACCCTCCAATTTAACATGCTGAATTATGTCTTTGAAACACCTCTTATATTTTATAATAACTATCTCTAAGATGCAATCCATTTCCTACTCTTTGGTACATATGTCATATCCATCGGCATAGTAATAGGATTCCTTCTCATTTCCTTATATTTTCTTTCTCTGAATTCTATGAAGTTGTGGGCGTAAAGACAAATCCGTCACTACCACGCCCTTACGCTGACTTAATATAAACTCTACCGCCTCTGCCACTTCTTCTGGTAGCAAAAAAGACGCTTCTTCCTCACCCTGCTCAAAATCAGCATTTCTGTATAAATTAGTCTTCGTCATATCTGGTTGAATATTTACCACCTTCACCCCATATTTTCTTGCTTCTTCAAAAAGACTGTGGGAAAAGCTGGTAAGACCTGCCTTGGTAGCTCCATAGGCACAGCCATGGGGATTGGTCTGGGATGCTGTCACCGAAGAAATATTAATAATAGTTCCTGCATTTTTCTTTAAATCACGAAGCAGTACATTAGTAAGCACCATAGGTACTTCTAAGTTTGTCCGAAGCATGGTTTGTATTTTCCTCGGATTTAACTCTTCATGAAGACCATAAAAACCTACGCCTGCATTATTTACCAAAATAGAAACCTCACCTTTGGTTCGGATTTCTTTTAGATACTTTAATAATTCTTCTGTCTTTAAGAGGTCACATATTATCTTATGAAATTTTCCTTTTGCTTCCTTCAGAAAATCCTCCTGCATTAGTTCAGACTCTTCCCGGAATTCCCTCCCAAATCCATATACTTCATATCCCATCTTACACAAAGACTTACTGATTTCTTTACCGATTCCAGAAGAAGCTCCTGTAACAATTGCTATCTTTGCCATTTTCTTCCTTTCTTTTCTTAATTCTTATCCCATCGGAAAATCTTTTCCTCTGGAAGAACTTCCTTCCACTTTTTCACTAAAAACTGCTCCATTTCCTCCATGATTTCTGTAGGATAATGATACACTCCATCCTGATTTTCAAAAGGAAACTGTACCACTGCTGAGTTTGGAGCATTTTTCCGCATTTTCTTTAAATAATCTTTAGAAATCCTAAAAGAACCAATACTGATATCATAGACTTGATTCATATCTATCTTTTCCAACACCTGTGAAACCATTTCTTCATAATGCCTTTTCCAATCTGGACAATAAATCATAGGATCAAAGCAGAGCCGCACTACAAATCCTTTCTCCTGTGCTAATGCCGCACAGGCAATTCGTTCCTGCAAAGAAGCGGTACGATTCTCGTATTCCCTTACCACCTGTTCTGGTGACAACGTAAAAGCATAAATCACCTGCTGCAATGGAGAAAGCTTTTCCCACAAATCCTTTCTGCCACATTTTGTCCTGATTTCGATACGTAGGTTCTTATGCTTCTTAGTAAATTCCACCCATTCTTTTACGAAACCAGTCAAATCCTCCAGAGCCATTAAGTCTGTATCATAGGACACACAAAGATACACATCCTGTTTTTCCAATAACTCCTCTACTTCTGCAAATACATCCTCCAGATTTACAAAAATCACAAGATTTCCAGAGGGATACATCCCCTTTAGATAACAGTACTCACAATCATAGATACAATTCATCACACAGGAGGTATAATAAAAATTTTCATTTCCAAAGCTTTGACAGACCTTGGCACCCTCATAAACAAGTCTTCCCTGCTTGGCTGCAAGAACCAGCGCTGGTGCCTGATGCTGATGTTCAAAGCTTTGTCCCTTCCTACAAAAAACATCCTTATAATGATGAATAGACACACATTCTGCTTTTGGAAAGCTTGCCAGAATCTGCTTTGTCCTTGGATGTTCTTTCACTGCATCCTCTACATAAATATGAGAAAATGAATTATTATAATATTTGTTTTCTAAATTCTTCAAAATGTATTTTCCCTTTCCGCTTATCTTTACAGGGAAGAACTTCTTCCTGATACATTTTATCTATGACTGTCTCATATGCCATCCCTGACAATTTCCCATAGCAGGCAAACTGCCATACCGCAGCTTCCATAGTCTGGGAACAATGTAAATCATCACAAAACTTTTGTATCTTTTCTTTTTCAAAATCTGAAAATACTTGTTTCTTTTCTTTTTCTATTGCTGTAATCTCTTGTAATTCCTTCAAAAAACCTTCTAATATATCCATATGCAGTTCTATGACCTCCTGCAATTGCTGAGTTTTTATCTGGATTCCAGTTCCTTTATCAGAAACCACCTTTAGAAAAAGCATCTGATGTGGAGATACAAAGAAACTTCCCGCCTGATAAATAGCAGCCGCCTCCATATCATAAAGAATATCCCTATACTCTATCCCACTGTCCAATATTATGGACTCTGTAATGATTTCTCTTTCCTGAAATGAATGTTTCCACAAAACATCAGGATAAAAGGTCCTGCCAGTAGTTCTTTGGGTCAACTTGTTACACAGAAAAATCTCTCCAAGTTCTGCACCTGCACAGGAACCAAAGTTAATTAAAAAATCCTCCTCTGACACAGAATAATAACTGCAAATATTACTGACTGCTGTAGCAGCAGTAATACTGCCAACTCCTGTAAGAACCAGATGAATTCCGATTTCCTCATTATAGAATTCATCAAAAGGATTTTTGTTATCTGCTTTTTTCAATTGAAATCTTTGAATCAAAGGCTTTGCTTCTGCATAAATGGCAGTAAATATATAAATCATTCTTCTTCTCCATAAGTCAGTGCCAGTTTAGCAAAGAAATCCTCTAAAATATATCGGGAATCAATCTCATGGTAAACCCGTATCTCATGACTAGTCTCTCCAATATATTCTCCCTTAGAATTAACAATTGGTGCTTTTCTAGTTTCAGACCAGCCACAGCCTGGGTTTAAAGCCAGGCCAATTGCTGGAGAATCCCCTAAAGACCACGCTTCTCCAGCCACCCAGTCCTTTTCCATGCCTAAAGCAATCATTTGCTGAAAAAGATATTTTCCAACCTCACCGTAAGGCATTACTTTGCGCTGTAATTCTGCATAGCCTACCTGCATTCTGGTATAGCAGTCCATCGGCACCTGCCATAACTCCACATCTGACTGAAATACTACATTGGCGGCATGATAGTCATTTAGCAGATTAAACTCCCAGCCTCCATCTGGATAAAAACCTCCACCAATCCAGATACAGATAAACTTTCCTGCAATTTCAGGTGCTTTATTCAAAGCAGCTGCCACATTAGTAATAGCCCCCTGACAAAGTACATATAAAGGCTTGTCCGATTCCTTAAGAGCCTCCTGGATAATAAAGTCTGCCCCCTCAGACACTGGTATATCCTGCTGGGACGAAAGAGGTTTATAAGAACCACGAAAAACTGGAATATCTTCTATCCTCATGAGACGCAATAGTTTCTGAATCTCACAAAAGCTCTCCTCAACAGATTTTTCACTTCCATGATTATTAAACTGCTCTGCAATAATTCCTTCCACGAGAAACCGTGGCGTCAGTAAAGCATGTACAATAGCAAACTGATCATCCGCCTCACAGGCAGCATCCGTATCAATGATTACTCTGATTTTTTTCTTTTCCTGAACAGTGAACTGATATGCCATTTACTTCCCTCCAAAAATCAATTTGTGTATAGATTTTTCATATCGTTTTCATATGCCTCGGTTCTATACCACCATTTCCCCTTATTCAAAGTAATTTTTGTACCTTTCGGTGCCTTAATGCGTTTAATGCTTAAACCTGGAGAATGGTATAAGTCTATTCCTCTTAGTTTTTTACTTGCAGAAAGGTTTAAACTTCGAATCTTATTACAACAAAAAAAGTACACATACCGTAACTTTTTACATTTATTCAGTTTTAGTTTTTTCAATTCACAACTATATGCATAAAATTGTTGTAAATTCTTATATTTATTCAGATTTATGGACTTTACACCAATATCGGAAATACTTAAGACTTTCAAGTTCTTATTTGCCTTTGGCAATTTTAATGTTCTGGTACCGAAATTTCCATATGCTGACAAATCTACAGCATTGGTACAGGCAGACAAATCAAGCTTTTTCATTTTATTTTTCAATGCTGGCTCTACAAAAATCCTTTCAGCATCTGGTGCAAGTAGTGTAAACTGCTTTGATGTAATTCCACGAATATCTATCCACTTAATAGAATTTTTTCGTAAATCCATCTTTTTTCCACTGTAATGAACCAGACTAATGTTATGTAGCTTTATCAAATAATCTACTCCCTGCATACTGGAAACCTTAGCCGTTGGAATATAGGAATAGACTCCATTCTTCTTTTTCAAATGATTTTCTGTAGACAAAGAAGTAATGTTCTGAATTTCTTCTGGGTCCAGCCAGCCATCTGAATTTTTATCGTAAATCTCTTTCCGAAACTCACCATCAAGAGAACAAGCTTCCCCTCCCTTTTTTAGCAATTGATATAACCCCGGAAAATTCTTTTTGCTGATTTTGATATAAACCAATTCCTTTGTTTCGCTCCATTCACTATACATAGCTGCTGCAGAAGCAGGCTTTACACACTGACGAACCCGCAAATACAACCTGCCTCCTTCCGTTCCAAATTCACTTTTCTCTATTGACATAGACTTTTCGGTAGTCTCCATTTTCTTTCCATTCGAAAATGTATCATCAGAGGCAACTTCAACCTCATATGATATCGAGGTTCCTATCTTTTCATAATAATTTTTGATATACCAGAAAATCATAGTCTTATTTGATTCCTCTTCCATGGATATGTTATAAAATTCCGGCATAGAAATCTTGCTCTGCACATCCGTTGTTTCCGCAGCTTGTACTGTCTGAAAACCAGCAAACAAACATCCCATAGCAAATAGTATCCCTGCCATCCATTTCATTTTTCCTTTTCTCATCTGTACTCCTCCATTTCATTAATTCAATGTTTCCAGCCTCTTTTTATCTTTGCATTTCTTATTATCTCATAGATAATAATCTGATTAAGCTGCTGCTCCAATTCTTCTATAGTTGCAATCTTTCCCAGTTCAATTTTAGAACGAAGCTCCTGCATTATTTCTCTCTCTTTATCATATTGTTCTAATATCCATAGAATCTTTTGTATCTCTAACTGACAACTTGACTCCGGTTCCAGCCCTGTTTTCATATTCGAAATCCTTGCGCCAGGTTTTTTCCAGTCTTCTACAGTTTTTGTATGATAAATATAATTCTTAATTGCCTTAATAATCTGTATCCCATTGTACAAAACAGCCAGAATAGTAACTCCACGAATCCCCAAATAATAGGTTACCTTAAAATACCAAAAGATATATTCCTCCATATAAAACAGAAAGCCAACAACGACTCCACATACAAGAGCAATAATCAATTGTGAAATAATATCTTGTTTTAAAATATGCTGCCGCTCTCTGGCATATTTTAATTTTCTTTCATTCTCCTGAATATCCATTTCCAGGGCATCATACTTTCTTTTCCATAGATACAATAGCTTTTCTCTTTCATCCAGCTTATCTGTAATATTTTCGTTCACAATGACCTTCTCCCATCCAACGTTAATTCCTTCATACAATAATTATTTTATCATTTCTGCTAAGGAAGTATCAACTACTATTTTACAAATAGTACATCATTCTTTTAACCATAAAAAGAGAGTCCGTTATAAACATTGTAAAAACATTCTCTCTGGTTTGCTTCACTTTTTCTAACACCCTCTATATGTAGATAGCGGGCATTGGCATACGTATACGAATCCAGCCTGCGATTAAATGCATCATCGGTATGAGCCGCCACCAAATACGTATTACCTTCGAAGCCTGTTACAAGCAAGGTATGATAAAAACGCCCCATGTCATTCTGCAGCTGAATCACATCTCCGATGCTAAGACCGCCTGCATAGGTCTCTATCGCATATGGACCATTCTCCTGATTGTTTACCATAAAATCATAGAAAAAAGTAACCCCTGACCAGGACGGAGAACGACTATTCAAACTATTATAATACCAACCAATATTGGTATTATAATTCATTTCACAGGAGCCAGCAAAAACACATTGAGATATAAAACTGGTACAGTCTCCCCCAATACCGGCAAAATTGTAAAATAAAGGGTTGCGGTCAAATGCCCATTTTCTGGCATATTCCAAGGCATGTTCTCTGTTGTAAGGAACTGTAATCAACATTGTAACCACTCCAAATTCCGAAATATTAATTATTATATTTTATTCCAGATAAATGTTAATGTTACGTATCATAGTACAATTTAATGCCAGTGTGATTCCATCGCTTAATGCACGGTCATCCTCAACAATTTGTATAATCAATGTTTTCTCCTCTACATTTTCTCTTTCAGAAAATCCACAATAATTTTTAGTACTAAATCATTCTGAAACCCTAGAAATCTATGATTCGCATCCTTGAGAAAATCTCTCATAAGACTCTGCTAATTTCTCACGTATTTTCTCGTCGGATATATTTTTTACCTGCTTATCAACTTGAAACCACTCCATATGTACCTGACTCACTTCGTAATCCTTAAACCGTTCTTTTAAGAAACACTTCAACCGATATTGCTTTTGGGAAATCTTCTTACTTTTTCCATTAACATATCTATAAAAGGTTTCCTTTTCAACATTAAGACTTGTATCGTGATATCCCAAATGCTCTCCTAAAACAACTCCTTCTTCTAACGAGAACATTGCTTTTCCTGTCCCATTACTATATCCGGCAACATGATAACCCGATTCGACCAAGTAGTAATATTTCTCTGTGGACTTATCCAAAACCACCTGACCAATACCATGCAGAAAATCCCTGTCATTCATAGCCAGACCATCCTTGTTATCCTCATCCTCAAACTTAAGTTCGACCAATTCCTTCTCATCCTCAGAAATTTCATAAAAGGCAGTCCAACGGGTTGGCATATTTCCCGAATCACCAGTAGTCCGAATCAATTCCAACCGACCGTTTTGATTCAAATCAGTAATCGTATAATATTCAAATTCACACATTTCTATATCCTTTGCCGTTCCCCAAACACTTTTCTGACTCAGAATGGTATCCAACTGCTTTTCTATAGATGCTGGAAAATCTGGGTTTTGCTCTTCCTTGTTCTCCTGTATAACGGATTCTTGCGGTTTAATTTCATTATCTGTGTTATTTTCAATCATTTCTGCGCAGGCTATCGACAATGCACAGGCAACCACTATTCCACCTATGGTTATTATCTTTTTTATGTTCATTGTACTTCACTCCTTATTTTCATTCTTTTGCAAACCGAAAAAGGACTGTCAAAAACGACAGCCCGGATTTCACTAAGATGGACACGCCATCTACTATTATACACTTTACTTATAAAAAACACTTTACAATATTATTAAATTTTCTTTTCTATCTACTAATAATTTCATTTTCATTGAGACAAACTTTCTCTTAAAGTAAGAATATTTGCTTCAATCTGCTGAATCACTTTAATAAACTCTTCATCAGACTTTCCGGTAGGGTCTTCTAACCCCCAATTATCATCAAATCCCCTTCCGATAAATGGACATCCCACATTGCATCCCATGGAAATCGCCACATCAGGATTTGGAATATCAGAAAGAAGCTTCGAATACTGCGTCTCCTCCATGTCAATATCATACATCTCTTTCATAATACGAACCGCATCCTGATTGATTTGTGGTTTCGTTTCTGTTCCCGCAGAATAACATTCAAACTGTTCTGACAGATACTTCTTCCCTAATGCCTCCGCAATCTGACTCCGGCAGGAATTATGTACACAAATAAAAGCAATCTTATTCTTATAAAATGGACATTTTACTTGAATACATTGCTCATTCTTTGCACTGAAAGAACAATGTATCTCACTTGACTCTAACTGTACATCGTAATTTTCATTAACAAAAGTAACGGCCTCCCGAAGAGCAAGAAAAGCATCTCTTTTACAACATCTAGGACCACCAACCTCTGCCATTTGTGCCAATGCCTTTGAGGTAAATGACATATGCTTGCCCCAGGAAGAATCCTCAGACAAAGGTCCCGTTCCATCAATAATAGATAATGCTGCTCCTATAGAATTTACAGCACCGCAAACGCCCCACAATCCGCAGGTTGCTCCCGGCATTTGCGCTCCTCTTTTGACTAATTCTTCCAAGCTTGTCTTTAAATCAATTTTACCGCCAGCGTGGTAAAAGGCAGTCAAAAGTACGGCTCCATCCAGAACATGGTGTTCTGGTCCATGGATTCTGATAAAGTCATGAGTTGCAATTTTTTTAAACAATACAATAGGATTTTTACTTTTTGCCTCCAAACAGGCCGTGACAATATTATTACATCTATCTTCAAACGAATATTCCATGTTGTAATCTCCTTGTTTCTGCTTATCTTTTTTAATTTCCATTTCAATCCCCACCCGGAAACGTTATCTCAATCCCAAACATATCTCCTTCCACCTTAGCCTCAATCCTTCCATTCATTCGAAGAACCAATTCCTTGGCTATAGAAAGCCCCAGACCAGTAGAGTTCTTGCTTCTGGCAGTATCCGCCTTATAAAACCGTTCAAACACCTGAGAAGCATCAATGTCATCAAAATTCGCTACACGATTACTTATCTTTATCCAAACACAATCGTTTACTTTTGACAACTGTATTTTTATACTTTTTTCTCCATGATCCAATCCATTTTTTATAATATTCTGAATCACCCGGCGAAGTCCCTGTTCATTTCCATCAATATACAGCAATTCTTCTGTAATCTCTATCTCTGGTTCAATTCCCTGAGCCATCCAGTCCTCATAGTAGGAAAATACTGTTTCTTTCAATATTTTATTGATACAACATGTCTCTAATTCCAAATGATAAGAATCATTTTTTAACTTTGTAAACGTAAATAATTCTTCCAGCATTTCCTTCAGACTATAGATTCGCTCCCAGATAATATTTAAATACCTCTTCTGTTCCTCTTCACTCTGACTATCCTGAAGCAACTGAAAATACCCGTCCAATGAAGTTAATGGTGTTCTAATATCATGAGAAAGATTGGTATAGGTATCTGAAATCATCTTTTCTTTCTCCAGATACAACTTTTTTTCCTTTCGATGCTTCTCAAGAAATTCATTGAGAAGTTCTGCTAATTCTCCCACTCCTCCCCGTTCTACTTCCCTTGAAATCAACATATTACTGTCATGCTTCAACAGAAACGACAATTGGCGGCAGATGTCCTTCACCTGCCGCTGATATTTCCATAAAATAATTGCCTGTATTAATATAATCATACATAAAACGATTATTATATAAATCAATTAAATATCCCTCTTTTTAAATACATAACTACAGATGCCTGACACAACCACCAGAAAAATCAGTCCTGTTACAAATGCCATTCCATAACCTTTATCTCCCGGATTCATGGATAATAACGCAATATTTCCTGTCACTGTATATTTTGACAACTGAAAATCTTTGATTCCCATTCCATGAAGCAGTTTATCAATGCCGTTATATAATACCATACTTAAATTCATACATAAACAAACAGCTATGACAATACTCCATACATTATTCTTTAAAATAATGGCAAGGGACATGATAATCAAAACCAAGGAGTAATGCAGCAACGCCTGCATCCCCATATATCCAACAAAATCCTTTGTGTTTCCCCATACTAAATAGCCATAAAACATTCTATTTGCAATTGCTTGTACTAATGTGATACCAAACATTGTAATTAAAGTATACACCATCAATACCAACGCTTTGGAAATCACAAGATAACTTCTGTCTTTCACCTGTCCGGCTATATTTTTCACATATCCACTGGTAATATCTGCGGTAGAAAACAACACTGCAAACAGCACCATAAATAATGCAAAGAACTTTGCCTGCATATTAGAATAAATCTGGTCAAAAACCGTCACCTTTCCTCCCGGCTCTGTTGGAAGTACCACAGACATTCCAATATTTACCGTATCATCAGAAACAATTTCTGCTATTTGTTCTTCCCCAGAAGAATAATTCTGCATAGAATCCCATTCCGAAGCATTGAGATATGTAGTAAATAAAAGCATTGCCACTAATATTATCCATATAACGTACATACTCTTTGTACGAACCATACGGCATAAATCCATTTTAAACATATTAAGCATTGTTTGCACCTCCTGTCAAATTCAGAAAATAGTTTTCTAACTCCTCACTATTGATAGAGATACCTTTCACCAATACCCCTGCTTTTGCCAGTTCCATATTAAGAGTGGCACTCTCACCCAAACGTTCGAAAATATGAATGTGTTCCTTATCTGTCACCTGATAATTCGTAAATTTCATTGCATCCAAAATCGGAAGTGCCTGCTCTGGATTATCCAGTGTAATTTCAATCCGCTCACTACAAGGCTTCATCAGTTCTTCTTTGGTCAACTCCTGCAACAGACTGCCCTGATGAATAATTCCATAATCCGTAGCAATCTTAGATAATTCCTCCAGAATATGACTGGAAATTAGAATTGTCATATTTCTCTCATCCCGAAGTCCCTGAATAATATCACGAACCTCTACAATTCCCTGTGGGTCCAGTCCATTGATAGGCTCATCCAATACCAAAAGATCCGGCTCTCCAACTAACGCCAGAGCAATCCCCAAACGCTGCTTCATTCCCAGTGAAAAATGCTTTGTCTTTTTCTTTCCCACATCCTCCAAACCAACAGCCTTGAGCAATTCTTCAATATAACCCTTTTTCTTAATCCCTGCCAGCTGACATTTCAATTTCAGATTATCATAGGCACTCATATCCTTATACAATCCCGGATTTTCAATAAGACACCCCACCCGGGACCGAATCCTTCCCAAGTCCTTTCCCGAATATCCAAACATCTGAATCTCTCCGCTGGTAGGACTTGCAAGCCCACTAATCATTTTCAGACAAGTAGTTTTCCCAGCACCATTTCTGCCAATGAAGCCATAAATAGCACCTTTTTTGATATGAATATTTACCTGATCCACTGCCTTTTGACGGCCATACTGCTTCGTAAGGTCTTTGGTCGTTAATAACATTTCACTCAATGCGCTTCTCTCCTTTTCTTATTTTGCTGATGTTAGAATATCAAAGGAATCCTAAAAAATCGCAAATAAAAAGTAAAAAAAGTGTAAAGACATGACGTTTGTATCTAATCAAGTATGAAGGCGGTAGCCGATTCCCCAGACGGTTTCGATATATTCCACTGAAGTTATTGCTTTTATTTTCTTTCTGATATTGCTAATATGTACGTCTAAAGTCTTTGTTTCTCCCATATAAGGCTCGTCCCAGGCATATTCGAATATATCCTCTTTGCTGAACACCTGCTTTGGATGCTTTAATAATAACTCCAATATAGCAAACTCCTGCTTGGTAATCTTTGGAATTTCCACACCTGCTACAGTTACCTTAAAGGTATCTCTTTCCAGTTTTAGTTCTCCACAAGACAATATATTCTGCTCTATACCCTGAGTTGCATGACGAAGCTGTATCTGGATGCGAGCAATAACTTCTTTGATTGCAAATGGTTTGGTGATATAATCATCTGCTCCACTGGTTAAAAGTGTGATTTTTTCATCAAAACCATCCTTGGCTGTGAGAATAATAACCGGGAGATTTCCTTTTCCTCTTATCTTTGCCAATACTTCCTCTCCAGAAAGTCCCGGAAGCATTAAGTCCAGCAAAGCAAGGACGTAATCACTTCCATTCGTGTCCAGAAGTCTCATCGCTTCTGTTCCAGAAAATGTCTGCTCACACACATAGCCCTCTTTAGTTAATGCTTCACAAAGCAAATTATTAATATTGGTATCGTCTTCTATGATTAATATTCTTCCCATTAAAACGCCTCCTGTTTATATTTTGGCTCGTACTTCTCCAATATCTCCAAAATCCCCGTTTGATAAATATTTCCACCCAACACATCACCATTTAACGAAAGTCTTTACTCATATCATAATAAATACAAAAATCAACCCATTCTTTAACTTTTCTTCCGACTTAATCTATGCTGATCTACATTCAAAGCATCCACATTCTCTTTTCCTATAAACCAGTTGCTTCTTAATGGTAATAACTACTGCGAGTTACAAATTCTTCATACACTTTCTCGGAATTAAGCAGCTTTATCCATACAATTCCTCGCGTAATTCCTTACAAACCTCTGCCATTTCCTGCATCTCTTCCTCGGACATCATTTCACTTAAATCATAAGAAAGAGGCTCGGCCACAAAATCCATAAGCACTTTATTCATCATCTCATGCTCTTCTTGTGTAGCAGTGATTCGAACAACACTATCTGGTTCGTACATATCACTTAACTCGCCAAGATCAGCACTTCCGTTCATTTTACATTCCAACAGCAAAGCAGCAAGATCCGTAAGCAAATCAATGGCATACTGGATTTCTGCCTCAAATCCTTCCACAGATAATGCAAGCGCACCAGCTGTATTTTGAAAAGAATTCATCTGGTCTAATCCGCTATCCGAAAAAATCTCATTCAAAGAAATTTCCTCTTTCTGCTTGTCTGCCAGATAGTCCAAAAGTGTCATACTGTCATCGGTTCCACCAATATAATTTTCCCAATATTTTTCAATATACATGTTGATTCCTCCAATTTTGTTGACATCTCACTATTTTTCGAACAATATGATAATAAAAAGAAGAGAGGAAATCTTCCTCCCTTTCACTAAGTACTTCATCATTCGGTCATTTTTTATTTTTTCGTCCTATCAGAACCGTCACAGGACTCATCGCTTGGTCATTTTTATTTTTTCGTCCTGTCAGAACCATCACAGGACTCATCTTCGATGAAGAGAAATAATTTCTGATTTTAATTTTACTCATACTACACTCCAATGTCAATCCGATACTTCCATCCCCAATTTCACCAAAGAAAACATCCGCACCGCCGCATCATAGTGCAGTCCTTCTGCCTCCTCCAGAATCTCCTGCATATCCCTTACTGCATTTACGGTAGTCATAATAGAAGCAATACCAAAATCATAAATCTGCTCTGCTCCAGGTCCCATGCAGCCCACAAGAGCCACTGCCGGTATCCCATGCTTTTTGCATCGCATTCCTACTCCTTTTACTACCTTTCCATAGCAGGATTGATAATCCAGTCTGCCTTCTCCTGTTACCACCAGAGAAACCCCATCCAGATAGGAATCAAAACCAATCAAGTCCAACACTGCCTCAATTCCCGATTTCATTTGTCCTTTTAGAAAAATAGAAAGCGCACATCCAAGACCTCCCGCAGCACCAGCACCGGCAATCTCATTGGGATTGACACCAAATTCTTCGATAATAATATCCCGATAATTGCACATCCCTAGTTCTAACTCCTCTAATATCTCAGGACTTCCCCCCTTTTGTGCGCCAAAGGTATAGGTTGCACCGTTCTCACCACAAAGAGGATTAGTTACATCACATATAACAGTAAATCTTGCTGTTTTTATTTCCGATATCATATCAGAGCAATCTATATGGGCAACTTTTTTCAGATTTTCCCCGGTTCCTTCCAGTACCTGTCCATCCTTGTCCAAAAATCGGACACCGAGAGCACTCATACATCCCATTCCACCGTCATTGGTAGCTGAACCACCGATAGCAATGGTTATATCCATATATCCCGCTTCTAATGCACCTCTTATCATTTCTCCTGTTCCATAAGAAGTGGTTTTTAATGGATTTCTCTTATCCGGTGGCACCAATGTTAAACCAGAAGCAGCGGACATTTCTAAAATAACCTTATCATTATCTATCTTTCCATAAAACACTTCCCTTGGCTCCATCAACGGGTCATGCACACATACTGGAATCCTCTCTCCATCAACCGCCTCGATGACGGCATCTACCGTTCCTTCGCCACCATCCGCAACAGGCAGCGAGATACATTCGCACTGACCAAATACAGCGTTGGCAGCCTTAGTTAAAAGTCTTGCTGTTTCGGCACTGGAAAGTGTGCCCTTAAAAGAATCTGATGCAAATAAAAATTTCATATATCCTCTTCTCCCTTCCAGAATCCAGCCACTACGCATCTGTCGCAACACATCAAGTTGCTTACGATTCTGTCAAGATTGCGCCAGGAAAAGAAAATACTCGCTACGCTTGTGCTTTCTTTTCCTTTGCGCGCAATCATTTATGATACGGTTCTCCATTGATAATCCGATATCCACGATATACCTGCTCCAGCAACACCACCCGCATCAACTGATGTGGAAATGTCATCTGGGAAAAACTAAGCTTTTCATCCGCCCGATTTAAAATCTCCGGTGCCAATCCAATAGAACCACCTATGACAAATATAATATGACTCTTTCCCTGCAAGCCTAAATGATTAATCTTATTCGCGAATCCTTCCGAAGTAGTCTGCTTCCCTTCAATAGCAAGGGCAATTACATGGGCATCATCCCTTATGTATTTTTGCAGACGCTCTGCCTCCTTCTGGCGAATCAGTTCTTCTTCCTTTTCGCTGGCCTTGTCCGGCGTCTTTTCATCCGCCACCTCAATAATCTCCAATTTACAATAGCGACTCAGTCGTTTGCTATACTCCTGAATCGCTCCTGTAAAATACTTTTCCTTTACTTTTCCAACTGCTAAAATCGTTATCTTCATCTTTTGCCTCCATGTTACAACAAAGCAATAAATTCACTTCCTTGCCCTATCATCACTTCTCTTGTAATCTCCCTTATCCCTCTAAAGCCAAACTAATGCATAAGGCATAATCCACTCTCTTTAATATGGATTCATCCAAGTGGCAGACCTTTTCCTTTAATCTAGTTTTATCAATGGTACGAATCTGTTCCAGCAATATTACAGAATCCTTTACCAAATGATATTTTTTTGCATCCAATGCAATGTGGGTAGGCAGCTTTGCCTTATTCATCTTAGAGGTAATGGCTGCACAAATCACCGTAGGACTGTGCTTGTTTCCCATGTCATTTTGTATAATAAGTACCGGTCTGACGCCTCCCTGTTCGGAACCCACCACAGGACGCAAATCGGCAAAATAAATGTCTCCCCTCTTGATAACCAATACGCTCACTCTCCATTTCTGTCCATTTTGGATTTACTAATATGGGACATTAACCGCTGAAAACAACGGCTTTATGTATCAGTAAATCTACTTGAAGTGTTACCATCTTTTGGAAAATGTATACGTATTTATCTAAAATCAATTTAATTTTTAAGAAAAGTTAAATTTATTTTCAACTAAACACAAAACATTATCTTAAAACTCAGGATAATAATCCTTGGTTCCCACCTTCTCACCATGGCGGTAATACACACGCGGAACACGTTTTCCTATATCACATATAAATTCATAATTAAAGGAATAGGACATATTTGCCACTTCCTCTATAGAAATATACTCTTCTCCCTGGTGTCCAACTAATGTAACTTCATCTCCCTGTACCACATTTGGGATATCTGTTACATCTACCATAAACTGATCCATACAAATTCTTCCTAATATCTTTGCACTCTGTCCATGAATTAGTACACGCCCCTGATTAGATAATGCTCTTGGATATCCATCGGCATATCCCACTGGAATCGTCGCAACCTTAGTTTCCTTTGTAGTGGTATAAGTCCCACCATAACCAATCTCCACACCAGCTGGAACACTCTTTACAAAAGACACCCATGACTTTACTTCCATAGCCGGAGTTAAAGGAAGACGCTGCTTTTGCACTTCCTCAGAAGGATAGATTCCATAAACCGAGATTCCATCCCGAACCATATCCAGATTCACCTGTGGCATTTCAATAATGCCGGCACTATTGGATACATGCTTAATTGGAATCGTAATTCCAACAGCTTCGATTTTTTGTACAAAGTCTATATATGCTTTAAACTGAGCATTTGCCTTGGTTTTATCTACCTCATCCATTCTGGCAAAATGGGTAAAACATCCCTCAATCCAAAGCCCAGGAAGTCCGGCAATCTTTTTGATTACCTCTAAGCTGGCATCATCCGGCTGGAATCCAATCCGGCTCATACCAGTATCCACCTTAATATGCACATTGGCAGTTTTTCCTATCCTCCTGGCAGTTTCAGATAATTTCTCTGCCATGTTCCAGTCAAATACTGATGTGGCAATATCATACTGAAGCATTGGCTCATATAAAGGCTCCGGTGTATATCCCAAAATCAGGATAGGCTTTGTTATCCCTGCTTGACGAAGTTCAATTCCTTCTTCTAATATGGCAATCCCATAAGCATCTGCCACAGAATCTAAAGTTTTTGCCACTGGCACTGCACCATGACCATATCCATCCGCCTTAATAATTGCCATTAATTTCGTATCAGGATGAATGATTTTCTTTGCATTTACCACATTCTCATAAATCGCATCCAGATTAATATTCGCCTGTACTCTATAATACTCTTTCATTCTCTATCCATGCCTTTCTGCCAAGTTTTGTATTTTCTTTTGTCAGTTGGCAGTATTTTTGCAATATAATTCCTCACTTGCATCACTGAGGTAAGATTTTTGGCAGCATCTCTAAAATATCAGATGCCAGCATACTGTATCTTCCTCCGTATTTCATATACTCCTCCGCAGCAATACCATGCAGACATACTGCCAATACTGCCGCCTTCTTTGGCTTCATTCCCTGTGCCAGAAGACCTGCAATCATGCCGCTAAGCACATCCCCAGAACCACCTGTAGACAGCCCATTATTTCCTGTGGTATTAACATACACTTCATTTCCATCTGTTACAATAGTACGAGCATCCTTCAACACTAAAGTCTGACAATCTGCCTGTTCCAAAGAAAGAAGAGCCTGCTCTACAATTCTATTACGTAAAGCTGGTAAATCCACCTTAACCAAACGGTTCATCTCCAACAAATGTGGTGTCAATACAACATTTTCTGGCAGACAGATTTTTCTGGTACCATCCTCCCGCAAAACAAAGTATTGATTTTTCTCTGCTAAAAGATTTAAACCGTCTGCATCTATGATAATTCCCTTATTTTTCTCTTGTAATACCTGATTCAAAAGAATATCAGCCGGTGACTCCAGTCCAATTCCTGGACCGATTACAATGGTAGTTGCCCACTGAATCGCATCCATTATCATAACTTCCAGCTCCAGTTTATTCTGTAATACAGTATAATCCTTATCGCTGTCATAGGTTGTTACCAAAGCTTCTGGCAATTTATTTTTAATAACTGGCGCATTTTCCTTTGCAGTAATGACTTTAACCATACCACAGCCCATACGATATGCTGCTTCTGCACAAAGATAACATGCACCACTGATCTCCTTGGAACCAGCAATTACAAGAACCTTACCATAGCTTCCTTTATTAGAACGCAGTATTCTTGGAGGCATCATACTGACAGCTTCTTCTCTTGTTAAGGTATAGGTACGTGGAGAGACCTTTTCCACTGCTTTCTTCGGAAATCCAATATCTGCCACCATAACCTGCCCCGCATAATTACAGCCTGGGAACAATACAAGCCCTCTCTTATTTACACCAAATGTAATGGTATAGTCCGCATATACTGCCACAGATAATACTTCTCCTGTAGATGCATTAATTCCAGAAGGTACATCCACCGCAAACCGTACAGCTTCCTGGTCGTTCATCCAATTCACTGCATCAGCAAACTCTCCTTCAATTTCTTTGGAAAGTCCAATTCCAAATAACGCATCTAGAATAACATTATATTCTCCTGTTGGGAGTCCTGTGCATATCCGAATTCCTAAATTTCGGGCAATAGCCAATTGTTGCTGCATCTCCTCACTGGCAGTTTCTTCTCTTCCTATCAGAGAAATGGTTACATTATGTCCTTCTTCCCATAAAAGTCTTGCTGCTGCAACACCATCTCCACCATTATTTCCCATACCGCAAACTGCCAGAATCTGGTCGGCGCTATTGCTGTTTGCCTTAATACATCCAGCCACCGCCAATGCTGCCTTTTCCATCAATACCATGGGTGGAATTCCAATTTCCTGAATGGAAATCCGGTCAATTTCCTTTGCTTCCCTTGCATTTGTAATATACTGCATTCTTTCACGTCCTTTCCCTGCATTCTGCGATTGCATACGCAATAGCATATTCCTTAGTATCACTCAATGAAATATGAATAACATTAACCCCAAGGCTTTTGACATATTCTAAGGTTTTTCCGTACAAAGTCACATAGGGTGCCCCCGTCTCCTCCCTAAGAATTTCAATTTCTTCTAAATGTACCTCACTGGTTATCCCTGTCCGAAATGCCTTGGATACCGCTTCCTTTCCTGCAAAATTCATAGCAGCCGTCTGATAGGCTTTGGTCCTGGCAAGAATCAGTTCCTGTTCCTTTTCTGTAAAGAAGCGTTTCAAAAAAGTATCACTTTTTTGAAGGGATTGCTCTAACCTGCTGACTTCGACAATGTCCGCCCCAATTCCATAAATCATCCTAAAACCATACCTTTCTTCAAACAGTCCAATTACCTGCCTGAAAAATAATTCTATAACCAAAAAGCTTGCTCTATTCGTCGATACGATTATCTTCTATGTTACCTTTCCAAACCTTATGTTCCCGGTCAAAAATTTCAACCACCTGTGCTCCCAACAGATTATGCATATATTTATACATCTGGGTATTGCGCATTTCCATATCCTGCTTTTTTAAAATCTGATTTTTTAGAGCTTCTCGTGCTTCCTGAATCCATGCATCAATCTCTTCAATTTCCTCAGTATTTTCCATAAGTTCTTCATAACACACCCGCATACATTCAATCAGCAGTTCTTTATTTGCCTGGTCAATCATCATCGGAAGCTCTTCTTCCAACTCCGCTGCTTCCTGTAATTTTTGATTCAAATCGTTAATAAGCTTTTGATTCTTTTCCTGCTTCACTGCACGAATAGGACTATCCGTCTCATGACCATCTGTCATATTTGCCACAACATTGTCCATCAATATTTTTTTTGCCTTTTGATATTCTTTAATATCATTGTTTGTCTGTCCCTGTTTCTGAATCAGTTTATTCAACCGCTTTTCCAGGCTTTTTATTGCCCCCGTCTTTCGATGGTCTGGAAACAATTCATGCCAGCGGGCATCTAAAGTCAGCAGAGGAACCCTCTTATCCTGTAATGCCTGCAAAAAATAAAAATCCATTTCTTCATTCTGTTTGTTCTTCCGTCTCGCCATACTGCTCCCCCTTCTACTAATTAAGGTCTACGCACTCTGCTTTACAGTATATCACATTCCTATTTTCTTGAACATAGTTAAAGTTAACATTGTCAACCAGCAACCTATCCGTAACATATAGAAGAAATCATTGAAATTTTCTCATTTTTTCGGTATACTAGAGCAGTAACTTTGTTTTTTCTGGCTACATATTTTATAAAGTCAGGCTGGAACCATATATTATTTTTGAAAGGACTTAATCCATGAATCTTGAACAGGCAAAAAATAAATTAGCCAAAAACGGACAGGAACATGTTTTGACATATTATGAACAGCTCTCTTCTGCAGAGCAGGTTCAGCTAATAGCACAGATTGATGATACTGATTTTTCTGTAGTGGAACGAATTAATCATAAACCAGAAGATGATGACCGTGGTGTTATCACTCCAATTCAGGCTTTACAGCTACCACAGATTAATGAAAACAAAGAAGCCTATATCCAGACAGGATTAGAAGCTATTCGTGCGGGAAAGGTTGCCGCTGTTCTACTTGCAGGTGGCATGGGAACCCGCCTTGGTTCTGACAACCCAAAGGGAATGTATGATATCGGTCTTACAAAGCCCGTTTACATCTTCCAGCGAATTGTACGTAATCTTTTAGATGTGGTTGACATGTCTGGTACATGGATTCATCTCTTTATTATGACCAGCGATAAAAACCATGAAGCTACCGTTGCTTTCTTTAAAGAAAAAGAATATTTCTCTTACAATCCAGAGTATATTCATTTCTTCCAGCAGGAAATGGCACCTGCCTCTACATATGACGGAAAGGTATTCATGGAGGCCAAGCATAAAATTGCCACTTCTCCTAATGGAAATGGAGGCTGGTTCTCTTCTATGAAGAAAGCGGGTCTTCTTGATATAGTCCACTCTGTTGGTATTGAATGGTTAAATGTTTTTGCGGTAGACAATGTATTGCAGCGTATTGCAGATCCTTGCTTCGTTGGTGCTACTATTGAAAAGAACTGCAAGGTTGGAGCAAAGGTAGTACGAAAAAATCATCCAGATGAAAAGGTAGGCGTTATGTGTCTGGAAGATGGACGACCTTCTATTGTAGAATACTACGAACAGACTGAACAACTTCGCAATACCAAGGATGAAAATGGTGATCCTGCATACAACTTTGGCGTTATATTAAATTACCTTTTTGATGAAAAAGCATTAGAGGAAATCTGTGATAAAGAGCTTCCTCTCCACATTGTAGAGAAGAAAATTCCATATATTGATGAAAATTCAGAATTGATTAAGCCAGAAGAACCAAATGGTTACAAGTTTGAAACCTTGATTCTGGATATGATTCATATGTTAGACACCTGTCTTCCTTTTGAAGTAGAGCGAAACAAAGAGTTTGCACCAATCAAAAATAAAACAGGTATTGATTCTATTGAAAGTGCACGTCAGCTTCTTCAGGAAAATGGCGTTACTTTATAGTTTCAACAAACCAAATCCCCCAAGAAAAACAAGCCTTTGGAATACCAAGGCTTGTTTTTTATTACTCCAATTTTATTCCTCCAGCAAAAATTCTGCCAACACCATATTACTTAAATCAATACCCTTTGGTGTCAGATAAATTCTCTCTTGTGAGTCATCCTCTGCCAATAGCTGCTTATGAAAAAGTTCTGAAAAGACCTTTCCGTATACACTTTCTATCTCCACCAGAAAACGTTCTTTAAACTCCTTCTTGGAAATGCCTCTCTTCATGCGAAGTCCCAAAAACATAAACTCTTCCATCTGCTCCTTTTTGCTTACAGAAATAATATCTGCAAATTCCCACTCCTTCCAGCCCAGCTGTTCTTTATCAGTATTTGCACTAGCCGGCTGCATCCTCAAATTTTCTTTTCCTACAGATTGAACATTTTCTTCTGCTTTTCTTATATATTCTTCATATGCCTTCATAGTAATCTGATTGGAAAAGCGATAGTACTTAAAATAAGAAGAGGCTCCTAATCCCACACCAAGATACTCTTTTCCTTGCCAATAGACACAATTATGCCGACATTCCTTTCCTTTCAGCGCATAATTTGATATTTCATACTGCTCAAAACCTTTTTCCTTCAAAAATACTTCTGTCATTTCGTACAACTGCCGCTCTATGTCTTCTTCCTTTCGTTCTAAAATCCCCTGCTCCTCCATCTCATAAAACGGTGTACCAGGCTCCACAATTAAGCTATAAGCAGAAATATGCTGTGGTTTTAAAGCAGTAATTTTTTCAAGTGTATCCTGATAACTTTCTATCGTCTGTCCTGGGATATCTGACATCAAATCTACATTGATATTATGATATCCTGCTTTTTGCAATTCCATATAAGTATCTAAAAAATCCTGATAGCTATGAATCCTTCCCAATCTGGAAAGCTCCTGATCCTGAGCAGATTGCAATCCCAAACTGACTCTATTGATTCCCATATCCTTCCATGCCTGAATATGCTCTGCCGTTACAGTTCCTGGATTCGCCTCTGTGGTAAACTCTAAGACTTCACCACAATGAAAGTTCTCACGAATCACCTCTCCTATCCTTCTTAATTGCTCCGGCAAAAGACAGGAAGGAGTACCGCCTCCCAGAAAAATCGTTTCCAGACGATACTCCTTGCCTAACTGTTGTCCCCATAATTTAATTTCACGGATTAGCAGATTTACATACTGTTCTTTTTCCTCCGAACCGGCAGGACCAGATAAAAAATCACAATATAAACACTTTCTGACACAAAAAGGAATATGAACATACAAAGATAATGGTTTTCTTTCTATTGTCATTCTTTTCCTTTCTTTTTCATCTTACTCATCATCCAGCTTCAGTACACTCATAAATGCCTTCTGTGGAATCTCTACGTTACCAAACTGACGCATTCTCTTCTTACCTTCCTTCTGTTTTTCCAGAAGCTTTCTCTTGCGGGAAATATCGCCACCATAACATTTTGCCAATACGTCTTTTCTCATGGCCTTTACAGTTTCTCTAGCAATAATCTTGCTTCCGATGGCCGCCTGAATCGGAATCTCAAACAACTGTCTTGGAATCTCACTCTTTAATTTCTCACACATCTTCCGACCTCTGTCATATGCAGTATCTGCATGCAGAATAAAGGACAAAGCATCGATTTCTTCTTTGTTTATTAAAATATCCAGTTTCACAAGCTGAGAAGGAACATATCCCTTCATCTCATAATCTAAGGAAGCATATCCTCTGGAACGTGACTTTAAGGCATCAAAGAAATCATAAATAATCTCATTCAATGGAAGGTCATAACGAAGTACTGCTCTGGTTTCTTCCAAATATTCCATACCATTATATACACCACGTCTTTCCTGACAAAGATTCATAATGGCACCAACAAACTCTGTAGTAACCATAATCTCTGCGGATACAATCGGCTCTTCCATATGTTCAATCTCTGATGGGTCTGGCAGGTTAGACGGATTGGTTACATCCAGCACCTCTCCATTGGTTTTATATACTTTATAAATTACACCTGGAGCTGTGGTTACTAAATCCAGATTATATTCTCTTTCCAATCGTTCCTGAATAATCTCCAAATGAAGCAGTCCTAAGAATCCGCAACGGAAACCAAATCCTAAGGCAATGGAAGTCTCCGCTTCAAACTGCAAGGAAGCATCATTTAATTGAAGTTTTTCCAAGGCGTCACGTAAATCCTGATACTTAGCGCCATCGGCTGGATACATACCACAATAAACCATCGGTTGTACCTGTTTGTATCCTGGAAGTGCCTCTGCACATGGATTCTGGGTCAAAGTAACGGTATCACCCACCTGGGTATCTTGTACATTCTTCAAGCTGGCAGTAATATATCCTACCATACCAGCACTTAACTCATCTGCTGGAATAAACTGTCCTGCACCAAAGATACCAACCTCCACAACTTCTGCTTTCGCTCCGGTAGCCATCATGGTGATCTGGTCTCCCTTCTTCACAGAACCATCAAAAATACGGCAAAAGATAATAACACCTTTATACGCATCATACACCGAATCAAAGATTAATGCCTGCAATGGCTTGGTTTCATCACCAGAAGGAGCTGGAATCTTCTCAATAATCTTTTCTAATACTTCTTCAATATTGGTTCCCAGCTTCGCAGAAATCAGTGGCGCATCAGAAGCATCCAGACCAATAATATCCTCCACCTCATCTTTTACTCTGTCTGGGTCTGCACTGGGAAGATCAATTTTATTGATAACTGGCATAATCTCTAAATCATGATCCAAAGCCAGATAACAGTTTGCCAAAGTCTGTGCCTCTATTCCCTGAGCCGCATCTACAATGAGAATTGCACCTTCACAGGCAGCAAGGCTTCTGGAAACCTCGTAGTTAAAATCCACATGTCCTGGAGTATCAATCAAATTAAAAACATATTCCTCTCCATTATTTGCACGATATACGATTCGTACTGTCTGCGCCTTAATGGTAATTCCACGCTCTCTCTCCAACTCCATATTGTCCAGAACCTGAGCCTGCATTTCTCTGCTAGTAAGAAGTCCTGTCTTTTCAATAATACGGTCAGCAAGGGTAGATTTTCCATGATCAATATGGGCAACAATACAAAAATTCCGAATATGTGACTGATCTATCTTTTCCATGGGTACCTCCATCTATCTCTTTTTTCTCCGAGGATAATCATAACATAAACCTATTTTTCCGACAACACCTGATTTAACACCTTTGCCAAAGGCTCCATAGCATTTCTGGCATCCTGCAGGGTATTATTCTGATTCCCCAGTTCAATTAATAGAGACCTTTTACGAAAATGTAAATTATAACGATATCCTTTTAAATATACCGGCTTCGTAAAATCGGAATACATCTCCATGGATTTCATTTTTAATTGAAGACTAAAAGCAAGATTCGCCTGCAAATTGTCATTTTTCAAATATTTTATGTTTCCCTTTGAATTTCTGGATAGTCCGTTAAAAAACATGACCTGGGCAGTCTTTTTTCCATCAATAGTAGTAATCTTTCGCACAGAATCCCCCGCACCATCTCTATGAAGATCAATAACCACCTCAATACTTGGATATTTTTTTAAATAATTCTGGATTCCAGCATAAGCCTTATTATATGCCTTATTTCTATCAATCTTACCATTAATCCGGTCGTATTCCGTTTCATCATGAATCACCTGATATCCATATTTCTCTTCTAGGAGTGCTGTTAAAAGTCTACCTACTCCTATAATGGATTCTTCTTTGCTTCCCGGCTTACTGTCCCGAAAGCTTTCTGAGGCACCATGTGTGTGAAAAATAAGTATCTGCGGTTCATTTTTCTTTTTCAAGGACATATTAGTATTCAATAAACTTTCTACATCAAACACCTTTTTATCAATGGATGTAGATGAATCCACTATATAAAAATTCTTCAACAGATAACTTAAACTCTGTGTACTTTTTAACTGCACAATCTTTTTCGTATTAGACAAAATCCGCCCCTTGGAATCTACAGTATTAGTCTCTTTGTGTTCTTTTATAGTAGTTTCTCTCCCTTCCTCCTCCGTTCTAATATCCTCATTTTCAGCAATTGCTGCCGCTTCCAGAGAACTTGCCTCATTTCCATCTGGTATCTCTTCCACAAAATATTGATTTCCTATGCTTTCACTTGCTGCTCCACTCCAAAAAATATTCGAACTGTTTTTTCCTGGATAAAGTAATGCCAGATTCTCTACATTCTCGTCACTTAATGAACTCAAGTTTCCTTCATTTTCAATAAAATAACTTAATACTGGAATAGAATCTGCAAACCAGGAATACTTTCCATCTATTTTTTGATGATACTGTACATATTCCGTAGTGCCATTTCCTTGAAAACCTAATTCCACCAGACAACGACTTCCTGCGTCATTCATCTGCTTCAACAAATCGTTTTGTCTCCAAAGCAGCCCAAGCAAAGAACCTGTCCCTATAATAAACAGAAAGGCAAGGAGATATTTCAGATAATTTCCATAAGTTTGATTTTGCATTGTATTCTCCGTTCTCATGTGGTTTTCAGGTTTCTTTTATAAACGCAAATACTCCCCATGTAAACTCTATGCAGCTCCCCTCTAACTTATAACTTTTCTCTTTATCAAAAAACTGTTCTCTTGCTCCCAAAAGAATCTCTTGATCCCCAAATGGTTCTCTTTCTCCCCAAAATCAACTCCTATTTTCCTTTTGCAAAGACATTAATTCCTTTTGCTAGTACTTTACCTATTTCCCTAATCTGCTCATCAATATCTTTCGGTGTAACAAACAAATTACGAATGGCATCTTTTGACAAACGTTGTAAAAATAGGTCAATTTCCTGCTCGGTATATCCTTCCTGCTGTAGTGTAGTTTCCATACACTCTGACACAATAGTTCCTGCATCCACTACCGTAGGAACACCTATGGCAATTACTGGTACCCCCAGTGTTGATTGATTTAAAGCATTTCTGTTATTTCCAATTCCTGCTCCTGGACAAATTCCTGTATCTGTAATCTGAATGGTTGTACACAAACGGTTTACACTTCTGGATGCCAGCGCATCAATTACTACAACTCCAGCCGGAGCAATCTTATCTATAATTCCTCCCAGAATTTCCTGAGATTCCATCCCAGTCTGTGCCATAACTCCCGGCGACACTGCACATAGTTCTCTTTCTCCTGATTCTAATGCACCTTCTCCAAACTCCTTTCTAATGTGTCTATTTACGCCCACATCCTCTAATACAAACGGTCCCAATGCATCCGGTGTAGCAAAACGATTTCCCAACCCCGCCACCAAATAGACTGGATGGTCTATCTTTTTCGTTCTATTTCCCTCTAACATTTCTTCTAATATAGAAGCAATTTTTCCAGCCAGTTTCTCCATGGTATTATTTTGTTTTTCTGTAGAATCCATATGATTTTTTTCTGTTATCTCAATGGTGACATAATTCCCTTTTGGTTTCTTCATCTGTTGTTCTCCAGCTTCATCCAAGATTTCTACCGTTGTAATTCGGATTCTTCCGCCAAAATACTCTGTTTTCTCCAAGGATACTCCTACAATTTCAATCTGATCTTTCGGAAAGCTTTCCCTAACTTCCAATGCTAAATCCGTTCTTCTTTCCATCACGCACACTCCTTTTGCTTGTTTACTTTTGAAAATAATGTGTTCCATATTCATGGTTCTACATAAAAATCTATAATTAAGAATATATTTTTTACATTTTTTTCAAAAATATGTATTGACAAGCCAAGTTTAATCCCCTATTATATATGAGTATGTTTACATCAAAGTGACCGTGTCCACAGTTTGATGGAACAAGAGATTTCACGATTGGGAGGTGTAAAGAATGGCTAACATTAAATCTGCAAAGAAGAGAATCTTGATTGAGCGTAGAAATGCTGAAAGAAATAAAGCTATCAAGTCTTGTGTTAAGACTGCTATCAAAAAAGTTGATGCAGCTATCGCAGCAAAGGATAAAGATGCTGCAGCTAACGCATTAAACGCAGCAATTTCAGAAATCAACAAAGCAACTAGCAAAGGAGTTTTCCATAAGAAGACTGCTTCTAGAAAGATTTCCCGTTTAACAATTGCTGTTAATAAACTCGCTTAATATTTATTTTTATAAAAAAGAACTGCCAAAGGTGTGGGCAGTTCTTTTTTGTGGAATAAAATAAGCTCCATAACCATGGTACATTACCAAGAACCGTTTCACTATATTGCTATTACTTCTCCTGATAAGTCTTTTGAAATACTTTTCTACTCTTCAAAGAACATTCTGTAGTATATTGAAAACTACATTTCTTACTGATTCCCTTCCACACATCCTTTCCAATGCTTTTAATATTCTTTGTCCTAATTACAACTTTTTTCAGTTTACTATTTCCTGCAAATGCTTTTTTCTCAATCTTCTTAATATTATTGCCAACAACCACCTGTCGAAGTTTCTTCTGATTAGAAAAAGCCTTTTTACCAATGGCTGTCACTTTGTAGGAATATCCATTGATAGAAATAGATGACGGAATCACAATCTTCTTTTTGTTCTTTCTTGATCCAATTACCTTTACTGTTTTCTTTGTTACTGTAGATTGGGTTACACGGTATATAAGATTTGCTTTCTTTATACTCTTTCCCTTCTTTGGTAATATCTTCGCTTTATTTGCCTCTAATACAGAGGTTACCTCTTCTGGATTAGGCGTCTGTGCAATCCCATTTGCCAACACGCTAATATTACTAGAACCATCTTTGGTGCTAACATTTTCTTCCGATACAGTCCCAGACTGTGGACTTTCACTTTCCTGTGGTATCTTGTCCGGTTCCGGAGTCTGACTTACCTCTGGGATTTTTTCCGGCTCTGAAGTATTACTTGTGGACGGACCCTCAGAGATTTCTGGTCTTTCAGATTCCACAGGAAGTTCTGTCATTTGTGGTTCTTTTGTTATACTCGGTAGCTCTGTTGTTTGTGGTTCCTCTGTTCTGTCCGGCAACTCAATCTCTTCTACGATAGAAAAATATGCATCCCCCGTCACCTGAAGCATATCACCAGGATAATAAATTGCTCCCAGACTTTCCATATAACAACTTACGTTTTCTACTCCTTGTTTTTTCCAATCTGACGGAAAGCAATATATCTGTCCATACAAAACAATTTCTTCTATGATTTCACTCTCCGTCACTTCCTGTCCATCTATTTCATACACAAAATGATATCGCTCCCGATTAAAATAAACTGCCACGACAGTAGTTCCATCTGCAAGAATCTTTTTTTCCTCTAATCCTTCATTGGAAACCAACTGATATCCTTTCCCGATCATTTTCGTAATAGCATCTTCAAATTCGGAACTGTAATAATCGCAAATTCCACTCTTCACACTAGAATCTGTAGCTCCACATAATGTTATCGCCTCTCCTTGAATATATCCTGTTCCACTTACATTTTCAAAATATGGAATTAGAGTAAAGACAGTATCTTTTCTAGGCAGCCATACTGCATACAAAACCTGGTCATGATTTGGAATCAAAAACGCTTCTCCATTTTTAGCTACAACTTGTTTACTATCAGGCTTTGTTCCCCATCCAGCAAATTCATATCCCTGTTTGCTAAGATTAATCTCTGGAATCAACACCTCTTCTTCGAACACCCCCTCTATTTCGTCTATCCGTTCTACTCCTGTAGCATTTTCTCCACCATTGTAGTCGAAACTGATACTATATTCCCCTCTTCTAAAATATGCAGTTAAAACCAGACTTCCATCTGCCTTAACTTTTCCTTTTAAGCTTGAGGAATCTGTGTCCAGCCAAAATCCTGGATATATTTCTTCCAAATCCGCTAAGACAATCTCTTCATTTGTATAGGCACTTAATTCATATTCCGTTTCCAATTCAAAGCTTTGGTCAAGTTTTTGTTTATAATGCTGGATATGATACTTTACAGGTGCTGGTTTCCATACTGCATATAAAGTTTCATTTCCTAATATTTGAAATTGATTCTTTCCTGTTTCCGCTTCAGGATTTCTGGACCACCCTGCAAATTCATACCCCAACCGCTTTGGTTGCGCTGTTATTATTGCTTCTTTATCACTCCATATAGCATATAGCTTCTTTACAGATGGACTATCACACAAATCAATCACATCACACTGGTCCGAATACATCACATCCCCATTTGGTGATTCTGCCCATCCAGCAAATTCCTGATAAACATATTGATATGATGTATCACAGGTAGCTTCTTCTGCATTGAAGTCCAATGTAATTTTGCTACGGTTCAAAAAGGAATTTTTAGTCAAAGTATAAGAATGACCATAATAACAATTTTTTATCGTTGCCATACTTCCTCCAGAAGCACAATTTGCAATGAATTGAATCTCATATTGAATCGGTACAAAATACCTATACACGGTACACCCACCACAGTCAACCGTTTGGGTTGTAGCAGCAATATATTGGTAACCTTTATAATACCTTCCTATTTCCCTGTTACATCCTATAGCACCTCCACTAACAACAGAAGTATACGGTGCTTCCCATATATTAGTGCCTAACATATTTCCAGCCTCTGGACCAATCTGTACTAAATCTATACATGTCACTGTCATATTAGAATTCCTAAAATAACGATATACCTTAGCACCATCAATTCCAACAATTGCACTACTGCAACCAGAATACTCTCTTCCCGAATAATACACCCCGATTCCCGTATCTGAACCAAAACTTGCTCCCGAAACAACTTCACTATATTCAGCAACCCTGGACTTTGTTCCCAAAACAGTTTCATAATCACCTTCTAATACATCTATACATGTCACTTCATATTGTACTGGAACAGCCTTCCAATGAGCATATAATAGCTGTGACTCCTGAACAATATCCCCCTCTTCAATCTTCTTTCCACCTTCTGCTTGGGTATACCATCCATCAAATTCATAGGAATATTTGTCCTGGGGCTTTTCTGCCGTTGGTAAGGATTCAACCATATATCCTTTTTCCATATAGTAGGCTACGCCCTTCCCTACAATACTTGCTCCTGTAGCATTTAATGTAACATCTCCATTTTCTCCTATTTCCAATCCCGAATAAATACTATATTCACAGGAAACCTCCTGAGGATTACAGCCACCATAACGGATATTGGTATTCTGTAATAATGCCAGTTGCAAAGAATATTCCGATGACACACACTCCAGTGCATTGCTATCACTATATTCGTACTCCCGGCTGATTTCCTTCCCCATTTGAAAACGAACCGTTTCAATCTTATAACATTCCGGCATGTGATTTTTCAATATCCCCATCACAATTATAAATCGATTATTGGAGCCATTTGGATTTGCTCCCATAATATATTTTCCGACAGCAGGATAACTTTGAATTGTATATTTTTCACCTTCAACATTTACATACTGAAACTGCCAGCCGCTATCCTTCGTATATTGCCAAACATCATAAGCATAAGCTATCCTTTTTCCATCCATATTCAGATTAATTCCTACTACAGAATTTCCGTTTTCTGTCTCCGAAAAAACTCTTCCTATGGATTTTGAAGATATTTCTGTGGCACTTACACAATCCTCTTTCATCAAAAACATCCCCACTGCCAACACACCAAGTAACCATACGAAAAATCGTGTTTTAAACCTTCTTCTCTTCATAATCATCACTCTCAGTTCTGTCTATCATGCTCTCCCTACATGATCCCCTTTCTATTACATTACAATAGTTACACAGAACCAATCATCTATCAGCGTGTCGATATTATAGCAACTTCTCTCTCAACAAACAATCCGTAGAAACTACTAAAAATAAGCAGTAAAAAATCAAAAAAATTTTTGCAAAAAAGCATATGAAATTTCATATGCTTTTTATAAAAAATATCAATATTCAGTACTATTTCACAATCTTTGTTATAAAACTTCTTCTAACTTTCTATATGATATGCATTTTCTTTCAAAGAGTTCCATATAGAATCCTTCAACTCCGTCCATTTATCTTCATTCTCCACATAAAATAGCGGGCACATTTTTCCTGTTACATCATAGTGACGGATAATATCTTCTTTTTGAATCTCATATTCATCACAAAGCCATGCACATAAATCAACTAACGCTTCATATGTTTTCTCAGTAAATCTTCCACTTTTGTCAGGATGACAGCATTCAATAGAAATCGTATCCTTATTCCGCTTATTGGAAGCATATGCAATCTCATCCAAAGGAATACATTGAATCACAGTTCCATCCATATCAATAATAAAATGACTGCTAACCTTATTTTCAGCAGAATCTGCCTCCTCTTTCCGGCTTTCAAAATAATTTCTATTGGCTTCTGCTTTCGACCCTGGATTCGCCGTATAATGAATCACAATTCCCTTAATCTTTTTTAATTTCTTTTGAGGACGGGAATTTGTATTTGGGGTAAGTAGCATTTTCTTTATTTCAGGCTGTTCTATAGCAATCTTAGCATAGTCTAATGTATCATCTGTAGAGAAATATCTATGATAAATAAAACTACCAATAGTAAATATTACAGTTAGGATAGCTGCTGCAACCACTCCACCTGCTATTACCAAAGCAGAAATTCTTTGTATCTGTTTCTTTTTCCGTTTTGTTAATTTCATCCTTTGTCACCCATTTCATAAACCTAAAAAAGGCAAAACCGGCGTTTTGCCCTTATGTACCACTACATTTCTAAAAATTATTCTCTCCACCAAAAAGAGTGTTGCGTCACTGCACAACACTCTTATTCTACCTAAAATCTTCTTTCTTTGCAATCATCCAAAATTACTCTTCTACACTATAGTTTGGAGCTTCTTTTGTGATATGAATATCGTGTGGATGACTTTCCTTTAAGGAAGCTGCAGAAATCTTAACAAACTTTCCAGTTTCCTGAAGTGTAGGAATGTCGGAAGCACCACAGTAACCCATACCAGAACGAAGACCACCCATCAACTGGAATACAGTATCTTCTACAGTTCCCTTGTACGCAACACGGCCTTCTACACCTTCTGGCACCAGCTTCTTTGCATTACTCTGGAAATAACGATCCTTGCTACCATTTTCCATAGCAGCGATAGAGCCCATTCCACGGTATACTTTATACTTACGTCCCTGGAACAACTCGAAAGTTCCTGGGCTTTCATCACAACCAGCGAAAATACTTCCCATCATACAAACACTTGCACCTGCTGCAATTGCCTTAGTCATATCACCGGAGTACTTAATACCACCATCCGCAATAATAGGCACACCGTATTCTTTTGCTACTGCATATGCGTCCATAATAGCAGAAATCTGTGGTACACCAATACCTGCAACCACACGGGTAGTACAGATGGAACCAGGTCCAATACCAATCTTAACACAATCAGCACCAGCTTCAATCAATGCTCTGGTAGCCTCTCCTGTTGCAACATTACCTGCAATAATCTGTAAATCTGGATATGCTTCACGAATCATCTTCACGCAGTTTAATACATTCTGGCTATGACCATGAGCAGAATCCAGTACAATACAGTCAACATGCTTCTCAACCAATGCAGCAACACGGTCAAGTACATTTGCTGTAATACCTACTGCAGCACCACAGAGAAGTCTTCCCTGAGAATCCTTTGCAGCCAAAGGATATTTAATCTGTTTCTCAATATCCTTAATAGTAATCAGACCAGTCAGATTGCCTTCATCATCAACAATTGGCAATTTCTCCTTACGAGAGCTTGCGAGAATCTTCTTTGCCTCATCTAAAGTAATTCCATTTTTCGCAGTAACCAGTCCTTCAGAAGTCATAGATTCTTTAATCTTTTTTGTAAAGTCTGTTTCAAATTTCAAGTCACGGTTTGTAATAATACCAACCAGCTTACGTCCTTCTGTAATTGGCACACCGGAAATACGGAATTTTGCCATTAAGTTATTTGCATCCTCTAAAGTATGCTCTGGTGACAAATAAAATGGGTCTGTGATAACTCCATTCTCAGAACGTTTTACCTTATCAACCTCGTCAGCCTGCGCCTCGATTGACATGTTCTTATGAATAATACCGATACCACCCTGTCTCGCCATAGCAATTGCCATGCGATTTTCTGTAACTGTGTCCATTCCGGCACTCATCATTGGAATGTTCAGCTGAATTGATTTTGTCAGATTTGTCTTTAAAGAAACCTGATTTGGAATCACTTCCGAAAACTGAGGTACTAAAAGCACATCATCAAAGGTAATTCCTTCACCAATAATCTTACCCATTTTTTTGTCCTCCTTATGTATTGTCATTTTTAGTATTAGCAAACACGCAGGGGGCATTCCTGCGTGTTAGTAAACATCACCAATATTTTGAAAAGTATACACCATATGGTGTTTCATTGTCAATATTGAATTTTACTCCGAGCTTTCATTTTCATCTGATCCAAAAGACGCTCATCTGGTGTAAAACGGATTTTTAAGTTGCCCTTATCCCCTTTTACTACCATAATATAATGCTTGTCCTCTGGATTTCCTGAAGAATAATCCTCTAATGGTAAGCTCTTAAAACAATCCAATGCATGGGAACCTTCCGGTGCCACAACCTCAGTCTTCTCCAAATCTGTACGACGCATACTCTTACGGTTTGCATCGGCAATAATACGGTCAAAATCAATCTGACCATCTACAAAAACATACTCATAATCTACTTTCTTATTTGGAAGAAAATAAATTAGAACAATGTCAATTATTACTGCTAGTAAAAACACCCAAATATTCCCAATCACAACAATAGCCAGTATTGGTAATATGATGCAGGCGGCAATCATTAACCGCCGCATCATTAACTTCTGACCTGTCAACTTAGAGTGTACATAGGTATCAGAATATAATCCTTCGTTCATATTACATCATTCCCATTCCAGGAGCACCACCTGCAGGCATTGCAGGAATATCCTCCTTAATTGTTGAAACAACAGATTCTGTAGTAAGAAGTGTAGAAGCTACACTTGTTGCGTTCTGAAGTGCACTTCTGGTTACCTTGGCAGGATCAACAATACCTGCACTAACCATATCTGTATATTCCTCTGTTAAAATGTTAAAGCCAGTTCCTTCATCTGATTCGCGAACCTTATTAATAATAACAGCACCTTCCAGACCTGCATTGTATGCAATGGTAAATAATGGAGCTTCCAACGCCTTTAAGATAATGTTTGCGCCGGTCTTCTCATCACCTTCCAATTCAGCAGCCATCTTAGCAACTGCCTTAGAAGCATGAATGTAAGCAGAACCACCACCAGAAATAATTCCCTCTTCAACCGCAGCTCTTGTTGCAGCTAATGCATCCTCCATACGAAGCTTTGCTTCCTGCATCTCTGTCTCAGTAGCAGCACCAACACGTACTACTGCCACACCACCAGCTAGTTTAGCAAGTCTTTCCTGAAGCTTCTCTTTATCAAATTCAGATGTTGTCTCTTCAATCTGAGCTCTAATCTGTGCAATTCTTGCAGAAATGGCATCAGAATCTCCAGCACCATCAACAATAACGGTATTCTCTTTCTGAACCTTAACAGATTTTGCACGGCCAAGCTGAGCCATTGTAGTTTCCTTCAAATCTAAACCAACTTCATCAGAAATCACCTGACCACCTGTAAGAATTGCAATATCCTCTAACATTGCCTTTCTTCTGTCACCATATCCAGGGGCCTTAACAGCTACTACATTGAAAGTTCCTCTTAAACGGTTAATTACTAATGTAGTAAGAGCCTCACCCTCTACATCCTCAGCGATGATTAAAAGCTTTGCACCACTCTGTACAATCTCTTCTAATAATGGAAGAATCTCCTGAATATTAGAAATCTTCTTATCAGTAATTAAAATATATGGATTATCCAGATTTGCTTCCATCTTATCCATATCTGTAGCCATGTAAGCAGATACATAACCACGGTCAAACTGCATACCTTCTACTAAATCAAGCTCTGTATGCATAGTCTTAGATTCTTCAATAGTAATAACACCATCATTAGAAACCTTTTCCATAGCGTCTGCAACCATTTCTCCTACAGAATCATCCCCAGCAGAAATCGCAGCTACTCTTGCAATCTGCTCTTTTCCTGTTACCTTAGAGCTCATTTTTGCAATAGACTCTACTGCACAGTCACAAGCCTTCTTCATACCCTTACGAAGAATAATAGGATTTGCTCCAGCAGCAAGGTTCTTCATACCTTCATTTACCATAGCCTGTGCTAATACAGTTGCTGTAGTAGTACCATCACCTGCTACATCATTTGTCTTTGTAGCAACTTCCTTTACTAACTGTGCTCCCATATTCTCAAAGCCGTCTTCTAACTCAATATCCTTTGCAATAGTAACACCATCATTTGTAATTAATGGTGCACCAAAAGACTTGTCTAAAACTACGTTTCTTCCCTTTGGTCCTAATGTTACCTTTACTGTATTTGCCAGCTTATCTACACCAGCTTCTAAAGCTGCTCTGGCGTCTGCACCAAACTTAATTTCCTTTGCCATGCTTCTTTCCTCCAATTTCAATTCTAAGTTATTGATTTTTATGGGCGATAATTTCTATTTTATGCCTGAACTTTGGCAACGATATCACTCTGACGAACAACGATAAACTCTTCATTTTCCAGTTTAACGTCTGTACCTGCGTACTTTGAGTAAATCACCTTGTCTCCAACTTCCACTTCCATCTTTACTTCTTTTCCATCAACAATTCCACCTGGTCCAACGGCAATTACTTCTGCCTGCTGTGGCTTCTCCTGTGCATTACCTGGTAATACAATACCTGACTTGGTAGTTTCTTCTGCTTCTAACTGTTTTAATACAACTCTGTCACCTAATGGTACTAATTTCATGAATAATGACCTCCTTCTTACTATTTGCTTATTAGCACTCTCTCATTTCGAGTGCTAACCATAGTCATAATATTATTTGATTTCCTGTTTTTCTGCAAGTGTGCTCTTCTAGTAATTCTTTCCATTTCCATTCTTTTCTTTTGTTTCCTCCATACACATCTTTTTTTCTCTTTTTTTCTCTCATTTTCATCATCTCTGTATTATCCAAAAAAGGTTCCTTATATTGCAATACCTTATACCACCTAAAGTCTATGCTATTCTTTCAAAAACATACCTATTATAGAAAACTTTAGCAGAAAACCCTACCCAATCCCCCTTACTTCTATTATAATATTGAAAATAGATTGTATCTGATACATACTACAAAATTCTTAGAAATGAGGTACCTGACTATGAAAGAACAGTTATATACTATTCCGGTAAATGATGCATTTGCTGTAGATTGCGAATGTCCAATCTGTGCTATGTACGATTCATTAGAAAAGGAAGCTATTGAATTCACTATGGGGCCAAGCTATATGGAGGATGATATCCGTATGGAAACCAATCGTACTGGATTTTGTGGACACCATGTAAAATTACTCTATAAGCATCAGAATCGTCTTGGTCTTGCATTAATGCTTCATACACATATGCAGCGGACCAATGATGATTTATCCCAGCTGCTTTCCGGTGCAATTCCTGCCAAAAAAGGTCTGTTTTCCAAGAAAACAGAGGAATCGCCTGTAGTGGAATATATTAAATCAGTGGAAAATTCCTGCTATATATGCAATCGCATCGACTCTATTTTTAATCGATACATTGCTACCATTTTTCATTGCTATAAACATGATAAAGAATTTCGCGAAAAACTAGCTTCTTCTAAAGGCTTTTGTACAAAACATTTTGGCATACTCTATGAAGCGGCTCCTTCCCAGCTTTCTTCCAGCCAATTAGAAGATTTTATCAAAACCATTAATGAGGTATATTTAACCAACATGAAACGGGTCACAGATGACTTAGAATGGTTTACAGATAAATTTGACTATCGAAATGAAAATGCACCATGGAAAAATTCCAAAGATGCTCTGCCTCGAAGCATGACAAAAACAAACAGTATTCCTGTAGATGAAGGATAATGTTTTAGTATCCTATAAAGGAAAAAATCTCCATAATATATATGGAGATTTTTCTTTTTACTATTCACTTTTCTTTTGCTGATTTAAAAGCTCTTTAATATCTCTAGCTTTATTTTTAATTCTTTCATTGGCAACTCTTGAAGTCAATACTCTTGAAACCCAGCGACTGGATTCTTCATACTTCCCTATTCTTCTTGCAAGTTCTGCAACCAAGTATGTTACTGTCAATTCATCCATTCCACACATTGGAAATGACTCTCTTGAAAAAGCGGATTCAAATCCAGAATAAGCGTTTTCCAATAGTTCTCCTTCCTGTTGCTGCAATTCTTTTATCACTGCATCACGATCAGGAGTATCCTCAGGAAGGTTTTCAGCTTTTCCACGGCACAACCATGCCATTTTCAAACAGGTATACGCCTTTTCACTATCCTTAGCTTTCTTCACTACAGTATTTGCTAATGCCAACTGATGACGCTCAATCGCATCGTCATAGGAATAAGTACTTCCTGTTCCAGCTAACCCCTTAAAGTTTGCTGTAATATTTTCACGAATCATCTTGGCCTGTGCCGGCATCATAAATTTGAAGAAGCGGCTTAACGCAGCATATCCACATTTCGGACAAACTAATGCATCATATTTCAGGCAATCCACATGTTGATATTTTGGACGCAAATCAGTATCTGCCGCCAGTAACTTAACTTTTCCTGTGCGAACCATTCTGGAATGAAATTCATTATCACACACTGGGCAAACAAATGTCTTATCAAACAAAAAATCAGCCTCTGAAAACGTTGGTTTTGCAGCCTCTCCACTTTCTTCTTTTTTAACTTCTTCCTCAAATACTTCTAATTTTTCAAGTTTTCCTAAACCAAACTTCTCTAAACCAGAAAATAAACTACCCATAACTGTTCCCCCTTACTTAGGTCGATATGAACTCTTTAATGATACAATGCGATTAAATACGATGTGCTCTTTTGATGAATCCTTGGAATCCACACAGAAATATCCATGTCTCACAAACTGGAAACTCTCCATTGATTCAGCTTCCGCTAATGCTGGCTCCACATAACACTCTTCTAATACGGTTAATGAATTTGGATTCAAGTTCAAACTTCCATCTTCATTATAAACTCCCTTTTCTTCATCTACAATATTTTCATATAAACGCACTTCTGCTTTTTGAGCTGTATCTGCACAAACCCAGTGAATTGTACCCTTTACCTTACGGCCAGCAAAGCCTGAACCACTCTTTGTTTCCGGATCATAAGTACAATGTACTTCTGTAACATTTCCCTCTTCATCCGTTACATAATCTGTACAAGTCACAAAATAAGCATTCATAAGACGTACTTCATTTCCTGGGAACAAACGGAAATATTTCTTTGGTGGTTCAATCATGAAATCTTCCCGATCAATATACAACTCTCTTCCAAATGGAACCTTTCGGGTACCCATTTCCTCATTTTCCTGATTATTGGAAACATCCAGATACTCAATTTCATTCTCAGGATAATTTGTAATTACCAGTTTGATCGGATCTAATACTGCCATCATACGAGGACGTTTCATCTTTAAATCCTCACGGATACAATACTCCAACATAGCATAATCTACAGAACTCTGAGACTTGGATACACCACACAATTCCATAAACATGCGTATGGACTCTGGAGTAAAGCCTCTACGACGTAACGCAGCGATAGAAACCAGACGAGGATCATCCCATCCGTCTACAATACCTTCTTCTACCAGCTTCTTAATATATCTCTTACCTGTAATTACATTTGTAAGATACAGTTTCGCAAACTCAATCTGCTTAGGCGTATTATCAAACTCTAATTCACGAACCACCCAGTCATACAATGGTCTATGATCTTCAAACTCCAAGGTACAGATAGAATGTGTAATTCCCTCTAATGCATCCTCAATTGGATGTGCAAAATCGTACATAGGATAAATGCACCACTTATCACCAGTATTATGATGATTCATATGTGCTACACGATAAATAATTGGATCACGCATATTAATATTTGGTGATGACATATCAATCTTTGCACGCAATACCTTTGTACCGTCTTCAAATTCATTATCACGCATCCGCTGGAATAAATCTAAATTTTCCTCGATGCTGCGATCACGATATGGACTATTCTTTCCTGGCTCCTTTAAGGTTCCACGATATTCTCTGATTTCTTCCGGAGTCAAATCGCATACATATGCTTTTCCCTTCTTAATCAGCTTCACTGCACACTCATACATCTGATCAAAATACTCAGATGCATAAAACACCTTTTCCATATCCAAATCGCCACAAATCCACTTTACATCTTCCATAATAGACTGTACGAATTCTGTTTTCTCTTTCATTGGATTGGTATCATCAAAACGCAGATGAAATGTTCCATCATACTGCTTTGCTAACCCAGAATTTAAAAGAATAGACTTTGCATGTCCGATATGCAGATATCCATTTGGCTCTGGTGGAAAACGGGTAACAACTTTATTACAATGGCCTTCCTCCAAATCCTTATCAATTACATTTTCAATAAAATTGCGGGAAATCACTTCATTCTCCGCTGATGTATTCTCATTCATTTCATTTGGACTACTCAATGTGTCTCCTCCTTTGATGCCACAAAATATTATTCTAATAATAACACATTCCGTTCTGTAAGAAAAGTCTCTTTTTCTTAGAAATTTCCAGCTGAAATTTTCAGCCAAAAAAGAGACTGTATGAAAACAGTCTCTACGTTCACTTATTTAAATCGATGTCCCCCTAAACGGAACCTTGCACCAGATAAATATACACTAAAGAAATAATAACCTTTTAAATTCTTTTTATGTCCATTTACCTTAACATATGTCTGACCTTCTAAAACAGCTTTCGCCGCCTTAATACAGTCTTTCCACTGCTTGTTATTTGTCTTGCCAGCATCATACTGGGCCAACTTCTTGTTTAACATACCATTACGCACTGGAGAAAACTGTCCTCTCTGATAAACAACACCACGCAGAGTATTTGGAAATGCTTTTGAATCCATACGATTCATAATAACAATTCCTACTGCTAACTTTCCCTGGTAGCTCTCTCCACCAGCTTCGCAATTAATAATTGCTGACATTAATCTTAACTCGGATTTTGTATACTTTTTCTTATTGTCTTTCTTTTTTGTCTTCTTAGAATCATCCTTTGAATCCATTGCACTCTCTGTAGCAACGTTGGATGGATTTGAAGACTCCTCTGCAGCAACAAATACTGTGTTTCTTGTAAAACCAACTGCCATAACAAATATGGTAAGTAGTATTAGTGTTGCAAGTTTTTTGAAATTCATAATAACCTCCTGAATGTCAGAAACCGCTAAGCAACGCAGGAAAAATATTTACATCGCCTTTAAATTTCTTAACATTTATGTAACAATTATATCACATTAACTTAAAATTTCAACCCGTTTTGCAACAATCATTTTTTTCCAAAAACCTTTTACCGCATTTTATTGTACATATTGTATATTTGTACAATAAAAAAAACGTGCTTTTTGTATATTTTGCACGTTTTTTATCTTAAGATTTTTTTAATATTTAAATAGAACCACGATTTGTTACAATTTTATTACGCTTTTTTAGTAAAAGCTATCAAAAAAAATAGCAAATCCAGAGTTTTCCCTTATTTTATGGGCTATTGACAGCTTTTAATCTGCTGATATGGAATACTGCCTCCAAACAAATCCAATGCACTTCCCACTGTAAAATCAATACGATTTTGACCTGCACCCCTTATATATGCAATATCTTCCATAGAATGAATTCCTCCAGCATAGGTAACCGGAATAGAACAGGAATCTGCCAGGATTTCGATTACTTTCTTTTCAATTCCAGCACATTTCCCCTCTACATCCACTGCATGAATAAGAAACTCGTCACAATACTGCTCTAAATGACTTATGGTTTCCTTATTTAACATCTCTTCTGTACGATTCTGCCATCGGTCTGTAACAATATAATATCCGTCAGAATAATATCGACAGCTCAAATCTAAAACTAATCGATTCTTTCCTATTAAAGAAGATAATGCATTTAACCTGTCATAATCAATCATGCCATTACGAAACACAAAAGAAGTCACAATCACATGAGAAGCTCCTAAATCTAAAAACTTCTCTGCATTGTCCAAGTTAATACCTCCTCCCAACTGCAATCCTCCCGGATAGGCTTTCAACGCTAATGATGCCTGTTCAACATCTTTATCATACCATTCACTTCCTGCTGGATTTAATAGTATAATATGTCCTCCCTTCAAGCCATCCTTCTCATACATTTTGGCATAATAGCCAGCATCATAAGCAGACACAAAATTGTTTTGTGCCTGACTGCCGGAATCCTGTAGACTTCCACCTACAATCTGCTTTACTGCTCCATTATGAATATCTATACATGGTCGAAATTTCATTTCTGTTTTGCCCTTTCTCTCAGCCTGCAAATATAAGTGTAAATTTTTTCACAACAATCTCATTATCAGGATGTTATTTTCTCTGCTATTTCCCCATAATCAGCATCTGTTGGTATATCAAAGGTCCCTGCACGAATCTCATTACTATATCCATGCTCTTCCAAATATGCATCAAAATCCTCTGCATCTGAAATGATTCCTAATTCCTCCAGATTTCTACTAACATCACTGGACCATTCCCCTTCTTTAATGGTTAATTCTTTGCTTATTTCTTCCAGATCTTTTTCTATCTCTTCCTTTTTCTCCTGGAATTCTTCTTTTGGCTCTTTTATTTTTTCATTGTTTTCGTCATTTTTATCTGGAGACTGTGTTGGTGCTTCTGTTTCCTTAGCTTCTTTCTTTTCCTTTTTCTCTCCGGAAGAATTCACTGCACCTTTTGTAGCCGCCTCCTTCTTATCAAAGAGACTTTCTTCCTCTACAACATATTCCATTCCCAACTCTTTTGCCCTTTTTATTACAGAAGAGTCTGAGGTCCGAATTAAACAGGAAATTCCAAGAATAATTGCAGCAAACAAAACTCCTGTCCCAAATCCTCTCATAAAGGATTTTTTATCCATATTCTTTCTTCCTTTCTATTTCGATTCATATAAATCAATCACAAACTTTACTTCACCCTGCCCTAAAGAAAGCATTCTGGAAATTTCTAATACAGAATGCCCTTTTTTGTGTAGCAGAATAATTTCATTATTATGATTCTTAGACTGTTTTGATGATTCTTCTATTTTCTTTGGAAAATATTGTTGTTCCTTTTTTTCTTCCTGTTCAATAGCTTCTATTTCCTGCTCATACATGGCATTTAGTTCTTCTCTTGAACTCTTCTCTGGTTCTTCATCAAAATCAAAATCTGTATTTATATCAAAAGCAGCCTTTGCCTCTAATTCCTTCTTTTTGCTTTCCATGTCTTTCAAAGACTGTGAAACCTTCTGATACTCTTTTGCAACATCCTCATGCATCTGTGCTTTCACAGTATCTACATGATGTATCAATTTCTTTATTTCCTCTTCTTTTTCATTTAACATATTATACAGGAATACAACTTCTCCGTGGTTTTTTTCTATCTTTTCTAAAACCTGACTAGAGTATTCATCCATTCCCATCAGTTTTTCGTTTGAAATTCGGCTCAACTCATCAGAAACCTTTAATGTAGCTTCTTCCTGAATTTGTTCAATACGATTTTCTATTTCTTCTATATTAATATTATTATAGGAAGAAACATTTTCTCCAGCCTCATTTATTTCTTCAGCCGTTTTTGACTTCCCGCCTTTCCCATAATCTTCCACCCGGTAACTTAAAATTACTGCAGCTAATCCAACTACAATCAGCATTATTTCTAATAATAACATGTTAATAACCATTCCTTTCCCTCAGCCTGCAAATTTGGGCATCAGGCACAAATTTTTGTGTGAATATTCATTTTCACACTGTTCTCCCATCTACATCGCAGAACCTTCAAACCCTCATATCAAAACGGGAACCTTCAAACATTGCATTTTCTTCTGCCTGCAAGTCATCCTTTTGATCTGATTTTCTTTTTTGGGAAGAGCCTTTCTTCCCTTTTCCTTTTTGTTCTTTCTCGTTATAACGAAATTCTTTATTTTCCGGCTTTGCTCTCCGTACAGTCTGCTCAGAATTCTGCTTTACCTGCTGTTGAAACTGAGAAGCCAGTTCTTGATTTGCCTGCTGGTTTTTCACCTGTTCACTATGCTGAATCTGAGAAACCTCCTGAGATTTTGGAGGCATAGTAATGTAATCAATCGATAATGACATAGCCTACACTCCTTTCCGCCCTTTCCGCTTAAATTGGCCTGATGCGAATATCCGCGCCTTCCCTGACAAAAGTACTATGATGGGTTTCCGAATGAATATGGGTAGTTACACTGGAAATTGTCATCTCCACTCCCTGATATACCATATTTTCCACCACAATACGTCCGTCTGTCTGTTTGCCCAATTCCTGCTCTAATAATGCATGCTCTTCCGCATCAGCCTCTAATTCTTTATCTATTTCCTGAATACGGATACTAAGTTTTTTCAGATTTGACATTTTCTCATCATCTAATTTTCCGCCATTGGCATCCATACGTTTCTTAAGAATCTTTACATTTTGTAATAAAGATTCTTTTTCATTGTTTAAGCCTTCCATTTCTTTTTCAAGGATATGACAACGTTCTACTACAGAAGGATCAATACCTACTTCAAGCTTCGTAGCAGTTCCCATGGAAGAACCTACTGTCTTTGCATCAATACGTGTCTTAGTACGAACACTACCACCAGCAATCAGACCTCGTTTTCCCTTTACCACAATATCATCCTTGGCAACAATCTGGCTGTGCATAATGGCATCTGTAATAATCTGTCCGCCGGAATTTACATTGGCACTTTCGATAAAGTTACTAATTACATCTCCTTCTGCTTCCATTACAGCTTTTCCCATTCCCTGGACTCCACGCTTAATAACAATTTTTCCACCAGAATTTAATGTAGCCCCTTCTACTACACCATTTACAGTAATATCACCTGTAGCATTAATTGTATATCCGGTTAAAACATTACCACGGACAAGTACACTTCCATCATAATCAATATCACCAGTAGATGCCCCAACATCTGCTGGCACCTCATACTGGTTAGAAACAAAGACTGTATCATCCACTAACGTAACATTTCCAGATACATCAGAATACATTTCTAATTTATCTTCTGATAAATGAATATTCTTTCCATGCTTCAAAACCTTGTTTTCAACCTTTTTTGGCTTCATAAGAGTTCCTGCCACATCAGTTCCAGGAACACCAAAATCCACTGGAGTTAATGTTGCTAACAACTGACCTTCTGATACATTTTCAATCATATCCAGTTTATGGAAATCAACGCTTCCATCTTCACTCATTTCCGGTTTGCAGGTCTTATCTACATTAAAATGATATGTAATTTCTGCGCTTTTGCCCTGAACTGGTAAGGTTGCTTTTGCAATCAAAACATCTGTACAATACATTCTTCCCTTCAGCAGCCGCTCCAAATTTGAGTCAATAATTCCATAACGCACCCCCTGCTGTTGAATTAAGTCCTTCAATTCAGCAACAGTAATTCGTGATCCCTGGCTTGATGGTGGATATAAACGCACCTTTGCCAGCTTGCGTTCTGAATCCATGGTAATAATTGGATATTCATTTTCTGGAAGAATACTTTCCCGTAAAATCCTTTGTTCGGCATTGGTCTCTTCTACGGCTTTCTCCACAAACTTCTTAATATCATCAATCAAAATATTTTGTATTTTCTTCTTCTCCAGATAACACAATACATCATCTATGGTTATCTCCAATCCTCCATCAACTGCAGGATATGACTTCAAATATACACCATCCTTTTTATGTACTAACTGGAAAAATGCATTTCTTTTCATAAATAAAATTCTCCCTTCTCAGCTAAACCACAAATGGCTGCCACAAAGCGACAGCCTATATATTCCATATTCCAAACACACCCATATTCTCTGCACCAAGCTTTTCCTTCATCTTTTTCAAAGCTTTTGTATGCAGCTGTGAAACGCGAGATTCCGAAACATCTAATATCCTGCTAATTTCTTTTAATGTTAATTCCTCAAAATAGTAAAATGCAATTACTTTCTGTTCTTTTTCAGTCAAGGAATCAATAGCTTCTGCTAATATCCGCTTCAATTCCTGACGCTCCACCACCTGCTCAGGCTGCTGAAAAACTGACTTACCTCCTGTTTCCACCTTAGCCTCACTGCCTTGCTCCAAATATTCATCCAAAGAAATCAAATTGGAAATCTGAGTCTGGTTCATCAACTCCCCTAACTCTTCTATAGAGATTTCCATTTTTTCTGCAATTTCTTCATTGGTAGCAGTTCGTCCTAAAACAACCTCTAAATCATGCATAACCTGATCCAGTTTCTTCTGTTTCTGTCGTAATGTTCGTGGAATCCAATCCATCTTTCTAATCTGATCCAGGATAGAACCTCTGATTCTCAGACTAGCATAGGTTTCAAACTTAACCCCTTTTGTTAATTCAAATTTATCAATAGCATCAATGAGTCCAAAGATTCCATATCCAACTAAATCATCATATTCTACTGTATATCCCAAATACATTCCTAAACGTCCTGCGACAATCTTTACCAAACCGGAATACTCAATAATCAACTGTTCTCTTATTTTGGAACTTTTGGACTTACTATATTCTTCCCATAATGCAATTCTTTCCTTTTCATCCATCAAAAGCAGTCGTCCCTTCTAGTTTTATCTTTCCATCCTATAGCTTATTTTTCTTCTGTATTTGTCTCAGATTCTTCAATTTCCTCTTTTTCTTCTGAGTCCTCTTCTTCTGAATTTTCTGATTGTTCCTTCATAAAACGATTACTAATCATAACATTTTCTATAATTCTTCTTGCAATACATCCTATAATATAAAATAAAATCAATACTGCTAGCAGAATTGCCAGACTATATGTTGTATCCATATCCTTAACGATAGAAATAATACACACAATAGCCCCTGCAAGAAGCGTTATAATCTTAGGTATATATTCTGTCTTCATATGCCTCTCCTGCCCGAATCACTTGTCAGAGAAATTATATTGTCCGCACTGGTTTACCTACAGATTTAATCACAAAATCTCCGGTTTCTGGATAAAACTCTACAGTACGTCCAAAATTCAGTCCTGTATCTTCTGCTAAAATTGCAATTCCAAGCTCTTTTAATTTTTTCTTTACAGCTTCTACGTTTCTTTCTCCAACCCGAAGCATTTCATTATTTGAATTAAATGCAAACATTTGGGCTCCACCTGCAATCTTAGCAGTAAGCATATTACGCTTTGCCCCAGCATTTTGCATTAATTCAATCAAATAATCAATCCCCGTATCAGCAAACTTAGCTCTGTTCTGATTCTGTCGTACTAAAGTACTATCTGGAAGCATAACATGCACTAACCCTGCAATTTTCGAGGTTTTATCATATAAGGCAACTCCTACGCAGGAACCTAACCCCAACGTAGTAATTGCATCAGGGGAATGACAGACATTTAAATCTGCCATTCCTACCTTTATCATTTCTCCAGCCATATTTACCACCTACATTCCTAAAGACTTTAGTATTCTTGCATAAGACTCCATTGTTGGAATTAAAATAAAATATCCACTAATGTCTACATCTAAATCCCTAAACTGGGATTCAATCAATAATGCCTTATCACCTAACTTACCAAACTCTATAGCAGGAACGCTTAATATGGCACCAGCCATATCCACAGCCAAACTTGGAACAGTTGAAATAATCTTCAGACTGGTCAGCTTAGATATTGCTGTTAAATATGCTCCTGATATAATATTACCGATTTCCATTAAAGCTGATAATTCCATTTCAGAAAATGATTCCAGAGAAGCTTCTCCCATATTCCCCATCAGCTTAGATACCAAATGATGGGCTGCATTATTTTCTAAAATAAATAACATAGAACCTTCAATATCGCCATCTAATGATAATAATATACCGGCAACTAGTGTTTCTGCACCACCTATAATTTCCGCCAGATCTTTAAATGCAAGCATCTCAACCTTGGGAACATACATGTCAACCCTGCCGTCAATTAATTGGGATAATGCCGTCGTTGCATTTCCAGCACCGATATTACCGATTTCTGTCAATACATCAAATTCCATTGCGTCCATTTTTTCTTCGTTACTAAGCATATCCTCACCTCAATTTATATCCCCATACGATCAATAATAACATTTGAAATATTAAGCAGAGAAATCAGCCCCTCTTCATGCTTACCAATTCCGCTTAAATACTGGGCTTTCGTATCCCCTGCATCTGAAGAAGTTGGCTTTTCAATAGCATCTTCATCTAAAGTTACTACCTCTTTTACCTCATCTACAATAATACCAATTGCAGACTGTGTTTCCAACTTAATAATAATAATTCTGGTTGAGTTGGTATACTCATCTGGTTCAAGATCGAATTTCAATCTCAAACTCATAACTGGTATAACCTCTCCACGAAGATTAATTACGCCTTTAAAGTAATGTTGTGCTTTTGGAACTCTGGTGATTCTCTGCTGACGTACAATATTGTCTACATACTGAATGTCAATTCCATACTGCTCTGTTCCAATTTTCACTACAATATACTGTTTGCCTTCGCTTGCTGTTTTCAAATTTTGAACATTTAAATTATCCATTCCGAGCCCCCCTATACCAAAGTATTTACTTCGAGTATCAGTGCGATCTCACCATCGCCAAGAATGGTTGCACCACCAATAATCTTGCTACAATTAATGTAATTTCCAATTGACTTAATAACTACTTCCTGCTGACCAATCAGATTATCAACTACCAGACCTGCCTGCTTATCGCCTTTCTTCACAATAACTACTGTAAGGCTTTCTGGTTCAGTTCCTACAGGTTCTACATCCAGAATATCAGCCAGACGAATCAAAGGAATTACTGTACCGCGAAGATTAATTACTTCTTTGGTTTGAACATGCTTGATATCAGAAACTGGAATATCTTCAATCATCTGAATGCTTCCTAATGGAATTGCATATTTTTCTGATCCAAGTTCTACCATTAATGCCTGAATAATAGCTAATGTCAATGGCAGACGGATAATAAAGCTGCTACCTTCACCTAAAACAGATTTACATTCGATATTTCCGCCAAGACCTTCAATCTTTGTCTTAACTACATCAAGACCAACACCACGTCCAGATACATCTGTAATCTTTTCAGCAGTTGAAAAGCTTGGAGTAAATAACAAATCAATAATTTCTTTGTCGGACATTACTTCTGCCTGCTCTGGAGTTATTGCGCCTCTCTCGATTGCTTTACTTCTTACTTTTTCAACATTGATTCCGCCACCATCGTCACGAACCTCAATATTTACGTTGTTACCATCCTGATAAGCATCCAGCCAAATATTACCAACCTCTGGCTTTCCTAATGCAATACGCTCTTCGTTGCTCTCCAGACCATGGTCAGCAGCGTTACGAAGCAGATGCTGTAACGGATCGCCGATTTCATCAATTACTGTACGATCCAACTCAGTTTCTTCACCAGACATATGTAATTCCATCTTTTTGTCCAGTTTCTTATTCAAGTCACGAATCATTCTTGGGAAACGGCTGAATACACTTTCAATTGGTACCATTCGAACCTTCATAATAGATTCGTGCAGATTTGTAGTAACACTTTCCAAATATTCAATCTGCTCATTGAAGCTGGAACTATTTTTATTTTCATTTCCTGTAGAACTAATGGATACAAGACCATTCTTTGCGATAATCAACTCGCTTACCAGATTCATTAATACATCCAGTTTCTCGATATCTACACGAACAGTACGTCCTACCGTAGGTTTAGAAGACTTCTGTGCTGTTGCCTTCTTAGCATCCTGCTTTGGCTCTTCCTTCACAGCAACAGGACCAGCAGTGGTCACTGTAGGTTTGTCTTCTGCTTTTACTTCCTGTTCCTTTTCTGATGCCTCAGCTACAACATTTTCTGGTATATTAAATGAACCTACAATCGCTTCTTTAATTTCAGAAACACTTTCAATAGCTGATTTTACTTTTTCAAGACTTTCTTTGGTAAAATAAATCAAACTGAAATTCAAATCGAATTTCTCATCTTCAATATCCTGCACATCAGGAACAGCCTTAATAACTTCACCCATTTCCTCTAATGCCTTGAATACCAAAAATGCTCTTGCAGCCTTTAAAATACAGGTATCCTGTAAATAAACAGTAATACCAAAAATATTTTCATTCTGCTCTTTCGCTTTTGCAAAAGTATGTATCTCATAATCTGAAATTGTAATAGACTCATACTTAGCCTTATTTTCATCACTTTCCTGCACTACCTCTTTTGCAGCTGGCTCTTTTTCTTCTTTTGATTTAGAAGTTTTTCCAGTGCCTTTTTTCGAAATTTCGCCCAAGGCATCGATAATATCCTGGTTATCTTCTGTTCCTTCATCAGCTGCTTCCATAATAATTTCCAAGTATGCTTCTAAAGCATCCAGACCACGGAAAAGAACATCTACCAGTTCTGGCTGAACAGTCATGTTTCCACTGCGAATTTCCTGAAATACATTTTCCATGTCATGAGTAAGACGCTGCATGCGCTTATATCCCATAGTTCCTGCCATTCCCTTCAAAGAATGGGCAGCACGAAAAATTTCATTAATGGTATCCATGTTTTCTGGTTCTTTTTCCAAAACCATTAACTGATCACTTAATGTCTGCAAATGTTCTTTAGTTTCATCAATAAAAATCTCAAGATACTGACTTACGTCCATATTATTGCACCCCCACATGCATCGTAATAGCATCAGCGATATCCTTCAACGCCCGCACCTCATCAACAGCGCCGGCTTCTGCAATTGCCTTTGGCATTCCGTATACCGTACAACTTGCTTCATCCTGAGCTATTACATAAATTTTGTTGGTTTTTTCGAGTTCCAAAATCCCTTTTGTTCCATCCGCACCCATACCGGTCATAATTACACAGGTAATGTCATCAAAGCTGGTTCCCTTCAAAGACTCATACATAATATCAGCACAAGGTTTCAAACCATTTCTTGCTTCTTCAACTTTTACCGAGAGAGAATGTTCTTGTTTGCTTTTTTCAATCAATCGCATCTGAGAACCACCTCTGGCAATATAGACCGTTCCTTTTTGAAGTACTTCTCCATCTTCAGCTTCTTTTACATGAATCCGGCTTAATTCATCCAACCGGTTACTTAAAGAAGCTGTAAAACCAACTGGCATATGCTGGACTAACAAAACAGCTGCATCCAGATTTGGTGGCAAAAACGGAATCACATACTGAAGCGCCTTCGGTCCACCTGTAGAACAAGCAAGAGCAACCAGCTTTTGCTTTCCTTTCCCTGCCACACCACTAGAATGTTTTGTTCTGTCCGACTGATTCTTTATTGGTTTTTGGCTTACTGTTCTTTGAAAAAGGGAAATATCCAAAGAATCTTTTGCCGATGGGACAGATCTATCAACAGCTTTTTCCTTTTCGTCACATTCTTGACTTATATATTCTACTCCTGTTGCCGCACAAAGAATTTCTCTTAGACGGTTTCCAAAAACAGAACCCTTTGCCTCGGAAAGACTGCCAGGCTTTGTAACAAAATCAAAAGCTCCTAATTCTAATGCAAGAATAGTTTCTTTAGCACCTTCTGTAGCTATTGTACTAACAACAACTACCCGCTCTTTCATTCGCTTCTTGTTTAAAACCTTCAGAAATTCCAAACCATTCATCACTGGCATATTAATGTCTAATACAATAGCATCAAATTTCTTTCCATCTTCTAATAAACTCAAAGCTTCCGCACCGTTACTTGCACTTGTATCTGTCTGAAGTTCATCTGCTTCGTTTATTATATCAGATATAACCCTTCTCATAAGTGCAGAGTCATCAACTATCAAAATATTTTTCAAAATTTCACCCTCTCTCTCTGTCGAAAAAAACCGGTAAATATTACATTTCTACACCTATTTCATGCCACGAAGTTGAAATATTCTCGAAAAAAGACCTGCAATTCCTTTCCCTTTTCCAAACTCAGAAATCTCTGCCTGCTCATCCTCTAATACCATGGCAAGTTCTAATAAAGCTCTTGCCGCTGGTGCATTAGGATATGCCATAGAAACCGGCTGCTGTTTCATAACAGCCTGTGAAAGCTTGTCATCATAAGGAATTGCTCCTAAATAATCCATATCCAGAGATAAAAACTTATTCACTACCGTATTTAGTTTGTTGTACAAATCTTTGCCTTCTTCATAGCTTTGAATCCGGTTACCAATCATCTTTATACTAGTTCTCTGGGAATCAAAATCAGGATGACGATGTAATGTCTTCAATAATGCATATGCATCTGTAATAGAAGTTGGCTCTGGCGTAGCTAAAAGAAGTACCTCTGCACTTGCCGCCACCAATTCAATCACAGTATCTGAAATCCCTGCTCCTGTATCAATAATAACTACATCTGCCAAATGATCCAGTTCATACATAACATTAACCAGACTAAGAATCTGATCCCTGTTCAGATTTGTCATTTCCCGTAATCCGGAACCACCAGAAATAAAACCGATATTCTCTGGGCCTGGTGAAATTATTTCTTGAATCCCTTTTCCACGAAACATCATATCGGCCAGATTATATTTTGGTCTGATTCCTAACATAACTTCAATATTGGCCAAGCCAAAATCCGCATCCAGGACTACAACTCTTTTTCCCAATCTGCTTAACTGTATTGCAAGATTTACGGAGACATTCGATTTACCAACGCCACCTTTTCCGCTGGTTACAGTAATTACTCTGGCAAGATGCTGTTGTTTATTCTGTTGTTTAATTATATTTCTCAACTGCTCTGCCTGATCCATCAGCCATTCCCCCCAAGAAGCTGCTTCGCCATTTTCTGTGCGTCTGCTTTTCCAATGTCATCTGGTACATTTTGTCCCCATGTCATATAGGACAATGGAGCTCCTGTTAACATATGAATGTTATAAATATTTCCAATTGCATCTGTTTCATCTAATTTGGTAAAAATAAGGCTGTACTTTGTAAATTCTGCATAAGACTGAGAAATTTTCGCCAAATCCTTATACTTTGTAGTAGCACTTAATACAAGAAATACTTCCTTATCTTCTTCAGGAACCATCTCTAACAAACGCTGAATATCTTCTTTTTGCTCTTTGTTATTATGAGAACGACCTGCAGTATCAATTAAAACTAAATCATAGCCTTCCAGCTCTTCCATGGTCTTTCCCATCTCATCAGATGAGTATACCACCTTCAAAGGAATTCCTAATATATTTGCATAGGTTTTCAACTGCTCTACTGCTGCGATACGATAGGTATCCGAAGTAATCAACGCAACCTTAACCTTCTTAGACAGTTTTAAAGTAGAAGCAATCTTTGCAATAGTAGTTGTCTTTCCAACTCCTGTAGGTCCAATAAAGAATATATATTTTGTCTTCTTAGAATGAAGGTCAATCAACTGCGGTGGACCAATCTTCAGCACAATCTTTTGGTATACTGCAGATAATATTTTGTTTAAAGATGCATCTTTCTGTAGACCATCCTTTATATCTTCTATTAACTGTTCTACATACGTAGATTCAACCTCATTCTGTTCCATCTGAGAACGAATCAAATCGAGATAAGCCTTTGTACGATCTTCCTGCTCATTCTTTTCTTCCTTCTCTTCCTCCTCCTTAGAGGCATTCATCTGTTTCTCTAATAAATCCTGAAGATTATCCAATTTCTGCTCAATGACATTAGAATCATTGGCTTTTTCTTCCTCTTCATCTGGTATTATATTATTTTTCTTAATAATCTCTTCTTTCTTTGCTTCTGTAACAGCAGCCTTTGAATCTGGTGCAGGTTTTAATTCCTGTTTTTCAATTGCCTGCTGTAACTTATCAAAATCTGGCAAGGACTCTTTCTCTTCCTTTTCAGGCAGCACTTCATCTACTGCAGCAGTTACTTCCACACTTGCCTTACGGAACAATTTATAAAGTCCCTTAGGTTCTATTTTTTTAACATTCATAATTACAGCGTCTTTTCCTAATTCCGCCTTTGCCATCTCTACTGCTGCATCTTCTGTTTTTGCAATATACTTCTTGATAATCACTATACTGTCACCATCCCTATAGATTGTAATTCAACGTCATTTTCTATTTCATTATAAGATACCACAATCAAGTCTTTAAACTGCTCTTCTGTAATTTTCTTAAAATACATACGAACAATCGGTGAAGTAATAATGATAGGATTCTTTCCTAGCTCTTCCATTTTCTCAACTTCATCCTTAACTGATTCCAATATATTTCTTGTACGCTCTGGGTCCAAATTGATATAAGCTCCTTGCTCTGTCTGCTTAATGGAACCCATAATTTCCTGCTCAATCTTCGGATCCAGTGTTACTACACTGGTCATTTCATTAGAAGGAAAATATTTGTTAGAAATCGCTCTTTTCAAGCTCTGGCGTACATATTCTGTCAACACATCTGTATCTCTGGTTGTGGTAGCATTATCTGCCAGAGTTTCAAAAATAGTAACCAAATCACGAATCGAGATACCTTCCCGTAATAAGTTCTGTAATACCTTCTGAATCTCACCAACTCCCAAAAGCTTTGGTACCAATTCAGAGATCAAGGTGGTATTCTGCTCCTGAATATTATTAATAAGATTCTGAACATCTTGTCTGGTAAGAAGTTCATCTAAATGATTGCGAATCACTTCTGTTAAATGTGTAGCAATAATAGATGGAGGGTCTACCACTGTATATCCCAAGGATTCTGCACGCTCCCTCTGACTTTCCGTAATCCAGATAGCTGGTAAATGGAACGATGGCTCAAAGGTTGGAATACCTGTAATCTCCTCTTCTACATAACCAGGATTCATAGCCATATAATGGTCAAATAAAATCTCGCCTTCACTTACCGGAACACCTTTAATCTTAATAACATACTGGTTTGGATTTAACTGAATGTTGTCTCGCAAACGAATCATTGGTACAACACATCCAAGTTCCAAGGCAACCTGTCGCCGAATCATAACTACTCGATCCAAAAGGTCTCCACCCTGATTCACATCAGCTAATGGAATAATACCGTAACCAAACTCTAATTCGATTGGATCTACCTGCAATAAAGAAACCACATTTTCCGGTCTTCGGATTTCTTCCGCAGATTCTTCTTCTGTATCTACTTCTTCTTCAATATCCTGTACTTCCAAGGTGGTTTCAATCGCCCGACCTGCTGCAATAAACAGAACTGCATAGGCAATACAAATCAAATTATCCAAAGGTGTTGCCAAGCCAAGGAATGCCATAGTTCCACCTACGATATACAATACCTTCGGAATAGAAAACAGCTGCTTTACTAAAACATTTCCTAAATCCGATTCTTTGGAAACCTTTGTTACCAAAATACCTGTAGACAACGAGATAACCAACGATGGAATCTGTGATACAAGACCATCACCTATGGTAAGAATAGCATACTTTTGCAGGGCCTCACTCATTTCCATACCCTGCATCATAACACCAAGAATCAAACCACCAATAAAGTTAATTGCAGTAATAACAAGACCTGCTGTTGCATCTCCTTTTACATACTTAGTAGCACCATCCATAGCTCCAAAAAATGATGCTTCATCCTGTATTTTCTGTCTTCTTTCCTTTGCCTGAGCATCATTAATAGCACCTGTATTCAGGTCAGCATCAATAGCCATCTGCTTACCAGGCATAGCGTCAAGAGTAAAACGTGCTGTTACTTCTGATACACGTTCTGAACCCTTATTAATAACAATAAACTGAATCAAGATTAAGATAAAAAATATAATCGTACCAACGACCAGATTTCCACCACCAACGAAATTACCAAAGGTCTCTACTACATTTCCTGCATAACCATTTAAAAGAATATTTCTGGTAGAACCTACATTCAATGAGATACGAAATAATGTAGTCATCAGCAAAAGAGTTGGAAATGATGACATGCTTAATGCTTCTTTTGAAAATAATGCAGTAAACAAAATTATCAATGCTAATGCTATATTTAACATAATCAGTACATCCAACATAAAGGTTGGAATCGGCACAATTAAAAATATAATTGGCAGTAATATGTATAATCCTAATATAAAATCAGACCTTTGCATACTCTATACTCCTTCTCTTACGTTTCTCTATCTGTCAAGTCTGCCCTGTAAACCATAAACATATGCCAGTACTTCCGCCACCATCTGATATAGTTCTGGCGGAATCTCTGCTCCAATTTCCACATTATGATATAACATTCTGGCTAAAGGCTTATTTTCCACAATTTCAATGGTATTCTCTCTGGCAACATCTTTGATTTTCTGTGCCAGAAAATCTGCTCCCTTTGCAATAACCACAGGAGCCTGGTGCTTTTCCTTGTCATATAAAATCGCCACTGCTAAATGGGTTGGATTGGTAATAACTACATCTGCCTTGGGTAATTCCTGCATCATACGCCTCTGAGAAGCCTGCTGCATTCTGGCTCTCTGTTGGCTCTTTACCTTAGGATCACCTTCCGACTGTTTAAATTCATCCTTTATTTCCTGCTTTGACATCATCATATCCTTATGAAATTTCCACTTTTGATAAAAAAAGTCGATTGCAGCAATGGCACAAAAAAACAAAGATATTCGTATTCCAATATCTATTACTGTAGTTCCAATCAACTCAATGGCCTGAGGCAAACTATAATAGTACATATCATAGACAATTCCCCACATATCCTGAAGATAGTCATATACTACATATGCCAGCACAATAACCTTTGCAACTGACTTCAACAAGTCAACGATTTTGTCCTTAGAAAATAAATTTTTGGCACCATTAATGGGATTAAATTTATCAAATTTCGGTTGTAATGGCTCATAACTAATCTTCCACTTCACCTGTACCAAAATAGACACTGATGTAACAATGAATGCCACCACAAACACAGGCAATGCTGTAATAACTATGTCCAGTAAACTATTTCCTATAATCGTACAGGCTGTATTTACTGTAAATTCATCATTAACAATACCCGGAATATGACGAAAAGTGGATAAAAATCCTTCCATGAAACGATTTCCAAAGTATCCAACCATTACTTTTAAGATAAGAAAAAAACTTAATAATACCGCTGCTGAAGTAACATCCATACTCTTCATGGTTTGTCCCTTTTTACGGGCATCCTCTAACTTCTTCGCGGTAGGTTCTTCTGTTTTATCTCCTGCATCATCTGCAAACAACTGTAAATTGTATGCCAGATATGGCCGTTTTTTTAATACTTCTTCCATCTTTTGCTCCATTAATTCTGCATACTATTCAATAATATATACCTTTATACTATACCTCATTTGAAGGAAAATAGCAATGTATCCTTCCTGGCGATTTTCTCCATTCTATCTATATTTCTCCGGCAATCGCTTCCATCTGCTAGGATGCCAGTACCTCCACAAATAATTTTGTCATTTTTTGCATTTCCTGGAATAAAAAGTCTACTACATTTGGCAAAAAACCCATAACCATAAATAGCAGAAACAATCCAACAAAAACCTTTAACTGTAAACCAATAACAAACATATTCATCTGTGGCGCTACCTTCGCCAATATTCCAAGAACCACATTAATAACTAATACGCAGGCAAAGATTGGTAATATAATTCGAAATCCTATGATAAAGTAATCTGCAATATACGCAGAAACTACAGAAAGAAAATCTCCATTCAAATTCGCCCCACCTATGGGAATCATTTGATAAGAATCATACACTGCATCAATGATAAAATAATGCATATCTGAAATAATAAATAAAACAAAAAATAACTGACTAAATAGGTTGGCAGTTATTGTAGTTTGCACATTTGTAGCCGGATCAAACTGCATCGCCATGGAAAAACCAATTTCCATATCAATCATATGGCCTGAAAAACTCAGAATATACAAACAAAAACCACTAGCAATGCCAATTAACAGTCCAGTAATGGCTTCCTGCAATATTAAAATTGTAAATTCCAAGGTTCCTTCGTATTGGACAGAATCAGGTTCTAACATATTCAAAGCTATTACTGAGAAAAATACAGCAATACATACTTTCACCTTTCTTGGCACATTGGTTGAACTAAAAAATGGAGCTGCTATCATCATTGAAGCAATCCGTACCAGAATAAGCATAAAGAATTCTAAATATTCAACTGTAAATTCCAATTCTTCTCACTCCTGACTATTCGGATTTTCTCATCGTAACTTGATATACATTGGAATACTTTCCATAAGTTCTACAAACAATTCGGTCATATTATTTAACATCCAGCCCCCACAAAGAACCATTACCAGCATAATAGCCAGAAATTTTGGTGCAAATGTAAGAGTCTGTTCCTGAATGGAAGTTATTGTCTGAAAAATACTAATAATCAATCCCACTACTAAGGAAACAATCAACATAGGAGCAGATGTTTTTACAATAACCCAGACTACTTCTCTTGCTATATCTATTACAGTAGCTTCTGTCATAATATTCATCCCTTTCTATCTATTGAAACGACCTCACTAACTGATCTATCACCAGATTCCATCCATCAGCTAATACAAACAATAAAATCTTGAACGGAAGAGATATGGTAGTTGGTGGTAACATCATCATACCCATAGCCATCAGGGTAGAAGCCACAACCATATCAATAACAATAAATGGCAAGTAAATCAAAAAGCCAATAATAAATGCGGTTCTAAGTTCACTAATAATAAATGCCGGTACAATAGTTGTAATAGCAATGTCATCATAATCATTAATTTCATCAGAAGAGGTTCCATTGATTGTCATAAACAACTTCAAATCTTTGTCTCTGGTCTGCTTCAGCATAAATGTTCTCAAGGGTTTCATTCCTGCTTCCAAAGCTTGTTCCTGCTTTATCTCACCTGCAGAATATGGTTTTACCGCCTCTGTATATACCTGATTAAATACAGGAGACATAATAGCAACAGTCATAAACAATGCCAGTCCTACTAACACCTGATTCGGAGGCGTAGTCTGGGTTCCTAATGCAGTACGTAAAAAATGTAGCACCACAATAATTCTGGTAAAAGAAGTTACCATAATCAAAATAGACGGTGCCAAAGCCAATACGGTAAGTAAAATCAGTATCTGCAATGTAGATTCCAGATTTGCACTTCCTGCATTGGAAGTGATGTTCAAATTTAAAGTATCATCATCCGCATCTGGCTCTGCATCAATCTCCTGTTGTGTTGTTTCATCTACCCGGCTTCCAGTAGCACCGACATACACTGGATTAGACACAGAAAAGGTCAGTATAAACATAGCACATAAAATCAATGTACGTATTACTGACCTCTGAAATTTCTTATTTTTTAATCGACTCATGAATATCAACCTTTTCTATCGTTTTTCTTTCTTTTCTGAGACCACTGTTCTTTCATCGTATTACCAAATACTTCGCCAAAGCTAGTATTTTTGACAGCAATCTCCTCAAAAGTTAACTGCTCTTCCTGTAATTCTGTCAATACAGTAACCTGATCTTTAGCTATAGCTACTGCAACATACTTTTCTCCAATCTTCAGAATGCAAATCTGCTTTCCTGGCCCTAATGGATAACTTTCCATTACTTGTATATTTTTTGTTTTATTCTTAACCATCCCCGAACCTGCATACCATTTCGTAAAACAATAGGCAGCTACAAGTATCAAAACAAAGCAAATACAAGTCAAAATAAGCTTAATAAAGCTGGCAAGTGTAGATGATCCAACTAAATAAACAAACATATCTACACCTCCAGCTTTTTCTTTTTATTTTGTAATTTCTGTAATACGAATACCAAAATTCTCTTCGATAACAACTACTTCACCTTTAGCAACAAACTTACCGTTTACTAAAACATCAACCGGCTCACCAGCCAGCTTATTCAATTCGATAATTGTTCCTGGTGAAAAATCAAGAATTTCTTTGATAGACTTATTGGAACGTCCCAATTCTACTGTTACTTCCAGCGGAACATCCATAATCAAATCAATGTTTTCCTGCTGCATCAGAGGACTAACACCAGCATTAAATGGCTGGAACTGTGCCGGCTGAACATTTACATTCTGCATCGGCATCATCGGCTGCTGCATCATCATTGGTTGCTGCATCATCATCGGCTGCTGTTCCATCACTGGCTGCTGAGGTGCAGCCGCTACTGGCTCAGCTACAGGAGCTGGTGTTGGTGCAGCCTGAACTGGTACTGGTGCTGGTTCTTCAGCAATAGCAACATCACCAACAAACTTCTCGTATAAATCTCTGGCAAATTCAAATGGATATAACTGCATAATCTGACTATCCACCAAATCACCAATCTTCATATCAAATGCCACCTGTACTACTTCCCCTTGCAAGAAGCTGGATATTGTAGCATCTACTATACTATCATTCAAATCTACTAAGCTGGCAGATGGTGGACTAATATCCACTTTACGTTCCAGCATAGATGATAACGAAGTAGCAGCTGAACCCATCATCTGGTTCATAGCTTCACTAATAGCACTCAGGTGTAATTCTGTCAACTCACCTTCTGTAACAGTACCATCTCCGCCCATCATCAAATCTGTAATCACTCTAACATCCTGCTCTTTCAAAATCAGAACATTATTTCCATCAATTCCATCAATATAAGAAATGTGAATAAACACACAAGGTCTGTCATATTGTGCAGAAATCTCATTAATGGTTACATAAGATACCTTTGGAGTCGTGATAGTAACCTTATGATTCAACAACGTTGATAATGTTGTTGCCGCTGTACCCATATTGATATTGGCGATTTCACCAACTGCATCTCTTTCAGCATCGGTTAATGTTTCTGATGATGCCACAGTTGTAGCAACACCACCCGAGCCGCCAGTTAATGCATCAATTTCTTCTTGCGATAACATACCGTCCATAAACCTATTGCTCCTCCCTTATCACTGATGTCACTCTTACTGCATAGGAATCTGAAATAGCGCCTGGTAACGCTTTAAATTTCAATATATTCCCAACGTAAACATCCAGTTCATCTTCTACTTTTGCGTCAAGCTTTACAATATCACCAATCTGAATATTCATGAAATCATTCACAGATATGGTACTTTTTCCCAACAAAGCACGAATTGGAATCTTCGCACGGTTAATTATCAGCTCAATCGCTTCCTGATAATCCTCACCATCCTTTTCACGCATGGTAGAATACCAGTATTTTGTATTTAATTTATCAATAACTGCTTCCACACATGAATATGGAATACAGATATTCATCAATCCTTCAATGGAACCAATCTTAATATTCATAGTCACAATAGCAGTCATCTCACTTGGCGAAATAAACTGTGCAAACTGCGAATTTGTTTCTATACGTTCCAGTCTTGGATTTATTGCTACTACACTCTCCCATGGGTCTACTAATAGACCTGTACATATTTCTAAAACCCTCTCTAATATAAGCAATTCTATTTCTGTAAAGTCTCTGGTCTTTTCCAGTGGATTTCCTCCACCACCAAGCATACGATCAACAATAGTAAAGCCAATATTAGATGCAAGTTCAATAAGAATATTGCCTTCCAATGGCGAAAAATCAACAACACCTAATAAAACAGGATTTGATAACGCATTAGAAAACTCGGAATATGTAGTTGCTTCTGCATTCATCACCTCTACCTGCACAGACTTTCTAAAATACGCAGGTAAATTGGTTGAAAGCAATCGACCGTAATTTTCAAAAATAATCTCTAAAGTACGAAGATGATCCTTTGAAAATTTAGATGGTCTTGCAAAGTCATAATTCTTTACGACTTTTTCCGCGGATTTATTCATATCCTCCGGATTCAATTCACCATTATTTAATGCACTAAGCAAACTGTCAATCTCGTCCTGAGACAAGACATCTCCCATCGTCTTCTCACCTCACACCTGAACACAACACATGTCCAGCCAAAATTTTGAGAACTATATAATCTTCTCGCTCTCTTACCCACCTGACTATCATACCATATTTTCAATAAAAATCAAATCCCCTATTGATACATAAAGTTTGTAATAGAAACTTCTACTACAACTTTAGAATCCAACAACTCCTGAATCTGCTCTAAAGACTCTTTCTTAATCACGTCTTCAGATACATCTTCTACTGTATGAGAAGTAATAACATCACGAATAATATTCGTGAACTGGGTCTGATTTGACTTAATTGTCTCACTTAACTCTTTGTAATCTGGAGATTTCTTATTAAGAGATAAGGTATAACCATCTAACATAGCATAATGTAACTGGTCATCCTCTGCATTAGCACTTTTTGCCAGATTTAAGGTCTGCTGTCCTTCAAATGCTACCGGTACATCTTCCAAATCACTTAATTTGTAGTTCTCTGCACCTTCTGAATCTTCTGTTTCTAACTCCAAATTCAAAACTGATGCCACCTGAGTAATCAGATTATTGGTTTTCTGAAATGTTGGTAACATTACAAAAAACATAATTGCTGTTAAAACTACGTTAATCACTGTTAAAGCTGCAATGATTACACTAAAAATATTTTTCTTCATAAGTTTTCTCCTTTACTGCAATGATTCATATGTATATCTCACCCTTAGTCAACATCTGTATATATTTTTATTTCTACACGACGGTTCTTCGCTCTTCCTTTGGCAGTATCATTGCTCGCTACCGGATCAACTTCACCTCGGCCAGATGCTTCCATATTCTTTTCTTTTAATTTCTTTGTTTCCACAAAATATTCTAACACTTTCGTAGCTCTTGCCGTAGAAAGCCATCGATTGCTTGGATATTCCGATGAACTAATAGGAACATTATCCGTATGTCCTTCTATTTTAATCATTCTATCAGGATAATTTTTTAAAATCGTTCCAACTCTGCTTAGAATCGGCTTTGCTCCAGAACGAATCTCAGCACTTCCAGAATCAAAAAGAACTCCACCACTGAGGGATATCATTACATACTGATTACCATCATCTATAGTAATATCAACAGAATCATTTAATCTATTATTTTCTGTTTTTTCTACTACATCACTATATAATTCTTTTGCATCCTCAGCCTTTTTCTTTTCATATTCAGCCGTAGGGTCATCAGCATCTTCTATATCCTCAGCCTGCTTTCCCATATCAGAGAAATATTGATCCAGATTATTCAACTGAGTAGCACCACTTGAAACCAACTGACCTTGACCTACAGCCTTGGCACCACCGTTGAAAATACTAAAGCTGTTCGAAAGGGATGCAACTAACTCTGCATACTTTACTTCGTCAACATTTGACATAGAATACAGCAATACGAAGAAACATAATAACAAGTTCATCAAATCAGAAAATGTATCTTTCCACAGGTCTGTTTTGATTTCCTCTTCCTGTTTTTGCTTCTTTGCCATTATGCCTCACCACCTTCAGCAGACATATCATCCTTCTCACCAATATTATCGCGAACACTTGGTGCTAAGAAGGATTTCAGTTTTTCTTCAATTACACGTGGATTCTCTCCTGCCTGAATAGACAACAGTCCTTCCACCATAATCTCCTTCATCATAATCTCTACAGCATTATTATCTTTTAACTTAAAGGATATTGGTACACAGAACCAGTTAGCCAAAACAGAACCATACAACGTTGTTAACAAAGCAACCGCCATATTTGGACCAATGGCACTCATATCCTCCATGTTATATAGCATGTTTACAAGACCAATCAGAGTACCAATCATACCCCAGGCAGGACCCATACCAGCCCAGTTCGCCCAAAATGCAATCCTCTGATTATGACGGCTTTCAATACCACCCAGTTCTGTTTCCATAATACTTCGAACCAATTCAGGATCCGTACCGTCTACAATCAACATAATACCTTTTTTTAAAAAGTCATCCTCGATATTATTTGCTGCTTCTTCCAGTGCAAGCAAGCCTTCCTTTCTGGCTACATTGGAAAGATTAATAATATTACTAATCGTATCTGCCTCATTTGCCTGCTGCTTCTTCATAGCAAAAGAAACAGTCTTCATGCTTGTAAGCATGTCTGGAAAGCTCTTCGCCTGTACAATCATACAACTGAAGGAACCACCAATTGTAATAAAAATGGATGGTAAATCATACATATTCTTAAATGAACCAAAACCATCCGGACCGGTAACAATTCCAAGGAACATACATGCTACACCTAAAATCAAACCGACTATTGTTGCTAAATCCAACACGTCCACCACCTTATGTATTTTTTATTCTTCCTTATCAGAAGTGCATTCTCTCCTATATGATTTTACTAGATTTTTCACCTGTTGTCTACTTTCTTTTACAATAATTTTCTTTCCAGTTGTTAATGTAATTACTGTATCTGGTGTTTCTTCAACAGTTTCTATCAAATCCGAATTAACGGTTAAGAAACTGCCATTGATTTTTGTAACATCTATCACACTTCTACCTCACTTAATCATTTACGTTTTTAGTATAAAAATAGGTGGCAGTCAAAACCACCACCTACTTTATTTTATCAGAACTTTATTGTGTAATCAAGTCCACTTAAACTTAACGTTTCAGATTAACAAGTTCTTCTAACATAGTATCAGAAGTTGTAATAATTCTTGAGTTCGCCTGGAAACCACGTTGTGTTGTAATCATCTGCGTAAACTCATTTGCCAGATCTACATTGGACATTTCTAGCGCACCTACGGTAAAGCTTCCGCTTACATCAACTTCTTCACCGATACCATCAAACAATCCTGAGTTCAAAGATGCAGCAAACAAACTATCACCCACTGCTTCCAGACCAGATGGATTAGAGAATGTAGCAACTGCAATCTGAGCTAAACATCTTGTCTCACCATTGGTATAGTTACCATATACTTTACCCTGTTCATCAATAGATAAGCCATTCATAGCACCAGCATAGTTACCTGCACCATATCCATCTGCTGTTCCCTTTTTATATGTAGTATCAGATGTACCACCCTTAGAATACTGTGTTAATGCAGAGAAATCAATCTCTACTCCGCCACTATCAGTGGTAGCATCATACTGTGGAAATGTACTATTATTTCCTGTATGCTCTGTATCAATCTGAATCACAGAGAAGTTTATTGCATTACCTGCATAATCCTGATTCAGACGATCCTTACAAACCGCACCAAAAGCACCCGTAGCACTATTAAATGTTACTGCCTGGCTTAAGGAAGAATCTAAAACAAACTCGCCTGTATCTTCATTTACATCACCTTTTATTCCAGCCTGTACTCCCGCCAAGCTAACCAGTGCTCCTGTAGATGCATAGGTAATCTTACCAGTAGTATCATCTACATTTTTTTGTACGAAGATAGAATTACCTTCAGAATCATAGACATCTTCAATTCTCACAGTATAGTCAATCGTCTCTTCTGAGGTCTGCTCTTCATTCTTAGTAAGACGCATCTTTACTGTATAGAGCTCACCTAAATTATCATAAAAACTAAAGGTCATAGGTAAACCGCCAGAAATAGAACCATCTGCTTCTTTTGTAGGAACCAGATTGTTATCATTAGGGTCTACATTTCCAGATAATGTAATATCTGTTGTAGCAGTAGGATCAGCATACATCTGCTCTGCTGTCATTACCTTCAAATCCTGTACCGTATCTTTTACAATGTTGCCATCTTCGTCTGCCATCCATCCCTGAATAATACCACCATTGGTTGTACTGTAAAGATTTCCTGCCTCATCCACATTCAAAGCACCTGACTTTGTAAATAACTTTTCTGTTCCTGTACTTACAATCAAAAATGCTTCACCATTAATTGCAACATCTAATGCACGGTTTGTTGTAGAAGTTCCACCATTTTCTGTAATATTTGTTGTGATAGAAGCAACGTTGGAACCCAAACCAATCTGCTTTGCATTGGTACCTGCGGTATTCAATGAAGCATTAGGACCTGTTGCACCAGATACTGTCTGGTAAAATGTATCTGCAAAATTTACACTGCTGGATTTAAATCCTACAGTATTTACATTTGCAATATTGTTACCAATAACGTCCATTTTTGTCTGATGTGTTTTTAAACCTGCAACACCAGAGTAAAGTGATCTCATCATAATTTTTGTCCTCCTTATGTCTGGAGAATATCCTTGAAATCTCTCTGTCAGTTAAGATTTCCCGCTCCCTTGTGAGGTCCAGCATTGGATATTATCCTAATTAACTAATCACAGCCCCATCAATATTGGTAAATACAGAATCTGTTGTATCACCCATAGCTGTAATCACTGTATTGTTCTTTACATTGACGATAAACGCCAAATCATCAACCATAACCAAAGACTCTCGAATTCCTTTTTCCCGTGCCTTCGTTGTACCACTCGCCAACCGCTCCATCTGATCCTCAGATAAATTAATATTTCGGATAGCCAGTCTCTCATTTGCATGCTTTGAAAACTTTAATTCTTCCGTCTGACTTTTTTGACTGGTAGAACTTAAAATCTCCTGAAACGACACCTGGGATTTTGAAGAATTTTCTGTGACTGCGGTAGGTTTCTTCTGTAATAATTTCCCTGCCATCATCTCGATGGAAGAATAATTATCGCCTAATCTCTGCATACACATCCACCTTCTTTCTACTGTGTGTCGCTATTTTCTGTCTGCTCTGCATCTTCTTTTTCGGAATCATTACTTTCTGTAGAAGTATAATTTCCTTTCACAGTAAGTTTAACACTATCATAATCGATAGTTTCGTTTGCATCATCAAATACAAATGTAACTGAGTACTCACCAGCCATAACACCTGATAATGCTTCCTTATCAATAACAAGAGTACCATCTTTATACTTCATTTTGTCTGACGGAATCTGATACTTAGTGCCATCTTCTGCCAAAAGAACAACTGCCATGCCCGTTGCCTGATATCCATCTTTACCAAGACTTACATTGGAAATAATCAAGTCCTGTGGGTCATGATGTAAATAGGTATGACTCTGTGCCTGTACTGATGGAATGCTCTGCAGTAATAGATAATAATCATCAATTACCTGTGTAACATCTGAATATGGATATAGCTCACCATTTACAGATACATAGGCTTCTCCGTTCTGGATAGTAACATACTCTACTGTTCCCTGTACTTCTGAGGTTGCACCACTTAGTGATTCCTGCGCAATATACACTTCTTTTCCAACTAAAGTATATGCTGATGTATTGGTAGTTGTCTGATTCAGATTTTGCATCTGCTCTAACTCTGAGAACTGTGCCAACTGTGCTACATATTCTGTATTGCTGGTCGGTTCCAGCGGATCCTGATATTTCATCTGTGTAACCAAAAGCATAAGAAAATCATCTTTATCCAAAGCAGAACCCACTTTTTTCTCTGTGTTCTGAGAGCTTTCCGAAATCTGTACCTGACCATCCGTTACGTTTGCTACTAAACTCATATTATCCTCCTTTCTATCATTATGCTGTGTAGTCTATGCTAGATCCTGAGTCCCACATCACGCTACGTCTTACTTTTTCTGCTTCCTGCTGAACGGAAGATTCATCCTCTTCCTCTTCATCAAACCGAAAACTCTTACGTTGTCCATCTCCATGCTGTAAATCTTTCTGGTCTCCTGATTCCATCTGATTACTATGGGTAAAATCAAAATCCGATACGGATACTTCTACTGACTCTACCTTCAGATTTTTCTGTTCCAGATTTTCTCTTAATACCTGCAACTGACTCTCTAAAGCTTCTCTTGCTTCATCGGTCTGTACAGTAAAGTTCGCTGTCATTACTCCGTTTTTCTCACTAACTGTCAGCAGAACTTTTCCAAGGCTTTCTGGATTTAACTGCATTTCCATGGTGGTTGTCTCTCCCTGAATACTTGTCTGTATTCTCTCTACAACCTGATGAACAATATCAATCATCTGCTGCATATGACTGGTAGCAGAAACACCTTCTGGTGTCGCAACCTGTGTCAGATTTTCTACAAAATTCATCACTGTCACCGTCTGGCTGTCATCCACAGTCTGTACAGATTGATGAAAAACTTCACTTTGCATTCCATCTTCTGATTGAAATAACTCCTGACCAGATGGCGAATTTCCCGTTGCATCTTTTGCCACAACTTTCATTTCAGATGTAGGATTTTCCTGTATTTCTATCTGAGAATCACTCTTAGAATACGCTACAGCATCCATATCATCTTCCATTTCTGTTATTGAATCCGTCTGTAATTCTGTATCTTTTTCAGAAAGCTCTGTTACGGCTTTTTCTATAGCTTCCTCTTTAGGAATTTCTATAGTTTGCTCTGGAGTTGACTGATTCACGGCTTCTTCTAGGAAATTTAAAAACTCCTGTTTATCCATTCCTGTAAGCGCTTTCCAGTCAATCTCTTCAAAACTTTGTGTCAGTTCTGTAAACTGGGCTAACATATTCTCGTTGGTAAGAAAATCTGTTATCTCTGTAGCACCATTCACTTCCATAACAAGTTTCTGAAGATTTGCAGGATCAAGCAACTGCAAATAAGTAAGACCTAATTCATCCATAATGCTTTCCAATTCAGAATCTTCTACATCTAAAACAGACTTAACTAATTCTTTAATTTTCTGTTCCACTGCATCTACGAATTCATCTGCAACCATTTCTTCCTGCATCTCAACATTTTCTGAAGTCTCATAAACAGAGTTTTCTGTTTCTGCCTGCTCCACTTCTTTTCCTTCGTTAACAACAGTAGTTTTTGTTACAGCTTTTGATGCTACTTCTGTAGATGAACTATCCTGTGCATTGTCCATACATTTTTGAAATTCTGCTGCTGAGCCAGTCTTATTAGTAGAATTTACCAGATTTGCTGGAGACAATCCTTCTAAGGACATTATGCTCATGTTCTTCATACTCTCTTTCACCTCCTTTATTTTTTTATCTATGCCAACAGATTTCTCTGTAGACAACCTTTTAATTTACAGTAGACATTTTTTTCGTAATCTGTGCTGCATAGGTGCTATCCATTTCCTGTAAAATAGCTGCCGCATTTTTCTCGCTCATATTTCTCAAAATATCACAAATCAAATCTAAATCCTCCGGCATTTCAGAAAGTGCCTGAGCTGCTGCAGCAGGATCCATATTGGAATAGGTAGATGCCAATGCTTCTGCATTTTTGGAATATTGCAATGCATTTAAAACCTGGCGATATATTTTTTCCGCATTTTCTGGAGAAATCTCTTCATAATAGCTTTTATACTCTTCCAAATCTGGAGCCTTATCATTAAATACTACATTTTCATCAAAATCCTGTACTCTTTTATTAAAAGCCTCTTCACTGTCTGCATATCGCTGCAATCTCTGAACCTGCGCTTCTAAATCTGCAATATAGTCAGAATTTGCGGTAGAAGTATCATTCTGTGCTGCCAACTGGTTTTCCAGTTCCTTAATTCTGGCATTCGCGGCCTTTAAGGTAGTATACTGATAATTTCCTTCCCGTGCCTGCTCCTCTTCTGATGGAGTCGGCAATATCCGGTTCACTACAGGAACATCTTTCAATGCTGGATATAATACACTACTACCAATTCCACCTACGTCAAATTTAATTAGGCAGGCAAATATCACCAGCCAGATTATAATAATCACAAGAACAATTAAAAAATTTACAAATTTACTTCCAGCTTTTTCCCGCTCAATTATATTATCGTCCCTTTTTGCCATTTTACTTAATCCTCACTTTCCTTTCCATTTCCAAACCGAAAACTAACCAACTCATCAATTTCCTTTTGTTCTTCGGCATTCACTTCCTGTTTGAATGCTTCAAAAGCATTTTCCTTTAATTTCTCATAGGTTTTTCTTTCTTTCATGGCCTCATCCAACTTCTTTCTGGCCTGTTCCACTTTTTTCTGCTGGTTAGCAATCACCACTTTCTGGAGATTCATATTATATTTTATATTTTCGACTCCATCCTCTAACTGGCGAATCCGGAACAAATCTAAAACAGCGCTTACCTGTTCTTTTAACTGTTCCTGCAACTCTTCTTTTCTTTTCTCCATTTCCTGAAGTTTTTCTTCTTCCTGTCGGAGAATCGCCATTTGAATTCCATACTCCGCTTTGGCCTGGTCTTCAAACTTAATTTTTATTCGTAATAAGTTTTCCATGGAAAATACAAATTTTGCCATGTTTTTCCTCCCTGCCGTTTCGGATTACTTCCTTTTATTTCAGCTTAACATCATAGAATCAACCATTTATTTCTTCTGTTTCCTGACCTTCCCGGAACAAAGATTCCAGATGCTCTATTGTCTCTTCAAAGCTTACTTTTTCATATACATCCTGTCTTAAAAACTGATTCACTGCATCAATCTTTGATAACGCATAATCAATTGCTGGATTTGAGCCTGATTTGTATGCACCTATATTTACTAAATCTTCTGCTTCACCATAAGTCGCAAGAACATTCTTTAACTGTCCTGCCGCCTTTTTATGCTCTTTGTCGGCAATACTACTCATAACACGGGATATACTCTGCAATATGTCAATTGCAGGGTAATGATTTTTATGAGCAATTTTACGATTCAGCATAATATGACCATCCAAAATACTTCTGGCAGTATCTGTAATCGGTTCATTAAAATCATCACCGTCAACCAATACAGTATATAAACCTGTAATAGAACCTTTATCAGAACGCCCAGCTCTTTCCAGAAGCATAGGCATCTGAGAATATACACTTGGCGGATACCCTCTGGATACCGGCGGTTCTCCTGAAGCCAGACCAATTTCTCTCTGTGCCATAGAAAATCGTGTCAACGAATCCATCATAAGCAAAACATCTTTTCCCTGATCACGGAAATATTCTGCAATGGCTGTTGCTGTTTTTGCTGCTTTATTTCGAATCAAAGCAGGTTTATCAGATGTAGCTACTACCACAACGGATCGTGCCATACCTTCTGGACCTAAATCCCGTTCTATAAATTCTCTCACCTCTCGTCCACGCTCGCCAATCAAAGCAATCACATTAATATCTGCTTTTGTATTTCTGGCAAACATTCCTAAAAGTGTACTTTTTCCTACACCACTACCTGCAAAAATACCAATACGCTGTCCTCTTCCAATGGTTAACAAACCATCTACTGCTCTTACCCCTAAAGGCAACACGGTATCAATCAGCTCTCTTGTCAAAGGATCTGGCGGCTGTGCCTCAACAGAATATGCAGCAGCACCAGCAATCTCAGAGCCATCAATAGGTCGTCCAAGTCCATCTAAGGTCTTACCAAGTAAATCATCCCCTACCATAACCTTCAAGGGTGCATTGGTGTTTTCTACACGGCTTCCCAGACCAACGCCCTCTGTCTGGTCATAAGGCATCAGTAACACTCTGTCATCACGAAATCCTACAACTTCCGCACTGATAACCTGATTGGTATCTTTAGCAATAATATGACATAAATCATTTAATTTTGCAGAAGGTCCAATAGATTCTATGGTTAAACCTACAACCTTTGCAACTTTTCCCAGACGTTTATCATATGACTGATTTAGAAGCATATTGTATTTTGACAAGTCAATATCAACCATATCTTACGTCCTCCATTCCTTGTTAACATTTATCTTCTTTGCACAATTGTTATACTATTATAGCAATGTCAGCATTCGAATCTGATCCTGAAGATTCTTAATCTGCACATTCAAACTGCAATCAATAATCTTGTTTTCCGTCTCAATAATGCACTGAGTATGTTCCAGACTTTCATCCTCTACAATGTCAAACTCAACATCTTCTGCCACAGCTTCTTTTAATTCCTTTTTCCTGGCAGATACTGCCAGAATATCTTCTTTCGATACTCTTAAGGTTACCTGATGCGTCCGCTCTAATTGATTTAATGACTGATGAATCAGATAAATAATAATATCTTTTTTATCTTTACAAACAACACCAGTTATTTTTTCTATCAAATCAATCATGATTTCTGCAAACTTAGGCTCCAATGCCAGTTCCTGCTCTTCCAGTTCTCTGGTTCTTTCTTGTACCATCTGCTGAAATTCTGCCTGTCTGGCCTCTAATTCTTCCTTTGCAATCTGCTGGCCCTCTGTCAATCCTTGATTCTTTCCTTCTTCATATGCCTGAAGCTTAATCTCCTCAGCCTCCATACGAGCCTGATTCAGAATCGCATCTGCTTCTTCTCTTGCCTGAGCTAATAACTGTTCTACCTGTGCAGAAGCTTCTTCTTCCACCTTTGCTCTTTCTTCCTGACGAAGATCATCCATATTCAAAACCTGAATGCCAGACTGAAAACCTGCCTCTTCACCTATAGTGGTTCCCAAAGCTGAAAACTCTGTAAATTCACTAACTTCTTCCTGTTCTTTACGAAAAATATCTGGAATAAACTGCTCAACCTGGCTGTCAGAATCAATTACTCTTTTCCCATCCTGGTTAAAATTAAAATACACCGACTTAATCAGATTAGACAACGATCTCGTCACCTCCACCTCTGGAAATAATAATCTCTGCCGAATCTTCCAGCTTACGTATAATATTTACAATCTTCTGCTGAGCCTCTTCTACGTCCTTCATACGAACAGGTCCCATGAATTCCATATCTTCCTTAATCATAGTAGCAAGACGTTTCGATAAGTTGTTAAAGATAAGATTCTGAACTTCTTCATTAGCACCCTTCAAGGCAATTGCAAGCTCATTATTGTCAACCTCACGCAATACACGCTGAATAGAACGATCGTCCAGTGATAAAATATCCTCGAATACGAACATTTTCTTTCTGATTTCGTCTGCCAATTCCGGATCTTCGATTTCCAGATTTTCCATAATATGTTTCTCTGTTCCTCGGTCTACCGTATTTAAAATTTCTACGATAGCATCTACACCACCAACAATGGTGTAATCCTGGTTTACAAGAGAAGCCAGTTTCTGCTCTAACACTCTTTCCACTTCCTTGATGACATCTGGCGAAGTTCTATCCATCTGAGCAATACGCTTTGCTACATCTGTCTGCTTATCTGGTGATAAAGCAGAAATAATCGTAGATGCCTGAGAAGAAGATAAGTACGATAAAATCAATGCAATGGTCTGAGGGTGCTCATCCTGAATAAAGTTCAATAACTGACTGGCATCTGTTTTACGAACAAACTCAAACGGACGCACCTGCAGAGATGCTGTCAGCTTTCCAATCACATCTCTTGCTCTTTCTGCACCCAATGCCTTCTCCAACAAATCCTTGGCATAAGTAATGCCACCTTCTGCAATATACTGCTGAGCAAGACACACCTCATAGAACTCATCCATAACCGCATCTTTCACTGATGGCGAAATACTTCTTGTATTTGCAATTTCCAAGGTAAGCTGCTCTATCTCATCCTCTTTCAAATGCTTAAAAATATTAGCGGATTTATCCGGGCCTAATGCAATTAATAAAATCGCCGCCTTCTGAACACCTGAAATATCATCTGCCTTTGCCATATTACCCTCCGTTCTATGTGTTTCCACATTCTATATCCATAGACGGGACAAAGGAATTGCAAATGCAATTCCTTTTGCCCGCTTACTATAAATCTTCTAATCCCAATCGTCTGTAATCCAGTTTCTAAGCAGCTGCGCCACTGCTTCTGGATTTTCATCCACAAACTTCTCAATAAGCTTTCTGGTTTCAGACTTTTCACTAAACTCAATATCATCCAGGGACTGATTCTCTTTTGTAGTAGCAAGCAGCTGTTCCACAGAAAGCTCCGGCTCTGTTTCGGAAACCTTCACTGGTGCAGTACCACGAAGCACTACAAAGATTAACAATGCAATAATCAGCACCGCTAAGATAATCATCAGATAATCAGAAACACTTCTTGCACCGGATGATTTCTCTATAAATTTAGGAACTTCATATCCCACTACCGTAATCTGCTCAGGATCTACACCAGATGCAGCTGCAAGCAATTCCACCTGCTCCTCCGGAACATCAATGGTAGTACGGGCATTATTAGCTGCCATGAATTCTTCAAAGGTCATGCCATCCAATGTACCATCCTTTTCCATCAACTCTTCATCATAAACAAGATATCTTGTTACAACAACTCCTATAGAAGAGTCCGCATACTCTATAGCTGGAAGCTCCTGTTTAATATTTTCAATAGTTTCATCAACTAGAATATCTTCCAATTTTTCAATTTCTACAGTAGAGTTTGAAGAATTTCCTGTATTTAAAACATAATCTGTTTCATCATTATCATTGGTTTCTGTTCCAGGAATCCCACCCGCAACTCCAGAACTGCCTTCCTGATTATAGGTATAGCTATTTGTTTCATATCCTCGATCTCTACCTTCATCAAGGGAATAATCCTTCCGCAGTCTTTCGATTTCAGACATGTTAAACTTAATACCCTGAGTACCGATTTCTACGTCGTCATATCCATTCTTAACCATAATCTGAATCAGATTCTGTGCAATATTGTTACGTAACTTCTCACAATACTCTACACTACCGCCTACAAGAGCTCCACCAAGACCATTGGCAGCACTGCCATTATAAACAGAGTTTCCATCTGTATCATTGATTACAACATGTTCCACATCTGTTCCAACTGCGCCGGCTAACCATGCAGCCAGATTCGCAGCAACATCCGTGGTCAAAATCTCTTTTCCTTCTTCCGTCACTTCGATTTTAGCAGTAATTGAAGTGTCCCCTTCTTCGTCCAACACACTATATGAAGATTCTGGTACATCAATAAACACATCTGCATCCTTAACAAAGGAATATTTCATCATACTATTTTTAATCTGTGTCTGTAATGCAAGAATTCTCTTCTGGGATTTCTCACTTTCTGTAGTGGACATGCTATTATCAAAAGCATCATCCCATGTGTATCCAGTATCTACCAGATTTTCGTCGCTCATGGCATAAAACGCTTCTGTCATATCTTCATCATGAACATAAATCGTAAGACCATCCTGAGAAGATTTATGAGCAATATTATTCTCTTCCAAAGCATCTACCATAGCACTGGCATCTTCCAAACTACTGAACTCGTTAAACTTCGTCCATGTTGGCCGGGACACAAAATATGCTGCTACTGCAATCAATACAAGAACTGCACAGATTACAGATATAATAATTGTCTTTTGTTTGCTAGTATACTTATTCCAAAACTCCACAAATCTTGCGGGTATTTCTTTGACTCGTTCCTTCATATGTAACTCCTCGTGCCTATTGGCTTAATTTAGAATTGAAGATTCATAATCTCCCGGTAGCTTGACATAAATGTATCTCTCACTGCCACTGTATATTGCAGTGCAATGTTTGCTTTCTGCTGGGCAATCTGCAAATCATGTACACTATCTGTCTCTCCCAAAGAGAATTTAATCTCTTCTTCCTCCGCCGCATTACTATAATCATTGGTTTCATTTACCATACGTACGGCAGAATTAAACAATGCTTCAAAAGCACCATCTTCCTCTACACCATTAACATATCCATTTAACTCTGATGATATAGAAGGCACCTGAAACGCAGTACTTAAATCAACATTTGAAAGTGCTGACAAATTCATTCTTTTGTCCTCCCTCATTTAATTATCTTTTTCTTTATTTTCCAATCTCTAATGCCTTTAAATGCATATTTTTTGTAGCATTAAATGCTGTCACATTAGCCTCATAAGTACGGCTGGCATCAATCATATCTGTCATTTCTGTTACAGTATTAACATTTGGATACATAACGTAACCATTTTCGTCAGCATCCGGATGGGATGGATCATAAACCATCCGTCCCTCTGTATCTGTATCTTCTACAATCTCTACAATCTTCACACCATTTCCTACTAATCCAGCAGCTGCGCAAAGTGTATCATCAAAAGAAACATATGCCTTTTCCTGAAATACAACATTTTTACGATTATATGGTGTACCGTCTGCGCCTCTGGTAGTATTTACATTGGCAATATTCTGTGAAATCACATCCAGACGTGTTCTCTGTGCAGTCATACCACTGGCACTTATATCCATAGCCGAAAAAACACCCATACTATTTTCTCCCTTCTATACATATACTTTCTTTTTATAACTAAGCAATTATCAGCTTCCATTTCCATTCTTAATTACGCTTTTCAAACGGGTAAATTCCTGCGAAATAGAATCCAATACGGTGTAATACTTCAACTGGTTCTGTGCCAGATAAGAACTTTCCGTATCAATATCTACGTTATTTCCATCCAGACGGTAACTAACAGTACCATAATCGGTATAGGTGAAACCGTTAAGAAGATTCAAATCAGCATCTGCCACTTCTGCATCTAAAGAACTACCTCCGCTAAGTTCTTGCTGAAGATACATCTCAAACTGTAAGTCTTTACGCTTATATCCCGGTGTATCTACATTGGCAATGTTGTTTGATATAATAGAATTTCTGGTCCAACTGGCATCAGCTACGGACTCTAACACATTAATGTAATTATATGCTCCTGATGCAATCATCCAAAAGCCCCCTTTTATCTGTTTTGTTTTCAACAAGACATAAAATAACCTGTATATAATTATAAGGAAAATATGACAAAATACAAGTAATTTTTACAGATTTCGTAAATTCTCCATATTTTTCCTTATGATTTTTGACATTTTTCCTTTTCTCATACAATTTAAGGTTATCGCAAGAAAGATACTATTTTTGCGATAACCTTAATAATCATTCCTTATTCAATTTATGTACTTACTCGCCCATGCACTGTTGAATCATCTCTGTAGAAAACAAATCATTAACAACTCTTATGGTGGTTCCCTTCATTCCAGAAGATTTTGTCTTGATGATTCCAGCACTTTCACATTTCTTCAATGCATTTACAATAACGGACCGGGTGATTCCCACCTTATCCGCTAAACGGCTGGTAACCAGAATTCCTTCTGATACATCCTCCAACTCATCTAATACGCATGACATAGCCTTTGCTTCCAGCCTGGACAAGGTCTGGATTGCCGCTGTAACATCCTGCTCTTTGTGCTGTTCTTCTGTCATTTCTTCACTTTCAGCCCTCTGCATTGCCAATCCAATTACTACGGTTCCATATTCTGTCAAAATAATATCATCAATTGAAAACGGAACATCCTTCCGATATACAAACATGGTTCCCAGTCTTCTACCAGCCATATTCACCGGTGCCACCATAACCTGGTATTCCCCTGCTCCTTCAAAGGAGAATCCCAAAGTCATAAGATTGACATTTTCTTTGGTAGACAAAACATTTAAAAGCCGTTCCTGAAGAGATGATTCTAGATAACTGCCAAAAGATACCTGCCCCAATTGTGGAATAACAGGTATTTCTTTTCTCTCTTTCAGTCCCAGAATCTTTCCTTTTCGACTGATTAACAACACATTCACATGCATCTCATGAGAAAACACACGACAAAATTCGTTAAAATTCACCTTATCCGATTGCCGGCTGTTTAATAGATGGTTAATCTTCCGTGTTTTATCCAGTAATTCTAAACTCATTTCTTTCCCCGTAATACTTTCTACAATCCGGTTCGAGAGTGATTCATTCTAGTTTTCTTCTTTTTTGGTCTTTACCTCTACATAACCACATTGTTCATCCATACAAACTAGTTTGTTTCCTTTTTCTAACATTACACCGCCACATTCTGGACACTTCTTTTCCGATGGTTTCTGCCATGACATAAACTCACACTCTGGAAAATTCATACATCCAAAATATCTTCTACCCTTCTTGGTCATTTTCATCACCAAATCTCCTTGGCATTTTGGACAAGAAACACCAATTTTCTCAAAAAACGGTTTGGTATTTCTACAATCCGGAAAACCTGGACATGCTAAGAATTTGCCATATGGTCCGTATTTCACCACTAAATTCCGGCCACACTCTTCACAGACTACATCTGTAACTTCATCCTCAATCTTAACCTCTTCCAGTTCCTTCTGGGCAATCTGAATAGCTTCTGCCAAATCAGGATAAAAATTCTCTACAACGGTCTTCCAACGAACAGAACCATCTTCTACCCTGTCCAAAAGACCTTCCAATGCTGCGGTAAAGTTCACATCCACAATACTTGGGAAGGATTTTTTCATAATACTGTTTACCACTTCACCTAATTCAGTCACATAAAGATTTTTCTGTTCTTTAGAAACATAATGTCTATTTATAATAGTAGAAATCGTAGGCGCATAGGTACTTGGACGTCCGATTCCCAACTCCTCTAATGCCTTTACTAGCGAAGCTTCTGTATAATGAGCCGGCGGCTGGGTAAAATGCTGCTTCTTATCATAGTTTTTCCCTGACATCTTCATTCCTTTTGTCAGATTCTTCGAAAAACTCTTTTTCTCTACTTTATCATCTTCTGTCTGGTACACAGTTAAATATCCCTGAAATACTACCTTTGAAGAAGATGCGGTAAAACGATATTCCTTAGAATCAATTTTCACAGAAGTAGTCTCATACTTTGCAGGGGACATCTGACTTGCCATGAAACGCTTCCAAATTAACTGATACAAACGGAACTGATCCCTGTTTAATGATTCCTTTGCCTGAGCTGGTGTAATATCCACATAAGTTGGACGAATCGCTTCATGGGCATCCTGAATCTTCTTTCCTGTTTTTTTGCTTTCTGTGGATTCTGCTACATATTCTTCACCATAATTCTCCACAATATAGTCCTTTGCCATAGCCTTGGCTTCATCAGAAATACGGGTAGAATCTGTACGCAGATACGTAATCAGACCAATGGTTCCTTTGCCCTTTACAGCAACACCTTCATAAAGACTCTGAGCCAGTCTCATAGTTTTCTGAGTTGAAAAATTCAGATTCTTTGCTGCTTCCTGTTGTAATGTACTTGTTGTAAACGGCAGTGGACACTTTTTATTTCTTTCTGTCTTCTTAATATCTGTAACCTGGAACTTTGCTCTTTTGATTTTCTGAATAATCTGATTCATTTCTTCTTCGGATTCAATGGACATTTTTTCAGTAGGTGTTCCATAAAAATCAGCTACCAGAGGCTTCTTTTCACCTTCCGCAAAAAACTCTCCGGAAAGAGTCCAATATTCTTTTGAAATAAATGCATTAATTTCTGCTTCTCTATCAGAGATAATACGAAGTGCAACAGACTGCACACGGCCTGCACTTAATCCACGTTTTACCTTAGCCCACAAAACAGGACTAATCTGGTAACCTACCAGCCGGTCCAATACACGACGGGTCTGCTGGGCATCTACAAGATTCATATCAATTTTTCTGGCTTGTTTAATAGATTGCTTTACTGCATTTTTAGTAATTTCGTTGAAAGTAATACGGCTGGTGTTTTTTTCCTCAAGTTTTAACGCTTTAGACAAATGCCATGAAATTGCTTCTCCCTCACGGTCCGGGTCAGTCGCCAGATAAATTTTATCTGCTTTTTTTACTTCTTTTCGAAGTTTTGCCAAAAGTTCCCCCTTCCCACGGATGGTAATATATTTCACTTCAAAGTCATTTTCCACATCAACGCCCATCTGACTTTTCGGCAAATCTCTTACATGTCCATTGGACGCAATTACCTCATAAGAGCTTCCCAGAAACTTTTTGATTGTGGTAGCTTTCGATGGAGACTCCACAATTACCAGATTTTTAGCCATTTGCTTTCCTTCCTTTCAACCAAGCCATAATTAAAAACTTTATAATACAACGGCAAAATATTGATTGCCGGTGTCCTTTACCACACCTTTTAACTCCATAGATATCAATGCTGACATAACAGATTGTGCCGGAAATCCTGACATCTTAACGATTTCGGAGAGGTGTATCGGCTCCAAACCTAAATAAGAATACACTATTTTTTCCGTAGTTTCAAGCAAAACCTCACATTTTTTCTTTCGCTGGGATACATCCTCGTCCAAAAAAATCCCTAATCCATCCAAAATATCTCTAGTTTTTGTAACCAGCGCCGCACCGTTTTGAATCAATTGATTGCTTCCTTCATAACAAGGATTATATATATCTCCCGGTACTACAAAAATATCTTTCCCCTGCTCTAATCCCATTTCGGCAGTAATCAATGAACCACTTTTCTTCCCAGCCTCTATCACCAGAATCCCGTCAGAAAATCCACTGATAATACGGTTGCGCAACGGAAAATTCCTTGCTAACGGCGGCATTCCTGGTGGATATTCTGAAATCACGCCTCCATTCTCCTGCATCAAAGTATAGCTTTCAATATGCTGCAAAGGATAACACTGGTCAATACCACACCCCAACACACCGTAGGTTCTGCCGCCTGCTACCGTCAGCACTCCTTTTTGGGCAGCAATATCAATTCCTCTTGCCAGTCCACTAACTACCATAATTCCATTCTCTGCCAATTCCTTCCCCAATCTGCCAGCAATCTCTTTTCCAGCATGGGTAGCATTTCTGGCTCCCACTACTGCCACAACCGGTTGCGTATCCTTTGGAAGACTTCCTTTATAAAACAGTCCAAAAGGCGGAGAGGTTATATTTTTTAACCTCTGGGGATAATCCTTTTTGAAAAGATACGTAAATTTCGTACCTTCCTTTTTCATTTGTTCATATTGATTTTTTATTCTTTCCAGATTTCTTGATTTTATGAATTCCGTTTTTTCTTTTTCTGTCATAATAGAATCTTCTTCTAACATAGACTCTTTTAAATAGAAGATATCCGAAAGTTCACCATATTTTTGTAATAATTTGCGGATTTTAACTGAACCAAATCCAGGAATCCCTGTAATCCAGGTTGCAAATAATTCTTCCATTATTCCTCGCCTCCTGTCCCCCAGTATTTCCTGTCTAAAACACGATAACATACCGCTTCCGCAATATGCTGCGTTTCAATCAGCCTGCTTCCTTCCAAATCTGCAATGCTTCGTCCAACCTTTAGAATCTTATGATAGGCTCTTGCACTAAATTCCATTTTTTCAAAAATCTGCTCCAGATATTTTTTCGCTTCAGAAGTTAAGACACAGTATTTTTTTAATTTCTGAGGCGGCAACTGGGAATTGTAAAGAAAGCTTTCCTTTTGATACCGTTCCCACTGAATCCTATGAACCTGCTCAACCCGTCTGCAAATTTCCTCAGAGGATTCCCCTCTGGCATTCTGCCCTCCCTCCAATTCCTGATAATTCAAAGGAACTGTTTCTGTACAAACATCAATGCGGTCCAACACCGGACGGCTGATTTTCCCAAGATATTTCTTCACCTGCTGAGGCGAGCACCGGCACCGCTTCCGGTCTGGATACCATCCACATTTACATGGATTCATTGCAGCCAGAAGCAAGCATTTCGCAGGATACCGGCAATTACCATTTAATCTGGAAATATTCACCCAGCCATCTTCCAAAGGCTGACGTAATACTTCAATGGAATTCCGGTCAAATTCTGGCAATTCATCCAAAAACAGCACACCACCGGAAGCCAAACTAATCTCTCCTGGCTTAGGATACTTCCCACCTCCTACCAATGCAGTCTGGGTAATGGTATGGTGTGGCGAGCGAAAGGGACGCACTGTCATAAGAGGCATATCCTCTGTCAAAAGCCCTGCTACACTATATATTCTGGAAATTTCCATCTGTTCTTCAAAATTCATAGCAGGCATGATACCTGCCATCCGTTGGGCAATCATAGACTTCCCTGTACCCGGTGGTCCAATAATAAGCATATTATGCATTCCACTGACGGCCACTTGGGCTGCGCGCAATACCAGTTCCTGCCCCTGAACATCCAGAAAGTCCATGGATTTTTTCTGTTCTCCACCACTGACAGTAGCACTTCTTTGACGAACGAATGCCTCCAACTCTCCTTTCAGCAAAATCTCCACAACCTGCTTCAAATCGGATACACCAATCACTGAGATTCCGTCTACGACCGCTGCTTCTTCCTGATTTCCTTTTGGTACAAAGCAATATTTTATTCCCTGTTCCCATCCGGTATACACCATAGGCAATACACCAGATACAGGCTTTACTGCTCCATCCAGACTTAACTCTCCAATAAATAATATTTCGTTGATACATTCTTCTGGAATATAACCATAAGCCGCTAATATAGCAACGGCAATGGCAAGATCATAACCAGTCCCATCCTTTCGGATATCTGCTGGCGATAGATTAATAGTCACCTTCCGTGGCGGAAAACGGTAGCCGGAATTCTTCAGGGCAATGCGCACCCGTTCCCTGGCTTCCTTCGCCTCCGAAGAAAGATAACCTACCAAAGAAAAGCCAGGCAGACCATCAGAAATGTCTGCCTCGATTTGAATAATGCGCCCTTCAATGCCTTGAATGGACGCACAACACGTTTTACTATACATAACTGCTCCCTTCCTTTTGAAAAAAGCAGCTTCCCCACCAAAAATATAACACAATTACTTCTGGAAAACAATGTTTATTTATCCAGAATCTTTTTAATCTCATCCATAAAGATACTTACATCCTTAAACTCACGGTAAACAGAAGCAAATCTCACATATGCTACCGGGTCCAGCTTCTCCAGTCGTTCCATAACCAATTCACCAATATAACTACTGGAAATCTCTTTTGCTTCCTGATTAAATACTTCAGCTTCCACACTGTCTACTACAGCATTCATCTGGTCAATAGAAATCGGACGCTTATGACAGGAACGAAATACACCGCTTTCAATCTTAGTTCTATCATAAGTTTCCCTGCTTAAATCCTTCTTGATTACTACCAGCGGTATTGCTTCAACCTTCTCATAGGTTGTAAAACGCTTCTCACATTTATCACATTGTCTTCTTCTACGAATGGATGCATTATCATCTGCTGGTCTCGAATCAATTACTCTTGTATCATCTTCTCCACAAAACGGACACTTCATAAGCTCCCTCCATCATCAAAAAATCTAGTCAAAACTTATCTTTAATTATAAAGGAAACCCTTGAAAATGCAAGTAAATTCTACTTATCCTGCCAGTCACATTTATGAAGACATTTCTCTCGTTCTACCTCTACCAGAATTACATCCGTACCTATCCGCTGAATCTGCGAATATGGAATCACATATTCATGATCCCTGCCTAAAATCCCAAGGACTTTGCAAGGGCCTGGGATAATAATATTTTGAATCCGTCCTGTTTTCACTTCAAAATCCACATCGCAAACGTTTCCAAGACGTTCGCCATCGCAAATATTAATCACTTCTTTTTCCCTTAGTTCACAAACACGCATCAGGCATTCCTCCTACGCGCTTTTCTTATGTTTATTTTATGCAGTTTTATCCTAAATAATGTTTCATTGTTCGAAGAGCCTTTTTTTCCAGACGGCTGACCTGTGCCTGGGAAATATCAATTTCCTGCGCCACCTCCATCTGTGTTTTGCCTTCAAAATACCTCAATTCAATAATTCCCCGTTCCCTTTCTGACAGACGATCTATCGCTGCTTTTAATGATATTTCCTCTATCCATTTTTCTTCTTTATTTTTTTTGTCGCTAATTTGATCCATAATATAAAGAGTATCTCCGCTCTCTGCATACACTGGCTCATATAGAGAAACCGGACTTTGAATCGCATCTAAAGCAAATACAATATCCTGGGCCGGAATATCCAGCTTTTTTGCCAGTTCTTCTATGGTAGGCTCTTTATCAGAGTTCTTCATCATCGCTTCCTTGGCATAAATTGCCTTATAAGCAGTATCCCTGACAGAGCGGCTGACACGGATACTATTATTATCTCTTAAATATCTTCGAATCTCCCCTATAATCATTGGTACTGCATAGGTACTGAATTTCACATTTAATGTGGAATCAAAATTATCAATAGCCTTCATCAAACCAATACAGCCAATCTGAAACAAATCATCAATGTTTTCATTGGAACCAGAAAAACGTTGTATGATACTTAATACCAGACGAAGATTTCCTTTAATAAATTGTTCTCTGGCTTCCTTATCACCCTCTTGTATTCTTTGGAATAATTCTGCCTTTTCTTCATTGGTAAGTAATGGTAATTTTGAAGTGTTTACACCGCAAATCTCTACTTTATACAATGACATACTCTGATCTCCATTCTATTCGGAAATTTTCATCCAGTTTTTAGAAACTGATATGTAAGTAGGATTTGCGATTCTGATTATTTTATACCTGTTCTAACCGTAATATTTCTTTTTTCAACCGTTTCATAATTTTCTTTTCCAGGCGGGAAATATAAGACTGGGAAATCCCCATTAAATCCGCCACTTCTTTCTGGGTGCGTTCTTTTCCATCTCTGGTATTTATCCCAAAACGCAATTCAATAATCACCCGTTCTCTTTCTGATAATTTATCAAGAGCCAGATGCAATAGCTTCCGGTCTACTTCATCCTCCAGATTTTTGGAAATAATATTTTCATCCGTCCCCAAAATATCAGACAATAAAAGTTCATTCCCATCCCAGTCCACATTTAAGGGTTCATCAATAGATACTTCCATTTTCACCTTATTATTTCTTCGCAGATACATTAAGATTTCATTCTCAATGCACCTTGAAGCATAGGTTGCTAGTTTTATATTCTTCAATGGATTGAAGGTATTAATTGCCTTAATCAAGCCAATAGTTCCAATGGAAATCAAATCCTCCACTCCAATCCCCGTGTTGTCAAATTTCTTTGCGATATAAACTACCAGTCGCAGATTATGCTCAATCAGACGGTTTCTTGCCTGTTGGTCCTCTTCGGTTCCCAACAGCTCCAAAACCTCCATTTCCTCTTCTCTGGTGAAAGGGGCCGGCAGTACCTCTGCCCCGCCAATATAATGAATATCTCCACTTTTTTGAGGCCAGAAAATCCCTCGAAACTCTGGCATCATTCGAATTTGAAATTTGTTCGGCATTGCAATCTTAATCATATGTTTCCTCCATTCTATGCATTGTTGTTATCAACCATTCCATATAATTTGTATGGTGCGGTCAGCGGAAATCTCTTCACTAGCAGCCGCCAGAAAATGTTCCCTAATCTCACCATTTTGTAGCGTTAACTTATGAAACCGGTATGCAGGAAGCAAACCGTCTCCTCCAATGGAATGATAAGGAATCCACAAAGGCAGCTGCTTCTCTGACACTTCCAATTGTTCTATCAGTTCTTTTGAAATCACCATAACCGGTTCTCCTGTATAAGGACTTACCAATTGGTTTCCTGTATCATACAAAACCCGCAAAGTATATTCCTTTCCGTTCTCATCTGATAAAATCCCATCTAATACATGTTTTTGTTGTTCCTGCTTCCCAAAATAATGTAGCGCTACAAAAAAAAGAAGATAAACCACAAAAGCTCCTGTCAAAAGAAATTTTGCACTTATGTTTTCCATTGTGGAAATATGTTCTCTTCCCAAAAGAAGACATCCTCCAGTCACGATACTAACCTGAATCATCCCCCAGAAATCAGCCAGCAGTTCCAGAATCTGCTTCTCTCTAAACGTAATCTGCAGCATAGCAATCCCCATAATGATTGCCATAAAAAATAAAAATATACTTGGATGTTCTAATTCTTCCATTTGTTTCCGCGACAGAAAAAGTTGTACTATCATCCCTGCTGTCATCCCCAGACTTCCAAGAAAAGCTGCCAGCACAAAACGTTTTTTGACAATATATTTTCTACGTAACAATCCTGTCATTCCAATTAAAAACAGATTCATTATGAAGTTCAGAAGAAAAAAGATATCCCAGTAAAAATATACTATTCCCTGAACAAAACGCATTTCATCCACCCATTTCACAGCCTCCTCCCTGAATCAATTCTGAAGTAATTATAATCCAGTTCCCGTGCGAAGTATGTCAAACCATCGTACATAGAAAAAAAGTCATGTTCTGTCCTTCGACAAAACACGACTTTTTGTTTTTCTTATTTTATTTGTTCTAACCCTACTTCTCAGATATATTCTCATTCCATACAAAGGCTTCACTCATACTTAATGCAACTCCATCTCCAGTCTGAACCTGTACTACAAAAGCATTTGGCACCTCATCCGGTTCCAGTTCCTCTTCCTTAGATAACTCCTCTTCCTTTATTTCCTCTGGAACAATCTCCTCCTGGACTAATATACTTCCTGAATCAATCCACTGGCACCGAACCTCTTTTCCATTAAATAAAATCTTACAATATGGAGTAAATCCTTTTCCTTTCACAAGATATCCATCCTCACTAAAAACTACATCAGAGATAGAAATCTCACTGATTCCCATCTTAACCTGAGTTGCTTCATATGGATTCTCACCATCATAAATATAATTTTTTCCATACAACAGATCGTATTCCAGTTTCTGAAGTCCTTCCAGATAGCCTTGACTTTCCCAGTTCTTCTGCTGATGGTATTTTGTAATAGTACCTTCGTGAATATCTGCCATATCCAACACCCATGGATATAACTGGTAAGTCGCCAGATCTTTATCCTTCTGGGACATTCCCATATTATCCCAGATAATATACTGTGTCTGATACTGGCTTCCATTCACTAAATCTTCATCCTGAAGTTCCAGACTTGGTAAATGGTCTCCATATAACACAAGAATGGTAGGTTCTCCTCTGGATTCCAGTTTAGAAACCAAATCTCCTATCATCTGGTCCACTTCATACAACTGATTTACATAATAATGATAAGAATCTTCCATTCCTTCTGGTGCCTGCAGCACATCTACCGGCCAGCTTTCGTCTGCCTCTATGCCATCATATTTTCCATGGCTCTGCACTGTAATTCCAAAGGTAAAATCCATTTTCGCTGTAGACTCCAATGTACGAATAATCTCATCTGCCAACACAGCATCCTTTGCCCATCCATTTGGATTCATCTCCACATCATCCATATACTCAATAGAAGTAAAGGTATGAAATCCTAAATTTGAAAACACTTTATTTCGTCCATAGAACGTAGCTGTATTATTATGAACACTATGGCTGGTATACCCCAGCACAGATAGATCCTGACAGATACTTTCTGATGGGGTACTTTTTAAAATGGTTTTATAAGGGTATTCACTAACACCAAAATCCTGTTGGCGCATACCGGTTAATATTTCAAACTCTGTATTTACAGTACCAGCTCCCACGGTAGGTACTGTAAGCAGACCATCCGAATATTCCTTTTGTAATTTATGAAAATTAGGGATTGCATCCTGGGAAAGTTCTAATTCTTTCACCATATTCACATCAAAGAAAGACTCTAGCTGAATCATAACAATATTAGGATTCTCCAGCTCTTTACTTTCCTTTTCCATCATACTCTCTTCTAGTTCCTGCATATTCTCCTGAGAATACTCCTCTGGCTTGCTGATACCTGTATCAATAATACTATTGGCAAAACAGTATACAAAACCATAATTCTCATAGGCTTCAGAAATATTAGTATAGTTATTTGCCAATGCCTGAACAGAGGCACTGGAATGGTGCATATAAGCAATGGAACAGATTAAAGTAAGCATAATGCAAACCGAAACAACAACTGCTTTTCTGCTGGTATTATGACGATATCTTGGTGCCTTTCGGAACAAACAAACCACACCTACAACCAGCATCACAAACGCCAGAATAATCATGGCAAAATTTAGCGGTGTCAAATAATGTCCTGACACACTGATGGCACTACTAATCAGAGTAAAATCCACCGCCGAAAACGGAGTTACCCTAAAATGCAAAATCACAAAATTTGCAACACCAAAAAGAAGCCAGATTATAGATATCAGAGATAACACAAAAATCTCTCTCTGAAAAAACTTGGCAATGGATACCGTCAACATAATAATCAATACATTAAAGAAAAATAATGCCGGCTCGCTGACCATATACTTCACCCCTGCAATCAGCGATTTTCTGCTTAAACATTCAATAATCAGGTCTAAGACAACTGGCAATATTACATATAAAGCAAAATACTTCTTTACTTCATGTAGTTTCTCTTTCATGGTTACCCTTCCTTTTCAAACTCCAATCAAAAACCTCGCGGGCACGCCCGGATAACGCAAATCACTTTGCTTATCCTCACTTTACCTTCGCGAAAATAAATACTACGTTTCCCCAAAAATCTTTCAACACAGTGGACAATCTGTTCAGAACGCCAAAAGTGATATAATATCCCAAATACGTGGACATTATATCACTTTCTTCGCCATAATGCAGTAATAATTTACTACATTTTTTCTTAAAAATTTATGAAGTTCCTTTTATGTTGTGATTGCACCGCCAGAAGCCGGTGGTATCACAGGTTCTGGTGCTGGTGCAGCAGGTGTTGCTACAACAATATAAATTGTAACAGTAGTTTTATTTCCTGCCTGGTCTGCAACCGAATAAACCACCTGATATCTAGCTGCCGCCTCGTCATATACAATATCTACTTTTACATCTTCCACTGTCAGCTCGGTAAAGTTATCAGATACCTGAATCAGGCTTAACGCATATACCTTATCAATAGCCTGGCCTGATGCAACATTGTACGTCACCCCTTCTGCCACACCCGTAAATACAGGAGCCTTCTTGTCAATATACATTTTAGCAACTGCCTTCGCCTGATCGCTGGCATTCTGTGCAAGATACGTAATGCGATATACATTTTTCTTAATCTTCTTAAATTTCACCTTGATATATTTGTTCTGTAACTTTTTACCCCCCTGGGTAACAGTGACATTTTTCAAAGCAAACTTCTTTGTTTTATATTTCTTTGCTGTTACATATAAATCCTTTACGCCGGTAATCTTTGGGGTAGCTTTCTGGGCTGTCACCCTGATCTTAACCGTTTTTTGTGCTTTTCTACCTATCTCGTCCTTCACCTTATAGGTTACCTTGTAAACTCCAGGTTTTCTAGTGTTTATCTTTTTTACTTTATTTCCATTATATGTAATCTTAGTTTTAATACGTTTTGTCGCATCAAAGCCTGTAGTATTCTTTGCTTTTACTCCCTTTAATACGTTAAAGTCTGAATTAAAATCTACCGTCTGATTCTTAGCACCTGTAATACTTGGCTTTTTGTTATTCCATGGATTCCCCTCAGACCAGATATCTGTTGGGTCCCAAGGAGTAGAATATGGTATCTTAATTGACTCTGGCTTTCCTAATGGTCCCGGATCAGAAGAATTATAAATAGTAACAGGAGTTCCAGAAGGAACATTATCATAAATCCACTTAGCATCTGCTACATTTAAACGGACACATCCATGAGAACAAATAGTTCCTAATTTATTGTAGGAATACACTGACAACGAGCCTGGATCATAATTTACATTGTACCATACAGAATGAAATAACACCCCGCCGTATATACGAGTACAATACTGACCATAACATGGACCGTCCAAAACATGCCAGCGAATCTTCTCTCCCAAGGTAAAGGTTCCTGTCTCTGTCGCCCATCCTGGAGAACAAACCATAGCCTTAATTGGTTTGTATTTTCCTTCATCATTTAATTTGTAAATAGTAACACAACACATCTGCTTGTTAATTTTGATTTTATAGGTTGAAGCGGCCTTTGCTTCCTTTCCAGAACAGCCTAAACTAAATAAAAGCAAAAACATCCCTAACCATAAAACTTTTTTCCACCCTTGTAGTCTGCCTTTTCTCTGCTTCATAAATAACCTTGCCTTTCTTTGATACCAAGAACATTCTTAGCCACCATATGCAACCATTGATTTACTCCGTCATATTCTTATATATACGGGCAACTTTATCTACTGGTCCTTTTGCAACGATATGTCCACCCTCCAGAATAATTGCCTTATCACACAATCTTTGCACCTGCTCTAAAGAATGAGATACGAATAATACTGTAACACCTTTATCAAACATATCCAGTATCTTCTTTTCACTCTTCCGACGGAACTTCTTATCTCCTACAGATAACACCTCATCCAGAATGAGAATATCTGGTTCTACAACTGTAGCAATCGAAAAACCAAGTCTTGATTTCATACCTGAGGAATAATTTTTAATTGGTACATCAATAAACTCTCCCAATCCGGAAAAGTCAACAATTTCATCGAACTTTTCATCCAGGAATTCTTTGGAATAGCCTAGAACTGCTCCATATAAATATATATTTTCTCTTCCGGTATATTGGTTGCTAAATCCTGCTCCAAGTTCCAGCAATGGTGCAACCTTTCCTCTGGTCTCAATGGTTCCTTTTGTAGGTTTTAATACACCTGAAACAATCTTTAACAATGTACTCTTTCCAGAACCATTCAATCCAAGCACACCAAGACGCTCTCCCTTTTTCACTTCAAAGCTGATGTCTCTCAAGGCCCAGAATTCATTATATCGCAAGTCGCGCTTAATCAGTTTGATTACATACTCTTTCAGATTATCTACTCTTTCCTGACTTAAATTAAAGCGCATACCTACATTCTTTACTTTAATCGCAACATTCTCTTTCATAAAACCTCACATTCTGCCTGATAGCGAACTGATTTTATACTCTCTGCAACTTCATTCTGTTAAATGTATAAAATAAATTTATCCTGTTTCTTATAAAATACGAAGCTTCCTATTGCCAACAGTCCAACTGCGATAATAGAAGATGTAACAAAATACTGCATATTCATCGGAGTTCCATACAATACAGAATTTCTAAAATTAGCAATACACATATAAACTGGATTCAGATTGAACACCCAGCCATGTCCACTGGCAATAATTTTTTCTACTGGGTAAAAAATAGCAGATGCATACATAATCAGCATAGCTACTACACTCCAAATATATTCCACATCACGGAAAAATACACTTAATGTTGCCAGGATTAAGCTTACTCCCAATGTCATAACAAATAAAATAATCAGTGGAATCACTGCCTGAAGCAGATATATAGTCGGCTGCACCCGTAATACAATTCCTACACCGAGTAATACAATCAACGAAATCAAAAAAGTAACAAAATTTGATATCACCGATGAAAATACGTAGATATACTTTGGTACATATACCTTTTTAATCATGGACGCATTTCCACTGACGGATTTTAAACCTGCCTTTGTTGCAGACTGGAAAAAAGCAAACAACAAACGTCCGGTCAGTACATATACAGGAAACTGCCTATCCCCGCGGTTAAACAATGTACCAAACACAAAGGTCAACACAAGCATAGTCAGCAAAGGCTCGATCAAAGTCCATAAAATCCCTAAATAGGAACGACGATATTTTAATTTGATATTTTTCTTTACCAGTTCGAACAATAAGTTCTTATACTTGGCAAAATTTTTTACGATTTGCTTTAATTTACCCATAAATCAATCTCCTGCTAATCATTTGCCTGAATAATGTCTATACTTATCCACATTATTCTCTATTTTGGACAATCCGTTCACCATTATAACATACCTCTTCAAAAAGTCAATTTATGCATTTCCAAGTTTTCGCATTCGTATTTGAAGTTTTCGTATTGAAGTAGCAAAAAAAATGTTTTATAATATAATTATCAAAAAGCAAAGGAGTTTGCTCTATGGAATATTTAAACCGTGTGGAAGGTATTTCACAAAAGTATGATGGTGCTCTTGAGTACGGAATTACCATGTATGATAATCTTCCTTACCAAAGAAATTCTGATGTCTGTAATGCCAGCACATTGGCATTATATAGCGGGCACATTATAAAATATTACTTATGTAACAATCAATCAGAAGCATTTTCTATTGATAACCGAGATGATCAGATTGAAGAAATCTTACAACGTATCCGTCTTGAAGAAGAAAGCCGGCATCAGGTTCCGCCTACACAGGAATTCATTCAGGATTCTTCTGAAATTACCGAAGAACAGATTCAGTCGCTTCTGGAAGATTCTGGTGAATCTACAGAAGAAGACACAATGCCTCCTGAACAAACCATCAATCTGGATGACATCGAAGACTGGTAAATTTATACTTCACAATGTAACGGCATCCCTTTTAGGGATGCCGTTTTTTGTTCTGGGATAGAAAATGGCTCAAAATGTAGAGATTTTTTTCCTAACGTCCAGACTGTAATTGCTCCTCGATACGCAAAAGCTGGTTATACTTTGCTACTCTGTCGGTTCTGCTTGGAGCACCAGTCTTAATCTGTCCGGAATGCATGGCTACAGATAAATCCGCTATGGTGGTATCCTCTGTTTCTCCAGAACGGTGTGAAATCACAGCTCTCCAACCATTTTCCTTAGTCATTCTTACCGCATCCATGGTTTCACTTAACGTACCAATCTGATTCACCTTAATCAATACAGCGTTGGCAGCATTTCTTTCAATTCCCTTCTGAATCCGTTCTGTATTGGTTACAAATAAATCATCTCCCACCAGCTGAACCTTCTGTCCCAGAACGCGGGTCAACTGTTCCCAATGGTTCCAGTCTTCCTCCGCCAATCCGTCTTCAATAGAACAAATGGGATAGCGGTCACAAAGTGCTTTCAGATAATCAATCATCTGCTCTGGGGTTTTATATTCATTTGACTTCCAAAAATAATAATCCCCTTCTCTACCTTCCTTTACTGCTGCTTCATACATTTCTGTAGCTGCCACATCCAATGCAATCTTAAAATGCTTTCCTGGCTGGTAGCCGGCTTCCTCAATGGCGCGAATCAAATAGTCCAAAGCCTGCTCGTCCTTTTCAAAGGCTGGAGCAAAACCGCCTTCATCTCCTACAGCTGTAGTATATCCATCCTTCATTAAAAGCTTCTTTAAGGTGTGAAATACCGTAGTTCCTGCTTCCAACCTTTCACTAAAGGACTCAAAGCCTACCGGCATAATCATAAACTCCTGAATATTTAAAGAAGAATCTGCATGACGTCCCCCGTTCAATACATTCATCATTGGAATTGGCATGGTCTGAGCATTACATCCCCCCAGATAACGGTACAAAGGCACTCCCTGTCCTGCCGCCGCAGCCTTTGCCACCGCAAGGGATACTGCAAGAATGGCATTGGCCCCTAAATGAGATTTATTTGGTGTAGAATCCTCCTCAATCATCCAACGGTCAATCTTTCTCTGCTCCTGGGCATCCATTCCAATCAGTCCCGGCGCAATCAGTTGATTCACTGCCTTCACTGCATGAGAAACTCCCATTCCAAGATAGCGTTTTTCTCCGTCTCGAAGCTCTACCGCCTCATACGCCCCCGTAGAAGCTCCAGAAGGAACACTGGCTCTTCCTCTGGCACCATTCTTCAAAACCACTTCCGCTTCCACCGTAGGATTTCCTCTGGAGTCCAAAATCTCTCTTCCAAGTACTTCCTTAATCTGCATTCCATTTTTGCATGCTTTCTTTTCCATAGACATACTTTCCTTTCTTAACAATTCGATTTCTAACATTCTTCGCTGGTGTGGTTATAATCCAGCTATTTCCATGTTTACAATATCTGTCATTTATATAGTATGTCCTAATCTTATTTTTATTTGCATGTTATTTCATATTTATTAGCATTTTCTCTTATTTTTCAGTCTTAAAAAGGTCATATCATAAAAAATCTGCAATAAAATTGCGAAATAATTCCTATACTTCATCTGCTATATATAATTCTATAGTCTACATTCTGCCAGTAATCTGTCCAGAGATTAGAACTAGGAAATAAGGCATAGTTCTCCTGTGCGAAAATTTGAACCATGCCTCACCCCAAAAACTGCTTCCTTGAAGCAATCTGTCCGTCGTTCGCCACTGAGGTTGCTAAGGCTTGTCTGATAGGCGTACCGTCTCAGATACGCACCAGAGGATTACTGCATGTCCAACACCTCCGACATTCTCTGGTTTCTCTCAAAGTGTTGCCCCCTGACCGCTTTTGTTTTACTTGGTTCTGCGTCACCTGCACCAATTACGACAGATTATGCCAGACAAAAACATAATTGACCTGCCGAGTGGATTTATTATTTAAGCTCCACCAGACTGCGTATGTATTTTAGGTGGTCTAACGCGGTTCCCACCAGCAATATTTACTTTTCTGTCTTGGCACAAACCATATGAATGATATGTGCTGACAAATACAGTAAATTTATCTTGCAAGTTGGAAAATAATATATAAATTGGATTTTCAATCTCAGAAATCCAGAAAAAACTTGGATATAAAATAGATTAGAAAAGAAAAATAAGAAATATCTCGTAACAAAATATAAAGAACAATTATCTGTATTATTTTGAAAACGCCCGTATTTAGGTATCTTTTGAAGTTATTGCTTACATCAGTTCTGTGGAAGAATGCTTTTTTGTAGTTGTCATATTCCCAGTAAAATCAACATATTAAGGACGTTTGGGAAAATTTTGTCGGACAGAGCGAAATTTCAGAGTATTAAATAAAAGAACATCTGCTAACAGTAACTCCAACCTACTCCATCACTTTTCTTTACCTATAATGTTTAATATCCTCTTCTCCCAACTTGTTTATATGGTGCATCTTGAAATTCATAACCAGTTGTTCCTGATGACGTTTATCGGGCAGTCGTTTGGTGTCTTCGAATTCCAGCACGTAATGGTTATTAGAACGATATAACTTTCGCAATTCTTTCTTTGCCTTAGAAGATAACACGAATTTCCCTGTATGTTTCTTTAACATTCCTGCAAAATCCACATGATCTTTTGCCGAAAAAACATAGTCATAATAATCCTCCGTTCCTAAATAGGGGCAATCCGCATATATAAATATGTGCTTTTTATTAAAACTCTGCAAAACTTTACGAAAATCCCGATTAAGAATCAAAACACTCTGCAACCGTTTGGATAATGCCAGGATATATCTCAAATTTTTCTGATATCTTTTTGCACGATTACTATCTTCACCAGTTGAAAACTGAAACAATGGACAATCCACTCGTCCCCGATACGCTCCAAAGCAGACATAATAATAGGCTACGGCTCTCTCCAGATTTGTCATTGATTTGCCAGAATTCAGTTCTTCATGGAACTGCTGAAATAACACTTCAGAATATGGCAGTTTCATTAATTCACTTACAAAGACAGACGGTTGGTCTCTAATTACTTTGTACATATTTGTAAGATTATCATTGATGTCATTCACTACAACTTTTACATCCCACGGCAAATAACATAACATTGCCAGACTACCGCAGAATAAATCCACAAATATACTACAGCCAGACTGTCGAAATGCTTCAGCTACTTCTTTTCCTATTCTCGGTGGCTTCTTTCCGACATAAGAAAACAAAGTTTTTAATCTTGGTGAATCATCCCTAGACAAACAATCTATTACCGCCAATCTAATCGACTCTGACTGATTATCTGTCCCATACTTTTGCATTAGCATCAGTATGAGTTCTTTCTCTATCCGTAACGATACTTTCTCACTAGCCAAAT
>JAZQLD010000024.1:0-49932 GCA_045542435.1 Butyribacter sp. | reverse complement strand
TCTTTTACGCGGGCGCCTCTCGGCTCGAATTGGGCTTGGCAATGGATGCATAGAACGCTATCTTCGCACGATGTGCTTGATACCGTTCAAGCACCAGCTAGCCCAAACGCCGCTTTAAAAGAAAACCATAGACCTGTTTCTACTGTGTACTGGCTACATATAATTTGATACTAATAAATGTATAGATTTTACTTTGTATGTTAAACGGCAAAATTGCTCTAGAAAATCTGTTCATTTTATAATTTCCAAAGAGTTCCGTGATTCATCGTAGATTGTTCCAATATGTAAATAGAATAACGGTCAGCAATCCCAAAGAAAAGTATTGCCTTCGGCAGTATTTGGTTTCTGTTTTGAAGATAGCACAAAGGCCGCAGGCCTTTATAAGTACGAAATAGCCAGATGTAAATTTATTTACATCTGGCTATTTGTGCTTATATATGGCACCGTAGGTGCTTGTGCTATCGTAAGGAAACCTACGTACTGTTCCGTAAGGCACCCTAAGCGAAAGCGTCTTTTCGTCGGGATGTCTGACCGTTATTCGTCTCACAAAGTGTAGAGGTTCCCAGATTGATATTAGAAGAAATCACAGTGGTGTATTGAGTGCTTCGGTGCCAGCCAGTACGAAACGTCCATCCTGTATAATGGCTTCTGTGGTTCCATCTGGACGATGCATGATGATATCCCCTAATTCATGATAAGGAATAGTGATGTCGGTGTGACAGTTAAAATATGCTTTCTCTGGTTCGGTATGACGCAGGGCGGAGAAGGCATTTTCTTTTGCCATCATTTGCTTTCCGTCTGGATTGTAGGTTTTTAACTCTTCCTCATGAGAGAAGCAGGTGTCGCCGAAGGCAAAGTGCGGACCTGTTTTTTCTGCAATGAGTATTGGAAGCAGATGGGAAATACCAAAATGCTGTCCCATAGCATAGGCGGTGGTGTTGGTTCCAATGGCAAACTCACCCATAGGAAGGGTTGGATGATTGTATAAGAGATTCTGTTCAATAAATTTCTTATTATCCTCTTCATTTTCAAAATTCTTGCAGGTGTAATGGTCAATAACACCGTCCTTTATTTCTAAGGAAAGGTCAATATATTTTAATTCATTCAGATATACTTCTGTGATGTGCAAGGTTCCACAGGTGCCTTCCAGCTGTGGAGAAGTAAAGACCTCTCCCAAAGGAATGTTTACATCTGCCAGACAATTTTCAAAGTTAGTCTGTTTCTCTGGCTGTTCCAAAGGAGGTAATGCCACCTTTAGCTGGGTATGGTTGCCATTTCTTCCAGTAATAGTAACAGATGTCCCCTGATCCAGTGCAGCAATGATTTTGGTCTGAATGGCTTCGTATTCTGTAGTATCCAGTGTGTTCACCTTTACAGTTTCATCAAAGATAGCTCCATAGTCTTCACCGATTTCTGGAATCGGGTAAGCAATAATGGTAAAGCTGACTTCGTCTCCTGGAATATATTCATTGGAAAGAAGGGACGCAGCCGCTTGGTATTCTCTGCGGATCTTTTGCTGCTTCTGGGTATATTCTGCTGCTTCTGGTTTGGAGATTGGATTAAATGGATTTTCTCCAAATACTTCAATTACCGCAGGACCGGCATAAAGACTAGCTAGTTCCTTCATTTCTTCATAGGCATGACGCTGCTGGGCCAGCTTACGGTCTGCCAGTGCCTTGTCAAAAATAAGAGCTTCATCCAATCGATGGTCATAATCATATTGTTGGTTTGGACTGGTGGAATCATAACCTACCTTGATGCCGCGGCTGTTTTTGTGAACCAGACTTACCGCTGCCCGATAGATAGTTGGTTTTAATCCCATTTCGACAAACTGTTCTATGGATTTGCGGACAATTTGCTCAAAGCCTAGACGATAGCGGATGTTGACACTGCTCTTTTTCGATAAATCAATATTATAAAGCGCAAAGCCTTTTTCATATCCTTTCGTATAAGTAGCTGCCATGGAGGCGATGCGCTCTTTGGGCATCCCATTTAAATGCTTAGCGGTTTCTAATTCGTTTCTTGAAATGTATTCTCCAAAATAGTAAAGATAACGCAAGTCATTTAAGTCTGCAGTCTGGATAATAGATGTTGCAAACTCATAGGAGGTATCCAGCATGGCAGCGGTGCGGTCTGCCATGGTGATATCAGAGTAATCAGAAACATAATAATAAATCGCATTTTTGATTTCTTCAGGCTGGCAGTAGGTATCTTCCATCAGGTTATAAATTTCAATAAAAAGTTCCAGACTTATAGTTAAATAAAACAATCTTTGCTCAAAAGTATAAACAATATTTCCACGAAGTTCCGTGTAAAGCAGACAAAGAAGCTGTCCCAAATCCTGACCTAAAGTAGAAACTGCATAAGCAGGATTCGCATAGCTGGTTTCGTAAGATTCGGGCAGAATATCTTCATAAAGAGAATGGTTAATGGTCTGCAATTCTTCTAGGGCAAGTTCATAAAAAGAACCATTTTGAATTTTCTGGTATACCTGATTTAGTGTGGTCAAAAATACGGACACCTTATGAAAATAATCCCGAAACTTTTTTGGAATCTGACAATCCTCCGTGGTAGTTTCATTTACAATATCAAGAATCCGTTCCATGGAAAGCTCGTAACGTTCCAGGTACTGTTCTTTTTCTTCTGTTGCTTTTGGATAAATAATATTCATGATAATTTTAATCCTTTCTTTTCTATTAATAATACTGTTTTTGAAGAGTAATAATCTATTTGGTTCTATAGAAGCTTTGTTCCATGTATTATTGTTTGTTTGCATTGCGATTTACAATATAAATTCCAGCGCAAACAAATACTAATGCTAAAATACTTTGCATTCCTAAAGTCTGAGAGGAATCCTTTAAAAGAATCCAAGATAAAATCACACCAAATACGGGATTCATAAATCCATATACCGATACCTGGGACACTGGATTGTATTTTATCAAAATACCCCAAAGTGTATAGGCGCCGGCAGAAATAAATGCAAGATATAGAAGCATACCCGCTTGTGGCAGAGAAGTAAGTCTGATTCTGCCACCCAGAAGGAATCCAGTTACCATAAGAATAATTCCACCTAGAAAGAATTGCCAGCCACTAAGGAGCACCGGGCTTTCTTCCTGAGAGAATTTTTTTATAAGAACGGAACTGAAAGCATAGGCAAAGGTGGACAAAAATATAAAACCTTCTCCTGTTAATTTCATGCTTAGATTGAATCCGTCATTGCCAAGATTCACAAGGACTACACCTGCAAATCCAATGATACATCCTAGTATTTTGGAAGGTGTCAGCCGTTCCATACGAAAAATTAAGCTGGCAGTCAGGATGGAAACAAACACATTGGTTCCTTCAATAATAGATGCTTTTACACCGCTGGTATGTGCCAGTCCAATATAAAAGAAGAAATATTGGATGACAGTTTGAAAAAGACAAAGAATCAGAATTCGTTTCCAGGTAATGCTATGACTTGGAATTAATTCCCGCATTATAAAAGTATTTCCAGAAGCTTTATTAGTATTCTTGGGCGTCAAAAGCTTCTGAAAAAAGGCAAACAAAAGAACTAGTATGCCTGCCAGTGTAAAACGGCAGCCTGCGAAAAGCAACTGGCTATACGTATCCTGTGAATCAATTTGAAATAACTGGTATCCGATTTTTACACAAGGAAAGGCACTTCCCCATAGAAGACAGCAGATACCGGCAAAAAGGCAAACCATAAGAGGTTTGGTCATGAATGACTTTTTCTTTGTCATAATGTCTCCAATCTAAAGTAATTTATCTATGTATTTATATGCATAAATAATTGTAAGGTATCACTGAAAAAAGTCAAGATAAAGACTGGCATTTGTAAGGAAAACAGAGTAGAATAGATGAGATGTTTTTGTTTGCTTTAAGTAAAAAATGTCAAAAGATAGAAGGTAAAAAGAGAAGGAGAATATAAAAATGAGGATTCCAACATTAGGAAAGGATGTTTTTATTGCACCAGGAGCTATGGTGGTTGGTGATGTGACTTTAAGTGATGGAGTTGGTGTTTGGTATCAAAGCACTGTTCGTGGTGATGATGCTGCTATTTCCATTGGAAAGAATAGTAATATTCAGGATAATGCCGTGCTTCATGTAGATACAGGGATTCCATTGCAGATTGGAGAGGGAACCAGTGTAGGACACGGCGCCATACTTCATGGATGTACTATTGGTGATAATACTTTAATTGGAATGGGAGCCATTGTGTTGAATGGTGCCCGGATCGGAAATAATTGTATTATTGGGGCAGGGGCGTTGGTGACCCAGAATAAGGACATACCTGATGGCAGTCTGGTGATGGGAAGTCCGGGAAAGGTAGTTCGGCAGGTGACGGAACAGGAGATGGAAGCAACCAGAAGAAATGCCAGAAAGTATCTGGAGGATGCAAAGGCACATCAGGATGGAGAGTTTCGGTATGTGACAGGAAAGTAAAAAGGAAAAGACCATGGAGGAAGTTACATGGTCTTTTCTAGTATCCGAAATATTTGCTTAAGACGAATATCCCAAGTATGATTTTTTAGAACAATTTCCCTAGAATTATTTGCCGCCTCTTTGCGCAACTCTTCATGTTCTAAATAGAATTCTGCCTTTACCAGTAATTCTTCTGTGTCCTCATAAATGGACAGGTGTTTTTCTGGCTCGAAATATTCTAAAAGTTCCTCGCGATAATCCGTCAAAAGAAATCCCCCGCAACCTAAGATATCCCATACCCGCAAAGGGATTCCTGTCTGAATCGTAGGAATTGTGGAGTTTAGATTTATTTTACTTTGTTGAAAGATATGTGGCATTTCCTGAAAATAATCCACGGGAGGATGGATTTTTACGAAGGGAAGCCCTTCTGCTTTATCCGTAGTAAATAAATGTACCAGTGCTGAAGTAGACCAGACTTTTCCGGACTTAGACAATGAATTTAATATCTGACACCGCTGCAGGTTTGCTGATTTAAATCCAAGTACTGTACTGGAAAAAAGCTGTTTAATATCTGCGAAGGACCGTTCAGAGCGGTGATAGTCTGTAATCTCTTCTAGCTGCTGGCAGATTTTTGGAGTCAGCATAGGTTCCAGAAGATTTCCGCCAGACACGCTTTGTTGTGCCAGTAAGGCGGCGTCAAAGTAACCAGCCAGATAGGAAGGAAGCTTATCTGCGATAGTATCAAAAGAATTATTTTCATACAAACTTCCCACAAAAGAAATATCGTAGGAATTCGTTTTTGAAACAGGAAGTTTCTTTAATCGTCTTGTATTTACACCAAGAGGCATGTGCCAGATATGGGACACGCCTCTTTCTTGAAAATATTTTTTGCAGGCGCCGTCAAAGGTGAAAATATAGTTGGTATCATAGAAAACGGATTCATGATACATGGCCAGTAAGGAACCATCACAGTTCCAACAGATGTAAGGGATTTCAAGCAGATGACCAGCTTCTGCCAACACTGGAAAATAATTAATCGAAAAGAGAGCCTGTGCTGTGTACTGTTTCGCTTCTGCTATAGTCTTTTCCACAAAATCAAAATCCTCTTCTGGATTTTCTGGAGACACCGAAAGAAAAGTCAGGTCATGTCCGTGGGCACACAGACTTTCTTCAATATCTTTTTGATTCCATGCATTCCAACGATAAATAAGCAGTTTCATAGAGGGTCTCCTTTTGGGCCTTATTTTAAAGAAATCACCGCGGTTTCTACCTGATGATTTTTGATTTCCGTGATTTTTACCGTTAATCCCTGAATCTCAATTTCATCATCCACACCGTTCACACCATCCTCAGGAATGCTTCCTAAGGCATGAAAAACTAATCCGTTGAAGGTGTCGTATTCGTCGCAGGGAAGTGGAATGTCGACTTCCTTGGAAAGAGCTTCCAATAAAGTGCTTCCATGAACCTTCCAGGTTTTTTCTCCAATGGCTTCTATCAGGACAGGCTCTTCTTCTTCGTCTTCATCACCTAAATCACCAACTAACTGTTCCACCAGATCATTGATGGTAATGATTCCGGTCACACCACTATATTCATCCAATACTACTGCAAAAGAATGTCTATCTTTTTTCATATTTCTAAAAAGTACATCAGCTTTTACTGTATCTGGTACAAAATATGCGGGGCAAACAGCATATTCCATTACGGATTCACGGCTTTTATCTTCCAGTCGAAAATAGTCTTTGGTGTTTAAGATTCCAACAATATTGTCTACAGAATCTCCACAAACAGGATAACGGGTATGTTTGGTGGTAAAAACGATTTCTTTCCAGACTTCCATGGAATCTTCTAAATCTAGTGTAATCATTTCTGTTCTATGTGTAGCCACGTCTTCTGCAGAAAGGTCGTCAAATTCAAAAACGTTCTGGATGAATTCCCGTTCTTCGTTATCGATGGCACCCTTTTGGTTCCCAACATCTACCATCATTCGAATTTCTTCTTCGCTAACGTTATCTTCCTCTGCATTTGGATCAATTCGGAATAAGCGCAGCACACCATTGGTAGATAGGGTTAAGAAGCTTACCAGTGGTGCAAAGACCTTGGAAATTCCGCTAATAAGCCCAGACATAGCTAAAGCCAAAGGTTCTGCCTTGCGCATGCCTATCTGCTTTGGTACAAGCTCACCAAATACCAGAGTGAAATAGGATAGCACAATAGTAATAAAAATAACAGCTATAGAATCCAGTACATTCTCAGAAAGTGGTACGCCTAAACCAAGGAGCCAGTCAACTAAAACTCCGGAAAAGTTTTCTGCGGCAAAAGCACTGCCCAAAAATCCGGACAGAGTGATAGCAACCTGAATAGTAGCTAAAAATCTTGCAGGCTGGTTGGTAAGCTTTTTTAAGCGAATCGCCCGTCTGTCACCATCTGATGCCATTTTTGCCAGCTTGGTATCATTCATAGAAATGATGGCAATTTCCGCACAGGCAAATACTGCATTCAATGCAATTAATACAATTTGTAATAAAATAATTAGAAAAATCGATGTTTCTCCTTCGTCCATTTGTAATAAAAAATCTCCTTTGCTAAAATATAATGAGCCGATTATATTTTATATTTTATTCATAGTCAACTAATAAAATGTTTTTTCAAATAAATCTTTACCAAAAATAAACTAAGACCTTTTAGGGCAAAGGGGGGTGTTCTGGAAAAATTGCGAAAAAACCTATCCTATGATGAAATAAGAATACTAAAAATAAGTACGCACAAAGAAAAGGTATCTGTTTTTGATGATTATGATGGTATTAAGAAGTATTATGCTGTGAGAGAGATTAAAGCTACTGGCTGGAAAGTAGGAATGACACAAAGCACTGCTGTTATTAGTGGAAAGATTAGAAGCAATTAGGCACTTCCGTTACTTGCTAATTTAGTGCTTTTAATTGTAACAGTTATCGTTTTGAATATTGTAGTTAATAAAATACTTAAGCCAATGGGTGGCATGAAGCATTTTGTGAAAGAAAAAGTAATTGGAGTAGAGAATTGCCATAGAAGAAACTAAGGTGATTGAGCAAATTGTGGAAGTGTCCCAAGCTATTAGTGCTATTGCAGAGCAGACTAATTTGTTGGCGTTGAATGCTTCTATTGAGGCCGCAAGAGCTGGTGAAGCCGGGAAGGGATTTGCAGTTGTAGCAGAGGAAATTAAAAAGCTTAGTGACACAACTGGAAATGAGATTGAAAAGGTAAATCGATTGACGGATAGGGTTATGGAAAGTGTCAATGCACTTGCGGATGAATACAGAGGAATTAAATACTTCTATTATTAATATCAACCAGATTTTGGAAGAAATCAATCTATCTCAGCGGGAATTAGATAAGGCGGTGCAGTCAGTTAATGGAAATTTACAGCAGATTACCTATGACAGTGAAAATGTATCGGAGGAAACAAGAGAAGTAATGGAAAGCATTACATCATTACAGGAAACTACACAGCAGTTCCATGTATAAGAAAAAGCAATGCTGGCAAATCAGATTTGATATCTGCTATTTGCCAGCATTGTTTTTTTATTCGCACCGCGAAAAAAATCTTTCGCAATCAGAAATATATGTTATAATAAAGGATAGGCACTGTTTGTTTTTGATTTTGGAAAGGAGAAATACGGATGCGTAAAGCGTCTGTGTAACAAAGCGTATGATAACTTATGAAAACACAAAAACTATTGCAGATTTAGTGAAACTGGCAGGAGAGGATTATAAGGATAGAGTTTTCCTGCGGTATGAAAAGGATGATAACATAAAGGATATCACCTTTGGTAAGTTTTTGGAGTCCTGTGAATCAGTAGCAGGCTGGGTTCAGGCTCAGGATGGAAAGTTGCATCGTAAGGTTAGAGTGGGTGTTATGGGAGGTAGTAGTTATCCTTATCTGTCTGCTTTGTTTGGCGTTATGTCAAATGGAAACGTAGTGATTCCGCTGGACATACAGTTAGACATGAACACCTTAATTGAAAATGTAAACCGTGCAGATGTAGACTTTTTATTTTATGACTGGGATCACTATGAAAAGGTACAGGGAGCTTTAGACAATTGTCCGGAGTTGAAAGGAACTATTTGCTTGGAAAATCGGAAGCACGTAGACTGTATCCAGCAGATTTGGAAGGAATATACGGGTTTTTCCTTGAATCAGAAAATTAATCCAAAGGAATGTGCCATGTTGTTATTTACATCTGGTACTACCGGTCAGGGAAAAGGCGTTCTTTTATCCCAGGAAAATTTAATTGATAATGTATTTTGTACTACTGACGAAGGCCATCCAGAGAATGAAGTGTATATGAATGTTCTTCCGGTTCATCATATTTTCTGCCTCAATGGAGACTTTTTACTGGCGTTACGCTATGGTAACATACTGTGTCTGAATCAGGATATGACTAAACTGGCAAGCCACATTCAATTATTCCAGCCAACGGTTATCCGTATGGTGCCAATGATGGCAAAGACCTTATATAACCGCATTGCAGTACTGCAACAGCAGCATAAGGATAAAGAGATTGATGAGATAAAAGCCATGGTGCTTGGAAAGAATTTACATAAGATTGTCAGCGGAGGTGGTTATCTGGCACCAGAACTGGCAAAGTGTTATAGAGAGATTGGCATTTCCATTGCCCAGGGCTATGGTATGTCTGAGTGTTCTCCAAAGATTGCTGCTCCTGATTGGAGCCGTCCAGATAAAGTAGCTTCGGTAGGTAAGGTAGTAGAACGCTGTGAGATTCGTATCGTAGATGGGGAAATTCAGGTGAAGAGTCCTTCGGTTATGATGGGATATTACAAAAATCCGGAAGAAACCAAGAAGACCATTACAGAAGATGGATGGCTTCGCACAGGAGATTTGGGATATGTAGATGAGGAAGGATATCTGTTTTTTACTGGCCGCAGCAAAAATCTGATTATTTTAAGTAATGGTGAAAATGTGGCACCAGAGCAGTTGGAGAATTTATTCGAAGACGAGACTTTGATTGAGGATATTCTTGTGTATGGTGAGGATGACAAAATCTGTGCAGAGGTGTATCCAAACCTGCAACTGGCAGAGGCTTCAGGCATCGAAGATTTAGAGAAGGCGGTTGCTGATATTATTCAGAAGCACAACGAAGATTTGCCAAGCTATAAGCGGATTTTACAGAGTCATGTCAGATATATTCCATTTGAAAAGACTTCTTCCAAAAAGATTATCAGAGGAAAATATTTTGAACAGAAGAAAAAGGAGAAAGAGACCTTAGCAAATCTGAAAAAGCCGGAAAATGAAACCCAGGAGATTATTTTCTTGAGCGTGGCGGAAAGTCTGGGACATCAGAATTTCGGTATTGATATGGATTTGTTTGAGTGTGGATTGGATTCTTTGGGAAGCGTGCTGCTTTTGTCAAGCTTGTATGACAAATTGCAGATGTCCATTAATTTACAGGAGTTAAGCCAGAATGCTACGGTAGAAAAGCTGGCAATCTTTGCAGGAGAACAGAAGGAAAATCATGTGGATTATACTGTAAGAGAGGTGTATCCGCTGACAGGATTGCAAACTTATTTTGGATATATTTTGAAAGGAAATACTACATCCAACCTGCCATTCTTATTTAAACTGGATGATAGTGTTGATTTGGAAAAATTAAAAGCTTCTGTGGAGCAGGTGTTTGAGATTCATCCAGAGATGAAGGATATTATCCAGCCTCATGACGGTATGCTCATGAATATCAGAAATGATGAAAGAAAGATTGATATTCCTATTATTGAAATGACTGATGAGCAGTGGGAAGAGGAGAGAAAAGGTCTGATTAAGCTGTTTATGTACACAAAGAATGAAGATTTGTTCCATTCAGCAATTTACCACACGGACAGTGCAAACTATTTCTTCTTTGATCTAGCACATATTATCGGTGATGGTATGAGTATGAATATTATTTTTGAGGATATTAATGCCATTTACAAAGGAGAGGAAGTAAAGAAACAGTCATATAGTTTATATGAATATATTCTGGATGAAGCAGACCGTAAGAAACGTGGCGAGGCTACAGGAGATGTGAAATACTGTCTGGAACTGACTAAGGATTTGAAGATTCGCAAGAGTATTTTAAACCGAAAGGATAGCCATGATTTGGAGCATGGAATCAACAATGTTCTTCATGAGTATCTAACAGGAGTGAATAAGAAAAAGGTACAGGCATTTTGCCAGAAAAATAATGTGTCAGAAAATGTATTGTTCCTGACGGCATTTAACTATTGTATCAGTGTATTTTCAAATGAGGATGATGTGTTATCCACTACGATTCATAGTGGAAGAACTGATAGCCGTTGGAACCGTCTGATAGGAGCTTTGTTTGTAACCTATTACTATCGATATACAAGAAAGCCGCATGAAACAGTAGAGGAGTTGTTACGTAAGTCTGGAAAGCAGATTTTAAATACCATGGACAGCCATCTTTCCAACATGCATGCAGATGAAATGTTCTTCCAGTACCAGGGTGATATTTTAAGTGTTGGGGAGATTGGAGGGGCACCGGCCGAACGTCAGAGAATGCAGTTGGATGCCCTGCCATTCCATATGCAGATTATGGCAGATAAGAAGGGATATTATTATGAGCTTCGTTATTGGGAAAACCGTTATGATAAGAAGCAATTGGAAGTGTTCCTGCGCTGTTACGAGGCTGTACTTCTGGCAATGATGGCAGAAACTTCGGTACGTCGTTTGAAAAAATATATTTCAGATAGTGACCGTCCAAAGCACTTTTTCATTGAGGCTGGAAAGATTAATGAGGAAGCAGGTTATGAATTGATTCCGGACATTGCACCAGATACAAAGATTAAAGCCTATGTATTAGATGACAGCTGTCTGAAAAAGCCATTTGGCGGCTGGGGTGACTTGTATATTATGGACTATCCAACCAAAGATTATGTGGATCAGATGGAAAATCCATATGGTGAAGGAACCTTATATCAGACCGGTCACGTGGCAAGAATTACTCCGGACGGTGCAGTGGAATTTTTAGAAAGTACTGGTAGAACTGTAATGATTGAAGGTCTTAGAGGAAGAGTGTTTATTGATTTGCATCAAGTGGAGAATCTGGCTCTTGAATGGGAAGGCGTAGATTCTGCCCAGGCATATACTTATTATGGCGAAGATAATGCCATTCATGTAGGTGTGGATGCAACTGGCATTACAGAGGATGTTGTGGAAGATATGAAGGAATATATGACAGAAAAATTAAACCCAGCATGGGTACCAGAACGCATTAACATCATTTAAGAGTAAGTAATAGAGAATGAAAATCCTCCTTTTTATTCAAAATTATATTTGATAGAAAGGAGGATTTTTTTGTCTTTGGACCCGTAAATGAAATGGTGGACGGGGCGTTTGGGGTGTGTTAAAATACGTTGTAGCAATACAAAACTAAAAAAAGAGAGGTATTTTAAATGTACGCAACATTTTGGGCCCTTGTGCCACCGATTATCGCAATCGCCCTTGCCCTGATAACAAAGGAGGTTTATAGTTCTTTGTTTGTGGGGATTTTGATTGGAGGTTTATTTTACGCAAATTTCAATTTAGAAGAAGCAGTGTTACATATTTTCAATGATGGAATTGTAACAGTATTATCAGATTCCTGGAATGTAGGTATTTTGATTTTTCTTGTTATACTGGGAGCCATGGTTTGTCTGATGAATAAGGCAGGTGGTTCTGCGGCTTTTGGAAAATTTGCTGGAGAGAAAATCAAAACAAAAACAGGAGCACAGCTAGCCACTATAGTGCTTGGCGTATTGATTTTTATTGATGATTATTTTAATTGTCTGACGGTGGGAAGTGTTATGAGACCGGTGACAGACAAACATAAGATTTCTCGTGAGAAGCTGGCATATCTTATTGATGCTACAGCAGCTCCGGTTTGCATTATTGCACCAATTTCTTCCTGGGCGGCAGCAGTAACAGGATTTGTAGAAGGAGAAGATGGTTTTTCTCTTTTTCTTCAGGCAGTTCCATTTAACTTCTATGCGTTACTTACCATCTTCTTTATGATTTTGTCAGTGATTATGAAGGTAGAGTTTGGTCCAATGAAAACCAAAGAAGATGCTATGGCAGATTTGCAAACAAAGGTACAGGAACAGGAAGAGAAGGAATCAAAAGGAAAAGTCATGGATTTAATTGTTCCGATTATTTCTCTTATGATTTGCTGTATTATTGGTATGATTTATACTGGCGGATTCTTTGATGGAGAAAATATCGTTTCCGCATTTTCTGGAAGTGATGCTTCAATGGGATTGATGCTGGGAAGCTTCTTTGCGCTGGTGATTACCATTCTTTATTTCATGCTCCGCCGGGTAATGAATCTGAAGGAATGTATGGAATGTGTGCCAGAAGGCTTTAAGGCCATGGTGCCAGCAATTTTAATTCTTACCTTTGCATGGGCTCTGAAGGCTATGACAGACAGCCTGGGAGCAAAAGAATTTGTAGCAGCTATGATGGAAGGCTGCGCTGGAAGTTTAATGAGCTTTTTGCCAGCTATTATTTTCTTAGTGGCATGTTTTCTGGCATTTGCCACAGGAACTAGTTGGGGAACCTTTGGCATTCTGATTCCAATTGTAGTTGCAGTATTTAGTGGAACTGACCATCAGCTTATGGTGATTTCTATCTCAGCATGTATGGCAGGAGCGGTATGTGGTGATCATTGTTCACCGATTTCTGATACCACTATTATGGCATCAGCGGGAGCAGAATGTGTGCATGTGAATCATGTATCTACCCAGTTGCCATATGCATTGCTGGTGGCAGCGATTTCATTTTTAGTATACATTCTGGCGGGATTTTGTAAGAATGCCATTATTTGTCTCATTGTGGGAATGGCAATGATTATCGGGTTGCTGTTTCTGGTGAGAGGAGAAAGAGTAGCAGAATAGAATATAGATGATATGAAAGAGCAGAGGATATGAAATAATATCCACTGTTTCTCTTTTCTAAAAAAACAGTGTAATTTTATGGGATATATGGTAGAATGTATTATATTAGAATTGTACGTGAAATAATAGGAGAACTACATATATACGGATGAAAATAAAAGTTCAAAAGATATATTCAGACATAGGAGGAATCTTTATGGAGAAGAGTGAGAAAAGTACCCTCATTGTTTTTGATTGCCGGACACAGAAGTTTACATATCCAGAGTTGAGTAATGCACAGAAGGAATCTGTTTCAGATTCCGACTTATTATGCAATGCTCTCAAGGAGAATGGATTGACCTTGGATATTATTGCAGAAGAATTTCAGACTAAAGTAAATGAAATTGCCTCCGCAGATATGCCACAAGCAGATTTTGAAGAGTACTTCATCAAAGGAAAAAAATATCGTGTAGGCTTTATTTGTGCGGTTCCTGGCGAACTCATTAGTATTACGCTTACACAAATTTCCAGTGAAGGAATAGAGTGTCATCAACCTCATGTCAGCAGTTATGATGAATTGACGGGACTTATGGAACGGAGTACCTTTTTTAGGACAGTAGAAGACATTATGCAAAGAGAAAAGGAAGGCGTAGAAAGTGGAGAATATGCGTTAGTTTACCTTGATGTACTTCGTTTTAAAGCAATTAATGATATGTTTGGCATGGAGCGGGGAGATGGATTATTAAGACATATTGCTGATACAATTCGGAACTGTACCTCAAAAAATGTTGCAGCTTGTCGTTTGACTGCAGATCGTTTTGTGTTTTTTATACATAGCAGTGGAAAGGATTTGGAGCAGAAAACAGAGCAGATTTTAGAAGAAATCTCTCAGTATGATTTGCCGGTGCAGATTATCTGTAATATAGGAATCTACCAGACGAATGAAGAGAAGCTTGGTGTAGACCCTATGATTGACCGGGCGGTACTGGCTCAGGCAGCCATTAAAGGAAGTTATACTTCTAAGTACAATTATTATACAGAGGCTTTACGGAAGGAAATGCTAGGCGAGCAGGAGATTTCTGGTTTGATGATGAATGCTTTGGAGCAGAAGCAATTTGTAGTATATTATCAGCCCCAATATAATCATTCATCGGGAATGCTGGTGGGAGCCGAGGCTCTGGTTCGGTGGATTCATCCGGAACGGGGAATGATTTCTCCGGGGGTATTTATTCCGATTTTTGAGAAGAATGGGTTTATTACCAGACTAGATTTGTATGTATTTGAACGGGTATGCAGTTTTGTCAGAGAATGCTTGGATCAGGGCATAGCCGTAGTACCGATTTCTAGTAACTTTTCCAGATATGACATATTCCAGCCGAATTTCGTGGACAAGCTGGAAGAGATTCGCAATAACTATAATGTGCCTGCTAAGTATTTGCGCATAGAGATTACAGAGTCTGTGGTAGTAGGCGGCAGCCAGTATGTTAATGGAATTGTAAAGAGACTTCATGAATGTGGTTATGTGGTAGAGATGGATGATTTTGGAAGTGGATATTCTTCCTTAAATGTTTTAAAGGATGTAGAGTTAGATATTATCAAACTGGATATGCTTTTCTTGTCTGAAGAATCAGATACAAAGCGTGGAGGCACCATCTTAAGTTCTATGGTTCGTATGGCACAATGGCTGGGAATGCCAGTGATTGCCGAAGGAGTGGAGCATGTAGAACAGGCTGACTTTTTAAAGAGTATCGGTTGCGATTATATTCAGGGATATTTGTATTCCAGACCATTACCAGAGGAACAGTATCTAGAATTGATTAGAGGAAGTGATATTGGGGCGAAGGTGCCACAGATGAATTTGATAGCTACTTTAAATTCATTTAACTTTTGGGATCCTAAGTCTCAGGAAACCCTTATATTCAGTAATTATGTAGGCGGTGCATCTATCTTTGAGTATTATGATGGTAAGCTAGAGCTTTTGCGGGTCAATCAAAAGTATTTACAGGAGCTTCGTATGGATGTTTCAGAAAAGGATTTGATTCAGGGAGATCCGATGCGCTTTTTTGATGACGATAATAAGAACATCTATTTTGAAGCGTTGGAGCGTGCCATTCAGACTGGAGAGGAACAGGAGTGTGAAACCTGGAGAAATCATTATTTAGGCAATGACACTGATGATAAGATTTGTATTCGGTCTAATATACGTATGATTGGAAAAGGCGATGGAACCTATTTGTTCTATGGTATGATTCGTAATATTACAGATGAGAAGTCGTACTATTCAGAAATGGCAGAAAATGCAAGACGTTTTAAGATTGCCAGCGATCAGGCAAATATGTATTATTGGGAGTATATAGTTTCAACTAAGGAAATGCGTTGTTGTTTCCGGTGTGAGAGAGATTTAGGATTGCCACCGGTATTGTCCAATTATCCGGACAGTGCCATAGAAAGAGGGGTTTTCCCACCAGAGGTAGCAGAGATGTACAGGAACTGGCATAAGAAGATTGAAGAGGGTGTGGAAGAGTTAGAAGCAGTGATTCCGTTGACGGAAGAGCGGATACCTTTCAAAGTGAAATATACCACAGAGTTTGATGAAGCAGGCAATCCGATCAAGGCCTATGGCTCGGCGGTGTTGGCAGCAGGGTGATATTTGAGAAGTTATTACAATTATAGAGCAATCCCGATAATCTTAAATTGGTTATGGGGATTGTTGTATTTTTGAGTTGTTATTATTATGGCATCAATTAATCATTGGTGTTCCAAAACGAAGAAAAAATCTATAGTATTTTATACTGCTTAATAGTATAATGAAAGTACTATATTAAACCAAAGGGGGTTTTACAAAAATGGCAAGATTTACATTACCAAGAGACATTTATCATGGAAAAGGATGTCTTGAAGAACTGAAGAACTTGAAGGGAAAGAAGGCAATCCTGGTTGTGGGTGGCGGTTCTATGAAGCGTCAGGGATTTCTGGACAAGGCAGTGAACTATCTGAAGGAAGCAGGTATGGAGGTTCAGGTATTTGAAGGTGTTGAACCAGACCCATCGGTAGAAACTGTTATGAAGGGTGCTGAGGCAATGCGTGCTTTCGAGCCTGACTGGATTGTATCCATGGGTGGAGGTTCGCCAATTGATGCAGCCAAAGCAATGTGGGCATTCTACGAATATCCAGAAACCACATTTGAGGATTTGTGTATTCCATTCAATTTCCCAGAATTGAGACAAAAGGCTAAATTTGCAGCGATTCCTACCACATCGGGTACAGCTACAGAGGTTACTGCATTTTCAGTTATTACCAATTATCAGACTGGTGTAAAATATCCGTTGGCTGACTTTAACATTACTCCGGATGTTGCTATTGTTGACCCAGATCTGGTTGAGGGACTTCCTGCAAAGCAGGTAGCATACACAGGTATGGATGCATTGACTCACGCTATTGAAGCCTACGTATCTACGCTGAACTGTTCCTTTACCGATCCTCTTGCACTTCAGGCAATTGAGATGGTATTTGATCACTTGGAGGCATCTTTCAATGGAAACATGGTATCCAGAGAACAGATGCATTATGCACAGTGTCTGGCAGGTATGGCATTCTCCAATGCATTGTTGGGAATCGTTCATTCTATGGCACATAAGACAGGAGCTATTTTCTCTACTGGACATATCACTCATGGATGTGCTAATGCAATGTATTTACCATTCGTTATCAAGTATAATGCAATGGATCCAATTGCAAGCAAGAGATACGCAGAGATTGCCCGTAGAATGGGATTAGTTGGAGCTTCTGAGAAGGCGTTGGTTAAGGCTCTTTGTGACAAGATTGATGACATGAATGTGAAGTTAAACATTCCTAAGACTCTGAAAGAGTTTGGTATCATTGAGGATGAATTCAAGGAGAAGATTGCTGGCATTTCAGAGCGCGCTGTTGGAGACGCTTGTACTGGATCCAATCCAAGAGCTATTGATCCAGCTACTATGGAGAAGTTATTTAACTGCATTTATTATGGTACAGAGGTTGATTTCTAAGAAATTTAATAAAGAAGAGAACAAAATCCCGGTAGCCTTGGTTGGTTGCTGGGATTTTTTTGTGTCACACAAGAAAGGTGCTATTAGCCCTTGTGAAATAAGGATGTACCCACTTTTGTACCCACTTTTTTGGATGTACCCACTTTTGTACCCACTTTTGTACCCACTTTAGATTCTCAAAAAGTCCATTTATGACCTTTTGATACCAAATACAGCCCATTTGATGATTTCAAAAAAATGCAACAAAAAACCTCGGAAGTACCAATTTTACTGGACTTTCGAGGTTTGTTATTTAACAGGGGTGGAAGGAATCGAACCCTCCTCTGGAGTTTTGGAGACTCTTATTCTACCGATGAACTACACCCCTATATGATGTAGTGCTTTTTGCACTGCTCGACTAGTATACAATTTATATAAATATTTGTCAAGAGGAAATTTTTGATCTACCCTAATTTTTTAAATGAAATATAAGGTAGTAAATCCGGCTTTCTCATATATAATCAAATTCTATACCCATCAAAGAGGAGCTGTGTTATAATAAATTCAGTTTTATCATTTAGGAAGTGGGAAATGATAGAAAAGGAAATATAGAAGGGAAAGTTTATGAACAAACGACAATCATTATACGATGTAAAATCATTTTACAATAAAAAAGCAGTTCTCAAAGCAAGCTTTGAGGGCATGCGTTATCAGGTAGAGCAGTACCAGGAAAATGAAGAGACTGATAAGGTTCTTCGTGCTACAATCTGGCCGGAGCCTTTCTGCTATGAAAAAACAGAAGAAGAGAAAAAGACAGTGCAGATGTTTTCGTATACAGAAGAGGGATTAGATGAGGTTTATAACTGGCTTTGCCAGCAGTATGAAGATAGAAAAGAGCAATGGATTCAGGCAAGAGACAATCCCTACGAAGGACTATTTTGATGAAGATACCTGAAGTGAAAGGGTTAAAAATATTTTATGTAAAGCAATGGAGATATAAGAGAAAATCAGAAAGGTTTAGGTTAAAGCATGGATTATAAAAAATGGCTGGTGGAAGGATTTTGTCCTGTGGACGATTATAGCTGTCTGATGCCGGTGGAATATGAATCGATTGAAGAAAATGGTATTATTCAGGAGTATCAGAAAAAGCGTATGGCTTGCAGGCATGTGCTGGGAGAGGGATGTCCCAAGGAAGCGGAGTGTCATTTTTTTGCTAATGCTCCCCAACGCTTAGAAAAGGGGGCTACCTGGTATGAATGATAAGGTACAGGAAAGAAAAAGATTCAAAATACTATTGGTGGGAATGAATGCCAAATACATTCATTCCAATTTAGGGATATACAGTATCAGAGCCTACGGACTTGCTCATGGAATACCAGAAGAACAGTTTTGTTTGGCGGAATATACTATTAATCAGAATATGAGTGATGTTTTAGCAGATATCTATGAACAAAAGCCGGATTTGCTGGCTTTTTCCTGTTATATTTGGAATATCCGTCAGATAAAAGAGTTGGCAGCAGAGCTGCATAAAGTATTGCCACAGACTCCCATTTGGCTGGGAGGTCCGGAGGTTTCTTTCGATGCAGCTACGTTGCTGGAAGAACATGACTGGCTCACCGGGGTTATGCTTGGAGAGGGTGAGGAGACTTTTCTAGAAGTATATCAGACATATTGCAAAGAAAAGCAGGAGACAGAGGCGCATTCCACAGAAATGAAGGAAATAGATTTCGCTCAGGTAGCTGGTGTTGTTTTTAGGAAAGGTCACCAGATTATAGCCACGTCGGAAAGAGAAAAACTTTCCATGGATGAGTTGGTATTTCCTTACAAGGATATGAAAGATTTAGCCCATCGGATTGTGTATTATGAAACTAGCAGAGGGTGTCCTTTTGGCTGTAGCTATTGCTTGTCCTCAGTGGAGCGTCAGGTGCGTTTTCGCAGTATGGCGCTAGTGGAGAAGGAATTGCAATTTTTTTTAGATCAGAAAGTACCACAGGTGAAATTCGTAGACAGAACCTTTAACTGTCGCCATGACCATACAATGGCGATCTGGAAATATATTTATGAGAATGATAATGGCATTACCAATTTTCATTTCGAGATGTCGGCAGATTTGTTGACAGAGGAAGAAATGGAGTATGTAAAGCAATTTCGTCCAGGGTTGGTTCAGTTTGAAATCGGAGTACAGTCTACCAATCCATGTACCATTGAAGCGATTCATAGAAAAACCAATTTGGAGTCATTAAGGGCGAAGGTAGATAACATACATGCAGGAGGGAACATTCACCAACACTTAGATTTGATTGCAGGTCTGCCATATGAAGACTATGTTTCCTTTCAGAAGTCTTTCAATGAAGTTTATGCTATGAAACCAGATCAGCTTCAGCTAGGATTTCTTAAAGTCTTAAAAGGATCACCCCTTCATTGCCAGCAGGAAGAATATGGGATTGTATATCAGGATATTCCTCCTTATGAGGTACTATTTACCAATTGGCTTTCCTATGAAGATGTTTTAAGATTGAAGCGGGTGGAGGATATGGTAGAGCGCTATTATAATACCATGCAGTTTGAGGCCAGCCTGCCTTATATTATGAATCAGTTTTCGGATGCCTTTACATTCTTTCAGACTTTGGGAGATTTTTATCAGGAAAAGGGATATCAGGGCTTTCACCAGTCACGGTTGCAAAATTATGAGATTCTATTGGAGTTTGCCCGGGAAAAAACGGATTGTCAGCTGGAAGTATTGCAGGAATTTATGTTATATGATTTATATGCAAGAGAAAATTTAAAAGCACGTCCAGTTTTTCTTGCAAAGGAGCCAGAGTGGCAGCAGAAGGATTGGGATCGGAAGTTTTATCAGTTGGAAGTCCAGACAAAAGAACATCTTCCAGAGTATGAAGGATATGACTGGAAGCAAATGGCCAGAATGACTCATATTGAACATTTTCATATTAATATTCTAAAGTATCTGCAGACCGGGGAACTACAAACAGAAAAAAGTATTCTGCTATTTGATTATCAGAAACGCAGTCCGCTTAGCCATCAGGCTAGAATTGTTACTTTATAAGGTATCATGAAAGAAATAGCATATGAAAAAATAGAAAATGCAAAAAACAAAACGAGAAATCAAAACAATGGAAAGGAGAATTGTTATGGCAAAGAGAATGACCCAGAAGGAAAAGCAAAGAGTTGCTGCGATTCTGGAATGTCTGGATAAGGAATATACCACAGAATACAGATGTTATCTGAATCATGAAACGCCATGGCAGTTGTTGATTGCCACCATTCTTAGTGCCCAATGTACCGATGCCAGAGTGAATATTGTCACAAAGGATTTATTTCGAAAATATCCTTCTCTGGAAGCGTTTGCTAGTGCGGAACTGGCAGAATTAGAGCAGGATATTAAGTCTACAGGCTTCTATAAGAATAAAGCGAAAAATATTATTGCATGTACAGGGCGATTGCTGGAAGAGTATGGTGGTGAGGTTCCAAGGGATATTGAGGACTTAACTTCATTGGCTGGCGTAGGACGAAAAACTGCCAATGTGATACGGGGAAATATTTATCACGAACCAAGTATTGTGGTGGATACCCATGTTAAGAGAATTTCAAGAAAATTGGGATTTACAAAGGAAGAAGATCCGGAGAAAATCGAGTTTGAATTAATGAGGGTACTTCCAAAGGACCATTGGATTCTATTTAATATTCATATTATTACTCTGGGAAGAACCATATGTACTGCCAGAAATCCACAATGCGAGGCTTGCTTCTTACGGGAATATTGTCCTTCAGCAAAGTAATGGAGAGGCAGACTGTGAATTTATAACAAATGGGATTGGTATGAGCATTTTTTGCTTTATAGGACTAATTTTATTATAAAAGCAAAGAAGTGATCTGCAGTTTAACTATAACTGCGAATCACTTCTTTTAATTGACGGACAATAGAATCTTTCATAAAGAACTCAGAATCCTCCACCTGTTCTATTAACTGGTCTATTTTTTGAAAATTATTGTCTTCCAGATAGATTTCTGCCACACTACGGTAAGTATCAGTAATATCGCTGCCCAAAGAAATAGCATATTCTAAAATTTGAAGAGCACGGGCATCGGCTTCAGAAACATTTCTATGAAGGTAAACACCCCAAAGGTTTAAATTTCGAAGTAAATCGTTAAAATTTTGGTCGTATTCTGAAAGCTCTGTAAAATTTGCAGTACCATATGCCAGTTTTAAGTCGGTATTGGTCTGACCAGACAGATTTAACATTTTTTTGGAAAGTAAGCTTCGGACATTATCCTGTAAATGTTTTTCTTCGCCAGTGGCGTTTTTCTGGAATGGCAAGTCATTTTCTGAAATGATAATATAATCTAAATTGTCTATATTTTTTTTGCGGGTAAAATTTGCTTGTTTTTCCCGTTCCCAAAATTCTTCATCCCAGGTAGACTTATCCTTGTTATCCTGTTTATACTTGACGTGAATCCACAGAACGAATAAAATGAAACATATGAAAAAAACAGGCATAGGTATCATCCTTTCTTTTAGTTTTTTCTGTGATGTAAATGCTTGTGTTATATTTTGATTTAACTACTAATATTTATATATAAGAATGGAGGTATTGTATGAATTTTTTTAATCGGAAAACCCAACAGAAAATCGCATTGGTGATTTGCATTATTTTGGTTATTGCTATGATTGTTCCAATGGTATTAAGTTATCTGGTTTAATCATTGCAGTAAGGTTATACCAAAGATGGTAATATTATGCTGGGCAACGTACTGACGTTGCCTTTTTCAAATCATAGGAATTGCTGTAATTGTAGTGGTGTGTCAACAAGAATTGCAAAGCAATTCTTGCTAGGCAACGCGCTGGCGTTGCCTTTTTCACATTATAGGAAATTCGTATTAAAAAAGAACAATACTGATTTGACTATACAGAATATACGAAAAATTGTCAAATCAGGTAGAAATCTTTGACTTGCGAATTGTGGCGGGTGTGCTAAAATGAACCATGAGACATTAGATTAACACAGATAGAGAAGAGTAAGGAAGCGAGTATATGAAGAAAAATAAGATTTTAACAGGAGTATTTGTAGTTGGCTGCGTAGCAGTTATTGGTGTTGCCGGTGTGGTTACCGTAATTGCAAGAAACCATTTTGGTAATGAGAATTTGATTTGTGATGGGGTAAAGATTGGTACTGTTGATGTTAGTGGCATGACAAAGGAAGAGGCCCAGAAAAAGATTGACAATTTGATTGCGTCTCATGAAGAGAGACAAATAGTGGTTCAAGTTGGAGAGCATGAGATTGCCACTACTTGTCAGGAGTTAGGAATTTCCTATGAGAAAGAAGCTTATGGTGAAAAGGCATTAGCAGTTGGAAAAGAAGGAAATCTTTGGGAACGTTATAAGGAAATACAGAAAGCAGAAGATGAAGGTGTAGTATTTGAATTAAATGCAGATTTAAATGAGGAGAATTTACAGGCGTTTGTAGAAGAGCAGTGTACAGTATATGATGTAAAAGCAAAGAACTCCAAGCTAAAATACGAGAATGGAAGTCTGATAGCCACCAAGTCCCGCATTGGACATGAATTGCAGGTTGAGGACACAGTGGAATTATTGAAAGAAGCGATTTTATCTCCAGAGGAGTCTGATGCAGTAGAAGTCACAGCGGTAGTAGAAACTGTTGAGCCAGAATATCTTCAGGAGGAGGTTGCTAAGTGTACGAACTTGTTAGGAAGTTATTCTACTACGTATAATTCATATCAAATAGAACGTTCTACTAATGTTGCTACCGCGGCAGGCCGTATTAATGGAACAGTGGTGTATCCAGGAGAGACCTTCTCTACCATTGAAGTGATTAAGGATAGAACCATTGAAAATGGATACAAATCAGCACCAGAGTATTCCAGCGGAAAGGTAATCGATGGAATTGGTGGTGGTGTATGTCAGGTTTCTACCACATTATACAATGCAATTATTAATGCAGAGCTGGAAATCGTAGAGCGTTCACCTCATTCCATGGTAGTGTCTTATGTTGATGTTTCAAGAGATGCAGCTATTGCTGGAGATTATAAGGATTTTAAATTTAAAAACAATACAGATTATCCAATATATCTGATGGGAAGTGCTTATAGCGGAGTACTATCATTTAAAGTTTATGGATATGATCAGAGACCTGATAACCGTACCATTTCTTTTGAATCAGAGATTACAGACACCATTGATCCTGGGAAGGAAGTAGTAACAGAAGATCCTTCTTTACCAGAAAATTACAGGGAAGTAACACAGTCTGCTCATGTAGGTTATCGTGCAAAGCTATGGAAGATTGTAAAGGTAGATGGAGTGCAGACAGAGAAGATTCAGATTAATAGTAGTGCATATAATCCATCACCACAGTATGTTACGGTTGGAAAGCAGAAGGAAAGTCCATCACCAAAGCCATCTGGCAAGGAAAAAGATAAGGATAAGTCAAAGGCAACTAAGACACCAAAGGCTACTTCAAAGCCAAAGCCTACAACAGCTCCAGTTCCTGCCACAGAACCCCCAAAGGCTACGGAAGGTGTAACCACAGAGACAGAAATAGTACAGTAGTTTTTGCTGAAGAAGGAAAATATATATTAGTATTTATATACGCGCTGACCACTATAGAATCATAGCAGATGTAAAGAGTGGCGCAGAAAAGAGGACATCATGGAAATTGGTAAAGTGCCGGAGAATATATTAAAAAGAGCCGTATTTAAGCAAATTAAGCACCATCGTCCAGAGGTAGTAATGCACTCTGGTGTGGGAGAAGATTGTGCGGCAATTGAGACGCAAGAGGATGAAATTTTGGTTTTTTCCACGGATCCTATTACAGGTGCATCTAAGGGAATAGGGGCTCTGGCAGTACATATTACAGCCAATGATCTGGCATCCAGTGGAGCACAGCCTATAGGGATTCTCACCAGCATTATTCTTCCACCAAGAACCAGAGAAAAGAAATTAAAGGTTTTAATGGAAGAGATTGCTCTTACCTGTAAGTCTTTAAATATGGAAATTATGGGTGGACATACAGAGGTTTCTGATGTGGTAAACCGTCCATTGATTACTGTTACAGGAGTGGGAAAGGTAAAGAAGGATAAGCTGGTTTCAACAGGGGGCTTACAGCCGGGAGACGACCTGGTTATGACAAAATGGGCTGGATTGGAAGGAACATCCATTATTGCAACAGAGAAACAGGAAGAATTAGAAAAGAGACTGCCTGCCCAATTGATTGAAGCAGCAAAAAACATGAAGGAACAGATTTCTGTATTGCCAGAAGCAGAGATTGCAGTTGAATTAGGGGTTTCTGCTATGCATGATGTGACAGAGGGCGGTATTTTCGGCGCACTCTGGGAAATGGGAGAAGCTGCAGGAGTAGGAATCGTGGCGGATTTAAAAAAGATTCCAATTCGCCAGGAGACCATAGAAATCTGTGAATTATTTGATATCAATCCATATATGTTGATTTCCAGTGGCTGTATGCTGATTGGAACTTCCCAGGGCAATCTGCTGGTAGAAGAATTGCAAAAGCAGGGGATTCCTGCGGCAGTTATAGGAAGAGCTACCGACAATAACGACCGGATTATTTTAAATGGGGAAGAGCAAAGGTTTTTAGAGCCTGCAGGCAGTGACCAGCTCTATAAGATATATGAATAATGGAGAGGTAAAGAAAGGAGCGTCTTATGAGAAAGCAAATATTAGATGTACTTAGTACCAATAGCCGAATTTCTACACAGGATTTGGCGGCCATGCTGGGAACCACAGAAGAGGTTGTGCAAAGCGAAATTAAGGCCATGGAAGAGGAAAAGGTGATTTGTGGTTATCCTACTTTGATTAATTGGGATCAGACAGATCACGAAAAGGTAACAGCTCTTATTGAAGTAAAGGTGACACCACAGAGAGACATGGGATTTAATAAAGTAGCAGAAAGAATTTACAAATTTGAAGAAGTAGAAAGTGTTTACTTGATGTCTGGTGGTTTTGATTTGACCGTAATTATTCAGGGAAAGAGTATGAAAGAGGTTTCACGTTTTGTATTTGAGAAGCTATCTACTTTGGAATATGTCAATAGTACAGCCACCCATTTTGTATTAAAGAAGTATAAAGAACATGGACTAACCATGGCAGGAGAGCGGCAGAAAGAAGAAAGGATGTTAATTACACCATGAGAGACCCATTATCCCAAAAAGTACAATCCATTCAGCCATCCGGCATACGTAAATTCTTTGATATCGTAAGTGAAATGAAGGACGCTATTTCATTAGGTGTAGGAGAGCCTGATTTTGATACACCATGGCACATTCGTGAGGAAGGTATTTATTCTTTGGAACAGGGAAGAACCTTTTATACTTCCAATGCAGGCTTGAAGGAGTTGAAAGAAGAGGCGGCGAAATATTTACAGCGTCGTTTTGATTTGAACTATAATGCAAAGGATGAAATCATGATTACCGTTGGTGGTAGTGAAGCTATTGATGGAGCGTTACGTGCCATGCTTGATCCAGGAGATGAAGTACTGCTTCCACAGCCAAGCTATGTATCCTATGAGCCATGTATTATTTTGGCAGACGGCGTTCCAAAGATTATTGAATTAAAAGAAGAGGATGAGTTTAAGCTGACCAAGCAGCAGCTTTTAGATTCTATTACAGAGAAAACAAAGATTTTGATTATGCCATTTCCAAATAATCCTACAGGTGCTATTATGACCGAAGAGGATTTAAAGGATATTGTAGATGTAGTAATAGAACGCGATTTATATGTGATTTCTGATGAGATTTATTCAGAATTAACCTATGGAAGCAATCATGTTTCTATTGCATCCTTTCCTGGCATGAAAGAGCGTACCATTGTGATTAATGGTTTTTCTAAGTCCTATGCTATGACAGGATGGAGATTGGGATATGCATGTGGGCCTAAGGTGATTCTGGATCAGATATTAAAAATTCATCAGTTCGCTATTATGTGTGCGCCAACTACCAGCCAGTATGCTGCAGTAGAAGCATTGCGAAACGGCGATGAAGATGTGACAAAGATGCGTACTGCATATAATCAGCGTAGAAATTATTTAATGAAAGCATTTCGGGATATGGGATTACAGTGTTTCGAACCCTTTGGTGCTTTTTATGTATTTCCTTGTATTAAACAGTTTGGTATGACATCAGAGGAGTTTGCGAACCGGCTCCTTCAGGAAGAGAAGGTAGCTGTAGTACCAGGAACTGCTTTTGGGGAATGTGGAGAAGGTTTTCTGCGAATTTCCTATGCGTATTCTATTGATGATTTAAAGGTAGCATTGGAGAGAATTCAGCGCTTTATTGAAAGAATTCGATAGTTTAGAAAGGGTTTGTTATGTTAAATATTGTATTATTAGAGCCAGAAATGCCAGCTAATACGGGAAACATTGGGCGTACCTGCTGTGCTACTGGCACCAGACTTCATCTTATCGAACCAATGGGATTTCGGATTAATGACAAGATGGTGAAAAGAGCAGGTTTGGATTATTGGAATATGTTGGATGTGACAGTTTATGATTGTTATGAAGATTTTTTAGAAAAGAATCCAGCAGCCAGAGAGAAGATGTACATGGCTACTACCAAAGCGAAGCATACATACGCAGAAGTGTCTTATGAAGAGGATGCATATATCATGTTTGGAAAGGAAAGTGCTGGGATTCCGGAAGAGATTCTGGTGGAGCATGAAGAGCATGCCATTCGTATTCCTATGAACGAAAACATCCGTTCTTTGAACTTATCCAATTCTGTTGCCATCGTATTATATGAAGCATTGCGCCAGCATGATTTCTTTCAAATGCAAATGGAAGGGAATCTTCATCGGTTGCAATGGAGTGGAGAAATAAAAGAAGAATAGCCGAAGCTATTCTTCAAAGTCAACATTGATTTCACCCAAGGAGCAGTCTAATGAAATATTAGCAAACTGCTCTTTATTTTTTTGACTATCGTCGGAAGATTCTTTATTTGTGAATTCAGTAGAATTTTCCACATTAATTTCCGCTAAAGCACCAGAGGTATTAATGTTATAGTTATTGCGGTTGCCATCCAGTAGCAGATCAATTTCTCCAGTAGCACAATCTAAGTCAGCATCTCCAGTTAATTTACCTGCAATATAGATTTCACCAGCGGCACATTCTCCGTTCAGATTAGCAATGACATTTTCAGAAAGGATGTTATCCTCGGAACCTAAATTTATTTCACCAGCTCCAACTTTAATATCACAGGATTCTTCGATGCAAAATTTGTTAAAATTAGCGTCTCCTGCACCAACCTTTAATGTCATTTCCTGAGCGGATAATTCTTTAAAGTTTAATTCACCGGCTCCGGCTTTTAAATCGATTTTATCGGCTTCTAAAACATCTCCGTGAATATCGCCAGCAGTCATCTTGATATTAGCTGAAGTAAAGCGTGTATTAGCTGGTATTGTAACGGTCAGTTTTCCTTCTGTTTCATTCCATCCCTCCCAGAATGCTGGGATAATAATTTTGCGGGATAAAAAGGAGATATAAGTTTTTGAATATGCTGTTTTAACATACCATTTGCCATCTTTCACATAAGATTCGTATTGTCCTGTGCTTTCAATGGAGTATTGATCACCTAAAATGATTTTTACAGAATCGGCTTTAAAATCAAAATCAAGACCGGTGATTGTCTCTGCATCAACATCGGAAAGAGTAGTCAAGCCAGAAGTAGTCTGGTCGTTTGTCATGTCTTCTGACGTTGTTTCATAGGAGAAGAGGCGTCCGCCTGAGCAAACTCCAACAACGGTGAGAAGGATGCCCACTAGAAAAATCACTAGTAGAGTTGATAAAAAATAATTCTTCTTTTTCATAATTCTTCTTTTTCTGCATTAGCAGAAAAGCTCCTTTCTAATTGTATTGCTTACAAATAATATCAAATGTAATTGGTTATAGTTCTTAACGAAAGATTTCCTGCAAGCGGGAAGAGCACCAATGAAAGCCTTTCACTAAACCTTGCCAGGCTACAGGAAAGAATTTAATACAAAGCATAATTCCCAAATAACATAGAAGTCCACCTGCGGAGAATAATATACAGCCAATACCTGAAGTCAGTACGCCACCTGCAATTTCTCCGGTAATCATAGCAATGATGCCACCAATGAAAGTACCGATACCACCAAGGGCAATGCCGCCTCCACCTACAATCAAAGCAGTGAAGAATCCTATAATGGCACTGGCAATACCAACCAGAAAACTAAAGATACCTGTAACAATGCTCAACCAGATTGGACTGGTAACAATAATTAAGATAACGATTAACACAGTCTTTGTTGTATCCCGGCTGGTATTTGTCGCATTATTCTGCCCTTCTCCAGCATTGCTGGTAGAATTTCCCCAATTTCCGTTATTCATCGTCTGAGAAAAACTTTCTCTTGCATTGTTCTGAGTTTGTGAAGCACTTTTCCATGTGCTATTGCTTTGGTTCTGCGAGGACTTTTGCCAAGTCCCTTCATTTTGAGCAGTGTTTGTATTAGAAGTGGTGTTGTATGGTTCTACTTCGTTTTCTGTGTGAGTAGAAGCTCCATTTCCATACTGGATAGACTCAACTGAATCATTTAAAATCAGTTTTGCCACATCCTTTGGTGAGCCGAGTTCCTGAAGAACATTCTGCTCGTGGTCTTCACCCGCATCTGCAAAATAGTCTTCATAATATTTCATTGCTTGCTTTCGTTCATCCTCTGGTAAATTAGATAAGAGACGACTTAAATCACCTAAAAATTCATATTTTGTCATGGTTTTCATCCTTTTCATTTTTATTTTACAGAGTTCTCTCTTAAGAGAATTTCATTGATTTTCTTAATATAGCTTCCCCATTCCTGCTGATATAGCAACAATTGCCTGCGACCTTGTTCTGTTATGCGATAATATCTTCTGTTGCGGCCACCACATTCTAAATCATAGACTTCTAAGCAATCATCTTTCTGGAGTCGCCTTAAAACAGGGTAAAGGGTTGATTCTGAAATTTCAATAGCTTTGCGTACATCTTGAGTAATCTTGTATCCATAGGTACCCTCTGGAGTCCCCTTTACAATCGCCAGTACAATGGCATCAAGAAGGGCAGCGCCTGTATTAAACACCATAATATATCCTCCTTGCAATAATATTATATGTTGTATAATATTGTTATGTGATATATTATATGACGTATAATATATATTGTCAATATAATATTCTAAAAAAATAACCAGGAAAACAATTAGTATTTTCCTGGTTATGTATATTAATTATTATTTAAAATGAACATCAGATTGTTGTTTACTACTAAATGAAATATCTCCAAAATGTTCTTCTGACACTTCGGCTCCCGTTTCTGTGCCTACAGACAATTCCCCGGCTAATGGGCGCATGGTGTAATTTGTACTTGCACCTGCAAGGGTAGCGCTAACTTTACCACGTTTGGCAGCAAGTTGACAATTTCCCATTAATTTACCAAAAGCAGTAATATCGCCACGGGAACTGGTCAGATTAAAGTTTTGTAATACATTTTCCATCAAAGTATCATTACCAATGATAACATCTTTAGAAGCAGTTATTTCAGCATTTTGTAATGCCTGAATATCTGTAACAGTCAGACTTGCAACAGACATATTTAAAGTATCTGCTGCGATTTTTTCAAGGGTGATATCACCAGAATCTGTTGTTAGCTCAATGGACTTAGCAACAAGGCTTTTACCAGTAATATTACAATGTGAAGCATTGATTTTTATAGATTCTAACTCTGCATGCTCTGGAATAGTCAAAACGTAGGTTCCGTGACCATATATCCACTTACCGGGAACGGGTACTTTTGCTCCAAATACTTTAGCAGCGTGTTTAGCTTCGGTAGCACCAGCATAAAGTACACCGTCTTTTACATAATAACCATGTAAACCTGTACCAGAAAAACGGAACACATCACCAGATTGTATTGTGATATCACTATTTAATAAATTAATCTCTATAGAATTAACATCTTCTGCATTTATTTCCTCCTGAGCCACTGCGCCCTCTGGCAGTGTCACCTCAGAAAAGATAGTTGGAAGAGAAGTAAGACTTCCTCCCAAAACAGCCCCGACACAAATAAGAACAAGTCCAATGACGCCTAAGGCAATGATAATTTTACTTTTTTTACTCATATGGTTATTCCCTCCTATTATTTCATAGCAAGGCGGTTTAATTTTGCCTTAATATTACCGACTTGTGCCAGAATGCTATAGTAAGCGCTTGGAATTACTCTAGTAAAAACCTTATAATCCACAAAGCAAATGCCGCAACCGATAGCAAATAAAAGTAACGTAATGCCTAATGCAAACACTGCATTACCTATCTTTACAGAGAATAGAGCCAGAAGTGACAACAATAAAAATCCAATACTGGCTACAAGAGTAGCAGCACCTAAAGCAACTAGACCTATTAAAAGACTGATTGCGACTGCAAACAAACCAAGAATAGCACCTGCAACACAAAGTATGATAGGGCTGGCAATAATTAATACTAATGCAATCATTGCTTTTTTTGGTCCGCTATAAAGGGATGCATTGTATGCTTTTTCTTCAGCAGCGCGTTGTTTTGCTGCTTTTCGATCTTTTTTGCTAATCTGAGCAGTATTTTTATTGATAGATTTAACATCTATTTTAGTTTTTTGTCTTAAAGCAAGTTCTTCTTCTTCTTTTTTGGTAGATTCTGCAGTCCTTTGTTGGAAAATAGGATTTCTCATAGCTAAAGACTCATAAGCCTGCTTTTCTTTATCTGTTGTACTTTGTTCTGGTTGAGCTGTAGCCACAGGAGCTGCCTGTGGTGCTTTTTGTTGCTCTGTCGTAGGAGCAGACTGAACAGCTTTCGGTTGTTCTGCAGCGGGAACAGGTTTTGGTTGTTCCGTAGCAGGAGTAGGTTGAGCCATTTTAGGCTGGCTTACAGCAGGAGTAGGTTGAGCTACCTTAGGCTGTTCTGCAACAGGAGTAGGTTGAACTGCTTTTTGTTGCTCGGCCACAGGAGCAGTATTATTCTGGATTTGAGCAGTCTGAACAGCTTGAGCCGCCGATTTTCTAGAAAAAACAGTGGGTTTCTCAGGTGCCTTTGATGGAATAATAGAACCGCCACCGGCTTCTGCTAAACGCTGTGCAGCAGCTTCGCGTAGCTGTTCTGCGATATAAGCAGGAGATTTAAATTCTTTAATAATTTCCTGTTCTCTATCTGGACCAGCATCTGCAAAATAGTCCTCGTAGTACTCCATTGCTTGTTCACGATCTTCCTCAGGTAAATCAGCTATTAAACGACTTAAATCACCTAAAAATTCAAATTTTGTCATTTTCTCCCTCATTTCTGTACTATATTTATACAAGATAAAATCACTTATATAATCATGAAGAGTGAAAGAATAATCTTTCACTCTTGTATCCCTATATATAATTTGTCTTTTCATACAAGCATCCATTGCTTTTGCAATGGATGCCATAATTATTTATTATAGTAATTATTTCTCGTCAGGTAATAAGTTTGCCTGCATTAAGCGATACTTGAAGGAATCCATTGGGATTTCTTCTTTTGCTGTTTCTTCAGCAACTGGAGCAGTATCTGGCTTAGCAGCTTCTGCTTTAGGTGTAACAACAGCCTTTGTTTCAACAGATTTAGCTTCAGCGGACTTAGCAACCGTTGGATTAGTACTAATTGCTTTAGCTTCCAAAGGCTTAGTAATAGTAGCTGTAGTTTCTACAGGTCTAGCATTTGGAGAAGCAGCTTTAGCTTCAAAGGTTTTAGCAGCTGTTGGTTTATTTGTTACAGAAGAAACCTTTGGTGCAAATACTCTAGGCTCTGATACTACTGGACTAGGAATCTCTGTATCCTGTACCGAAGTAGAATTAACAGTAGCACTTACAACAGGTTCTGCAACAGCTTCAACTGGAGTTTCAGCAGGAGCAGGTGCTGGAGCTGAAACCTTTGTATATGATCTTGCAGAAGCCTTACCAAAGATTGAAACAGGTTTCTGTTCTGCACTATCAGATTTCAATAAATCAACTAAACTATCAACAGAATTTGAATTCTCAGCAATTTCTCTAACTGGCTGTGCAGGAGTAGCTGGAACTTCCATTGCAGGAGTTGTCGCAACTGGAGTTTCAACTTTTTCTGGAGCAGAAGCTTTCTGAGCTCTTGAACGGAAAAGTCTAGGCTTAGAAGAAGCACCATCATCTTTTAATAAATCAACTAAACTGTTAACAGCATCATCCGTTTCAGGACTACGAATTTCTTTCATTTCAACAGGTGTAGATTTTTCTGCTTTCTCTACAGGTTTCACTTCGGCTACAGGAGTCTCCTGGGTAGTTGAAGCAGACTTATTACCCCATGCCTTAAATAATTTAGGTTTAGAAGAAGCACCATCATCCTTTAATAAATCAACTAAACTATTAACAGCATCATCTGTTTCAGGACTTCTTACCTCAGTTAATTTAACCTTATGAGTATTCTGAGCTTCAACAGGAGCAACAGCTTCTGTCTTTTCAGGCTGAGGAGTAGGAGCTGCCTCTTTTGTAGCTTTAGGTTTAAAGAAACGTGCCTTCTGTGTTGGCTGATCATCCTTTAACAAATCAACCAGACTGTTAACAGAATCATCTGTATCAGGATTTCTTACTTCTTCATATTTTACAAAATTAACTTTTTCAGGTTTCTTTTCTGCTACAGGTTCTTCAACAGATGTTTCCTCAGAAGGAGCCTTTGTAGCTTCTATTGCAGCATTTGCAGTATCAGAAACCATATTCTTAATAGAGTTGGAAGCCTTAGCTACTTTTGATTTAAAGAAACCAGTTTTCTTGGTTGGCTGATCATCTTTTAATAAATCAACTAAGCTATTAACAGAATCATCTGTATCAGGATTTCTTACTTCAGCATAACGAGCGGAAACAGTAGATTCCTGCTTAGAATCCTCTTCATTCTGTGATGAAGGAGCCAATAAAGCAGCCACAGCATTTACATCTGTGATATTAATATTGTTTGTAGCTTCTGAGTTATTATTTTCAGTATATTCACGATGAGCGTTCATTGTTGTTTCGAATGAGCGTAACTGTGAAATAAGACTTTCTAATTCTGACATATTATCAGCTAAAGTTTCTGTTGCTTCTGGTTCTGTCTCGGCTTCAATTTCCTCAGCATCACCCAAAGCCATCTCTGCCAAGAAATCAGCCTCATCATCTATCTCCTCTGTGACAGGAACTTCAACCATAACAGGCTGAGGAACAGGAGCAACCGGCTCAACAGGAGCTTCAACCATAGCAGGCTGAGGAGCAGGAGCAACCGGCTCAACAGGAGTTTCAACCATAGCAGGCTGAGGAGCAGGAGCAACTGGCTCAACAGGAGCTTCAACCATAACAGGCTGAGGAGCAGGAGCAACTGGCTCAACAGGAGCTTCAACCATAACAGGCTGAGGAACAGGAACAACCGGCTCAACAGGAACTTCAACCATAGCAGGCTGAACTTCTGGTTCTTCTATAGAAATAGCACCCTTAGAAGAGGTAGAATCTAATTCAAATAAATCCACTTCATCGGATAATAAATTATTTCCTTCTGCAATAACTTCATCACCACCAATGGAAAATTCCATATCAGACATGGTATTGGAAGAAGAAGCAATGTGGAATTCCGGCTCAGCAGGAACTTCAACCATAACAGGCTGTTCAACTGGAACTACAGGCTCAACAGCAACTTCAGCCATAGTAGGCTGTTCCATAGGAACTACAGGCTCAGCAACAGGAGCTTCAACCATAACAGGCTGAGGAGCAGCTTCCTGCTGGGTAGGAGCGCTCATTAATAAATTACTTGCACTTTGCAAATAATTGGTCCAGTTTTGTTGGCAGAATTCTAACCGCTCTTTTCCAGACTCAGTAATTTTATAGAAACGACGGCTGCGGCCCCCTAAGTCTTTATGGTAAACCTCAAGATAACCGTCCATTTGCATCTGCTTTAATAAAGGATAGAATGTAGACTCAGGAACATCCATTTTTGAACGGACATCTTGCGTAATTTTATATCCATAAGTTCCTTCTGGTGTACGTGCCACAATCGATAGAATAACGGCATCAAGTATTAAATCACCTGTATTAAACATCATAACATTCATCCCTTCCTTTTTTAGAGTACACATTCCAAATGTCAAAGAATGTGTCTGGTTTACATCTTTTCTCTACGTTTATAACAAAAACAAAAAAACGTTAAGATATTTTCTCTGACTATATTATCGTATGGATTGGCAAATAATTCAAGTGACGAAATTATACAATTTTTCACTTGAATTGTTGGCTATTTTGTCTATTGCCGAAAATATGTAAAAATTATATCACAGTTTCGTAAAAAAATCATCCCCCTTTTTAATATTTCTTTAATATTTAGCTTTTCTCTTGCAAGGAAATATGAAAAAATGGTAAAATTAACTGGAAACTTGGAAGGAAATTTGGTTATATTGGCGAAAAAGAATCTTCATATTAAAAAAATATTGAAAATGTAAAATGCTCATACTAAAATAGAAGCGTTGTGTGGAGTAGAAGTTTCAATAAGAAATACTATGCAAGATTCTACATAGGTTTATGTTGCTACAAGTAACGGAATGGAGGATGTTATGAGCGAATGTAAAGGAAAAATTGCGGTATTGACAAGTGGCGGAGATGCACCAGGCATGAATGCTGCTGTGCGTGCGGTTGTCCGTACCGGCATGGCAAGAGGCTATGAAGTATATGGTGTTAGAAGAGGTTATAACGGTATTTTAAACCGAGAGATAGAATTAATGGATTTCCAGGATGTTTCTGAGAAACTTCAGCATGGAGGAACATTTTTATTTACTGCAAGAAGTGCAGAGTTTAATGAAGAAGAGGGAAAGAAGAAAGCTGCTGACATTTGTAAAGAGTTAGGAATTGAAACATTAATTGTCATAGGCGGTGATGGTTCATTTAAAGGAGCAAGAGATTTATCTAAATACGGTGTAAATATCGTAGGTGTTCCTGGTACTATAGATTTAGATATTGCTTATACTGATTATACAATTGGATTTGACACCGCTGTTAACACAGCTATGGAAGCTATTGATCGTTTGCGCGAGACATCCAATTCCCATGAGCGTTGTAGTGTAGTAGAAGTTATGGGACGTTCTGCTGGTTATATTGCGTTGTGGTGTGGTATTGCCAATGGTGCAGAAGGAATTTTGCTTCCGGAGAAGTTTGACAATGATTATGATAAGCTGATTAAGCAGATTAAAGAGAATGGTGAAGCAGGTATGACACATCAGGTTGTAGTTAATGCCGAGGGAGTTGGTCATTCTGAGGAATTGGCAAAGCGTATTGAGAAAGAGACTGGCATTGAAACCAGAGCAACAGTATTAGGACATTTACAGCGCGGTGGAAGTCCAACTGCAAGAGATCGTGTTTGTGCTTCTATGATGGGTGCATATGCAATTGATGTTATTGAGCAGGGCAAGAAAAACCGCTTGATTGGATATCAGAATGGTAAGTTATATGATGTGGATGTATATGAAGCTTTTGAAATGACTAAGGATATTGACGAATATGAGTATGAAATTGCTAATATTCTTGGAACAAGATGTTAAGTAAGAATATGATACTAATAAAGAAAGAACTCCGACAAAAAATCGGAGTTCTTTCTATTTATGAATTTGTAAACTAAAAATAAACTCAGTGCCAATACCTTCTGTACTGATAACATTGATATTTTCGTTATGAGCATTAAGGATTTCTTTGGTTATAGGAAGCCCTAAACCAGTTCCAGTTTTGTCTTTACCACGGGAAAGGTCAGATTTATAGAACCGATCCCAGACTTTGGAGATTCCTTCTTTTGGAATACCGATTCCGTGGTCTTTTACAGATATGAAGGCTTTTCCAGAACGTTCTATTATACTAATAGTAATGGTTGAATCATGGTGACTGAATTTAATGGCATTATCCACCAGATTTTGTATGACCTGTTCAATCTTATCAATATCTCCATCTACCAGAAGTGATTTCTGGCTAAAAATCAATTCGATAGAAATATGTTTTTCTTTGCAACGTTGTTCGAAGGTTGCGGTGGTCATTTTAATTGCCTGATTAATATCAAAGGTTGATATTTCTAGAGGAAGACCATTATTTTCGAACTGGCTTAATTCTAATAAATTCCCTGTTAGCTTGGATAACCGTTTAGTTTCAAAAAGAATAATATTTAAATATTTTTCCTGCATTTCGGGAGGGATTGTACCATCCAGCATAGCTTCTGTATATCCCCGTATAGAGGTGAGAGGGGAACGGAAATCATGAGAAACATTAGCAATGAAATTTTTTTGATAATCGTTCATGTTTTTTGTTTTTGTTGCAAGGTATTGTATTGCACCTGCTAATTCTTGATATTCCTGCCCTGAAACTGGACTGATAGGGTAGTCCAAATTGCCATTGACATATTCTTTCAATGCGTTATTTATAATTTGTAATGGATGCCTTGTCTTATATAGAAGAATTGTAAAAGCAAAAAATAGCAAAGCGAAAAATATAAAAAAGCAAATAATTACATTATCAATATAATACGTTGCCTTTTGATTCAATTCATCCAGAGAAGATAAAAGCACGATGTATCCACGGGTTTTTTGATTGGATGTAAGTGGGTGGATCACAGAGATTACTTCATAAGGAAGCAGTTTATTTAAATTGTTGCCTACGTAAGTGCGATTATTTAGGAAAGATTTATCAAAATAATTGATATTTGAACCTTCCTTGTTTTCTGTGGAGTCAGAATCAATCAAAATAATTCCCTTTTGGTCAAGTAACCAGAAGCGTGTGTCAGACAGTGTCTGTAAGGATTTAAAATGTTTGCGCAGCTGAGGTCTTGAGGCGCTGGAAAGCGAATTTAATGAATTCAGATCCGAACCGTATTCCCGGGCAATTAAGCTGGCCTCTTCATATAAAAATGACTCCTTTTCTTCGACTAAAGTATCCAGCATGAGGTCATGACCATAGTAATTTAACAGAAATAGCATGCTCAGCATAAGAATAACATACATAATAATATAATTTAGTCTGATTGAACTGCGCATAAATCCTCCTGAAATGAAAATTTATTCATGGTATTCAAATTTGTAACCAATTCCCCAAACTGTTGAAATACTCCACTGGGGATGATTGGTGAACTTTTCACGAAGTCGCTTGATATGAACATCCACGGTTCTGGTATCGCCAATATAGTCGTAACTCCAAATATGATCTAACAGCTGTTCTCTGGTAAATACCTGGTTAGGATGTGATGCGAGGAAGTAGAAGAGTTCCAGTTCCTTTGGAGGCATTTCAATCCGTTTTTCATGATAGTAAACAGAATAGTCTGTAAGATTAATGATTAAATCAGGAAACTTTACACATTCCTGAGGAAGTGAAATCGCATTTGTAGTAACGGTGGTATTTGAACTAAAACGACGTAAAACAGCTTTTACACGGGCAACCATTTCTTTAGAGTCGAAAGGTTTCATAATATAATCGTCTGCTCCCAGCTCCAGCCCCAGAACCTTATCGAAGGTTTCGCCTTTTGCAGACAGCATAATAACTGGCAGGGAAGAGGTTTTGCGCAACTCCCGGAGTACTTCATATCCATCAATTCCTGGCAGCATAATATCCAGTAAAATTAAATTTGGCTGATAGGATTGGATAGCCTGTAAAGCTTCTTCACCATCTCCTGCAATGCAGGTATCAAAACATTCTTTTGTGAGATAAAGGCTAATTAGTTCGGCAATGTTGCTGTCATCATCCACGATTAGTATTTTTTGTTTGTCCAACATTGTATTACCTCCTTAATATGAGTGAGAAGTAGTTAATTATTTAAAAGTCACAATAGTAACCCCCATGTCGCCTTCGCCAAATTCGCCGAGGCGGAATGATTTCACATATTTAAGACGTTTTAACTGGTTATGAACAGCAGTGCGTAATGCACCTGTTCCCCTTCCATGAATTACTGTAACCTGAGTCATATGAGCAAGATAAGCATCGTCCAGATATTTATTCAGGACAGGCATTGCTTCATCTACTGTCATGCCAATCAAATTTATATCCTGACGTATGGAAGCTGATTTTTCCATGCGAATCTTACCGCTGCCACTTTTATTTTTTGGAGCGGGCTGTGGCTTTTCCTCTGGTAATAGCTCTAAATCTTTAATGTTTACCTGGGTTCTCAATAAGCCTGCATGTACAAAAAGGTCTCCCTTCTCATTAGGAAGAGTGCTTACAGTACCATTGGAGTTTAAAGATAAAATTCGTACATTAGAGCCGATTTTTAAATCGGAAGCTTTCAATTTCTTTGTTTGTCGTTTCTGAGGTTTTACACCAACTTGTGATTGATGTTTATTTAACTGTCCACGAAGTTTGGCACGCTCTTCCTCCATTTCCTGGATATGCTTGTCGCTTTTCGCCCATTTTGTATATTTTCGTATAGTTTCATCTGCAAAGTTTTTTGCCTCAGAAAGAATCTGGCTGGCTTCCTGATTAGCATTCTGTAGTATTTTTTCCTTGGAAGCATCCAGCTTCTGATTCTTCTCGCGAAGTTCTTTCTTCAGGCGAGAAATTTCTTTTCGGCCTTCGGATGCCGCTTTGTGTTCCTTTTCTAATTTGATACGGGTTGCTTCTAAATCGCTTAATACATCTTCAAAGTTTTTGGCATCAGAAGAAACCCTTTCTTTTGCGTCTTCTATAATATCGGAAGAAAGTCCCAGTTTGCCAGAAATAGCAAATGCATTACTCTTTCCTGGAACACCGATTAACAGACGATAGGTTGGACGTAAGGTTGTCACGTCAAACTCACAACAGGCATTTTCAACTCCTGGAGTCTGCAAAGCGTATAGCTTCAATTCACTATAATGTGTAGTTGCCATAACAGATGTGCCACGTTGGTGCAGATTAGAAAGAATTGCAGTTGCTAAAGCAGCACCTTCTACTGGGTCAGTACCAGCACCTAATTCATCAAATAGTACCAGACTGTTATCGTCTGCATGTTCCAATATAGATACCGTATTTACCATGTGGGACGAGAAAGTACTAAGACTTTGTTCGATACTTTGCTCATCCCCGATATCCGCATAAATTTCATGAAATACTCTTAGGCAGGAACCGTCAAAGGCTGGGATATGAAGTCCTGCTTGTCCCATTAATGAAAATAAGCCCATGGTTTTCAGGGAGACGGTTTTTCCACCAGTGTTAGGTCCGGTTACTACTAAAAGGGAAAAATCCTTGCCTAAATGCAAATTAATAGGGACAACTTTCTTGGAATCAATCAAAGGATGTCTTCCCTGTTTGATTTCAATATAATTCTCTGGTGGGAATTTAGGCTCGGTTCCTTTCTGGTGTTTCGAAAGCATAGCTTTGGCGAAAATGAAATCCAATTCAGATAAAATTTGAAAGTTCTGTTCCAAAAAGAAAATCTGCTCTGCTGCTAGATTGCTAAGTTCTGCAAGAACTTTTTCGATTTCTTCCTGCTCTTTGAGTTCTAATTCCCGAATTTCATTATTTAATTTTACGACAGAGGCAGGTTCAATGAAAAGGGTTGAACCTGTGGCAGACTGGTCATGAAGCATTCCGTGGAAAGTAGAACGGTACTCTGCTTTTACTGGAAGACAGTAACGGCCATTTCGCATCGTAATAATTGCATCCTGAAGCATGCTGCGAGAATTATTTAGGATAGTTCCCAGTTGTTCATGGATACGGTTATTAGAGATTTTTAATTGCCGGCGCACATGCATAAGACCTGTGGAAGCATCATCGGCAATTTCATCTTCTGCTATAATACATTTTTTGATTTCCTGCATAAGAGGTGTCAGCGGTTCGATAAGCTGATAGCGTTCGTTCAGAGAATCACCCGTGGTATCATCTTCTCTTAAACTTTGACGGAAAAATGTTTTTATAGAAGATGCACAAGATAGTAAGCGGGAGATGGCTAATAGCTCGCTCGTGCTTAGTGTTGAACCTACATTTAACCGCTTGATGCTTGGACGGATATCCGAAACTCCTGAAAAGGATACCTCACCTTTTGTTAAGATATGTGTTAATGCATCAGAAGTTTCCCGTTGAGAACGGGTAATCCATTCTAAATCTGACTGTGGAAGCAGATTCTGACAATATTCCCTACCTAAAGGCGAGTATGCTAATTCAGTCAATTGGTTAATTATTTTATCGTATTCTAAAGTATGCAATACTTTTTTATTCATAATAGAAAACTCCAATCTGATTGATGAAATTATTATTGCTATAATACAACACTTTGTGGGCAGACTGCAACTGAAAAATAGAAGGATATTTACGTCTTATTCATAATCTATTCATATATCTGTGTTATGCTTTATATACTATTGGAATCGTTCTGTAGTATACATAAATATCAAAATCTAATTAAAGAGGAACTAAGAGTATGGATAAGAATTTTTTTGACCGGCGGGAAGAGTCAGAAGAAGAAAAGTACCAATTTATGAAGGAACAGATTCGTCCCCAGAGGAAAAGGAAGCTGATTCAATATTTAAAACAGTTAGGTGGAGCAGTGATTCTTGCTATAGTTTTTGGTAGTGTGGCAGGGGTTGCATTTGTTGCTATGCAGAATCTAATGCAGGAGGAACATAAGGATAGCTTTCAGCAAGCGATGGCTTCCAGTACATCCAATGCAGAAAAAGATTTAGAAGAGGAAGAAACAGAAGTTGTTACAGATGCAGAATTTAAAGAAGCAATTGCTACATTAAAAGATTATCAGAACTTTTGTGAAAAAGCAGCTTTGGTAGGTGAACGGTGTAATCGTTATGTCGTGGAAATAAAAGAAGAGTCAGAAGAAGAGAATTTTGAAGGTGGAAACTCGGTCAAAAACGTGAAGAGTGGTGTGGTGTTTAAGGAAACATTTCAAAATTATTATATTCTAACCGATTCAGATGGAATATCTGAAGAAAAGAATGTTCAGGCAAAGCTGTTAGGAGATTGTGAGGTAAATACGGAAATATCCGGAGTGGATTATTCTTTAGACATTGCTGTTTTGAAGGTGAAAAGAGAAGAGGTTCCAGAAAGAATTCAAGTCCAAATTGAAGTTGCCGAATTTGGAGAAGAGTTAAAACTAAAATTAAACACACCGATAATAGCTATTGGAAACGCGAACGGAGTGTTTGGTAGCGTTGAATTAGGAAATGTAATAAAAGATGAAATGAGTGGAAGTATTGTAGATGGAGAGGTTAGTTTATATTCTTCTAATATCAAATATTATAAAGAAGGAAATGGATTTATAACAGATATCAAAGGACGAATCGTTGGAATTATATCCACTTCATTTTCAGAAACTACTGGTGAAAGCAATTGTGCTTTTATTGGAATTAATAGTTTTCTAATGGGGATCAATAGTATGGTTGAGGGGAAAGTAATGCCGTATTTTGGAGTGAAGGGTGTGGATGTGACAGAAAGTGTGGCAGAAGCAATGGAAATTTCAGGAGGTGTTTATATATCAAACATTATTTCAGATTCGCCAGCATATAAAGCAAAGATACGGGTTGCAGATGTAATTGTGAAAATGGATGATACAGAAATACACAGTTTACAGGAAATGAGAAATTATCTGGCTTCCTGTGATTCAGAAGATGAGATTACCGTCTGGGTTAAGAGAAGCTCGGGAGAGGATTATGTAGAACGGAAAATGAAGGTAGTCCTCAAGTAAAGATATGATAGCAAAAGGGATGCACCACGATTGGGCATCCCTTTTTATATGGTCTGTTATTAATGATGAATATTATCATCTTTTATCATTTGTACTAATTTATGGCGGAAAGCCTTTTCGTAAATGTTTTGGTCATGGAAAGCGAACCGGTTGAAATCGAATTGTGCATCGCAAATCATTTGCCGGGTATAAAGCTCCGGCTTTTTGTTGGAAATGGCTGGCCAAAAAATCATTATGCTGCCGTCGGCTTCTTCTTTTGTGAGAGATTGTGTCGAAATCCAGGCAGATAATAAAGTGTCGGTTATCATATAGACATGGGCATATAGGCCGATTACTTTAGCCAGCCGCATGCCATTTATGGTAAAGCTATCCATATTATATCCGTCTTTGAAGATTTTTGAATTAGAGGAGTTATTACTGTATTGGATAATAGTAATCACAGGTAATCTACGGTTCTGATTTTGTAATAGTGCTATAAGCTTTTCGTATTGTGAGTCGGTTTCTACAAAATGTGCTTTATTGCCAAGACGAACCACATCCTTTAAACCAACTTTGCTGGAAAGATCCACCAGAAAAGAAGGCTTGTTAAAGGTATCTCTTTGCGCTGTGCCATATGGCGTATCACGAGAAGTCATGTGATAAAAATATAGCTGCTGGTCCTCCAGCATTCGGATGGAGGAATCGACATGCCACAAAGTACCGACTAATTTACTATCAATATGATGGATTTTCATGGTAAATATCATTTGTTGTGGTTGACATACAATTTTAATGTCATATCCTGGCAAATGGTTTTCATAGGAAGTTAATTCAATGGGCATATCCTGGAAAACGGGATTGAATTTAAAACGTACCCATTTGTACAGGATAGATGCAGATGAATTAAATTCTGATTTAATATCCCTTGTATCTTTATGCAACAAAGGGATTTCTAAATGGAACAGGGTGTTAGATTCCAAACGCGACAAGGCAGTGCGGTGGAAGTTAGCATCTTCTGCACGGGTAAGTGGTATGTCATTACAAATTGCAGTGATTTCAGGATTCTGTACGGTATGCTGATTTAGAAGCTGCACAATTAAATTGTATGTGATGTGCGGATTATCCAGTTTTAACAGTTCCCGAATTAGTCTTTTACGGGAACATTTAAAAAACTGTTTTGCTATTTCTTTGTCCCTGTCAAAAATCTCCAGAATCCGAGGATCCAATGGTTCCTTATCATCCATTTTTATACGGAAATGGCTTTTTAGCATTAATTCCCAGTTGGCATTTTTATAGTGGTTGTAAGAAAGTTGTTCGAAAAGCTGTACAAGGGACCAATCACTTAATTCCAAATTGGCCAGAATACAGTTCAACATACGGGAAAGTTCTTCGCTTCCCTGCCAGAACTGGTCATCCGAAAGCAGACTCTTGTATCGCATGTCGTGCTCGATTTCATGCCAGCCCTCAAAAAAGACGGTACGAAACTGAATTTCGAAGGTGATATCAATCGGTAAGGTCCAAATTTTTTTTGCATAGAGTTTAAAGTACTCTTCTGGAAACTTGAAAACACCATTTATTTTGGTAGCTTTAAATTCGTCTGCATTGAAATTGGTTTTGGACCAGGAGTCTACCATTTGAAATGTACTTTCCATAATATCACGACAGATACTTAAATCATCATAATAGTATAAAACGATACGAAATCCAATTAAATCCTGTAATTTTTTCGGATTCTCTTCACTGCCATAATTTCCCCGAAGAATCTTATTTGTAATTGATTCAGGGGATTTTACCCGGGAGAAAATCCGAAAATACAGCCCGCAGGAATTAAAGATTTCACAAATGGCATCTTTTAAATGCTCGCTGAGTTCGTTTAGTTTTTCGAAGTCCATTTGTTCGTAAATTTTGGATTCTAAAGTTTCTTTCTCTGTTACATTATATTTCATGGAGAGTTCCTCCTTTCATTATTAAAAGCGGATATATTTTATATAAAGAATAGCTTGCTTCTTATTTTATATAATGTAGCATAGCATACTTCTATTTATTTGTATCTATTGTTTTTTTGAAAGTGTATGTTATTATAATAAACGAAAAAAGAAAATATGCATAATAAAAGTGTAGAAATGGAGTATTATTTATGAAGGAGTTTGAAATTGATGTGGAATTAACTACCAGTGACTTATATCGTTTTTCTATGAGGCACTCATATCTGAGTATATCAGGATTGTTTGGGGTGTTGCTCAGTGTAGGTAGTTTGATATATGTAATTCTGTGCTACTCCAGTCTGGATAAAACAGCGCGTATGGTATTGGTGATTATAGGTTGTCTTTTTACTGTAGTGCAGCCTGTCATGTTGTACACAAAGGCGAAAGCCCAGGTGAAACAAAATAAGAATATTAATGCTCCTCTTCATTATGTGGTATCCGAAGAAGGAATCCTGATTCAACAGGGAGAGCAGGAAGCTTCTGTTAAGTGGGAAGAGGTTCAGAAGAAGGTGACTACTTCAAGAGCAATGTATTTGTATATGTCGCCAATCCGGGCATTTATTTTTCCGAAGGTTCAGTGTGGAGACTTGTATGAGAAAATGTGTGAAATGATAGAGCTACAGATGAAAAAGCAGGAAAATAATGAGGAGTGAAAATAGGCGATGACAGAAATTATTAAAGAAAGCTTTGAAACTCAGGACACTTATAATATAGGAAAGGAATTGGCGATGCAGTGTAGTCCGGGAGACATTTTATTGCTGGATGGAGATTTGGGTGTTGGGAAAACTGTGTTTACAAAAGGGTTTGGAAAAGGCCTTGGAATTGAAGAACCCATTAGCAGCCCCACATTTACCATTATGCAGATTTATGAGGAAGGCAGACTGCCACTATATCATTTTGATGTATATCGCATTGCAGACATCGAAGAAATGGATGAAATTGGTTATGAAGATTACTTTTATGGGCAGGGAGTATGCTTGATAGAATGGGCGACATTGATTGAGGAATTACTTCCGAAAAATGCAATCTCTGTTCGGATCGAAAAGGATTTGGAAAAGGGTTTTGATTACCGGCGGATTATTATACAAAGAGAAGATTAGGATTTTATGGAAAGGTAAGGAATTTAGATATGAAGATACTTGGAATTGATAGTTCCGGACTGGTGGCATCTGTGGCTTTAGCAAGTGATGAAACCATTGTGGCGGAATTTACTGTAAATAATAAACAGACACATTCCCAGACGTTGCTTCCTATGTTGGAACAAGTAATGAAATTTTCCGGTGTGGAGCTGGAAGAAATTGATGGAATTGCAGTGGCAGCAGGTCCGGGTTCTTTTACAGGCTTACGCATTGGGGCATCTACAGCAAAAGGATTAGGACTTGCTTTGGACAAGCCGCTTATCTCTATTCCGACTGTAGAGGGCATGGCATATCAGTTGGCTGAGTCTGATGGAATCATTTGTCCTATTATGGATGCACGCAGGAATCAGGTTTATACAGGGATTTATGAGATGCAGGGCCAGGAATTAAAGGTACTTCACCAACAGTTTGCTATAGATATTCATGAATTATTGAAAGAGTTAATGCAATATAATAAGAAAGTACATTTTCTTGGGGATGGTGTTCCCGTATATCGTAGTATTATAGAGGAAGAGTTTTCTGGAGAATTTCAGTTTGTTCCTGCCCACATGTCCAGACAGAGGGCCGCCAGCGTAGCTGTTTTGGGACAAAAGTATTTTGCAGAAGGAAAGATAGAAAGTGCAGCTGCCCATAAGCCTGTGTATTTGCGAAAATCTCAGGCAGAACGGGAAAGAATGGAAAGAGAACATGCAAATTAGAAGAATGTCAGAGGAAGATATTGCTGTGGTGGCAAAATTGGAACAGCAGATTTTTTCTTCGCCTTGGAGTAAAGATAGTATTGAAAAGGCATATCAATTAGAAGAAAACATTTATCTGGTAGCAGAAGTAGAAGGGATTATTACTGGCTATTGTGGTATATGGACTTCTTTTGAAACTGCAGATTTATGTAACATAGCAGTTCATCCTGACTATCGCCGAAAAGGAATTGCAGGTGAGATTTTAAAGCAGGCCTTTCAATTGTGTCAGCAGCGTCAGATAGAACAGATGTTGCTAGAAGTACGGGAGTCCAACAAGCCAGCTATTGTACTATATGAGAAATATCATTTTGAAAAAATTGATATCAGGAAAGGATATTATAGAAATCCAATAGAAAATGCTATTATTATGCAACGAAAATTCTGATTTTCCTTTCATTTCCACTATACAAAACAAATCGGCACTTTTATACTGAAAGTAATAATCGGTTAAATGATAATAGGAATACAGATAAAGAGAGGAAATACCCAGATGAAAGAAATGTTAAAGTGTAATGGATGTGGTAAGATGCTACAGGTAGAAAATCAGATTCTGCGAGAGGATGTTTTTGAAGGAAAAAAGCAGTGGGGTTATTTTTCCAAGAGGGATGGAGAAGTGCATTCTTTTCTGCTTTGTGAAACATGCTATGAAAGTATGGTGGAGAAATTTGCGATTCCTCCCGTAGTGACAGAAGCAACTGAATTGTGATAATATAGTGATGGTGTAGAAATTACACCATCATTTTCTTTTGTTAGAAAGGGATTATTTATGTTAGATGTATGTTTATTAGGAACAAGTGGTATGATGCCTTTGCCGGGACGTTGGCTGACTGCACTTATGACGAGACTGGAGGGAAGCAGTCTTTTAATTGATTGTGGTGAAGGAACCCAGGTGGCGATTAGAGAAAAGGGATGGAGTGTGAACCCTATAGATACCATTTGTTTCACTCATTTTCATGGCGATCACATCAGTGGTCTTCCAGGACTATTGTTATCCATGGGGAATTCTGATAGAACGAAACCAGTCACTTTGATTGGACCTAAGGGGCTGGAGAAGGTGGTGAATTCTTTAAGGATTATTGCACCAGGACTTCCTTTTGAATTAGAATATATTGAATTGTCCCAAAAGGAACAGGATATAGAGGTGAACGGTTATCATTTGAAGGCGTTCCGGGTAAACCATAATGTGACCTGTTATGGATATACCATTGAAGTACCAAGAGGTGGAAAGTTTTATCCAGAAAAAGCGGCTGAAAATCAAGTGCCAATGAAGTTTTGGAGTCGTTTACAAAGAGGAGAGATTGTTCAGGAGGGAGGAGTTACCTATACCCCGGATATGGTTATTGGCCCGCCGAGAAAGGGGATTAAGCTGACATATTGTACAGATACCAGACCGGTGACTTCTATTGTAGAGTGTGCGAAAGATTCTGATTTATTTATCTGTGAAGGCATGTATGGAGATAAGGATAAGCAGGGAAAGGCCAGAGAGCATAAGCATATGACGATGTATGAGGCGGCAGAGATGGCTAAGCAGGCTCAAGTGGCAGAGATGTGGCTGACTCATTATAGTCCATCGTTGTTGCATCCAGAGGATTATATGAAGGAAGTAAAGAAGATTTTTCCGCAATCCTATGCGGGAAAAGACAGGAAGAGTTGTACTTTGGAATTTCAGGAGGAAAAAGGAGGTAACCTATGAAAAAATCAAGTAGGAAAGTGCTGATAGCTTTTTTTGTAATGGTGATAGTAGCGGCTTTAGTTTTGGTGGGATTTTACATGTTGAGCAAAAGTGGCGAAGAAGAAGGAGCAGAAAGTGGGCTGCCTTCTACAGAAGTGGAGAAGCTTCTGGCAAAGGATTTGGAGTTGAAGTATCCAGAAACCCCTTCCGAAGTTGTGAAATTATACTGGCGCATTAATAAATGCATGTACAATGATAATGCGGAGAAAAAGCTTAGTGATGAAGAATTTGAAGCGCTGCTGAAGCAGCTTCGCATGCTTTATGATGAGGAATTCCTAAGCGTTGAGGAAAATAGCTGGGATAATATGCTGAAGAATATTATAGAAGATAAGAAAGCGTTTCTGGATAAAGAAAGAATGATTTCTAGTTGTATTGTACAGGAAGACAAGGATGTGAAGTACGGTACAATTGATGGAGAAGAAGGCGCTACTATATACGTAGATATTTTGGAGGCAGAAGGAGAAAAGAGTGTCCGCAGTCGTGGAGAGTTTATTTGCCGAAAGGATTCCTCAGGAAAATGGAAAATATTAGGATGGGAACAGGTGGCAAATTCAGAAGAAAAATAAATTAGCGAATGGAGTAAATATGAAACAGGACGTTTTGATATTAGGAATAGAGAGTTCTTGTGATGAGACGGCAGCAGCGGTAGTAAAGAATGGAAGAACCGTATTGTCCAATGTGATTTCATCCCAGATAGATATTCATACTTTATATGGTGGTGTGGTTCCGGAAATCGCATCCAGAAAGCATGTGGAAAAAATCAATCAGGTAATTGAGGAGGCGCTATCCGAAGCGGAAGTAACATTAGACGAGATTGATGCGATCAGTGTTACTTATGGACCTGGTTTGGTAGGGGCGTTATTGGTTGGAGTGGGTGAAGCGAAAGCCATTGCCTATGCGGCAAAGAAACCATTAGTTGGAGTACACCATATTGAAGGGCATATTGCGGCAAATTATATTGAACATCCAGATTTGGAACCACCATTCTTGTGTTTAGTGGTATCTGGTGGACATACTCATTTGGTAAGGGTGAAGGAGTATGGAGAATTTGAAATTATAGGATGTACTCATGATGATGCTGCAGGAGAAGCTTTTGACAAAGTAGCCAGAGCCATTGGATTAGGTTATCCAGGAGGCCCAAAGGTAGATAAATTAGCTAAGGAAGGAAATCCGCAGGCAATCGATTTCCCGAGGGCGAAGATTGCTGGTTCCGAATTTGATTTTAGCTTTTCTGGAGTAAAGTCTGCCGTGCTAAATTATCTTAATGGATGCGAAATGAAAAATATTGAGATTAACAGAGCAGATGTGGCCGCATCTTTTCAACAGGCGGTTATTGATGTGTTGGTAGGAAGAGCTATTGGTGCTGCACAAAAGCTGGGGGAGAAACAAATCGCAGTAGCAGGAGGTGTGGCTGCAAATTCTGCATTAAGAGAAGCAATGCAGGCTGGTTGTGATGCAGCAGGTATAAAATTATGTTATCCATCACCGATTTATTGTACCGACAATGCTGCTATGATTGCCGTGCAGGGATATTATGAATATATGTCAGGAACAAGGCATGGCTGGGATTTGAATGCAGTACCGAATCTAAAGATTGGACAGCGATAGAGAGATTTTTTAAAAAAGTTTAAAAAAGTTCTTGACGAGAATAGAGTCAGATGTTATACTTTTCAAGCAACGTTTCGAAACGAACATTATGGAAGGTTGCTTGAATATAGCATATGGAGAGGTATCGAAGTGGTCATAACGAGGCGGTCTTGAAAACCGTTTGTCCGCAAGGGCGCGTGGGTTCGAATCCCACCCTCTCCGCTTTTTTATTGAATATGGTGTGCAGTTCAGACTGAGTGTTTTTGGATTCTATCAAAAGTTCATTTTAAAATATATGATTAATATCATGTGTTTTACAATGGTCTTTTGGCCAGATAGAATCTGGAGAAGTACCCAAGAGGCTGAAGGGGCTCCCCTGGAAAGGGAGTAGGTCGTTAATAGCGGCGCGAGGGTTCAAATCCCTCCTTCTCCGTTGCACAGAATTTTAGTTCCTGTGCTTTTTTTGTGCCATTTTTAGAAAAGAACGGCTGGAAAGCGAGAGTCTTTATCAGAAAAAATGAGTTGCAAAAATAAAATAAAAAAAGTGTTGACAAAGAAAAACAAGCGTGATAAGATATATTTCGCTGACGCAAAAAAGTCAGCACAAGCGAAACTTGATAATTGAATAGTAAAACAACCCTGAAAATTCTAAATAAAAGAAGTAATCACTTCTTAAAAATGATTTTCAAGATTGTTCTGATAAAAACATGCTTTTATCAGAAGCGAGACGAACCTTTAA
>JAZQLD010000023.1:0-235054 GCA_045542435.1 Butyribacter sp. | reverse complement strand
AAAAGCACTTTGATGATATTCGAAAGACATGCAAATCTGAAGTATAAATATGGAAATCGACATTTTTGGTGCAGAGGATTTTATGTTGATACAGTAGGTAAAAATGCGAAAAAAATCAAAGAGTATATTCAGAATCAGTTATAAGGTGATTTAGAATATGATCAAATGACACTAAAAGAGTATATTGACCCGTTTACGGGTGAGCCAGCAGAAGGAAACAAGTAGTATAAGCCCAAGGGGCTATGTAAGGAAATGATGTTGCGATTGGCGAACCTTTCGATGAGTCTTTAGACTCTAGTGCCGGAGAAAAGCCCTTATAGGGCGCAAAACAAACCACCGGTTAAGCCGGTGGTTGTGATTTTCTTTCCAGATTTTTTTGCCATCAGCAATTTTTGACTCCAAGTAATAACTGACAGGAGAAAAAAGTTGAAAAAAATTATATGAGTGTAAGTGGTAAACTAAAACCAGCAGATTTTGGCAAATAAAATCCAGCAGCTATCAAGAGTACTTTCGTGATGATATACTGTCATCCGGAGGTGAAGAAAGGATGGTTGATTGGATTATGTATGGAGAAATCCAAACGCAAAAAAGAAATGGACTCAATAAGAGTCAGGTTGCAAGAAATCTGCAGATTAACAGGGAAACAGTTAGAACTTACTGGGATATGACTCCTGACGAGTATTCCAAAAGATTGGAGAATGCGAAAACACGCACCAAGAAGGCGGATGCATACAAGGATTTTGTACTTGAATGCCTGAGAAAGTATCCGGATATGTCAGCAGCCTAGATTTATGACTGGATTAAGGAGAGATGTTGTCTGGAAACGCTGGAATTTCAGGAACGTACTTTTCGTAATTATGTCAAATCCATACGAGCTGAATACGACATAAAAAAAGAATCCAAGCAGAGACAGTATAAAGCTGTTGAGGAACTGCCCCCGGGAAAACAGGGACAAGCTGACATGGGAGAAATCAGTGTTGAAACACCAAGTGGACGTTTTCGAAAAATTTACTGCTTTGGCATGGTGTTATCCCATTCCAGACAGAAGTTTGTACTATGGCAGGAACGTCCTTTCACAATAGACAGCTTTATTATGGCTCATGAAAAAGCCTTTTCGTTTTTTAGCGGACGTCCACGTGAGATTGTGTATGACCAGGATAAGATTCTTGCAGTAAGTGAGAATCACGGGGATATCATCTATACGGAAGGATTTCAGAGTTATTTAAGCGAAATGAAATTTGATGTTTTTTTGTGTCATGGAGCTGATCCGGAATCTAAGGGGAAAGTGGAAAATGTAGTAAAATATGCCAAACATGGATTTGCAGAGCATCGCATTTTTACTGATATCAACAGCTTTAATGCGGATTGTATTGCATGGCTTAACCGAACCGCAAATGCAAAAGAACACGGCACTATCAAAAGAATACCGGCAGAAGTATTCGCCACCGAAAAAGAATACCTCATACCGGTTCCAACCTATAGCTTTGCAGCTACAAATAAAGAAAGTATATCCTATCAGGTCAGAAAAGACAACATTGTTTTATATATTATGCGGAATATATTTATATTGCGGAAAACGAAAAATGTAGGCAAGACTAGGTTTTAGGTAGAAAAGTACTACGATAAAATCAGGAATATAGTAAACAGTAAAAGAACTGAGGTGTTCTAAAATAGTCATTGACACTCCGCCTTGGATTGGCGTTTTTTAAATGATAGAAATTTTGTAAAGATGTCGTCACATGGCAGAGAAGCTCTGGGTTTACTGGGGCGTTTTTTCTATGGAAAAATAACAGATGTGACGATATAATAAAAGGGTAAGTTTGTAAAGGGAGATGAGAAAATGACAGACTCGGAATTACGGTGTACGAACATTTTGATTGATTTTTTTTAAAAGAATTTGTATATAGAGATTTATATGTTTATGACGGAAAACAGAAACAAGAATTGTGAGATGGATTGGTGGAATTTCAAGATGCGTATGTTATTTTCCAAATTAAAGAGAAAAATGGCAGTGCAGCACAGGATTGGCTACAGAAGAAAGTATACAAAAAGGCTGTGAGTCAGATTGAAGATACAATAAGTAAGATTAGAAATGGAAATATAATAGAGATAGAAAGTTATACTGGAGAAAAGGTTATTTTAGATACTCAAAAACAAATTTATCCAGTGATTATTTTTGATTCAGATGATAGTAAATATAAGCAAATACATACATCTTCAAAGAATAATGATTTATGTATTAACGTGTTTAGCATGGATGATTTCAGAATGGTATTAGAACGTATTGCAATTCCGCATGATATTGTTTCATATATAGAAATACGTAGTACTTTCTTTAAAAGTACATTTCCAGATTTGTTTATTAATGAAATAGGTGAAGGATTGACAACTTTAGCCAAGATAGAAAATGAAGAAGGGATGATTGACTATTTTATTGCGTTGGTAAATGGAAATAAATATATTGATCAGAATGCGGTAGAAAGTTTTCAGTTTGTTATAAAAAGTTTTCAAGAGAGGTTATTAGTTGGCGAATTAAATAATAAAGAAGAATACAAACAAACTTTAAAATATTTGCTTAAGTCAAATCGCAATACAGTACATGATTTCATGTTGCGTTGGCAAATGTGTGTAGCGAACTGCATGAAAAAAGAAGAAACAATCAATCATTTTCTGATTGATACAGGTAATAAGGTGGGATATTTGTACTTGACAGAAATACCCTTTGCTGAAAAAAGAGAGTTTATAGAATTTATTTTGCGATTGTTTAAATATAAATTTGCGTTGGAAACAGTTATTGGTGCAGTCTTTAATATGATAAATGAAGTAGAATATACAGTGGAGTGGGTTTTATTATCATTTGAAAATGAACATAATGAGTAGTATGAAAAAATATTGGAAGAAGAAAAATTATGGTCAAATATTAAGCAGTTACGACTGTACTAATTTGTAATACTAAAGAAAGAGTATGAGTTAATTATGAGTAAAATAGAAATTATATACCAAGAAGGCGAAGAATATATAAATAATATATGGAATTATATGCATAAAGCCGGTGTTTGGGCATTGTTTGGACAAAAAAATGATAAATTTGAATGCCAAAACGTGGGTAAGAGCATAGATGTAGGTGGAGAAGTATTGTATGACATCGGGTGTTTACACAATCTGGAATATAAAATAGATGGAATGAAGCGATACATAAATCAATTTGGTGAAGATTGTGGTTTTGATAGTGCTGATGGAATGACACAAGAATATTTATATCCTTTTATAAAAACTCAAGGATACGATACATTTCTTTTTCTTATGGTACATGATGAATCAAATAGAGAAGTGGAGAGAATTCTTGCATGGATGACGCATGCTCAGTATTGGAGAAATGGAAAAGCGTTCACGAGAATAAGAGAAAACTATTATATTAGCCAGTTGAGTACAACGATAGGTAAAAGACAGAATAAAACAGTCTGGAAAACAGAAAAGGATATTATAAAGTTTTTAAGTAATATTGAGTGGACGTAATCCTTAGTAGTGTTCTAAATGTACAACGTCGTGGAGATTACAAATTTATACTCGAATACAAGGGTTTGGTAAGTGCCCAAGATGTAATGATTAGGTTGTATTTTTTGAGTGGTACGCCCCCTAACTTTACCACTTTTGTAGGGAATAATATGCCATGATATGCGAGCATATGCCATTTTACCCCTAGTGGTGTCTGCCATCCGGGCAGACTAACATCTTGAAAAAAGCCCATATTTTCGGGCTCTTGCCACGATATGACAAGATATGCTAAGATATGCCAAGAAACGAAAGGAAATTTGAAATTATGATTAAAATATTGTTCATCTGCCACGGCAACATCTGCCGTTCCCCTATGGCAGAATACGTTATGAAACATTTAGTGAACCAGCGTGGTTTTGCCAGCGATTTCTACATCGCTTCCGCTGCCACCAGCACAGAAGAAATCGGCAATCACATCCACTACGGCACTCGGAATAAGCTTCGGGAAGTAGGCATTCCTACGGACAATCGGGTGGCGGTGCAGCTTCGCAAAAGTGATTATGACAAGTATGATTTCATCATTGGAATGGATGAGTGGAATCGAAAGAATATGATTCGAATGTTAGGTGGAGATCCACAGGGGAAGGTGTCCCTTTTATTGGACTTTACTAATTGCCCAAGGCCTATTGCGGACCCTTGGTACACCGGAAACTTTGATGAGACCTACGATGATGTAGTGGAAGGCTGTGAAGCACTGCTTCAGTTTCTTTCTGAAGAAGGCAGGATTTGACGATGAGGAAAAGCAGGTAGCCTATGAAATAAAAAGTAGAAGACGAAGCAGAAATTTCACGAAGCAGAAGTTTTTAGCGGAGTCATTGCAAAGACAGCTTGTTTATAATATAATCAGTACCGTTGATTGTTTAGGTACTAAAGTATTATATTAAGGGGATTATATTGTCATGGTTTTTAGTTCAACAGAGTTTTTGTGGTTTTTTCTTCCAATTGTGCTAGCATTATATTATGTAGTTTACTTATTTGAGAAGAAATCCAATAAAATAAAAAATGGTTTATTGCTGGTAGCCAGTCTGTTATTTTATGCATGGGGAGAGCCAAAGTATATTCTACTCATGCTTATTTCTATTTTGCTTAATTATGTTTTTGGGCTGGCGATTCACCGCTGGCATAGTAAAGGGATTTTAGCACTTTCCGTTTGTGTTAATATTGGATTATTATGTATATTTAAATATCTGAATTTCTTTGCAGCCAATGTAAATATGGTATTACATACCAATTATTTGACAGAAAATCCAATTCCTTTGCCAATTGGTATTTCTTTCTATACATTTCAGGCACTTTCATATGTGATTGATGTTTACAAGAAAAAGATTCATGTTCAGAAAAATCCTTTTGATCTTGCGCTTTATATTGCGTTTTTCCCACAATTAATTGCAGGACCGATTGTTAAATATAAGGAAATTGAAACGCAATTGAAGGTTAGGACTGTTTCTATCGAAAAAATGAGTCTTGGCATCCGGCGTTTTATCATCGGACTTGGTAAAAAGACGATTATTTCCAATACATGTGCAGATGTAGCGGATTCCCTCTTTTCCTTAAGTGCGCAGAATCTGTCTACGCCAGCGGCATGGTTGGGAATTATTTGCTATCTCTTCCAGATATATTACGATTTTGGCGGATATTCTGATATGGCAATCGGCTTGGGCAAGATGTTTGGATTTGACTTTTCAGAGAACTTTAATTTCCCTTATCTTGCCACATCCATTAAAGATTTTTGGAGAAGATGGCACATTTCTCTCTCCAGTTGGTTCCGGGATTATCTTTACATCCCTCTTGGAGGAAACCGGAAAGGAAATCTGCGAACCTATATTAATTTGTTGATTGTCTTTTTCTGTACAGGATTTTGGCATGGTGCAAGCTGGAATTTCATTGTATGGGGATTGTTCCATGGAGCGTTTCAGCTATTGGAAAGAGGAAAATGGGGAAAGGTATTAAACGAAAAGCTTCCTCGGATGGTTCAACATGTGTATGCGCTTTTGGTCGTTACCACTGGATGGGTATTTTTCCGTGCAGCTAATTTATCCCAAGCACTTGCTTATATTAAACAAATGTTTTTGTTTCAGAAAAATGGAACTCTGGTTGTGAGTCAGCATTTAAATGTGTATACAATAGTAATTATCCTTTTGGCTATTGTGTTTTGCGGACTTTTCCAGAAGTTTTCAAAGAAGATTTATGGAAAATATATTTGTAATCCAGAAACCGTCAGCGTTGCGGACATTATTTTCTGCATTGGAATTGCCGTATTTTCTGGAATGTTAATTATTTGTGGTACTTACAATCCATTTATTTATTTCCAGTTTTAGTTACGAGAAAGGGTACTTATGAAAAAGAATATTAAAAATTACATTTTGATTATCGTATTCGTATTGTTTATAGGGTACTATGGACTGCTGGTTGGTTTTACTCACCGAAATGCCAATACAGAGCGGGAAAAAAGAGAATTAAGCAAGTTGCCGAAATTTACAATAGAAAATTACGAGGCTTATTCGGGACAATTTACCGCTTTTTTGAAGGATTATATTCCTTTTCGACAGAATATCACCACGTTTTATAACAATTTGTCTATTAATGTTTTTGAAAAGACAACGGACAAAGGGGTTATTCTTGGAAAAGACAATTGGCTTTTTTATAATTCCCATGAAAAAGATCCTCAGACAGATGAATTAATTGATTATTCCGGAAGTGCTTTGTATACAGAAGCCCAGATGGAAAGGATAGCAGCAGAGGTTCGTGCAGCCGATGAATTTTGTGCTGCCCATGGTGCAAAAATGATATTTCTGATTGCGCCAAATAAATCAACGGTGTATTCCCAATATATGCCGGATTTATATGTCCGTCAAAGTGATACAAGCCGCATTGACAAGCTTTTTGAGTATTTGTGTGAAAATACAGATGCAGCTATTATGTATCCAGAGAAGGAGTTGATAGAGTATTCCAAGACAAATAAAACATTTTTTGCGAATGATACCCATTGGAATGGCTTAGGTGGTTTTTTAACTACGACATTATTAGCAGAAGAGTTTAGTATAGATTATCCTTCCTTGGATGAGGTAAATCTGATAGAGGATTCTTCGCCAGAGGATTTGAAGCTAATGCTTGGAGTGGATTCCTATCCTGCAGATACCGGAAACACTATTCCAAATTATGCAGAAATATATCAGTCAACTTTGGTTGCTTCCAGTGAAAATATGGATTCCTATGTATCAGATAATCCAAATGGTAAAACCATGCTTCTTTTGGGAGATTCCTTTTCTGAAAAGCTTGTTCCGGCATTAGGTATTGCTGTCACTAATCTGGATGCGAGCAGAACAAGAAGCTATCAATTTACAGAAGCTAAGCAGTATGATTATGTTGTTTATGAAATGGTAGAACGAAACATCGCTTTTTTGGCACAATAGTTATATTTAACAGAGAGGAAAAAGTATCATATGAGAAAAATACAAAGAAAAAGAAAACAAATTGCTTCCTTACTTTGTCTTGCATTGTTATGTGGACTGTTTTTTGAACCAATGGCAAATGTAGCAAAGGCTGGAGAGACAGAAATAAGTGTAGAGGTATCGTCAGACGCTACGCTGACTCCTTCATCGGAAGATACCCAGAGTCCTTCATCGGAAGATACCCAGAGTCCTTCGCCAGAAGCTGGGCTGACTCCTTCGCCAGAAGCTGCTACCAGCGCCACACCAGGAGCTACGGTGGTACCAACACCTACTGTAAAACCATATATGACTCCGAATCCTAATGCCACCATTCGTTTAGGGGATAATGACATTGATGTAAAAATGACAGTAGGAGATAAGGGAACCTTTGATTTAGACTGGACCAATACCTTGGAATTTCCTGCAGAGAAATTAGCCAAATTAACTAGAATAGAATATGACAGCATGAATGAATCAGTGCTTGCTGTAACGGAAAACGGACAATACGAAGCTAAGAGTATGGGAAGGGTTACATTGTCTGTGCATGGCTATGGGGATGCAGGCTGGTTTTATTCTTCTTATACAGTACTGGTGTTTCCTGACATGAATGCGGTAACCATAGCAAAGGATTCCGCTACCATTTATCTGGTAGAGAATTCGTATTATTATGATTCGGAAGTAGAAATTAATATTCAGGGACTTGCTGCAGATACAAATAATTCGTATTTTGATGAGGAAGATATTCTTAGTGTTGTTTCTTCCAATTCAGATATGTCTGTGGATGTCAGTCTTTCGGACAATAAATTGATTTTATCCTGCTATACTACAGGAAAGACCCAATTAACCATTACAATTTATGGAAAGGTATTTAACCTAGAATTAAAAGTAGTGTCCATAAAAATGTCCACCAATTCTGTTTTGCTGGCAAAGAAGCAGACAAAAAAACTAAAAGTAAAAGGATATTCTGGCAAGGTGACATGGAAATCCAGTCGGAAAAAGGTGGCTAGTGTTTCTTCTAAGGGCAAGGTAAAAGCCAAGAAGGAAGGAAATACTATTATTACCGTAAAAATCGAAGACTGTAAAATCGGTTGTGTAGTTTCTGTTACCAATGCCCGGAAGAAAAAGGCGATTAGACGCGCCCAGAGGATTGCAAGCACCAGTAAATATAGTCAGCCCAGAAGAATGCAGAAAGGATATTATGACTGCAGCTCCCTGACATGGCGTTCTTACTCTAAATATGGTTATAGTCTGGGTGGTTCCGGTTATGCACCAGTGGCTGCCTCCCAGGCACAATGGCTGGCACAGAAAAAGAAGCTGGTAAAGGGCGGCCTCAGCCAGAAAAATATACAGAACCTTAAGCTCAATGCGGGGGATTTGTTTTTTGAGACCGGGGCAAAAAATGGCAGATACAAAGGAATTTATCATGTAGAAATGATTAGCGGATATGCCTTTTACGGATTTGATGGGAATGGAGACCCGATTGTGGCAGTGAAGTGGGCAAACCGACCAGATGGATATTATGGCTATGCTGGTGGAATTGTAGGACGCCCATAGAAAATTTATAAAGTAAAGCAGTAAAATCCAGTTATGAAAAATCATAATTGGATTTTTTGCTTTATGAAGGGAATTGTGCTATAATAGTACGGATTGTTTTATGTAAGAAAGGTTTCATGCCATACATTACATGATTTGCAAAGTAGTTACTCATGCAGATAAGGAAGGAGAATCCTATGATAGTTCAGCCAAAAGTAAAAGGATTTATATGTACTACCGCTCATCCAGAGGGATGTCGTGCCAGTGTAAAGGCACAGATTGATTATGTAAAAGCACAGCCAAAGACAGAAGGACCAAAGAAGGTATTAGTGATTGGTTCCTCTATGGGTTATGGTCTTGCATCCAGAATTGCAGCAGCATATTCCTGTGGTGCGGCTACCCTTGGTATTGTTTTCGATAAAGGCGCAAAAGAAAAAAGAACTGCCACTGCAGGCTGGTATAACACCGCTGCATTTGAAGAGTTTGCCACAGCAGATGGACTCTATGCAAAGAGCATTAATGGAGATGCATTCTCTAATGAAATCAAAGACGAGACTATTGCTATGATTAAGAAGGATTTAGGAAAGGTTGACATGGTGATTTACAGCGTGGCAGCGCCTCGCCGTACTGCTCCAGATGGAGTGACCTATCGTTCTGTATTAAAGACTACAGATGGGGAATACACTAATCAGACCATTGATTTAAGAACCAATGAGATTTCTGAAGTAACTGTTCCTGCCGCTACTGCGGAAGAAGTAGAGCATACCATTAAGGTAATGGGTGGTGAGGACTGGAAGCTTTGGATTCAGGCATTGAAGGATGCAGATGTGTTAGAAGAAGGCGCAAAGACTGTGGCCTATTCTTACATCGGACCAGAGATCACTCATCCAATTTATAAGGAAGGTTCTATTGGTCAGGCAAAGAAGGATTTGTATAAGACTGCAGATGCCATTACCGCTGAATTTGACGGTGTAGAGGCATATGTTTCTGTAAATAAAGCACTGGTAACTCAGTCCAGCGCTGCGATTCCAATCGTTCCACTTTATATCGCGATTTTGTTTAAGGTAATGAAAGAGAAGAATCTGCATGAAGGATGTATTGAGCAAATGTATCGCATGATGCATGACAGACTTTGTGTGGAAAATGTGGTAACAGATGAGAATCGTCTGATTCGTGTGGATGACTGGGAAATGAAACCGGAAATCCAGGAAGCAGTTATGAAGATTTGGGATTCTATTTCACAGGAAAACCTGGACGAAGTAACAGATATCGATGGATTCTGGCAGGAGTTTTATGAGATTTTCGGATTTGGCATTGAAGGCGTAGACTACGATGCAGATGTGGATATTCAGGTGAAGGTGCCAAGTTTGGCAGAATAGTTTTCATGGTAGATTTTATTCGTGCATTCTAATGGAAAGAAATGTGGAATGCGCAGGGCAAAATAACATAGACTGTAAATAGAAACAGGGTAAAGAGGTTGAAATGATTATTAAGAATGTAGTTGATTTAATCGGAAATACACCTATTGTAAGCTTGGAACAAACAACTGGCTTGAATATTTATGCTAAGGCAGAGTTTTTAAATCCAGGTGGAAGTATTAAGGACCGTGTAGCAAAAAACATGGTGGAGCAGGCTGAGAAGGCCGGTAAACTGAAAAAGGGCATGACAATTGTGGAGCCAACCTCCGGCAATACTGGTATCGGACTTTCTTTGGTGGGTGTCCGCAAAGGATACAAGGTGATTATTGTAATGCCAGAGAATATGAGTGAAGAGAGAAAGAAAATTATTCGTTGTCTGGGAGCGGAATTGGTGCTGACTCCAGCAGAGCTTAGCATTGATGGTTCTGTAAAGAAGGCAGAGGAGATTCTGTCCGAATTAGGGGACAATGGTTTTATGCCACAGCAGTTCACCAATCCGAATAACCCTAAGATTCATTATCAGACTACAGGACCAGAGATTTATGAACAGTTAAATGAAAAGGTAGACATTTTTGTTTCTGGTCTGGGCAGCGGTGGCACTTTACAGGGCATTGGAAGATATTTAAAAGAAAAGAATTCTGATTTAAAGGTAGTGGCAGTAGAGCCAAAGAACGTATCTGCTCTGTTGGGACACGAGCCGGGACTTCATCAGATTCAGGGTATTGGTGATGGATTTATTCCAGAAGTTTTAGATACTGGACTCATTGATGAAATTGTGGAAGTTACAGATGAAGACGCTATCAGTACCACGCGGGAGCTGGCGCAGGTTCAGGGACTTCTTTGTGGAACCTCTTCAGGAGCCAATGTATGGGCGGCGAAGCAGATGGCGGAAAAATATGGAAAAGACAAGGTCATTGCCACAGTGCTGGCAGACCGTATGGAAAGATATTTTAGTACTGGACTTTTGGATTAAGATTTTTTAATACTATGAAGCTGCCTGTTAAGAAATATAATAAACGAGGAAAGAGAGTAACATAGTATGAATCAATCAAAATATATCAGAGCACTATTTGCAGAGCGGGATGATTTAGAAGAAGTTGATATTATAGAAGGACCAGCAGAAGTGTTGAATTTATTAAAACAATATCGGCAAGACTTCTATGATTACGCCGAGAAAAATTATTATGGTGCATGGGAAGATTATGATATTACAGAAGGATTTGTAGAATATTTAAATAGCATTATCTTAAAGGATTCATACCATAAAGTAAAACTCATTGCTTCTCGGACAAAAGAGTATGATAGTACATGTAAAAGATATATTTTATAAAGAGCTTGTTCGAAAAACATAGAGATATCTATATTGCAATAGCATCGATTTCATTAGTATATAGGAATTGATGCTATTTTTTTCTATATATTTCCTTCAGGAGAAAACTTGAGAATTTCCCCAAAATGATGTATGATAGAAATAATAAATTAAGTACGGATATTAGCTTGCATGATTTAAAATAAGGGGAATTGTCTGCAGGCGAAAAGGGGGTTGAGAATATATGGATAAGATTATTACCATTGGGAGACAGTACGGAAGTGGTGGTCGTGAAATCGGTCAGAAACTGGCGGATATTTATGGGATTCCATTTTATGATAATGAGTTGATTACTAGAGCGGCCAAGGAGAGTGGATTTGCGGAGGAGACCTTTGCAAGAGCTGAGGATAAGGCGACCAATAGCCTGCTGTATTCTCTGGCAATGGGAATTAATGTGTACGGAAATCAGGACTTTGGTTTTGCAGGATTATCCTTGGATGACCGTATTTTCTTAGCACAGTCCGATGTGATACGGAAGGTGGCAGACGAAGGTCCATGTGTTATTGTTGGCAGATGTGCGGATTATGTTTTGAAGGAACGGCAGAATGTATTTAATATTTTTATTCAGGCGTCACTGGATTACCGCTTGAAACGGGCAGTAGAAAAGTATGGAGTGAGCCAGAAGAAGGCAGGGGAAGTCATTCTAAAAACAGATAAGAGCAGAGCCAACTATTACAGTTATCATGTAGGCGAAAAATGGAACAATCTAAACAACTATGATTTAGTGATTCGAAGTGATTTATCTGGTATTGATAACGCAGTTTCTTGCATCTGTGCATACCTTGGAAAGTGATACAGGAAAAGCTTGCGTATGAAGTACAGGATAGGGGAACGGTGCAGAAAATCGAGAAATTTTTGCATACGAGAGGGGGATGCGTATGAGTGAGATGAAAAAAGCAATTCGGGAAATTATAAAAAATTCAGGAAACATTGTGGTATTAAGTGGTTCTAAAGTGATTCGGGAAGCAGGATTGAATGGGATTCGTGCAGAGCATATGGCCTATGAGATAGAGGAAAAGTATGGATATTCCAATGATGAAATTGTTTCCTCTGCATTTTTCTTCCGCCGTGGAGAAATGTTTTATGATTATTATAAAAATGTGATTCTTAATAAGGAAGAGATAGAACCTACTACGGTACACAAAGCGGTATATAAGTTGCAGCAGGAGGGGAAATTGAATTCTGTCATTACCCGCACAGTATATGGTTTGTATAAAAAGGCAGGTTGTGAAAATGTATTAGAGATGTATGGTTCTGCCGAAGAAAATCGTTGTACTGCCTGTGGTAAGGTCTTTGATGCAAGGTATGTGAAGAAGGCTGAGGGGGTGCCTGTTTGTGATGAGTGCCGGGTGCCGCTGAGACCGGGATTTTCCTTATTAGGGGAAACCATTGATAATGGCAAGGTTACTAAGAGCTGTAATGAAGTAGAAAACGCTAAGGTTTTGCTGATTCTGGGAGCTTCTATCAGGGAGCCGATTTGCCAGCATGTGATTAACTATTATGAAGGCAATCGAATGATTTTGATTAATACGAAAGAAGAGCCAGGAGATGAAAGAGCAGATTACCGGATTTATGGTGATTTAAGCGAACTAGTGGCTTATGTAACTGATTATGAGGAAGAATAGTTGCAAATAACTGAAAAAGAGTATAAAATAAATCTCTGACTGGACTTTTCTGTCAGAGATTTTCTTTCTCTATAAGAACGAAAATTTGTCTGTCAGAGGTTCAATGGATTTTGTAGTACAAAACGAAAGTTTAAGAAATAAAAGAATGGAGGAACATTATGAGTAAAATCAGAACAAGATTTGCACCAAGTCCAACAGGAAGAATGCATGTAGGAAATTTAAGAACTGCATTATATGAATATTTAATTGCCCGTCACGAAAAGGGAACCTTTGTGTTGCGTATCGAAGATACGGATCAGGAGCGTTATGTGGAAGAGGCAGAGGAAATTATTTATAATACCATGAAAATCACTGGACTTACTCATGATGAAGGTCCGGATAAGGATGGCGGTTTTGGTCCATATGTTCAGAGTGAGCGTATGAAGACTGGTGTTTATATGGATTATGCGAAAAAGCTTGTGGACAAGGGTGAGGCATATTACTGCTTCTGTACCAAGGAGCGTCTGGACAGTCTTCGTGCTTCTGATAAGACAGAGGCTGGAAAAGAAATTGCCAAGTATGACAAGCATTGCCTTCATTTGTCCAAGGAAGAAGTTGAGGCAAATCTGGCAGCAGGTATGCCTTATGTAATCCGTCAGAATAACCCTACCGAGGGAACTACTACCTTCCAGGATGCGATTTACGGAGATATTACTGTAGACAATGCAGAATTGGATGATATGATTTTGATTAAATCAGATGGATATCCTACTTACAATTTTGCTAATGTAGTAGACGATCATTTGCAGGAAATTACTCACGTAGTTCGTGGTAATGAATATTTGTCTTCTGCGCCAAAGTACAATCGTCTTTACGAGGCATTTGGCTGGGAAGTACCAGCATATGTGCATTGTCCGGTGATTACTGATGAGAATCACAAGAAACTGTCCAAGCGAAGCGGACATTCTTCCGTAGAAGATTTGTTAGAGCAGGGATTTTTACCAGAAGCGGTTATTAACTTCGTGGCATTGTTGGGCTGGAGTCCTTCTGAGGACCGTGAGATTTTTACTTTGCAGGAGCTGGAAGAGGCATTTGATTATACTCATATCAGTAAATCTCCAGCAGTATTTGATATTGTGAAGCTGAAATGGATGAATGGCGAGTACATTAAGGCAATGGATGACGAGAAGTACTACGAATATGCATTGCCGATTATCCAGGAAGTAGTTACTAAGGACTATGACTTAAAGAAGATTGCAGATTTGGTGAAGACTCGTATTGAGGTATTCCCTGATATTAAGGAAAAAATTGATTTCTTCCAGGAACTTCCTGAGTATGATATTGAAATGTATACACATAAGAAAATGAAGACCAATAGTGAAAATTCGCTGGTGGTTCTTCAGGAAATGCTGCCTAGATTGGAGGCGTTGGAAGATTATTCCAGAGAAGGCATTGAAGCGCTGTGTAAGGAGTACATTGCGGAGAAAGAGATTAAAAATGGTCTTTGTTTATGGCCACTTCGTACCGCAGTGTCTGGAAAGCAGATGACACCAGGCGGAGCTTATGAAATTATGGAGATTCTTGGTAAGGAAGAGTCTCTGTCACGTATTCGCAAGGGTATTGAGTTATTACAGAAATAAAAATAGAATTTGGGCAGCTACGAGAAGTATGATGTCCTATGGTTGGAAGGCGAAAAGTGTTTGAGGAAAATCAAATGCTTTTCGCTTTTTCGAAATTTTATAAGGAGATTTTTCATGGAGTTAAATGACGCGCAAAAGATAGCGGTGACTCATTTTCGGGGACCTATGATGGTATTGGCGGGACCGGGGAGTGGAAAGACAAGGGTTATTACCCATCGGGTCCGGTATCTGATTGAAGAAAAGGGAGTCAAGCCATCTAATATTCTTGTGATTACATTTACGAAAGCGGCAGCGGTGGAGATGAGGCAACGGTATCAGCAAATGGCACCACCACATTCTGCTCCTGTTCAGTTTGGTACATTTCATGCCATTTTTTTCACGATTTTAAAACATGCATATGGATATACTGCAAATAATATTGTTCGGGAAGAAGTCCGTCACCAGATTTTGAAGGATATTGTGAGTGGGGTTGATTTGGAGGTTCCAGATGAGAATGAATTTCTTCATGATTTGGAGTCGGAAATCAGTAAGGTGAAGGGAGAGAGAATGGATCTTAGCCATTATTATTCTCCGAATTGCCCGGGAGACACATTCCGTCGGATATTTCAGAAGTATCAGCAGAGTCTGGAGCGTCAGAGGTTATTGGATTTTGATGATATGCTAGTGTATTGCTATGAGCTGCTGGCGCAGCGGGAAGATATCCTTCGCATGTGGCAGAGGCAATATCCTTATATTTTAATTGATGAGTTTCAGGATATTAACCAGGTGCAGTATGATGTGGTAAAGCTATTGGTAAAACCTGAAAATAATATATTTGTGGTAGGGGATGATGATCAGTCCATATATGGATTTCGTGGAGCAAGGCCTGATATTATGCAGAATTTCGTAAAGGATTTTGCACCGAAGCAATGTACGTTGGGGGTGAATTATCGATGTGGCAGCGAGATTGTAAGGCTGGCAGGTAAGGTGATTGGCTATAATGAAAATCGTTTGTCAAAGGAGATTTGTGCATGCAAGGAGAGCCAGGAAAAGGTACAGATTCAGGAGTTTTCTAGGATTAGTGATGAAAATGAAATGATTCGTAGGCAGATTTTGGAATATCGCAATCAGGGAATTTCCTATAGTCAGATGGCGGTACTATTTCGCACCAATACACAGGCGAGAGCCATTACTGCCAAATTGAAAGAGTACAATATTCCATTTGCCATGAAGGAAATGGTACCAAATCTTTATGACCATTGGATTGCCAGAGATGTATTGAGTTATATTCAGGTGGCTATGGGAAATAGGGAGCGCTCGTTGGTACTGCGGATTATTAACCGACCAAAGCGTTATGTACACCGTAATGCATTTACGGAAGCGTATGTGGATTTGGAGGAGCTAAAGCTCTTCTATGAAGATAAAGACTGGATGGTAGACCGGCTAGAGAATTTTCAATATGATTTGCAGATGATTAGCCAGATGCGGCCTTATGCGGCGGTGAATTTTATTCGCCGGGGCGTGGGCTACGATGATTATATTCAGGAATATGCAGATTATCGTGGGATTCGGGCAAATGACATGTATGAGATTCTGGATGAATTGCAGGAAGAGTCCAAAGCACACCAGAGTTTTCAGGATTGGTTTGACTATATTAGGGACTATGGTGAAGAGCTGCGGGAGCAGACGGAGAAAAGCCGTCGTATGAAAAATGGTCAGGAGCAGAGGGAAGACGCTGTGGTAATTATGACCATGCATGGTGCCAAGGGGTTAGAGTATGAGTGTGTTTTTATTCCAGATGCCAATGAAGGAATTACACCTCATAATAAGGCGGTTCTCACTGCGGATATGGAGGAGGAGCGGCGAATGTTTTATGTGGCAATGACCCGTGCAAAAACCTATCTGCATATCTATTATCTGAAGGAACGGTTTAATAAGGAGGTTTCTGTTTCTAGATTTGTGGAGGAAATATTGGCAGAAGAAGAGAAGGCTTCGCCGTCAGATGCTTGAAGAGAGCGAGGTTCTGAGACGGAAACTGCTTCCCGGATATCTCGTAAAAGTACCTTATAACGTAAGTTGGCAGCGTTCCATTCGTAAATATAACGGTCAATTAAATCTGGTTCGGTAGTGTTTTGCATGCCACGGTAGGCATTGTCCAATTCCTGCTGACAGTCACGGAGGGCCTTTCTAAGAAAATCTTCCCGTTTAGGAGGATTTTCTTTTTTTGTTTCCGAACGGAAGGATGATAAAAGATTGTTCCAAAAAAGTAATATTTTCATGAGATACCTCTTTTCTATTTATAATAAGTTTTTATTGATTTTCTGTTTTAAGAAAGAATGCTTCATAAACAATGGTTATAAATGTCTTCTTTAGGAAGTATAGACAGGAGGTGGAAAAAATATACAGTAGAAATTCTAGAATAGGGAACTCGAACTTCGCACATAAAAATAGTAATAAAAAAACAAGCTTTGCATATAATGATAAAAATGAGATGGAAAGTGCCTAGTACAAAGTGGAATGTGAGGGAAAATAACATGTATATCATTGTATTTTTAGGGATTGTAGTTTTTTTGAATATAATTTTGCTTGGAAATGGCTGCAGAATTTTTTTGGATACACTCATTAGATGCCTATTTGGCTTGGTTTGCATCTTTTTTGCCAATGAAATAATTGCTTATTTTGGTGGTGATATTTCCGTCAAAATCAATGAAATTTCAGCTTGCGTTTCCGCGATTTTTGGTGGCAGTGGTGTATTGGCTCTATATGGTTTGCAGTTGTTTTTCACAATTTGACCTTAAAAAGTTTGTGAAATTTAAATAAAAATCTCTTGTTTGACAAAGCAAAAAGAGGGTGTTATAGTGGCGTCACCATTTCGAGAGGGAGGTGAAATCATCATTGACTGCGCTACTATGACAGTTATCTTAACAGCAAGTTCTGTCAGTGACCTGCGCAAGTACAAGATATCCAATGTATGGATTCTCATAGGGTGGCTGTCGGGACTTGCTTTTCGTTTTTACGAAAAGGGAATATCCGGTATGGGAGAAGGGATATTCTGTGTGGCAGTAAGTATTTTACTGCTTTGGCCTTTATTCATTATTAGAGGTCTGGGGGCAGGAGATATTAAACTCCTGTCAGTAATCAGTTGTTACTACGGACTTGATTTTTGGGGAGAAACAGGGGTTGTATTCTTATTCTTCGCAGGAATTGTATCTATTGTTCAGATTTTGAAACAAGGAATTCTTAGAAAACGTTTTCAGTATTTAATCACGTATATTTTGTATGACAGAAAAAGTAAATATTATCTGCCAGAAAGAGATGGAAGGTCTATGACTATTCCATTGGCACCCTTACTGGCTATTGCGTATTATCTTGTTTATTTCAAAAGAATCGGGGTGGTGTTTTGAGTAAACTCGTCTTTGGATTATATGATGAAATCGGTTATATGCAGCTTTTGGCTGATTATCTGGAGCAATTTAATTCCAAAGTAGAGAGCCATTTATTTACCCAGAAAGATTCTCTGGAGAAATATTTAAAGGAGAATGAGGTTGAAGTTCTGCTTCTTGGAGAGGAAGTAGATGGAAACCAAATCTCGTATTTGGAGCATGCGAAACACAGGCTGGTATTGTCGGAGGAGCCTATAGAAACGGGAGAATCTATGGAGACTAAGATTTTTAAGTACCAGCCAGCTCCAAGGCTGGTAGAAGAAATCTTTGAACGGGTATTGAAGGTGGATTCAGGTTTGAAAGAAAAGAGGAGAATCAAAGGAAAAGTACGGTTTTATGGAATTTACCGGCTTTGGAAAAATGATTCTTTGATATTGGAACAGATACTGGCAAAGGAAGTGCCAGCAGGGAAAAGTTTAATCATAGATATGGGAATTTTCAGTGGATTTATGGCGACAGAACAAAGAAATTCAGGATTGTCGGAACTGCTATTTTATTTGAAACAGCAAACAGAAAAAATAGTGAGGAAGCTGTCAGGTTTGATTCAGGAATGGCAGGGAGTAGATTATCTTTGTCCTGTAGAAGACTATAGGGATCTATATGGAATTACCAGAGAAGAAATGGAGTTACTTTTACATATTTTGTCGGAGAACACAGATTATGAAAATGTAATTTTTGATCTGGAATTTCCAGGGGAAGCTTCATTATATCTTTTGGGAGAATGCGACTTTATTTATTTGAGTAAGCCTCAAAATGAATGGGAAAAGAACCAGCGGGATGGATTTTTGAGACTTTTACAAAAGGAAGGAATGGAAAAGGCCATATCCCGGATAACATATCTATCTGTGTAAAAGGAAAAGAATGAAGAAAGAAAAACGATTAGAAATACAAAATGAGATACAAAGAAATCTTCTAAAAGAATTGGATCAGGGGATGAATTTTCTAGATGAGGAGCTTTATGAAGAAATTGAGCAACGTGTCCTGAAAATGGAACAGGCAGAGTATCTTTCTATAGAAGAAAAGATTCAGATGGTAAAAGGAATTTTCAACTCTATTCGAAGGCTGGATGTGTTGCAGGAATTGTTGGAGGATCCTACAATTACAGAAATCATGGTGAATGGTCCAGAGCATATTTTTATTGAAAGAGAAGGAAAACTTCTGGATTCTGGAAGGAAATTCCAGAGTCGAGAAAAGCTGGAGGATGTAATTCAACGGATTGTATCTAAGATGAACCGGGTTGTGAATGAAACTACGCCCATTGTGGATGTAAGACTTTTTGATGGATCACGTGTGAATGTAGTACTTCCGCCAGTAGCATTGGATGGACCTGTTATGACTATCCGGCGGTTTCCGGACAAGCCCTTTAGTATGCAGCGGCTTTTAGAAATAGGAAGTATCACTCGGGAGGCAGTAGAGTTTTTAAAGATTTGTGTGGAGGCGAGGTATAACATTTTTATCAGTGGGGGAACGGGAAGTGGAAAGACCACGTTTCTAAATGCACTGTCTGATTTTATTCCTTCTGACGAACGACTGATTACTATTGAAGATGCTGCAGAATTGCAAATCCGAAATGTTTCCAATCTGGTTCGGCTGGAAGTGAGAAATGCCAATCTGGAAGGAAAAAATGAGATTACCATTAGGGATTTGGTAAAGTCAGCGCTTCGCCAGAGACCGGACCGGATTATTATTGGGGAGGTTCGCGATGCAGCGGTAATTGAATTGTTAAATGCAATGAATACAGGCCATGATGGAAGCATTTCCACAGGTCATGCCAATAGTCCCATGGATATGCTTCGCCGTATGGAAACATTGGTATTAACAGGAATGGATATTCCATTGCCGGCCATACGTAATCAGATTGCCTCTGCGATTGAAATTATTGTGCAGCTGGGAAGACTTCGGGATAAGTCACGACAGGTTCTGGAAATTGATGAGGTGGTAGGAGTGGAAAAGGGAGAAATTCAGCTTCGTCCCGTATTTGTATTTCGGGAGGAAGAGGGAAGTACTAGCCAGAAGGTCAAAGGAAGTTTGGTGTTTACTGGAAATAAGCTGTTACATAGGGGAAAACTGAAACGGGCAGGGAAGGTGATGGAATGGTAACAAAAAAGCAATATGGAGAGATTGCGGTTTTGTTGGCAGAAGTTATTGGTATTCTGACCTTATTTTACAAAAATATAATATTGGTGATTGTAGTGGGGATTCCGGTGTTTACTTTGGGAGTTGTGAAACTGCGAAGGGAATGGCAGGAAAAACGTCGGTGGCAGATGAATTTGGAGTTCAAAGAGGGACTTCAGGGAATCGCTGCAGCCTTAAGTGCGGGATATTCTATCGAAAATGCCATAAGGGAAAGCAAAAAGGATTTGGAAGTTTTATATGGTAATGATTCTTTGCTGGTACAGGAATTTCAAATGATAACTACCCAACTGGAATTAAATCAACCAGTGGAAAAAGTTTTTGATGAATTTGCCAGAAGAAGTGGTGTGGAGGATATCCAAAGCTTTGCTGAAGTGTTTCGGATAGCTAGACGGTCTGGAGGCGATTTGGTTGCTATTACAAAAATGACCTCTGACCGCATTGGAGAGAAAATTGAAGTGAAGCGGGAAATTAATACCATTCTTGCCGGAAAGAAAATGGAGGGCCGTATCATGAATCTAGTGCCACTAGGGATGATTTTATATTTCTGGCTTTGCTGCCCCGGATTTTTGGATTGTTTATATACAGGGATGAAGGGAAGGCTGGTTATGACAATTTTTCTGATAGTGTATCTAATCGCGTATGGTCTGAATCAAAAAATATGCAATATTTCGGTGTGAGAGGAAGAGGGGATAGCATGTGGCCATTGTTATGTATTTGCTTTGGAATGCTAATGGGGCTGGCAGGAGCAGCAATTTGGTCGTGGCGGCATTTGCCAGAGGGTTTGTCCAGAGAAGAAATATCTCAAAAACTTTTTTTGGCTAGTGGAGAAAAAAAAGTGTTTTGGATTGAATTCTGGTATCCGCTGGCATACAAGATTTATGTTTTTTTCAAAAAGCGTGGATGGCTTTTAATTCATGAGGAGCAAACCAACCAACTTCAAAAGTTATATATAGGACAGGGGGAAGAGCGGTTAAGAGAATTTTATTTTTGTCAGAGAGTTCTGGTGATTTTGTGGCTGATAACAGGTGTTTCTTTATGCATCATTATAGGGATTTTGTCAGAACATAAAGAAACTATTTTTGACGGTGGTTATCAACTGGTTAGAGAAGAACCTGGTGGAGGATCACGACAGATTAAACTGGAGATGGACACCCAAAGTGATAGGAAGGAAGTTACCATTGTTATTCCTGAGAGGCAGTATACCATGGAAGAGATTCAGGCAAAAATGGAGGAGGCCAAGAAGCATATTTTGGATAATTATCTGGGAGAAAATCCATCATCAGAGCAGGTATCACAGCCATTGCAGCTGGTGTCTCAGATTCCGGATAGTCGGATTAGGGTGGAATGGGAACTGGATAATAGTGGATACATTAATCAGGATGGTACTTTGAATCAGGATGAGATAAAGGAAGCAGTGGAGGTAGAACTGATGGCAATTTTAAGCTATGGGGAGGAGAAAGAGAAACTATTCTTTGAAGTTACTTTATTACCTCGGGAAATGTCCCAACAGGAGCTGTTTTGGGAAGGATGGAATCAGGAATTAAACAGTCGTAAGGAGGAAAGCCCACAAGAAACAATGCTTTCTTTACCAGAAGAAGTTCATGGAACAAAGATTTCTTATAGAGAGAAAGAGTCTTTGAAGTGGTTGGGTATCTTGGCGCTGGGACTATTAGGATGTGTATTGACGTCAACCTTTTTAGATTATCGTACAGAGCAGAGGATAATCAAAAGGGAAGAAGCATTGCGAAAGGAATATCCCGAATTGGTGGAGCGATTTATCTTGCTGATCGGGGCAGGATTATCTATCCGTGGAGCTTGGTATCGGATTACGGAGGATTACCAGAAGCGCTGTCAGTCAGGAGAGAGAGCAAAACATTATTTGTATGAAGAGATGTTAGTGACTCGACGGACTATGGAAAATGGACAAAGTGAAGTACAGGCATATTCGGATTTTGGAAGACGGCTGTCCCTGATTCAGTACATGCGGTTTCATACATTATTGATTCAGAATCTAAGAAAAGGTTCCGAGGATTTGCTTCAGAGAATGGACTTGGAAGCTAAGGATGCTTTACAGGAGAGAAGAGAGCTGGCAAGAAAGTCTGGGGAGGAAGCAGGAACTAAATTGCTGGTTCCTATGATGTTAATGCTGGTAATTGTATTTGCTATGATTCTGATAGCTGCATTTCAAAATTTATAGCAGAAATGTGGATACATAGTAAAAAAGAAATAGTAATTAATTTATTGAAGAAAAATCAAGAAAGGATGAGACAGATGAACAATTGGAGTAGATTTTGGACAGAAGAAGATGGTGTGGGAATCATTGAAATTATATTGATTTTAGTGATTTTAGTGGCGATTATTGTCATATTTAAAGATCAGATTACAGGGATTATTTCAAATGCGTTTTCTGAAATCGAAACCGGCACCAGTGATGTGAATGGTGGAATTAATTTGGATGGAGAGTAAAGATGGGGAAGGCAGAAGGTAGTGTAACAGTGTTTATGACATTTCTTTTTTTGATACTGTTTTCATTGGCAGGTGCGAGCTTGGATAGTGCCAGATATTTCGGGAGCCGGGGATATATTGAGACTGCAGCCTGGAGTGCACAGATGGCAGCCTTTGGTCATTACAATAAAGAGTTATATCAGGAATATCAGCTTTTAGCATATGGTGGATATGATGGATTGGATGGGACAGACTGGTTACGGGAATATGAAGCCATTCTTTTGGAAAACGTAAAAACTCATCCAGGAAAAAAGCAGGGATGGCAAGGGATTTTTCAAAAGAATTATGCTTCGGTATATCAGGTGAAAAATCTTACTTCCTCCTTATTAGAAGTATCATATCTGACTCAGAAACAGGAGTTTCTTGGGCAGATTGATACCTGGCTAAAGACTTTGGCATTTACAGACCTAACTTCTTCACTACTGGGGAAGATAATTAAAAATCAAGGTCAAGAACCCCAGGAGATTTTGGAGGAATTAAAAGGAAAGAAGAATCCCCAGATAGATGAAGATTCTCAGAATAAAAGTGAAGAAGGAGGGGATAAGACTTCAAAAGAGACGGAAGATGTTACTGATCAGAAGAAAGACGCTTCAGAAGAAAATCCGATTACCTTTTTTCAAGAGTTTGTGAGCCATGGAATTCTACGGTTGGTTTGTGAAGAAGAGAATCTTTCGGAAAAAACAATTATAAAAAGAGAAGAAGTTCATGAGTCGGAAAGGATTTCAAAGGAAGCTGAGTGGAGTAAGGAAGAAGATGGTGTAGCGATGTTGGAGGGAATATTGAGCCAGTCTGATTCTTTATGGAATAAGGAAATGAATTATGGGTTGGAAGAAAAAGGAAAGCTTTTGATATATGCTTCACAGATGTTTAGTAATTATCTTGAGAAAGGAGATAAGAAGGCTGCATATGGTTTGGAGTATCTGGTTTCAGGTAAGGCGAAGGAAGATGACACTATGGCATATATTGCAAACCGACTGTTCTTTATAAGAACCCTGTTAGATTATGTTTATGTCAATCAAAATCCTTTGTTTTTGGAAAAGAGTCTGGCTACAGCAACGGAAATTGCAGTTCCTATATGTGCAGAACCTTTTATACCTTTAATTCAGCAATGTATTCTTTTGATCTTGGCAGTGGAAGAGGCCTGTGTGGATGTGGCTGCGCTGCTTCAGGGGAGACTGGTACCATTTACAAAATCGGCTGCCAGTTTTCAGATGAAGTATGAGGAAATCTGTCTTGCCACGGAAGGATTATTTCAAAGGAAAGCAAACTTTTATCCAAAAGGTGATGTGGAACAGCAATTAAAAGGGGTGAAAAAGGGATTAGGATATATTCACTATTTATGGCTGATGCTGTTGATGACTTCCTGGGATACTCTTTATTCCAGAACTTTAGATCTGATTCAGGATGATTTAAGAAGCCGGTTTAATGAAAGCTTTGAAATTGAAAAGTGCATATGTGGGACCAAGGTAGCTGTTTCCTATGAGATGTCCTTGCTGTCTTCTGCACTTTTAAAGAATCAGGAGCGTAAAGGAATCAGAAGTGAAAAGAGCCGTCAGGGAGTTTGGGAACAATCAACAACAATACAGTATGAGTATCAATAGATGAAGCAGGAATCATCAGGAATTCCTCTGGGAAATTTCATTTTGTTAAGGCATCTTTTTTTGAAAAAACAGCTTCCCCAGTTGTCATTGCGTTCCAGAGGAGTTCCTGATGGTTCCTGAAAAGAAGGAGTAGGTTGGAGGCTGGAAAAATGAGTAAACGAAATAATAGTGAAAAAAAACAGATGAAGTTCAGGGTAAACTGGGAGAAAGAAAGGAACCTAATCCATAAGCCACAAATAGAAGAGCCACAAAAAGGAAAGCTACAGACGGGAATTTTACAGGGGTCTATAACAGTGGAAGCATGTCTGGTGGTGCCATTCTGCTTCTTTGCCTTGCTATCACTTTTATGTCCCTTTCAGGTATTAGTGAAAAAACAGTGCGTTCAGGCAGAAATGTTACAAGCAGTACAAATGTACAGCAGGCAGGGAGAAAAGATAGTGTCTTTGAAGGCATTGGCAAAGGAAGGGGTATTGTTGAAATGGAAGGAGGAGACAGGTCACAGTCTATGCTATGCTGAATATCAGATTCCGATTCCCTTTTCTGGATTGGGGATTGGGGATTTGAATTGCTATCAACAGATGGTAGTAAATGATTATAAAGGGATAAGTATGGTGCCGGACGAAAGCGCAGAGGGATATGTTTATTTGAGCACAAATAGTCAGGTCTGTCATTTAAATCCCCAATGTACTCATTTAAAGGTCAAGCTGCGTAAGGTGAATTTAGCGGAAGCTGCAAATCTGAGAAATCAGTCAGGAGAAATCTATTATCCATGCGAAGTATGTGCATCAGATGGGAAGGTAGAACCAGTGTATATCACTTCCTATGGAACTCGATATCACAACGATAAAAGTTGTTCAAAAATTCAACGGAATGTTCGAAGGATTTTGCGCTCTAAGGTAGGAAATATGCCAATTTGCAGTAAGTGTCAGATAGAAAACAATCAAAAAGAAAATGGTCAGTAAGAAAGAGGGTGAAAAAATGACAAATCAGGAGATCGTCTATATTATAGCAATTTGCGTACTGATGATATGTGCTATAACAGATTGGCTTTCCAGACAGATTTGGGTGCCTATTGCGGTTTGCCCTGTCCCAGTGATGTTGTTCTTGTTAAAAGGAAATGGTATGGAAATATGGAGAAATCTTGTGGCGTATTTGGTGGTCACAAGCGCTTTTCTACTTTTTTACTTTATTAGTAAAGGTCAGATTGGAAAGGGAGATAGTATTTTATTTGGAATAGTTTCGCTTGGATTGGAATGGTGGCAAATTCTTTCGGTATTATTTATTAGCTTTGCTATGGCAGGTTTTTTTGGAGTGTATTTAATGGTAATACGAAAAAAGAACAGAAAATATAGAATTCCTTTAGCTCCCTTTGTTATGGCAGGATATGTATTTACTTTAGTGATGGGTTACATATAAGATATGTATTTTTGAGAAAGGAAGGAGATTTTGAAAGAAAAAGGAAGAAACAGGGATAGAAAAAAGTGGTGCTGGGCGTGGGAGGGAAGTTATACGCTGGAAGCGGCTTTTATTATACCACTTATTCTAGGCATAATTTTTGCCTGGATGTTTGAACTATTTTATTTTCACGATAGGGTGATGTTAGACGGAATGATGCAGCAACAATTAATAAAAAGTGTAGCAGTGACACAAGTCTCTGACACCGAAGAAGTCAAAATAAAAGAATTGCAGAAAGAAATACAGAAAAAAATGTGGTTACTAAAAATTACTTCTCTGAAAGAAAAAAACAGCTTTGGAAAAAGGAAGTATCAGGCAAAAGTAGAGGTAAAATGGGGGATTCCAGTAATGAGAGATTTTCTAAAAGGGATTTTAGATTATCAGAAAGAATGGAACTGCTATACGATACAACCAGATTATCTGTTGCGGTTTCAGGAATAAGGTCTGGTGAGAGTAACAATGTGGAGGGAATAAATGAAAGGAAGAGAGCAGAACGAGAAGAGAGGAGAATTATTTTTTTTCGAAAAAGATGAGAAGGGCTGGATTATTTTAAGGGGAGAACCAGGGCAGCAAAGAGTAGATTTGAAGATGTTACAGCACAACAAAATTCAGGGATTTCTTGATTTGCAAATTCGTCATATTGATGAACAGTGTTTGTATCATTATGATACTTCGGGTATGTGTTCCTTAGTGGATTGTCTGGAAGGGAAACAGGCGGATTATGGAGTTATAAAAGGAATTTACCGGGATATTGTAAGTATATATAGGAATTGTCAGGAATATTTTTTGCAGGAAGAAAACTGTATATTTGAACCGGAGTATATATTTTGGAATGGAAGAAAGGGAGAGTGGAAAATTTGCTATTTCCCAGGATATGGGATTAGTCTGGAGAAACAAATAGGGAAGTTGAATGAATACCTGTTGCAGAAAATAAATCACAAGGATAAACAGTGTGTAAAATTTCTTTATGGAATTTATGAACTAATTCAACAGGAGGGAGTTTATTTAGAAATATTGGAAGATTATATTCAGGAGTTCATGATTCAGGAAGAAGGAAGAGAAAAAAAGATAGACATAAAGATGGAAGAAAAGAGGGAGATAAGTAAGAAGAGAAAACGAGGAAAAACAGAAAAGCTTCCAGTATTTTATTTGAAAAAAGTATCTTCTTATTATGGTATTCCTGACATGGTAGAAATCACGTCCAATGATTTTCGGGTGGGACGTCTAGAGGACAACGACCTTGTTTTGCCAGCAGAACAAATTAGCCGGAGGCATGCAAAGATTTCAGTGGACAAGAACAGACTGTATTTGTATGATTGCCAGTCTACAAATGGGGTTTGGCTGAATGGTAAAAAAATAGCAGGAAACCAAGAGGTTTCCTGCCAGGAAGAAGATATTATTACCTTTGGAAATATTTCTTATAAAATACAAAAATGAGAAAAAAGATAGTAGGTCACAAGAAATACATACTTATTTTATTGTCAGCAAAATATCTTTATATATGCAGCCGTAACCCTGATGAAGCAGTGAAGCGTTTAATTGTTTTGTTTCATCTACTGTAAATTCGTATAAGTTATATTCACCGTTTTCATAAGCGAAATCTGCACCATTATCCTGATAATGGGTATAGGTGTTAGTGACTTTTACGGAGTCTGTTGGATAGTATTCCAGAATAAGTTTGTCCATGCCATTTTCTGGAATAAAATGGGTTTCTTCCCAGGTAGGTATGATACTTCCTGCCTTGATGTACATAGGACATAGGTCAAGAGGAGCGTCCTTAAGAATATATTGTCCTCCTGCAATTCGTTCACCGGTCCAATAGTCAACCCAGGTTCCTTCTGGAAGGTAAACCATTCTTGCTCTTGCCCCCTGATCGGTAACTGGAGCTACCAATATAGAAGTTCCTACCAGATATTCATCGTTGCATTCCCAAGTGTTTTTATCGCTTTGATAATGCATTACCAGTGGACGTAGAATTGGCAGACCGGTCTGGCTCTCTTCGTAGCAGAGATCATAAATATAAGGAAGAAATTTATAACGGAGTTTAATGTATTTTTTGTTAATTTCCAAGGTTTTGGAATCAAACTGCCAAGGTTCCTGACGGCGGGTGTATTTTGCGCTATGATTCCTGAAAAGTGGAGAGAAACAGCTGGCTTCAATCCAACGGCTTAACAGTTCTGGTGTGGTATTGGAACCAAAACCACCAATATCTGTTCCTACCAAAGGCATACCTGACATGCCTAGATTTAGTAACTGCGGAATGGACATTTTTAAATGAGACCAAAGGCTCTGGTTATCACCGGTCCAGGCGGTAGTGTATTTCTGGGAACCGCTGTAGCAGGCCCGGGTAATAACAAATGGACGTTTTTTGTCGTGTTCCTTAATACCTTCATAGGTTGCCTTAGCCATTAAATGTCCGTAGATATTGTGAACCTCTTTGTGAAGGCGGGGAGTATTGTCACCTGGAAAGACAACATCATCTGGAAGAGGACCCTGAAAACTGGCTGGCTCATTCATATCATTCCAGATTCCGCGGATACCTTGTTTGAAAAGATTTGGAGTTTGATTGCCCCACCATTTTCGTACCTTGGAAGAGGTATAGTCAGGGAATACAGAGTCGCCTGGCCATACTACATTGTGATAGACATTGCCTTTCTGATCCTTGGCGAAATACCCCTTTTCGACACCTTCATCATAGAGATTATATCCGTCCTCTGCTTTGGTGCCGGGATCAATGATAGTTACCAGTTTGATACCCATTTCACTAAGAGTTTCACTGAGCTCCTTTAAATCGGGGAACTTTTTGTCATCGGAAGTAAAGACTTTGAAATTATCCATATAGTCAATGTCTAAATGGATGGCATCGCAAGGGATGTCATATTTACGAAAGTTTTTTGCCAGCTCTAAAACTTCCTGGGCACTGCCATAGCTCCAACGGGATTGATGATAACCAAGAGTCCACATTTGTGGAAGCGGACTACGTCCAGTAAGGTTGGTGTAAGCAGTTACAATTTCCAAGATAGTCTCGCCATAAAAAAAGTAGTAGTCCATTTCTCCATCTGCTGCACCGAAGGAATAGTATTCTTCGCTGCTATAGCCCATATCAAAATAAGTTTTATTATGGTTATCAAAGAAAATACCATATACGCAGTCTGGGCGAAGATGAATAAAAAATGGAATGGATTTATACATAGATTTAAAAGTAGGATTTTCTACATGTGGGTCTGGATTGTCAGTGTTCCACATAGTATAATCGTATCCCTTTTTGTTTAAAAAGCCTGTTTTTTCGCCTAGGCCATAAAAAATATCTTCTCCAAAAAGTTGTTTATACAGCATGAATTTGCAAGCATCATCATTGCCATGAATCACATGTCCTTCCTGAATCATTTGCTCCAGCTCTGCTTCGGAAAGAATTTCGGTCTCTTTGACCGGGCCTGTGTAATCTGCACAGAGCAATTGTCCCTTGTGATTGTAAATCATAGAACGCAGCTGGGCATCCAGCTTCAAAGTTAGTTGGCTGGTTGTAATGCTTAAAGTTTCATTTTCGCAAGAAACGGATAAAGTACCCGCAAGAGAAGGTTTTTCTTCTATTGCAAAGGAAGAAGAAGAGCGGGCATGAATCCGTAAAACATTAGGTGCAATAGCATCAATTCGTAATGGCTGGTTGGAAAATAAGGAAGAGGCATTGGATAATGACTCTGTTTGTATAATTACGCTGGTATCAGAAATTGTGTGCTTTAGTGAAAAATTCTGCATAGCTAGCCTCTTTCTGGCAAAAGTGCCGTATTTTTGCACTATTTTAACGAATAAGAAAAGAGGTCACAAGAGGACTTTTTCGCACAATAAAACAAGAAATTTTCCACATAAAATCAATAATCCTATATTCCATATAAAGGAATTTTATATATAATTTTTTGCGAAAAACATCAAAGGAATACTACTGGTTCCTCCCGATACTCCGTTTTGATGACGATATAAGGATAACTTGGCTGGCCAGAGACTTCTTCATTAGACTTTGGTCCAAATAGTTCGGAATCAAATACCAGACAATCCTTGGACTGGTAAAAATCATTTACTACAATGTTGTAGCCACTATTGTCCTGTTTGCCATAGCCCTTTACCACATATAGATAAGTATTGTCTGTGTATGTAAGTTCAAAAGCCTCTTCCTGCCGGGTTTGTATGAGTTGCTGCAAGTCTCCGGGAATATCCGTTCCAGCCACAATGGTAAAGTCCAATGCATCCGTTTTTTCCGGAGCATCATTTTTGCTACACCCAACAAAAGACAATGAGCATAAAATAACAGAGAGAAAAATAGTAAGAAAACGGAAAAAAATACTGTGATTTCTTTTCATAAAAGCTCCTTATGCAACAAAATTACAATAAAAAAATACTTGATTCATATTATTCTTATGCAAAAGAAAATATACCTTACGAAAATAATTAAGATTTTTTGGAGAATAGTACTAAAAATGAGTCATAGAGAGGCGCAGAGGGCGAGTTTTCGTTGATTTTTTAAAGGTTATGGTATATGATGGTAGGGTGACTGAAGTGATATTTCCGAGAAAAGAGTACATATTGAGGGAGGACACTACCGATGAAGGAAATCAGTAAAGAGGAATTTAAGAAAGAAGTAGAGCATTATGCCAAGGTATTATTCCGTAAGTCCATTAAAGAGGCGAATGAGCAGGAATTATTCCAGGCAGTATCTTATGCAGTAAAGGACACTGTAGTTGAGCAGTGGATGGCTACTCATAAGACTTATGAAGAGAAGGATGTTAAGACTGTGTACTATTTATCCATGGAGTTTTTGACAGGACGTGCACTGGGTAACATTATCATTAACTTAAAAGGAAATCAGGCAATTAAAGAAGCAATTCAAGAGTTAGGAATGAATCTGGACATTGTGGAAGATCAGGAACCAGACGCAGCATTAGGAAACGGTGGTTTAGGAAGACTTGCTGCCTGCTTTCTGGATTCATTATCTACACTGGGCTATCCAGCTTATGGTTGTGGTATTCGTTATAAGTATGGTATGTTCAAGCAGAAAATCGAGAATGGATACCAGATTGAGAAGCCAGATGATTGGTTAAAGTATGGCAATCCATTTGAAATCAAGCGTCCAGAGTATGCTGTAGAAGTTAAGTTTGGCGGATATGTAGCAATGCGTAAAGACGAGTACGGAAGAGACCGTTTCGTACAGGAAGATTATCAGTCCGTATTAGCTGTTCCATATGATTTACCTATCGTAGGTTATAATAATAATGTAGTAAATACTCTTCGTATCTGGGATGCAGAAGCAATTGACACCTTCAACCTGGATTCCTTTGATAAGGGTGATTATCAGAAGGCAGTAGAGCAGCAGAATCTTGCTCGTACTATTTGTGAAGTATTGTATCCAAATGATAATCATATGGCAGGTAAAGAGTTGCGTCTGAAACAGCAGTACTTCTTCGTATCTGCAAGTATTCAGCGTGCAGTTGCAAAGTACATGGAGAAGCATGACGACATCCGTAAGATTCATGAGAAAGTATGCTTCCAGTTAAATGATACCCATCCAACTGTAACAGTATCTGAGTTAATGCGTATCTTAGTTGATGAGTATTGCTTAGAGTGGGATGAAGCTTGGAGTATCACCTGCAAGACTTGTGCATATACAAACCATACAATTATGTCAGAAGCATTAGAGAAATGGCCTTTAGAGCTGTTCTCCAGACTGCTTCCAAGAATTTATCAGATTACAGAAGAAATCAACCGTCGTTTCATTCTTCAGATTCAGTCTGCTTATCCAGGAGATTATAGCAAGGTTGAGAAGATGGCAATTATTTACGATGGTCAGGTGAAGATGGCTCATTTAGCTATTGCAGCAAGCTTCTCTGTAAATGGTGTAGCAAGATTGCATACTGAGATTTTAAAGAATCAGGAGTTAAAAGACTTCTATCAGATGATGCCAGAGAAGTTCAATAATAAGACCAATGGTATTACCCAGCGTCGTTTCCTGCTTCACGGAAATCCATTGCAGGCTGACTGGGTTACTAAGAAGATTGGTGATGATTGGATTACCAATCTGGCTCATATTAACGAACTGTCTGTATATGCGGATGACGAGTTAAGCCGTAAGGAATTCATGAACATTAAGTATCAGAACAAGGTACGTCTTGCAAAATACATTAAAGAACATAACGGAATCGAAGTAGATCCACGTTCTATCTTTGATGTACAGGTTAAGAGACTTCATGAGTATAAGCGTCAGTTGTTAAATATTCTGCATATTATGTATTTGTACAATGAATTGAAGAAGAATCCAGGTATGGATTTCTATCCTCGTACATTTATCTTTGGTGCAAAGGCATCTGCAGGATATCATCGTGCAAAATCCATCATCAAACTGATTAATAGTGTAGGTGATGTAATCAATAATGATAAGAGCATTGATAACAAGCTTAAGGTTGTATTTATTGAAAACTATCGTGTTTCTAATGCAGAGATTATCTTTGCAGCAGCAGATGTATCTGAGCAGATTTCAACTGCCAGCAAGGAAGCATCTGGTACCGGTAACATGAAGTTCATGCTCAATGGTGCATTGACACTGGGAACCATGGATGGTGCAAACGTAGAAATCGTAGAAGAAGTTGGAGAAGAGAATGCATTTATTTTCGGTCTTTCTTCTGATGAAGTAATTGCATACGAGCACAACGGACAGTACAATCCAAGAGAAATCTACAACACTGATTCCGATATCCGTGCCGTATTGACACAGTTAGTAGATGGAACCTACTCACCAAACAACTTTGATGAGTTCCGTGACATCTATAGCTCACTGTTAGATGGACAGGGTGGACGCCCAGATATGTACTTCATCCTGAAAGACTTCCGTTCTTATGCAGAAGCACAGAAGAGAGTGGAAGAAGCATACCGTGATGAAGAGGGATGGGCTAAGTCCGCAATCCTTAACATTGCTAAGTGTGGTAAGTTCTCTTCCGACAGAACCATCGAAGAGTACGCAAAAGAAATCTGGAACTTAGAGAAAGTAACAGTAGAAGTGCCAGAAGAAGAGTAAGAGTACATTTTAAAGCTTAATAGTATATGTGTATTTACAAAGAGTCGCCATGAAACATCATGGTGGCTCTTTCCTTTGTGACAAATAAAATGGTTTGTAATGTAGCAGTATTCCAACAACTATCTTTATGTCGTATACTTTCATCTGCGCAAGAGGTGAATATTTTATTCTTGTAAAGTGTGCCAAAGCACAGCAGAAACTGCACCCACAAAATATCCACCTCCAGTTTATACTTTCTTAATTTGGCAAATAATTCCACTTATGCTATACTGTTTCACTGTAGCGTGCACATAAACCCATAAAGAATTTTATATAATGATAAAAAGGCTTTGTGCGGAGTGTGCAAGGGGAACAAATATTATAGGTAAGGAGACAACTATGAAGAAGAAACAAATGTTAGGGATTGTAGTTGCTGGCGTAGTGTTTATTGCAGTTTGCGTCACAGGCGTACTTTCCAATGTATTGACCAGTAAGGTTATGGCTGAGACCCAGTCAGGAACAGGCAGCTTTTGGGAGACTATGATGTCTGAAATGGACAAAGAAGAAATTGAACTACCAACAGAGGATTTTGTTGGTGTAGTAAATGTAGTTGGAACCATTCAGGCAAGTTCCGGCTCCAGTAGCTGGGCTTCTACAGGAGAAGGGTACAATCATGACCTGAATATGAACTACATTGACCAGTTAATGGAAAATGACAACAACAAAGGTATTTTATTGTACATCGACAGCCCAGGAGGAACCGTTTACGAAAGTGATGAATTGTATTTGAAATTAATGGAATACAAAGAAGTTACTGGCCGTCCAATTTATGCATATTTTGCGTCCCAGGCATGTTCTGGTGGTTATTATATCGCTATGGCAGCAGATGAGATTTATGCAAATCGTAACTGCTGGACCGGTTCTATCGGTGTTATCGTTTCATTAACCAATTGCAAGAAATTATATGACAAACTAGGAATCAAAGAAATTGATATTACTAGTGGTGAAAACAAGGCAATGGGTTCTGCTGGATTAGATCTTACGGATGAACAGTATGATATTTTACAGAGTCTGGTAGACGAGGCGTATGAGCAGTTTGCTGGTATCGTCAGCGAAGGCCGTGACATGAATATTGACACGGTAAAAAAATTAGCAGACGGACGTATTTATTCTGCATTGCAGGCAAAAGAGCATGATTTAGTAGATGAAGTTGGCCTGTTGGAAGAGCTTAAGGCTGCTGCTCAGGAAGAAAATGGATGGGCGGACACCATTACTTATCATGAACCAGAGTCAGGAGAAATGAATTTTTATAGCTTGTTATATGGAATTTCTGACAGCTTTAAGTCTAAGTCCGATACAGAGTTAGCAGTAGACATTGTAGAAAATCGTGGAAACGGGGTGTTGATGTATTATGCAGACTAATACGAAAAACCGGGTATATGCTGGATTTTTCGTACGTCTGGCAGCATTCCTGGTAGATTTAATTATAGTGAATACCGGATTGTTATTGATCAGACTGCCTATGGGGATTCTTTCCATGAATAGTCCGAATAACATTTTGGTAAGAGATTTTATATTCCAGTATTCCGTGGTGGATATTGTAGTATATATTGCAAATGCAGCGTACTTTATATTACAGACCTATTATGCAGGTGCAACATTAGGAAAGAAATTGTTCCAGATTCGAGTTGTCAGTGCGGAAGAGAGAAAAATGACATGGTTTGAAGTAATCTACCGCGAGACCATTGGACGTTTTCTGTCCGGAGTAGTTATGAATCTGGGATACCTTCTGATTCTTGTGGATAAGGAGCATCGCAGTGTACATGATATTTTAAGTGATACCAGCGTGGTGTATTATCATGAAAAGAAGGTGTATGTTCATGCCCCGGTTAATTATCGGAATATGAATATGCAACCAAATGTACCACCAACGGGACCAAATATGGGACAGCCGAATGTACCACCAACAGGACCAAATATGGGACAGTCAAACGTATCGCCAATGGAACCAGATATGAATCAGCAAAATGAGTCGCAGATGCCTTCTGGTACAACCGTAGATGATGTATCACCAATGGGATTTGTAAAAGGGGTACAGGAAACAGACCAGGTGCCATTTGTAAGGGCTCAGCAGGATATGGAAGCAGAGAAAACATCAGAAAATCCAGTGGTGGAGAAGAAGGAATTCTCCATGCCTGCAGGATATTTTTCTGTGGATGAGGAAAAAACAGAAGAGTCTTCAGAAGAATCTGTAGAAGAGTCTGAAATTCAGAAAAAAGAAAAATCTGATGAAACAATTGAATAAAATGTTTTTATCTGTCAAGAATAAAAACAGATGATATCGAGGCACTCCGATGGATTCGGGGTGCCATTTTAATTTGCGCAAAGCAGCGCAGAAATGAGGTGGATTATGAGTTATAACAAAAATAACTTCAGGGAGAAAAAAGGAGATGGCAAAAAAGGATTTTATTTGTCCATCTGTACAGCACTGATTTGTCTCATGGCAGTAGGAACTGTATATTACAGAACCAACTATCCCACGGCTGATAACGATTCGTCGAATAAGCTGGCAAATGAAGTCACCCAGCAGCCGGCAACGACGCCGACAGGTGGTGGCAGCATTGCGCAGGAAGATTTTCAGGCAGATGGACCAGAGGAAGGTGCAACGGAAGAAACTCAGGAAGCCAGCACAATTATGAATGGCCAGCAGTCAGAAAAAGAAAAGAAGTCTCAGGATTTAGAGAAGTTGGATGAAGAAAAGAAGAAGTCTTCTAAAAAACAAAAAGATAGTGTTGCAACCATGTCTGGCAGCAATGAATTTGCATTTCAGGAAGAAAAAGGACTTCTTTGGCCAGTACAGGGTGAAGTGATTTTAAAATATAGCAAAAGCAACACTATTTATTTCAAAACCTTAGCCCAGTATAAGTGCAACCCGGCTATTGCAATTCAGGCGAAGGAAGGAAAGGATGTAGCAGCGGCAGCAACGGGAACAGTAACCAATATCTCCAAGAGTGAGGAAAATGGAACCATCGTTACCACAAGCATTGGAAATGGTTATACAGTAACCTATGGTCAGTTAAAAAATGTGAAAGTGACAAAGGGACAGACTATCCAGGAAGGCGATGTGATTGGTAAAGTTGCTGCTCCAACCAAGTATTTTACAGAAGAAGGAAGCCACCTTTATTTACAGGTAATGCAGAATAAGGAAACCGTAGATCCATTGCTTTTATTGCGTTAGATAAAGATTTTGATAAAATATCATGAACTCCCCCTATATAATATTTTCAGAGCGTTGTCCCAATAGGCAGCGCTCTTTTGATGTGCATAAAAAATGTTTAAAATATACCAGTTGTTGAAATAGGAAACAATGTCTATAATAGGTCTGAAAAGAAAATCAAAGACAAGATAAAATAATTGCATAGACTTAACAAGCCAGAGAGGAATTATTATGAAATATAGAAAAACCGTACAAGGAAAATTTCACAGCAGACCGAATCGTTTTATTGCGCAAATATGGGTCGACGAAGAATTGGAAACGGTGCATGTGAAGAATACAGGACGGTGTCGGGAACTGCTTCTGCCAGAGGCGGATGTGATTTTAGAGGAGTCAGATAATCCGAACCGGAAGACGAAATATGACTTGATTTCCGTATGGAAGCAAGGAATTGGCTGGGTAAATATGGACAGTCAGGCACCAAATAAGGTGGTAAAGGAGTGGCTGGAAAAGGGAGTATTTAATTTCATCAAACCAGAATATACTTACGGAACTTCTCGACTAGATTTTTATTTAGAAAAAGGAAATGAAAAAATTCTTATGGAGGTCAAGGGCTGTACATTGGAGATTGATGGTATGGGTTATTTTCCTGATGCTCCCACAGACCGGGGCGTAAAGCATTTAAAAGAACTGACCGAAGCGGTGAAGGAAGGTTATCGCTGTATTGTGGCATTTGTGATTCAGATGGAGGGAGTTCATGAGGTGCAGGCCTATGCAAAGATGCACAAGGAGTTTGCTGTGGCATTGGAAGAAGCAAAGCGTGCCGGGGTACAGGTTCTGTTTCTGGAGTGTCAGGTCACAGAGGATACATTGGAAATTATTACCAATCCAAATAGCATTTAGTGAAAACAGATAAATTGCGCCTATAAAATTTGTGAAAAATATTAAGAAACTCTTCATAGATTTCTTAGAGGGTATATATTATAATGACAACGTATGAAAACTCGAGAAAGAACACAGGAGGAGAAAAAATGCAGTACAGAATTTTAGGAAATACTATGCCAGCAGTTGAAGTATTATTTGACCAGGCAGGGGAGTCCATGTACACCCAGTCAGGTGGAATGGCATGGATGTCAGACGGAGTAGAAATGGAAACCAATACAAAGGGTGGTTTATTGAAGGGCGTAGGCCGAATGTTCGCAGGTGAGTCCATGTTCATGGCAACATATAAGGCTTCCAAGCCAGGTGCAACTATCGCTTTTGCATCTACCGTAGCAGGGGAGATTATGCCAATCGATGTATCAAGCACAGGTGGATTAATCTGTCAGAAGGGTGCATTCCTTTGTGCAGAGCCAAATGTTAATCTGAATGTAACTCTTACAAAGAAGTTTACTTCTGGTTTGTTTGGTGGAGAAGGTTTGATTCTTCAGGAAATCAGCGGAAGTGGAATGGCATTTTTGGAAATCGATGGTGACAAGGTAGAGAAAGTACTGGCACCAGGTGAGGTATTAAAGGTTGATACTGGTAACGTAGTAGCATTTGAAAAAGGAATGAGCTACGAAGTAGAAATGGTAAAGGGACTTAAGAACATTCTTCTTGGTGGAGAAGGTTTGTTCCTGACTAAGCTGGTAGGACCAGGAAAGGTTATTCTTCAGACACAGAATTTTGCTGAGTTTGCAGGAAGAATTGCAAGCATGATTCCCAGCAAAGGCTGATAAGGCCTCTTCGGGATTAGATGTTATTACAGATGTATTAGATATCTTTAATTAGTGCCAAATTGGTTAAAATCAGCAAATATAAAATCATAAGAACACGTCAGAATATGTGGCGTGTTCTTTTAGTGCTTTATGATAGCAGTGGAGGAAATATGTTTGAAATCAATCGTCAGAAAGTAATGGATACCTTTGCAGAATACACCAGTCATTACAATGCGCAGGATCCAAAGATAAAATTAAAAATCGATCATACCTACCGGGTGGCAGGAATCTCAGAGAGAATTGCTTTGTGGCTGAAACTGCCCCAGGAGGATGTGGAATTGGCATGGCTCATTGGGATGTTGCATGATATTGGACGTTTTGAACAGCTACGACGGTTCGGCACATTTTCTGATGCCCAGTCCATTGACCACGCTCAGTTTGGAGTGGAACTTTTATTTCAAGAGGGGCTGTTAAAGGAGTATCTGCCAGAGGAAGAGATAGAAAAATGTGAGCAGAAGGAAGCTGATTCAGCATCGGAGCTTGTAGGAAAGGGCTCATCTGAAATTATCCGTACTGCCATTTGGAATCACAGTGCCTATCGTATTGAAGAGGGACTGGATGAACGGACAGAGATGTTTTGTCATATTATTAGAGATGCGGATAAAATTGATATTTTGAAGGTTAATTACGATGTGCCAATCGAAGATATCTATAATGTCACTACAGAAGAATTGCGCCAGTCCCAAGTGACGCCTGAGGTCATGGAGGCATTTTTTGAAAAGCATGCGGTGCTTCGCAGCCTGAAGAAAACTCCAGTAGACCATATTGTAGGACATAGTGCACTGGTATTCGAATTAGTATATCCTATTAGTTACGAAATCGTAAAGGAACAGGGCTATCTGGAGAAAATTCTAGCGTTTGGGTCAGAGAATGAGGTTACAGAGCAACAGTTTGCACAGCTTCGGGAATGTATGAGAAGTCATTTGAAGGAGATTCTTTCGAAATCCTAAATGATTGTCAAGGACGGTTCCTGTAGAAATAACTTTTTTTATGCAGAATTATGATATCGCAGATAAAAATTTGAGGACAATTTTTTCAGAATTTTGGGGAAATTATACATTGTCATGAGGGAACTGCTATTCTATAATATTTTTGGAATGAATTGGTGAAGGAAGTATTGCCCAAATATCCTGCATATAAGAGAATCATCGAAGGAGGACGACATCAATGAATCAGGAAAAAGTTATTGTTATTGATTTTGGCGGTCAGTACAATCAGCTGGTTGCACGGCGTGTCAGAGAATGCAATGTTTATTGTGAAATCTATTCTTATCGGACCGATATTGAAGAAATCAAAGCCATGAATCCTAAGGGAATCATTCTGACCGGCGGACCGAATAGTTGTTATGAAGCAGATTCACCAACTTATACAAAGGAATTATTCGAAATAGGTGTCCCTGTTTTGGGACTTTGTTATGGTGCCCAGCTTATGATGCATGTGCTGGGAGGTAAGGTAGAAAAGGCTCCAGTACGTGAATATGGAAAGACAGAAGTATTTGTAGAAAAAAACTCTTCACTTTTTGCAGATGTGTCTGAAAAGACTATATGTTGGATGAGTCATTTTGATTATATTTCAAAAATTGCACCGGGATTTTCTATTGTGGCACATACCGCAGATTGTCCGGTGGCAGCGGCAGAGAATCAGGACAAAAATCTCTATGCCATTCAGTTTCATCCAGAGGTACTTCACACCCAGGAAGGAACCAAGATGTTATTTAATTTCGTAAGAAATGTCTGTGGCTGTGCAGGAACCTGGCGCATGGATTCCTTTGTGGAGAACTCTATCAAAGAAATTCGTGAGAAGGTAGGAGACGGTAAGGTGCTTTGTGCATTGTCCGGTGGAGTGGATTCTTCTGTGGCAGCAGTTATGTTGTCCAAGGCAATTGGAAATCAACTTACCTGTGTATTTGTAGACCATGGTCTTCTTCGCAAGGATGAGGGGGATGAGGTAGAAGAAATCTTTGGACCGAAGGGACAGTATGAACTGAACTTTATCCGCATTAACGCACAGGAAAGATATTATAGCAAGCTGGCTGGAGTAGAAGAGCCAGAAGAGAAGCGTAAAATTATTGGCGAAGAGTTTATCAGAGTCTTTGAAGAAGAAGCAAAGAAAATCGGTGCGGTGGACTTTCTGGTACAGGGAACCATTTATCCGGATGTAGTAGAGAGTGGCTTGGGTGGCGAATCCGCAGTGATTAAATCCCACCATAACGTAGGTGGACTTCCAGACTACGTAGATTTCAAAGAAATTATTGAGCCACTTCGTGACCTTTTTAAGGACGAAGTACGAAAAGCGGGACTGGAGCTGGGCATCCCAGAAAAATTAGTATTCCGTCAGCCATTCCCTGGTCCAGGCTTAGGTGTCCGTATTGTAGGAGAGGTTACCGCTGAGAAGGTAAAAATCGTACAGGAAGCCGATGCGATTTACAGAGAAGAAATTGCAAATGCGGGATTGGACAAGTCTATCGGACAGTACTTTGCAGCATTGACCAACATGCGTTCAGTAGGTGTCATGGGTGACGAAAGAACCTATGACTATGCTGTAGCATTGAGGGCGGTAAATACCATTGATTTTATGACCGCTGAGGCGGCAGAGGTACCATTTGAGGTACTGCAGAAGGTTATGAGCCGGATTATTAATGAGGTGAAGGGCGTGAACAGGGTATTTTATGATTTGACTAGTAAACCGCCAGGAACCATAGAGTTTGAGTAGAAAGAAAACGACGGGAAGTCCGATGAATAGGGACTTCCCGTTTTCAGTGTAAGCAAAATGTAAGTGAAAATGGAGTTTGTGCTTTGATGGGTAGGTGAAGTGAGAAATGTTTAGTTTTGACAAGGATATTATAAGAAAAACAACATTTTATAAGAAATTGGAGCGATTAGAAACAGAGGGTATGGAACAATATAAAGCATACGAATTAGATAAAAGGTGTGCTGGAAAATTATTTAAGTTTATTCAATTTGCTGAAAAAGAAGAAGATAATAAAAAAAAGCTTGCAACCATTTTTGATAAGAAATTATGGTTTGGCTGCCCTTGGACGATGAATGACACGACAGAGTTTAAAATGCCGAGCAATACGCATTTTAGGTCAACTAATGAAGAGGAAATGTATAAGTTACATTGCAGTTATTTATATGAAATGTATGTGTTGTGTTCGTTTTCTACATATATTACAGAAAATATGTGGAGCGAATATGCAAATGATGGGAATGGGCTATGTCTTGTGTTTGATGTAATCGATTATGATTGGTTTTTTCCGGTAGAATATATTAAAAATAAGGAAAATTATTCTTATGTGCCAGCTTGGCGAAGAATGGTTAAAAGATGTTTTGATGAGGAGACTGGTAAATTACCTAATTTATCACCGATTTCTACGGCACCTTTTTTTATAAAGGACCAGATAAATCCTGATACAGGAAATGATTCGTCATTGGAAAAAGAAGTGAGAGCTATTTATTGTATGTATTCAGAAGATGAGATTAATCAGGGGATTTTGATTCCGGGATATTGTCAAAAGAATAAAATACGCGGAACAGAAGTTAATTGGGAAGCAATTAATTTATCATTGTCGAAGGTAATTTTGGGGCACAATTTGTCTGATGATTTGATTTTAAAAATCGAGAAAAATTTTGGAGATAAGTGTACTTATAGTTATGCGAATATTTTTTAGTGATATTAGTACAAGATTATGATAGTAGATAGATTAGAAAAAACAACGGGAAACTTGATAGAGGGGTTTCCCGTTTCTTATGCAAATCCAATATATTTATTTCTTAATCTCTTTCAATATCTCCACCCGTTCCGGGTCGGAATGATTTTTCTTAAGTAAATTTATGTATTCAAATAATTCCCCTCGGGTAACATCATCCAATACAAAGAAGTCTGCGATTAGCTGATCAACTTTAGGCAAGTCCGCATAATCAAATTTAGTAAAAATGGCTGCGGTTCGATTGGATAGATAAGATTTCTTTGAGCGTTCGTCTGTCATGCCGATTAATTTTCCTACCTCCGGCAGTGCATCTTCACTTTCGGTGTAAGGGTTTTCGTTGCATATAGTAGCAAGAGGTATATTTAGTGTATTGGCAAAGCGTAAAGCAGTATCGTAGCGAATAGGCGTGTCCCGTCGAATGATGGAATAAATCGTTGGTGCAGGGATGCCGGTGTTTCTGGACAAAGTTTTTACACTCATCTGCTTCTCGTCTAAGATTTCTTTTAATACTTTTCCGTAGCCCATTTCACATCTTCCTTTCAAAAATATAATTCAATCTTATCATGAATTCCAAAAAAAGAAAAGTAAATATGAGAGAAAGTTATTTATTTTTTATGCATCGGACCATAGTTTTCAGTTGTTGGAATAAATGTACAGGAAATAACATGCATAAAAAATGAATAAAAATATTGACATAGTATGCAAACTGGAATATAATGACATCACAGAATGCGTAAAATATGAATAAAGTGATTTCATATTTATGCAATAATGACAAGAAGGGAGGTGTCGATATGAAAAAGATGACAGAAGGAAAACCATTATATGTAGGAGTGGATACGGTTGCAGTTGATTTTGGTGTAAGCAGGGCGAAGGCATATGCAATCATTAAAAATCTGAATGCAGAATTGAAGAAAGAAAATCCGAGAGCCATTGTTGTGGCGGGAAAAGTCAATCGTATCTTTTATGAAGAATGTGCAGGAATCCGACGTTAGAAAACCGGAAAAAGCGAGGAGGTGGAAGAGATGGCGGTATTTCGGGATACATGGGATGGCTATAACGGAAAAGCGTGGCGGGTATACATACGCTATACGGACTGGCAGGGGAAAACAAAACAGCATAATAAGCGTGGGTTTCGAAGTAAAAAGGAAGCGTTGGAGTATGAGCGTGAGTTTGTTGCCAAAAAGAGTAGGGATATCAATATGGGGTTTGGAACTTTTGTGGAGGTATATCTGGAGGATGTAAAGCCACAGATAAGAATTACCACATACGAAACTAAATTTCATATTGTAAAAACACATATCTTGCCGTATTTCTCAGAAAAGAATCTGTCAGAGATTGATGCAACGGATATTTTGCAATGGCAAAATGAGATGCTACAAAAGAGAGATGAAAACGGGCGTGGATACTCAGATACTTATTTAAGGACGGTAAACACGCAGTTGTCAGCAATATTCAATCATGCGGTAAGATATTACGGATTGCAGGAAAATCCATGCAATCGCGGTAAAAAGATAGGAAAATCTCATGCGGGAGAAATGCTTTTTTGGACGAAGGATGAATATTTGAGATTTGTGGAGGAGATGAAAACAAAGCCACTTTCCTATTATGCATTTGAAATTCTTTACTGGACGGGAATCCGTGTTTCGGAATTGTTGGCGCTTACTCCTGCTGACTTTGATTTGGCAAAACGGAAGTTGGTGATAAACAAACAGCTTCAGGTGGTCAGGGGAGAGAAAAAAATAATGCCACCGAAGACGGAAAAAGGGAATCGGATTATTGACCTTCCGGATTTCCTTTGTGAGGAAGTTGAGGATTTGCTGGGGATGCTGTACAAGCCGGATAAGGATACAAGAATATTTAATATTACAAAAAGTTATCTTCATCATGAAATGGACAGAGGAACGAAAGCGAGCGGTGTAAAGCGGATTCGGATACATGATTTGCGACACAGTGCCTGTGCTGCGTTGATTGAACTGGGATTTTCGCCGGTTCAGATAGCAGAAAGGCTGGGGCATGAATCGGAAACGATTACCATGCGTTATGCCCATCTGTACCCGTCGGTACAAAAGAATATGGCGGACAAACTAAGCGAAATGAGAAAAGGAAGTGAGAAATATGGCGGATAAAATATACAGACGAACAACGCAATTGTCAGATACACCCAAAAGGAAAGATGACGAGAAGGCAAGGAAACGGAATGTTATCGTGAATTTTCGTGTAACTCAGAAAGAGAAAGAACTGATTGACAGACGGATAGAACTGTCGGGGTTGAAGAAATCAGATTATTTTATTGAGAGCTGTCTGTATCAGAAAATATTGGTAAAAGGTAATATCCGTACCTCTGATATGATGAAAGAACAGTTGGGAAACATTGCGGAGATTTTGAATGCATCGGAAAGAAAAGATTTCTCTGATGAATTATCCAAAGAGGATGTAATGACTTTGAAAACCATAGCAGAAATGCTTTTGGAAATTACAAATAAGGGTGGTGCTGGCTGATATGGGTGAGAATAATTTGAAAATAATCAATCTGTCGGAAGTGGAGGCGAAGGAAATATCATGGCTTTGGTATCCCTTTATTCCATATGGAAAATTGACAATTATTCAGGGCGACCCGGGAGAGGGGAAGACTACACTGGTTTTGAATATTGCGGCGGTACTTTCAAAAGGACAGGGACTGGACGGTTATATGAAACCGAAAGAACCGTTAAACATCATCTACCAGACGGCAGAGGATGGATTGGCAGATACCGTAAAGCCGAGACTGGAAAAGGCGCAGGCTGATTGCAATCATATTTTTGTTATTGATGAAACGGATGAATCATTGAGCATGTTGGATGAACGAATTGAGCAGGCGATTTTGGAAAAGAATGCAAAACTTATGATTTTGGATCCGATACAGGCGTATCTGGGAGCAAAGGTGGACATGAATCGGGCAAATGAAGCCAGAGACATGACAAAACATTTGGGGCAGGTCGCAGAGCGGACCGGCTGTGCCATTGTTTTAATCGGTCATATGAATAAAAATGCAGGCGGGAAAGTTGCCTATCGCGGAATGGGTTCCATTGACTTTTTCGCTGTGGCAAGAAGCGTATTGCTGGTAGGCAGAGTGAAAGGACAGGAAAGCAAACGTGCCATGATACAGATAAAAAATAATCTGGCGGAACGCGGTCATGCCAAATCTTTTGTGCTGACAGACGGAGTGTTTTCATGGGAAGGAGATTATGTCATAACCGAAGATGAACTAATTGGTGGTTTTGCACCGAAATCCGGTAAGCAGGAAGAGGCGAAAGATTTACTGGTTTCTCTTCGTAGTATCGGAAAAGAAGCAGCTGTTTCACAGATACAGGAAAAGGCAAAAGAAAAAGGAATTTCCTGGCGGACGATGGAACTGGTAAAAAAAGAGTTAGAGATAAAATCCAAGAAGGTAAATAATGCATGGTACTGGATTTTAGACAGCAAATATTTTTAGAGAAAGGCAACAACGCAACAAAACGGGACATAGGAAAATACGGTGTTGAAGCGACAGGCTTTTGTAATGCAACACCGTAAATTCCAGTCACTTACATTGTTGCGTTGTTGTGTTGTAAGAATGAAAAATGAATTGGTGAAAGGAGAGTTTTCATGAAAAAAAGAAGAACATTACCATTCCGAAAGAATTATTTATCGATTTGGTGAAATATTTTCTGGCAGATATCCGATGTGATGAGGATAGGATACGATTGGGGCTGCAGGAAAAAATGGAAGCAATGGTGAAACGGGAACTGTATACCAGATATAAGACGGCAGGGATACCGGAGGAAAGAGAACAGGCAAGGCGGGAGTATTTGGAGAAAGTGGGAATACTGGAAAATTTCCGATGGTAATTTGTGTTATCTATAATCACAACCTCGTGACACGAGATTGTTTTTATGGCGAAGGAAAGTAAAAAGGGTTCAAGGGAACTCTCCCTTGCAAGAACATCGAAGGGAAATCCTTTGATGTGCATCCGTGTAGACACACGGTGCGTATCTTGCAGGGATTAAAAAGATAAGGAAAATGTGCATTTTATGGACATGAAATGTACATTGAAATTCATGGAAAACAGGGCGAAAATGGTACGTTTGGACATAATGTCCAGACGTGATAGGGGAAAAAGAGATATTGTTTGTGTTTGGACATAATGTCTAGACGTGGATGAGAAAAGAGAAAATGTTTATGTTTGGACATAATGTCCAAACGAGGAAGGAAAGAAAGGATGTTGGATCATGAAATCAATTTATGAAGAACAGGGTGGAACTTATTTGTTGGGAGAGGACGGTATATATTATCCGGAACTTGCTGTTTTGGAAAGAAAATATGAAATTGGTAAGTATGGTGATATGCGACGAGAATATTTGAAGAAATTTCATCATGGGTGTTATGCGAATTTGTTGTTGTCAGGGGAGTTACATAAGCATTTGCAGGAGGTGGAAGAAGAATGTTTTAGGAGAATGGAAAGTTTGATTGAGGTGATGAAGAAGAGGGATGGAGTTACGTAAGAACTAAAAGTGGAGAATCAGATGCTGTGGGTAAGGAAGATGAATGGGATTGTGGCAATGACAGAGGAGATTGTGCTGAGGAATGTGGTGTATGTATATAAAAACGGAGGTTGAAAAAATCAATTTTAGATTGAAATATCCAGAAAATAATGATATAGTAAAAAGTGAGAACAAATAGTTGTAATGTCACGAAAGGAATTAGCAATGGCAATCAGATACAGCAAATTATGGAAGAGATTGATAGATGAAAATATGATGAAAGTTGATCTTAGAGATCAGGCAGGAATTACGACAAATGCACTGGCAAAACTAGGGAAAAACGAACATGTGAGCACACAAGTATTGGAAAAAGTATGTAAAGTATTAAATTGTGAGATACAAGATATTATGGAGTTTGTTTCAGATGAGGAAAGGGAAGATAAGTAATATGGCTAAGAAGAAAACGACTGAAAAGACATTGAACATAGACAATATTTTGTTTAATTGCAGGGACTATTTACGAGCAGCACGAAACTCAGGCTCTTTTTTTGAAAAGAGAGATATGATGCTTACACTTGTGTTCTTGCGTTTCATTGGTGAAAAGTACGAAGATGGAATTGAAAAGCTTCGTCAAACATTAATTGAACAAGGTCTTGACCCGGAAGATGAAAATATAAGGGCAGCATTTTTCGATGACGCTACTTTTGCTGATGGTACATATAATTTACCTCCAGAAGCAAGATGGTCAACTATCATAAATACGCCGGCACCAGGTCTTAACGTTGCGCTTGATACAGCATTACAAAGACTGGAGGAAGAAGACCCGCAATTAAAAGGATGTTTTATTAAAGGAACATTTACAACACGTAATCTTGCACCTAATGATATTAAGAAAGTAGTGGATGAAGTAAATAAAATCAGCCACAAGGCATTTGGCGAGGAAAAGGACCTTATCGGTCGTGTTTATGAATATTTCCTTAAAGAGTTTGCTGTAAATGCTACTAAGGAAGAAGGAGAATTCTATACACCACATGATGTTGTTCAGCTCATTGCTACAATGATTGAGCCATATGAAGGTACTCTTTATGATCCGGCTTGTGGTTCCGGTGGTATGTTTATTCAGAGTGCTGAGCTTGTAAAAGCAAAACAGGGGAACCTAAATGGTATTAATATTTATGGGCAAGAGAAGGAACCTGCAACATATCGACTTGCAAAAATGAATTTAGCATTAAGGGGAATTAGTCATAATCTTGGTGGTGAGAGTGATTCTTCCTTTACTCATGATTTACACAAAGGATTATATTTTAACTACATTATGGCAAATCCGCCATTTAATCTTAAAGGGTGGTATGATGATAATTTAAAGAATGATGCGCGTTGGGCAGACTATGCAACGCCACCCGAAAGCAATGCCAATTATGCATGGATTTTGCATATGCTTTCTCATTTGAAGCCTGCTGATGGTGTTGCCGGTTTTCTTCTTGCTAATGGAGCATTAAATGATAGTGATACATTGGAAATTCGTAGAAAACTCATTCAAAACGATAAAGTTGAAGCTATTATTGTTCTTCCGAGAGAATTGTTTATTACTACAGATATTAGTGTTACTCTTTGGATTTTGAATCAAAACAAAAAAGGTGGTAATTATCATGGAAGAACACTTCGTAATCGTGAATACGAGATGCTTTTTATGGATTTGCGCCAGTGGACTGAAAATCCTGTAAAAGGTGAAAGTAAGAAGAAAGTTCGTCTAGTTACAGAGCAGATTGAAAGAGCAGCAGAGATTTATCATACATGGCAGAAGGAAGGTACTGATGGTAAGAAATATGAAGTGCCAGAACTTTATAGAAGTGTGGATATTGATGAAATTGAAAGAAAAGGTTGGGTGCTTACACCAAGTAAATATATTGAATTTATTGACCATGATTTAGAGCTAGATTATGAAAAGGAAATGGCTCGTATCCAAATTGAAATGCGGAAAATAATGAGACAAGAAAAAAAATCCCAGCAGATGCTGGAAGATGCATTTAGGGGGATTGGATATGGGATTGACTAAGTATAAACTCGGGCAATTAATAGAATTATGTGGTGGCAGAAATAATGATTTGCTCTATGGTATAGATGATGTTCGTGGTGTAAATAACTTGAAGAAATTAATGTCTACAAAAGCAGATTTAAATGGGCGAGACTTAAGCAAGTTTCAAATTGTAAATCCAGGGGAGTTTGTTTTTAATCACAGGACATCTCGAAACGGTTCCAAGTTTAGTATTGCCTATAATGATGGGGATTATCCTGTTATTTGTACGGAAGACTATGTGGTTTTTAAGATTCGTGATGGTAGTAAAAAAGTTTTGAATTCAAGATGGTTATATATGTTTTTTAATCGTCCTGAATTTGATCGTTTTGTAATTACTAATTCATGGGGAAGTTCCACGGAATTCTACAATTGGGAAGATATAAAATCAATTGAACTAATGCTTCCACCAGTTACGATTCAGCAAAAGTATGTAGATGTCTACAATGCTATGTTTGAAAATCAGAAAAGTTATGAACAAGGATTGGAAGATTTGAAACTTGTTTGTGATGCTTATATTGAAGAATTAAGACGCAAGATGCCTTGTGAGTCGGTAGGAAAGTTTATAGTTCAAAAAAATGATAGAAATAATGATAAATCAATAGATTTTGTTATGGGATTAAGTACTCAAAAAGAATTTCGGGAAGCACAAAGTCGAGTAAATAGAGAAGAATTGGGGAAATACAAAATTGTGAAGCAGGGAGATATAGCCTTTGTGCCTACAACAGATACATGGAAAGTTCTTGCATTTGCATTGAATACATATGAAAAGGACTTAGTTGTTTCACCTATTTACGAGGTTTTTAGTGTAGATAAAAGTAAATTATTGCCAGAATATTTGGCGATGTGGCTTTCAAGAGCTGAATTTGATAGATACGCAAGATTTCATTCGTGGGGATCGGCAAGGGAAAACTTTTCCTTTGATGATATGTCAAATGTTCGTATTCCAATTCCTGATACGGGTATTCAAAAGTTAATAGTTGATATTTACACTGTATACAAAGAACGCAAGGGAATCAATGAAAGTCTAAAAATGCAGACAAAAGATATTTGTCCAATACTTATCAAGGGTTCTATTGAGGAGGCAAGAAAAACAAAGGAGGCGTAGCCTATGGCTAGACTAAAAGAATACAACGGTCGCTATTGTGAATCAGAATATGAATATGCCTTTATTGGATTTTTAGAAAAAGAAGGCTGGAAATATTCTTCTGGTAATAACATTTCTAGAGTTAGTAAAAGAGATGTATTGATTGCTGATGATTTTAAGAAGTATATATCTAATACTAATCCTGACTTAGCAGAAGATGAAGTGACCCAGATTTACGACAATGTTCGTTTGGTTGGTGCAGAAAGTGACTTTGCTACGCTTCATAAGGTCTACGGCTGGATGGTTGATGGGGTTCAACTTATTCCACAGAATGGAACACCTAAAATGATTCCGCTTATTGATTTTGAAGATACTGACAATAATGTATTCAGAGTGGTGAATCAGTTTGTTGTTGAATATACAAATAACGGACAGAAAGAAAACAGAAGACCAGATGTATTGTTGTTTGTCAATGGTATGCCATTGTGTGTGATTGAACTTAAAAATCCTGCTGATGCACGTGCAACTATTTTGGAAGCATGGGAACAAATCAACATTCGTTATTGGAGAGATATTCCACATCTTTTACATTATTGTCCATTGGCATGTATTTCAGATGGTGTGAAGACAAGATTGGGAACAGTGCGTACACCCTATGAACATTTTTATGCTTGGCGTAGAGTAAATGATGGAGATGTAGTATCTACACTTCCTTTTTCAGAAACGGAAACAATGATTAAGGGGGTATATTCTCCGCAAAGATTTTTGGAAATTTTTCGTGATTATATTTACTTTCAAGATAGTGTTTATGATAGTGAAGAAGTGGAAATCGTATGTCGATATCCACAGTTTTTTGCTGCGAAGCTCTTGAAACAAAGTATAGTGAATTCTGTTGTTTCAAAGAGTGGTAAAGGTGGCACATATTTCGGGGCAACCGGATGTGGTAAAACGTATACAATGGCTTTTCTTGCGCGTCAGCTTGCGCTGCGGTGTACAGAGATTCCAGAAATCGGTTCTCCTACAATCATACTGATTGTTGACCGCGACGAACTTCAAAAGCAGGGGGCAAAATTATTTACAAAGAGTAAAGAGTTTTTGAATCTTGGAGAAGTATCCATTGTGAAAAATAGAACACAATTAAGACAGGAACTCGGTGCAAGACAAAGTGGAGGTTTTTATATATGTACGATTCAAAAATTCTGTGACCGAGAAGATGATAAAATAGGCCTTATTAACGAGCGCCAGAATATTATTTGTTTCTCTGATGAAGCACACAGAACTCAGCTGGAACATTCGAAAAAAATTCAGTTCAGTAAAGATGCAGATGAGAATATGAAAGCTATGGTTTCGAAACCATATGCCAAGGTATTGAAAGAAGCATTTCCACATGCTACTTTCGTTGGATTTACCGGAACTCCAATTGCGGAAACATATCAGACATTTGGTGAAGAAATTGACAGATATACTATGGATCAGGCAGTTGCAGATGGACTAACTGTTTCAATTAAGTACCACCCGCGTATTGCAAAGGTGTTGCTTGACAAAAATAAAGTGAAGGAAATAGAAAGTTATTATAAAAAGTGTGCCGATGATGGTGCAACGTATGAAGACATTGAAGCAAGTAAAAAAGCAATGAGTTCTATGGAGGTGATTCTAGGAGAGCCTTCTAGACTTGAGCGACTTGTTGTGGATATTCATGATCATTATGTTTCTTCTTGTGGCGGAGATCCTGACAGAATACAGAAGGCAATGATTGTTTGCTCTAATAGAAAGATTGCTTATGCATTACTTCAGAAGTTCAAAGATAAATATCCAGAGTGGTTTGAGGAGAAGAAGTACCCGGATGGCATATCTGTAACAGAAAAGGAACTAAGGGAATTAAAGCCTATGCCATTTATAGCTATGGTATCAAGCGTGGGCAGTAATGATGAGAAAGAGATGTATAATTATCTTGGCGGTGTAAAGAATGACAAGCGTTCGGAGGAAATGGATGCAGCATTTAAACAAGAAAAATCAAATTTCCATATTGTTATTGTCGTCGACATGTGGATTACAGGTTTTGATGTACCTTGTCTTACATATTTGTATAATGATAAACCTTTAAAGAAGCACTTGTTGATTCAGACTATTAGTCGTGTGAATAGAAAATACCTAGGTAAAGATTATGGTATGGTTATCGACTATATCGGCATTCGCGATAATATGCGAGAAGCTATGAAAATATACGGTGGAGATACTTCTGTGGCTCCAACATCCGATGATGTTGAACAAGCAACTTCTGTATTCAGAGAAGAGTTGGAAATTTTAAAAAGAATGTTTGCAGACTATGATTTGAATCCATTTTTGAATCCGAAATGTGACCCTGTGGAGCGTTACAGACTTTTAGCTAAAGCAGCAGAATATGTTTTCGCATCAACGCAGGAATTGCAAACAGAAGGAAATAAGGGCACTCAGAAAGTTTCGTTTAAAACATACTTTTTAAAAACTGTGCAACGAATGAGAAAAGCCTTTGATATTTGTCAGCCATCAGGTAATCTTGGTGAGGAAGAGTCTGCCCTGGCACAGTGTTTTATGGCTATTGCTGGTTTTGTTCGCAAAATGAGTGGAACTAGTGAAGTGGATGCAGAAAGTATGAATCGTGCAGTTGCAAAAATGGTTGAAGAAGCACTGAAATATAGTCAAGTTGAAAGTATTCTTGAAAGTGGCGAGGAAGAAGATATTTTTTCACCGGAATATTTTGAAAAATTATCTGATGTTAAAATGCCTGCGACTAAATTGGAGCTCCTTGTAAAAATGCTTCGTAAACAAATCAAGGAATATGCAAAAGTTAATCAATTGGCTGCAAAATCATTCCAGGAAATGCTGGAAAAGACCATTGCAGAATATCATGAGAGACGTAAACACCTTACTGCGGAGGAGGCAGGAGAGGCGCAGGAACAGGCATCTGAGGATATTATCAAAATTGCCACAGAACAGGCGTTAGAGATTCTTCGTCAGATGAATGAGAACAGAGAAAGCTTTAGAAAGATTGGTTTAACATTTGAAGAAAAAGCCTTCTATGATATTTTGGTTGCGTTACGAGACCAATATAACTTTGAATATGGAACGGACAAAGAAGTTGATGGAGTTGTTATCAATGATAAATGTAAATCTTTAGCTAAAAAGATAAAGGAAATTATCGATGTTAAATCTTCATTTGCGGACTGGCTCAATAACCAGAATGTTCGTAACCAGTTAAAGCTTGATATCAAGATTTGTTTGGTTAAGAATGGGTATCCGCCACAATATAGCCCAGAAGTGTTTAATAAGGTTATGGAGCAGGTGGAGAATTTTGAAGAATATTCTGAATCTAATGATTCACGTAATATGACACCATTTGTTTTAAAGGACTATAGGTATGAACAGCTAGCAAGTAGTACTCTAATGGTTGCAGAACCTTCGGTTCCATACGGTAAAGAAAATAGGGAGGAAACATAATGCGACTTCAATTGATACATTTGAGTGATATGCACTTTTCTAAGAAAACAGATCCTTTTGAAATTCAAATTGCTAAGATGATGCAAGCAATGAATGTGATTGGTGATGCGGATGAATGCATTCTTGTTATATCTGGTGATTTGGCAGCATCAGGACACTATAATGAATATAGATATGTAAGTAGTTTAGTGGGGGCAATTTCCAAAACTGTGCGCGAAGAAAAATTGAGCGGTAAGCAAATAGAAGTAGTATGTGTACCGGGCAATCACGATATTTTCTTCCCTAAAATAATTTCTGCGACAGATGATACTATGATTTTAGAAGAAAACATAAATGCATATATCGAGCAATATCTGTCAGGTATGGATGGATTCTTTGGTTTTGCGCAACATAGGAAATGTTTTCTTGATGATAAAATAGTATCCAAAAGAATGTTTGCATATGGAGACAAAAAAGTAGGATTTGTAATGTTAAATACAGCACCATTATCAATGCTAGGTGGTAACGCAGAAGATATGGGGCGTCACTACCTTTCAGATGAACAGATAGCTAGTATAGAAAGTGCAACGGAAGCGGATATAAATATTTTGGTAATGCACCACAGTATAGAATGGTTTAATAGCTGCTGTAAAGACAAGTTAAGAAAAATAATATCAAAAAAATATTCCTTGGTGCTGACAGGTCATGAGCATGAACCGGTAGGAGAGAGCCGTAATATAAATGGGGCTGGAGATGTTCAGTATGTGCAAGGAAATGCTTTGTGTGGATATGCTTCCGAGGGAAATGGCTTTTGCGTAGTTGATTTGGATTTTGATGCAGGGAGAATGATAGGACATTCTTTGTTGTGGAAAGAGTCTTTTTATGTTCCTAAAAAGATCCTTGATGCACCAATAAAGGATTGTATAGGTAGAGTTTTTACTGTCAAAAGGGAGTTTATTGAAAACCTTAACATAGATGTCAATAAGAAAAAAATTGATGATTATTATGTATTTCCGAGCCTTACATATCATATTTACAAGGAAAACGAAGAAGTAGAAAAACACGATGTTGAAACCGAGAAAGACCTAGTGGAAGTTATTGAAAAACATAGCAAAATTGTGATTTCCGGCGAACATAAAGCAGGTAAAACTTTGCTGGCAAAAAGGATCTTTAGACTATTTTTGAGTCAAGGTAAAACACCGTTGTTGCTTACGGCTAGTGATGTTAATAAGAAAAAGATAGACAGAACAATTGAATACGCATTTCTTGAACAATATGATAGTGAGAATGATGCATATGAATTGTTCAAACAGATTCAAAAAAGTAATAAGATTGTTCTGCTAGATGAAGCGAATCTCATATCACAAAATACGTTGAATACTTTGTTGAAGTTTTTAGAAAATAATTTTGGGAAAATTATTGTATTTAGCGAAGAGAAAATGGACTTGGATATAAAAAAGCAAGTAGTAGATATGATGATTGAGCCAGACACGCTAAACATGGTGATTAAGCCATTTTTGTATGTTAAAAGAAAGAAACTTATAAGCAATATTTTGTCTTGTGATAAAGATGCTGAAAGAGATGTGGACAAAGAAACTCATAAAATCAATGAACTTATTAATGCACAGATTAAATACTTTAATTTAGACCCAGAGTTCATTATTAATTTTGTTAATCAATATGAAAGAGAATATAGGTTTCAATTTTCATCGGGCTTAAATGTATTTAATATAGTGTATGAGAGTTCAATTCGTAATCGTATTATTGCTAATTCGGAAAATATAGATGCGACAATAGTAATAAATGTATTGAGAGAACTTGCTTTCTATATGCATTTTGGTAAAAAGAGTTATGTGGGAATAGACGAAATATCAAATGTCGTTGAAACATATAAAAAGGACTATCGGCAGAAGGTTAATATTCGCTCTTTTATAGATGCTACAATTAAAGCAAAAATATTAGTTGATGTCGATAATGAAATACGATTTAAAGATCATACATTAGTTGCTTATTTTGTGGCTCAAGCGTTAAATCAAAAATACCATCAAGATGAAGACATAAATGATTATTTGAATTATCTGCTGAAGAATTTATGTTTTAGTATTAATAGTGATATTGTACTATTTTTAGCACTTATAACTAATAATCCGAAGTTTGTTAATGTTATAATTGGTGGTGCAATAAAACATTTTGAACAGAAAGAAGAATTATCTTTTGACAAAGAAAATGTAAAATTTTTATTGGATACAACTATTCCAGTAAAAAATACTTTGCCAAATGAAGCCGAGAGAAAGCAAAGAGATGAGATCCTAGCAAAACAAGAAGAGGAGGCTAGGTTTTCGGATTTAATTGAATTAGTGAACGAATATGATTACTCAGAAGATGATTTGCTGAAAGTAGAAAATCAGATTATGATATCCTTCAAATATTTGGAGATATTATCGAAAACACTACCGGCTTTTTGCCAAAATATGAAAGTTGAACAACAGGATAAATTAGTATCATTGATATATAAATGTCCTAACCAATTTTTGTATAATGTCTTAAAAGATATAGGGGATAACTTTGAGGCTTTTTGTAGTGAAGTTTATGAAGATATTTCTGCTTTGCGCAAAGAGAGAAATATTGCAGAAGTCAATATTGATAGCGTAAAGCATATGATTGAACAAATATCAGCGGTGTTGGTAATGGCATTATATCAGGTTGTGGCATCGACATCAGCTTCAGAGCAAACGATTAATGCATTGAATGAGTTTGACTATAATTCGAACTCTAATTATAAGTTGCAGAATCTAATGATGATTTCACGTGTTGCGGATGTATCAGTATTTTCAAGACGAGCGCAGGAATTGAATAGGGAATTAGAGAATAAGATCGAAAAATCTATAATTAAGTATACTGTAAGAGAGTACCTGTTAAGAAATAATGTAGAAATATACGGTGAGGCTCAATCGTTAATTGATTGCTTTTTTGGTGGTCAAACGAGTCAAAAATTGAAAATGGAAATCGCTAAGAAACGTATCACAGAAAAAGACCGCACTTAGGGCTTTTGTCCATTGTAGATAAAGCCCAACTACAATGGATTTTTGTATAAATGCGGTCAGTATAGTATATGCAATGCAGTATATATTTAGACCAAGGAGGTAGAATTTATGTCAAAACTTAATATCGATCAACAGACAATTAAAGAGTTATTTGCAAATAAAAGGTCTGATTTTTTGATACCAGATTACCAAAGACCGTATGCATGGGGAGAGGCGGAATGTCAGACCTTATGGGATGATATTTTTGCTTTTGCATTTCCAGAAAATGATTATAGCAGATTTAAGAGTGATGAGGATGAATACTTTCTTGGTCCTATTGTTACATTTAAAAACCAGGATAATAAGTTGGAGATAATTGATGGACAGCAGCGATTGACTACGCTTATGCTTTTATTAAGAGCATTCTTTTCGAAGTTTGGAAATATGAAAGATGCAAATTCTATTAGCACTAGTGATGACATTGCAAAGTGTATATGGAAAACAGATGAATTTGGTAACCCTGACAAGAACAAATTAAAAATTGACTCTGAAGTATCAACTGATGAAGACAAGGAAGAATTTTTATCCATATTAAAGACCGGGAATGTTGATGTTGCACAGAAAAGTCGATATGCTAAAACATACCGCTTCTTTCAAGAAAAGATTAATGATTTTTTGGAAGAATATCCGTCATATTTTGCATATTTACCTACAAGAATACTAAACAATTGTATTCTGTTACCGATAGAAGCAGAATCACAGGATACGGCACTGCGAATTTTTTCTACCTTGAATGATAGAGGAAAACCACTTTCAGATACTGATATTTTTAAGGCACAGTTTTATAAATTTTATTCTGACCAAGGAAGAAAGGAAGAATTTATAAAGCGCTGGAAAGAACTTGAGGTAATATGTGAAGATATTTTTGATGCGCCTTCAGGTTCACCAATGGATGAATTGTTTACAAGATATATGTATTATGAGAGAGCAAAACAAGGCATAAAATTGACGACAACAGAAGCTTTGCGTAAGTTTTATGAAAAGGACAAATACGCTATCTTAAAGAGAGAAGAGACATTAGGAAATTTGGAAAAATTAGTACAGTTTTGGAAAAGTGTACTGAGTCAAGATGATATGATTTTCTCTGACAGAATACTTCGGAGATTGGCGGTATTAAATTATGCTCCAAATGGAATGTGGACATATCTTGTATCTGTTTATTTTATGCAATATAAGGATGAAAACAATTTGTTAGAGGAACACGCATTTTATGAGTTCTTGAATAAAATAACTGCATTTATATGGGCATATGCATTTATGCGTCCTGGAGTTAATGCTCTTAGAAGCCCGGCGTATCCTGAGATGATTGAAATTGTAAATGGAAGAACTGTAGATTTTGAAGAATATAGATTTGATGCTGCCGCAGTACGTAATGTTATAGAAACCTATGTTTTCACAAATGGTAGACCTATAACAAAATCAATGTTAGCATGGTGGGCATATAATGATGAAAGTCAGCAACTTATTCCTTTAGATGTGACATTGGAAATAGAACATGTTTTTTCAAGGAAGCGACAAGAGAATGAAAGAAGTCTTGCGGATAAAAATAATCTAGAGTCATTGGGTAATAAAATTCTGTTGGAGAAAACGATTAATATTAGAGCATCGGATTACCGTTTTGCGGATAAGAAAAAATACTATAATGGTTTTACTAATGACAAAGGGAAATATAAAGAGGGAACTAAAAATGCAGAGATTGTTATGATGGCGAAGCAGAAAGATGATTTTTGTGAGGCGGATATTGTGTCAAGAAAAAAGGAAATTATTGATGCATTTCTAGGATACCTAAAACAAAATCAACTTACATTATAATAAAGTCATATATAAATAAAAAAATTTTGAACAAGAATATTTCATTACCAAATTGTATGAAATATGTATGTATTCAATTTGTGCGGAGGTGAATCCTAGTGGATGAACAAACAATAAATCAGATAATAGCTCAGGGTGAAACCATAACAGTAGAGTTTAAATCATGGGTAAATACGAGTTCAATGAAGGAGAGAATTAACCTTGTTGTTCCCGAACTTATCGCATTTGCTAATAGCAAGGGTGGTACAGTTTATTTGGGTATTGAGGACAATGGAGATGTGACAGGGTGTATTGGTGAATATGACCTTCAGAATATATATGAGTCTATTTATGATAAAACAAGACCACCAATGTTTACAGATATTAAGGAAATTGATTATCAAGATAGAAAGATTATTGCTATATCTGTTTCATCTGATGGTAAAACGTACGCGATGACAGATGGCAGATGTTTGAAGAGGCTTGGGAAGAATTCAAAACCCTATTATCCTGATGAAATGAGTCATATATATTCATCAACACAAACACCAGATTTTTCGAGTCAGATTATTGCTGAAAGCTCGATTGATGATATCAATCTTATGGTGGTTTACAGTTTAAAAGAAAAACTTAAGATACGTGATGCTGTTTCCACATTGCCAGAATTAGAGGATATGGCCTTTTTGAGAGATCTTGGACTTACGGCAGAAGATAATGGACAAGTTAAGCTTACGATAGCAGGATTGCTATTTGTTGGGAAAGATTCGTCAATTCATAGATTACTACCACAAGCAGAAGTGATTTATTTACATTATGATAAGGATAATTTAGAAGAATATAATTCGCGACTGGATATGAAGCAACCTATTATCACAGTTCTTGATAGACTCACAGAGAAGGTGCAAAATGACAATAGAATTCAGAATGTTCAGATAGGTTTATTTAGACTTGAAATTGCGGATTTTTCGGAGAAAGTATTTCAAGAAGCTTTGTTAAATGCACTTTCGCATAGGGATTATCAACAACTTGGTGCGGTATATGTAAAGCATTATCCTGATAAAATTGTAATAGAAAATCCAGGTGGTTTTCTTGATGGAATTACAGAAAAGAATATTATTACACATCCATCTGTGCCTAGAAATAAGTTAATAGCAGAGACTTTGCAAAGATTAAAATATGTTCAGAGAACAGGGCAAGGTGTGGATATTATTTTCAGAGAGATGGTATCAATGGGAAAACCATATCCAGTATACCGAGTATACAATGATGCTGTGCAGTTAACAATTGCTAGTGCAACTGAATATATCGATTTCGCAAAATTCGTTGTTAAGGAGCAGGATGCAAAGCAGATTTTCCTTTCTCTGTCCGAATTGATGATTTTAAGATATGTAGCAGATAATAAAAAGATTAAGCTTGATAAAGCGCAGGAGTTGACGCAGGGCTCTGAAGAAGATGCAAGAAAAAGTTTATCAAATCTTATTAAATATGGATTATTGGAAACATCAGGTAAAGGTTATATGTTGACTGCTCGAGTGTATGAAGCTGTAAAGTCGGACGTGGAATATACAAGAGATAAGACAGTTCAGTATATCAGAGCGAAAGATATGGTGTTAGAGTATTTAAAAATAAATAACTCTATCAAAAATTCTACCATTCGAGAGTTGTGTGGTTTTACAAAACAACAGGCTAGAGCAACTATTGATAAAATGATCGCTGAAAATCTCATTTTCAAAGAAGGTGCTGGTTCGGCAACTAAGTACAAACTGAAATAAATCGAGTGTTTTAATTGCTTTTACTCGATTTGTATTTGCCATGGCTGCTTTGAATATGGGAATTCGGAGACATGCTCGAGTTTTCAATCGAGTGTTAATCGAGTGGCACTCGATTGAATAATGATATTTTGTGAATAGAGTTTTTCTGAACTGAGTTATTAGGAGCAGAGATTGTCCGAAGCAAACTTGCAAAGCAGGTTAGGGAACGAGGTGTGGAAGAAATATTAGAAGATATGCAGTTACTAGTAGGACCGCTGGAACTTCGCTACATCCAAAATGTGGCAGTTATGATGTTCTGTGAGCATCAGGACAAGTTCTTCCCATATACGTATGTGCAGATGACATCCTTTCTGCAAGGAAGAGTGGATAATCCAAGTATTAGTGAAGATTTTCCGAATATCACAGGATCAGTACCACAGATGATACAGGCAACAATGGAACGATTTCGGAATCTTTTTATACGAGAAAAAGTAATCAAAGTTCCGAATCAGATGGAAGCTTTGCGGATTATGAACTATCCGTATCAGGCAATTGAGGAGGCTGTGGTCAATGCATTTTACCACAGGGATTATATGTCTTGTGAGCCAGTTACGATTGAAATAGAGCCAGATTGTATCAATATTATGAATTTTCCGGGAATTGATAGGTCTATTTCCGAAAAGACAATAGCGGAAGGTAAGAGATTTGTTTCAAGATACTATCGTAACAAAAGATTGGGAGAATTCTTAAAAGAATTGGATTTGTCAGAAGGTCATTCATTTGGTATTCCTACGATACAAGAAGAATTGGAAAGGAACGGTATCTAAATAAAAGCAAGATTTGAGATATAGGAGAAGATTCGTATGGAGTGCAGAAGTACAGAAAGAAGACAATGGATTGTTGATAAATATGATGTGGTGCCGGTAGCACATATTCAATTACTGGCAGGTCAAACCAAACGTAGTGACGCAGGTGCAATGATTGAAAATGATTATTATATTTTTCATGCGACCGATAAGGCAAGTGGAAAAAGAGAAATTATCCAATGTGGCATGGGTGCGGCAAGAGATTTTCTGAGATTGATAGGGCACAAAGGTTTACCTTTATTCAATCCTTTACATGGCGAAGGTGGAGATGGAGGTTATGGTGGAGGAAATATAGGGGGAAATGGCGGAAGAAGGCCGGAAGAGGTATGGAATCCAATAGCAAAACAATTATTCAATGCTATTATGTGGATTATTCTTATTATTGATGCAAAACCGGACACTCCAATCTTTGAGATTAGAGAAAAGGTGTATAGGTTCAAGGATAGAGAACCATTTGCTAGTCAGGTAAAAGCGGTAAATACCATCATAGGCAAGAATTTTGGAGTTAAAACTCTTTCAGAAGCAATAGATGAACTTAGAGCAAATAATAATGTAAGGGATAATATGTGCCAGTTTGATAAGTTGGTAGATATTATAAATAAGTACACTGATAGAGATGGAAAACGGGTGGAGTTGGAAGTGCATTTTTAAGTTATAGGTAGCCTTGAAGAAAATAGAGACTGATATGTTTGAAATACATAAACAGAAGGTGTGAAATATGAAGATTAATGTTTTTAAAATTGATAATGATAAGGTTGATGAGTTGACAGTAGAATTAGAAGACAGGGGATTTGAATGTGAAGCGGATAATGAAGATGAAAACAGTTATATCGCATTGTATCTAAGGAAAAAGCGTTCTGAAAATAAGGGCTGGTTAGGGTATTATCAGCAACTCTTATCAGATGATAGGTTTACATACTATACTGAAAATATCGGTAGTGAAACTGTTTCAGGTCTTTTTTTGATACAAAAAGATGAATACTCATATGTGTTTTCTTATGGACAAGCACACTTTATTATTCGAAAATATTGTGATAAAGATTTTGGCTTAAATCTTGCAGAACGAATTCTCGATCCAAAAGGTTTGAAAATGAAACATTCGCAAACATTTACTTCGGCCGGAAAGAAAGATATAACTTCATACATACGAAATAGAAAATTGGATGATTCTCGTGATTATGGGGAGGCATTTAGTTATGTTAAATGTAAAACTGTTAATAAAGATTTGTGGGGAGAAACTGTTGATTTTGGGGAATCAGTACGTTTTTCTTTTGGAAAGTCCTTCGACTTAAAGCCTACAGATCTGTATCGTTTTACCGATGAGATTGAAAAAGCGTTACAAGCACAAGCGAAAATTAGGTTGCCGAGATACCATAAAGTTGTTGATAAAGATATATTGACTAGATTGAATGCAGAATTAGACAAGCACTTCTTGGAATTCATTAAAGAAGTGGATGTAAATGATTATTGGCTAACGGGGGTTAGTTTTAATTTTTCTAACGATTATCGTTATTCTCTTAAGGTTTATAAAACTAAATTATCTGAGATTAGTGATACGATAGATGCGAAATATGTTCGTGAAATAATTGTAAATAATAAAGACAAAATTAACAATAATTATAATGCTATTAGGGTTATGTTTTATGATGAAAATGATGAGACGTTATTTTCAAAAAAACTAAAGGAATTACTACAAATTACAGTAGAATTAAACGGGAAGTACTATGTTTTCTTTCAAAATGAATGGGTTGAATTTAGTGAGTCGTACGTAAAATTCATCGAAGAACAAGTTGATAGTATAAACTACGAAATTAAACCATCAACAAATCAAACAGAAACCGAACTAATCGATACATTAGTAGCAAGTGGGAAATATACACAACTTCACAAAGATAACGTCTATATTGGTGGAAAGTATTGTATTGAAAAAGCGGATCTTATGGATGATGAAAATGTTATAATGATAAAAGATCAACATCAACAAGCAGATTTGGTTTATTTGGTGAAACAAGCTACGACATCGTTAAGATTGTCTAATGCTGGTGAGATAGGTGAAAATGTATTTAGTGGTCGAAAGGTTTGCTTGTGGATGTTAACAAACAGAAAAACTTTAAATAAACTTTCAGATTTTAAATCATTCCATCTGCTTGATGCATTAAATGATTTTAAAAAAGCTGTGATTAATTTGAATTTAACACCAGAGGTTTGGATAACCTTAGAACAATAATTATTATTAAAAGTCCAAGAAGAACGTTTTTTTGGTTGAATTGCAGAAGGTAGAGAAGAAATTATGAATAAGTGTTAGCAAAATGTAAGCAAAAAATCCAAAAAACTCAAAAAATCGCTGGAACAGGTGGAATGAAAATACCATATCCCCGCTCTATAGAAGCGAAAAAATACAAGATATAGATGTCACAATTGAGCTGGAATAATAACATTTTAATACAAGAAATTCATACAGCGGGCAATTACTAATTGCCCGCCGTTTCTCTTTATTCTATCTCTCCTATAAACTTCTGATATTTCTCATCCCCATTCCATTCCTTCAAAAGAGACAAAATTTCCTTCTGTTAAATTTGCAATAGACTCTACATAACAACAGGCTGCAACATGACTAGATGGATTCTTTTGTACATAATTAAATAGATAGTTACTTTGGCAAAAAACATTCTCTAATGGTGAGGCAGAGGATAAAGCCACTTCTTCTAAATGCTTTTGGATATTCATATATTCTAACTCTTCTGAATTGCTTTGGTTCAGTCCAAATAAAATATCAGTGGATACAGACAATACTTGTGCCAGAGGGACAATCATGGAGATATCAGGCAAGCCTGTACCAGATTCCCAACGGCTGACAGCTTGTGAGGTGACTCCAAGCTGAAAAGCCAATTCCTCTTGTGTCAGTCCTAGTTTAGTTCTTGCAGTTTTAATATTATTTCCTATAGTTAACATGGTGGTTACTCCTTTTCAAAATTGAATTCGGTACCGTGATTTCAATATAGCACAGTGTAAGTATAGAAACAAACAATTCGTCATTGAAGAAAATGAAAGGGAGAGTTGGATAGATCAAGAACTATTCCATATATTAACATTTGTAAGAAACCTTTCAGAATTTCCTGCTTCCACCTATGTTATACTGAAAACATAAAAGAATTCTTGTAATCCCAAGAGTATGCATTTATAATATTAATAACTATGCTGTTCGGAAAAGTAATTTTATTTTGTTATGAGTTTTAAATTTTTGGAAAAGAATGTAGTTTAATAACTACAGAGTAGTCACGACAAGGGGAGTATTTATGAAAAAACAAAAGAATTTTGGAGTAGGAATATTACAAAGCATTTTAGGAGTAATGATGGTGGCTGCTTTTTTGTTCTTCATTATTGGAGAAGTGGTGCTGCCACAGGAGAATTTAGCAGATATTGGAGAGCAAGGGCTATATACTGGAGCATGGGTGCAGGTTATGGCAGATGGAATCAAGAAGGAAATACAGGTTCCGGGAGAGTGCCAGACGAAGCAGGGGGATTGGGTTACCATTGAAACAGTGCTGCCAAGTGATTTAAAGGATACCAGTTTTGCGATTAGAAGCATGCAGCAGGATTTCAAAATTTATGTAGGGGATGAACTACGAAGGGAATATTCCACGGTGGATACACAACCGTTTGGAAAAACCAGTACAATTGCCTATGTATTTTTTGACGTTTTTCAGGAAGATGCTGGAAGGACGTTACGGATTGAGCTTATGAGTGATTCTTCCTATGCAGGATATGTTAGTGAAGTTTATATGGGAAATCATACTGCATTGTGGCAGCATATTTTAAAAACATACGCACCGGCACTTATTATGGCAATGTTTATGTTGATTTTAGGTATCGCGGTTATAATTCTAAGTGTACTGTTCCGCTTCTTTTATAAAACTGAAGTGGAATTGCTGTACTTGGGAGCTGGCATTGTGGCTGCCTCCAGCTGGATGATTGCAGAGTCAAGACTTCGCCAGTTTATTATGCCAAACGGTACCATGGCAGTATATTTGGGATTTTTTATGATTATGCTTTTACCATATCCACTGGCTGCTTATATTAATAAGGTGCAAAAATGTCGTTATCAGAAAGCTTATTCCCTGATTTCCGTGGCTATTGTCATTAATTGTATTTTTGCAACAACCATGCAGATATTGGGAATCAAAGACTTTTTTGAAACCATGTTAATTTCCCATGGCATTATTATATCTTTGATTATTATTATGACTACTACGATTATTTTGGATATTCGCCGGGGGTATGTGAAAGAGTATCAGGCGGTTGCCATAGGTTTTGCCGGATTAATGGCAGCTGGTTTGGGAGAGATTGGCATGGTGTACATCAATAGTTCCCAATACAATGGAATTCCGCTTTGTCTGGGACTAGTCTTTCTTCTGTTTGCAGCGGGAATGAAGACTAGAAAAGACATATTTGTGGCAGAACAGGAGCGAAAGATTGCTATTGCTGCCAGCGAATCCAAAGCGCAGTTTCTTGCAAATGTATCTCATGAGATTCGTACCCCGATTAATACCATTGTTGGTATGAATGAAATGATTTTACGGGAGAATGAAAATGATACTACTCGGGAATATGCCTATAATATTAAGAGTGCCAGTGAGATGTTACTGGGGCTGATTAATGATATTTTAGACCTTTCTAAAATCGAAGCAGGGAAATTGCAGATTGTGGAGAGTGATTATTCTCTTGCAGCTATGTTAAAGGCTGTGGTGTTGGGAATTGAAGTTCGTGCACAGCAAAAGCAGCTGGAGATGAAGCTGGATATTGACGAAAAACTGCCTTCTGTATTGAAGGGAGATGAAATCCGTATAAAGCAGATTTTAAATAATTTATTATCCAACGCAGTGAAATACACAGAAAAGGGAAGTGTTACTCTTATTGCAAAGAGTGTTCAGAAGGAAGAGGGATTTTTCCTACATTTAGCAGTGGAAGATACTGGAATGGGTATTAGCGAAGAAGATATGGATCAGCTTTTTGCTACCTTCCTTCGTCTGGATTTGAAGAAAAACCGTCATGTAGAAGGAACAGGATTGGGTCTTAGCATTACTAAACAGTTAACAGAAAATATGGGAGGCAGCATTGAGGTAAAAAGTGAAAAAGGAAAAGGTAGCTGCTTTATGGTGGAGATTCCACAGCAAATTGTAGATGCTGCTGCAATAGGTAAGTTTGAAGCAAACAGAATTAGCACAGAGTTGCCAGAAAGAAATAAGGAAATGCACAGCGAAGTTTTACATGCTCCGAATGCAAAGGTGCTGGTTGTAGATGATAATAAAATGAATCTAAAAGTAATCGGTGCCCTTCTAAAGCGTTCCCAGATTCAACTGGATTTTGCTGCTAGTGGTAATGAATGTCTGGAAATGTCCAGAGAGAAGAAGTATGATTTGATTCTCATGGATCATATGATGCCAGAATTGGATGGTGTAGAAACCTTACATTTATTAAGGGCAGAAGATAGCAATGTCAATCAGGAAACTCCTGTAATTGTACTGACAGCCAATGCAGTGGGAGATGTAGCAAAACAGTATCGGGAGGAAGGATTTACAGATTATTTATCCAAGCCGATTGAAGTGGAGAAGATTGAAAAGACATTGGCTAACTATTTGTAGAAGCTGGCAAATGGATTGGAGAATATATATGGAAAGTACAAAAAAGATAAACGATGATATATTGAAAAATAGCGATATTGAAAGCTTCCGCTCTGGCTATACTGCTCCAAATGCAAAGGTGCTGGTGGTGGATGATAACAAAATGAACCGGGCAGTTTTTAAAGGTCTGCTGATACAGACACAGATGCAGATATATGAAGCTGAAAGTGGAAAAGAATGTCTGGACAAAATGAAAGAACAGTCCTTTGACCTTATTTTCTTAGATCATATGATGCCAGATATGGACGGAATTAAAACCCTTCACGAAATTAAGCGACAAAAGCTTTGCGAAGGTGTACCAGTCATTATACTTACGGCCAATATCATTGCAGAAGACAAGGAAAAATATTTAAGCGAAGGCTTTGATGATTTTCTGACAAAACCTGTGATACCTGACAAATTGGACAAGATGATTTTAAAGTATTTGCCGGAATCATTGATTATAACCACTGATTTAGAAATGGAGAGCAGAAAGTTGTCTAAGATGGACGAGTTTCAGGAAAAATTGCCAGAAATCAATTTAGAACAAGGATTTTTAATCTGTGGAGGAGATAAGCAGTTTTATTTGGAACTATTTCAGGATTTTACTGAGATGTCAGTGAAAGATGATTTGAACCAATATTTAAATGCCAAAGATTACAATAACTATTGTATTCGGATTCATGGATTTAAAAACAGTGCATATTCTATGGGAGCTGTGGCAATCGGAGATATGGCATATGAAATAGAAAAGCTTACCAAAGACAGTTTTCCAGAAGGAATACAGGAAATGCAGGCACAGCTTTTTCAAGAATATGATGATATTTGTTCCCGTTATCGTGAAATTACAAAATAAATGAATGAAGAGACAGACATGAGCTGGACAGATTTTGGTGATTTTGACTGTGTTATTTGTGAGAACATTTTTGGTTGGAAGTGACATATATAATGAAATGATTACCTGTGAAGCAGATCAGGAGATTGCACAGGTGTGTTCAGGATATCCTATTGCTTCAAAAACTCGTAGAAAAAACAGGATTAGATAGTTAATATTGAAAAAAACGGAAAAGTTTTCGCGATATGTGTGTGATAGAAGTCTTTCATAATAAAAACCGTCGGTTGGTGAGCATGTGACACCGGAGGAGAGCAGCGTGGCAGCAGTGGAGATTCTTTCAGATAATAGTGCTGCTCTTGCAATAGGAAATAATGTGGTTTCAGCTGTGATTGATACAGTGAAAGTTGGTGGGCAGAAATATGAAATATGGGAAATTAAGAAAAATGCCTATCGAAACAAAAAGAAACTGAAAAAGATAACTATAGGAAGGTCTATTAAAAAGATAGGCGCCAATGCATTTTATGGCTGTAAGAATTTAAAGAAAATTACATTTAAATCCAAGGCAGTTCCGAGAATTGAAAAGAATGCATTTAAGAAGATACATAAAAAAGCCGTGTTCTATGTACCGAAAAAATCTCTAAAAAAATATAAGAAAGCTCTAAAAGCTAAAGTAGGCTATAAAAAGAGTATGAAGATTGTAGGAAAATAGAAGCGAAAAGCATATCTCTCAGCAACAATGAAATAGGTAGTTGGCAAAGGGGAATATGCACTATAAACAGAAGCCGCATTGGAAGCTTCGTCGTAAAATACAGGGAAAGAGTAGCCCTGTTCTACGAAGAATACCAATGCGGTTTTTATGTTTCTTTAGAATGGTCAGTGCCGTTTATTATTAGACAAATTACTTAATCAATTCAAGAAGGTCGGACTTAGACTGTACACCCACAGTCTGGTTTACCAGCTTTCCGTTTTTTATAACTATCAGAGTAGGAATGCTCATTACCTGGAACTGAATTGCTAACTCCTGTTCTTCATCCACATTGACTTTTCCAACTTTGATTTCTGGATGCTTTTTGGCAATTTCTTCCAAAACAGGCGCCACCATCTGGCAAGGCACACACCATCCAGCCCAGAAATCCAGTAATACGGTTTTATCACTGTTTATTACTTCCTCTTGGAAATTATTTTTGGTAATATTTAATGTAGACATGATTTTGTCCTCCTTATTTTCATTATTATGTCCAAGTATAACAGATGTAATAGAGAAAGAAAATTACCAATTTTTGATAGATAGCAGTATAATAGAATTTAATCTAAATTAATAACTGATAGAGATAAATTTATGACGGATGGCAATTTACATTTAGATAACATTATAAGAAGAAAGGAAGAACTGAAATGAAGGTACGTTTGAATGAAGATGAAAATGTGGTAAAGATGATAAAGGATGGTCTGGCTGCCACAGGCGGCTATTGTCCTTGCCGGGTACAGCGAATTGAGGAGAATATTTGTATGTGCCAGGAGTTTAAGGATCAGATTGCAGACCCGGAGTTTGAGGGATATTGTCATTGCATGCTTTATTATAAGGAGAAGTGATGCTTGAAATAATAGACAGCAAAGGAGAAGGGGAACATTGAGGTAAAAGCATGGAGGAAGATTTTTGAGTAAAGATAAAAAAACGTTTATAAAGAAAAAGAACATTGCATTATGGAAGTTTAGCTGTCAGAGGGCAGCAGTTCTGTTAGTGACAGCAGTGGTAATCATGGGATGCTTATCACATCAGGCAGAAGCAGAGACGGTGCAATTGAATAAATCTAAAACAACTGTTTACATTGGGAAAAGCACTACACTGAAAATAAAGGGAACTGGAAAGAAAGTCCGTTGGATTTCTTCAAATAAAAATATCGCTACCATAAGCAAAAAAGGTAAAGTGACAGGAAAGAAGTCTGGACAAGTCACCATTACAGCTAAGGTTGGCAGTAGAAGATATATCTGCAATATCACCGTGAAGAAGCCACAACTTAGCTGTAAGAAAAAAACTTTACGGGTAGGCAAATCCTTTTCTATAAAAATGAAAGGAGCTTCTGTGAAGGAGTGGACTTCTTCGGATGAAAGTATAGTTGTGGTAAACCAGAAAGGAAAGGTGACAGCAAAGCAGGTAGGAATCGGTATTATTACCTGTAGAACCAAGGATGAAAAGTTCTATCCCTGTATGATTACTGTAAAGGAAAGCAAAGAGCATGTTCATGAGTATACAGGTGAAATTACTCTTGCGCCAACCTGTAGCAGTGAGGGAGTGGAAACCTATACCTGTTCCTGTGGGGTCAGCTATTCCAAAAATGTTGCCGCTACCAGTCTGCATAATTATGAAGCTGTGATTACAGCTCCGCATTGTAGCACCTATGGCTATACTACATACCATTGTAAGGATTGCGGCTATTCTTATCAGAGTGATTTTCAACTGCCGTTGGATCATGACATGGAGGAGCAGGTGATTCATGAAGTGGATGAAGACCATTGTATGGAATATGATAAAAACTATGATGTGTGTAAACGCTGTGGTTATATGTATTTTCAAGGCGGAGCAGGAATCGAAAAGCATACTTTTACTTCGGTGGTGATTCCGCCTACAGAAACAGAGCAGGGGTATACGTTATATACTTGTAGTAATTGCGGTAAGGAAGTGAAGGGTAATTACACGGATTATACTAGTGCAATGGAAGAGGAGAATTAAACAGGACAATTTCCTGGCACGTAAAAAGGAGCCATCAGCTCAGGACTGTTGGCTCCTTAGTGTATTTTATGTGTTTTAATTTAATTATCTATTGTTGATTATCTTTGTCAACTCAACTGGCTCAACAATCTTACCATCTTTGTAAACACGCATGTTACCAGATGCGATTTCGTCAATGAGGATAACTTCGTCATTGTTGTAACCAAACTCAAACTTGATATCCCAAAGGTCAAGACCGATAGACTTCAAATCGTCAGCAACGATCTGTGTAATCTTCAGAGTCTGCTCCTTCATGCTCTCGAACATTGCAGGAGTCATAATTCCTAATGCAGCAAGACCTTCGCCTGTAACCAGTGGATCACCTAAAGCATCGTTCTTGAAGGTACACTCAACGTATCCACCTTCTAAAACAGTACCATCTTCAATGTACTCACCATATCTGCGAATGAAGCTTCCGGTAGCAACGTGACGGCAGATAACTTCCAGACCATGTCCGAAAACAGTAGCAGGAAGAACTTCCATAGTTGCATCATCAAGATTTGCACTTACGTAATGAGTCTTGATACCAGCTTCCTTTAAAAGTTCAAAATAATGGATAGAAGTCTCCAAATTAGCCTTACCGATACCCTCGATAGTTAAGCCAACGCTATTCTCGCCTGGATCAAAAACGCCGTCTTTTCCAGTACAGTCGTCCTTGAACTTCAGCATAACATTGCCATTCTCAAGCTTAAATACGTCTTTTGTTTTTCCCTGATAAATCATTTCCATTGTAGTAAGTCTCCTTCCATAATAGGGTGCTAAAAAATATCCAACGTGGTTACTTTAGCACAGATTTTGCCATATGAAAATATTTTTTTGCAAAAAAATTGAAAAAAATGTTGGATGGCGGTTTTGTAATACTGATTTTGGAAACGTGATGCAAAAAGTCCAGAGTCTTTCTTTGGCATAGAGTTTTTAGCTCTGGATTGCCTCTCCGATTTTCTTATCACTATAATAGATGTGATTTACCAACCAGTCAGTGATAAAGGTAAGGACTTCTTTCACTAGTTCCTCAGTATTATCATCTGTTCTTTCTAATGTAATGTCTGTTATCTTTTCACGAAATTCATTGTGAGCAGCGATTTGGGAAAGTAGTCCCTTATAATTATGCTCCTTCATATATTCTTCTTCGTGTTCCAGATGGGTCAGGGCGTATGCTTTCATCTCCTCAAGAATATCAGAAAGCCGGTCGTACTTGTCTACAATAAATTCATCATTTACCAGTTGGTAGGTCTCCTCCGCTAATTCAAATAATTTCCGATGCTCTGCATCAATGGATTCGATGCCGGTTAAGTATTCTTCTTTCATTTCATACATGAGCAATACTCCTTTCTGTGTTTGATTTGCCGAACATATTAGTAGTTATATTGTACTTGCTGGCAAGAGGAAAGTCAAAAAAAATAAAAAAATACTTTTCCATCCGCATATTTTGTACTATAATGGAAAAATATTATTGAATTTGTGAGGATGCGCTGGTGTTCACAAAATATAATAAGCATAAAAAGCAAAGTCAGGGACAGCGCCCTTGATTTGGCAGAAATGAGGAAAAAGATGAAGCAGGATATGATTGTGATTTTAGACATGGGCAGTACCGAGAATACCGTGATTGCCCGCCAGATTCGTGACCTTGGTGTGTACAGTGAGATTCATCCACATGACATCACCCCAGAGGAATTAAAGGGCTTGGATAACGTAAAGGGTATCATTCTTAATGGTGGTGAGAACCGCGTAGTAGACGGCGTAGCTGTAGACGTAGATCCAGCCATTTACGATTGTGGTTATCCAGTAATGTCTATCGACCATCCAACTGCAAAGTGTGAACAGAAGTTATCTGAACTGCCTGACGAAGCAACCTTAAAGGCATTTGTGTTTGATACATGTAAGTCAGAGGCGAACTGGAATATGAAGAACTTCATCGCAGACCAGGTAGAAATCATCCGCCGTCAGGTAGGTGACAAAAAAGTCCTTCTGGCATTGTCAGGTGGTGTAGACTCTTCCGTAGTAGCAGCCCTGTTATTGAAGGCAATCGGCCAGCAGTTGGTATGTGTACACGTAAACCACGGTCTCATGCGTAAAAATGAGTCTGAGAACGTAGTTGATGTATTCCGCAATCAGTTAAATGCAAATCTTATTTATGTAGATGCAACAGATAGATTCTTAGGTAAGCTTGAAAATGTAGCAGATCCAGAAGAGAAGAGAAAAATCATCGGTGGTGAGTTCATTCGTGTATTCGAAGAAGAAGCTAGAAAATTAGAAGGAATCGACTTCTTAGGACAGGGAACTATTTACCCTGACATCATCGAAAGTGGAACTAAGACTGCAAAGATGGTAAAATCCCACCACAACGTAGGTGGACTTCCAGAGGACATGCAGTTCGAATTGGTAGAGCCATTACTTCAGCTTTTCAAAGACGAAGTACGTGCCTGTGGTATTGAGCTTGGTCTTCCAGCAGAAATGGTATACCGTCAGCCATTCCCAGGCCCAGGACTTGGCGTTCGCTGCTTAGGCGCTATCACTCGTGACCGCCTGGAGGCACTTCGCGAATCCGATGCAATCCTTCGTGAAGAGTTTGCAAAAGCCGGCTTAGATAAGAAGGTATGGCAGTACTTTACTGTAGTGCCTGACTTCAAGGCAGTTGGTGTAAGAGACCATGAGAGAAGCATGGGCTATATGGTAGTTATCCGTGCGGTAAATACCATTGATGCCATGACTGCAACCATCGAGAGAATCGATTATGATATCCTGGAGAGAATCGTGGACAGAATCACAGCGGAGGTTCCAAGTGTGAATCGAGTTTGTTATGAGTTGACGAAGAAGCCAGTGGCAACGATAGAGTTCGAGTAGATTTCAAGGTCGAAAAAACATAGTGTTTATGCGACTTCCAAGCAAATTTGTTTAAGTTGTGACGACGATTTGACAACATTTTGAGTTTACTCAATAAATAAAATTAAGCATAATAAAACCTTACTGATTTTCAAGTGTATGAAAACTTAAAAATTGGTAAGGTTTTTTGTGTGGATTATTTCTTATCCATCTTATCTATCTCATCAAATAATTCAACGGATGGAATCTTTGCTTTAATGTGAGAATTATCGAGTTTTGGGTATTTATATCGCCACTCATCATATTGCTCGGTAGTTATCTTGCCGGATGCCAACTTGCTATGATAAGGTTATTGCCAAAAACAACACGCAAGAGAAAGAAATACAAGGTTTATCCTGTAAGCTTCAGGAGATAAAGAAATATATTCGTAATCGTGGCTTGGAGAAGGATTATGACAATTATCTCCATCGTGATGATATAGAGTATAGGTTGACTCGTAAAAGGCAGGAGATGAAAGAAATGGAGCAAGCGAGGTTAAAGAAGAAGGTAAGGAGTAATAGAGAGGATAGGTAGATGCAGGGCAGAGATGCCCTGTATTCTTTTGATGAAATGTGATAGCTGGCGTGATATAATTGGATGTGCGAACAATCGCGAAAATTTGAATTTTCAAGTGCGAAAACATATTGACAAACATCAATGAATGGAGGTGTGGTATTGGACTACAAAAAAGCAGCCATTATGTTCAAAGCATTCTGCGATGAAAACCGATTGCAGATTTTAACGCTATTACAAGTCGGAGAAAAATGTGCTTGTAAATTACTAGAAGAAATGCAGATAACACAGCCAACTTTATCGCACCATATGAAAATTTTATGTGATGCTGGTGTTGTGGTCGGCAGAAAAGAAGGTAAATGGATGCACTATTCAATTTCAGAAGATGGCATTCAAAATGTAAAAGAATACTTAGATACATTTGCTAAATGTAGTGGTAATGAGAAGTCGTGTTGTAAAGGCTAATGGTTAGAGATTACACACGACTAATCATTAAAAGGACATATTGAAATATTTGAATATATAAATATATAAATATAACAGGAGATAGAATATGCAAAATTTGTGGAATTTGTTTCAAGATGAAATACTTGGAATGAAATGGTTAAATAGACTAATAGGAAGTGGTTTAGAAGCAGTGGGACTTGATACTACAGGTAGAGTTGGAGGAAGCATACAGTTTTTTATTTATGATGTGATTAAGATTATGGTCTTGCTTGGTTTTTTGATTTTGGTTATTTCGTATATCCAAAGTTATTTTCCACCGGAAAGAACCAAAAAGATACTTGGAAGGTTTAAAGGAATAGGGGCAAATATTATTGCAGCTCTTCTTGGAACTGTTACACCATTCTGTTCCTGTTCATCAATTCCATTATTCATTGGTTTTACAAGTGCTGGACTTCCGCTTGGGGTTACCTTTTCGTTCCTGATATCTTCACCAATGGTTGATTTAGGTTCACTGGTATTGCTTATGAGCATTTTCGGTTGGAAGGTAGCTATTGTATATGTTATTGTCGGATTAATTATTGCGGTTGTTGGTGGAATACTGATAGAAAAAATGCATTTGGAGGATCAGGTTCACGAATTCATTAGAAACGCAAATTCAATTGATGTTCCTCAAGAGAAACTTACAAGAAAAGATAGACTTAAGTTTGCATGGGAGCAGGTGTTAGAAACCGCAAAGAAGGTAGCACCGTATGTTCTGATAGGTGTTGGTATTGGTGCTTTTATTCATAACTGGATTCCGGAAGATATTATCGTAAGAGTTTTAGGAACCGGTAATCCATTTGGTGTAATAATTGCTACTGTGACAGGTGTACCTATGTATGCGGATATATTTGGTTGCATTCCAATTGCAGAAGCATTGCTTGCAAAGAGAGCAAGATTAGGCGTGGTATTGTCATTTATGATGGGTGTTACAACACTTTCTTTGCCATCAATCATTATGTTAAAGAAAGCTGTAAAGCCTAAGTTGTTAGGCATATTTGTAACAATCTGTATAATAGGAATTATCATTGTGGGATATTTCTTCAATGCTTTTCAGTATTTGCTTGTGTAGTGTCTGGAGGTAAGTGCGAATGAAGAACAAAAAGATATTAAAGATACTAATTCCTATTGTGATTGCAAGTGCCATTTTGCTAATAGGGCTCTATATGTTCTGGTTAGTATTTTAATAAAATCATATTTTAAGGAGGATTTAGAAATGGGCTTATTTAATTTGGGAAAGAAAAGGGATGAGGTAAAGGAGCCGACTTGCGCATGCAATGCTCTAGTGGACGAAGTGAAAGAAGAAAAAGGGTGTTGTTGCGGTAACAATGAATCACAGTCTTCTTGTTGTGAAGGTAATACAGTAACACTCGAAACAGCATGTTGTCCAGAAGCTGTAGATGGAATTTGTTGTATTAAGGTGCTCGGCGCAGGCTGTAAATCTTGTCATGAGCAATATGAATATGCCAAAGAAGCTGTTGCAAATTTAGGACTTGATGTAGAGGTAGAATATATTACCGATATGGAAAAAGTTATGGCTTATGGTGTGATGAGTATGCCAGCAATTGTTGCAAATGAAAAAGTGGTATCAATGGGTAAGGTATTAAGAGCAGCAGATGTAGAAAAATTACTTCATAAGATCGCTTTATAAAGGGAGGAACATATGAGTAAAGGATGGTATCCGGTTATAGATTATGATAAATGTGTAGGTTGTATGGTCTGTAACGATATGTGTAAACACGGTGTATATAAACCGGATGAAGATACAAATAAACCGAAGGTGGTATATGGAAATGGATGTGTGCATGGCTGTCATGGTTGTGAGAAGAAATGTCCGATGGGTGCAATTCATTACTTCGGAGATGATGGTATACTAGATATTGAATATGATTATGAAACATACAAGCCAGAAATTAATTGTGAAGGCAAACCCAAGGTGGCGTTTGTATGTGTCCATAATTCCTGTCGCAGTCAGATAGCAGAAGCACTCGGTAAGAAATTGGCTTCAGATGTATTTGAAAGTTATTCTGCAGGAACGGCACTCAAAGACCATATTAATCCGGATGCAGTTCGTATGATGAAAAGGTTACATGGAATTGATATGGAACAAGCACAGTACAATAAGCTGATAGAGGATATTCCCGAGCCGGATGTGGTTATTTTTATGGGGTGTAATGTAAGTTGCCCGAATGTTCCAAGCCAATATGCGGAGAACTGGGGATTGGATGATCCATCAGGTCAAAGTGATGTGATGTTTGAAGAAACTATAAAAAACATTGAAGCCCAAATATTAAAGTTAATGGACAAATTAAGAATTTAGCAAACACTTGAAAATTTCAGGCTTCTGGTGAGTCTGAAAGCACGCATTTATTTGAATTTTAGCGAGGTTAAAAATATGTGTAAGGTATCAAAAATTTTAAATTATTTTGTTTTTATTGCCACGACTCTTGCAATAGCTGGAGTGTTTTATGAAGGCATGGCACTGAAATGGTTTGATATTGTAGGAGTATTTGTTTTGATTATGGATGTGTCATTTATACTATCTACCATTATTAATTTATTTGTTTACAAAAAGACAAAATGGATTTATGTAAATATTTTTTCGATTCTTATGATAGTAGTAGCATTAGGTATGAAGCTAAGCGCCATTTCTTACCCAATATGGTCGCTTGTATTTTGGTATTTCTACATTTGGTTTGTATATGGAATACAAATAATTGGTAATAAGAAGTAAGCTTAATTTTTTCTATAAAAGATAAAAATTTGAATATTGTGGAGGCAAATAGAAATGAAATTAACATTAGTCAGACCAACTTTAGAATTAAAGGAATAGGCTATATCATTTTCATATCCATGATAGTATAAGTAAAAATGATCATATGATATTAGGTTCTGGTGAGATTAATTTAAAGCAAAGACTAGATATAGCAAGAGAACATCAATGCAGGTGTGTGGTGGAAACAAAGACCATTGACGCACTAAAAGAATCTGTAGCATGGCTTAAGAAAAATAATTTTTAATAAAAAGTATTGACTCCTACGTTACGTCATAGTTTATGGTATAGATACACGGAAGGAGGAATACCCAATGAGGACAGTAAATGAGGTAAGTAAATTGACGGGAGTGAGTATACGCACTCTGCAATATTACGACAAAATTGGATTGTTAAAACCTACAAAGTACACAGAATCGGGGTACCGGCTGTATGACGATACAGCTTTGGAAAGGCTGCAGCAGATTTTGTTATTTCGGGAACTGGAATTTCCTCTGAAAGAAATCAAAGAAATTTTATCCAGCCCGGATTTTGATCGAAATAAGGCGTTGGAACAACAGATTACATTGTTGACAATGAAAAAAGAACATTTGGAGAATTTAATTGATTTCGCCCGTGGAATACAATTAATAGGAGTGAAGACAATGGATTTTTCAGTATTTGATACCAATAAAATTGATGAATATGCAAAGCAGGCAAAAGAACAGTGGGGAAAGACCCCGGAATATGCGGAGTTTAAGCAAAAGTCCTTAAATAGAAGTGACGAGGAGGAACAAGCTATTATGAAGGAATTTATGCAAATATTTGCAGAGTTCGGGGAGATGCGGAAAGACGAGCCGGAATCCTCAGAGGTACAGAATCAGGTTAAGAAGTTACATGACTATATTTCAAAGAATTTCTATCAGTGTTCAAATGATATTCTCTTCCAGTTGGGACAGATGTACGCAGGTGGAGGTGAGTTCACGGTGAATATTAATAATTTTGGTGGCAAGGGCACAGCAGAGTTTGCGGCAGAGGCTATTCGGATTTATTGTGGCAGATAATGGAGGTTGCTATTGAACTATCCGACCAATGACAATCAAACCAAAAGAAATTATCCTCTTATTAGAATCATTTTTGGTTCAGATAGGAGGATTTTTCATGTTAATACTAAGTCAGCCAGAGGATTCTCAACCGGAATTTCCCCGTATTATTCAAGTGTATATGGATGCCAATCATGAAATATATTACTTATCTTTTGTGTGGTTTGTAATGGGATAATCCGATTTTCATAAATGGAGAATGAAAATTAGGTGCATACAATTGAACTAAAAGTCCAATGCAAATTAGTTCGATTTGTAGTATTATTATCTTCATAAACCTACCCTATATGAAAGGTGTGATTTTATGTATCCAAATATCGATATAGAGAAAACTGGTCTGAAGATAAAAGCCATGCTGAGTGCGGCGGGATATGATGTGAAATTTATTCAAGAATATCTTCATCTTTCCTGTCCCCAGTCTATTTATAAATGGTTTCATGGAAAAAGTCTGCCTAGCGTGGAGAATCTGTATGCGCTAAGTTTTCTGCTTGGAGTGCATATGGAAGATTTGCTGGTGCGAAAGAACTGGACTGCGCTGGATATGATATATGAAAGAATACACAGGATGAATGATATAACTTGTAGAAGGTTTATATGGTATTGCAATTGTATGTGGAAGGTGGCGTAAGTTAAAAGTGTAAACAGAACAGTGTTTTGCAGGATAAACAGTTATTTCTGAAGTGTTGTTTTTTAGGTGATTCTTTGAAGTATCTGTAACAAAAGATATGAGAGCGTTGTTTGGTTGACGGTATTAGTAAAGTATGCGGTATAATTTTTCTAGGAATTGTACATAGTATCTTCCAAAGTATCTCAAAAAAGGGACACACAAATTAGTGAAAGAGGAATTTTATATGGTAATTATCAATGGAGCTATTTTTACCATGGAAGATAAAATTATCAAAAAAGGATATATACGCACCAAAGGGAATTTAATCGAAGAAATCGGAGATATGGCAGAGTTCCGGGCGAGATGGGATGAGAATGTTATAGATGTAAACGGAGCCTGGGTGTTGCCAGGGCTTATCGAAGCCCACGCTCATATTGGAATCACAGAGGAGAAGTGGGGAATTATCGGAGATGATTGTAATGAAACCACCAATCCAGTAACAGCATCCCTTCGGGCAATAGATGCTATCAATCCAATGGATCCGGCATTTCATGATGCCATCGAAGCAGGGATTACCTCTGTAATGGTGGGACCGGGTAGTGCCAATGTAGTTGGGGGGCAGTTCCTTTTTATGAAGACGCAGGGAAGATGCGTGGATCATATGGTGGTGAAAAATCCTGCAGCGATGAAGGTGGCTTTTGGGGAAAATCCAAAGACCGAATATGGCAATCAAAATCAGATGCCTGCTACCCGTATGGGAATCGCAGCCCTGCTTCGCAAAACATTATTTCAGGCAATACAGTATAAAAAAGAGAAAGAAAGTGGCAAGCTGGAAAAGGAAGATTTTGAGATGGAGCCATGGCTTTCGGTGTTAAACCGGGAAATTCCCTTGAAAGCTCATGTTCACCGGGCGGATGATATTTTTACCGCCATCCGTATTGCCAAGGAGTTTCATGTGGATATTACCATTGATCATGGTACGGAAGGACATCTGATTGTGGATGAAATCAAAGAATCAGGATTCCCTGTGATTGTAGGAACGGATTTGACTGCACGCTCCAAGCTGGAGGTACAGAATATGAATTTTAAAACCAATAAAATCCTTCAGGAAGCAGGAGTTTTGATTGCAATTACAACAGACCATCCGGTGGCATTGATTCAATATCTTCCGATTTGTGCCGGTCTTGCAGTAAAAGCAGGATTGTCTATAGAGGAAGGGATGAAAGCTATTACCATTAATGCAGCAAAAATTTGCCGGGTGGATGATAAGGTGGGAAGCTTAAAAAAAGGAAAGCATGCAGACATTGCAATTTTTTCAGGAAATCCTATGGAAGTTTTTACAAAAACTTTGTACACCATTATTGATGGCAAGGTGGTTTATAATAGTTTTAATAGAGAATAAAAATTATGAGCAAAAATCAAAAAAAGGGCTAAGAAATGAGTTGAAAACAAACAGGGAAAAGAGTTAACAAATGAACTGAACAGACGAACTAAAAAAAGAGTGAAGATGCTATGGAAAATTCTGCTATGATTCAGTCTTTGCTGATTGAAATTTTACCGAAAAAATGGTAAAATTCTAATATATTTTGTGGAAAGTGAGAGGGCAGATTTTATGGCGGAACGGTTTGAAAAATTCATCTTCAAAATTACAGATAAAATTGAAAATAATTGTGCCTTTGGTGCGGTCAGACAGGGTTTGATTATGCTGATTCCTTTGCTGGTAGTCGGCTATATATCACTGATGCTTACCAGTTTGCCCATTCCTGCCTATCAGGATTTTCTTAATAGTCTATTAGATGGAAAAGTAGTGGAAGTCCTAGATTTTATTTTTACGGCAGTAAATGATTTTCTAGCAGTGATTCTTACAATAACCACAAGTGTCAGTTATGCTTTGATGAAACGTAAGACTACCGGACAATATGTAGGCTCTGGTGATGTCATTGTGTCTGCCATTATTTCATTGGCTGTTCTAGCAGGATTTTCTGGTCTCCAGTATGAAGATTTTTCAGTAGGTACTTTGAGTAATTTAAATACTTTTACAGCGCTTTTTGTTTCTCTTATTTCCAGTAAATTATTTTTTACCATTCGAAACATGAAGTGCTTTTCCTCAAAAAGACAGGGGACTACTACTGACAGCCTTTATGCAGAGGCTGTTGCAGGAATCTGGTCAGCAGTTATTATTTTAGCAAGCTTTTCTGTTTTTTATCAGATTCTTCGTGTTGGATGTGGTGTAAATAGTATTCAGGAATTAATGGAAATGGGAGTAAACCGTTTTCTGGCATCCTTTGATAATGGTCTTGGTGCAGGTATTTCTGTGCTGTTGGTTACTCATATTATGTGGTTCTTTGGAATTCATGGAAACCATGTGTTGGATGCAGTGATAAAACAGAATTATACCGCTATTGACGCGGGAATTTATAGCAAGACATTTCAGGATGTGTTTGCCATTATGGGTGGCTGTGGTGCTACCTTGTGTCTGGTGATTACGATTTTACTTTTTTCAAAGAAAAAAAGTATCCGAAATATCGCCATTATGTCTACCCCAACTATTGCATTTAATATTAGTGAAATTGTTGTGTTTGGTATTCCGGTGATTTTAAATCCAATCTTTTTTATTCCATATATGTTGGTTCCGGTTGTGAACTGTGTAATTTCCTACGCTGCTATTTATTTCGGCCTGGTTCCTCATGTGGAAAGTATTGTAGAATGGACTACGCCGGTACTGCTTGGTGGATATCAGGCTACTGGCTCCTGGAAGGGAGCGTTGCTGCAGGTATTTTGCATCTTTGTTGGTGTCTGCATCTATAAACCGTTTTTACAAATGTATGAGAATCAAAGTGATAAACGTCTTCTGGAAAATGTAAGCAAATTGGTGAAGGTGGTACAGGATGCGGAAGAGAAAAATGTTATCTGTGTCCTTACCACAAGAGATGATGAATTGGGAGGCGTGGCAAGATTGCTGGCAACGGATTTAGAAGAAGCAGTTGCAGAAAAGAAATTATTCCTTTTGTATCAGCCACAGATTGACTGCGATGGAAAATGTATCGGCGCAGAAGCACTGCTTCGCTGGAAGCACCCAATTGCCGGTTTTATTTATCCCCCATTAATCATCCGTCTGGCAAAAGAAAGAAAAATATTACATAAAATAGAAGAGTTTCTTTTTGATGAAGCCGCTAGAGCCATTGCTGAGCTTGATAAAAATCTTACATCTGAATTTAAAGTATCGGTCAATATTACAAATGAATCTCTAGAATGGGATGGTATTGAAAAATGTATTGATGATTCTGTGAAAAGATATAAGATTTCTAGTGAGAAATTGTGGTTAGAAATCACTGAACAGGACGCTTTGTCCTCCTCCTTTGACATCGTAGAAAAGTTGAATTATCTTAAAACAAAAGGACATAAGTTCCTAATTGATGATTTTGGTATGGGACATACTTCCCTAATGTATCTTCAGACGAATTACTTCGATGTGGTAAAGCTGGATAAAGCATTGACCAAAGACATATTAGATAATAAGAGAAATAGTGATATTATTGGTTCTATTGTTTATCTTGGTCAGTCGTTGCACTTCACCATTGTGGCAGAGTATGTAGAGACAGAGGAGCAGAGGGACGAACTGGCGAGATTAGGTTGTGATGCGTTCCAGGGATATTTGTATAGTAAGCCAATTACATTAGATGAATTGATACCATGGATGAGAGAGCATTAAGAAGGATTATGGCATGAGAAAAGATTTTGGAGCGAAGCATCGATTAATTCAGCTTATTTGAAGCTTGGAGAAAAGGTAGGCAATGCTTTTGCAGATGGGAAGAAGCTTGGAAAATAATAAAAAAGATATGAAAACCCCTTACTGGTTTTGGGAGCCAGTAAGGGGTTTTGTCGTTGAGGGGAGAAAAATTTTTTGAGGAACAATTGAGGCTGGAGGGAGTAAATAGTGAAAATAGGCATAAATACTGGGCGGAGAGGGGGAAGGGAGGTTGGAATAATAAACTATAATTTACGCGGAATTCGACACGGTTCGACACACTTTGTCGGAAAAAGGGGGTATAATTTTTTAAACCATAAAACAGGATAAAGGTTGCAAGATAAGAAAAATGTAGTTGCAATACAGAGGAGATAAGGTAATGATACACATAGCTATATGTGACGATGAGCAATCTATTTGTTCTCAGTTAGAAAAAATACTTATAGAAATTGCTGAAAACATAACGATAGAATTTGAAATAGAAACATTTCTTTCGGGGGAAAGTTTGTGCGTAGAACTACAGCGTCAGAAGTATGACCTTATATTTTTAGATATAGAATTACCTAAAGTCAGTGGAATTGATGTAGGAAAGTATATTCGAGATGAACTGAAAAATGAGTCGGTGCAAATTGCATATATATCTGCAAAAGAGGGCTATGCAATGGAACTTTTTGAGTTTCGTCCAATTAATTTTCTGATAAAGCCAATAGAAAAAGAGAAGGTTGCTAAGGTTATTCGCAAGTACATGGTTATTACAGAACAAGATAATCATATATTCGAATATAAGAAAAGAATGGAATATTATAAAATTCTAATGTCAGAAATAATATATTTTGAAAACAGAAACCGTAAAGTAAGTATATACACAACAAATGGCGAAGATGAATTTTATGAATCTATGGAAAATATCTATAATGTAGTCAAGGAGCATGATTTTTTGTTTATTCATAAATCCATCATTGTTAATTATCGATTTATCAGGAAGATTTCTTATGAAGAAGTTGTTATGCTTGATGGGACAATATTGCCTATCAGCCAGTCCAGACGGCCAACGATTAAATCCATGTATATGAAAATCAAAAGAGGAGAAATGTAATGGAAGTGATGATCGATTTTGCAATACAATCCATGTTGAATTTATTTGAGGTGTATATTATTTACAGATATATGACCATCTTTTTTGAAGATAAATTCTTGGATAAAAAATTAGTGGCATCTGCATATGGTTCGAGATTGATTTTAGCAGAAGTTCTCTGTTTTATTGAGGTATATCCCATTGTAACTGCAATGTTATTTTTCGTTGGTATTTTTTTGATTGCATTAAGTTATATGGCTGCTTTATCAAAAAAGATTATTATTTCTATGTTAGTGTTTATGTGTTCTTTTATATCAGAGGCCATAGTTGCACTGGCAATAGGAATTGGCGGATACGATCCATTTGGAGAGATTGCGCAAATTAATGCATTATTAACTGCAATCATAAAATTAATATTTTGGGCTATTACATTAATTGTACAGAAATTCAAGAATATTCGTAAGAATATGCCCATTCCAAAAATTTTTATTGTTGCTATTATCATCATTCCAGTTTCATCATTTTATTTAGAATTAATGATTTTTCAACAGAAAAACATTGAACATAATATGGCGGGATTATCTTTAGTATGTATTTTAGCGTCAAATTTTATTTTAATATATTTATACGATTCGCTTTTGAAAATGTTTCAAGAAAGAACAAAGGCAGCAATTGTGTTAAGGGAAAAAGAGTATTATCATGAACAGTCGGAATTATTGAAAAGAAGACATGAAGAATTGAGACAATTTCGCCATGATATGAAAAATCGTATGCTGGTAATTCAGCAGATGATTAAAGAAGATAAATACGACAAAGCTTTAGAATATACAGAGAAAATGGAGGAAAAATTAGCAAAAATGGAGGTTTATAGTACCACGGGAAATATTGCAATAGATAGTGTGATTAATTATAAATTAACCAGAGCAAATGAAAAGGGAATAAGAGTAGAGCCTAGCATAGTAATTCCAGAAAACATTTCTATCAGCGAGGATGATATAGTTGTTCTATTAGGGAATCTTTTGGACAATGCTATAGAAGCAGCGGAAAGTGTGAAGGATGATAAGTATATTAATATTAGTTGCGGATACGATAGAGGAAATATGTTTATTCATATCGAAAATAGTCATTGTTCAACGATTATCCTTGTAAATGGGAAGATTGTTACAAGTAAAAAAGACACGACGATGCATGGAATCGGGTTACAGAGTATAGATGCTATTGTGCAAAAGTATAATGGATTGCTGGAAATTGATTACACGGATGAAAAGTTTATCGTAGATATTTTGCTCTATATATAGGAAATATAAAAAGACATGGATGCATTAAAGGTGAGCTAAGATAATGCAATATTCATGTCTTTTTTTGAAAAAACTTTAAATTTCGACAAAAACATATATAAATTTCGACAAATCTCCGCACAGATTCAATTCTTATGTTAATGTGTCTCCACTGAAAGAAAAAAGGAGGTACAGTAGATGAAGAAGAGTAATGTTATCACAAAGGTGGTAAAAAAGGCAGCTTACAATGCAGCTGAAAAAAGTGCAAACCGCATGTGCACATATTTCTTCCATCAGCCAAAGCTGCCAAAAGCAGTACAGAAGTTAAGGAAATTCTAAATGCTTGGCAGTTTGTCTAAAAAAGTTGTGGATCGCTTATTGATAGATGAAAGTACAGAGGAAGAAGATTATGAAATATATCTGTTTGGTATGGAACAATTATTGACCGTAATCATTGATCTTCTGACAGCAATTTTTCTCGGAGTTGTTTTTGGAGAAGTGATACAAACAGTAATATTTGTGCTTTCATTTATGATAATGCGATCCTACGCTGGTGGCTTTCATGCCTCAACTCCTTTTAAATGCTATTTGCTGACATCTTTGACAATTATAGTAGTTCTTTCGGTGATGAAATATATAGAAGTAGACCTGATAGTTTTAGTAGGAATGCTTCTCGTGGCTAGTATGGTTATTTGGGTTCTGGCACCAGTGGATACAGAGAATAAGACGATAGACGATATCGAATTTATCGTCTATAGAAGAAAAACTAGAATCGTGTGGTGTATTGAGGTGATTGGGGTGTTTGGATGTATGGCCTTTCAGTGTGTAGATATGGTGGAATGTATTGTGTATGCTCAGGTGGTTTTGGCGGTGGCGCTGGTGAGCGAGAAGATGGGTAAGAATAAATTGGAGGTTTATTATTATGAAGACGATTGAAGAACACATTCAAACAGTAGATAAAGCAATATGTGATAATATTGAAGCAGTTCACAAATTATCTAGAGGACTGGTGTCGCAAAATATTTTAGGACAGTTTCGTAATTTGGTAGAGCATATTGCTGTCAAAATTTACGCAGAAACGCACGACGGATATATTGATTATGAGACAATACCAAATGCAGTGGCATACCTAAAATCAAATAATGAGTTTTATTTTCTAAGGAAATTCCATGGTTTATTACAAAAATCAAGATCACATTATACTCCTGATAATGAAGGTGCGGAGCGTTTGCTTTTAAAGTATTATGAGTACTTGCTTCAAATTAAAGATTTCATGCAAAGAAGATATGGTATGGAGATTTTGCATAATATTTGTGATTTTCCAATTGATATGGATGATACATTGCAACAGTATTATGAGAAGATTGTTGATAAACTGATGATTCCCCGTTTTGCTGATGATTATGAAAGAAAGAGTGAGCGATTTTATATTCAAAAGTCAAAGGCTTTTTTTGTAAATCATCATGTTTATTATGAAAATACCCTGATTCCAGCAAATGATGAAACGAGTAAGTTTAATAGAATAGTAGTATTTTCTAAAACCAAAATAACAACAAATTATGCAATAAAAGTGGGTATGGAAGATGATATTATTGAAATGTCAGGTAAGTTTATGCCTGTTAAAATATTGATAGATTGGACGCCCTCTATACGACCATGTGAAATAAATAATTTTGCAAAAGTACTTGGGATGACTACAGAAATCACGGGAAAACATGCTGAGTATAATGGATTAATGAATTATCTTGCAAAATCAGGATTAAATTTAGTTGATATCTTGGAATTGTCAAATGAAAAGTATACAAAAATTAAAGAAATAATTTCTGCAAGAGCAAGGGTATTTGTTTTGTGTGAAGTACTTGATAAAGCAAGAGGATGGATTATTGATAATAAAAGTGGAAGTAATGTGATACGATATTTGTTGTATTGTATGAATAACAAAATAATTAAGTTGCAATTTTCTGATGAGGAAAATTATCGCATAAAAGGATTGTATATTGATAATAGAGCAATTCCGTTTGATGAGATGCCATATAATTCAGGATTATATAATCATAATCCTTCATTATTAGACTTGTATGAATGCATTAATTCAGAAGGTAGGGAACATGAGTTGTTAGCACATCAAATAGGTGTTAATGCAGATACATACGGTAGACTCTACACCAAAATTGAAGACTTGACTAATTTTGATGATATATCGTTATTAATTGAAAAATATAATAATTCATTGTATAAGAAGCATCAGAATAGAAGGTTAGAAAAATTAGGTAATAACATATTTGTAAAAGGTTATGAAGAGGATACAAAGGATATTATACAAAAATTAATTGACCTAACAAAGGGAGGAGTAAATAATTATAAAGAATCAGTAAAAGAATGGATGGAAAATAATCCTAAAACTATTGATTGTGATGACAAGAAAAATATTATGCTTCATATGTTTGATAATTCAAAAATTGCAATGATATATGGAGCAGCAGGGACAGGTAAATCAACATTGATTAATCATGTATCACAATTTTGGCAGGAGAGTTCAAAGGTATATTTAGCAAATACTAATCCGGCTGTAGAAAATCTGCGAAGAAGAGTTCAGGCTAATAACTGTGAGTTTATGACTATTAAGAAATATATATATTCATCAGTATACAAAAAAGCTGACATTCTGTTCATAGATGAGTGTAGTATGGTAAATAATCGGGACATGGCTAAATTATTAGCACAGGCAAATTTTGAATTGCTTGTTTTAGTAGGAGATATATATCAGATTGAATCTATACAATTTGGTAATTGGTTTAGTTTGGCACGTTCTTTTGTTCCAGAAAAGGCACAATACGAACTTACCAAACCTTATCGGACCCAAAATAAAGCTTTATTATCACTTTGGGATAAGGTTCGCAATTATGAGGACGATATAGCAGAGTGTTTAGTTTCTTATGGATATACAACAGTGCTAGACGAATCTATATTCGAGCCAGCCACTGATGATGAAATTATATTATGTTTAAATTATGATGGTTTATATGGAATAAACAATATTAATAGGTTTTTGCAAAATGCGAACCGTAGTAAAGGATTAACACTTGGTGTGTGGAGCTATAAAATAGGTGATCCGGTATTGTTTAATGATTCTTCTAGATATGATGCCATATTATACAATAATTTGAAAGGTAAAATTGTAAATATTGAAGAGGAAGATGAAGAAATCTTTTTTTCAATTGAAATTGATAAAGTGTTAAATAGTATTCAAGTATCAGGGACGGATCTTGAACTTTTACCAATAGCGCCATCAGGAAAGTCGGTAGTTAGGTTTCCTGTTAAGAAGCGAAAAGCAGGAGATGATGATAGTGACGATAAGGACATTGCTACAAATGTACCTTTTCAAATTGCATATGCTGTTTCAATTCACAAAGCGCAAGGATTGGAATATAATTCAGTAAAAATAGTTATTACAAAAGAAGTAGATGAAATGATTTCTCACAATATATTTTATACTGCCATTACACGAGCAAAAGAGAATCTGAAAATATATTGGACACCTGAGTCGCAACAAAAAATATTAACCAGTTTTAAAGATAATGAAACATCATATGATGCAAAAATCTTCGCGGCAAGGACAAAAATGAGAATTGTAAATGGAAAGAAGAAGGAGAGATAAGAAACGTAAATAATATATAGTGTTAAAATTAATTCCATATATATAAGATAATACAATTGCATAGGCGGGCGTCATGCAAAAAGGATATTAAAATTATATGGTATATAATACATTAAAGAGGTGTTGTGTATGTATACATATAAACAAAAAAATAAGTGTAAGGCACGACATATTGCTTTAAGTTCTGCAATAGAGCTGTTAACTATTGATAGAGCAAGTTGTTGCTGTGTAAACAATTCATATGTTAGACGTTTATATGATTTTTTTTGTGAAGAAGACGGTAGTGTTTGTAGAGAAGTAAAACAAATTGATAAAGAATACATCAGGGAATGGGAACGGCTTCAAAGATCATATATTGGAAAAAAAGATGTTGAAGAATTAAATGTATGTTATTTATGCGGACCTGAGCCAAGAAACGATTTCGAAGAGTTGATTAGTTTAGGAATATTACCTCATAATATTTGGGCTTTTGAAAATGACACAGAGTCTTATGAATATGCCTTAGAAAGTTTATATGCAAGCGAATTTCCAAAGCCTAAAATAGTAAAGATAAATATTGAAAAATTTTTTAAAGACATTCCTAAAAAATTTGATATATTTTATTATGATTCATGTGGGACTATCCTGTCTAAAAATGCCGTTAGAGTTATTGCAACTATGTGTAAATATCATAGATTGAACAGTCCAGGGATAATTATTTCAAATTTCTCAAAACCAGACTTTTCTCATGAAGAAATATTAAATAACAGTATAGAAGTTATAGAGCCATATTTTATGTGTAAAAAAAGGAGGAAATATAATGTTGAATGTTTAGGAGAAGATAATGTATATTTTGTTAATGACAAAGAGGTTTACAATGATAATATTGATGAGTACTATTCGGATTTTATTACAAACATAATAATGGATATAGCATCTGTTATAATTCCCACACAAAGATTTGCGAACTCTGAATATATTCAAGGATTGGTTGAAATTAATGGTATTTCAGATAGAGATTTAAATTTAAATGTATTGAATAATATAGACAATCAAAAAATCTATCGTTTAGTTTATTTATGTGAGATGCTCAAAAAAAATAATGGAAACTATCATAAACTTAAAAAATTTATTGCAATGCTATCTGGATATGAAAAGTTTAAATACTCTTTATACGAGAGTTTCCAAATTTGTAATCTGTTAAGTGATAAAACAGGAATAAAAAATGTGGTTTTAAAGAATACGGTAGAATATTTTGAAGATAGAAAAAAAATATATCAATTTTTAGATGTTCCCAATAGTTCGTTATATCTAGATCTGCTTAAAAATCAGATGGGATATCCATTACACTATGTAACAGATAAGATTAAAAGATATAATTATTCAGCAAAAACAAATTCTATGTATATGGACATAATTCCTTTTGATGAATGTAGATATATATATGAATGGTTACCAACAGCGGATCAAGTTGAAAATGCATTTAGAAATAAAAGTTGGCAATATGTGTTTAGATTTGCAGTTGATGGATTGGTGAAATGCAGAATGGAAAATAATAACGATTTTTTTTTCGGAAATTCAGTAGTTTCTAGAAATCAAGAAGGATTTGAAGAGAAAAAATTGAAAGACAGGAGGAAATTATAAAATGGCGGATTCTTCATGGGATATGGATTTTACAGATATATCTGATATCTTTAAAACAAATTTGAGGATAGAAAATAAGTTAAAAGCCATTTCATCAGTATTCTTTAATGAACGTTTTTATAATCGCATTGATTATAAACCTTATTTTCAAAGAAATTATGTTTGGGATGCAGATAAAGCTACATATTTTATTGAGAGCATACTTTTAGGGACAGAAATTCCCCCATTAGTACTTTTCGATAATCAGAAAGTCAACGAGGTAATCGATGGAAGACAACGTTTTGAAACAATTAACAAGTTTATTAATAATAGATTGACATTGACAGAGGAAGGACTACATATTTTAAAAAGCTTAAGTGGGAAAACTTATTCAGATTTGGAGGAAGAAATCAAAGAGAATTTTGAAGATACAAAAATCCGGATATTACAATGTGCAGTTGTTAATGAGCCACAATTGTCTGAAGAGAAAGAAGATAAGATAAAAAAAGAGATTTTTAGAAGGTATAATTCAGGTATTACGCCATTACATAAGGAAGAAATACAAAGGGCAGAATATATAGATGATATTATTACAAAAACATTTAATCATAAATTGTGTAATAGCAAGGATTTATTTTATAAAACAAAGGAGTTATTTTTATCTAAACGTCAAAAGAAAAAAGTGGATAGGGATATAATTAATATTTTATTAGCTAAAATTAGAAGTTTATTAGTTTTGCCTTTGATTCCAATAAATAACTATGCAAATAGCAGTTCAAAATCTGACGTTATATCAAAAGCGTACTATTGTTATAGAGATAATAATTTGCTGGATGAAATAGGAAAATTTGAAGAGATAATTGATATATTATTCGATTTGAAGAATATATTGAATGAAAATAATCATGTATTAAAAGATAATATATTATTATATGAGTGCTTCTATTGGGGAATATCAATAATTAAAAAAAATAACATAGAAATTAGTAGCAAAGAATTTCTTGGAAGAATAATTGATGTAGAAGATTCACCGATTTATTGGAGAGGAATTGAAGGGTTAGAGGACAACATTGAAAGGGTATTTCAACAAACAGGAAGCCACTATTATAAATCAATATTATACAGATATAAGTTTATTGCTAATTGTCTTAATACATGGTATCAGTATGATTTTAACTTGAATTTATATGATAAAGAGACGTTTAAAGAGATTATGAATTTTGAAGTAGATAATATAATTGAAATAAAGAAGTTTAAAATTCATAAAGCGGATCCTACCTCTATGACTATTGAAGATATAATTAAAAAAATAAATAGAAATAGATTTATAATAAGACCAAATTATCAACGTTCAGAGGTAACAAATTTAGCAAAAGCATCGTATTTATTAGAAAGTATAATGTTAGATATGAAAATTCCACCATTATATATATTTAAAAGGCAAGATGGGGTATTTGAAGTTATTGATGGTCAACAACGGTTGTTAACTATAATAGGTTTTTTAGGGAAGACTTATATTACAGAAGATGGGAAAAGTGAAAAGTCGCAGAAGAACTTATTCAAATTAAAAGGTTTGAAAATTCTAGACGAATTAAATGGAAAGAATGTCGAAGGAATACCAGAGATGTATTATAATCGCATTTTGGATTTTCAGATTGATGTTGTTGAGATTGATTCAAACCAAAATGAGTTTTTTGATAATATTGATTTATTTTTACGCTTAAATACAAAGCCGTATCCAATCAGGTCAAATTCCTTTGAAATGTGGAATGCTTATGTAAATAAAGAAACAGTTGTGAATATAAAGAAAATTGCCGCAGAAAACGAAGGAAAAATATTTAAGAAAAGAGATACAAGAATGGGAATAGAAGAACTTATTACATCTCTGGCGTATTTAGATTATAAAATGAATATGAATACATCGCCGTATGATATTTTAAATATCTATATTCGAAATAATCGAATAAATGCAAGAATTAAGAAAAAGGCAGACATTACAAAGGTGTTGGCCAGTATAAGTAATGCGCATTCTCATCAATTCATGTATTCTGTAGAAAATATAACTCATTTTATTAAAAAAATACGTTGTTTATTAGATGATGAAAAGGAAAAAATATCGTGTTTATTCGCCTCATCCAGTTATAATGGCGGGAAAACAGATCAGAATTTTTATCTACTCTGGCTTTTATTAAATGATTATAATATTTCTGAAATAGAAGAGCAAAAAGAAATGATTTTTTTAGGAATACATAGTGTTTTTGAAATGGCTCAAAATTATACAAGGGATTTAGAATCATTTATTGGAATACTACAGAATTTCAAAATGAAAAGTATTAATATAGTTTAACATATTTTACTTAAAATGAATTTTGTTTAGATGTTTTTTGTATAATTATAATATCACCATGCACTTACGAAGAGAAAACAAGGATACTGTTTCTATGGAATATAAGCAAAATCTATTAAAAAGTGAATTCGATTATGAGGGGGAAACTAAGAGATATTATTTTAGATCATTCTAAAGAGGATGTTTGTCTATAAATTTGGAAGTAGTAGACAACATGGCATACAGATATATTATACATTGATTGAATTAAAAATAAAAAATTGTTTACTGAATGAGGAGAAATATAGGATATGGCAGAAGCAGAAGATACTTATGTAATAACATTAAAGCGAACACACCTGGAATGGGGAACATTTCGTTTCACGGGGTCAAGAAATCAAATTTATGGAGAAGGTTATATTCCCATTCCCAGACATATAGCGTGTAGATATCGATTGCTAAATAGTAATGGGACAGGTTATCGGGACATTTTTGGAGAAAATTTATTTAATTGTGTGTCAACTGATGGATTATTCAAAAGTGTTCTTAGATCACAAGGATGCAAAAAGGCAGGGGATATATATGGCAAACAGTTTGCAGGTGATAAAAATTTGAAAGCATTAGGTTTTTGGTTTTCTCAAATTGACGCAGTTGTTGGAGATTGTGTTAGGGTCACTTGGATATCGCCTACGGATATTGTAATAGAGAAATTATAATATAGAAATAGTGGAAGGCAACAGATTTAAACTATTAATGATCAGATAGAATGAAAAATGATATTTCACTTAATAAAATTAATGACCATGCAAGAACAATATGATACAATCGTATAAAAAGAAGGGGAGTCAATATATGTTCTACGAAAAACAGCCAAAAGATCAGCAGGACAACTACAAAAGAATGCTTGAAATTATAGGAAATCTAACATTACTATTCTCAGAAAGTGAATGTCCATATTTACCATATAGAGCACATGAAAATATTTTCTGCAAATATTTTGAAGCAATGAATCTTGGTAGAAAAGACTGTTCTGCCGATGCTCAGAAGGGAAAAGTTGGAATTGGTCTTAAAACATGGATGGGAAATGATGACCAGAAGGTCGCTGAGTTTGGTAAGTTACGAGAAGAGTACAAGACATTATCGGGAATAGAACTTGTAAAAACAATTGCTGAGTATCGCAATGAGAGGATTCGTGTAACCAAAAACCTATATGGTATTGATGAAATGATTTATCATATTGTGAAAAGAGTACCAGGAGCAATGCAGATATTAGAACATGCCTTTGATTATATTGATATAGATAACATTCAACTTATTGATGGCAGAGGAAATAAAAATAATACATATTTCACAGATGGAAGACACACCTATCATTTTAGCGTTTCAAAGAATACCTTATATATGATTTTTTCAGATATGGAATTATTAGACAAATTTAACGTATCGATCATGGCAGATCCCTATAGCTATTTAATGCAGCTACAAAAGCCCTCTTTGCCGATTGTAATTGAGCAAGAAACAGAATCACCACCCATGTATATTTTAGGTGATTATAATCAGTATATAGCTGAAGCGAAAGGAAAACTAGAACAATTATGTTTACGCTTATATGCAACAAAAAACGGAGAAAAATATGTGCCATTAAAGAGTGGACTTAATCAGTGGAATGCATCAGGAAGAAAAAGAGATCCCAATGAAATTTACATAGCATATCTAAAAGAAGATAGAGAGCGGAGCAGAGGCTTTTTTCCTGGCAGAGATACTGAATTTGAATTGACATTGCCGGATGGTAAAGTTGTATCTGCAAAAGTGTGTCAGGATGCAGGAACAGGTAATCCTAATGAGGGAAAATCAATAATGAGTAATCCTAATAAGGTATTAGGAGAGTGGCTTTTAAGGAAGGTTTTTGAACTTCCAGAGAAAGAAATAGTTACATATGAAATGCTGGTAAAATTCGGTGTCGATAGTGTGGTTTTTACAAAGCAGTCAGAAGGAAAGTATACTGTCGATTTTGCTGAGATAGGCACATATGAAAGATTTTATTGCGAAGAATGTGATGAATCAGAAGTAGAAGAATAATATTGCGACGCGCCGCGATTTTTGGTATAATTCCTTAGAATTATTTTTTAGGAGGGGTACCATGCTCACGTGCGCGTCGTTTTTTGCTGGGGTTGGAGGAATAGATAAAGGTTTTGAGGAAACGGGTTTTTTTGATACGATATATGCTAATGAGATTGATCCATATCCAGTGAAAACATACGAACTGAATTCAAGCATAAAAGTTGATTGCAGAGACATTAATGATATTGGAGTGAGTGAAATTCCAGAATTTGATGTAATGCTGGCAGGATTCCCATGTCAAGCATTTAGTGTTGCAGGATATAGAAAAGGATTTGATGATGAAAAAGGAAGAGGAACTTTATTTTTTGAGCTTGTAAGAATCTTTAAAGAGAAAAAGCCTCAAATTATATTTCTTGAGAATGTAAAAAATCTTGTCGGACATGATAATGGAAATACATTTTCTGTAATTTTAGACGAACTCAAAAAGGAAGGCTATAGTGTGAAATATTCTGTACTAAATGCAATGGAGTATGGAAATATACCACAGAATAGAGAGAGAATATATATTGTTGCATTTAAGGATAAAGAAGTATATAAAAATTTTGAATTTCCTATGCCGGAGCAATTAACTACAAAATTGACAGATATTATTGATTTTGAAACAAAAGTTGATGAGAAATATTATTATACAAAGGGAAAATACAAAGGAGATATCTATGAGCGACTAATAGAAGCTATGGATGATCCGTATGCTATTTATCAGTGGAGGCGCAAATATGTTAGAAAAAATAAAAGTGGTGTAGTTCCAACATTGACTGCCAATCAGGGTGAAGGCGGACATAATGTTTGCCTGATTAAGACAAAAAATGGAATTAGAAAAATGACACCACATGAATGCTTTAATACGCAAGGATTTTCAAAAGAATTCAAATTGCCAGAAGGCATGAGTGATGCACGTTTATATAAGCAGGCAGGAAATTCTGTCTGTGTATCCGTAATCAAAAGAATTGCTGAAAGGATTGAAGTGGCTTACAAAGAAACATATTGCGGTTAAATCAACAAAATTTTTGGACGGCGTCTGTTGCTTGAAACAAAGGATTAGAATGAAGCGGGAGAATATATTTCTAATCAAGTAGAAGGGAATACAGCTTACGATTATATTATACTGGTTCGATTAGAACCAGAAGGTACAAAAATCAAGAGTTCAATAAATATACTGAGAAAACCAGAAGCTGAAATTCCTGTGAACTACAAGGGGATATTAAGGGAGATGAAATAATGGATAATCTCACAAAAGAACAGAGAAAGAAAAACATGCAAAATATTAAAGCGAAGGATACAAAAATTGAACGTGTACTTAGAAAAGCTTTATGGAAAAAGGGATATAGGTATAGAAAAAATTATAATAATCTTCCTGGATGCCCCGATATCGCTTTGACAAAATATAAGATCGCAATATTTTGTGATGGTGAATTTTTTCATGGAAAGGATTGGAATGAATTAGAATTGCGTTTGCAGAAGGGAGATAATAGTTCATATTGGATTAAGAAAATATCTCGAAACATGCAGCGTGACGATGAAATCAATAAGCAACTTCAATATGAAGGGTGGACGGTTATTCGATTTTGGGGAAAGGATATTTTGAAACATACGGAGGAGTGTATTACAGTCATAGAAGAATGTATATTTGAAGTAGAGATGGATAGTTTTGATGTAGAATAATAGATGTTATATAAAAAGAATCATATTAAAGAGGGAGATATAATATGCTACATAAGACGATAGAATCACACATATCCACAATACTAAACCTCACCCACACCACCATCGCCACCATCTACCCCCACTACTACCCTCAAGGCGTAGTAGATTTCTTCCTCCACCACCACAGCAAATCTAACATCCTAGCCGACATCCAAGCCGGTTTAGTCTGGTTCATAGAAGAAGACGGTCAGCCCATTGGCACCGTTACCATCAAAGGAAATTCCATCAACCGCCTATTCGTATTACCAGACCACCAAGGTAGAGGCTACGGTCGTCAGCTGATGGACTTTGCGGAGCAGAAGATTGGTGAGAGGTTTGACACGGTACATATTGATTCGTCGCTGCCAGCCAAGGAAATGTATCTGAAACGCGGATATAGGGAGACAAAGACCTGTCGGATTCAGGCAGATAATGGTGATATTTTAGTATATGATGAGATGGAAAAGAAATTATAGAATAAGTATCACAAATTCTCGTGTTGCAATTCATCATATTACAAATTACAATGAACCAAATCTGGTTAAAACTCAACCAAAAATGCCGAAATAGCTTGAAATTTCGGCATTTTTTGCATATACTGATTAGGGTGTCAAAAGGTGCTATTGTAAATTTAGTTTGGCAAGTTGCACAAAACATTTAGCAACAAACTTCAAACTCCAAATATAAGTTTCTCTATGTGCTTTGAATTACTATATTCTTTCCTGACGCAACCGGCTTAAACTCGCCATCCATGGTTCAGTTAAGTCTTTCGCTGACGTTCTGTCAGCGAATTGCTGCTACCATATAAAGTACAAGAGAAAACTAATATTTTTCGTAAGGCGTTTTTGTGCTAAATCTTTTGTGCAACTTGCTAAACATAAATGAAAGAAGCACCTTTTGACACCCTAATCATGTATTAGAACGTAATGGCGTGTACATCCATTTACGCGAAGGCAAAGTGAGGATAAACAAATTAATTTGTTTATCCGAGCGCGCCCGCGGGGTCAAATACCCCGCCCCCTTGGGGCGGACAAAAAAGAAACAAGGTCATGCCCTGTAGCTTGCTGTGGGGTATTTGACTGTACACAAAGAAAGAGGCGTTGTTTGTGAAAATTAGATATTGCTTATTGGGAAGTGTTCCGGCTTTGGCTGGAATACTTCTTATGATTTTTATTGCAGTAGATACTTTTATCCTGCAAGGTTCTTTTTTGAATGGAACCAATCAGAAATACGGTGTTGCCCAGGATTTGCATATGTCAGAAGAGGATCTGGAAAAAGCTGCCTATGCCATGGTAGAGTACGTAGAAGGAAAGAGGAAGGATGCTCAGGTAATGGTGGTGGTAGATGGACGAAAAACAGGATTTTTCACAGAAAAAGAGATGATACATCTGGTAGATGTTCGAAATCTCATTAGCGGATTTAAGGTCTTTCGGAATATTTGTATCATAATATTTGCTATAGGTGCCATACTATTCCTTTGGGAAAAGAAAATCAGGGAATTTTGCGTTGGTTTCTGGATTGCCTGGGGAATTCTATTGATAGCTGCTATTGTTGTAGGAGCGATGGCATTTATCGATATTGATCTGGTCATCAATGGATTTCATGAAATCTTTTTTGACAATGATTTGTGGATACTAAGTTTTTCTGAACATCGCAGCCTCTGGATGTTTCAGGATGAAATGTACGTTGATTTTTTATGTTACATTGCAGGGATTATGATAGGGATTTTGGGCATTACTATGGTGGGAACAATGATTGCTTATAGGACATCACAGTCCATATACAAAAGAAATGAAAAGGAGCAAAAAAGAAAATGGAAATATTAAATAATGTATTAGGGAAAATCAATGATGTAATGTATACTTACGTGCTGATTATACTTTTGCTGGGAACCGGTATTTATTTTACCATTCGTACCAGAGGAGTGCAGTTCCGTCTTTTGAAGGATGGTATTAAGTCTATGATGGAGAAGGCAGAAGAGGGAGAAGATGGACAAAAGAAGGTTTCCTCGTTCCAGGCATTGATGATTTCTACTGCATCCCGTGTTGGTACTGGTAATATAGCTGGTATTGCTACAGCTATTGCGGCTGGTGGCAAGGGAGCAGTTTTCTGGATGTGGGTGACAGCTCTGATTGGTGGTGCCTCTGCGTTTATCGAGAGTACTCTGGCACAGGTTTATAAGGTGAAAGAGAATGGACAGTTTCGAGGAGGTCCGTCTTACTATATGGAACGTGCATTAGGCAAACGCTGGATGGGTATTCTATTCTCTATTCTTTTGATTATTTGTTTTGCCTATGGTTTCAATGGACTGCAGGCTTACAACATGTCTTCTGCTCTGGAATACTACATTGAAGATTATTCTAATTCTTCCGCACCAATGATTCTGGGCATTGTCCTTGCAGCAGCGACTGCATGGGTTATTTGGGGCGGTGTTCACCGTATTGGATTTATTTCTTCCGTAATCGTTCCAATTATGGCAGGATTGTATATTTTAATTGGTCTGGTAACTATGTTTATAAATATTACAGAACTTCCAAAGATTTTTGGAGAGATTTTGGAAAGTGCTTTTGATGTAAAGGCTATCATGGGTGGTTTGGCAGGAAGCTGTGTTGTCATCGGTATTAAGCGCGGACTTTTCTCTAACGAGGCTGGTATGGGTAGTGCCCCAAATGCATCTGCTTCCGCTGAGGTTGATCATCCGGTGAAGCAGGGACTGGTACAGATTATTTCTGTATTTATTGATACCCTTTTGATTTGCTCCAGCACTGCCATGATGCTTCTGGTATCAGGAGTGGAAGGAGTCAGTGGTACTTTGGACGGTATTCCATATGTACAGGCTGCTATTAGTTCCAACGTAGGAAGTTGGGGAATCCATTTTATTACTTTTTCTATTTTTGCCTTTGCTTTTAGTAGTGTAATAGGAAATTATTATTATGCGGAGTCAAATATTCTGTTTATTAAGAATAATAAGGTTTTATTACACATTTTCCGCGTCACTTGTGTGATAGCTATTTTCCTGGGTGCACAGGCAGATTTCTCTTTGGTATGGAATCTTGCTGACGTTACCATGGGATTTATGGCTATTGTAAATATTATTGCAATTTTACTTTTAGGAAATATTGCCATTAAGACCCTGAAGGATTATGAAACACAGAAAAAGGAAGGGAAGAATCCAGTATTCCACGAAAAGAATCTTAATCTGACAGGAACTGTCTGGACAAAGAATGATAAGTAGTCTATAGAAAAATAATAAAGAAGTCCAGTGGCTGGAATTTTAGTTTCTGACCGAGGTGTGAAAAAGGAGGAGAATGCATGAAGGTTGGTTCTAATCAGAAATTAAAGCTTTTATATTTAATGAAAATATTTCTGGAAAAAACCGATGAGAATCACAGAATTACCACACCGGAGCTGATTGAATCCCTAAAGGCCTATGGTATTTCTGTGGAGCGAAAAACGATTTATGCAGACATTGAAAATCTTAGGACCTTTGGAATAGACATTGTTGGAGAGAATGATGGAAGAAGTTATCATTATTATGTGGCAAGCAGGGATTTTGAACTGGCAGAGTTAAAGCTTTTGGTGGATTCCGTTCAGTCTGCCAAGTTTATTACGGAGAAAAAGTCTGACGCCCTGATTAAGAAGATAGAGTCTCTGACCAGCCAGCACGAAGCAAAGCAGTTGCAGCGTCAGGTCTATGTTCGGGGACGCAATAAGACTAGTAATGAAAGTATATACTATAATGTGGACTTTATCCATTCTGCCATTGCTACCAATGTGCAGGTACGCTTCCAGTATTTTCAATGGAATGTGAAAAAGCAGCAGGAGCTTCGGAGGGATGGAAAATGGTACCAGATTAGCCCATGGGCGCTGACCTGGGATGATGAAAATTATTATATGGTTGGTTATGATAGCGAGGCAGCACAAATCAAGCACTACCGGGTGGATAAGATGCTTTCACTGGAATTGACAGAGGAAAAAAGAACAGGTGAGACTTGCTTTAAGCAGTGTGATATGGCATCCTATACCCAGCAGCTATTTGGTATGTTTGATGGAGAACAGCAGCGGGTACATATGGAGTTTAGAAATGAGCTGGCCGGAGTGGTGATTGACCGGTTTGGTAAGGATGTAACGATGCTGCAGACCAGTAAGGACCACTTTGAAATCCGGGTAAATGTGGCTGTCAGTGGACAGTTTTTAGGATGGGTTATGGCTCTGGGAAACGGTGTCCGTATTTTGGAACCGGAATCAGTGGTAGAAGAAATGAAAAAGAGGATTCGACAGCTAAAGGAACTTTATGCGTAAATAAAGTAATAGGAAATATATAATCAAAAGAAAAAGAGAAAGGAAATGGTGAAGAATATGTCAGATAAGTATGATGCCATAAAATTAAGTAGTCAATTATGTTTTCCGCTGTATGTTTGTTCTAAAGAGATTGTAAGATTGTATAAACCATTTTTAGATGAACTGGATTTGACTTATACACAGTACATTACCATGATGGCATTATGGGAACAGGAGAAAATCAATGTAAAGGATTTAGGTGAAATTCTTTTTTTGGATTCCGGAACACTGACACCGGTATTGAAGAAATTAGAGCAAAAAGGCTATATTAGCAGGAAGCGTTCGAATAAGGATGAAAGAGTCCTTATCGTGACTTTGACATCTTCAGGCCAGGAGTTAAAAGAAAAGGCAGTAGAGATTCCATATAAAATCAGCGAATGTCTTCCTTTGAATCATGAAGAAGCTTTAATGATGTATCAGTTGTTAAGCAAGATATTAAAGAAAATCAAGAACTAATGCTGGTATGTTTGTAAATAAAATATTTAAAGCGTACAGGGGTGAATTTACAGAAAGGATTGGATGAGAACATCTAGAAAGAACAATGAAAAAAGCAAAGAAAAGAAATTCGTTTTCCGGCTCGATTGGTTTCGTGCTGGCGGCAGCAGGAAGTGCGGTAGGTTTAGGTAATATTTGGAGATTTCCTTATCTGGCAGCAAAGGATGGTGGTGGATTATTCCTTGTCATGTATATTATATTGGCGTTGACCTTTGGTTATACGCTTCTTACCACAGAGATAGCAATTGGAAGAAAGACCAAACAGAGTCCGTTAACTGCTTATGGTAAGTTAAAAGAAAAATGGGGATTTTTGGGAGTACTGGCAAGCATGGTTCCTGTCATTATTATGCCTTACTACTGTGTAATTGGTGGCTGGGTATTAAAATACTTTATGGCTTACTTGACAGGAGATGGAGCAGCTGCGGCTACCGACGGTTATTTCACAGGGCATATTACTTCAGAAATATATCCAATAGTGCTGATGATTGTATTTTTAGGAGTTTCTGCGATAATTGTTTATCGGGGCGTGAATAATGGAATCGAAAGCTTTTCTAAAGTATTGATGCCTGTATTACTTGTGTTAGTTGTGGGAATTGCAATTTTCTCGTTGACTATCAGCTATACGGATGCAGATGGTATTACCAGAACTGGTCTGCAGGGCTTTAAGATTTATATTGTTCCTGATTTAAGCAACTTTTCTGTAAAACAGTTTTTCACTGTGTTGGTAGATGCTATGGGACAGCTTTTCTTTAGTCTTAGTGTAGCTATGGGTATTATGATTGCCTATGGTTCCTATGTAAAGGATGATGCAAATCTGGGTAAATCTATTAACCAGATTGAGATTTTTGATACCGTTGTAGCTTTTTTGGCAGGTGTTATGATTCTTCCGGCGGTATATACTTTCATGGGAAGAGAAGGAATGGAAGCATCTGGTCCAAGCCTGATGTTTGTTTCTCTGCCAAAGGTATTTGACGCTATGGGGGGAGTTGGAAATATTGTAGGATGTACCTTTTTTGCTATGGTACTGTTTGCTGCATTAACCAGTTCTGTATCCGTCATGGAAGCGGTGGTAGCAAGTATGATGGATAAGTTCCATATTTCCCGAAAGAAAGCGACTATTATAGAGACCGCAATTGCTTTAGTTGTAGGTACCATTGTATGCCTTGGATATAATCTGTGGTACTTTGAATTGCCATTACCAAACGGTGCAACAGCCCAAATTTTGGATGTTTTGGATTACATCAGTAATAATATTTTAATGCCAGTAGTGGCAATTGGAACATGTATCTTGATTGGTTGGATTGTAAAGCCTAAGACTATTATTGATGAAGTAGAAAAGACTGGAAATAAATTTAGCCGAAAAACTCTTTACATCGTAATGGTGAAGTTTGTAACACCAGTACTTCTGCTGATTCTCTTGTTGAAGTCGCTGGGTATTATTACTGTGATTTAGATTTACTAATATAAACTCCCCATAATTGATATTATGGGGAGTTTATAAATTTTCTATGTGTGAAGTTTGATTTACCACAGAAAACGCTATACTTCTGTGTCTTCTAATAATACAAACTGTTCCAGCAGAGCCTTTAGGTTTTCAGACTGTGCATACAGCTCCTCACTGGTTGCGGAGGTTTCCTGCGCGGAAGCAGAATTGCTTTGGACTACATCGGCAATCTGTTCTACACCTGCCTGTACCTGTGCCATGGTTTCTGCCTGATCGCTAGATATTTTGCTGTTTGCCTTAGCACCGGCAGCCAGTTCGCGGATACCGCCGATGACCTCTTGCAATCCTGCTGCTGTCTTAATTGTAATTTCATTTCCTTTAACGATTTCATCCAGAGATTTTACAATCAGTTTTCTGGTATTTACAGCAGACTGGGCACTATCTGTGGCCAGTTTTCCAATCTGGTCTGCTACTACAGCAAATCCTTTACCAGCCTCGCCGGCTCTGGCTGCTTCGATGGAAGCATTTAAGGAAAGGAGATTTGTCTGGGCAGCAATATCTTCGATTTCGGTAATAATACTTTCAATTTCTTTTGATGTTTCAGTGATTCTTGCCATTGCCTCTGTCAGTACCTTCATTTCCTGACTACTCTCTTCCGCAACCCTTGCAAATTCTTCTGCGTGTTTTGCAGATTCATTTGCCTCATCAGCACTGTATGAGGCAGCAGTTGCAACATTTTCAATAGTAGCAGTCAATTCTTGTACTGCACTTGCCTGGCTGGTGGCGCCCTCTGCCAGTGTCTGGGCATTTTCTGCTAACTGTTCTGCTCCCATTGCAACTTGTTCAGAACCATCATTAATTTGTCGCATGGTATTACTTAATGTAGATGTGATATGTACAATAGAATCCTTTAATGCTACAAAATCGCCATGAAATTCAATCGGTGGCTGAACCGCAAAGTTTCCTGCGGCCACTTCAGATAATCCATAGTGAATAGTTTCTACATAGGTACGAATCTTAGCTACCGCATTGTTAATGTCGTTTGCCATATCGCCCAGTTCATTCTGGGAATGTACGTCTATGTGGATATCTAGTTCACCATCCGCAAGCTTGCGGGTAGCTGCCTGTACTTTTTCAATTGGTCTGTGGAAGTCATAAGCAGTACGTGTAGCAAATGTCATTGCGATAGCAACTGCTGCGATAACTACCAAAACAATAATAATGGTCATTACTCTGCCGGAAATTGTCAGTATTCTAGATTTTTCATTACCTGTTTCGATATTCCATGTCAGCAAATCTTCAGTAGCCTGAATGATTTTTTGTAAATGCGGAAGAGCTTCCTTGCGGAATTGTACCAAAGCATCATCATGGTTTCCTGATTGAGCGAATTGAATTGCTTCATCTCGAAATTGAATATAGAGAGGATATTCTGTCTGAATAATCTCCATAAGCTCTCTCTCTTCATCACTTTCTAGTTGAGCTTCAACATGTTCAAAATAATACTCTACCTTTTCATGACATTCATCCATTGTCTTCTTTGCTGTGGCTACTTCTTGTGCATCTTCCAGAATAATTACATCCCGGGCCAGTGCGCCGCTTCGATTTAGATATGCACTATATTCACCAATATCACCTTGAATAAAACCATTCTGTATCAATGCTTTGCCATATTGCCAGTCCAGTACCTCAAGTAAAACAGCACCCAATACGCCGGATAAACTTGCTAGTGCCACTACAAAAATAAAACTGATAGTCAACCTTTTTTTTACGCTCATATTTTTTAGTTTCTTCATCATAGCTGTGCCCTCCTTATTTTGTCCTTTTTGTGCATAGCATTTTACTATAATTCACAAAAAAAGTCAAAATATAAACAAAAAGATAGCACTTTTGCACAATTAAATTGTGAAAAATGCTAATTTCTTAAATCTCATCATTTTCCAACATATGAATCATGTGAATCACAATATCTGGATCAAATTGCGTTCCGGAGTTTTTCTTTAATTCTCCTAGAATTACATCCTTTGGAAGTCCTTTTCGATAGCAGCGGTCACTGCTCATGGCATCATAGGAATCAGCTACACCAATGAGTCTTGCATAGAAAGGAATGTCATCACCGCTAAGACCTTCTGGATAACCTTTTCCGTCATAACGCTCATGATGGTACAAGGCTGCCTCACGGATTCCTTTGATGGTAGTCATGTTTTGCAGAATATTACCGCCATACACAGTATGCTGCTTTAAAATCTCAAATTCTTCGTCGGTAAGGGGTGCCGGCTTTAGTAAGATACTGTCAGCGATACCCATTTTACCACAGTCATGCATCAGTCCGGCATATCCGATTTTTCGCACATCATCTTCAGAAAGATTCATTTTTCTTGCCAGCTTTACAGAGTATTCACATACACGGAAGGAATGACCGTTGGTATATCGGTCCTTTGCATCAATAAAGTTTGCAATGGTGTGCATGGTTTCCAAAATAACCTGTTCGTCCTGCTGCTGACGTATCCGAAGCTGTCTGGTACGAAGAGCCAGGATGCTATAGACTAACACTACCACAATTCCCTGAGAGAATAGGGTCATTAGCACATAAAATGCCACATACTGGGTCAGACGGATATCCTGATGACCTTTCAGTGTAAAATCCGTGATTTCCAGTATATTTTCAGAGGATAGAATAACTCCAAAATCTTCTGACGAGCCGGATTTGATTTTTGCAATATCCAAGCCCTTACCTGGTTCAAAAATAATTTTAGAGCCCTCCTGTGTAAAAGTGCCATTCCAGGAACTGTCTATGGTTGCCTCTTCCGGCAAAGTAATCTCCAGCTGCCAGTCTGTCAGGGCATGAGATAAATTGTTTTCTACAGTAATATCATACTGTGCTGCAATATAAGGGTTTCCTTGCTCTGGATTGCTTTGCCATGTGTTGGAAACCTGCACTGCAACATTCACTTTCGGAGAGTATGTAGTTTCTTTATCTAAAGTAACATGGACTTCTTTTTTCTTTTCCTTCTGGTATACAGAAAATAGGACAGCAAATCCAATTCCTACCAGAATGAAATAAATTAAAAATAGAAGATAAAGCCGTTTCTGCTTTTTTTCTTTCATATAATCACTCCAATTCGTAAACTAAAGGATAATAATATTGGCACATTCCAAATCATGAGCCAAGTCATAGACTCTTCCGGTGGTAAGTCCCACTACTGTTGGACGAAGCACAGATTTAGAGTGGTTTTCTACTACTCTGGCTTCTTCTCCATTACTTAATTGTACAGTAGAATCTACTGGATATAAAATGACACTATTCATAAAGCTCTTCATAGCAGCAATATCCAATTCACCTGTCATAGACATAATCATTTCCACAGCAGTACGCTGGGAGAATGCCTTCTTATAAGGACGCTCTGTTACTAAAGCATCATATACATCCGCCACGGAAAGAATCTTGGCATAAGGAACGATTTTGTCAGAGGATACTCCCATAGGGTATCCTTTTCCATTCATTTTTTCGTGGTGCTGTAGCACGGCAAAAGAGATAGATTTTGGAAAATCATTCTTATCTTTTAATATCTCATATCCAAATAGTGGATGTTTTTTCATAACTGCAAATTCTTCATCTGTCAATTTTGCTGGCTTATTTAAAATTTCCAAAGGAATCTTTGCCTTACCCATATCGTGAAGAAGTCCCGCAATACCAATATTGTACACGTCCTGTTTTCCCATTCCCTGTTTTTTTGCAATAATCATAGACATGGTAGCTACATCTACACTGTGCTTGAAGGTGTATTCATCACTGGTCTTCAATGCATTGATATCCACGGCAATCGCATCATTATCATTGATGGCTTTCATCAAATCATTGGTAATGCTGGCTGTAGTATTAGCAAACTGCTCGGAAGTGGAATTGCTGTAGAGATATTGGATTCCTTCAGAAACACGTTTTTTAACACTTTCAGAAAGCTTTACCTTGGATGGATCGGAGGTTCTCAGCTTGGAGATGGTATTTTTAACCACAGGAGAAAGCTCTTCATCCTTATTTTCTGGTTCTGGATCATCCTCTCCCTCACTGACGTAGACTCCTGCAATGCCAAGCTTTTTCAAGGATTCAATCAGATATTCATTTAAAATAGTACCGCGGACAATTAAGGTACGGTCCATACGGTCAACAATCGACTGGTCGATTCGCATCCCTTCCTCGAGGGCGTTGCATCGTACAAAATATCGTTTCTTCAAAATATCCACCACGCAGTTTCTAATCATTGTTAACAGATTTCAAAAGCTCTCATGTAAGCGCAAAGAGCCTAACTATCATTATAACCTATATTCACCATTTTTCCAATACGAAAAAATGCCCAAAGAAGGCAGGGATAGAAAATAGATACTTGGAATTATAGCTAAATCATGTTAGAATTTAGAGTAAGATTGAATTGGTACAACGGATAGAAAATGGGGTCTTTTATGGGGAATTTTATGATTGTATCCAGATTGGACAGACTGGAGGAACATAAACAAATTGCAAAAGAGTATCAGGTTGCATTTGAAATCAATGATTTTTATGAGCCAGAGGTCTTAGATTCAAAAGAGCAAATGCATCAGATGATACAGGCATATCACCAGGCTGGCATCCCGGAAGGAAGCACGATGCACGGAGCTTTTCTGGATGTGACAGTGTTTAGTCAGGATCAGTTGATTTGCCAAGTGTCTGAAAAAAGAATGTTGCAGAGCATGGAAATTGCCAGACAGCTAGGTGTTCGGGGAGTGGTATTCCATACCAATTGCAACCCGCTGATTTCAGATGCAGGATATGAATCTATGGTGGTGGAAAAGACGGTTGTTGTGTTGGAACGGTTGTTGTGTTCCTATCCCGACATACAGATTTATCTGGAAAATATGTTTGATGATACGCCGGAGATTTTACATAGGATTTCCAGTAAGCTGAAAGGATATACCAATTATGGTGTATGCCTTGACTATGCCCATGCCAGTATTTATGGGAAGCAGGTATCAGGATGGGTAGAGCAGCTTGCGCCAGTGGTACGTCATCTTCACATTAATGATACTGATTTAGAGAAGGATTTACATCTGGCGGTAGGAGATGGGAAGATAGATTGGGAACAATTTAACATCTATTACCAGAAATATTTCAGGGAATGCAGTGTTCTAGTGGAGACTACATTGCCGGAGAACCAGCGCAAATCTCTGGAATATATAAGACAGTTGGAGGGATTGTATTGGAAAAAAGAGAATCTCTGAATGCAGAAGAATTATTAGAACAGATTTTTTATTATATGAACCAGCTGGTAAATGAGAAGGATTTTTCTTCTGTTATCCGGCTATTAACAGATATGGGACGCACCTTGGTGAACTCAGAGAGAGCATCTTTCTGGTGCTGGGACGTCCGCAAAAAACAATATTGGACCATTGCAGCTTCGGAAAGTGAACGAATTATTGTGCCGGAGGGTAGCGGTATTGTAGGAGCGTCCATACAAAATGGAGAGATTATTTTAATTAATGAGCCTTATGAGGATCAGCGTTTCAATTCGGAAGTAGATAAGCGTACAGGTTATATTACAAAATCTATTTTGTGTATACCTGTGACGAATGAACGGGGCGAAGTGATAGGTGCGTATCAGGCGATTAATAAACTGGACTCACAGGGACAGGAAGGTCTTTTTGATGAAAAGGACATTAAGCGTCTGAACATGGCAGCAGTGTATTGTGGCAAGACTTTGGAGTCCCATCTTTTGCGTCATGAGTCTTTGGTGGATCAGCTCACTGGCTTAAAGAATCGTAGAGGATTTTATGAATATTACACAGAGATTGAGAAGGAATTTTCTTGCATCGCGCCGGTTTCAGTGGTGATGTGTGACATAGATTTTTTCAAGAAGGTAAACGATACCTATGGCCACAATGCTGGAGATGCGGTGTTGATTCATGTGGCAGACATTTTGCAGCAAAGCCTTCAGACAGGAGAGGAAGTTGTGCGCTGGGGCGGTGAAGAGTTTGTGATTTTCTTGAGAGGAAAAGATATTGCTCAAGCGGCGGTTTATGCAGAAAGTCTTAGACAATGGGTGGAAGGCTCGTATTGCCAATATGGCATTGAAAAGATAAGGATAACCATGTCTTTTGGAGTGGGAACCTTAGACCTAGAAAAGACATCGGATGAGAATATTAAAGATGTGGATGACAAATTATATCAGGCAAAATCCACAGGACGGAATAAGGTCGTTATATAGACGGCAGGACAGGAGGAATATAAGGTGACAAATGCGAAATCCGTTTTTATCAGCTATAGTTCCAAGGATCATAAATTTGCAAATAAAGTAGCGAAATTATTAGATAAAATGGGAGTCACATATTGGAAGGCGCCAGAGATGATACCGGCAGGTTCTAATTATGCCAGAGAGATTCCAAAGGCAATTAGAGAGTGTGATGTATTTCTTTTGATTTTATCCCAGTATTCTCAGGAATCTATCTGGGTAGAAAAGGAAGTAGACAGTGCGATTTGTAATCGAAAAAGTATTGTACCTTTGAAAATTGATGAGGCGCCGATGAATGAAATGTTTCGGTTTTATTTAAATAATGTACAGACCATTTCTTATATTGAAAACCCAAAGGAAGCTTTTTTTGCAGTACAGGCACAGTTAAACCGATTATTGCCGAAGCAAAAAGATAATGTGGTGGTATTGGAAGAGAAGCAGAAGATGAGGGTTGTGGAGTCTGGTCAGGAACAGGATGACAATCAGGCTGTCATGGAGCATGAGACAACAGAAGGAGACAAGGACCAAAAGGCAGGTGAAACTTATCGGATGAGACCCAGGGGAGATGTGTTAAGCCTGAATCGTATTCCTGCAGAGTGTGGTTATTGTGGCGGACGATTGGAAAAGATTTCCAGAGGAACCTATCAGTGTCTGAAATGTGGTAAAGAAAATTATGATGATTTTCAGACGGTACGGAATTATTTAGATAAGGTTGGTGCGACTCCAGCGGTGATTATTGAACAGGACACAGGAGTGCCAAGGAAGAATATTGAATATTTCCTACGTCAGGAGTATTTGGAAATACCAAAATATTCTCCAATCCGCATGGCTTGTGAGAAGTGTGGTGCCCCTATTCGTACCGGATATCTCTGTGAACAGTGTAAACGGATTGGTTATTCAGGAGTCAGGGGGAATAGCGATTCCTATTGGCGTTCTACCAAATAAAAGCAGCTTTGAAAACCGGAATCATCAGTGGCTTTGGATATAGCCCCATTGCGGAGACGGAATATGGAAAAAATCATATGGGTTATTGGCGGCAATCGGATGGAAATGATTGAAGCCCAAAGAAGAATAAATTCTACAGGAAGCATGCGGGCATTGTGCATGCTTTCTTTTGAAGCGGTGAAAAAAGCAGTGGTTGGAGAGCAAAATCAGGCTCCTTCACGAATTAGCACTCCATCCTTGATTATTTTGGATTATGAAGAGTCGTCGGCAAATGATTTTGAAGATTTGTCTCTAATTAAAAACCAAGGCTCCTTAGCCGGTGTGCCTGTGTTTTTTATGGTGGAAGATAAGACCCAGGAGCTGGATGAGGAATGTTATGCCAAAGGAGCTATGGTAGTGTTGACAAAGCCATTTTCGGAGGCAGGCATTGTACGGATAGAGCGGACGGCATGGCAGTATGAGGTGACGAAAAATTATGAAAAGATGATTCAGAAGCAGGCTAGTGATTTGCTGGCGGCTAAGGAAATACATAGATTGAATCAGCAGCTGCAAAGTAGAAATGAATTGCTGCATCAGATATTTGGAAGGTATTTTTCGGATAAAGTGGTGGATGCCATTCTTAAGCAGCCAAAGGGTGCGGTGATTGGCGGAGAGAAGAGAGAATTAACAGTGATGATGGCGGATTTGCGGGGATTTACGTCCTTGTCGGAAAGTCTGGAACCAGAAATCATGACGGATATATTAAACTGTTATTTCGAAAAAATGCTAGACGTTATTTTGGAATGCAGAGGGGTTATTATTGAGTTTTTAGGGGATGCCATTCTGGCAGTATTTGGTGCTCCGCTGGAACAGGGAAATCATACAGCAGATGCTATTGCAGCCGGGATTATGATGCAAAACCGTATGAAGGAAGTCAATGAATACAACCTTCAAATGGGCTATCCGGTATTGGAAATGGGCATAGGAATCCATAGAGGAGAAGTGTTTATTGGCAATGTAGGTTCAGAAAAGATGATGCGGTATAATGTTATTGGTAAAGCGGTTAATGAATGTTCGCGAATCGAGGGGTATAGCGTAGGCGGTCAGGTTATGGTATCTAGAAAGGCTGTGGAAAAAGCGGAGAGCCAGATTGAGATTACTCAGGAAATAGAAGTGGCGGCAAAGGGACTGCGCAATCCAATTACGGTATGTGAAGTTACAGGTGTACAAGGAGAACGAAACTGTCAGCTGATAAATCTTGAACAGGATAAGTTAATGAAATTGGAAGAAAAAATCATATTTAATATGTATCCAATAGAGGATAAGTTTATTATGGAACATTCCGTAAAGGGGGAACTGCTTCAGATTTCTCACAAAAAAGCAAAGATTTTACTGGCGTCAGAAGAGGAATCGGCTTTGGAATTGTTTTCGGACGTGGAAATTTTCGCAGCAGGTGCAGAGGGAGCAGCATTGTTTGCAAAAGTGTATGCCAAGGTGGTGAAAAAACAGGAAAATGTTCTGTGGCTGAATTTCACTAGAGATAATAAAGGATTTCGAAATTTTTTGGAGAAGTTATTTTTGGAGAAGAAGGAGCAGGGTGTGTTGTAAGGACAGATGGAGGATGACATGCGATGGAGAAGTTTGGATTTGAAAAAGTGAATTGGGAAACGGCGATACAAGATATTGCAGCAGGATATTATTGTCAGAAGGAAAGTCTGGCAGTCTTGGAAATGAAGGAAAACTTTTCAGAAAAAGAGATAAGACAAGCAGTTTTAGAGCAAGAGCCAGGTTGTCAGTATATACTTGCTTTCTGGAAGGAAAATGAAATAGAAAAGCTTCTCTTTTATAGTCGGAAAAAGATTGTTCGTGCACTGGAGTTTTTAGATTATCTTATTTCAGAGTTTGGCTTAGTGAGAGGAGACGGCCAGTGTGCCCAGGGAGAGATTTCGCTGGCGATTCTGGGAGTATTAGTGGGGCAACAAGAATCAGAAGGAACGGCAGAGTATTTTTTGGAAAAGGCAGAATCTTACTTTCTGGATGGAGACTGGGTAGAAGCAGGAAGTTACGTGTCAGAGAATGAAGGCATTCTGGAAAGCATGGAGGTGTATCAGAAGAAAATGGTGAAATGGGCGTATGTCCGTTCTTTGGATGTAGTAGAAAAGGGACAGAAGCTATGCATTAAATCTCTGGAAAATGAATCGGGACTTGTGTTGGAAGCAGATGAAGATACTTATATTATGATTGGGTGCAGAGGGGAAATTTATGATATTACCAGAGAAAAGTTTGAAAGCACCTATGAACCTACGCAGGAGTCACTAGATATTTTTGAGCAGATGTTAGATTTTATACCTGTACTGGAAACTGTACCAGAAGGAGAATATATTTCTTTGGATGAAGCAGCACATTTATGCCAGCCAAAGAAAGGCAGAGGAATCTATGCTAGACAACTGGAAAAACGTACCAAGGTTTTTTCTGGCAGGGATGAACAGGTTTATTTTCTTGGGCGGCCTGGGGACTATCTGGCAGTGCGCAGAGATGATGTAAAAGATATTTACATTATTCAGAAGGAGGTCTTTGCCCAAACCTATGAAAAGGTATAAAATCAGCGTTCTTAACGGTTTAAGTTGTTTTTTGACATAGAGGTTGGTGGATGGTATAATGACTTTGAATGACTCTTAATCTTAGATAAGAGATGAGCGGAAAAAGGGGTAATGATTATGGATAAGAGACGGAAGGTCATCGGAGTTTTCGGATCCAGAATATTCGAATGGAATGCCATGCAGTTTATTTCGGACTTGAAAAATGCCGGTTTAGAAAAAGGATACTTCACAATTGCATTTTCTGTGGGCGTGGATACAGGGGAAGATGTAGAGGAAGTGAGAGTTGCCAGCAAGTTATCTGGGCTGAGCAGAAATGTTGATTTTAAGGCCTTTGTATTACAGACAGAGACATTGAAGAATAGAAAATTAGTAAAAGAGATTATTAAAATCGGACAGGAGAAGAATATCCCTATTTTTTCTTTGGATGGAGCCATGGACGGATGCTACAATCTAAACATGGATTATAGCAATGGATTCCGGCAGATGGTACATCATGTGATTAGAGATCATGGAGCCAGACATATTAATATGCTGGCGGGCTATAAGGGAAATGAATTTTCTGACACCAGAATCCGTATCTATAAAGAGGTTTTAGCAGAGTATGGAATTCCTTTTGAAGAAGAACGTCTGGCGTATGGAGATTTCTGGGCAAGACCATCTGCAAAAGCAGTACGCAGATTTTTGGCTACCAACAATCCAAGACCGGATGCGATTCTTTGTGCCAATGACTCTATGGCGCTGACGGCTTGTTCGATATTGAAAGAAGAAGGCTTTAATGTGCCAAATGATGTGATTGTTACTGGTTTTGATGGAATACAGTCTGGAAGGTATCATACCCCTATGCTTGCCACCTGTCAGCCGGCTTATAAGCAACCTTTAACTTTCATTTTTAATGAAATCGATCAAGCGGAAAAGACTGGAAAGATAGAGCCAAAGGATTGTGTGGTAGAGTTTAAGATGTCCCCAAATCAGTCCTGTGGATGTAAGCCAAAGAAATATTATGACCGTAATAAGATTATTTCTACCTTGTTTGAAGATATCGGTGACTGTGCATGGCATAATTATGCAATGAACCAGATTGTTACAGCGGTTTTAGACAAGGAAAGAATTATGGATATCGCAGAGATATTGCCAGAGATTGTGAAATTATGGAGTGATCATTTCCATTTTGCATGTGTGAAATCAGAATGTCTGGATACCTATGAGGTGCCAGAAAAGTTTGGAGAGATGACTACGATTCTGCGAGGAAATTTTGGTGAGTTTGAGACTCCAGGGGAAAGGTTCATGTCTGAAGACTTTCTTCCACGCATCGAAGAGATGTTGGAAGAGGATAGTGGCATTGATATTTTGGTAGTACGTGCATTGTATTCTGGTGATAAAATATATGGATATAGTGCAGAAGGATTTACAGACTTAGATGACAGACATTTGCAGAGATGTAATGAGTTTGGTATGTTTTTGGCAAATTCAATCAATACAGTATTGCATAATAAGAAGTTAAATGAGTTAAATGAAAGTCTGCAAAAGGCATACAATGAAATTTCCTTGTTGTCTATTCAGGATTCCATGACAGGTATTTATAATCGTCGTGGATTTTATCAGAGACTGACCGATTTTCTGCGGTGCAGTAATGGAGTTGGAGCGTATCTGTTTATGATATCCATTGATATGGACCGCCTGAAATACATTAATGATACCTTTGGTCATGCAGAGGGTGATTTTGCGATTACTGCTGTTTCCAACGCTATTATGAAAGTAGTTGGAGAAGATGCTATTTGTGCAAGATTTGGTGGCGATGAATTTACCTGTGCCATGTTTGCGGATCGTGAAGATTCCTATACAGAAGAAGGACTGGCAAAGGCCATTAATAATCAGATACAGAGCGAGCCGGGAGTGGCACAGAAGCCTTATCCAGTATCGGCTAGCGTAGGTGTTGCCTGTCGTCTGGTGGAAGATGAAATGGACACAGAAAGTCTGATTATGGCAGCAGACCAGAAGATGTATGCAGACAAGGTGAAAAGAAAGAAGCAGAGACCTGCGGAAAATTAGATATAATTAGTTACAATAATAAAAGGATGTGAAGTGATTTCACATCCTTTCTATGTTTCATTCCAGAATTTTTGCAGGTGCTGTTGCATTGTCTGCTGGTTCACAACCTCATAAGGCCACCATTCCCTAGGAAAAAGTCTTTGGTATCCCGGCTGTAAAAAGCGTTCATCCAACAGAAGAATTGCTCCGCGGTCGGTATCGGTACGAATTACCCGCCCAGCTGCCTGCAATACCTTATTCATACCAGGGTATTGGTAAGCATAATCAAACCCGGTTCCTTTCTGCTGATCAAAATATTCTCGGAATAGTTCATTTTCTGTACATACCATAGGCAGACCGGTTCCTACAATGACAGCACCAATCAGGCGACTGTCTTTTAGGTCGATTCCTTCTCCAAAGATGCCGCCCATGACGCAAAGCCCCAATGTGGTGGTTTTCGGCGTGTCCTGAAAATGGGACAGGAATTGTTCCCGGTCTTCTTCGCTCATAATCATTTCCTGTACATGCATATTAACAGAAAGAGAACAGTCTGTCAGAGTATTTTTTATATATTCCTGCACATCCTCCATCATACGATAGGATGGGAAGAATACCAGATAGTTTCCTATTTTTCCACGAATAAATTCTACAATATAGTCTGCGATTTTCTTATATTCCACAGGTCCCCGCCGGGTGTATTTGGTGCTGACATCCCGCCCAATCATTAGCAGGCGGTTCTCAGTGGAGAAAGGAGAAGGGGCATAAATGGCGTAGTCTTCTTCCCGTCCCGCCAGCTGTTCCCGGTAATATGCAATGGGAAGTAAGGTGGCAGAAAATAAAACAGCACATTTTCCTTTTTTAAAGCAATTGTCCAAGTTGGTAGATGGGTCCATGCATTGTAAATGCAAAAGAAACGAACCATCACCTGCATAATTGGCATAAATTATATATTTGTCGTCCAGAGTTTCATAGATAGATAGGAAACTTCGTATTTCAAAATAAAAATTAAGTAACTGTTCCTTTGCATCAGTATCCAATGGAACAGAAGTATCTTTCGGACCTTCCCAGGCTTTGTCTGGTCGGTTCTGCAAAAATTCCTCAAAAATAGTGACCAGTCGGAGCAGTTTTAATACAAAAGGTTCTATTTCTACAGAATCATAAAGCTGTAACTCCTCGCATTCTCTTTTTAATTCTAAAAGAGCTTTGTTGCAACTTTCCAGACTGCGTGCAAGCTTACGGTTATGGTTATTGACTAACTTTTTTGCAGCTAGAAAATCTTCCTTCACTAAAGTAGCAGAATACATTTCTCTGGCACGGTCTACTAGATTGTGGGCTTCATCTATGAGAAAAACATAATTATTTTTTTTCTCATTGGCAAAGAATCGTTTTAGGCTGGCAGTAGGGTCAAAGGCATAATTATAATCTCCAATAATGGCATCACACCAGATGCTGACGTCCAGACTCATTTCGAAAGGACATACATTGTGCTTTTCAGCGTAATTTAAAATACTTTCTCTGGAAATAGCATTTTCGCTGGTAAGCAAATCAAACACTGCGTCATTTACCCGGTCAAAATGTCCCAGTGCCCGGGGACAAGAGCCAGGATTACACTGAGGCTTTTCCAGCACACAAATCTTCTCTTTGGCAGTCAAGGTAATCCATTTTAACTGCATACTTTGATTGGCTAGCTGGGAAAAGGCTTCTTCCGCTACAGTTCGGGTAATCGTCTTGGCGGTGAGATAGAAAATCTTTTCCGTTAGTCCTTCTCCCATGGACTTTACCGCAGGAAATACGGTGGAAATGGTTTTTCCAACCCCGGTGGGAGCTTCAATATATAACCGTTTTTCCCGTAAGATACTTTGGTAGACTCCCTTTACCAAATCCCGTTGTCCTTCCCGGTATACGAAAGGAAAATCAATTTTCTTAATAGAGGCATTTCGATTCCCCTGCCATTTAATCTGCCATGCAGCCCATTTGGCATATTCCTGAACCAACGCAAGAAACCACTCTTCCAGCTCAAGCCGAGTAAGCTGTTCAGAAAAATATCGCACTTCCTCTGTGGGAATATGACAATAGGTCATACGAACACCAATCTCTTCCAACTCCTGCTGCGTGGCATAAATATAAGCATAGCAAAGAGCCTGGGCACGATGGACACCCACGGGCTCCTTCATCGTTGAAACATGTCGATAGACACCTTTGATTTCATCAATGATTACACTTTCTCCCAGCTCGTCTGGGAAGATTCCGTCGGCCCGCCCTTCTACGGTTATTTCTAATTCAACTTCGTCATAAGTAATAGGAAGAGTCATACTTAAAGGCACTTCAGCCCGATAGGTGGACCCCATCTTCTTTTGTAATTTTTTATGAATTCGGGTACCTTCCTGCATGGCATCCGGGTCGGCAAGTCCGCTTTCGGAGGCAACAATATCTCCTGACCGAAGGATAAATTCCACCAGATTACGGACGGAAATTTTAACGATATGCATAACATAACCATGCCTTTCTGAAATCTAAAAGATTTTATTTTACAAATAAAAATATACAAAATATCAAAGCATTTCTTCCAACATATCCCTATCCCAAAGTACCACGCCTAGTTTGTCGGCCAGCTTTTTGGCATTGGAAGTAAAGTATTGGTTGGTGAGAACTACAGCCACATGACATTCATAATAAGCCCGGCCTGCATAAATCTGCTGTACCGCATCGATGCCCACCGGGGAGGTGTAACGTTTGCACTGGATAGCGTAGGAAACCCCATCCTTTCTGGCAAGAACATCTACACCAAAGTCCACGCTGGCCTGGGTGCTTTCGGCAATGTCAAATCCATTGGAAGCAAGAATATCACAGGTCAGTGCTTCAAAATCGTTGCCGGAAATATCATCCAGATCCTGCATCGTCCAGTCACCTTTCTGATATGCATGCTGCCGGTAATACAGACTGTGAATTTTGTAACAGCAGAATAAAACAATAACCAACCAGCCACAAAGAAGTGCTGGCAGAGCTTTCACGCCATAAAAGGCTATAAGCAGAGCCAGTCCTAAAATGGACAATAAAATCAAAAGAATCCAAACTAATATGTGTAAAGTAATTCGCTTTCGTTTCATAAATACCTCAACTATCAGAATATTTGTTCGATGCTATTATATTACATGACAACCAAGGGAAAAACAAGCCTTTATCCCATTCCTTTTTAGCATTTGCCCAATTCACAATGGTATGTTATGATAATGGAACTTGTAGAAACGAAATATATACGAAAATATGGAAGGCAGGATAATAGCTATGGCAAATAACGACAGTGGATATGAATATGAAGAAACAATAGTAACTCTCACAGACGAAGATGGACAGGAAAAGGATTTCTATGTAGATGAAATTTATGAGGTAGATGGAAAGACTTATGCAGCAGTGATTCCAGGGGAAGTAGAAGAAGTGACAGAATATTTTGTATTTCGTTTAAAAGATCTTGGAAACGATGACTATGAAATGGAAGATATCACAGACGAGGAAGAGTACGACGCGGCAGCAGATGCCTATGAAGAATTGCTGGACACCAGAGCATGGAACCAGATTTTCGAGAAAGAGTAGGTGGCGGATAATATCAATTATAGGAAGTTCTACGTTTTGGGAACGTATAAGCTGAGCTGATTTTCTATAGTAATTTCATCATATCACATGCAAAGTAAGATCTATATATTTCATTAGTATCATATTACAAGGTGGCCAGTGCACAGACAAAAAATGTCATTGGTTTTCTTACTGAGTGGCGTTTGAACTCGCCGGTGCTTGAATGATAGCAAGTACATTATACGCAGCTATCATTCTATGCAGCCGTTGCGTAGTGCATCCCGAGCCGCAAGGCGTCCACGAATAAGAAAGACCAATGACATTTTTTGTCGTCAGCTTCCCATAATTGATATTATGTGAAAATATTCTAGTAGGTATCGTTGTAGATGATTTTTGTCATAATGTCCTCAGCGGTGGCTTTGTCCTTCAGTGCCTCGATAATTGCACCAGCAAACTCGATGCAGGTGCCCATTCCGCGGCTGGTGATAACATTACCATCTATCACGACAGGTTGTTTTACGTAAGTGCCGGTTGCAAATTCCTCTTCAAAGGATGGGTAGCAGGTTGCTTTTTTGCCCTCCAGAAGTCCCAAAGAAGAAAGGACAGTTGGTGCTGCGCAGACTGCAGCTAGTTTCTTGCCGTTTTCTGCAAATGTCGTCAGTTTTTCACAAAGTGGCTCATATGCTCGAAGATTCGGAGTTCCTGGGATTCCACCAGGAAGAATCAGCATCTGTGCCGCCTCAAAATCAGCATCTGTAAAAAGTTTGTCTGCTTTAATGGTAATATTGTGGGAACCAGTAACTTCCAGTTCTTCTGTAATAGATACCATATCAATATCAATATTTGCTCTGCGGACCATGTCCACTACAGTCAGCATTTCCACCTCTTCATAACCAGGTGCAAGAAAAATAAGTGCCTGTGCCATAATAACCTCTTTTCTGCGCATTGTCTGCGCTTTTTTACTTTCTTTATCATAGCTTATTCTTGGGAAAAAGCAAAGAGAAATCCGCAGTTTCTTAGGTTGACATGGTATTGACGAGCAGATAAAATAGTAGTAAGTGTGACGAATTATGAACGGTAAGAAGCTATAATGGAGAACGGGGATGATTTTATGTTAGATAGAACGGAATTAGACAGCCGATTGTTTGATGGGTTTGCTATTGCTTCCCGGCGAAGATATGTTTATCTTTGCAATATGGAGACTGGTATTTCAAGATGGTCCCGAAATGCAGTGGAGGATTTTGGACTGCCAGGAGAATACATGGAAGATGCAGGATTGGTCTGGGCGCAGCACATTCATCCAGAAGACAGAGAGGCATATCTAAAAGATATAGAGGCGGTTTTTGCAGGGAAGAAAAGCCGGCATGACATGGATTACCGTGCCTGTAACAAGGATGGTGAATATGTAATTTGTACCTGTCGTGGAAACGTGTTGAAAGGGCAGGGGCAGGAGCCGGATTTGTTTATTGGTTCCATTGAGAACCATGGTATTATGGATAATGTAGATGCCATCACCAACCTGTATAATATCTATGAATTTGCTGAATATATTAGTAGAATTGACCGGTCGGAAGAAAGTATCACCATTCTTATGGTTTCTATTAATAATTTTTCAGAAATCAATGATACTTACGGTTATGCCTTTGGAAATAAGGTTTTGCGGGAATTTGGTTACCGCGTTAGAAGTGTTATTAATAAGAAAAAAGATATGCTGTTTCGCATGGATGGAGTGCGCTTTGCCTGCTGCCTCAGAGGAAGGAATGAAGAGGAAGTAAAGGAAGTGTATCAAAAGATTCAGGAACAGGGAAAGTATTATATTTACGTAGATGGCATCCAGATTGCGGTGACAGTGTCTGGTGGTGCGGTAAATTTTAGTTACGAATATGATGAAATTTCTATACAGACCAGTGCTAGATATGCCCTAGATCAGTCTAAGCATAACTATCATGGAGAATTGGTATTTTTTGAGAAAGATTTGCTCCGGGATAACCGTAAGAATCTGGAGATTATGAATGCTATCCGAAGTAGTATTGTTAATAATTGTGAAGGCTTTTATCTTTGTTATCAGCCGATTGTAGATGCTAAAGAGGAAAAAGTAATTGGCGCAGAGGCATTGTTGCGTTGGAAAATGGAGCCATTTGGAGAGGTACCGCCAGGAATCTTTATTCCATGGTTGGAAAATGACCCAAGCTTTTGGGAATTAGGAATCTGGATTCTTAAGCGAGCATTAAAAGAGACCCAATTTATTATAGAGAAGAATCCAGAATTTATCGTAAATGTGAATTTAGCATATCCTCAGCTGGCAAATAATGCATTCACAGACATGATTAAAAATGTTTTGGCAGAAACAGGATTTCCGGCAAAGAACTTGTGTCTGGAATTGACAGAACGCTGTCGCCATCTGGAGCAGAATTATCTTTGCAAAGTGATTTATTTCCTGAAGAAACAGGGAATCAAGGTTGCCATTGATGATTTTGGCACAGGCTTTGCTTCTTTGGAATTATTGACAAAGATTCCAGTAGATACTTTGAAAATCGACAGAGGATTTATCTTTAATATACAGAGGAACTTTGCCAGCCAGGCCATTGTTAAGGCAGTTACTGAGTGTGCAAAGGAAATGAAAATCAAAGTATGTATGGAGGGGCTGGAAGAGCGTGATATGATTGATTTTGTGAAAAAATATCCAGTGCACAGCTATCAGGGATACTATTTTTCAAAGCCAATTATCATGGAACGTTTTGTAGCTGATTGCTTATAAGATGATTTACAAGAATAAATACAGTGATGGTTATACATAATAGGGAGGAACTTACTAGCAGGAAAAGAGGATTTTATCATGACAGAAAAGAAGGCAGAAAAGAACTTAGAGAAGAAGCAGACAGAAAGGGAAGAACAAGGATTTTTGGGCAACAAAAAGTATATTACCATATGTAAGTATGTGTTATTTGTCATTGCTTGTGGTGCTGTGTTTATTATGTTGATTTCCCAGTGGAATAAGACTAAAGGCTTTATTTCGGATTTAATGGGAGTGCTGGCGCCATTTTTAGCAGCATTATTGATTGCGTATTTTATTTCTCCTTTAGTGGAAAGAATTAATGGATTTTTTCAGAAATATGTGGGGAAAGGGAAGGCAAAGAGGGCTTTAAAATATATCTCCATAGCATTGGCATATATTATAGTGCTGGCATTTATTGCTTTAGCCTGCCGTTTTGTGATTCCGCAATTGGCAGAAAGTATTCGTGACCTTACAGGAAATGTACCTGAGATGTACGACAAGATTGTGCATTTCGTTATGAATCTGGAAGAAAATTATCCGGAGATTAACTTTGAATGGGTATTAACAAAGCTGGATAGTCTGGTGCCGGATTTGGTGGATTTTGGAACCAATCTGGTGGGAGATGTAATACCATGGGTGTACTCCTTATCTATGTCGTTGGTGAGCCTGTTAATCAATATTTTGCTATCTATTATGATTTCTGTGTATATGATTTCTGGCAAAAGAGGCTTCCAGTATCAGATGAAGAGACTGGCATATGCCATTTTTGATGAGAAAAAAGGCGATGCAGTATGCAATACCTGTCGGGAATGCAATGATATTTTTAGCTCTTTCCTGATTGGAAAGGCAATTGATTCCTTTATTATCGGCTGTCTCTGTTGTGTATTGACTCATATTTTAGATCTGCCATACGCAGTACTGATTAGTGTTATTGTAGGTGTCACTAATATGATTCCATATTTTGGACCATTTATCGGGGCAGTACCAGGAATCCTAATCTACCTTTGTACTTCTCCAAGAGATGCTATTGTTTTTACCATTATGATATTCCTTCTACAGCAATTTGATGGACTGGTGTTGGGACCAAAGATTCTGGGAGATTCTACAGGCCTTGGACCACTCTGGGTTATTTTTGCTATTACAGTAGGTGGTGCTTACTTCGGTGTCATTGGTATGTTTATTGGTGTGCCGACTGTGGCAGTAATCGCCCATTTGACCAATAAGATAATTAAATTCCGGCTGCGTGGAAAAACCATACCAGCACTGGAGAAATATATAGAAGAGTAGTGACGTTAATATTAATTATGAATAGTGACGCAGAAAAGCGGTCATATATTTTCCATTTCGTGGACGCCTTGCGGCTCGGGATGAACTACGCAGCGGTTGCATAGAAGGATAGTTTCGCGTAATACGCTTACTATCCTTCAAGCACCGGCGAGTTCAAACGCCACTCAATCGGAAAATATATGACCGTTTTTCTGCTGTGTACTGACTTCCTGTAATTTAATATTACACGGAAGCCAAGGTAGATTAAATATTATTAGAATCTATTGGTAAAAAAAGAAGCTGCAATATATTAGCTGCATCTTCTAAATATCATTTCCGTATAGGGAGTTTAAGTGTCAAAAAATAATCGAAAAAAGATTACGGGAGTAGGTAAAGCAATGATTGAGATTTTGTTATGTGATGATGAAGAGAATAGTTTACATAAAATAAGAGATTATTTGTATGATATAAGGGAACGAATGCCAGAACTCATGGAGGTGACAGAATATTCTGACCCTGAAAAGGTATTATCCCGTTTACGTTGTGCTGAGGAAAAAAGTGATATATTGATTACAGATATTGATATGCCTTCTTTATCGGGAATGGAAATGGCTCGTATAATAAGAGAAGAAAAATTAGATATTATTTTGATTTTTATGACAGCACATGCAGAATATGTATATGAATCATTTGAGTTGTCGCCATTTCGTTATATCAGAAAAGAATATATGGAAGAAGAATTACCATTGGCTTTAAAGGCTTCGTGGGAAGTGCTGGAAATGAATAGGGATACGTCCATTGTGATAAAAACATTGGATGGAATCATGTCACTGAAAGCAAAAGATATTACTTATTTTGAATTGGTAAACAGAAAATGTCATATTCATACAATTCAAAAAAAGGTGTATGTATCATGGAAAAAGATAAAAGAATTATGTGATGAATTAGAAGAAAAGAGTAATGACTTTATCAGAGTGAACAGTGGTTGTGTGGTGAATAAACGATACATTCAATCCATTGAAAAAGCAGATATCATATTAGAAACTGGTGAGAGAATTCCATTTAGCAGAAGAAAAAGGAAGGAAATATCGGATGCTATGATGGAATACTGGAAAAAGATGCTATAAGTGTTATTTATATAGGGGAGAAGAAATGGGATTTGTCTATGAAATAATTGATGCAATAGCAATGATGATTGAAGTGACGATGTGCTTTGTATTTGTCTGTTCCTTTTTGCAAGGGAAAAGGATGCAAAATCATAAAATGGGAATCATGATTACAAATTTATTGTTTGTAATCATAAATTACATCACGATGAAGGTTGAGATATTTTCCCCAGCCAGATATGGGCTGATGATAATGGTGCTCATAATATCCCAATGTCTATTTTATAAAGAATTTTATGATAAAATTGTAGTCATGACGATTACATATATGCTGTTTTTTGTGTTGATAGACTGTGCAACCGTAGCAATTATGACATATCTATCGGGATTGGAATTTAGTTATTTTCAACAGATGACTTTTTTTAGAATCGGAGGAACTATTTTATCTAAGAGCATATTAATTGGATTTGTATTTATTTTACGGAAAAAATCAGAAAGCTTACAAATCCTAAAAAAGAAATACTTGATACTTTTAGCTGCTATTAGTGGAATAATTATCCTGTTTACCTTTAATATGTTTCAGGATTTTATGGTAAGGAAATATATCTCTGCTTCGGAGATATCCATTTTTGTGCTGCTAATGCTAATCGAATTTCTATTATTTTTTAGCTTTGCTGCCATTACAGAGAGCGGGGCGAAGGAAGAGAAGCTGGCACTGTTGGATTTACATAATCAAATGTTAAATCAGATGCTAGACGAAGAAAAGAATAGTTTTTCCTTATGGAGTGGGCGCATACATGATTATAAGAATCAGGTTTTGTATATGCAGGAATTATTAAAGAGGAAGAAGTACGATCAGTTAAGGGATTTAATGGAAGCAGAAACAGGGGTTTTAAAAGAGCAGTGTAATTATATCAAAACAGGATATGCAGGCATCGACGCCATATTAAATGCAAAAATGGTATATGCAGAGAGTCAGAATATACATATTATGGCTAATATAAAGTTAACAGAGGATTTGAATATTGACAATGAAAGCATTGCGTTAGTGCTAGGGAATCTGATGGATAATGCGATTTATGAGGTTCAGAAATTGAAAGATAAAACCATAGAAATCAATATTGATCTACGAAAGAATAATATTTTTTTGAAGATAGTAAATCCGAAACAGAACCGGGAAATAGATTTTTCAAAAAGCGAAAAAAAGAACTCTAAATTTCATGGAATTGGTTTGCAAAATGTCACCAAACAGGTAAGTCAAATGGGAGGAGATTTCAAAATCATTCAGGAAGAAGACCGAGTAGTCGCCCTTGTGGTTATTTATAATGTAAAACAGTGCATCACACAGTAGGTGCACTGTTTTTTCTTTGTTAGAAACTTCATTCTATTCTCTCAAAAGAAACCAGATAAGCAAAAAAGAAAGCCAAATACGCAAGAAAAGAATATAACAGAGAGAAGTATGATAAAGTCTAGAAGAAAACGTTCCAGTTTTTAGGAGGTGGGTATGAAATATATTTATAAAAATATAAAAAAATTTATTTGCAATGATAGTTTTATGTTTGCATTAGTAATACTGACTGTTTTAGTTTCCTGCATCATGCTTCATTTTTCCTATGGGTTATATCAAAGTTATATGTCGGAAAAAGAGGCAGATGCATCCAATCAGTATAGTGCCAGTCTGACGTTTTCATATAACTTTGAAGAATATAATGTGGACAAATATGGAGATGGGCAATGTGAAGTAAAAGCACCAGAAGGGGTTACAGAGTTTGCAACAGTGGAAATGCTAAAGAATTTTGCAAAAGATTTATCAAATACATTTCAGGAAGATTTACTTACGGTAGAGACGAATGCAGTAGTAGAGACTTATCGACTTTATTCTGTTTTTGATATTTTAAACGGAGAAATCATTTTATCAGAGCTTTATGAGGAGAACTTAAAAAAAGGAAGTAAGGTTTCCAGTGGTCGTTTCTTTAGTCCAGAGGAATTTAAAGAAGGAGAAAAGGTTGCAATCGCTTTTGACAAATACAATATTAACGTAGGAAATACTCCTTATATGGATAAGATGCTGGTGGAGGAGGATCGGTATGTATTATTGGGTGAAAACAAATATAAAGTCATTGGATGGGGTTCCATTGACTGTGACCTCCCTACAATTCCAATTACAGCCCTGCCAGATAATACACCTTTAGAAGGATATATTACATTTACCTTTGAGCATCCTGTGAATCGTGGAAATTATCAGGAATTAAAAGAATTGGCAGAAAGTGATTTTCAGGGATTAGCACAATTAGAAAGCATGGCTTTGCCTAATGTGGATCAGATTTATCTGTACAATACGATTATCATTATTTCTGTCCTGATTGCGCTGGTGTCTTCTATGAATTTTGCAATTTTATACCGGTATATATTAACAACCCGCAAAAAGGAACTGAGAATTTTTCGGATTTGTGGAATGACGCGATTACGGGCAGTGGTAACATATATTACAGAATGTTTATTCATCACATTGCCAGTATATTTTTGTGGAGTGTTTCTTTTTGCAAAAGGATTGCTTCCTATAGCAAAACAATATTTTTATTATATGTATCAAAGCTATAGTAAAGAAATATATGGCACTCTTTTTGCAATATATTATGGGGTTTCTTTTTTGATTCTAATCACAATGATACTGATTAGCTTGAAAAAGGATGAGCAAATGCAGGTAGGAGGAGGTTATCGATGAGATGGAAATATATTAAGAAGGAAATATTTTGCAATCCAATTATGACTACTCTGATTGCATTTCAAACTATGGTAATCTTTGTGGTGTTAATCAGTATGATATCTGTCATTGTATCAAGATATGATAAATATTCAGAATTGTCTGAATTTATTGAACAGCCTGGTCTGCGTATGAATTTTGTATATTTAATGGACAGAAACAATGGAAATTTAAATTTTGATGATAATAAGCAGGTAGAAGAATGCCTGTCTAATGTTGAGGTGAATGGGTGCTATACTGTTGGAAATCTGGTAGAGGATTCCATTGGTATTGCATATGATACGAAATTATGGGAATGTCATACTCCTGCCATGGAAAAAGGAAGATGGTTTGAAAAAAGCGATGAAAAAAGTGAAGTAATCGAAGTGGTTATTGCACAAAAGGCGGGAGTTAATGGAAAATATGAAGTGGGAGATTATATACAGCCGGAGAAAGAATATTTAGAAGCCTATGAAGGTGTAAAAGACCATCCAATGAAACTACAGGTGATTGGTATCATTAAAGAAGGGGCTTCCATATTAGGAGCACATGAAACAACAGCTGTTCATAAAGATTACCGTTCTTGTTTTTGGAATTATTCCAGCAATTATGAGGAGAAAATATATTTTTTTTATACACATGAAGATGTGTATCAATATAATCATAAAAACAACTGTGGATGGCTTCAGACAAATGGTGGACTTACCTTTATTAATTGGAAAGAGCAGATTTCCAGTAGCGAGATTACGGATAATGAAGTATATCTGATGGAAAATGGCGTATCACTGGAAAGAACAGATTTGGAAGGAGTTCAAAGATATAGTGTTCAATATATTTATGAGCAAGTTAAGACATTGCTTCCTATTTTGACGGGATTGATTCTGTTAACACTGATTTCTGCTATTAGTAATACTGCAATTATTTTGCGGCAAAACGCAAGAACCTATGCCATTTATTACATTCATGGACTTAGCTGGAAACAGTGTATGGGAATACATATTGGTGGAATTGCATTTGTGGAAGGTATGGTACTTTTGATAACCCTAATAGGAATTATGATAGCTAAATTTTCTGGTGTATTTAATAGTACTGTTATTTCCATTGGAGTATATCAGCTTTTGGGATGTATTTTGTTGGTTGGCATCTTTATATTATTTGGGAAAAATGTATGTTACCAGCAATTAGGCAAGAAAACGGCAAAAGATGTATTGAGGGAGGCGAAATAATTGATAGAGTTAAAAGAAATTAAGAAGACATATAATATGGGGAAATCAAATGCCTTTGAGGCTTTGCAGGGTGTTTCTATGACAATTGATGACGGGGAAATGGTGGCTATCATGGGGACTTCTGGTGCAGGAAAATCCACTTTGCTACATATTTTAGCATGTATTGACCAATATGACTCTGGTGAATATAAAATAGATGGCGAATTAATTGGAAAAACTTCTGAAAGAAAATTAGCCAGAATACGGAATGACAAAATAGGAATGGTTATGCAGGATTTTGCGCTGGTAGAAGATTTTACAGCTATGGAAAATGTAATGATTCCATTGGATTTTTCCAAGAAAAGCAGTCAGAAGCGAAGAAGAGAGAAAAGAAATCTGGCACTAGATGTGTTAGAACGGATAGGGATGAAAGAGTTTGCCACGAAGCCGGTCAAAAAACTTTCCGGTGGTCAAAAACAGAGAGTAGCCATTGCGAGAGCTATCGTAAATAATCCAGATTTGTTACTGGCTGATGAGCCCACAGGAGCCCTGGACTCTGCCACAACCAAAGAGATTATGAATGTCTTTGGTTCTTTGAATCATCAAGGTAAAACAATAATCATCGTTACCCATGATAGAGAAGTGGCAGAACAATGTGGGCGAATCATAGAAATTTCAGATGGCAGAATACATTCTGTCACATAGCTTCTGATAATATTTAACTTACGAGCAGCCAATTCACAGATAAAAAATGTCGTTGGTTTTCTTCCTGAGTGGCGTTTGAGTTCGCTGGTGTTTGGATGGTATCAAGTGCTTGTGCACGCAGATAACATCCTATGCACCACTGCGTAACTCATCCGAGCCGAGAGGCGTCCACGAAGGAGAAATACCAACGACATTTTTTATCGTCATGGTACCCGTAATTAATATTATCAGAACCTACTTGCGATGTGTTACCAGTCGGCAGATTGGATTGCCCTTCTGGTAAAATTTCTCTTCGTATTCTGTCATAACATTATTTGGGGCTGGCCCATTGGCATGCAAATCGAAGCTGCATTCGTTCAGTATCCAGCCTGCTTCTTCAATCTGCTCCAGAGAGAAATCAAAAAGTGGGCGGTTATCTGTTTTAAACTGAATACAGCCATCCTTAGCAAGAATCTTGTCGTATCGAGCCAGAAACTGGGTAGAGGTCAGACGGCGCTTGGCATGTCTGTCCTTTGGCCATGGATCAGAGAAGTTCAAATAGATTTTGTCAACCTCTTCCGGCGCAAAATAACTGGCAATTTCCTCTGCATCCATACGCATGAAAAGCAAATTGTCGGTTTCCAGCTCTTCTCTCTTATCAATGGCACGAACCAGTACACTGGAATATTTTTCGATTCCAATATAGTTAATATCTGGATTCTGTCTTGCCATTTCAATAATGAATTTTCCTTTGCCCATTCCTACCTCGATGTGGAGCGGCTTGTCATTTTGGAAGAAATTCTTCTTCCAAAGACCCTGGTATTCTTTTCCGTCAGTACCATCAGTCTGAATTGTATATTTATTATCTGATATTTTTTCCTGAGATCCTTTTACATTTCTAAGACGCATAATGTTTCCTTTCTTTATCACAAATCTCTCAAACTATGCAACTAAGAGTCTTTTGAATGGCTATGTGCGTAGTTTAAGTTCATACTTCAAATCAACGATGTCATTATATCGGATGAAAGGGAAGTTGGCAAGAAAAGAGGGTTTGTTTTTTTATAGGGAAAATGGTACAATGAAATATACATGTTTATAAAGAATTTCGCCATGGCGAAGTGAAAAGAAAGGAAGTTATTATGAGTCAGATTAGAGATATTAATTTAGCTCCATCCGGAGCGCATAAAATAGAATGGGTACGTCGCAACTGCCCATTGCTTCGCAGCTTGGAGGAAGAGTTTTCCCAGAGCAAGCCCTTTGAAGGAAAGAAGATTGCATTATCTATTCATTTAGAGGCAAAGACTGCGTATCTGTGTAAGGTGCTGGCAGCAGGTGGAGCAGAAATGTATATTACTGGAAGCAATCCACTGTCTACCCAGGATGATGTGGCAGCGGCTTTGGTGGAGGCAGGCTTAAATGTATATGCATGGCATGCTGCTACCGAGGAAGAGTATATGGCACATATTGCAGAGACACTTTCTCATCAGGCAAATATTATTATTGATGATGGTGGAGATTTGGTGCATATGCTTCATACTACCAAAAGAGACCAGCTCCCTTATGTTATCGGTGGTTGTGAAGAGACTACTACAGGCATTATCCGTTTGCAGGCTATGGCAGCAGCAGAAGAGTTAGAGTTTCCAATGGTCATGGTAAACAATGCAGACTGCAAGCATTTATTTGATAACCGCTATGGTACCGGACAGTCTGTTTGGGATGGAATTAATCGTACTACCAACTTAATTGTTGCAGGAAAAACTGCGGTAGTTGCGGGCTATGGCTGGTGTGGTAAGGGTGTTGCTATGCGTGCCAAAGCATTGGGAGCAAAGGTTATTGTAACAGAGATTGATGCAGTGAAGGCGATTGAGGCTGTTATGGATGGATACGAAGTAATGCCAATGAAGGAAGCAGCAGCCCAGGGTGATTTCTTTATTACTGTAACCGGTTGTGCCGGAGTTATTGATGAGGAAGACTTTATGGAAATGAAGGAAGGTGCAATTCTTTGTAATGCCGGTCACTTCGATGTAGAGATTGATATGAAGCGTCTCCGCGAAATTGCCACCGAATCCGCAGAAATGAGAAATAATATTATGGGTTACAAGCTGCCAAATGGTAATTGGATTTATGTACTGGCAGAAGGCCGTCTGGTGAATCTGGCAGCAGGAGATGGACATCCGGCAGAGATTATGGATATGAGCTTTGCCATTCAGGCATTAAGTGCAAAGTATTTGGTAGAGCATGAAGGTGATATAAAGGAGCGTCTTGTAGATGTTCCTAAGGAAGTTGATATGGAAGTAGCATACCGCAAATTACGGTTCCTGGGAAAAGATATTGACCAGCTGACACCATATCAGGAAGAATACTTAAATAGTTCTGCACTGTAATACGGTGAATGCAGAAAATAGAAAGGGGCTTGGTGCAGGATATGAGTACAGAAAAAACAACGACATTATCTATTGTTGTAGGTGTAGCAGCATTATTGGCAGAGCTGATTTTTCGTAACACATTGAGTTCGTCTACAATAGGTGTAATTCTCAGTGTGGTTTTAGCAGCTGTGATTTTATGTTGTACTTATTTTGTTGTTGACGGGATTCAAAGTAGTGTTTCTTCTGCCCGGAAAAAAGAAGAAAATCGAAAAAGAGAATATGACGAAAAGTTATACCGCCTGTTAAATAAGCGCCTTTCAGAGATTGTTAAACTACAGAAAGAAGCCATGGGAGAATCGGTGCTCCGGGATGTTAATGAGGATGGACAGGAGATTTCAGAAGAAAATAGCCAGGAGCTTTTTGCTGACCTTCTGAATACCTCAGCTGAGGAAGCTGACCCTGTTATGAGAAATGCATCCACTGCCAGAGTGCAGGAAAAACTTATGACTATTGATAATAGTGAAAGAGACCGGTTGCTGGAAAGTATCAATGAAAATATAATGAAGTCTGCTAAGTTTATCGTGAAGTACAGTAAAAAGAATCAGGAGCAGACACAGCAGCTGACAGAGAAATCTGTGGATGATTTACTACAGGCTGTGAAGCTGGTAGAGAAGGAAATCCAGTCTCTTGGAGGACAATTATCAAATTTGCCTGTTTCTTCCAGTACAGTATCCGATGACAGAATCAGCCAGCTATTTGCAGGAGGCATGCTGACAGAAGAAAGTATTTTGCCAAAGGAAAATGAATTATCTGATTTGTTTAATACAGAGGAGCCGGAGGTTTCAGAGGAAGAGCCAGAGATTCCGATAGAGCTAGAGATTTCTGGGCTAGAACCAGAGATTTCCACAGAACCAGAGATGCCTGCAATGGTACCGGAAGAGCCAGACAATCTTTCTGGACTGGAGGAAGATATTGCTGCTGATTTATTGTCTGCCCGTCAGGAGATTCAGGGTGAAGAGTCAGAAACCCGGCTGGAAGATATTTTACCAGCAGACATCTTGCGGGAATTAGAGACAGTCTCTATTCCAGAAGAAGAGACAGTGAAAGATTCTGATGAAATTGTTTCAGAGGAAAATCCTATGGATTCCAATGATATGTTAAAAGAGATTTTTGGAGAAGTAGAACAGTTAATAGCAGAAGAATCAGAACAGATTTCATCAGAAATAGAAATACCGCTAGACCTGACTATGGAAGCAGAGGCAGCGGTAGAGACCGAGGCAGTAGAATCTCAGGAGAAGGACGAACTGACAGATAGTGAAGTGTTAGAATTTGTTCAGGAGTTAATAGAAAGCGAAGAAGCAAAGGAAAAGGAGGCTCCAGAGGAAGTTCAGGAATCACCGGTAGAGAGTTTGACGGCGGTAGATTTATTACGAATTAAGCAGAAGGAAAAAGAAGAGGAAGAGGCAAGAAAAGAGCAAGAGAAACAGGAAGAAGCAGAGCAGGAAGATTCAGCACAGGAAGAACTGGAACAAGAAGAAAATTCCATTTCAGAGAAAGTGGAAGTGCCTGTTCAGGATGATTCCAACGGGATTATGTCAGCGGAAGACATTGCCGCATTATTCGCTTCGAACAATACCGAATCATAAAAAGTAAAGGCAACGCGTTGGCGTTGCCTTTTTTCAGGAACAGAAAATTGCTTTTTCACTGGATTAACTCCAATGCCCGCATTAGGAAAATCCAAAAAGTAAGAGTGATGGACGATAGTAAAGTAGTTGTAACTACGATACTGGAAGCCAGAACGTGGTCTCCATCCATGTTTTTTGCCATGATATAGGCAGTTGGTGTGCATGGAGAAGCCAGCATTACTACAATGGCAATCAGCTTCTGGTCACGAAAACCAAGCCAGACTGCCAAAGGCAGAAAAATAGCAGCCAGCCCTACAAGCTTTAGAAAAGAAGCCACAGCGGTTGGTTTTATTTTGGCCAGAGCCTTTCTTCCTTCAAAAGAAGCTCCAATAGAAATTAAAGCCAAAGGCGATGCCATAACTGCCAGATTATGAATGGTTTTATCTAGCATTTTTGGCATCTGCAGGTTAATCAGGGAAGCCAGAAGTCCCAGCACAATACCGATAATAATAGGATTCTTTACGATATTGATACAGGCTGTTTTAATCTGGCTGCGGTTACCTGCCAGTTCTTCATTATTACTTTCAAAGGTCAGCACAATGACTGCGAAAATATTATACAAAGGAACGGAGCCAATAATCATCAAAGGTGCCATACCAGAGACACCATAAATATTCTGAATAAAAGCAATGCCAAGAATAGCGGCGCTGCTACGGTATGCGCCCTGTACGAAAGCACCGACGCTGCCTTTCTCTTTCATGAAATGTTTGGCTAAGAACCAAATCACCAGGATAGAAATCAGAGTTGCCACAAAACAGAAGCCCACATATTTTAAATTAAAATTCTCCCGAATATTAGTATCTGCCAGATCCAAAAATACCAGACAAGGCAGGCAGACTTTGAAGACAAACCGGTTTGCCACAGAAGCAAAATGGTCGTCAATTAGGCTTATCCGATTTAAAATATTTCCAATAATCATTACTGCAAACACAGGAACAGTAGCATTTAAACTAAACAAAAAACTATCCATAAAAATATTCCTCTCATGTATCCTAAGAACGTTTAATTACATCCTTTTGGTAGCGTTTGATTTCTTCTGCAACTACTCCGCTTAATGCCAGCAGACAAATCAGGTTCGGAATGGACATCAAAGCGTTAGCAATATCCGAGAAGGTCCAGGCAATTTCCAGAGAGGTTGTAGCTCCCAGATAAACCACCACGGCGAAAAGAATACGGTAAATCATATTAAATTTATGGGTTCCCAAAATATACTCGAAAGCCTTTTCTCCGTTGTACTCCCAGCCAAGGATGGTGGAAAATGCAAAGAATGCAATGCTGATACAAAGAAGCCATCCACCTGCGGTTCCCAGCACGTTTTCAAATACAGCAATGGTAAGGGCAGAACCGGTCAGAAGTTCTTTGTATTCGTAGGTATTATTTTCTCCAAATATGTAATCATTTCCCTCTGCATCCTTGAAGTGGCTGTCAGGAAGCGTAGAAGAACTAAGAGCCAGAGAGTAATCCTCTGGATGGTTTTGAGAAGTTAAAACCAGTTTCTCTCCATCACCACCTTGTGGAGTTAGTACAAATTTATTATCTTCTGAGATAGAAATATTATAATTCATAGCAGTGGTTTTATTATCTACGGTAGATGAGATGCAGACGCCACGGCTGTCTTCTGCTATTGTATAAGTTCCAGTTGCCACCGTTGTAGTGGTTCCAAGCAGGCCGGAGCAGGCGATGCAAAGACCGGTAATGGTGCAAACAACAATGGTGTCCCAGAAAGTTCCAGTCATATTAATATATCCCTGCTGCACAGGATCTGTAGAAGTAGCAGCTGCTGCGGTAATCGCCGCAGAACCCATACCGGCTTCATTCGAAAAAATACCACGGGCAACGCCAAAGCGCAGAGCCTGGGTCAAGGAAGCTACCAGACTTCCACAAAGGCCGCCACCAACAGCTTCAAAGGAAAATGCCATTTTAAATATCATAGCAATACCAGCAGGAACATTCTGGATATTTCCAAAAATAATAATAAATCCGGCTACTATGTAAAACACTGCCATTACTGGCACAACTACCTGGGAAACTTTAGAGATTGTCTTAATTCCACCGATGACAATTATCAGTGTCAGAAGCATAATCACAATTCCAGTAACCTTCAATGGAATATCAAAAGTAGTAGAAAGAGCGGTAGAGATGGAATTTGCCTGGGTCATATTACCGATACCAAAGGAAGCAATCACGGCAAATAAAGCAAAAAGCCAGCCCAGAGCTGCACCCAGCTTCTTATTTTTAAAGCCCTTCTTCATGGTGTACATAGGTCCACCAGACATTTCGCCCTTTTCATTGACTTCGCGGTACTTAATGGCAAGCATACATTCACTGAATTTGGAAGTGAGACCAAATACAGCAGAAATCCACATCCAAATTAAAGCACCAGGCCCACCGGATACCATAGCTGTTGCCACACCTACAATATTTCCAGTACCAATGGTAGCAGCCAGAGCTGTGGTAAGGGCAGAAAATGGCGATACATCACCATCTCCTTTTTTTTCACGGGCTTCTTTACTCAGTACACTACGCAGAGCATAAGGCAGATTTCGCCAGCAAAGCGCTCTGGTACGAATGGTAAGAAAAATACTGGTTCCCATTAAAAAAGTCAACATAAATGGTCCCCAGACAAAATTATCAATGGTTGTGAGAATATTTGAAAAAGCTTCCATAGTAACCTCCCTCGTTAAAAAAGAGACCATCTAAAAAGAGGTCTCTATAAATATTTATCCTTCAAATTTTAAATTATGAATAAAATAGGCAAAACCTGCTTAAAAATCCAAAAACAAGTCTATCATAGGGAATGCTGGAATTCAAGGGGGGCAGTTTTGGGAATGCTCCTTCTCCCAGTGGTCATAGCCGCCATGGAGACTTAGGATGGGATAACCCATCCGTGACAATGCTCTGGCTACTGTCAGACTAATCCTGCCAGAATGGCAGTATAGAGCAATCCAGTCAGGATACCAGCCCTTCATGCAGTAATGGTGTTCCAACAGTAAAGGGATTTCTTCCGAAGCATGTTCCCAGTTCATCCACAATGCACCAGGAATATGACTTTTATGATAGCTTTCATAGCTTCGTAAATCAATTAAAAGAATTTTATGATTTATACTATATTGTGATAAAGTTTTGCTAGAAATAATTTGAAATTCCATATCCACACCTCTACTTTTTTATGTATTATGCAGATTTGAAACTGCTATGTAAGCAGAGAGCGGACTCTCTGCTTTTTACCGCCTGCAAACCTAACGGCAGTTAGATTCGTTAGAGGAATTCTTAGAAGAGTTGTTAGCATTGCTTGCGTTCTTAGAAGCGTTGCTAGAGTTGTTAGCATTGCTTGCATTCTTAGAAGCGTTGCTAGAGTTGTTAGCATTGTTTGCATTCTTAGAAGCATTGCTAGAGTTGTTAGCATTGCTTGCATTCTTAGAAGCGTTGCTAGAGTTGTTAGCATTGTTCGCATTCTTAGAAGTGTTGTTTGTGTTGTTGCTTGTTGTGTTAGAAGAATTCTTTGTCATAATAAATACCTCTTTCCTTTGGATTAATACCCTTGTTTGCAGAAAAATAAAAATTAATTTCTGCAAATGTTGATTAGTAGCAATAATAGTATGAGGAAAATTTGACAAATCATACTGGATGATTTTGGTAATTAAGGCTAAAATTCTTCAATTTCTTGAAAAAACAATAGATATATTATAATATGAAAATAACTATGTAATGTGTCACTTAGTTTATAAAAAAAGGATGAGGTGAAGGAATGAAAAAAAGAAAATCATTAAAGGTGCTTGCATGGATTTTAGCACTGTCTATGCTTGCAGGAAGTATGGCTCCTGCGGGAGCATCCGCAGCCAAAAAGGTAAGGTTAAATAAGAAAAAACTGACTCTTACCGTAGGCAAATCTAAGAAATTAAAACTGAAAAATGCAAAGAAAAAGATAAAATGGTCTAGTAGCAATAAGAAAGTTGCTACAGTTAATAAGAAGGGAGTGGTAAAGGCCTTAAAAAAAGGTACGGCTAAAATCACTGCCAAGTCTGCAGGCAAGAAGTATGTCTGCAAAGTAATTGTAAAAGCAAAAAAAGGTTCTGGAAATGGTTCGGATGGCGAAAATCCAGATACAGAAACCAGTCAGAACCCAAGTGCAAGTAGTAGTCCGGGAAGTACAGGTAGTGTTACCAGAAATCCTTCTGCTACACCAGCTAAAACTGAAAGACCGATTATAGATGTAACTAATTCTCCTGTTACAGAGCAGCCAAAGGAGACAGATGCACCTACGCAGACTACAGCATCTGTACAGACCACAGCGCCTGTGGAAAGTCCAGAGCCAATTGCTTCGCCAAGTGCAACTCCTACGAGAGAGCCAATTGTAGTTACTCCATCACCAACGGAAACACCAAGTGAGACTCCAAGTGCCACAGATGCTCCAAGTGAGGCTCCTATTGTAACAGAGACGCCGAGCGAAGAACCAAAGGAGACAGAGGTTCCTAGCCAGTCTCCAAGCACTACAGCAGAGGTTGCTGCCAGCCCAACAGCAGCACCAACAGCGGAGCCAACCTATGTAGTTACCATTCAGGTAAATAAGGATTGGCAGAGTTGGACAGATCATGGAAAACAGTTCCAGCTGACCAAAGATGGAGGAGTTACTTTTGTTACCAATCTTAACAAGGTAGCAAATGGCGTATATGATATTTATGAAAACAAGACAGATACTGGTGTTGATGTGACAGTAAATGGAGCAGCAGTATCTGCTACTATCGACTATTTGACAGTTACATTTATGGATGGAACGATTCAGTATACATCACCAGAACAGCAGATTGTAGTCAAAGGCGGAAAGGCTATCAAACCAGAGGGTATCCCTGGCAAGACAGGTTATAGTTTTAGTGGCTGGGTGACTGCTGATGGTTCCAGCACAGAGTTTGATTTCGAGAATACTGCAATTTATAGTACAACAAAAATATATGCTAGTTGGAAGCAGGATAGTAGTAAGGCTGCATATACTGCAGAGTACTATTTCCAAAATATTAATGATGATGGATATCCAACAGAGCCAGCATACAGTGAGCAATTAGAGGGAATTGTAGAATCTACTGTTCCTACTTTTGGAAAAGATTTTGAAGGATTTACTGCAGTAGAACTGACAGAAAGCATTACCGTATCTGGTGATGGAGGCACGGTTGTAAAGTATTATTATGAAAGAAATTCATATACCCTCACATGGGATGCAAACGGTGGAACCATTAATGACGCAGACTATACTGGGGGTAGCGTAAAGTATGGAGCTTCTATTATAGCACCAGAGAATATCACAAAAACTGGATGCTTATTTGAAGGTTGGAATGTTACAGTACTAGCTGCCATGCCAGCAGAAAATGTTACATATGTTGCTCAGTGGTCTGAGATAGCAACAGCCACACCAGCGCCAACAGAGTCGCTAGAGCCAAGTACCACAGCGACCCAGACACCAACAGAGTCACCAGAGCCAAGTGCATCTGCCGCTGAATCTCCAAGTGCGGTTCCATCAGAACAGCCAATGGAATCACCGGAGCCAAGTACACCAGCTACAATAGAGCCAACCAGTATTCCAACGGAGTCGCCAGAATCAAGTGCAACAGCCACACCAGTGCCAACGGAGTCGCCAGAACCAAGTGCAACAGCGACCCAGGCACCAACGGAATCACCAGAGCCAAGTGCCACAGCAACGACAGCTCCAACAGAAGAGCCGACTTATGTAGTTACCATTCAGGTAAATAAGGATTGGCAAAGCTGGACAGATCATGGAATGCAGTTCCAGCTTACAAAGGATGCTGGAGCCACATTTATCACAGATTTAACTAAAGTGGAAAATGGAACTTATGATATTTATGCAGATGAAATAGATACAAATGTAAATGTAACAGTAAATGGAGCAGCAGTATCTGCTACGGTTAATTATATGACAGTTACATTTATGGATGGAACGATTCAGATGTCGTCACCAGAGCAGCAGATTGTAGTCTCAGGTGGAAAGGCTACCAAACCAGAGATTACCCCTGGTAAGACAGGTTATAGCTTTGTAAACTGGGTAACTGCTGACGGTTCCAGCACAGAGTTTGATTTTGAGAACACTGCAATTTACAATACAACAAAAATATATGCTGGTTGGACACAGGATAGTAGTAAGGCGGCATATACTGCAGAGTATTATTTCCAGAATATAGAAGATGATGGATATCCAACAGAAGCAGGAGCGAGCGAACAGTTAGAAGGAATCGTGGAATCTACCGTTCCTACTTGTGGAAAGGATTTTGAAGGATTTACTGCATTAGAGCTGACAGAAAGTATTACCGTATCTGGAGATGGAAGTACTGTTGTAAAATATTATTATGAAAGAAATTCATATGACCTCACATGGAATGCAAACGGTGGAACCATTAACGACACAGACTATACTGCGGGTAGCGTAAAGTATAAAACTACTATCCAGGCACCAACCAACCTTACAAGAAGTGGATACTTGTTTGAAGGCTGGGATGCCACAGTGGTTGCAACCATGCCTGCGGAAGCTGTAACCTATACCGCACAATGGTCTGTAGTAGCTACGGTAGCACCGACTACAACTCCAACAGTAGCACCGACCGCGACCCCAACGGTAGCACCAACGGCGACCCCAACGGTAGCACCGACCGCGACACCAACGGTAGCACCAACGGCGACACCAACGGTAGCACCGACCGCGACACCAACGGTAGTACCGACCGCGACACCGACGGCAACACCAACTGCGACACCGACGGCAACACCAACTGCAACTCCAACAGTAGCACCAACCGCTACGCCGGCAGTGGAGGTTAGCTACATCGTAGAACATTACAAAGAGAATCTGGAGGATGACGGATATACTTTAGCTAAAACAGACGATGAGCTTACTGCATATGCAGGAGAAGAAGTAACACCAGCGTTAAAGAATTTCACTGGATTTATTCAGCCAGCTACACAGACGGTTACTGTAGCAGCAGATGGAAGCACTGTAGTCAAATATTATTATACAAGAGAGACATATACTGTAACATGGAGCTATGAGGGAGGAAGTCTTGTAGACAATGAACATCTTACTGTAGATCAGTATACGTCCCAAGAGGATTACTCTATATTATATAATGTAAAATACGATACAAAGCTTTATGTTCCTAATGTAGAGAGAGAAGGTTATGAACTGCTGGGATGGTTTGAATCACCAGATGGAGATATAGACATTGATGAATATCTGGATCCTGGCGATAGTTTTAAAGCACGTGATAATCTGAAATATTATGCTGTTTGGGAATCTGAATCAGGAAGTGGTTCATCCGAAAGCAACCTTGATTTCTCTCAGCTTACTTTAGGTATGAGTGTCGAAGCACTGACAACAGCGTTTGAATCACCATCCCGTATTGATAGTACACCACAAGGATATCAGGCATATGTATACAATCCAGGAAAAACCTATAAGGATTATATTATTGTATATGTGGATGAAGGAATCGTAGTTGGATGGGCAACAATGTCTAAGAATTATACAAGTAATACGGTATCCATTGGTGATAGCGAATCCAGCCTAAGCAATTTTACGGTGATGAGTGGAAGTGGCTATGATTACGAGGTAGGATATTTATATGAATCAAGCGATGCATATATTATGGCATTTGTTGATCATCAAGGAAGTGGTCAGGTATATGCAGTTCAGGTTTATAGTAAAACGGATGGAGCAGGAAACAGTGTAGACATTGACAATTTGATGCTTGCAGAGAAGTTAAAGGAAAACTATACCACAGAAATCTACGAAGACATGTCATACCAGATATTTGAATGGGTAAATGCTTTCCGTTATAATCAAGGTGTTGTTTTGGTGAAGTATGTAGATAATAACACTGCCCAGGCTCATAGTGAGTATATGGCATCAGTAGGAAAGCTGACATCAACCAGTTCAGATGGACTTACAACATGGAAAGAACGATTTGATGCTAATTACAAAGATTATTTAGGCTTAGATGAAGAAGAGAATTTAGGTAAGGCTGAAAATCTCGGAGCAGGAAGTCCGGATGCATTTGGTTTTGTAACATGGTGGGTGGACGATACAAGTACCAATTCGTCTGATGGAACAAGCAAAATGCGTGAAAATCTTTGCAAAACCCAAAACAACTATAACTTATATTATATTTGTGTCGGATTTGCACACAATGCGGATAAGACAGACGTAACATTTGCAACGATGGATATCTTCTATTAAAAGAAAGGACGACATCATGGGAAAGGAAGTAAAAACTAACGCGATGCGGATGCTGGATCGACAAAAGATTCCCTATAAACTGAATCAATACCAATGTGATGAGTTTATTGACGGAATGAAAATTGCAGACCAGTTGGGACAAAGCTATGATATTTCCTTTAAGACATTAGTGACCTTAGGAAAGAGCCGACAATATTATGTATTTGCCCTGCCCGTGGATAAAGAGCTGGATATGAAAAAGGCTGCACGGGTAGTAGGCGAAAAAAATATTGAGATGGTACCGGTAAAGGATATTAATAAAGTTACCGGTTATATCCGGGGTGGATGCACACCGATTGGTATGAAAAAGCAATTTCCAACGGTATTGCACGAAAGTGCCAAAGAGTTGGAAGAAATTATAATTAGTGGAGGTCGTTTAGGAGAACAGATTTTATTAAAGCCAGAAGATTTGCTTCGTGCTGTCAATGGCAAATTTGCAGATATTTGCAAATAAAAAAACAAAAAAATAAAACGAAAGGGAAAATGTGTACCGTTAGGCACTAAGGGCAGGAAACATGAATCGAGCATATGGGTCAGGATTGAAGAAACAGACCAACAATCAATTTCTGAATATGTATGAGGTGGATGCAGTCAGGCGGGACGGAAAGCATTTTCCCTATTATTTTGCATCCAGAAGAAATGATGGGGATTTAATGTATGAGACCGGCGAACTCCGAGCCGATGGAGTGGTGATTTATCCGGTATATCAGAAGGAACCGGATAAGATAGTATTGCTTCGTCAATTTCGTTATCCCGTAAATCAATATATTTATGAGCTGCCAGCAGGGCTGGTGGATTCTGGAGAGGAGCCGGAATTTGCAGCCATCAGGGAATTAAAAGAAGAAACTGGAATGGAATTTATCCCATTTTCAGATTATGACCCGGCATTGAAACGTCCTTTCATCCAAAGCCAGGGGATGGCAGATGAATGTGATATCACGGTCTTTGGATATGCTTCTGGTGAAATATCTTCCGATGGAAGCGAAGCAACAGAGGACATTCAGGTGATTTTGGCAGATAAGGAAGAAGTAAAGAGAATTTTAAGGGAGGAATGGGTTTCTATCCGGGCAGCGTATCTGTTAATGATTTTTTTGAAGAGTGACCCCGAAAATCCATTTGATTTCTTAAAAATATAAGGAAACCAGGAGGAAAGGTATATGAAAGGAAAAGCATTAAGAAAAGCAGTTGCTATTGTATCTGTAATCACATTGCTGATTTCGGTATTGCCAATGGAACAGGCACAGGCAGCAAAAAAAATTAAGCTAAACAAATCAAAGATTACCATTAAAATAGGTAAATCTGTGACTTTAAAATTAAAGAATGCAAAAAAGAAAGTTACATGGAAATCTAGTAATAAAAAGATTGCTAGTGTAGACAAAAAAGGAAAAGTAACAGGAAAAAAAGCAGGAAGTGTAAAAATTACTGCAAAGTCTGCAGGGAAAAAATATATATGTAAGGTAATGGTAAAGAAAATACAGGAGAGTAGTAGTCCGGCACCTACAACTGCTATCAATCAAACTCCGTCTGTCAGCTCTACCCCAGCGGTTACCCAGACACCGGGCATTTCTCAAAATCCATCTGGAACTGCAACAGTGAAACCAAGCCAAACGCCGGCTGGTACAGAGAAACCTGTTATAGAAGTGACAGTGTCTCCAGAGGAAAGTCAGAGTCCGGTGGGCAGTGAGACTCCAGAGCAGACTCAGAACCCGGCAACAAGCAACACTCCAGAACAGACTCAGGGGCCGGCGGCTAGCAATACTCCAGTTCAGACCCCGGCGCCTTCTAATCCTACTGGTGGGATTTCTCAGGTAAGTCTTGGTATGACTACCAGTGAGTTAAGTACATTATTGGGAACTAGCTATGAAACAATAGATACACCACAGGGATATACAGGTTATGTATATAATGAGAATAACACTTTTGAAAAGTACATGATGGTTTATGTTGATAATAGCAAGGTAGTAGGAATAGCAACCATGTCAAAAGAATATTCCTATGGAGAGGTAGTTGCTATTGGGGATAGCGCTTCTGGCTTGAGCGGCTTCAAATCCATGGGAAGTTACGATTATGAAGCCGGATATTTATATGAAACTAGTACAGAATATGTTATGGCATTTTCTGACCACCAGAATGATTCAAAGATTTACGCTATTCAGATTTTTGCTGCTACAGATGGTGAAGGAAATGCAGTGGAATTGGATGATTTGATTAAACCAGAAAATCTGACCTACAATGATAGTGTCAATGCAGATATGGCATATCAAATGTATGAATGGGTGAATGCGTATCGTTATTTTCTAGGGATACCATTAGTAAAGTATAATAGTAATAGCACCGCGCAGAGCCACAGTGAAGACATGGCGGCTTCCGGTGCAGTACAGCAAAACAGTTCAGATGGAACCACATGGAAGGACAGATTTGATGCCAATTATAAAGACATTCTAGGTCTTTGGGAGGAAGACACTTTAGGTAAAGCAGAAAATATAGGCGGACGCAGTCCGGATGCATTTGGCTTTATTGCATGGTGGATTGATGATTCAGATTCTACAAGCCGTAATAATATTATAAAGGATGTAAGTGAAGATTATTATACTTATTATCTTTGCACGGGATTTGCATATAGTGCCACAGCATCTGACCGCACCTATGCTACATTAGATTTCTTCTATTGATTATAGAAGATGCGTTCCCTATGAAAGAAGACAAAGGTCGATATATTAATAAAGAAAACAAAGGAGATAAATCATGAAATTAACTACTAAAAAGGCAATTGCGATTGTAACTGCTGCTTCGTTATTAGTTTCTGGTATAACAACCGGAACTGCCAGAGCAGCCAAAAAGGTCAAATTAAATAAGAAGAGTGTAACCATTCATGTTGGCAAGACTGTAAAATTAAAATTAAAAAACGCTAAGAAAAAGGTGAAATGGTCTTCTAAGAACAAAAAGGTTGCAACGGTAAACAAAAAAGGAAAAGTAACCGCAAAGAAAACAGGTACTGCGAAGATTGTTGCAAAGAGTGCAGGTAAGAAATATATCTGTAAGGTAAAGGTGGTAAGTAAGGAACAGTCTGCTAATCCTTCTTCAACCCAGCAGCCAGACAGCACTAAGAAGCCATCTACTGCAACAGCGAAGCCGGGGGCAACTTCAAAACCGACTTCTAAGCCAGGTACTTCTACAAACACAGGGGACGCTACAACAAATTCATCCCAGACTAAGCCTTCCAGCTGTGCAACAGACACATTGGGAGTTGGAAATATATCTGTAACTTTAGGCATGAGCAAAAGTGAAGTAGAAACCAGTGTAGGTGCAAAACCAGACAGAGAAGAAAAAGCTCCTACAGGTTATGATGTATATATTTATAATCCATCATCGGATTATACAAATTATCTGATGCTGCAGTTTGACGGAGATTCTCTTGTAGGAATCAGCACAATTTCTGCTTACTTCTGCTATGAAAGTTTGTTCTCAGCGGGAGACAGTGCAGGGACACTGGAAAGTGCTGGTTTTAAGAGTATGACTACACGATATGATTATGAAGAGGGATATTTATATGAAAGCGGCAATGAGTATGCCATGGCATTTGTAGATCATCAGGGAAGTAAGGAAGTATATGCAGCTCAGATTTTTTCTAAGACAAAAGAACTAGATAATCTTTTTAAGGCAGAAAATCTAACTTATGATGATACCATCAATTCTTATATGCGGACTCAGATGTTTGACTGGGTTAATGCTTTCCGTGCATACAAAGGAGTATCTCTTGCAAGCTATTGTAATTTAAATGGTGCCCAGCAGCATAGTGACAGTATGGCTTCTTCAGGAATTGTAGAACAGGGAACTGACTGGAAAACCCGTTTTGACGATAATTATAAGGATTATGCAGGTCTATTAGAAGAGGATACTTTAGGCAAGGGTGAGAATAATGCCGGCAGAAGCCCGGACGCTTTTGGATTTGTTACATGGTGGATTGATGATACAGATAGCATATCCAGTGATGGAGAAGTGAAAACATATTCTAATATCAGTAAAGGAAGAGTGACCTTTAATGGAGTGGAAGAGAATTTGACAAGCTATTATCTTTGCACAGGATTCTCATATAATAGTAGTCAAAAAGATATTACTTTTGCCACATTAGACTTCTTTTATTAGAATAATCTTACAAAAAATTATATATATTTTACAAAATATGACAAAATAAACAACGATATCATGTGCCTCACCATAAGGTGAGGCACTATATATATGCAAATAGTACAACAAAAAATAATTTTTAAAAAAATACTTGTATATTTTGACAAGATGGTATATAATGAATTTACGAAAACGATTTAGGGATTATTTCGGGTCTTTTACGTAAACATTTACGAAAGTGAAATCAGAGGATTCGAGTATATTTTTTTAAGGTTTTACGTAAACATTTACGTAAACGGTTTTCGTAAAATACATATGATATTTTTACTGCACGGCAGTATAAATATAGAACTTATTATATTATATTTTGAGGAGGCTTATTATGAGAAAGAAAGTTTTGAGTGTACTTTTGTGCACAGCAATGGCTGCAACACTGTTAACAGGTTGTGGCGGATCCGACGCAACATCTGAGACTGCATCTTCAGGTGCAAGTTCTTCATCTGAAGCAGAGGCTTCTAAGGCAGAAGTATCTGACGGTGGTAAGGTTCTTAACATCCGTTGTTGGAACGAAGAGTTCAAGACACGTGTAAAAGACCATTATCCAGGATATGAAGAAGTTGATGCTGAGACTGGTAAGATTGGTGATATCACAGTTAAATGGAATATCACACCAAGTGATGACAATGCATACCAGAATGCATTAGATGAAGCTTTATTAGCTCAGAAGGATGCAGCAGCTGATGAGAAGGTTGATATGTTCCTTATCGAAGCTGATTACGCTTTGAAGTATGTTGACACAGACTACACTGTAGACGTTGTAAAGGACTTAGGTGTTTCTGAGGATGCACTTTCACAGCAGTATAAGTACACACAGGACATCGTTACAGATGGTTCAGGAGCTCTTAAGGGTGCTTCTTGGCAGGGATGCCCAGCTGGTATGATTTACAGACGTGACGTTGCTAAGGAAGTATTTAAAACTGATGATCCAGCGGAAATTCAGGAAATCTTTACTGATTGGGATGCATTCAAGGCAGCAGCAGCTAAGTTAAAAGATGCTGGTTACCAGATTACATCTTCTGTAAATGATACATATCGTGTATATTCTAACAATGTAACCTCTAAGTGGGTTGATGGTGGAAAGCTTAACTTAGATGCTAACATCAAGAAATGGGTTGATGACTCTAAGGAAATGGTTGACAATGGATACACAAATACATATGATTTATGGTCTTCTGACTGGAGCAAGGGCTTCATGATGGACGCTAAGGTATTCAGTTACTTTGGACCAGCTTGGTTCATCGACTTCTCTATGAACTCTAAGAACGAAGATGGTTCTATGAACAAGGAGAGTGTTGGTGGAAATGGTAAATGGGCTCTTACACAGGGACCACAGAGCTTCTACTGGGGCGGTACATGGATTTGTGGCGCTAATGGAACAGACAATGCTGCAGAAGTTAAGGATATCATTGAGAAGTTAACAACTGATGCTGATATTATGACAGGTATCGTTAAGAAAGATAACGATTTCGCAAACAACCAGGGTGCTATGGAAGCATTAGCAGCAGATAAGAGCTTCAAGAACGAGATTCTTGGTGGACAGAATCCACTTCCTATCTTCTGTGAGAACGTAGCAGCTATCGACCTCAGCAACCTGACATCTTATGATCAGACTTGTACAGAGGAATTCCAGGCAGCTATGAAGAACTACTTCGAAGGCAAAGCAACATATGATGAGGCTTGGGAGTTGTTCACAAAGAACGTAACTACAAAGCATCCAGAAGTTACTGTTGAGTAATTCTAGATAATGATTTGTAACTGATATGTATTCAGGGTATGCCTGCTTACGCATGTAGGCAGGCATATTTTATACCTAAAATAAGGGAGGAAAAGGAATGAGTACATCCCCAGCAAAGAAAAAAAGAGGCAAAGTTGAAAAACATAATAAATGGGGTTATATATTTTTAATTCCATTTGTTTTAACATATGTTATTTTCCAGTTAATACCACTGATAAATACAGTTTATAACAGTTTCTTTGAAAATTACCGTCAAGGTTTGATTCAGATTGGACCAAAATTCATCGGTCTTGACAACTATAAAAAACTGTTCTCAGATGGATATTTTCTAGTATATTTTAAGAATACCATGATTATGTGGATTATGGGATTTGTTCCACAGATTCTGGTATCCTTACTTTTAGGTGCATGGTTCTCAGATAACCGTTTGAAATTAAAAGCATCCGGATTTTTTAAGACTGTAATTTATATGCCAAACTTAATCATGGCATCAGCATTTTCTATGTTATTCTTTGCATTATTTGCAGATTCAGGCCCTGTGAATTCTATTTTAGCACAGCTTGGTATTGTAACATTAGAAAATCCATTCAAATTCTTAGGAAATGTTTGGAGTGCACGAGGCTTGGTAGCACTTATGAACTTCCTGATGTGGTTTGGTAATACTACCATTCTCTTGATGGCTGGTATGATGGGTATTGATACTTCGCTGTTTGAAGCAGCAGAGGTGGATGGTGCTACATCCAATCAGGTATTTTTTAAGATTACTTTACCATTACTTCGTCCAATTTTAATTTATGTAATGATTACATCTTTGATTGGTGGTTTACAGATGTTCGATGTTCCTCAGATTCTGACTGGCGGAACTGGTGAACCTGTAGAGTCAACCATGACACTGATTATGTACCTGAATAAGTTCTTGTATAGTAAGAACTATGGTATGGGTGGTGCATTATCCGTTATCCTGTTTATTATTACAGGTGTCTTGAGTTTGATTGTATTTAGAATCAACGCAGGAAAGGGGGAAAAGGCATAAATGGCTAATGAAAAAGAAACTAAAGTAAAAGATAATGGCGAAGGCACTGTAAGTGACGGTCTGGGTATTAAAGCCAGAAGAGTCATTGCGTATATCGTATTAATTTTTATTTCCATCTTATGTATTTTCTGGTTCTATGTATTATTTGTAAATGCTACCAGAACACATGGAGAAATCCAGCAGGGATTCCATGCATTGCCTGGAACCAATTTCTTGAAGAACTGGCATAATACCATTGTAGATGGTTCTCAGCCGGTATGGAATGGTTTGATCAATAGTATTATTGTTGCAGCGTCTAGTGCAATATTAACTACTTACTTTTCTGCCATGACGGCATATGCAATTCATGTATACAACTTCAAATTAAAGAAGTTTATGTTTACATTTATTCTGATGGTAATGATGATTCCTACTCAGGTTACTGCACTTGGTTTCTTGCAGATGATTATGAAATGGGATATGATGAACTCTTTCATTCCATTGATTGTTCCATCTATTGCAGCACCAGTAGTATTCTTCTATATGAAGCAGTATATGGAGTCCTCGCTTCCATTGGAAATCATTGAGGCATCCCGTATTGATGGTGCAGGCGAGTTCCGTACCTACAATCAGATGGTAATGCCAATTATGAAACCGGCTATTGCGGTTCAGGCAATTTTTGCATTCGTTACTAGTTGGAACAATTACTTCGTTCCAGCATTGATTTTAACTGAGAATAAAAAGAAGACACTTCCAGTATTAATTGCAAATCTGAGAAGTGCAGACTTCTTGAAATTTGATATGGGTCAGGTATATATGATGATTGCCTTCTCTATCTTCCCAGTTATTGTTGTATATTTAATTTTATCTAAGTTTATTGTACAGGGTGTTGCAGCAGGTAGTGTTAAGGGCTAATGCCCGTCTACTTGGAGGATACCCGCTAAAATACAATAATCCTCTCTTTCTCATTGTTAATGGCTGTCGTCTTTGGACGACAGCCTATTTACGTTTTAGGGGCTAACTTGCTTTTTTTGGATTCTGTGATAAGATACTATATTGAAGCAGTACATTTATTTGTGAAAATTAGTAGAAAGATTTATAAAACGTAACTTGATATCAGAGTAAAATATCATTTTAAATTTGGGGAAAACAATAGATAATGGAGGGTGTTTTATGCAGAATAAGAAGAAAATAGTTATTGGAGCAGGAATTGTAGCAGCAGTAGTGTTATTGATAGTTGCTCTGATTTTCGTGAATTTCCATGATAAAAAAGATAAAGACGAGAAGCCAAAGGCTACTGCCCAGATAGCCAAGGGGGATGAGGATTCGGATAAAGATATGGGAGAAATCGAAGCATCTGGTAAAGGAAATAATAAGTCAGATGTTCCATTAGTGATCGGGATTTCTGATTTTGAGAAGAAATTTAATCCCTTTGAGGCAGTGTCAGAAAATGACATGAGAGCAGTAGATTTTACCCAGTTACAGTTAGTTACTGTTGATAGAGAGGGTGCGCTGGTAAATAAGGCTATCAAAGGGGAAGCACGTAGATATAATGGCGAAGAGTATACCTATCAAGGGCCAGCAAATATAAAAGTGGTTTATGATGAGAAAAAGAAGGAGACAGTATATACCATTCGTCTTAGAAAAGACATTATTTTCAGTGATGAAACTCCAGTAACTGTGGATGATGTTATTTTTTCCATGTATGCCTTTGCGGATAGTAGTTATGAAGGTGCTCAGAGATTTGGCCAGCTTCCAATCGTAGGAATGAAGAAATATCAGGAAGACCAAGGGACGAAAGCAATATCAGGAATCAAGAAAATCAGTGATTACAAGTTAGAAGTGCGTATGAAAGGCTTTGACCGGGATGCGGTTTATGCCTTGAACATTCCAATTTGTCCACTGCATTTTTATGGAGATAAGGAAAAATATAACTATGAAAAGAACCAGTTTGGTTTCGAAAAGGGAGACATTTCTTCCTTAATAAAGAAGAAAAATTCCCCAACTGGAGCTGGCGCTTATAAATTTATTAAGTACGAAAGTGGTATTATATATTATGAGGCTAACGAAAAATACTATTTAGGTTATCCGTTAACCGTTTTTATTCAGTTGAAAGAGTTGGGTGATATAGATATTGCTCATCGCGTGGAAATTTTGAGAGAAGGCGATGTAGATATTGTAGATTTGGAAGGTGGCAATGAGGCAATTGCCCAAATTACCACCACAAATTCCAACGGAAAATACAATGGTGGAACCATTTCTACCAGATTATATGATGGGGACAAATATGCATATATAGGAATCAATGCAGATAATGTATGTGTGGATGATAAAAAAGATAGTACCCGTTCCAAAAATTTGCGGAAGGGTCTGGCTACACTTTTGGGAAGCAATCGTTATGATATGGTTACGTTGTGTACACAGTCCTCAAAAGTGATTAATTATCCAGCCTCTGATACTTCCTGGTCTGTACCACAGACTGTGGACGAGGAGTATCAAAGTGCATTTATGACTGATGTAGATGGCAGTGTGATTTATAATAGCGATATGACTGTGGAAGAACGTTCAAAAGCTGCACAGGAAGCAGCATTAGGATATTTTAAACAGGCAGGCTACAAAGTCAAAAAGGGAAAAGTTGTTTCTGCACCAGAGGGAGCGTCTAAAGAATTTAAAATGCTGGTTCCGAAGGATGCGGACAAAGATAATGCATTATATACCTTAGTAAGTCATGCAAAACCAATGTTCCAGGAAATTGGTTTACGATTAGTTGTTATTGATGGAATGAAAGAGAAGCAGATTAACAAAGTGCTTCGCAAAGGCAGCCAGCAGCTGTGGTGCGGTTTTGCTGATACAGAGGTAAATGGTGATTTGTACAGCATGTTCCACAGTAAAAGAGATAAGGATGTGGAAACCAAACAAGCTGGAAAGAATTATTTCGAAATCGCAGACAGTGATTTGGATGAGTATATTGAAGAGACTATGACAACTCCTGGACTGAAGAAGAGCATTCGTCTATATAACCAATGTTATACTAAGATTATGGAGTGGGCAGTTCAGCTGCCAATGTACCAGGAAAGAGATATCACTATTTTTAGCTCTTCCCGTATTAATATGGAAACCATCCTTCCAGATATTACTACCTACTATGGATGGGAGGACGAAATTCATACAGTAGAAATGAAATAAAAAATATGTCTAATCACATATGAAAAATCATATTGAATACTGTCGATAGTTGATATTATGAGAAGTTAATTCAATTATTAATGTGCGAAGTTTGAGATATTAAATGATAGGCAGGCAATATACACGAAAAAAGTCTTTAGATTTTACAAATTGGAAAACCTAAAGACTTTTTTCGTCATATAGCCGTAATTAATATTATAACAAATAACAATAAACCATTATGAAGTGACAGAAGCTGCCACCCATGACAAACAGATGGAAGATTTCATGTGAGCCAAATCCTTTATGAAGGGAGTTAAATAAAGGAAGCTTTAATGCATAAATCACTCCGCCAATGGTATAGATGACGCCACCGGCAAAAAGCCAGACAAAGGCGCCAGTTGGCAGATAAAGATAAATGGAACGAATTGCGAATAAGCAAAGCCATCCCATAGCAATATATATAGTAGAGTTCAGCCATTTTGGAGAATCTACCCAGAAAAGCGTTAGGACAAAACCTGCAACAGCAAATCCCCAAACCAGATAAAACAAAGGAAGGCCTGTGGATTTTGGCAGAACCAGAAGGCAGACTGGAGAGTAGCTTCCCGCAATTAAAAAGTAAATCATAATGTGATCCAGCTTTTTTAAGAACTGGGTTCGTGCTGGGGTAGTGGTGATGGCATGATAGGAAGCACTTGCACCATATAATAAAACCATACTGAATATAAATAGAAAGGATGCCAGCGGATAACGAAAGTCTGTATATGCAGAAGCTTTTACCAGCAGAAATGGCATGCTGCATAATGCCAGAACCATTGCGATAAAATGAGTAATAGCGCTGGCGGGATCTTTTAATCTCCAGGATGTAATAGCGGAAGAAGGTTGTGAAACCTGTGTGGTTGTTTGTGAAATTACTGCCATAGTAAACTCTCCTTTCAAATGATATATTATATTTCTATTGTAAAGTTTTGGAAAATATAACACGTAGTTTCGAAAACTACATCTTGTAATAGTAATATACAACTATTCGGGAAAATATGCAATATATAAAGAGAAAATATTGTGAAATAAAAGAAAAAATGTTATCATGATAAAAATTTTATTAGAATGTGTAATGAATATCAGTAAAAAGTGTATAGTAAGCAGAAAAGATTTAATAAAGACAGGGAGGATGGAAATGGACTTAAAAGTTGGTGATGTAATTAAAATGAAAAAATCACATCCCTGTGGAACAAATAGTTGGAAACTAGTGAGGGTAGGTATGGACATTCGGATGGAATGTACCGGTTGTGGTCATAGAGTTATGCTTCCCCGCAAGCAGGTCGAAAAAGGGTTTCGGGGAATGCTTCAGGAGGCAGAGCGGTAAAAATAGAAAAAAGAGTATTGATTTTAAAGGGAAACTGATGTATAATACTCAATTGTGATACGTTAAAATTCCTTGTTCTCTTCTGTTAGGGCATAGCATGTAGTACATGCCGCAGCCGATTTATCACACGGAGGCGAAGCTATGAAGAGAGCCAGAGACCAAAAGGAGGTACAGACAACTATGAACAAATATGAATTAGCGTTAGTTGTCGATGCTAAGATCGAAGAAGATGTAAGAGTAGCAACTGTCGAGAAGGCAAAAGATTATGTGACTAAGTTCGGCGGTAACATCACTAATGTGGATGAGTGGGGCAAGAAGAAGCTTGCTTACGAAATCAAGCACATGAAAGAAGGATACTACTACTTTATTCAGTTCGATGCTGAGGCAAATGTTCCAGGTGAGTTGGAGCAGGTTGTTCGTATTATGGACAATGTCATCAGATTCTTATGCATCAGACAGGAAGCCTAAGCTAGAGAGGAAGGTGTTCCTAAATGAATAAGGTTATTTTGATGGGACGTCTGACCCGTGAACCTGAGATTCGTTATTCTTCAGGAGACAATCAGACAGCGATTGCAAGATATACACTTGCAGTAGATCGTAGATTCAGACGTCAGGGAGATGAGCAGACAGCAGATTTCATCAACTGTGTTGTATTTGGCAGAGGAGCTGAGTTTGCTGAGAATTATCTTCATCAGGGCACAAAGATTGTAGTAACTGGTCGTATCCAGACTGGAAGCTACACAAATAAAGATGGACAGAGAGTATACACTACAGATGTAGTTGTAGAAGAGCAGGAATTTGCAGAGAGCAAGGCGGCAGCTTCCAGCAATGGTGGTTACCAGCAGGCAGCTCCATCCAGACCAGAGCCAACACAGGCAGCAGGTGATGGATTTATGAATATTCCAGATGCCATCGAAGAGGAATTGCCATTTAACTAGAAAATGGCACAACAAAAATTAGGAGGTTTGAGCAATGGCTTATAATAAAGGCGATAGAGACGGCGCTCCAGCAAAGAGAAGACCGGTTCGTAGAAGAAAAAAAGTATGTGCTTTCTGCGCAGACAAAGAGCATGATTTTATCGATTACAAGGATATCAATAAGTTAAAAAGATATGTCTCTGAAAGAGGTAAAATTCTTCCTAGAAGAATTACTGGAAGCTGTGCAAAGCATCAGAGAGCTTTAACTGTAGCAGTTAAGCGTGCACGTCACGTTGCATTAATGCCATATACAACAGACTAATATGGCAATCCGCATAAGTGGATTTTTCACGAAAGTGATAATGATATGTGTTCAAAAGAGACACTGGAAAATTCCAGTGTCTCTTTTTTAGTACTACCAGAGTGTTCGAAGGCAAAATAAGATTACATATTCCCGCGTCTCACAGGCTGTATTACCCCACAAGCGATTTTATCGCCGGAATTTCCGGCAGGCTGGGAGGTGAAATCATCCGGCTGAGAGTGGATAATCAGAGAGCGGTTTATTATGTTATCGATGGTTAGTAAGGGATCATAAAAAATAGTAAAAGCATATCCACTGCTGCTTAAAAGAGGTGGCAGGTCGCCAATATGGTAGGGATGGGTGAGATTTGTTGGATTGTAATGATTACCAGTCTTATCAAAAGGTAGAGTGCAATCCCCTTCTTCGTGAATGTGCATTCCATAAAAATATGGTTTGAAGTTAGAAAGACGGCTTTCAGAAGGTGGGTTTTGCATGGATTCTGGAAGACCATAGACTTCTACTTCGATTAATACTCCAGAGTAAGGGGTGGAAAAGAAACGAGCCTGTCCCTGTAAGTCTGGATATTGGGAATTTCCAGTGATCTGGGCAACTGCCTGGGGAATATTATAGGATAATATAGAATAAAAAGTTGATTCTGGCGTAAGTTCAAACATAAAAAGCTCCTATTTCTGTGTTTATAATACTATATGTACCGATTTGAAATCGGTTATAAGAAATCAGTGAAAAGTGACATTTTTTTCGTTCATTTGTGCATGAAAGAGAACATATATTAAGATGTATTTTTGCGAAAAAAATGTATAATTGAATATAGAGTAGAAGAACTGATTTTTTTGAAAGGAAGGAACATATGATGAGACGAGGACAGAAAAGAAAATGGATTGCGGTTTCTCTGGCATCTGCTGTTGCATTTACAGCCATTGCAGGCAATGCAGGTGCAGACAAAATGGTAGCAGCAGAAGAAGCTGCGGAAAATGCAGTAACAATTGATGCTGCGAATTTGTATCATAGTAACCAGGGCGTATTCCAGGGATGGGGAACTAGTTTGTGCTGGTTTGGAAATCGAATCGGCGGTTCTGAGCAGACTTCAAATGAAGCAGCGTTGCTTTTGTGCAATGAAGAAGAAGGTTTAGGATTAGATATTATCCGTTATAATATCGGTGGAGGTGATGATCCTACCCACGATCACATTACCAGAACCGACTCTAAAATGCCTGGTTATTGGGGAAGCTACGATGCCGCGACGGATACCTTTACCTATGATTTTACAAAGGATGCCAATCAAAGAAATGTATTGTTGAAAATGTTAGAGCAGAATCCGAATTTGACATTGGAAGCATTTTCAAATTCTGCTCCTTATTTTATGACTATATCTGGTTGTACTTCTGGAAGTGCAGAAGCAGGTCTGAAGAATAATCTAAAAGAAGATAAATTTGACGATTTTGCAGACTATCTGGCGACAGTAGTACAGCATTACAAAGATACGTACAATATTAATTTTCATAGTGTAGAGGCTATGAATGAAAATGGCTGGTCTATTCCAAGTAATGGATATAAGCAGGAAGGCTGTACCTTTAAGCGTGGTACAACCCAGTCAACTATGTTAGTAGAATTAAGTAAAGCACTGGAGAATCATGGATTATCCAATTTGGTTGTGTCTGGTTGTGATGAGAGCAATCCAGCAGAAGCAAAAGCTGGTTTAGACAGTATGACCGAAGAGGCGTTAAATGCGTTGGAACAGGTAAATGTACATACCTATACTTCCACAAGAGAACCAGAGCTTCGTGATTTGGTTATATCTCTGAATAAGAATTTATGGATGAGTGAATATGATGACGGTAACACCAAGGGAGAAGACCCTGGTGAAATGGGAGCTTCATTATCCCTCGCCAGCCGTATTAATTTCGATATGTATAATTTACAGCCATCCGCATGGATTCTCTGGCAGGCAATCGGAAGCTATTGTGATACAGAAGAATATGAAGGGAATAAAGATCCAGATTCTCTGAGTCAGAAAGAATTAGACACCAATGGATTCTGGGGAGTAACCTACGCTGACATGAATCAGGAAAAAGTGGTATTGACCAAAAAATATTATACCTTTGGTCAGTTTACAAAATATATCAATGTAGGTGACTTTTTGATTGTGGGAAATGAGAAAAATACAGTTTCCTATGATGATGAGAAAAATGAATTAAAGATTGTTGCAGTAAATACTGCAGCAGCTGATACGGAGTACAAGTACAACTTCTCTGGATTTGAAGTGAAAAATCCAGAGATAGAAATTATCCGTACCAGTGGTGATATGGAAACTGGTGAAAACTGGGCAAAGGTAGAGGATGAAAATATTTCAGTAGATAGTACAGGATTTACAGCTACATTAAAAGGAAACTCGGTTACTACCTTTGTTATTAAAAATGCAGAGGCTGATATGCCAGAGATTATTCCAAGTCCTGCTCCTACAGTTGCCCCAACCCCTGCTCCAACAAACCCTGCGCCGGTAGTTACTACAACTCCAACAGAGACACCAGCACAGGAAATTGCGGTGGAGAAGGTATCTGCTGTAAAGGCAGGTAAGGTAAAGAAAAATTCTGCAGTAATTTCATGGAAGAAGGTAGATGGTGCAAAATATAAAGTAGCATATTCTATCAATAAGAAGAAGCTCGCAAAGATTAAAAATGGAACTGCCAAGGCAGTGGCAGGAACAACAGTGAAAAATGCCGGAAAGAATAAGATAACTTTAAAGGGATTAAAGAAGAATAAGACCTATTATGTAAAGGTGTGTGCATATGTGAAGAAAGAGGATGTGACTACCTATGGAAAGTATTCTGCGATGAAAAAGATAAAGACGAAAAAATAAAAGAGGTTCTTCTGTTTAATAATATAATAATCATATCCTAAAAAGGACTACGCATATAAGCTGGCTAATAGGCACGAAAATCATTGGTGCCTATTAGTTGTGTTAATAATGCGTAGTCTATCTTTTTATGTTATAATGTAAAGGGAAGAAATTCACTTTTATTTATAGTAAAAAAGATAGATTTTATAATAGAAACAGGAGAGTCCATGGAATACATTAAGATTTATGATATGGGTGTGAATCAGGTGCACAATAGTGAGACCTTTGACATTAATAGACCCAGAGGAATTGATAAATGGCTTTTTTTGGTGGTGAAGTCATGGGCGGTATTTAACCTAGGAGGAAAAGAAACTATTGTAGAGCCAAATACAGCGATTTTCTTTAAACCAAATGCACCACAGATTTATCATGGCATTGTGGAAAAGGGGAATTATAAAGACCACTGGATGGAATTCGATATGGAAGATACTATTGAAAATATGGGAATACCTACATCAATACCCATTACGGGATTTGATGTAAAGAAGGTAGATGCTCTGTTTGAACTGCTTCTGGATGAGCATTATTTTGGTGGAAAGCGAAAAGATTTGTATGTTCAGCTGTTTATGCAGGCAATTTTAGAAAAGATTAGTGAGTCTGTGCATGAGGTTGTAAATAAGCAGGATGGTTTTCAGCAAATACATCAGCAGATTTGGATTCATCCTGAGAATGACTGGAATATAGAAGATGCAGCGACACAGTTGAATTTTTCAAAAAGCCATTTTCAAACCATGTATCGAAATATGATTGGGGTATCTTTTCGGAATGATGTAATTAACTGCCGTATTAACAGGGCAAGTACCCTATTGGAAGAAACCAATATGACAGTGACTCAGATTGCTACCGTATGTGGATATTCTTCAGATAATTACTTTGTACGGCAGTTTAAGCAGATGACAGGAGTAACGCCGATGCAGTATCGGAAGGAAAGAAAAGGAAAATGATTCAAGGAAAGGATTTGATTAAAAAGAAAGGATTTCTTGAAAAACAAAAAAAGTATGCTATAATGATAGGCGGATTAAAGAGATTTAATCTGCCTTTTTGTTGAGTGGTATTCGGAAGAAACTGCATCAGATGATAGTGCATCGCCCAGAGAAATGAGGTGGTTGCATGAAAATTGGAATTATTGGAGCCGGAAAGGTTGGAACTACATTAGGAAAATACCTTTCTGACGCCGGAATCAAAGTAGCAGGTTTTTATAGCCGGAGCAAGGAAAGCGCTGACGAGGCGGCGACTTTTACTGAAAGCTGTGCATATGAAAGCTTGGAAGAATTGGTGGTAGCCAGTGATACATTATTTATCACCACACCAGATGGAGTTATTAGCCAGGTGTGGAAAGAACTTGCATTATTAGATATCCGCCAGTATTGTATTTGTCATTTTAGTGGTTCATTATCATCCCATGTATTTTCTGGAATCGAAGAAACGGGAGCTTATGGTGCTTCGATTCATCCTATGTATGCATTCAGCAGTAAATTCACATCCTATGAACAATTTCATACCGCATATCTTACGATGGAAGGAACAGAACCGGCACTTAGCGTCATGAAAGAGCTTTTTCAGGGACTGGGACATAAGGTGCTGAGTCTGAAAGCAGAAGATAAGATGAAATACCATGCAGCCGCAGCTATGGCAAGTAATTATATGCTGGGACTGATGCAGGCAAGTCTGGATGTTTTGTCTGAGTGTGGATTTGACCAGGCAGATGCCATGGAACTTTTGGCACCTTTGGTTCAAAATAATATTGCTTCCATGTTGGAAAAGGGATGCGTAGAAGCATTGACTGGCCCTATGGAACGGGGAGATGTGTCTACGGTACAAAAGCATCTTGAGGTCTTGCAGGGAAGCGAAGCAGAGGATATTTATCGCAGTTTGAGCGGTAAGATAATTTCTTTGGCGCAGCAGAAGAATCCTGACAGGGATTATGCCCAAATGCAAAAGCTTTTTTGTCAATAGTAGGATTCGAAATGTGAAATGGGGATTCTTGTGGAAGTGGAAAAGAAGTTAAGTTATGCTTTGAGGTTTGTAACAAGATATTTAACTTGTGAAAAAGTGTAATGGATAAGGCTGGGAGAAAGATAATTATTAATAGCTTGAGAGGAATCTGACCAGAATTTTAACAGGCAGATATCCGGAAAGGAAAAAACGATGAAAAATACAGCACAGACATTTCGTGAAGCAAAAGTAAAGGGAGAGAAGCTGGCAATGCTGACTGCTTATGATTATTCCACCGCTAAGTTGGAAGACGAAGCGGGAATTAACGGAATCTTAGTAGGAGATTCTTTAGGAAACGTGGTATTAGGATATGAAGATACCATTTCTGTAACAATGGAAGATATGATTCATCATGGTGCAGCAGTAGCACGTGGAGCGAAAGATGCGCTGGTAGTAATAGATATGCCATTTATGTCTTATCAGACTTCAGTATATGATGCTCTGGTAAATGCAGGACGTTTAATGAAAGAGGGCCGTGCCAATGCAGTGAAACTGGAAGGTGGTGTAGAAGTCTGCCCACAGATTAAGGCAATCACTGATGTCGGAATCCCAGTAATGGCTCACATCGGTCTTACTCCACAGTCCATCAATGCATTTGGTGGATTTAAGGTACAGGGAAAGAGCGAGGCAGCAGCCCAGAAATTAATTGAAGATGCCAAGGCAGTAGAGGAAGCAGGCGCTTTTGCAGTAGTACTAGAATGTGTACCTGCAAAGCTGGCAGCAATCGTCACGGAGAAAATTGGAATTCCAACTATTGGAATCGGTGCAGGCGCAGGCTGCGACGGTCAGATTCTGGTGTATCAGGATATGCTGGGAATGTTCTCAGACTTCACACCAAAGTTTGTAAAGCGTTATGCAGAAGCCGGACAGGTTATGAGAGGTGCTTTTGCAGAGTATATAAAGGAAGTGCAGGAAGGACAGTATCCAAAAGAAGAGCATACCTTTAAGATTGATGATGAAGTGCTAGAGAAGTTGTATTAAGGATACCAAATAATTCCTAAAAACTGCTTGACAACCCTTGATTTGCGTGCTAATATAGTTCAATGTGGCGTGTAAAATACTTAAGCCAAAGCCCCGGTAACAGTATTTTAATGCTAATTAGTAGAATTCAGTTAATTCGTTAAGAACAAGTTAGGAGGTACTGGGATGAAAAGTTATATGGCTAACCCATCCAAGATTGAAAGAAAATGGTATGTAGTTGACGCTACAGGACATACATTAGGACGTCTCACATCTGAGATCGCATCTGTATTAAGAGGTAAGAAGAAACCTATCTACACACCTCACGTAGATACAGGTGATTATGTAATCGTAATCAACGCTGACAAGATTCAGGTAACAGGTAAGAAGCTTGATCAGAAGATTTATTACAATCATTCCGATTATGTTGGTGGAATGAAAGAGACAACACTCAAGGATATGCTCGCTAAGAAGCCTGAGTATGTTATTGAACATGCAGTAAAGGGAATGCTTCCAAAGGGACCACTTGGTCGCCAGATGATGTCAAAGCTTCATGTATACGCTGGAGCAGAGCATGCACATGCAGCACAGAAGCCAGAAGTATTAGAAATTAAGGAAAGAGCATAATTATTGAGAGGAGGAAACGACATTGGCTAATAAATTTTATGGAACAGGTAGAAGAAAAAGCAGTATCGCTAGAGTATATTTAGTACCTGGTACAGGTAAGATTACAATCAACAAGAAAGATATGGATCAGTACTTCGGACTGGAGACATTAAAGATTATCGTTCGCCAGCCACTGGAAGCTACTAATACAACTGACAAGTATGACGTTAAGGTAAATGTACACGGTGGTGGATTTACAGGTCAGGCTGGTGCTATCAGACATGGTATCGCTAGAGCTCTTCTGACCGTAGATGCAGATTTCCGTCCTACATTAAAGAAAGCTGGTTACTTAACTCGTGACCCACGTATGAAAGAACGTAAGAAATACGGTCTTAAGAAAGCTCGTAGAGCTCCACAGTTCTCAAAGAGATAATTGGAAGAGAATACAGAGATTACAATACCCTCAAGGTTATGCCTTGGGGGTTTTTCTTTAGGTCAAGGAATGCGAAAGGCGAATTAGCGAATTCCAATTATTTGGTGTTTGTTCTGTTAAAATCTATTCCATTTTTAGTAGTAAAGTTGCATTTGTGTGTCTTAATGTATGTAATGTCATGTATTCAAACTCTATTACTTTTAGAAAGCGTTTTAACGATGTATTATGACTGCTGCGGTCTTTGTGATTTCCAGTAGATGAAGTAAATAAGAGAATAGTGATTGGAAATAACAAAATCTTTAAATTATCTCATTAATTTTTTGTTTTGAATCATTTAATAAAGAAAATAAAAAAGAATGATATTAATCAGATGCGATATTATTCCGAAATATATTGACAAACTTCCGAATGATAGGTATGATATCACTGTAAAATTATCCGAGGAGGTATCGCACAATGGCTAATACTATGTCTGTAAAAGAAGTGGCGAAACTTTGGAATATAACTGAAAGAAGAGTTTCGGCTCTTTGTAAAGAAGGAAAAGTTACGGGTGCAATAAAACATGGAAAATCTTGGGCTATTCCCATTGATGCGGAAAAGCCTGCGGACAGCCGTATAAAAACGGGAGCTTACAAAAAGAGTGTTCGTTCAGCTAATCTTCCTTTGCCTATTGGCATTTCAGATTATCGTTTGGCTTCTTCGGAATATTATTATATTGATAAAACGATGATGATTAAAGACTTCATTGATGAACGTCCGATGGTCTCTCTTTTTACACGCCCACGACGTTTTGGAAAGACTTTGAATATGGATATGCTCCGAACTTTCTTTGAAAAGACGAATGAAGATACTTCTGTATATTTCAGAGATAAGAAGATTTGGGCTTGCGGTAAAAAATATCGTGAATATCAAGGAAAGTATCCCGTTATCTTTGTTACCTTCAAGGATATAAAGTTTAACACTTGGGAAGAAACTTTTTATGCCATTAAAGAGGTATTTTCTAAGGAGGCGGCTCGTCATATTGAATTGCAAACCTCTGATAAATGTAATGTATATGAAAAAAGAGCATTTGAAAATTTATTATCGGGTAAAGTAAATGAAGTAGAGCTCTCAGGTGCTCTTCTTAATTTATCAAGTATGCTTCATAAACATCATGGCACTGCCCCCATTATTATCATTGATGAATACGATATTCCTATTCAGCAGGGGCATATGAAGAACTATTACGATAAAGTAATTCTCTTTATGCGCAATCTCTTTTCTGGCGGGCTCAAAGATAACAAGCATTTATCTTATGGATTTTTGACTGGTATTCTTCGTGTTGCAAAGGAAAGTATTTTCAGTGGTCTTAATAACCTTGCTATTCATTCTGTATTGGATAACAAATATAGTGCTTACTTCGGTTTTACTTCTGAGGAAGTAAAGGAAATGGCAGCGTACTACGGCGTTTCTAATAAGTATAACGAGATTTGCGAGTGGTACGATGGTTATCGTTTTTGTAAAACTGAAATTTTTAATCCATGGTCGGTAATTAATTATTTTAATAATGAGTGCGAACCTAGAGCTTTTTGGCAGGCTACAGGAAGTAACGATGTTATCGGTGAAATTATTGCCGAAGCAAATGAAGAAATTTATGAAAAGTTGATGTCCCTTGTTAACGGAGAAACCTTTACCACTTACATTGATACAGGGGTGATTTACCCTCAAATCAAAAGCAACCCTTCAACCATTTATAGTTTTTTGTTGGTTGCGGGCTATTTGAAAGTGCTAAGAACAACCCCGTCTTTCAATGGGGATTTTATGTGCGAAGTTGCTTTGCCTAACAGAGAAATTTCCCTTGTTTATCACAAGGAGATTTTGCAGCAACTTAATAATATTATACCTCAGTCTACCGCTATTTCCATTCAGGAAGCTATCTTCTCTGGAGATAAGGAGAAACTGAAAAAGATGATTCAAACTCTGCTTATACAGTCAGTAAGTTCTTTTGATACTGCAGGCGAGAATTTCTATCATGGTTTTATGCTTGGTTTGTGTGCTTTACTTGGTGGTTCGTTTGTTACTTCTAATCGAGAATCGGGCGACGGCAGATACGATATTCAGCTAAAACCTACAAGTAAAAATATGCCCGGTATTTTGATAGAACTGAAAGCTGAAAAAGATTGTACGGAAGAACAGCTGAAAAAGCTGTCTGAAACAGCACTTCAGCAAATTGTTGACAAGAAATATGATATGGAATTGAAATCTGCAGGTGTTGAAACTATCTATAAGTATGGTGTAGCTTTTAGTGGGAAAAAGGTTGAAATTGCGGTTGGATAAACCACGCTTTATTTATTCTGCATATTCTGGATTTTCTTTACTTTTTTTTTATAATTAATAATAGTAATATGATTTTATTCAGTAGTGGAAGATGAAAAAAGTTTGACTGCTGAATAAGTGGAGAGAACACAGTTTTATTAGATTAAGGACATTTGAATTCAAAATCAGGAGTGACATCAAAATGGAAAAATCAACCTTTGAATTAATCTACGACATAGTAAAACAAATCCCAAAAGGGAAGGTGGCTACTTATGGCCAGGTGGCGGCACTGGCAGGAAATAAAAGGTGGTCAAGAGTGGTTGGCTATGCGCTTCATGTCAATCCAGAGCCGGGAAAGATTCCCTGTCACAGGGTAGTGAACCGGTTTGGTGAGGTTTCGAAAGCCTTTGCCTTTGGTGGAGAAAATCGACAGATTCAGCTACTTCAGGAAGAAGGTGTGAAGTCGGTGGACGGAAGGGTTGATTTGAAGAAATATCAATGGGAACGTGTAACCATAGAGATGCTAGAGAAAGAAATATTCTAGACCTTATTCCGCTGTGTTTTGCTTACCATAAATTAGTAGTATGGCAAACACTAACTTATAGAGTAGCCATTGAACAGACAAAAAGTGTTGTTGTTTATCTTCGAGCACCGGCGAGTTTAAATGCCATTCATGAAGAAAAACAACAACACTTTTTGCCGTCAACTTTCCATAATTGATATTATAAGCAGTTTATGCCATTGCATCTTCCAGACTGGTATATTCGATTCCAACACTTTCTGCAACGTTCTGATTTGTACATTTTCCGTTGTAAATGTTTACACCATTTGCCAGTCCCGGATTTCTCTTAACTGCTTCTTCCATACCCAATTTGGCAATCTGCTTTGCATAACCAAAGGTAGCGTTGGATAAAGCTACGGTTGAGGTGTAAGGAACTGCACCCGGCATATTTCCTACGCAGTAATGAACCACACCTTCTTCAATAAATACCGGATTGTCATGAGTGGTTACATGAGAAGACTCACAGCAGCCACCCTGATCGATAGCGATATCTACGATAACAGCACCCTTCTTCATCATAGAAAGATGTTCTCTGCGAACTAATTTTGGTGTGGAACCACCAGGAATCAGTACTGAACCAATGACAAGGTCTGCCTCAGCCAGACACTTACGAATATTTGCTTCGGAGCTGTAAAGTGTAGTTACGGAAGCTCCAAATACATCTTCCAGATAAGAAAGACGGTTTAAGTTAATATCAAGCAGGGTAACCTGTGCGTCGATACCTACCGCTGCCTTTGCTGCATAAGTACCAGCTACACCACCACCGATAATAACGATTTTACCACGCTCAACGCCCGGTACGCCACCAAGCAAAATACCACGTCCGCCAAAGCTGCGCTCTAAGTATTTTGCACCTTCCTGAATACTGAGACGTCCTGCAATCTGGCTCATAGGACGTAGACAAGGAAGATTTCCTTCTGCATCAGTGATAGTTTCGTAAGCAATCGCCTTTACACCACGGTTGATTAACGCTTTCGTCAATTCTGGGTTTGGTGCAAGGTGAAGATATGTATAAAGAATCTGTCCTTCTCTTAAATAATCATATTCGCATGGTTCAGGCTCTTTTACCTTTACAATCATGTCAGCTTTAGAGAATACTTCGATTGGTGTATCTAAGATAACCGCACCGGCCTCTACATACATTTCATCCGTAAAGCCTGCGCCCTCTCCGGCACGCTTCTCTACATAAACGGTGTTGCCTGCAGCAACTAACTCCATTACGTTGTCAGGGGTAAGTCCTACACGGTACTCGTGATTTTTTAATTCTTTCGTTGTTCCAATAATCATTGTATTTTCCTCCATTTCCATTTCGAAACGTATTATCACGTTTTTCATACTAATTATAGTAATATGTTTTTGGGATTTGTTCAATTATTTTTTTGAATTTATAAAATCATTCAAGAATTTTATTTGTTGAAGACAAAGAGAATGAATGATAGAATGAATATTACTTTAAAGGGATTGAAAATGAAGGGAGTAGATAAATTTGATAAGGTCAAGAAAAGAACTAGGAATAATTGTTTCAATGTCTCTTTTGATAGGAACTATCAGACATTCTGAGAGATAAAGCAGAAGAAGTGATTTTTATATTTTATGATATGCAAACTAAACAGTTTCTGCCACAAATCATAAACTTGGATGAGGAAGAAGAATATAAATATTTATTAACTCCTAAGATGGATTCCAAATCGATAGAGTAAAGTGAATAAAAATATTAGATATATAGATAAGGAGTGAAACCATGACCAATAAATTTTTTTCAAATATTAAAAAGAATTTTGGATTTGGCTGCATGAGGCTGCCAATGAATGGGGAAGAGGTAGATTACGATGAAACCTGCAAGATGGTGGATACATTTATAGAAAATGGATTTAATTATTTTGATACTGCCCATGGTTATCTTGGAGGTAAAAGTGAAATTGCTTTAAGAGAATGCCTTGTAAAGCGATATGACAGAGAGCAATATATATTGGTGAATAAGCTTACCAATGACTATTTCAAGAAAGAAGAAGAGATTGTTCCATTTTTTGAAAGTCAGCTGGAGGCATGTGGTGTAGAGTATTTTGATTTTTATCTGATGCATGCTCAGAATGCGGAATATTTTGAGAAATATAAAAAGTGCAGAGCCTATGAAACTGCTTTTGCCTTGAAGAAAGAAGGCAGGGTGAAGCATGTCGGAATTTCCTTCCACGATAAGGCGCAGGTGCTGGATCAGATTTTGACAGAGTATCCTCAGATTGAAGTGGTACAGATTCAGTTTAACTATGTGGATTATGAAGATGAAGGCATCGAAAGCAAAAAATGTTATGAGGTCTGTGTAAAGCATAATAAGCCGGTGATTGTGATGGAACCGGTGAAGGGTGGAAGTCTGGTGAATGTGCCAGATGCAGCCCAGAAGATTTTTGATGAATTGCAGGGAGGCAGCAATGCAAGCTATGCTATCCGTTTTGCAGCAAGCTTTGATAATATGATGATGGTTCTGTCTGGCATGAGCGACATAGAGCAGATGAAAGATAATATCAGTTTCATGAAGGAATTTAAACCATTGTCGGAAGAGGAACATGGAGCAATTAAAAGGATATGTGGTATATTTAAGGGACAGGATCTGATTCCATGTACCGCCTGCAAATACTGTGTGGAGGGCTGTCCGAAAAACATTTCCATTCCGGATTTATTTGCGGATATGAATGCAAAGAAAACCTATAAAGATTGGAACAGTGATTTCTATTATGGAATTCATACCCAGTCAGCAGGCAAGGCTTCGGATTGTGTAAAATGTGGCAAATGTGAAAACGTCTGTCCGCAGCATTTAAAGATAAGGGAATTGTTAGAAGAAGTGGCAGAACAATTTGAAAATAAATAGAAAAACGAGGATGAAAAGATGCAAAAAGATTATATTAAAAATATAGGACAAGCTGCCATGTATATTGCCATTGGTCTGGTGTTGCCGTTTTTTACCGGACAGGTTCCTCGTATAGGAAATATGCTTTTGCCTATGCATCTTCCTGTATTTATTTGTGGATTGCTCTGTGGATGGAAATATGGTTTGGGAGTGGGATTTGTGCTTCCGCTTCTGCGGTCGGCAGTATTTGGTATGCCACCATTATATCCTAATGCCATAGCTATGGCAGTGGAACTTGCGGCATACGGTCTGGTAGCTGGACTGATTTACGGACTGTCCCTAAAAAAGGACATCAAGAAATTGTATCTGGCATTGATAGCTGCCATGATTGCAGGCCGTATTGTCTGGGGAATGGCAGAGGTACTTCTTCTTGGAGTGGCAGGAAATGCATTTACCTGGCAGATGTTTATGGCAGGGGCATTTTTCAATGCAATACCAGGAATCATTATTCAGTTGATTCTAGTACCAGTTATTGTTACACGAATCCAATCAGCTAAGACGGACTAAATCCAGAAAAGATGAAATTTAGAACGTAGTAACGTAATTAAAAACTTACAATACATAAACCTAAATATAAGAATTGAGGAATTTATAATGGAAAAAATAATTACCTCTTTATTAGAAATAATAGATTCTATTCAAAAAGAACATCAACCAATCGTTGTTGCCATTGATGGCAGATGTGCTTCCGGCAAGACCACACTTGCGTTAGAATTGCAGAAAAAACAGGATTGTAATGTCATTCATATGGACCATTTTTTTCTAAGACCAGAACAAAGAACGAAGGAGAGACTTCAGACGCCAGGCGAAAATGTAGACCACGAACGGTTTTTAAAGGAAGTATTGTTACCTTTAAAAGAAGGCAAAATCTTCTCCTATCGTCCATATGATTGCCAGTGCCAGCAATTATCCGAGGCAGTTGAAATTTCACCGAAAAAAATAACCATTATAGAAGGCTCTTATTCCTGTCATAAAAGTCTGTGGGAATATTACGACCTTAGATTATTTCTGAACGTAGAGCCAGAAGAACAGCTTCGAAGAATCATAGCCAGAGAAGGTGCCGAAAAAGCAGAAATCTTCAAGGATAGATGGATACCTTTAGAAGAACAATACTTCACTAAATTTCAGCTTAAGCAACGTTGCGATTATTGCTTTGATTCATCAAAGAATTAAAACATTCCGTAGATGCGTTCATACTGGATGCGTTTATATATGTAACTGATTATCAGATAAATTAGTGTACCTCCAAGTAGCAATAAGGGATAGACTTCATCAAAACTTAAATCGCCAAGAGAACGCGGTTCTGCGACAAATTCCAATGAGTCTCCATCCTGAAAATCCTTAGGATAGTATACAGTGATCCGTTCGTTCTTTTTATATTTGCAATATTCCCGGTCAGGAGTAAGGTAACACAATTCTCCTTGCCGGGACATTTTATTTTCGTCTATAAATTCACAAGTATAATAATAATTATAATCGTATTCCCATTGACTTTCTGGGAGGTCGGGAATCGGTCCATCTACTTCAACCACAGTAGCATTTGCCTTCTGATAGCCAGAATTAATTAGCTTAGCAGAAGGATTCATGGAGGTATAAAAGGAAGGGAGGATGATAACACACATACATAGAGTGATAAAAATACCAACTCGTCTAAGTGCTACTGCGTCCCGCAGGGTTCGTTCCGGAGGAATGTTTTTGCTCATAATTAACCTCATTTCTGTAGTATTGTTTTATTGTAATTATTGTTAATGAAAAAAGTAACATACTCACAAAAGTAAAGAAATAATATGATTTATTCTAGCAAGGGAAAATTCAAATTGTCAAGAAACTACAAAACTGATAAGATATTTTATGATGTAAGAATTAATACGGATATCTAATAGAAGGAGTTTTTTATCCATGCGTTTTTTTGAATTTTTGTTCAGCATTCGTATGCGTCGGTATTATGAGAAATATTATATGAAAAAAGAAAGGAGATATGGAGAACCGGATATTGTGGTTGGGACCTCCAGTATGTCAGAGTATTATCAGACAGTGACTCCTGGTTGCACTATGTTTCTTACTGGCTTTACTGTTTTGATTGCCATATTTCTTGCGGTTTTTCTGGTGATGAATCCACTGGAGACAGCAGAAGATGTTAGGACATTTCAAGGAATTCGTTTGATATTATTTGGCTTTCTTTTGGGAATTCAGGTGTTAAAAATCATGGAGCTTATGTTCCTACACAATGGATATTGCTTATATCCGAATTTCATTTTAGTTCGGAAAATTGGCAGAACTTCTCGTGAGATTACTTATGAAGAAGTGAGAGAAGTGTTAGAACGCAGAAAAATGAAAAAACGTGGGGGATGCTTTCGGATTCCTGTTCCGAGAGGAACTATGAAAATTAAATGCGGACATAGTGAGGATGATATGATAGATATGGTAATATCCTATCTAAATAGACATGGAAAGCTTCAACTGCCAATGCCTACATGGGAAGACAAGGTGAGAGTGCGACGGTCCGGATTGCTTCCTGTTATTAATAAAGCCAATTTATTTTTGTGGATTATGGATTTGCTGATTATATTTGTGGTGTTTATTAGCGGAGAGGAAGAAGGAACCTTTTGGCAGATTTATTTTACGTCCAATATCGTAGACTTTGCCAAGCAGCATTTCATGTTATGGCTGGCAGCGATTGGTTATATTTTTGTTATATTTGTTACTGTGGATGATTTATTTTTCCGGTTTCTAAAATTGATTGGAGTGATTCCAAAGAAACCTATGTATAAACAGTAATAAAATAGAAAGGAATGATTATTAATATGATAAAAATATTTGCAGACAGTACCTGTGATTTATCCAAAGAATTAATTGAAAAATACGGAATTACAATTATCCCGCTGCACATTGTGCTGGGTGAAAAAGAGTACAGGGATGGTGTGGAAATTACACCAGATGAAATCTATCAGTGGTCTGATGAGAATAAATCAACACCAAAAACTTCCGCCGCTTCCATTGATGATGCCATCCGTACCATGGAGCCGGTGATTCAGGCTGGGGATGAAATTATTATATTTTCCATTTCCGAGAAAATGTCTACTACGGCTAATGTATTTCGTATGGCTGCCCAGGAGTTGGAGGCAGAGGAGAAAGTTTCCGTTATCGATTCTGCAAATCTGGCAACAGGAATTGGTCATCTGATTATCGAAGCAGCGATGATGGCAGTGGAGGGAAAGGACAGAGAAACCATTGTGACAGAGATAGAAAGACTGAGACCTCTGGTACGTTCTAGTTTCGTGGTAGAGACTTTAGTGTATCTTCATCGCGGCGGCAGATGCAGTAGTGTTGCGGCTTTGGCAGGAGGAGTATTAAAGCTTCATCCGAAGATTGTTGTAGCAGATGGAGCTATGGAAGCTACTAAAAAGTACCGTGGAAAAATGAAATCCGTGATTATGAATTATGTGAAGGACATGGAAGAGGAATTAAAGCAGGCGAAAAAGGACAGAGTATTTATAACGCATTCCGGGTGTGAGGAAGAGATTGTTCAAATGGTATATAACTATTTGAAAGAATTAAATTATTTTAATGAAATTCTGATTACACGGGCTGGTGGAGTGATTTCCTCCCATTGCGGCCCGGGGACTTTGGGAGTGTTGTATATTTCTTGAAATGGATAAAAATAGCATACCTACTTGACAATACAAAGTAGGTATGCTATTTTTATATCACACTACTTGATAATACAAAGTAGTTAAATATGACAATATCTGCAAAAGGCTTAACGCGTTGCTTTTGGTAGATATTCTTAGAAATTGAACGTGAAAATATGTGTTGCAGCAACAGAAAGGTAGGGCAATATGGAAGATACACAATTAATGAAGGGCATTCTGGAAGGTTGTGTGTTGAGTGTAATTGCCAAAGGGGAAACTTACGGATACGAGATTTTATCCTATTTGGAGGAGAAAGGCTTTGAAGAGCTGGGAGAAGGTACCCTGTATCCGGTACTGACCAGATTGGATAAGAATGGCTACATTTCCTGCCGGAAAGCCAAGTCTCCACTAGGACCTATCCGGAAATATTACACGATTACAGAATCAGGAATGCAGAGATTGGAGGCATTCAAGGTACAGTTTACAAAGGTGACGGAGAGTGCCAGAAAAGTGATGTTTGAAGAGTGATGATAAGAGAAAGGAAAGGGATGAATTATGTTAGATACGCTTTCTATGGCAGAACAGCTTCGAGGAGAGTATAGAGAGGCATTTGAAAAAGCAGATGTATACTCTACCATGGAGACAGGTGCAGATGCTGTTTCTGAGGATAAATTAATGGAGTTATATGACAGCTTGACGGAAGCACAGAAAGATGGAGTTCCCGTTGAAAAAATTATTGGAAAAGATATGGAAGCATTTTGTAAAATGTTTTTTGAAGAAGAGGAAGAACCGGTAAAGCCACTGGTAAAGTTTACGATGGAAATATATTTTATTGCAAGGATTATGGCAGTCTTTACAATATTAGATATTTTGCTCAGAGAAGAAGGTACTGATTGGAGGACGATGGATAGCAATCTTTTGCCATTTCTTGGTGGTGTTGGTGTTGGGTTTATCTTGTCCTTATTCTTTGAATATGCTTTAAAACCAATGATATTTAAGAATAAAAAAATGAAGCCCATTGCTTATTATGGAATTATTGTCGGTTCCTATGTAGGTTCTATTATATTGGCAGTAGTGCTTGTGGGGGATTTGAATATTGGTATTCGTAGCCTTTGGTTATTGATTTCTTGTGTGATATATATAGTAGTCTATCTGATTGTTCGCAGCATCTGGCGGTATCAGAAGTATGGAACGATTAAAAATATTCATAAAGAATCAAAAGAAGATAAGAAAATAAAAAAAGAATTTAATAAGGAATTAAACGAAAAGTCTACAGAGCATATTGTGGTAGAAGCGTTGTCAAAGCGTTATAGTAAAATCTGCAAAAAGAAGGCAAAAAAGAATCAGGAATATACCTATGAAGAGTTTGATGAAAAGGTACGAAAAGAAGAAAGCAGAATGAAGATTGTTGATAAATTTATGGTGCTGCTTTATATTGCTATAGTACTTGTACCGACTGTAGACAGTATTATCAATGAATCTGTCATAGATGGTCTGATTTTAGGTGCTATTCTTGCTGTGTTAGAATTTGCTATTTATCGATTTTTTTCCAAAGCTTCCAAGGAAGGTTCTGATGCCAGACTGGGAGTTTTAGATCAGTGTAAAGAGCAGGGGATTACTATTGTGGAGTATGTTGAAAAAATGGAACAGGAAGAAGACACAGTAGAATAGATTGTGTTATAATTCAAAAAGAATTTTATTTACTTAAACAATAATGATTCTTTTAGAAAACTATCTAAAAAAATAAAGGAGTGGCTACCAATGAATAAAGTAAAATACCTGTTTGGCTCTATTATGACAGCCGCAATATTAATCTATGCCATGAACATAAGTTCACAGATTCAAGGGCAAATCAAAGAATCTGTAGGAGATGGAAGGACTATAGGAATTTTCTGCTATATTGTCATATTTATTGTGGCAATATTGTTATTGGTAGCCACAATAGAAAATTTTCTGAGGTTTATTGTGGAAATAAAAAGAGAGAAAGCAACAGATGAAGCGCAGATTATTTTTTTAGATAAGATTACGGGAATATTAGGGCAGGTATATCGTCTGACATTTGGACTCTGCTTCGCCGGAGTAGGGATTGGAATTGGTATTTTAGCTGGAAGGCATAGGAATCTTACTTTTTATCCCGCAGTTATCTTTGGTGTTTGTGGATTGCTTATGGCAGGGATTTGTGTTTTAAGAATGATAAAAATCTGGAAGCAATAGAAAATTCTTCCGATGGCAATTTGCCAGTGGAAGTGTAATCTTGGGATAGGATTTTGTGAAAATGGCATAAATTTTAAAATTTTTCAAAATTCATCATAATTTTCCTTGTGATTTTTGAATTTTTCTATATAATTATGATAGAGATAGAAGGAGGTAAAATCAATGCCAAAAAGAACAGATATCAACAAAATTCTTATTATCGGTTCAGGCCCTATCGTAATCGGACAGGCTTGTGAGTTCGATTATTCCGGTACTCAGGCCTGTAAAGCGTTACGTAAGTTGGGTTATGAAATCGTACTTGTAAATTCAAATCCTGCTACCATTATGACTGATCCTGAGACAGCAGATGTGACTTATATTGAGCCATTAAATGTCGAAAGATTAGAGCAGATTATTAAAAAGGAACGTCCAGACGCACTCCTGCCAAACTTAGGAGGACAGTCCGGACTTAATCTTTGTTCAGAGTTAAATCAGGCAGGTGTATTAGATAAATACAATGTTCAGGTTATCGGTGTTCAGGTAGATGCCATTGAGCGTGGTGAGGACCGCATTGAGTTCAAGAAGACCATGGACAAGTTAGGAATTGAGATGGCACGAAGCGAGGTTGCTTATACAGTAGACGAAGCTTTGGCTATCGCAGATAAGCTTGGTTATCCGGTAGTTCTTCGTCCAGCATACACGATGGGTGGTGCCGGCGGCGGACTGGTATACAATAAAGAAGAGTTAAAGACGGTATGTGCAAGAGGTTTACAGGCAAGCTTAGTAGGTCAGGTACTTGTAGAAGAGTCTATCCTTGGATGGGAAGAGTTAGAGTTAGAGGTAGTTCGTGATGCGGACAACAATATCATCACAGTCTGCTTTATTGAAAATATTGATCCACTTGGTGTTCACACCGGTGATTCCTTCTGTTCTGCTCCTATGTTGACAATTTCAGAGGAGTGCCAGAAGCGTTTACAGGAACAGGCGTACAAGATTGTTGAGTCTGTACAGGTTATTGGTGGTACAAATGTACAGTTTGCTCATGATCCGGTTTCTGACCGTATCATCGTTATTGAGATTAACCCACGTACTTCCCGTTCTTCCGCATTAGCATCTAAAGCTACTGGTTTCCCAATCGCTTTAGTTTCCGCTATGTTGGCAGCAGGACTGACATTGAAGGATATTCCATGTGGTAAGTATGGAACATTAGATAAGTACGTTCCAGACGGAGATTATGTAGTTATTAAGTTTGCTCGTTGGGCATTCGAAAAGTTCAAAGGCGTTGAAGATAAATTAGGTACTCAGATGCGTGCTGTAGGTGAAGTAATGAGTATCGGTAAGACTTATAAAGAAGCATTCCAGAAGGCAATCCGTAGTTTGGAAACTGGCCGTTATGGTTTAGGTCATGCAAAGGATTTCGATACCATGACCAAGGAACAGCTTCTGAAAATGTTGATTACTCCTTCCAGTGAGCGTCACTTCATTATGTATGAAGCAATCCGTAAGGGGGCTACTGTAGATGAGATTCATAATATTACCAAGGTAAAGCCTTACTTCATTGAACAGATGAAGGAGTTAGTAGAAGAGGAAGAAGCGTTAGCGCAGTCTAAGGGTAGTCTTCCAGCAGATGAAGCCTTGATTCAGGCAAAGAAGAATGGTTTCTCTGATAAGTATTTGAGTCAGGTTCTGGAGATTCCAGAGGAGGATATCCGCAATAAGCGTATCAGCCTTGGCATGGAAGAGGCTTGGGAAGGTGTTCATGTAAGTGGTACAGAGAATAGTGCATATTACTACTCTACTTACAATGCACCAGATAAGAATCCTATTTCTACAGATAAGCCAAAGATTATGATTCTTGGCGGCGGACCAAACAGAATTGGTCAGGGTATTGAGTTCGATTATTGCTGTGTACATGCAGCTATGGCATTGAAGAAGTTAGGCTTCGAGACAATTATTGTAAACTGTAACCCAGAGACGGTATCTACCGATTACGATACCTCTGATAAATTGTACTTCGAGCCATTAACATTAGAAGATGTATTAAGCATCTACAATAAGGAAAAACCTCTTGGTGTAATTGCACAGTTCGGTGGACAGACTCCTCTGAATCTGGCGGCAGACCTTGAGAAGAATGGTGTTAAGATTCTCGGAACATCTCCTTCTGTTATTGATTTGGCAGAGGATCGTGACCTGTTCCGTGAAATGATGGATAAATTAGAGATTCCTATGCCAGAGTCCGGAATGGCTACTACAGTAGAAGAAGCTATTGAGATTGCCCAGAAGATTGGCTATCCGGTAATGGTTCGTCCTTCCTATGTATTAGGTGGACGCGGTATGGAAGTAGTATATGATGATGCAAGCATGACAAACTACATGAATGCAGCAGTTGGTGTGACACCTGACCGTCCAATCCTCATTGACCGTTTCTTAAATAACGCATTAGAGTGTGAGGCAGACGCAATCAGTGATGGAACCAATGCATTTGTTCCGGCAGTTATGGAGCATATCGAGTTGGCGGGCGTACACTCCGGTGACTCCGCTTGTATTATTCCATCCGTGCACATTACAGAGGAAAATGTAAAGACCATTAAGGAATATACCCGTAAGATTGCAGAAGAAATGCATGTAAAGGGTCTTATGAATATGCAGTATGCTATTGAAAAGGATAAGGTATATGTTCTGGAAGCAAATCCAAGAGCATCCCGTACCGTTCCTTTGGTATCTAAGGTATGTAACATCCGTATGGTACCTCTGGCAACAGAGATTATTACTGCAGAGCTGACTGGAAAGCCATCTCCAATTGCTGATTTAAAAGAGCAGGAGATTCCAAACTTTGGTGTGAAGGAAGCTGTATTCCCATTCAATATGTTCCAGGAAGTAGATCCACTTTTAGGACCAGAAATGCGTTCTACCGGTGAGGTATTAGGATTGTCACCTTCTTATGGTGAGGCATTCTATAAGGCACAGGAGGGAGCTGGTTCCAAACTTCCATTAGGTGGTAAGGTGCTGATTTCTGTAAACCGTAAGGATAAGGAAGAGGTTGTTGATGTAGCAAGAAGTCTTCATGAGGCAGGCTTTGAAATCGTTGCTACCAGCAATACTCATAAGCTGATTACCGAAGCTGGTATTCCAGCCCAGAAGGTTCATAAAGTATCAGACGGCAGCCGTCCAAATACTTTAGATATCATTACTAATGGAGAGGTTCAGTTGATTATCAACTCCCCTGTAGGAAAAGACAGTGTAAATGATGATAGTTACCTTCGTAAGGCAGCTATCAAGGCAAAGGTTCCTTACATGACCACCATTGCAGCGGCTAAGGCAACTGCTACCGGTATTCAGTATGTGAAGGAGCATGGAGATTGCGAGTTGAAATCTTTGCAGGAGCTTCACGCAGAGATTCATCCAAAAGCGTAACTTCGTTCTTGAAAATAAAAAAGAAGACCTCCGTTAGGCTAAGAGCCGGCGGAGGTTTTCTTTTTGGAATTGTTTCGAGATGTTGTCATAGTCAAAAGATAAAAGATATGATATTATCTTTCTAGTATGTTTGTAGAAAGGGGATTCTTATGTTATCCTTTGAATGTGATTATTCAGAAGGCGCTCACGAGAAAGTGTTGCAGCGTTTAATTGATACTAATATGGAGAAGCTTTCGGGATATGGCTCAGACCACTATTGCCAGTCGGCAAAAGAGAAGATTAAGGAGGCTTGTGGTTGCCCTATGGCAGATGTTCATTTTCTGGTAGGGGGAACCCAGACTAATAAAACAGTGATTGCATCTATGCTACAGCCTTATGAGGGTGTTATTGCAGCGGCAACGGGACATATCAGTGTCCATGAAAGTGGAGCGATTGAAAATTCTGGTCACAAAGTACTGGATTTGGGACAGAAAGAAGGAAAGCTGATTCCAGAAGAATTAAAGCAATATCTGCATACCTTTTTTACGGATGAAAATAGAGAACATATGGTATTCCCAGGAATGGTGTATATTTCACATCCTACAGAATATGGTACATTATATACTCATCATGAGTTAGAACGGATTTCTGAGATTTGTAAAGAATATAAGATTCCCTTGTACTTAGATGGAGCCCGTCTTGGCTATGGACTTGTCAGTAGAGATACAGATGTAACCCTTGCTGATATTGCAAAATATTGTGATGTATTTTATATTGGTGGAACCAAGGTAGGAGCCCTTTGTGGAGAAGCGGTGGTATTTACGAAGGAAAATACACCAAAGCATTTTATGACCATGGTGAAGCAGCAAGGAGCATTGCTTGCCAAAGGACGTTTATTGGGAATCCAGTTTGATACATTATTTACAGAAGATTTATATTTGGCAATCAGCAGAAATGCCATTGAAATGGCAGATTTGTTAAAGATGGCTTTAAAAGAAAAGGGCTATGAGTTTTATCTGGAGACTCCAACCAATCAGATTTTTGTGGTTATGGAGGATGAGCAGCTAAAGAAATTGCAGGAGCAGGTAAGAGTCAGCTTTTGGGAAAAAGCAGACCGCAATCATACTGTCATAAGATTTGCTACCAGCTGGGCTACGCAGAAAGAAGATGTAGAAGCATTAATTGCTTTATTATAAATATAAGAATAAGAAAAAATAACTACCATCAGGAAAATCATAGCAGAGAAAGGAAATACAAGATATGATAAACAAGGGAATTGATTCCTATTGTGGGTTGGTTTGTAACGAATGTGAATATAGAGAGCAATTTAATTGTGGTGGGTGCATTGCTACGAAAGGCCATCCTTTTTATGGAGAATGCGAATTGGCAAAGTGTGCCCAGAAGAAAAGAGTAGATTTTTGTGGTGAATGTAAGGAATTTGCCTGTGAATTGCTTAACCGTTATTCCTTTGATGAGACCGAGGGAGATGGCGGTGTCAGAATTATGCATTGTAGAAATGTGAAAAACCGCCTGGTAACGGAAGCGAGACAGGGAAAAGATCCTATGGGAAGATGTGGTTTGCATTGTGAATTCTGCTTCCAGAAGGAATGGTGTGGTGGGTGCCGAAGTGAGTATCCGGTCTGTTCCTATGGCATGCTTTTTGAAGATAAGAAATGTATTAATGTAGAATGTTCGAAACAATATCAGCTGGATGGATGTTATGAATGTGAAGGCTTAGCGTCCTGTGAGAAAGGTTATTTCTCTATTCGTATGGAATACATAGCCAAAGCCTCTGCCCTGTTTATTCAGAAATATGATAAGCAAGCTTATGTTGAAACTTTAAAAAAGGCAATCGAAGCAGGCTACGAATATCCAAGAAGTTTTGATGCAGCGGGAAGTGTCCGGGCAGTTCTGGATATTCTGGAGAAATTCCGTATACAGGATGACTTATTCTAGTCGATTGCAAAGTTTTAGGTATATAATGATATTTTAATAAGTGGCATGATTTTTGCGATACTGGCAGGAGTCATGCCATATTTTTTCGGAAAAGCTGGGTAAAGTGGCTCTACCAGAAAAAGAGGGAAAGGAAAACAATTTATCGTTGAATCCAAGAGAGATTTTTTGTACACTAGAAGCTAAGAAATATAGGAGAACGAATAAATATTTGATACGAATATAAAAATAGAGAGAATGGGAATGGTGATAAAAGTGAAGAAGAAAAGATGGGTAGGAATCATTTTGCTATGCATAGTGTTAGGGCTAGGAAGCTGTCTCTTTAGTGGACAAAGGGCAAACGTGAAGGCAGAAGATTTTTCGGAAGAGATTGTAATTGCCTTTATTCCAAATAGAAGTCCGCTTTCTTATGTCAATGATGTCGGAGAAATTGTTGGAATTATTCCTGATATTATGAAAGAAATGCTGGAAAAAAGCGGGTTAAAATATAGATTTGTTATGATGCCCCAAGGTATGTCGGCTCCGGGATATTTAGAAGAACATCCGGATCATTTTATTGCAGGTGTTATGGTGGACAATCCTCTTTTTGAGGATGAGCAGTATGTGGTGTCGGATTTCTTCTATACAGATGAAGTAGTTTTAGCAAGTAAGGCAGGAACAGAATATTCCTTAGATGCTCCAGCGGGTTCTTATACGCTGGCAGTACCCCAAAGCTATACTGCATTAATAGAATATATTGAAGAACATTATACCTGCTTTAATGTAATAGGAGGTGGGTCTACTCAGGGATGTCTTGATATGATTATTGAAGGAGAGGCTGACTTTGCTGCACAAAATGTCAACATTCTGATTCCACAGATAACAGATCCTCATTATGAAGAGATTACTATTGTTCCATCCCAATTTATGGAAGAGAATTCTGGAATTGTGACCATTTGTAATGAAAAAACGGAATCTATTATGAAATTACTGAACCAGCAAATGAAATATATTAGTGAGGATGCTGTTTCACAAAGCAGAATTAATCATACTGTTGCGAATAGCTATGAATTAACACCGGCAGATGTATTGTATAAGGCAAGACACTATATTATGATTGTTGTAGTGCTGTTAATGGTTTGTGTGGGATTAGTAGGAGCCTATGCCGGTCTCCGCCAGCGAAGTTATCATTTGCTGGAAAAGAAAAATCAGGAGCTGCAGGAGGCGGTTTCACGGGCAGAGCATGCCAGCCAGGCAAAAAGTCAGTTTCTTGCCTGTATGAGTCATGAAATTCGTACACCAATGAATGCCATTATTGGCATGACGGCTCTTGCCCAAACCCACAAGCACCAGCCGGAGAGAACACAGGAATATTTAGATAAGATTCAGGTCTCATCCAAGGTATTATTGAGTCTCATTAATGATATTCTGGATATGTCTGCTATTGAAAAGAATAAACTGGAGCTGACAGAGGAACCCTTTGATATGAGGGAGATTTTGGAGTCAGTGGAAGTGATGTATGAGACCCAGTGCAGAGAAAAAGGAATTGGACTAAATGTAGATTTGTCCGGTTTACATCATGAAAATCTGATTGGAGATGGTTTGCGGTTTCACCATGCTATTTTAAATCTGATTTCCAATGCCATTAAGTTTACCAAGAAAGGAGAAGTAGCACTTTCTATTATTGAGTTAGAGGAAAAAGAAGGGGTGATAACCTATGAACTCCAAGTAAAGGATACTGGAGAAGGCATGACTGAGGAAATGCAGCAACGGCTTTTTGAACCCTTTGAACAGGAAAGTGCAGAAACGAAAAGACAGCACGGAGGAAGCGGACTGGGACTTGCTATTGTAAAAAGTATTATAGAGAAAATGGGAGGAACCGTATCCTGTCAGTCTGAAAAAGAGGTAGGTTCTGTATTTACGGTAGTGATTTCTTTTCAGGAGGATGTGGAGAAGGGAGCCGACAGTGAGGATACGGAGTATGATTTTGGTGGACAGAAAATTTTATTGGCGGAGGATACGGAGTTTAATGCAGATGTGGTGACGGATTTACTGGAACTGGTCAATATGCAGGTGGACTGGGCAGCAGATGGGGCGATTGCCTTGGAAATGTTTGAAGCTTCCCAGCCGGGAACCTATTCGGGGATTTTGATGGATGTACAAATGCCGGTGATGGATGGGTATGAGGCAACCCGGAAGATTCGTGGCAGCAGTCATCCTCAGGCAAAGGAGATTTTTATCTGTGCTATGACAGCAAATGCATTTACTGAGGATGTGGAAGCGGCAAAGGCAGCAGGTATGAACGAGCATATGCCAAAGCCGATTGATGCCCAGACCATGTATAGAATGTGTAAAAAAATGCAGAGAAAATAGAGCTATCTAATGGAAAAAAGATAGCGAAAAATAACGGTAAAGTGAGTAAGAAAAGAGGCATAACGATGTATGAAAAAATAGCGAAAGAGTTAATGAATTTTATTGAGAAAAGTCCAAGCTGCTATCATGTAATTCAGAATTTATCTGACATGTTACAAGAAAAAGGCTATGAGGAATTAAAGGAAGAAAAAAAGTGGAGTCTGAAAAAGGGTGGAAAATATTTCGTCACCAGAAACCAGTCTTCTATGATTGCGTTTCGGATTCCAGAAGGGGAGATGAAGAATTTTCAGATAACAGCATCCCACAGTGATTCTCCTTGTTTTAAGGTGAAAGAGAATCCGGAAATGGAAGTGGATGGTCATTATGTAGAATTAAACACGGAAAAATATGGTGGTATGATTTGTGCTCCATGGCTGGACCGACCATTGTCTGTCGCTGGAAGGGCTATGGTTAGGACGGAAAATGGCATTGCTGCCAGACTGGTGAATGTTGACAGGGATTTGGTAATGATTCCAAATGTAGCGATTCACATGAATTCCAAGCTGAATGATGGCTATACCTACAATGCCCAAAAGGATATGCTGCCAATTTTCGGGGAAGAGACTGCAAAAGGCGGTTTTAAGAAGCTGATTGCAAAGGAAATCTCTGTGGCGGAAGAGGATATTTTATCCACAGATTTGTTTTTGTATAATCGTATGAAAGGCTGTTTCTGGGGAGCCGGTCAGGAATATATTTCTGCTCCAAGATTAGATGATTTGCAGTGTGCGTATGCAACCGTGCAGGGACTTTTACAGGGAGGTCATTCGGAAAGTGTCAGTGTATGCTGCGTGTTTGATAACGAAGAAGTAGGAAGTGGAACCAGACAGGGGGCGGCGTCTACTTTTCTTTCTAATGTACTGGAACGGATTTGTCTTTGTATGGATAAGAACAAGGAAGAATATCAAATCATGCTTGCCAATAGCTTATTGATTTCCGCAGACAATGCCCATGCGGTACATCCTCATCATATGGACAAAGCAGACCCGACAAATCGGCCATATATGAACCGTGGTATTGTAATTAAATACAATGCTAATCAGAAGTATACTACGGATTCTGTGACGGCGGCGGTTTTTCAGGAGATTTGCAGAAGGGCAGAGGTGCCAGTGCAAAGCTATGTGAACCGTTCAGATGTAGCTGGCGGTTCCACTTTAGGCAATATTGCTATCCGTCAGGTTTCTATCCCGGCGGTGGATATTGGACTGCCACAGCTTGCTATGCATTCTCCTTACGAGACTGCTGGGGCGAAAGATACCTGGTATTTGATTCAGGCGGTGAAGGAGTTTTATAGTACAGGGGTATTTCGTAAGGAAGATGGAATAGAATTGAGAAAGTGATTTGTACAATGTAATCAATAAGTGCGATATGATATTTTCAATGCGTGAAGCTTGAAGGCTTAATTTTTATTTATTTGGACAGACTCTTAATAAAAAGTAGTTAGGAGTTGTTCATGTCAAGGAAAAAACAGAAAAAAGTAATTGGTATTTTATTTATTTGCAGCATTTTTGTATTGATATTATTTATGTTTGGCTATTTGATTCAGCGATTCTGGGCGCATAAAGATAAGCGGTTTGTTCCGGATTATCCCAAAGCTGTCTTGTCAAAGGAATCTGATAGCCAAACTATTTTTTTGCAGACGGGGCTGGGAGAACCGGCTATAGAGAAATTACGAAAGGAAGGAGATTTCCAAAGAATATTAGAGGCACAGGAGATATTCTTTCATCCAGCCAAGGCAGTTTGTGTACCCTTGCTTGGCTGGTTCACTATGGAGGACCGCATAGATAATTGTAAAGAAGGAGGCGGTTTGAGTGCAGGGAAGGGTGCATACTTTCCAGTTTTTTTGGACTTACAGCCGGGAGATATTATCCTTACCTTATCTACTCATTCCATAGGCTGGAGACATGGTCATGTTGCATTGGTACTGGATGAAAATACTACCTTGGAATGCAGGACATGGGGACAGAATGTTACCTATGGAGATTTGGAAAATTGGCGGAGTTATTCGAATATTGCTATTTTAAGGATAAAAGCTGTGACACCACAACTGCAGCAGAAAGTGGTGGAATATGGGCGTGAAAAATTATATGATACTCCCTATCATCTGACCGCAGGCTTATTAAAGGAAAAGGCTCCTGACATAGAAGCGCCGGAGTTTGGTACACAATGTGCTTATTTGGTGTGGTATGTGTGGAACCAATTTGGATATGATTTGGATTCAGACGGCGGACGTTTGGTTACTGCGGAAGATTTACTGCATTCGGAGGAGTTGGAGGTGGTTCAGATATATGGGATGAATCCTTTTGAACGATAGAAGACTTTGAAAATTTGGGAAAAATCGAGAGGAAACATTTTGAAAATTCGGGAAAAGTCAGGCAGAAACATTTTGAAAATTCGGGAAGATAATGTGAAAAAGATTTGGAGAAAGGGGAGAGGAGTTTATGAAATGTTTAGGAAAAATTGGAAATAAATTTGTAGAATTTAGGAATATATATTATCATATATAGTGTTGTGCGGTTTATGGATGGACTTAGCGTAGATAGAAAAGGTACAAAAGGAGAGAATTATGAAAAGGGAAACAAAGCGTATATTAGCATTTATCTTGGCGATTGTTATGTGTGTGAGTTTTGCGAAACAGCCAGCTTCTGCAACTCAGAGTAATCAAATGGAGCAGACAGGGGAAGAGGAAAGTCAGGGGAGTTCCGATACAGCAGTAACTACCACTCCGGGAGTGATAACAACCTCATCAGGAATAACCACCCCAGCAGCGGTAACTACACCTTCTGCCACGGCTACTCCGAAAGGGATCTGCAAACATAGCAAGTTGGAGCTTCGGAATGCAAAACCAGTCACCTGCAAAGAAGCAGGATATAGTGGGGATGTTCATTGTAAAGAATGTGGCTATATGACTATGCTGGGAGAAAGTATACCTAAGAAAGAAATTCATAGCTGGGATGAAGGAACAGTAACAAAGAAAGCCACAGTAGAAAAGAAGGGAATTAAAACATACACCTGTACTATTTGTGGGACAACGAAAACCGAGGAAATCACAGTAGTGGGTGCTGCTAAAGGAAGCATTCTGATAGATAACAGTAACAAGGCAGAGTATGAAGTGACAAAAGCAGGACTTACTGGAGGAACAGTAAGCTATGTACAGCCGGTAAACGAAAAGACCACCAGTATTACTATTCCAGCCACTATAAAAGTAAATGGAATTAAATATAAAGTTACTGCTGTTTCAAAAAATGCCTGCATGAATCTAACGAAATTAAAAAAAGTAACCATTGGAAAAAATGTGAAAAAGATTGGTACAAAAGCCTTTTTTGGATGTAAGAAACTGAAAAAGATTAAAGTAAGTACCAAAAAGCTTACTATGGGAAATGTGGGAAAAGTGGCATTTAAGGGCGTATATAAAAAGGCGGTATTTAATGTGCCAAATAGTAAGAAGGATATGTATAAGAAGATATTTAAGAGACGTGGTGGTGGAGCGAAGATAAAGGTGAAGTAGAGCGTAAGCAGATGAAAAATATTAATTCATAAAAATGGCTTAGGGAAACTTAAGTCATTTTTTTGTTTTGTGTTTTTTTGGTGTGTGTGATTTTTTTGTGATGCTACAATAAAAGTGAAAACTACCGAATGAGAATAGAGAAAAGTGTCGGATAAAAATAGAGAAAAATACCGAATGGAAAAAGCGAAAAATACCGAATGGATGTTGACATTACAGAAAAAAGGGTTATTATTATAGTTGATTATGGATTGAAATTCTAGGAGGGAATAGAAATGTTAACACCTGATGGATATAGAGAGCGTATCATTGATAGGAAGATCGAAGAATATATGAAAATTTTTGGTGCAGTTTGTGTGGAAGGTCCAAAGTGGTGTGGAAAAACATGGACTTCTTTAAATCATGCGAAAAGCGTATCGTATATTGGTTCTCCTGTGAATAATTTTCAAAACAGAACTATGGCAGAATTAAGTCCTGATTTGGTATTGAAAGGAGAAAAGCCACGATTGATTGATGAGTGGCAGGAAGTTCCGCCTATTTGGGATGCTGTCAGATTTCAAGTAGATACGAGTGCAAAAAAAGGCGAATTTATATTAACTGGTTCTTCCACTCCAAAACGAAAAGGAGTATTGCATAGTGGTGCAGGGAGAATTGGCAGAGTTAGAATGCGGACTATGAGTTTATACGAAACGAAAGATTCCACGGGAAAAGTTTCGTTATTTGATTTATTCCACTCAGAGCTTGAACCGACGGAAACAGGTGAAGTGACATTAGAACAACTCATTTATTATGTAACAAGAGGAGGATGGCCTGGTAATATTGGAATAGATATTAAACTTGCTAAGAATTTACCAGCAGAGTATTTGAGAGCTGTAGTTGAAGATGATATGTATAATACAGATGGAATAAAAAGAGATTCCAGAAAAATAAAGTCATTAATGCATTCACTGGCAAGAAACGAAAGTACTATTGTAGCCAACAGTACCTTGCGAAAGGATATGATGGCATATGACGAGATAGAAATACATGCAGATACAATTACAGATTATCTGGATGTATTCAATAGATTATTTCTTATTGATGAACAGCCTGCATACGCCATGAACCTTCGCTCTTCCCGAAGAATCCTAAAATCACCGAAACGTCATTTTGCGGATGTATCACTGGCAGTAGCAGCAATGGAAGCGACTCCGGAAATGTTGATGAATGACTTAAATACATTCGGATTCTTATTTGAAGCTTTATGTGAACATGATTTAAGAATTTATGCAGAAAGTATTGATGGACATCTGTTTCATTACCGGGATGAAAAAAATAATGAAATAGATGCAATCGTAGAATTGCCGGATGGGAATTGGGGAGCCTTCGAGATTAAATTAGGTGCAAATCAAATTGATGCAGCGGCGAAAGAGTTATTAAAAATGAAAGCCATTATGGAAAGAGAAGGGAAAGCGCCAACATTATTGTGTGTAATCTGTGGAATGAGTAATATGGCATATACACGAAAGGATGGAGTGGTGGTTGTACCAATTACTGCATTAGGACCATAAGGGTTTGTAGGAAGCTATATCAATGAGATAAATGCGGTTGTTTTAGAGTGCTGAGTTGATATCTGGTATATATACGAAAGGATGTAAGGGGAATGACAGAAAAATTAAAAAGAAACAAGAAGAAAATTATTGTAACTGCAATATTAATAATGATGATAATTTTGATAGCGAATATTATTACACCATTTAACATCGAAAAAGAATAATAAGAAAAGTGATATTTACTATAGTTATTATTATTTTAAGTGTATTTATGTTTGCAACTTCAAGTGTATTTTGGTGGAATGTATTTCATAAACCAGTTCATTATGACGATTTAATTAGTCGCTATTCAGATAGTGTATGGGAATCGCCAGAAACAGGTATCATGGTTGAATTTCAAAATGATGCAATTTATGTATATTTGATGTATCAAAACGAGGAAATGAAGATGGATATGAGTGAGATCGGATGTACCGAATGTTTTGGTGTAGGGTATAGTGTATATGATGAAAATACAAAAGAGGGAGAGTCAATTCATGTAATATCGCAATTCGATATTAAGATGTCTGAAGAAAAGATGGTATGGAAGAATATAAAATATGATGAGGAAACCATTTATGATTCTTATGATAAAATTACATTTGTTAGAGTTGAGTAGGTTAGAAAAGTCATTATTCCAATAAAGGTATATTTCAAAGATTTTTAGTGTGAGTTTTAGTATTTTTAGTGCATTTTGGCAGAATGCACATGGAAAACGAACAAATGTTTTGGATTTATTGCAATACAAAAAACACTGTGCTATACTTGAATATAAGTACAAAAGAGAAATAGGGAATGAATCGGTTCTGTGTGGATGGATTTATTCCCTGTTACTGTCTTAGGAGAAGGATACTTGATATGAAAAAGTTATCTTATCGGTTAGTTAAGATAAGATTGTTCAGATTAAATTCAACCTATTCAAGATTGTATACCTTTTAAAACGGAGGAAATAAACATGAACAATTCAAATGAATCATCACATTTTATTTTACATTCCGAATACCAGCCCACCGGCGACCAGCCGGAAGCTATCGAAGCACTTGTAAAAGGTTTTGAGGAGGGCAATCAGTTCCAAACCTTGCTTGGTGTTACTGGTTCTGGAAAGACCTTTACCATGGCAAATGTCATTGCCAAATTAAATAAACCAACCATCGTCATTGCCCACAATAAGACCCTGGCAGCACAGTTGTATGGCGAGTTTAAGGAGTTCTTTCCAGAGAATGCGGTGGAATATTTTGTATCCTACTATGATTATTATCAGCCGGAGGCATATGTGCCTTCTTCGGATACTTATATTGAGAAGGATTCTTCTATTAATGATGAGATTGATAAGCTGCGACATTCGGCCACGGCGGCATTGGCAGAGAGAAAGGATGTTATTATCGTTGCCAGTGTGTCCTGTATCTACGGACTGGGAAGTCCTATTGACTATCAGAATATGACGGTATCTCTGCGTCCCGGTATGATGAAGGATAGAGACGAAGTGATTCATCGTCTCATTGATATTCAGTATACGAGAAATGATATGGATTTTCAGCGTGGTACTTTCCGTGTGCGGGGAGATGTGGTGGAAATTTTCCCGATTTCTGAGTCAGAGAAAGCCATTCGTGTGGAGTTTTTTGGAGATGAAGTTGATCGCATTACAGAGATTGATATTCTCACAGGAGAAGTGTTGGCGGACCTGGAGCATATGGTGGTTTTTCCTGCATCCCATTATGTAGTAGATAAGGATTCTATGGAGCGTGCTATTCGTGATATCGAAAGAGAATTGGAAGACAGGGTCAGGGTATTTAAGTCTCAGGACAAGCTGTTGGAGGCTCAGCGTATTGAGGAGAGAACCAACTTTGATATTGAGATGATGAGAGAAACCGGATTTTGTTCCGGTATAGAGAATTATTCCAGACATTTGACTGGATTAAAGGAAGGGGAACCACCACATACACTGTTGGATTATTTTCCAGATGACTTTTTGATTATGGTGGATGAGTCCCATATTACCATACCTCAGATTCGTGGTATGTATGCTGGAGACCGTTCCCGTAAGACGACGCTGGTGGATTATGGTTTCCGCCTGCCATCAGCTTTGGATAATCGTCCTTTGAATTTTGAGGAGTTTGAAGGTCATATCAATCAGATGATGTTTGTTTCTGCTACCCCAAATGTTTATGAGAAGGAGCATGAACTGGCAAGAGTCGAGCAGATTATCCGTCCTACAGGACTGCTTGATCCAGAGGTGACGGTTCGTCCGGTGGAAGGACAGATTGACGATTTGCTAGGAGAAGTGAACCGAACCATTAAGGAAGGTCATAAGGTCATGGTAAATACTCTGACAAAGCGAATGGCAGAGGATTTGACAGATTATCTTCGAGAAGCAGGCATCCGGGTGAAGTATCTGCATTCGGATATTGATACATTGGAGCGTTCGGAGATTATCCGTGATATGCGTCTGGATGTATTTGATGTACTGGTAGGAATTAACCTTCTGCGAGAGGGGTTGGATATCCCAGAAATCGGACTGGTGGCAATTTTAGATGCAGATAAGGAAGGCTTCCTTCGTTCAGAAATCGCATTGGTACAGATTATTGGACGTGCAGCGAGAAATGCAGAAGGAAGAGTGATTATGTATGCTGACATGATGACAGATTCCATGAGCAAGGCTATTGGAGAGACCAACCGCCGTCGTCAGATACAGCAAAAGTATAATGAGGAACACGGTATTACTCCTCAGACCATTAAGAAGGCAGTAAGAGATTTGATTAGTATCTCCAAGAAGGTAGATTCTGTAGGCACAGAGGATATGGAGAAGGATTTGGAATCTATGAGCCGCAAGGAATTAAATATGATGATACAGAAGATTACAAAGAAGATGCATACTGCTGCGGCAGAATTAAATTTTGAATTGGCAGCGTCTCTTCGTGATGAGATGCTAGAGGTAAAGAAGCACTTGCAGGAATTGGATGATGCAGGGCGATAGAGAGAAATAAGCATGCAAAAATGGTAGTAAAAAATAGTAATAGTTTCAGTGTGCAATAATTGAAAGAGAGATACAATGAGGAAGAAGGGGGATTACAATGAAGATTGGTGTAGATTATTATCCAGAGCATTGGGATGAAAGCTTATGGGAACAGGATGCGGACCGCATGAAAGAGATTGGCGTGAAGATTGTGCGTATGGCAGAGTTTGCATGGAGCCGTCTGGAGCCGGAAGAAGGAAAGTATGATTTTCAATGGCTGGATAAGGCAGTGTCCCTATTTGTGGACAGAGGGATTGAGGTGTTTTTGTGTACTCCTACAAGTACCCCTCCTTTATGGTTATTTGAGAAGTATCCTGAGACGATTCAGGTGGACAAGGCAGGTCAGCGTATCACCATTGGTATCCGTGGACATCGCTGCATGAATAGCCCAGTTTATCGGAAGCTTTCCGAGAAAATCATCCGGAAGATGGTGTCTCATTATAAGGACAACCCTATGGTGATTGGTTATCAGATTGATAATGAATTAGAAGCCAATCATTGTCGCTGTGAGGTTTGTCAGGATAAATTCCGTCAATGGATTCAGAAGAAATATAAGGATGTTTCTGAGGTGAATCAGGCATATGGTAATGCAGTCTGGAGTGGAGAATATTCTGACTTCTCTCAAGTGAAACCACCTATGGGAGAATTTATCATGTGGCAGAATCCATCTCTGACATTGGATTTTAATCGTTATGCTTCTGAAAGCACAGTAGATTACGTAGAGTTTCAGCGAAAAATCATTCATGAAAAAGATGAAAAGGCACTCATCACCACCAATAACTGGCTTTGTGAAAATATGCCGGATTTTTATGATATGTTTGAACATTTGGACTTTGTATCCTATGATAACTATCCGACCACAAAGATGCCGGAAGACCCGCAGACTTTGTACTCCCACGCCTTTCATTTAGACTTGATGCGAGGAATCAAGCAGAAGAATTTCTGGATTATGGAGCAGCTAAGCGGCATGGTTGGAAGCTGGATGCCGATGTCTCCAACCGTCCGTCCGGGGATGTTGAAAGGCTATTCTTTGCAGGCGATTGCCCACGGTGCTGATGCAGTGTTGCATTTTCGCTGGCGTACCGGAGTATCTGGGGCAGAGATGTATTGGCATGGAATCCTTGACCATCACAACCAGCCGGGACGCAGGTATCAGGAGTTTGTAAGCCTATGTGAAACTGTTAATGGAATGTCCGAAATTAAGGACTCTGTAATTAAAAATAAAGTAGCATTATTATATGGTTCCGATCAGGAGTATGGATTTAAACTTCAGCATCAGGCAGAAGGGATGTATTATTTGGAACAGTTAAAGTCCCTTCATGATGGATTTACCAGTATTGGTATTGGAGTGGATATTATTGATGAAAATGCAGATTTATCTGGTTATGATGTGGTACTAGCACCAACTATTATGATTACGAAGGAAAAGGTTATTAGAAGTCTATACGACTTTACGGACAGAGGTGGGAGCCTTGTATTAACCAATCGGTCCGGTGTAAAGGATGAATATAATAAATGTATCATGTCACCGTTGCCAACAGTATTCTCGGAGTTGGTTGGTGCCTATGCAACCGAGTACGATGTCATCGGTAGTCAGAAGCAGACTTTGCAACTGCATGATGCAGAATGGAAGCAGCAGTGGGAGGCGATTTGCAGTCAGCCAGATTTTGATTCGCAGGGAAAAGAAGTGCTTTGCACCCAGTGGTGTGATTTGTTGGAAACTACAACTGCTAAGGTTATTGCTTCCTATGGCGATCAGTTCTATGCAGGAACCACTGCTATTACTGAAAATAAGTATGGAAATGGAAAGGCTTATTATCTTGGTACAGTATTGGAAAGAGAGATGTACATTACACTGGCAAAAGTTATTTCAGCAGAGAAAGGCTTAACCTATATTGATAATCTTCCTTTAGGAGTGGAACTGACCACAAGAGAAAACGAAAATAAGAAATGGCATTTCCTGTTTAACAATACAGATAAGGGGCAGGAGTTTGAGCCTTGCATCTTAGGAGATGGCGTGGAAATACCGAAAGAAAAATGCAAACTAGAGCCATTTGAAATGAAGATTTGGCAACAATAGAAGTGGAACCAATAGACGTGATTGGAATACGCTTCAACATGCATGACTGGAATATAAATCCTATGAGGGGAATAGCAAGGATGTCCCATATTCGCTATACCGTCTGTCGTAATATTGTGTAGAAATTAGAATGGGGTGTTTGAGTGAAGAAACAAATATTTCTTTTGATTTTACTAGTTTTATTTACATTAACTGCCTGTCAAAAGTCACCAGTACAGGTGGAAGTTCCCGAAAATGAAATACTGACAATTAGCAGATATCAGAATTTTGCCTATGGATATCAGGATGCAGGTATATTTATCTGCACGGATGGAAATGTATACTCTTTTAATTTTTCAAAAAATGTATATGGAAAAGACTTTGATAACTCAGAAGAAATGTTGGTTAAAAAATTAAAACTAATCATGAAATACACAGAGCCTTTTGCAGAAGTAAGCGAGGAAGATATAAGGAGCTTGTATTCTCATATTCAAAAACTTGATATTAATGACAAATGTAAGACCAAAAATGTGGCTTTTGATGCTGGTTCGAAAACATTACATTTCAATAATGTATCAGAAAATAGACTTATATTATGCAGGGAGTCGGGGGATTATGAGGGAGAATTGAAAAATAAAGCAGGAAGTGCACTTTTGGATTTTTATGACGATATTATTTTGCCTGTGATTTCAGAAGCGGCAGAATCCTCACAAACATATCCCTCTAATTATTTATACACAGATGAAGATATCTATTTCTATAATGTCCATTGTGGTTATACCGGCAAAGAGGGGACATATATTATAAAAGGAAAAGAAGATGTTCGGAAAGTCAAAAAAGCAATAGGAATAGATTTAAATGATTTTAAGTGGAACTTTGGTTTTCCAAATGAACATTATGTATATGTTATGGAGTTTGAGGATGTTTCGAATGTAGGATATGATTTAAAATCAAATGGAATTCTGGTTAAAAATGGGGAGGTTACTTTTTTGCGAAATCCAGATAGTAAAGTCCCTGAAGAGGGGAAGGAGTATGGAGAAGCAATGGATGGTTTTTGTTATATTGCGGAAGTTCCTAAGTGTGCAATATCAAATATAGACAATTCAAAATAATATGATTGCGCAATTTTTGAAACCATATTAAAATGTAAAACAAAGTGTTGTAAGGAGGTGTCACCATGGGACGGACAGTAGGAATCGGAATACAGGATTTTGAAAAAATGATAGAGCAAGAGTGCTTTTATGTTGATAAAACCGCATTTATTAAAGAATGGTGGGAAAGCAATGATGATGTTACACTCATTGCCCGTCCTCGTCGTTTTGGTAAGACACTGAATATAAGTATGTTGAATCGATTCTTTTCCCTAGAATATGCGGGAAAAGGAGAAATTTTCGAAGGACTTTCTATCTGGAGTGAAGAAAAATATCGTGCACTTCAGGGCACCTATCCGGTGATTGATTTATCTTTTGCTAATGTAAAAGAAAATAATTATAGAGATGCCAGAGATAAGATTTGCCAGCTTCTTACGAATTTGTACAGCAAATATTCTTTTTTAAGAGATAGTGATTTCCTGTCAGATAAGGATAAAGAGTATTTTGACAGAGTATCTATCGATATGCGCGATACAGATGCAAGTATTGCATTATATCAGCTATCGGATTATCTTCACCGTTATTATGGGCAGAAAGTGATTATTCTTTTGGATGAATATGATACTCCTATGCAGGAAGCTTATGTGAATGGATTCTGGGAGGAAATCGTGACTTTCACACGAAATTTATTTAATTCTACCTTTAAGACGAACCCATGGATTGCCAGAGGTCTTATGACCGGAATTACAAGAGTAAGTAAGGAGTCTATTTTTTCTGATTTAAATAATCTGGAAGTGGTAACAACGACGTCTGATAAATATGCAACTGCATTTGGTTTTACGGAACCAGAGGTGTTTGCTGCCTTGGAAGAGTGTGGTTTAGGTTCTGAGAAAGAGAAAGTGAAAGAATGGTATGATGGATTTATTTTTGGGTCTCATAAAGATATTTATAACCCATGGTCGATATTAAATTTCTTGGATAAGAAGGATTATTCTGCTTATTGGGCGAATACCAGTTCTAATAGCTTGGTAGGGAAACTGATTCGTGAAGGCAACGAAGTAGTGAAAAAACGGTTCGAAGACTTATTAAAGGGAAAGCATCTTTATGTACCAATTGACGAACAGATTGTTTACAATCAGCTGGATGACAATGAAGAGGCTATCTGGAGTCTTTTACTTGCCAGTGGATATTTGAAGGTGTTGGATTATGAAAATTCGGAGCCGGGAGAAGAAGCTTGTTATGAATTGGCGATTACTAATGGTGAAGTGCAGATTATGTTCCAAAACATGGTACGCGCCTGGTTTAAAAGGAATAAAGCAGATTATAATGCTTTTATTAAGGCAATGCTAATGGGAAACAAGAAAGCAATGAATACCTACATGAATCGTGTGGCACTGACAAGCTTTAGTTATTTTGATACGGGAAAAGGACCTACAGGGCAGGAACCGGAACGTTTCTATCATGGTTTTGTGTTAGGCCTTATGGTAGATTTGCAGTCTGAGTATATCGTTACTTCTAATAGAGAAAGTGGCTTTGGCAGATACGATGTGGTGATAGAGCCGAAGAATCCAGCCCAAAATCCAGCCGTGATTATTGAATTTAAGGTATTGGACGAAGAGGATGAGAAGGATATACAGGAGACAGCAAAGGCGGCTTTGGCACAGATAGAAGAAAAGCGTTATGATGCAGACTTATTAGCCAAAGGAATCCCATTGGAAAAAATATATAAATACGGATTTGCATTTGAGGGAAAAAGAGTGTTGATTGAAAAGGCATAAGTGATATAATAAAAGAAAAAGGAACGTATTTATTTGGATGCAGGAGGTGATAGTATGGCAGTTGCAGCGATTTCAGGAGAAAGAGCAGTTCAGAATATTTATCCGTATCACAATACTCATTACAATGAAATAGCTTCCGTTCCAGTGGAACCGGTTCAGAGGACTTCAGGAGTAGCGGGGCTTTCGTCGGAAGAGGAAGAGGTACAGTTAGGTGTAACCTATAAGCCTCTTAAGGATTCTATTTCCCATATTGAGGAAAATGCAGTGGTAAATCAGACGAAGCAGTTAAAGGAAGCCTTCGCACAGGGAGAGGAGCTATACTATGACAGATCCAATCCTTATGAGATGGCAAGAATGTCGGTAGAAGGCATGTTACTTGCAGGTATGAACATTGATTTAATGGCATAAGAAGTTCAATGTGGCACACGATTTCGGTCGATGTGCCATTTTTATGGGAAGTTTGATAAATGAAAAGTTCGATGAATTGGTTTTACAAGTTTTCCAGATTGAAAATTATGATATTCAAATTAATAAAAAGGAGGATGAATTGGTGAAAGTTTGGCAGAGAATCGTGTTTTCAATTGTCAGTCTGATATTTGGCTTTATATCTTTAGATTATTTGTATTTAGCCTTTGGTTTATTGACAAACCAGAAAGAGAGTATTAATTATTCTGGTCCTAAGCAGGAAATTTTTATTCGGCTGGCAGGGGCGGTATTATTTTTAATCTGGTTTATTATTCTTGCTGCATATGCTATATATCTAAGGAATATTTCGCAGAAAATTGACTTAGTGGAAGAGGATAGCAGGACTGGAGAGCTGAAGGTAAAGCGCAAGTGGTTTGATATTATTATTCAATATGCCTTGATTTTCAGTGGTGCCCTGATTCGTTGGGGATATTTGAATATTTTCTATTTTCCAAATCAGTAATTCAACCTTTACATGTTGTATATGAGTAGGAAAAAAGTACGATTTTTTTCGTTAGATTTCATAAAAAAATCAAAGAAAAACAGATTGTACACCAAGGAAATTTATGCTATAATTTACGAAAACATTTACGTAAAACGTTTAAGCGCAGAGAAGGAGTGAGTCTTATGGCATCGATTAAAGATATAGCGAAGATGTGTGGAGTGTCGGTTGCGACAGTTAGTAAGGCTTTAAATGATAAAGAAGATATTGGAGAAGAGACCAAGAAGCATATTAAGGAAGTTGCTAAGAAAATGGGTTATTTTCCACAGTATTATGCAAGAGCCATTCGAATGAACAAAAGTTTCAACATTGGTGTGCTTTTTGCGGATCGTGCCATGAGTGGTCTGACTCATGACTATTTTTCTAATATTTTGAATAGTTTTAAGGTGACAGCAGAAAGTAAGGGATATGATATTACTTTTATCAATAGTACTAATGACCATACAAAAACTAAGACTTATCTGGAGCATTGCCGTTACCGTGGTCTGGATGGAGTTGTTATTGCCTGTATTGATTTTGATTATCCGGAGGTTTTAGAATTAGTAGAGAGTGACATTCCGTTAGTGTCGGTGGATTATAAGTTTAAGAACCGAGTGGCCATTGTTTCTAATAACAATGTAGGCATGAGGGAATTAGTGGAGTATATCATTTCCAAGGGGCATGAGAAAATTGCGTACATTACAGGTGAAAGTACTTCAGCGGTTACAAAAAGTCGTGTGGATAGTTATAAGAAAACCTTGAAAGCCCATGATATTCCAGTGCAGGAAGAGTATCTTATCCCTTCGGAATATCGTAATCTTCACAAGGCAAGTGAATATACAAAGCAGCTTTTAGAAATGGACAATCCGCCAACCTGTATCATTTATTCTGATGACTACTCTGCAGTTGGAGGAATCAATCAGATTAAGTCCATGGGACTTCGGATTCCAGACGATATTTCTGTGGCTGGCTATGACGACATTTTTATTGCAGGACAGCTAGAGCCAAGACTTACTACTGTACGACAGGATACAGAAATGATTGGAAGAAAGGCGGCAGAAAAAATTATTGCATTGATCGAAAATCAAAAAAGCGTTTCCACCCGTCCTGTGATAGTAAATTCATACCTGGAAGAAGGAGAGTCCATACAGGATATTCGGAAGTAAACTTTAATTAAAATTAAGAACAAAAAATGTTTTAGTTTTTTCAAATCAGCATGAAAGAACTAAAACATTTTTTATTGGATAGGAAATTCTTCCTATCCGATAAAAAGACGCTCGGCGAGGATGCGCACCTCGCGGAGACGAAGATAATTGCTTTGCAATTCTGTTCGGGCGCGAAAGAGTCACAAACGACTCTTTGTCCTTAGTAAAGAAATCATACAAAATAAAGAGCTTTTCCGAAGAAAAACTTGTGAAAGATTGAGGTTGTCAAATGATAATTTTTTTAGTAAATTAGGTAAGGAGTATGTGAACTGTAATTAAAGTACTTTGGAAAGGCAGTATTATTATGAAAATCGTAAATACAATTCAGGAAGTTAGAGAACAGGTAAAGAGTTGGAAAAAGGAAGGATTAAGCGTTGGTTTTGTTCCTACTATGGGATATCTCCATGAAGGTCACAAAAGTCTGATTGACAACGCGGTAGCAGAAAATGACCGTGTGGTAGTCAGCGTATTTGTCAATCCAATGCAGTTTGGCCCTAGCGAAGATTTGGAAAGTTACCCAAGAGATATGGATAGAGATGCTGCGTTATGTGAAGCAGCAGGGGCAAATCTGATTTTCCATCCGGAACCAGAAGAAATGTATCATGGCGATTTTTCAAGTTTTGTAGATATGAACACATTGACTGGCGGACTTTGTGGAAAGACAAGACCAATTCATTTTAGAGGGGTCTGCACAGTGGTAGCCAAGCTATTTAATATTGTGTCACCGGACAAGGCATATTTCGGTCAGAAGGATGCCCAGCAGCTGGCAGTTATCCGCCATATGGTATCTGATCTGAATTTTGATATAGAAATTGTGGGATGCCCAATTATTCGTGAAGAGGATGGACTGGCAAAGAGCTCGCGTAATACGTATCTGAATCCAGAGGAGAGAAAGGCGGCGTTGGTTCTTTCGCGTTCGTTGGCGATAGGCAAGGAGCTTATGGAAGCGGGAGAGAAGAATGTGCAGAAGATTATTTCTGCTATTTGTGCGGAAATAGAGAAAGAGCCATTGGCAAAAATTGATTATGTGGAAATTGTAGACTGGAATACTTTAGAATTAGTAAAAAATATCGAAGGTCCAGTATTGACAGCTATGGCGGTATATATTGGAAAGACAAGACTTATTGACAATTTCATTACTTTATAGGAAAATTCGTCCTGTAAAGTAATAATGCTGATGTTATAAGTGATGAAGATAGATAGGAGAACACCATGCAGTTAACAATGTTAAAAGGAAAGATTCACCGTGCTGTAGTTAAGCAGGCAGAATTAAATTATGTAGGAAGTATTACCATCGATCCGGAACTGATGAAGGCCGCTGGTATTTATGAATATGAAATGGTACAGATTGTAGATGTGGAAAATGGCAATCGTTTTGAAACTTACACCATCGAAGGGGAGCCGGGAAGTGGTATGATTTGTCTCAATGGAGCAGCAGCCCGTCAGGTTCAGGTGGGTGACCATGTGATTATTATGTGTTATTGCCAGATGTCCCCAGAAGAAGCCAAGGAACACAAGCCATATGTGGTATTTGTAGATGAAGAGAATCATATTAAGAAGTTAGCCCGTTATGAGAAGCATGGACAGCTTTCGTAATGTGTTTGTTAAGAGAAATGAAATGAGCGATTTTCTGCTTAGTGTAAAATCTGTTTTTTTTAGATTATTAAAACGTAGAATTTGTATAGAGGATTTACAGGTATGTTAAAAGGAAAAACCATAGTATTAGGGGTTACAGGAAGTATTGCTGCATATAAAATTGCCAATCTGGCAAGTATGCTTTCTAAGCTTCATGCAGATGTACAGGTACTGATGACAAAGAACGCCACCAATTTTATTAATCCGATTACTTTCGAGACATTGACAGGTCAGAAATGTCTTATTGATACATTTGATCGGAATTTTCAATATAGTGTGGAGCATGTAGCCTTGGCGAAAAGAGCAGACATGGTGTTAATCGCACCAGCCTCCGCTAATGTGATTGGCAAACTGGCCAATGGTATTGCAGATGATATGCTGACTACTACTGTCATGGCATGCCCTTGTAAAAAAATAATTTCTCCAGCCATGAATACTAATATGTATGAGAATCCTATTGTACAGGACAATTTAGATAAGTTAAAACGGTTTGGTATGGAGATTATTGAACCGGATGTGGGACTTTTAGCATGCAAAGATATAGGTGCAGGAAAGATGCCATCGGAGGATGTGCTTTTGCAATATATATTGAAGGAAGCAGCCTGTGAAAAGGATTTGCAGGGGAAGAAGGTTTTGGTAACTGCAGGACCTACTGTGGAAGCCATTGATCCAGTTCGTTATATTACAAATCATTCTACTGGAAAAATGGGTTATGCCATTGCAAAGAATGCCATGCTTCGTGGGGCAGAAGTGACTTTAGTGACTGGTCCGGTTGCTATCGAGCCTCCAATGTTTGTAAATGTAGTATCTGTAAAGAGTGCCCAGGATATGTTTGAAGCAGTGAAAGCTGCAGCGCCAGAGCAGGACATTATTGTAAAAGCTGCAGCAGTGGCAGATTATACGCCAGTTTCTGTTGCAGAGGAAAAGATTAAAAAAATGGATGGAGATAGTTCCATTTCATTGAAGAGAACTCAGGATATTCTTGCATGGTTAGGTTCAAACCGTCAGCCGGGGCAGTTTTTATGTGGCTTCTCCATGGAAACAGAAAATATGCTGGAGAATTCCCAGAAGAAGCTTGCCAAAAAGAATGTGGATATGATTGTAGCCAACAATCTTAAGACAGAGGGCGCTGGTTTTGGTGTAGATACCAATGTAGTAACCATGATTACGAAGGATGATGTAAAAGAACTTCCGCAGCTTAGCAAGGAGCAGGTGGCTTCTGAGATTCTAAGTGAAATCCTGAAAAAGATGTAGTCTGAATATTTTTTCAATGATTTTGGTGCGATAAAGGAAGTGGGGGTTGAAAATGATCGATTCCAATAATTATTTATCAGAAAAAAAGATAACATATAGACGAATTGTTCTATATGTTATTTTTGCTTGTTTCCTTTTTGTTACGATTTTTGTAGGGTTGGTACTTATGAAAAAGATTCCTCTCACCAATCTTTGGGCAAAAGGATACGAAATCAAGGGTGTTGATATTTCTCATTATCAGGGAGAGGTAGATATGCAAGTTCTAGAGGAGCAGGGGATGTGGTTTGTGATTGTAAAGGCCACAGAAGGCAGCAGTTATGTAGATGAAAGGTTTGAGGAGAACTGGAAGAATGTAGGAAAGACCGATATGTTTTCCGGTGCATATCATTTTTTTAGCTTTGATAGTTCAGGAAAGACACAGGCTGAGAATTTTATCAATACAGTCGGGGATTTGTCCGAGAAACTGATTCCTGTTGTAGATGTGGAATACTATGGTGATAAGGAGAAAAATCCACCATCTCAGAAAGAAGTGGTTCGTGAACTTTCAGAATATATGCATATTCTGGAGGAAAAGTATGGTGTGAAACCTATGATTTATACAACGTACACTGTATATCACCGCTATATAAAAGAGAATTTTTCCGATTATCCATTGTGGATACGAAATGTGTATTTTAAACCAGGCGTGGATTTGGAACGTAAATGGGATTTCTGGCAGTATTCCGATACTACTGAATTAGATGGCTATCGGGGCAAAGAAAAGTATATTGACTGCAATGTATTTTATGGAGGACAAGCGGAGTTGAAAGTGTATATTGTACCATAATAGGTATTTGCAAAAAATTAAAGGTAAGAAGTAACATTTAATACCCGAGTACATATAAATAGTGATTTTAGCAATAAATTAGATATGAATGAGCATCATTAAAATAGATTTTGTGAAAGGGGGATTCTCCATGACCAATTATAAAATGCTTCTTCAATATGATGGCAGCCGGTATAGTGGCTGGCAGAAACAGGGAAATACAGAGAATACCATTCAGGGGAAACTTGAGACGATTGCTACACGACTGACAGGAGTTCCTACCGATGTAAATGGTTCTGGGAGAACCGATGCCGGAGTGCATGCCTTGGGACAGGTGGCGAATTTTAAAGGTGATATCAGGGGAGAGCAAGGTGAAGAGATGTCCTGCACACAGATTCGGGATTATTTTAACCAGACGCTTCCTTTGGATATCCGTGTGGTTAAGGTTTCAGAAGCAGCCCCCCGGTTTCATGCCCGGCTAAATGCCAGCAAGAAGCATTATCGCTATACGGTGGATTGCGGTGAGGTTGCAGATGTATTTACCCGGAAATATACTGCCAGGATTTCGGCTGATTATGATATTGAATCTATGGAAAAAGCGGCTGAATTGCTATTAGGAGAGCATGATTTCAAAAGCTTTTGTGAAAATAAGCATATGAAAAAATCCACTATCCGTACTATTTATGGCATTTACATTCATTATGAAAAGGAAGTAGGAATGCTTACAATGGATTTTTGGGGGAATGGATTTTTGTATCATATGGTCCGGATTTTGGCAGGAACCCTTTTGGAAGTGGGAGATGGAAGGAGAAGTCCAGAGGATATTCCTAGGATAATTGAGGAAAAAACACGGCTGTCAGCAGGATTTACCGCACCTGCTCAGGGGCTGTCACTGGTGGAAGTAGAGTATTAAAAATGCTCTGCGAGATGCGTATTTCCAGAGGGGGGATTTGATTACGTTGCGATTTTGCTTGGTGTGAAAGAGTCGCAAGTGACTCGCTGTCCTTAATTGATAAAAAAAGTCAATAAAAAAGCTGGCAAAAAAGCGTGAAGTTACGGCAAAAATGAAAATCACCTATTCTTTACCACTTGTAATATTTGAAAAAGTGTATTAGAATGTGGATATAAATCAAATAAGGAGGATTTAGTTATGGCATATGTTATTGGAGATGAATGTGTAAGCTGTGGTGCTTGTGCAGGCGGATGTCCTGTAGGAGCAATCGCTGAAGGAGATGCTCATTACGAAATCGATGCAGATAGCTGCATCAGCTGTGGTGCTTGTGCAGGTACATGCCCTTCAGGCGCTATTACAGAGGCTTAATTATTACACAAAATTTCTTGCTGCCCTGCTTGAACTTTCAGGAAGGGCAGCTTTTTCTTGAAACAAAAGAAGACATAAGGTCTTCTTAATTATATGGAGGTTATAGATATGGAAGCAAGAGTAAATAAGGATATGATTATTGTAGACATGCTTAAGCTTGATCCAGGCATTGCAGCGATTCTCATGGCATCAGGAATGCATTGTATTGGATGCCCGTCTGCTCAGGGTGAAAGCTTAGAGCAGGCTGCTATGGTTCATGGATTGAATGCAGATGATTTAGTAAATGCAGTAAATGATTATCTGGCAAAGAAATAAGGGTTATTAATAACAAAGAAGCCATCCTTACATTTCGATGTAGGGATGGCTTCTTTTTAGGAAAGAAAAAAGTTATGAAATTAAATTCTGATTAAATGCTTGCAAGTACCTGCAATGCACGATTACGGATTAAAGGTTCAAAATGCTCTTCGTAATATGAATGGCTGGCATAGGTATTGCGAAGTGGTCTTCCGTATTCACAGATAATATTGCAAATCTTATTAAACTCTTCTGGAGTATGTTCAGACTTATGTGCAATCAAATAATATAAATCTTTCTTTTCATCCTTGTATAACGTGTTCACTCCATGGTAATTGTACACAAGGTACTCTGCCAGACTTGTAACTTCCTGTAAGGTCTGGAAAGAAAAGATTTTAATCAGGTCATGGGCAGCGGTATAGTCCGTAGTCTTTGGACGCCGCTCCATTCCTAAGGCCTCGGAAAGGGAAATAAAATCATTTCCTTTCTTTGCTTTTTCTTCTTCTGTGGAATCTGCAAGAGTTACACCGCCAGTGGAAAAATCCTCCGGCTGATCTGTTGGGGTATTCTCGTCAAAATACATATCAGAGTCAAATAGACCTACTCCTGGATCATCGTGTAATGTATACATATTATCTTCATCTAATGTATCAAAATCTAACTCATCTTCGTCATCTGTAAAGTGAGAAAAACGGGTATCCAATTCGTCTGGATCATCTACCTTTGTAATAACCAGTACTAAAGTATCTGGATACATAGGAATTGCCTCAATCATTAAAGGAATATCATCTGCTTCAAAACCAAATTCATAGGAAGCCTGCTGCATCATATCCCGAAATAAAGATTTTGCCTTTTCGGTACCATAAGCTAATTCGCTAATACGCAATTCACGGTCAGATAAATCTTTCTGATTTAAAGTACAACGAATCTGGTGGTCGTTTATTTTCTCTATACGCATAGCCTCACTTCCTTTCTACAGGATTCTCTATAAAAACTGACTTGTTTTGTCTAAAACAAAGAATGTTCTTACACTTAGATTATAATTTAATATCGATTATAAGTCAATTTTTGAGTAGGATTAGTTTTTGTGAAAATCAGCCAATAAATACTGGCAGTTTTTTTCTTCTTTTCTATTTTTTGAATTTTAGAAAATAAATGTGAGGAAAAAGTGATTTTTTGTTACACAAAAAATACGAAATGCACAAAATGCATTGTGGCATTTCTACTTCAAAGCCCCTGTTTTAGCCTTGTGAAGAGGTTTTTGGTATCGTATAATTGAAGTGGAGATACGAATCTGAAATCAGAAAGAAAGGGGGAAATAATATGAGTCAGACAGATACCTATCCGGCGTATACAGGGATTCGCAAACTCCAGTCAGCAATAATATTTTAGAAGACAGCAAAACGTATCACAAAATGTACCAAGGCTGTCAAAAATCGTCAAAATTTAAATGGGGAGGGTATAAAGTGCAAGCGAAATCAAAGAATCTGAAAGAAGAAATGTATTCCTGGCTTTTGACTGAACTGCAGCAGGCAGAAGATGCAGGCCTGGCATTTTATGTAGATGGTCGGCCATACACCACCAGAGAAAGGGAGCAGCTTCATATGGTGATGGAGGATAGCTATTATATGAAAAGCTACATTGAAGATGATGCTGGGAGGATTATACAGATTGATTTTGAACACATAGAAAATGTCTGACAAAAGAGAGAATGGTTAAGCCATTTTATAAGGGTTTTCTCAGTAAAAAAAGCATGTTATAAGTAGTGTTACTCCTATAAGCGCAAGATTTGTCTGCGCACAAATCCAATTTGTGAATAGAGGAATCGGCCCGGTTCCTCTATTCTGTTTGCCTGCATAGTAGAAAAGTGTTATACTAATTCATATATGGTCTTTTTTTGGTGGTTTAAAAGACGGAAGATTAGAATACATGAGGCAATAGGGAAAGCTAGAGAAAAGGAGCTATAGAACATGAAGAAAGAAAGTATTAAAAAAGCATTTTTAATAATCATACCTATATTCGTTATTATTTGTATTATTCTTGGTGTTGTTTTAGTGAAGAAATATAAACCAAGTAGTGAGACAATGTCACTGGAAGAGTATTTTCAGGTGACAGACAATCAAATACATATTGTTTTGCAGGATGAATTTTATGACCAGAAGGGAATCTATTCGGATGGTCAAGTTTATGTTGATGTAGAAATGGTAAAAGAGTATTTGAATTCCAGATTTTACTGGGATGCAAAGGAAAATCTTTTATTATATACTACTCCAACTGCAGTGATTTCTGCGTCTACAGGAAGTAAGGAGTACTTTACAAATAAGAGTAAGTCTTCTAAAGAATACCCTATTGTAAAAGTAGAAAATAATGTAGCCTATGTTGCATTAGATTATGTAAAGGATTATTCTGCGGTGGATTATGAGAGGTATGAAGATCCAAACCGTGTGGTTATAAATTACCGTTATAATGAAAAGGCAGATTATGCCAAGACAAAAGATGAGACAGAGATACGTTTTGAGCCAAGTATTAAAAGTCCAATTTTATCAGAATCAAAGAAGGAAGAGGAAGTTCGCATTATGCCTTGGGAAGGTCAGGAAGAGGATGGCTCTGACAAGTTTTATCAGGTTATGTCTATTTCTGGTGTGATAGGATATGTGCGTCAGAAGGATTTAGGAAAGAAATACGAATCAGAATTTACAACTGATTTCAAGGAAGAGAAATATTCCCATATTTTGAAGGATGAGAAAATCAATTTGGTGTGGCATCAGGTAACAACCTCTGCTGCAAATGATGGATTATTAAATCTTCTGAATGCTACCAAAGGAGTTAATGTTGTTGCTCCAACCTGGTTTACTGTATCTGGCAATAACGGGGATATTACTTCTCTGGCCAGTGATTTATATGTAAGTCGTGCACATAGTCTTGGGGTAGAAGTATGGGCATTGTGTAATGACTTTAGCAATGATAGCAAGATTGGCAAGGTATTGGGAAAAACTACATCCCGTCAGAAGCTGGAAAAGAATTTGATAGCAGAAGCAATTAAGTATAGTTTAGATGGAATTAATATTGATTTTGAGTATGTAAAGAAAGAAAATGGGGAAGACTTTATTCAGTTTATCCGTGAACTAGGCATTATGTGCAGAAATAATGGGATTATTCTTTCTGTTGACAATTATCCGCCTACAGATTATTCCGAATATTATAACCGTACAGAGCAGGCTGCTGTAGCAGATTATGTTATTACCATGGCATACGATGAGTATTATGCAGGTTCTGAAACAGCTGGTCCGGTAGCATCATTGAACTATGTAAAGACTGCTACAGAAAATACGCTGGCTCAGGTTCCAGCAGAGCAGACAATTATTGCATTGCCATTTTATAGCAGACTTTGGAAGGAAACTACCAAAGATGGAGAAGCAAAGTTGTCCTCCGAAGCATATTCCATGAGTTATGCAAAGGATGTGCTTACAGGAGCAGGCGTAGATCCTGTTTGGGACGATGCAACCGGTATGTACTATGGTGAGTATAATCAGGATGGTTCTCTGTATAAGATGTGGCTGGAGAATGAAAAGTCTCTGGAGCAAAAAATGAAAGCAGCTACTGACAAGAAGGTAGCAGGTCTTGCATTCTGGAAACTTGGTTTGGAAAGCTCCAGTGCATGGGACACAATTATTAAGTATACCAACTAAAGCCTTTTCATAAAATGTAAGTGAATATTTGGCTTTAGGTGGTCAGCCTATGAAAAAATGCAAAAAAGTTGGAGTTGGGAGTTTAGTAATTGTTCTTTTGTTTGTGGGTTTTTGGCATGCCGGAAAGGCAGTGCACACATGGAGTAATTACATGGCAGAAAAAAATCACCGATATACCGTGGTGATTGATCCAGGACATGGAGGTGTTGATCCGGGGAAAGTCGGAGTCAATGATGTCTATGAAAAAGAAATAAATTTACAGATTTCGTTGCTTCTGAAAGAAATTTTAGAGCAAAATGATTGCCATGTCATATTAACAAGAGAATGTGATATGGGTTTGTATCAGGAAGCGGATTCTAATAAAAAGATGGCAGACCTGCGGAAGCGTTGTGAACTTATCAATGAAAGTGATGCCGATGTTACGGTTAGTATTCATCAAAATAGTTTTTTTCAGGAAAGTTCAAAAGGAGCACAAGTGTTTTATCAGAGTGCTTCCGGTGAAGGAAAGCGTTTGGCAGAGGTTATGCAGAGACAGCTAATTTCATCTCTGGATGAGAGCAATCGGAGAGTGGCAAAAGCCAATGATGACTATTATATGCTAAAAAATACCCAAGGGGTAATGGTAATTGTGGAGTGTGGATTTTTATCCAACCCAGAGGAAGCAAAGAAATTAACAGAAAATACATACCAAAGACAGGTGGCATGGGCGATTGCCCTGGGCACATTACAATATTTAGAGGGAGCATCTGTAATAACAGCGGAGAGGTAATGATACAATGAAGACAAAGATACAAAGTATAAATCCAGAAGAGTTTCAGGATAATGAACTTCAAGAAGCTGGAAGAATATTGAAAAAGGGTGGCTTGGTAGCCTTTCCGACAGAAACTGTATATGGATTGGGTGGAGATGCTTTGAAGCCGGAAGCAGCTCATAAGATATATAGTGCGAAGGGACGTCCTTCCGACAATCCGCTTATTGTGCATATAGCAGATAGGAAGGCATTGTATGCCATTGCTGAAGAGGTGTCTGAAAAAGCCAGTAAGCTTGTAGAAGCATTTTGGCCAGGACCTTTGACTTTGATTTTTCGAAAAAAAGAAATTGTTCCAAATTCTACTACGGGTGGATTAGATACAGTGGCAGTACGTATGCCAGAGCATCCTGTGGCGCTTGCTTTGATTCGGGCTGCTGGAGGATATGTGGCAGCACCAAGTGCAAATACCTCCGGGCGTCCAAGTCCAACAAAGGCAGAACATGTAGCAGAAGATCTGACTGGGAAAATAGAGATGATTATAGATGGAGGAGCAGTTGGGATAGGCTTGGAGTCTACTATTGTGGATATGAGTACTCAAGAGCCTGTCATACTCCGGCCGGGATATATTACCCAGGAAATGTTGGAGGAAGTAATTGGTACAGTTCAGATAGATCCTGGGATTGTCAGCCGCAATCCTAAAAAGGATATAAAACCGAAGGCGCCAGGAATGAAGTATCGTCATTATGCACCGAAAGGGCAGATGATGATTGTAGAGGGGCCGATGAAAAAAGTAGTAGATACCATTAATGATATGGTACAGGAAAAGAGACAACTTGGATGCAGGGTGGCAGTAATTGCTACAGAAGAGACAAAGGATTGCTATCAGTGTTCATTGGTTCGAAGTGTTGGTTCAAGGAAATGTGAAGGCTCGATTGCAGCAGGATTATATGATATACTGAGAGAGATGGATCATTTGGAGGCAGAGTTTATATTTGCAGAAAGTTTTGAAGAAGACACCTTGGGAAAGGCAATTATGAATCGCATGCTGAAAGCCGCATCATATCATTTGATCCGGGTATAGAAAGGAGTGCTGGTCATGAAACGTTATGAAAGAATAATATTTTTATGTACAAACAATACGTATTTAAGTCCTATGGCAGAAGCTATGTACCGGCATTTCTCGGCAGAGAATCAGGAGTTGCCAGAGTGTTGTTCTAGAGGATTAGTTGTTTTATTTTCAGAACCTATCAGCCCTAAAGTAAATGTAGCATTAACGACCCATGACATGGAAGTAAGTGCTCATGAGAATTCTCAGCCGGTTCAGTCGGAAGAGATTCTTGGAGATGTACTGATTTTAACTATGACATTTAGCGAAAAAGTGAAATTTTTGGAAGAGTATTCCGTGGAGAATGTATATACTTTAGGTGAATTCGTAGGGGAGGACACTGATATTATTGATCCATACGGTGGTGAAGAAGAGCAGTATGAAAGATGCTATGAGGATATTTTACGCCGAATAAAAAAGGTGATTGAGATAGTGCAGAAAGATACTTCGGAGGAAGAGAAAGAACTTCCGATGGAAGGATAATACAATGAGAAATATAAAATGAGGGAGGAACTAGAATGATAGCATTAGGAAGTGACCATGGCGGATATGGTTTGAAGCAGGAGATTAAGAAGCATTTAGAAGCAAAAGGAGTTGCTTATAAGGATTATGGTTGTTATGATGAGAATTCCTGTGATTATCCTGTATATGCAAAGGAAGTTGCAAATGCCATTGTGGCAGGGGAATGCGAAAAAGGAATCTTAATCTGTGGAACAGGAATTGGAATTTCCATTACTGCAAATAAAATTAAGGGAATTCGTGCGGCGTTATGCCACGATGTTTTTAGTGCTCAGGCAACCAGAGAGCATAATGATGCCAATATTCTGGCTATGGGTGCCAGAGTAGTGGGACCAGGACTGGCGCTGATGATTGTAGATACATTTTTGAATACAGAGTTTTCAAATGATGAGCGTCATATTAACCGCATCAGCCAGATGGAAGATTAGAGAAATCGTTAGCGTAATGTTTGGTGAAAAAGATTCAACTTGAAGTTGAGTAAAATAATACATTTGCAATCTGGAATTCTTGACACTATTCATGGCAAGTATTAGAATTGAGCGTAGACAAAAGAATCTGCCCTGTAAGGGTGTTATGAAAGGAAGTAATATTATGGCAAAGAAAGATATTGACTGGGGAAACATAGGCTTTGGTTACATGAAAACCGACAAAAGATATGTCTCTAATTATAAAGATGGGGCATGGGATGCCGGTATTATGACAGAGGATGATATGGTTCAGATTAGTGAATGCGCCTGTGTACTTCAGTATGCACAGACAATTTTTGAAGGTCTGAAGGCATATACTACGGAGGATGGCCGTGTGGTATGTTTCCGTCCTGATTTAAATGCAGACCGTTTAGAATTATCTGCAAAGAGATTAGAGATGCCAGTATTTCCAAAGGATCGTTTTGTAGAAGCAGTGGTAGAGACTGTTAAGGCAAATATGGATTATGTACCACCATATGGTTCTGGTGCTACATTATATCTTCGTCCATACATGTTTGGAAGTAATCCGGTTATTGGAGTAAAGCCGGCAGACGAGTATCAGTTCCGTATTTTCTGTACACCAGTAGGACCATATTTCAAGGGCGGTGCAAAGCCAATTACCATTCGTGTCTGTGATTTTGATAGAGCAGCACCTAATGGTACAGGACATATTAAAGCAGGATTAAACTATGCAATGAGCTTACATGCAATCGTAGATGCTCATCAGCAGGGTTACGATGAGAATATGTATCTGGATGCTGCTACCCGTACTAAGGTAGAGGAAACAGGTGGAGCGAATTTCTTATTCGTTACAAAAGACGGAAAGGTAGTAACTCCAAAGTCCAGTAGTATTCTTCCTTCTATTACACGTCGTTCTCTTGTTTATGTTGCAAAGGAATATCTTGGATTGGAAGTAGAGGAAAGAGAAGTATATTTTGATGAGGTAAAAGATTTTGCAGAATGTGGTCTTTGTGGAACCGCAGCAGTAATCTCTCCAGTAGGAAAGATTGTTGACCATGGCAAGGAAATCTGTCTGCCTAGTGGAATGGATGAAATGGGACCAATCACTAAGAAATTATACGATACCTTAACAGGTATCCAGATGGGACGTATTGAAGCACCAGAAGGATGGATTAAAGTTATCGAATAAAGATTAAAAATGAAAAAATAAAAAACGATTTTGAAGCAAACTTTAAAAGTAAGTTTTTTGAGGAGGAATGCTTCAAAATCGTTTTTATTTTTTGTTGTTTCTATAGACCATCTACCTGTTTTGCCAGTAGAAGCCGGTCGCCAGGGTGGATTTGATCCGCGGTTAACCCGTTTAATTCCATAATGCTTTCTGGTGAAGTAGCATATTCCTTGGCTAAATCCCAAAGTGTGGTTTTCTCATCGGCAATAAATCCGACAATGCCAGGCATCTTTTGGAGGCGTTCCAGGTCTAAAGGAGACTCTTCTAAAGAAGCAATTACTGCCTGACTGGCAGGAGTGAAGACAATAGCACCAAGGTTGATTACCACTTTGGCTTCCAGTTCTTCTGAATCCAACATTAAAACGCTAATCTGGCTGATATCAGATTGAAGCTGGTAATGATCTGTTGAAGACATATTTTTTACCTCGAGAAAATGTTGGAATGGAATAATGCCCTTTGTGCTGCCGAGGGGACGTTCATCATTGTCCGTAATATATAAAATATCAAGTTCTATAATTCCTTCCAAGGATATTCCATTTTCCTGAACTTCCTGCTCGTCAATCTGCACTTTTCCAGTGGCAGTACAAACTTGCAGAAGCTTATCTGCCTGATTTTCTAATTTAATATGCTGGGATGCCCGAAGGACATTCTGGGTTTTTAATAAAAGTTTTTCATAAGAAATTTCCTGGCGTTCCAGAGATAGTTCACATGCGGTAGAATATGCATCATTAAGAATCTCCATATCGCTATCTTCGTAAAATTTAATGTTCATGGCAAGAGATAGTTCTAATTCTAAGACTCGACGCTCTCCATCCTCATCCGTTTTAACTTCCAGAAGCCCACCCTGAGGCTGGAAGCTAATATCTGGTATAAAGGTTTCATGGCATCCGGCACAGTTAACGACTCCATCAATAGGGAGTTCTGTTTCGATATATTCCATCCGGCGTTCTTCATCCTCGGGAACGTAGAGAAAGAAAAGCAACAAATCACCAGAAACACGAATGCCATCTTCAATTAAGCGGGTTTGTAGATTTTGTGGATTCATTTCATAGTACAATATAGTATCTATATTGGATTTTCCTTTTGGCAGTGAGAACTCGTCTTTGATCCGGAATAGATCCTTTTGTCTGGATGTTGCATGGGTGTATAGAATTGTTTCATATCGTTTATGTAGTCCTTCTGGTGTCACAGAGGATTCCATGCCTGCTCTGGCGGCTTCATCAGAAATAATATCCACTCCGGCAGAGGTCGAAGCAATTTCTTCTGCCTGGCAATGAAAACTCACAATAGCACGAATGCTGATTTTTCGTGAATTGATTAGCTGAATCTGGCAGTCTTCCAGTTCGTAATGACAGAAGACTTCATCCGAAGGTGACAATGATTCAATATTAATTGATTCCTCAAAAGGAATCTGTCCCTGCATGTTATGAATAGGACGAATATCGTCATTGCTGGAATAAAGCAAAGAAAAAGGAAGTGTTCCACGAAGTAAAACTTTATCCTGTTCACTTTTGATTTCAGAAATCTCTAAGGAACCATGATGTTTAATAATAGTATCAATATCTGGTTTTGTGTCAGGGACGTTTACATCATCCTCTAACGTAACCTGAATGCTGCCATGGCATTTTATCTGGTTTGTATTTAGAGTTTGCAATGATAGTTTCATTTGAATCCTCCATTTCCATTAGGAATGTTTCCAGCCACAAACATTAGACGAGGCAGGAAATCTAGTATTTTCATAACTAATGTTTATGTAAAAAAAAGAAAGATATTCCACAAGAATATAAAAAATAATAAAAACAGGTAAAATATAAAGGAAATGACGGTGAAATAAATCTTGTCATCTTTTGTAGAAATGATGGACAATTTTAGAATTCTGCGGTATAATAAAACATATTATTTGCTCGGGGAATTGCATTTGAATGGATGCAAAATAAATAATGGAGGTGCAGAGCGATGAAGATGAAAAATGTAAGCGCAGGCGCAGGTAAGAAGAAAAAAGGAAAATTAGGAGGGAAAATTTTAGCAGTAGCTATGGTACCTATGGTGCTGATGGCAGTTTCAGTAGCAATAGTTTCTACAACTAGCATGCAGAATGCTATGAAGACAGAGATGATGGGGAGTATTGAAGTAAGTGCTTCCGCAATGAATGTATTGTACAATTCTATTAATAGTGATTCGTTTTCTGTGGATGGAAGTGGCAAGCTTTCGAAAGGTTCTTACAATATTTCAGATAATCTTCAGGTTCTGGATGACTTTGTAGAGGGAACTGACTTAGAAGTAACTCTTTTCTATGGAGATACCCGTATGGCGACAACTTTGATTGATTCAAAGACTGGTCAGCGTATTATAGGAACTAAGGCAGATGCTAAGGTGGTTGAGCAGGTAGTAGACCAGGGGAAAATATATGAAACTTATGATATTATTATTAATGATGAACATTTCTATGCATGCTATGTACCACTGAAGAATCCGGATGGTACGATTGTAGGTATGTCATTTGCTGGACGTCCTGTTACAGAGGTTAATGCCACAATCAATGCAAAGACCAGAAATATTATTATTATTGAAGTTGTTGTTATGATTATCTCGATTATTCTGATTGTGATTATGTCTAAACAGATTAGCAAGGCAATCAGTGAGACTGAGAAGGCTGTAGAAGGTGTTTCTAATGGTGATTTGACTACTACGATTGATGCCAAGGCAATCCGTCGTAACGATGAACTTGGTGATATGGCCAAGGGCGTAGCGATTCTGTTACAGCAGTTAATTGAAGTAGTACAGAATATTAAAAAGTCTTCTGCAGTGTTATTGAAAGCAGGCGATGAGTTAAAGACCATGTCTGATCAGACAAGTTCTACAGCAGATGAAATTGGAAGAGCAGTAGAAGACATTTCCCGTGGTGCTGTATCCCAGTCGGAAGAGATTGAAACTGCTTCCATGGAAATCGATGCAATGGGACAGCTTATTAGTAAGATTGTAGATAACGTAGCACAGTTAAGTGCAGGTACTGTACAGATTAAGAGTGCAAGTGATCAGTCTGTGGAAATTATTCAGGAGTTAAGCCAGTCTAATGACCGCAGTATGGATGCCATTGACAGAATTGCACAGCAGGTTAATGCAACTAACGATTCTGCAATGAAGATTAGTTCAGCCGTTGATTTGATTACTTCTATTGCAGAAGAAACTAATTTACTTTCACTGAATGCTTCTATCGAGGCTGCCCGTGCTGGTGAGCAGGGTAGAGGTTTCGCTGTAGTAGCAGGACAGATTCAGAAACTGGCTGAGCAGAGTAATGATTCTGCAAGAACTATTGCAGATATTATTAATAATCTGCTGAAGGATTCTGAACAGACAGTACAGGTTATGAATGAAGTTCAGGATATTATGAATGAGCAGCAGGTGAAGTTGAATGAAACCAAGAAGCAGTTTGATGTTGTTGGTGACGGTATTGGTGCAGCAAATGCGGCAGCAGGTGTGATTAAAGAGCAGACTGAGACTTGTGATGTAGCTCGTGCTAAGGTAGTAGATGTTATTTCTAACCTGTCAGCAATTTCAGAAGAAAATGCAGCTTCTACAGAAGAAACAACTGCATCTATGCAGGAATTAAATGCTACTATCAATTTGTTAGCAGAGTCGGCAGGCCAGTTGGAAGCACTTGCAAGAGGACTGGAAGAAAATATGGCATTCTTCAATATAGATGAGTCCTTTATGGATGATACCTACGGTGGAGAAGGTATGGAGGCATAATTTGGATTCACAGATTTTATATACCGACGAAATTAGCGTAGAAGAATACAATATGTTGCGAAAGTCTGTGGGATGGATTACTGTTACAGAGGCCAGAGCCCGGAAGGCATTAACCAATTCCTTTTATAAACGGATTGCTTGGAGAGATGGGAAACCAGTAGGGATGGCACGAATCGTTAGTGATGGAGGATATACCTACTTTATCACTGATGTAATCGTAAAACCGGAGCTGCAGGGGGGACATATTGGAAGTACCTTGATTCATGATTTATTGGATTATATCAAAAGAGATGTAATGGATGGAGAAACCGTTATGGTAAGCTTGATGGCGGCATATGAAAGAGAAAGCTTTTACGAGCGGTTTGGATTTCATACAAGACCTTTTGGAAATCATGGTCCGGGGATGTCTATGTGGGTATCAAGGATTGCAGATGGCAGTGTGATAACTTCATAAAAAGAGTAAAAACATATGAAAACAACCAGTTCTTAATGGAACTGGTTGTTTTCATTTTGATAGTGATAGTCAATACTGGCTAATTTATTGCATAATTCATCTTGAGAAAGTCCAAGAGATGCACACAATTCATCTAAGGAAGGATAGAAATCCCTCAACTGGGTGTTGATGTAACTAAGCAGTATGACTGGGTCTTTTGGTATATTCACAAAAGTTACCATGCCTTTCTACAATATTGTGGATTTGTCAGAAAAAAATACATTTTATTTTCTACGGGTAGAATTAATCAAACCAACAATTTTCTCTACAGAATTATTCAATTGACTGCGTTCCATGGCTTTAATGTAATCCTTGCGGTTGTCGTAAGCCTGATTGACAGCATTAAGTAATTTCTCGTTGGTGATATCTTCTTCCTGGATAACAATACTGTAACCTTGTTTTTCAAAGGAAGCAGCATTCAGAATCTGGTCTCCACGGCTAGCCTGAGCGGATAATGGAATCAGGATATTTGGTTTACGAAGTGCCAAAATCTCACAAATAGCATTTGCACCAGCACGGGAAATCATAACATCAGCAGCAGCAATCAAATCACAAAGCTCGCTCTTGATGTATTCATACTGCACATATCCGTTTACTTTCATCAAAGAATCATCAATCTTGTCTTTTCCGCACAGATGAATAATCTGATATTTCTCCAAAAGCTGTGGAAGAATAGCGCGAACTGCCTCATTAACCCGGACAGAACCAAGACTTCCACCTACAATTAAAAGGATTGGTTTAGAATCATCAAATCCACAAAAATCAAGTCCACGCTGCTTATCTCCATGGAAAAGCTCATCTCGGATTGGAGATCCAGTTAAGACAGCCTTTTCTGCCGGTAGATGCTTCATGGTTTCAGGGAAATTAGTACAAACCCTCTGTGCGCAAGGAATGCAAATCTTATTTGCCAGTCCTGGAGTCATATCGGATTCGTGGATGATACAAGGAATCTTACGAGACTTTGCTGCCACTACAACAGGAACTGAAACGAAACCGCCCTTTGAAAAAACAATATCTGGATTGATTTTTTTCAAAAGACGTCTTGCCTGACCATAGCCTTTCATTACCTTAAATGGATCGCTGAGGTTTTTTACATCGATGTATCTACGTAATTTACCACTGGAAATACCATAATATTCTACACCCATTTCTGGAATTAATTTACTTTCAATACCTTCATATGAACCGATATAGTGTATTTCATATCCCTGTTTCTTGAGTTCAGGAATCAATGCCATATTTGGCGTAACATGACCTGCGGTGCCACCACCGGTAAGAACAATTTTCTTCATCTGAAAGTGCTCCTTTCCTATCTACATTATGATATGCAAATTTGTAAAATATATTGACATTCATTATAATACATTTCAAGGGGGACTGCAATGTGGGAGAAAACATAGAATAAAAGAATAGGTGAAAAGAGCAGGATTTCCTGAAGAAGTATAAAACATAGGTCTGCATAGGAATAAGTACAGGAGGGAGCAAAATGCGAAAGAAAAAAATAATAATTATGTTGGGAATACTGGTTTTCGTTGCTGGTTGCAGCCAGAAGGAAAATGCTAAGGTTATGAAAACGGAAGCGATAGCAACTGCTGCTAGTGAGTTGAAAGATATTCCGTTAAATATAGAATATTTTCCGGAGGATTATTTTCGGCGATATCTGGCAGCAAAGTACGATTCTGATCAGAATGGAATACTGTCTGAAAAGGAGAGGGGAGAAGTTAAGAAGCTTTGTATGAGACCGAAAGGGGTGTGCAAGGCGATTGGAGAAGAGTATGTATCGAAGACTAAAATAGAATTGGATATTACGGGAATACAGTATTTGACAGAGCTTGAACATATCGAATTTGAGAATTGGGAATTGAAAGGGATAGGATTAGATAAACTTGCTAAACTGAAGGAATTACAAATGGAAGGATATGGTTTAGATGAATTTGTTAAAATGAATATTCCTAATTTGGAAAAATTGATATACAGGGAAGAAAGCAGTGATATCGAAGTATTTGATGCCAGTGGTCTGCCTGCATTAAAGGAGTTATGGCTTGCAACAGATGGTAGTGGTAAGATTAAAAAAATGAATCTGACAGGGAATGAGGAGTTGGAAAATTTACGTGTTTCTTCAAATGGAACAACGGAGGTTGATATTACTCGAAATAAGAAACTTCGAAAATTGGAGTGCTGGAATCTTGGGTTGAAAAATATGGATGTCAGCAATAATAAACAATTAACCTATATGGATGTCAGTGGAAATGCATTAGGTGAAATCGACTTAAGTAATAATGTAAAATTAACATATTTATGTTTATCAACAAATCAATTGAAGACGCTAGATGTCAGCAAATTGAAAAAACTAAAAGAATTATATGTTTTTGGGAATAAGCTAAAAGAAATATCTACCAGAAATAATCCGAAGCTTAAATTTTTCAATTGCAATGACAATGAAATAGAAAAAATAGACGTATCTCAAAATACCAAATTGAAATGGTTTATTTGTGGAAATAATAAGTTGAAGAGATTGGATATCAGTAAGTTAAAGCAAATAGAGGATGTTTTCTGTGGCGAAAATATGCTTAAGGAATTGAATCTTTCTAATAACAGGAATCTGATTGAGGTATTTTGTCAGAGAAATAAAATAAAACAATTGGATTTGAGTAAGCAAAAAAAGCTTAAGAATTTTTATATCGCTTCAAATAGAATGAAACAATTGGCGATTAATAAGCGAAGCTTACGGGATGCTTATGCTAAGGAGCCTATAAAACATAGTGATTTATGGGAGGAATTTGCTGGTAATAAGCTTCATACATTGGATATCCGTGCAGTATCCTCTATGAACAAAATGGAAAGAAAAGGATTGAAAAATTGGATTTCCTATGGAAAGAAGTACAAATCAGATAAGGATGCTGTAGTAAATAAATTAGTTGTCAGTAAGAATTTGGCAGCAAAGGATAAGGTGTATGTACAGAAAATTGCAAAGAAATATAAGGTTACTGTAAGTTATGTTTCATAGAAGAAATAATACCTCCAAGTGAAAGAGAGATTTTTTAGAAAATATTTTTGATTCTTGACATTTCTTCAAAAGCAGACTAATATAAACCATATATGTAAAAACTGTGACGGAGACAGTATGTTATCTGGAAAAGTTTCAGTGAGTCTGGGATAGTGTGAACCGGATACAGAATGGAGTAAGTGATTGTCAGAGCGAACAATCACATTAGAATCGCTCCTTTCAGAAGGATAGCAGAATATCACTCCTGAGTTGCGGATGGAACGATGAAAACGTGGCTAAAGAATATCACAACGGCAATAGTCGATTGTAGATAAAAGAAATGAGATTTTCATCCAGTACATTTTGCCGGTGCCCACCGTTAAAAGGGTCGTGTATCGAAGAAGCTTTGGAAGGGTGATTCCAAGGATTTAGATTCTGTACATCAGAATAGGTGGTTATGATAGTTCCGGCTTTCATCCTGTTTTGGGGTGGAAGCCGTTTTTAGTTTTATAAGGCGTGGTCCTATAAAACAAAATTAGATTAGCAAATTTCTGATGTAAATGAGAAGTGTTACACAATGTAGATCATGAAAGATTCATATTGAAAAGAAAGGATGAAAAGACATGTACGAAAAAGTTTCTACAGACCTGAATTTCGTCGACCGTGAGAAAAATGTCGGCAAATTCTGGCGTAACCAGCAGATTTTTGAAAAGTCCATGAAGGCAAGAGAGGGTAAGCCGGTATATACCTTTTATGATGGACCTCCTACCGCAAATGGCAAGCCACACATTGGTCACGTATTGACCCGTGTTATTAAGGATATGATTCCACGTTATAAGACTATGAAGGGGTATATGGTGCCTCGTAAGGCCGGATGGGATACCCATGGTCTTCCGGTAGAGCTGGAAGTTGAAAAACTTCTGGGACTGGATGGCAAGGAGCAGATTGAAGCATACGGTATGGAGCCATTCATCACCAAATGTAAGGAGTCCGTTTGGAAATACAAAGGAATGTGGGAGGATTTCTCCGGCACCGTTGGTTTCTGGGCTGACATGGATAATCCTTATGTTACCTATGATGACAATTTCATTGAATCTGAGTGGTGGGCATTAAAGGAAATCTGGAATAAGAATTTATTATATAAGGGATTTAAGATTGTACCTTACTGTCCTAGATGTGGGACACCACTTTCTTCCCAGGAAGTGGCACAGGGGTATAAATTAGTAAAAGAGCGTTCTGCAATTGTTCGCTTTAAGGTAGTAGGGGAAGATGCATACTTCCTGGCTTGGACCACAACTCCTTGGACCTTGCCTTCAAACGTAGCTCTCTGTGTAAACCCAGAAGAGACTTACTGCAAGGTAAAGGCAGCAGATGGCTATACCTACTATATGGCACAGGCTCTTTTGGATAATGTTCTTGGTAGCCTTGGCAATGAAGAGGAAGGTGTGAAGGCATATGAAGTGCTGGAAACCTATGTTGGTAAGGATTTAGAGCATAAGGAATATGAGCCATTATATGACTGCACCAAGGAATGTGCAGATAAGCAGCGTAAGAAAGGTTTCTTCGTTACCTGTGATGATTATGTAACTATGACAGATGGTACTGGTATGGTTCATATCGCACCTGCATTTGGTGAGGACGATGCAAATGTAGGCCGTAAGTATGACCTGCCTTTCGTACAGTTTGTTACCGGTAAGGGTGAAATGAGCGAGGAGACTCCATTTGCAGGTCTTTTTGTAAAGAAGGCTGACCCTGAGGTTTTGAAGGATTTGGATGCAACAGGCAAGTTGTTTGCAGCTCCAAAGTTCGAGCATGATTATCCACATTGCTGGAGATGTGATACTCCACTGATTTACTACGCTAGAGAATCCTGGTTCATTAAGATGACAGAGGTTCGCGATGATTTGGTTCGCAATAACAATACGGTAAACTGGATTCCAGATTCTATCGGAACAGGACGTTTCGGTAACTGGCTGGAGAATATTCAGGATTGGGGTATTTCCCGTAACCGTTACTGGGGAACTCCATTAAATATCTGGGAGTGTGAGGATTGTGGCCGTCAGGAGTCCATTGGAAGCCGTGCCGAGCTGGCAGAACGCAGTGGAAACCCTGAGAATGCCAATGTAGAGCTTCACCGTCCATATATTGACGAAGTGACCTTCGCTTGTCCTGACTGTGGCAAGACCATGCGCCGTGTACCAGAGGTAATTGACTGCTGGTTCGATTCTGGAGCAATGCCATTTGCACAGCATCATTATCCATTTGAAAATAAAGACTTATTTGAGCAGCAGTTCCCTGCACAGTTTATTTCAGAGGCAGTAGATCAGACCCGTGGATGGTTCTATTCCCTGATGGCAGAGTCTACCTTATTGTTTAATAAGGCTCCTTATGAAAATGTTATTGTATTGGGACACGTTCAGGATGAGAATGGTCAGAAGATGAGCAAATCCAAAGGAAATGCCGTTGATCCATTTGATGCATTAGAGAAATATGGTGCAGACGCTATTCGTTGGTATTTCTATATTAATAGTGCTCCTTGGCTTCCAAATCGTTTCCACGGTAAGGCAGTACAGGAAGGACAGCGTAAGTTTATGGGTACTCTTTGGAATACCTATGCATTCTTCGTATTGTATGCAAACATTGATGAATTCGATGCAACCAAATATACATTAGACTACGACAAGCTTTCCGTTATGGATAAGTGGCTTTTGTCCCGTCTGAACAGTACTGTTAAGGCAGTAGATGACAATCTGGCAGCTTACCGCATCCCAGAGACTGCAAGAGCATTGCAGGATTTCGTGGATGAGATGAGTAACTGGTACGTAAGACGTTGTCGTGAACGTTTCTGGGCAAAGGGAATGGAGCAGGATAAGATTAATGCATACATGACCTTGTACACTGCATTGGTGACAATCTCCAAGGCAGCAGCGCCAATGATTCCATTTATGACAGAGGATATTTACCGCAATCTGGTTTGCTCTCTGGATGCTTCTGCACCAGAAAGTGTACACCTGTGTGATTTCCCTGAGGTTAATGAAGCTCAGATTGATAAGAAGCTGGAAGCAGATATGGAAGTTCTTCTGGATGCGGTTGTAATCGGCCGTGCTTGCCGTAATACAGCAAACATCAAGAACAGACAGCCAATCGGCAAGATGTTTGTAAAGGCTGATGCAGACCTTGACCAGTTCTATATGGATATTATCAAGGATGAATTAAATGTGAAGGAAGCAGAGCTTACCGATGATGTAAGCAAGCTGACTACCTATAGCTTTAAGCCACAGCTTAAGACCTTGGGACGCCGTTTCGGTAAAAATATCAATGCAGTAAGAGAGATTCTTGCTACGGTTGACGGTCAGAATGCTATGGCAGAGCTGAACGAGAAGGGAACTCTGACAATCACTGTTGATGGTGTAGAAGAGGCTCTGGAAAAGGATGACCTTCTGATTGAAGCAGCTCAGATGGAAGGATACATTTCTGATACCGACCATGGTATTACCGTAGTACTGGATACCAATCTGACACCAGAACTTCTGGAGGAAGGTTTTGTCCGTGAGATTATCAGTAAGGTTCAGACCATGCGTAAGGATGCTGGCTTTGAGGTGATGGATCATATCCGTGTCAGCATGCAGGATAATGACAAGGTAAAAGAAACTATCCAGAGAAATGAAGCTGAGATTAAGTCTGAGGTTATGGCGGATGAGGTTTCTTATGAGGCAGCGACTGGTTTCACCAAGGAGTGGAGTATTAATGGTGAGAAGGTTATGCTTGGTGTAGAGAAGCTGTGATTTTGTGAAGATTCATGCAATGGAGAAATAAAGAGATGAAAAAGATAAAAGCAAGAATTGTTGCATTGACTTTGGTTATTTCGTTAAGTATACCAGGAGCTATTATGAATCCGGTCAACACCGTTGTTGTAGGAGCTAAGCCGGTATATGTATATTATGCAAGGTATAGTAAAAAGTTTCATTCGTCAAAAGGATGTAGGACATTAGCGCGAAGTAAAAAAATCTATAAAGCAACAAAGAAAAATGCAAAGAGAAAAAATCTTACAGCATGTAAGGTGTGTTATTAAGAGTGACGAATAAGTAGAAGGGACTGGATTTTGTATGATGATGCAAAATCCAGTCCCTTTTGGAGTTTAAACTGTTTGAATCTGATTATTTATGATACTTTGTTAGTATACTACTGTTAGCGAGAGTTGTTCGGTTTAGCGGATGTAAGGCAACATAGTGAGTACCATCTCCGGAATTTGCTTCTGCCACCATTGGTCTGTAATATCCGCCACTGCGATAACAACCAACTACGATACCAGAATGTGCACTACTTTCAAGAATGGTTCCATAGGTTGGCAAATCATAATAATTCGTGAATATTTTACTTGTAGAAAATGTGCCATCCTTATATGAATTAAAAAGACTTGTACTGGAACTCATCAGGTATTTTCCGCGGTTTGTTTCTGAAACATTAAGCAGCGATAAAAATGACCAGGTATGACAGTTCATCAGTCCTTGTGCATAAATGTGATGAGAATAATAATCATTTTCTGAATCGATCACATTATTAAATACAAAATATACTTCATCTGCACCGGAAGCGTTTTTCATCCCATTGTATGTATTCATGGTAGGATAACTGCTAAGTGTTGTTAATTTAGAATACTCACCGTCCTTTTTCATATAAACCGTAATATCAATGGCATCATCACCGGACAAGCTGGTTAAACTTCCTGAATAACCGGAATACGCAGAGGACATAGCAACTGTACTTCCGCTTGGAGTTTTTAGGTTTGGCAGCCATGTTGCATATAAATTAACAGAGGATGCAACCTGTGCAGGTGGCACATAATAGGAAGCCTGATTCTTGTAATTTGCTGTCGTGCTGGAAGATGAGGTTGTCCATCCTGCAAAATAATATCCGCTTCTTGAGAAAGAAGATGATAAAGAGGTTGCAGATGGAAGTGTGATTGTTTGTCCGCCAGTATAAGATTTTGTTATTTTCGTGTTGCTTCCATAATTGGTATGGAAGACAACGTTTGTAGTTGATGCTGCTTCAACCTTGCTGGCGTTGGGAAGTGTTCCCAATAAGAAAAGTATTGCTATCAGTGACAGAAATAATAATTTTTTCTTCATATCATTTTACCTCCTAATACATTAATAGTTTTTGGCGCGCCTAACAGTCCCATTCTATAATAGAAAATTACAACTGTTATTTATATATATGATACGAAATTTCTTTTTATGACAAATCTGGAAACTTTTTTTCTCTCATTACAATATTAAGGTATAAGGGGTTTCTTAAGATATTAAAGAAGATAATCAAATGCAACATTTTTGTTCATAATGACACAGATTATTATAGGTAAGGTAATGAAGGATGAAGAATATACAGAAATTGACTTTCGAGTAAGAAGGGTGGCGAAAATATGAAGAAAAAAGAAAACGTATTGGTTTTACTTAGTATTTTATGTGCGGTTTCCCTTGTGCCCTTTGGGGCATTTGATGAAGATTTTTCTTTGAAAATCCGGTATCTCACAAGAATATGGCTGATATTATTCGTTTTTGGTCTGCTCAAGACGTTTTATCCGAAATGGAAAGCTAAATTCAGGAAATGGAACGTAGCTTTGAAAAAGAAGAGAAAATATGTGTTGATTACAGGAATTGCTGTTTTGACAGTGGTATGTGCATTTAAAGTCTGGAATATCAAAGGTGAACGTGTTCAAGCACTAAAAAGAAATCAGGCAGTCATGGCGATGGTAAGGCATAGTTATGGCGGATGTTTTGGAGGCAGTAGCCAACTTTGTGTTATTAACCGGGAGGGTAGGTGGAAACAGATCGATGTTTATGATGAGCGATATGAAAAGATTGCCGGTGGAGAATGGAAGGATACAGAATTAACCGTTAAAATACTAGACAACATTATGGCATCATCAGAGATTCCGTATAAGTTGGGAAAAGTGCTTTTTAGTAGCAAAGAGTTAAATCGAGTGATTCGCAGAAGGGATGTTTCTTATTATTACAAATCCGTGGAGGTATGCGAATCGCCGAGAACAATGCTATATCACAGATATATATATTATAATATTCAGGGTGTGAAGGACAGGGATGTCTATAGGGTAGGAAAAAAGGCAGGAAGTGAACGCTGGGAGGATGGTAAAGAAGTAGCCGAGTTGGATGCAACCTATAAAAAATGGATAAGAGCCATGGAAGAGGCCTCATGGGAAGGGCAGGAATTGTTAGAACTTCAAAAGGAAGAGAAACAGCAGGTAGTGAAAGGGATTGCATTAATAGTGGTGGCATTGGCAGGGCTTGTCCTGATTTTGGGTATTTGTGACGGATATATGCTGAGAGGCTGGTGGCAGAAGTCACGCTGGAAATATCAAAAAAGCAATTTGTCTTTTGTGCTAGGACTGGTATTGGTTCAGTTGATTTTTCATATAAGACTTATCGTTGAGAATGCCACAATATTTTTTAATATACAATTTTTTTGGATTTATTGTTTTACTATGGGGGTCTGGAGTTTTTGGGAAATGGGGAATTGGCGCAGATATTGTGGTATTACGAAGGATAAAGAAAAATATAAAGGGGTGTATTATAAAGGAAATTTATTTTTAGCAACCATGGGATGTTGTTGGTTTGGCGCGCTTATAAATCATATTATGGATGGAGCGTATTATTGAAGGGAGATATAGCTATGATAGTGCAAAATGGTTTGGTTAATATATTTGAATTTATGGATGCTTTTGATGTACCGGATGCTGTACAAGGGATATATAAAATATTGATGATTCCGGGGATATTTTTTGTGTGTCTTCTATTAAAGGATTGGGTTATAGAATCATGGAAACGAAGGGAATTTCACACATGGTATAAGGAAAAGAGTTTATCAAAACAGCATAAGAAAAATAAAGACTATATTCTGTGGAGAAAATCTCAAATAAAAGAAAAAAGTAGAAGCCATTGCAAGAAATGGAAGAAAAGATGCAAATGGAAAAGAAGGAGTATTTTGGCGATTGGAGTATTGCTATTTATTGGTCTAACGGAAATGATTCCAGTAGGAAATCAGAAAAAGTCTATTCAGGATGTCTATGAGAATCAGGCGGTTCTTGCGATTCAATATTATCAGCGTTGTGGGATAGCAGTTCCAACAAGGCAAATGATTGTTATCGATGGTAAGGGTAGATGGAAGGATTTTTATCTTAGTGATGATGGACTGGATACGATATCAGAAATGGAAGAATGTATAACAGAGGAGGGATTTGAGCCTACACCAGAGTTTTTGGATGCTGTATTGGCTTCTGAAAGGATTCCTTTTAAGAAAAGAAGATTGATTTTGACAAAAAGAACGTTAGAAAATGCAATAAATACTCAATCCGATAGTCTGGAGGATACAACTCTTCCATGGGATTTAAAATGTAGTTATCAAAAATACTTTTATAATATAACGGGAAGGGAGGCTTCTGATGTGCATTATATAGGAAGCAGAGGAATGCGCAATTCTATGTATACAGATATGAAAATATTGCCGTTATATTTTGTATTTATGCAAACCGGTTATCCTGTTAGGGAGTTATCAGATATTTTTGAGAATGGATACATACAAGAAATTGTATTTCTTCTAGCTGGTTTGTTTTTGGTGAAAATGTTATATCCAATATTTTGTAAAACCTCCCGATAGCATATGCTTAAGGGAGGTTTGCATTGTGTGTTCACCTAAATAAAGGAGTTGGACGGAAAGCAGAGGGAGCCGCTTTCCGTCCGAAAATGAAAAAAATGAAAAAGAATCTATGTCAAACATTAGTCAATTGTTAGTCGAAGGGGAAACAAGAATTCACCGGTGGTTTGTTGACCCTTCCTTTATGTTACAAATATATAATAATAGAAAAATGTGTTAGGAATTTGTTGGAATTGTGAAATAAATATAAAATTTTATAAGAAAATCTAAAGGAATTGTGAGATAAAATATAAAAAATATCCCATTACAAATAGTTTAGCATTTGCAATGGGATACGAATATCATTCCTTATATTATCTCTGTCCGTATTTCTTTAAAATCTCCTGAATACGTTCGGTTGGATTCAGAAGCTGGCTGATGGACTGGTCGTGATTCAGGGTATCGATGAGAAGAGCAATATATTTACTCATATCTACATTGATATAGTAATTGCGGGAAAGTACCTCCTCTGGCTGATAAACCAGATTGGTAGTCATAACACGATAAATTAACCCTTTTTCCACAGCTTCATCAAACTTTTTCATTCCATTTGTGAATAATCCAAAGGTAGCAGCTACGAATATACGATTTGCATTTCTGCGCTTCAACTCTGTTGCTACATCAATCATACTTTCTCCGGAAGAAATCATATCATCAATAACGATAACATCTTTTCCCTTTAAGTCGGAGCCTAAGAATTCGTGAGCAATGATTGGATTACGTCCATCCACAATCTTGCTATAGTCACGACGCTTATAGAACATACCCATATCGATACCGAGTACGTTTGCGTAGTATACTGCACGACTCATAGCACCTTCGTCCGGGCTGATAACCATTAAATGCTCTGCATCAACCTGAATATCAGGTACATTCTTTAAAAGTGCTTTTAAGAACTGATAAGTAGGCTGTACAGTTTCAAAACTCTTTAAAGGAATTGCATTCTGTACACGAGGATCATGTGCATCAAAGGTAATAATGCTTTCCACACCTAGAGAGGTCAACTCATGTAAAGCAAGAGCACAGTCCAAAGACTCCCGGGTGGAACGTCTATGCTGGCGGCTTTCATATAAGAAAGGCATGATAACAGTAATACGTCTTGCTTTTCCGCCGGCAGCGGCGATAAGACGTTTAATATCCTGATAATGGTCGTCTGGTGACATGTGATTTGTATGGCCACACACAGTATAGGTCAGACTGTGATTACAAACATCTACTAAGATGTATAAATCGTCACCACGTACAGATTCTTTGATTAAACCTTTTGCTTCACCTGAACCGAAACGGGGACAGGAACACTCGATTAAGTAAGAATCCTTGCTATATCCAGCGAAAGTAGTAGCCAAAGCATGCTGTTTTGCGCGCTCATTTCTCCAGGAAACAATGTAGTCATTTACCTTTTGTCCCATGGTTCTGCTGCTTTCCATGGCTAAGATGCCAAGATTACCAACAGGCATATTTTCAGCTAATTTGTCATGTCGTTTCATAAGAATGTCCTCCATCATATGTTTGGAATATATATTACTATGCATTTGTGTATTACACAGGATTGCATAAATTCACAGGGTTAATTGAAAAGTATTAAAAGCGTTTCATTGGACGCAAATCATTCCCGATAAGTTTACAGAAATTATAATATCCAGTAAAACGGGAAAAGATACGTTCGCCATACCGCTCTCGAAGTTCCTGAAAGGAAAGGTTGGTTGAAAAGATGGTAGCACGCTGTTGCAGATGCCGCTCTTCAATAAAATAATATAACCTAGAATTTGTAAAGCTATTGGTTAATTCTGTGCCAAGATCATCAATAATCAGCAAATCACTGTTCAGAAGATAAGAAATCTGCTCATTAGAATCCGTAGCATCTTCATTTTTACCAAACTTATTTTTCTCTAAAATATCAAATAGCTGTAAAGAAGTCAAGTAAACTACAGTGTGTCCAGAGTCTAAAAGCTCCTTTGCAATACAATGTGTCAGAAAAGTTTTTCCAACGCCAGTTGGCCCATAAAAAATCAGGTTATCAAAAGCATCATCGAAATGTGCAATGAAATCCAGACAAAGCTCTTTCAATTTAATAATATTTTGTCTTGCTGTTAATGACAAATTTTCGTCAACAAGCTTGTCGTCATAATACTCTGGCTGGAAGGTATCAAAATTCTCTTCTGATAAAATCTCGGCCAGATTAGAATTTTCATAGAGTAAATCTGACTGTGCCTGAAGAAGGCAATGACAAGGCTTAAAATCAATGTATCCTGTATCTTTGCACTTTTGGCAGTTATAAATTGGAGACAGATAATCTTCAGGATAACCATTCTGCACAAGTAAATCAGTTTTTCTCTGAATTAATGCATCCATAGATTTTTCGTATTCTGCGGAATTCCGGGTGGCATTTTCCGGGTCTAGCAGTTCCATGCGTGCCTGCTTCATGGAAAGCTGAATCAGTTCATTTTGTATCTGACCAATTTCAGGAATCTTTTGAATGATTTCTTCCGTGCGTCTGTCCAATTCCCGATGATTGTTCATGCGGGTCTGGTCGTATTGGTACATGATGTCACGATACTGGATGTTTGATATGCCCATAGCGCACTCCTTCCTTTGGGTTCAAAAGTAGAAATTATAAATTTAATAATTTTTTTTCTAATTCGTCCATTTCTCCAGAGGAGATATTGTGTTGTATATAAGAAGAGTATACGTTCTTTTTGCGGTTTGCACCAGCGTTGTTATTGGAAGTTGCATTCTGTGCAGCTTCAGCTTTTTTCTTCGCGAAAAGTTCGTCAGCCTTCTCTACATCCTGCAAGGTATGGATACCGGCTTTGTACCAGTTATCCAAAATGCCCTCTGTATATTTAAAATCAGCTTTTTGGATTTTTAGCATTGTGCGGTTGCATGCTTCTAAAATAACGCTTAAATCCAGTTTCCAGTCATTTTGCCAACGGTCTACATACTGCTTTTCTATAATTGCCAAGGCTCGTCCTAAAGCAAAAGCCTTAGCAATAGCAGTGTAGCTGGCATTATATTCTGTAGAAGCTTCCTGTGCTTCTCCTGGAGTGGTTACTTTTTTCTCTGCCCAGGCAATAGCCACAGTTTGTATGTAGCTGGTACTGGTTTTTCCTAAGGAAATACAGTACTCATATAAATGTAAAATTAATTCAGAAGAAAAATGCAGGTTATCATATAAATAAGAAATTAACTGTAATTCGCCAGGTTTCACCGGACGTTCCAGATAACTTTCTACCACATTGCAGGTCCAGCGAAATTCTTCATCAGAAGTTAGACGTTTAGTCTGTTCTGCAGTAACCCGGAAGGAATGTTGCTTTATTGCGGCCTTCTTGGTAGGCATTTCTACAACTGCAATAATCTCTGGTTCGGTTTTTTCGGCTTCTTCTGTTGCAGCAACTTCTTCTTTGGTCTCAGCCGTCTGCTCCGTCTTTAAAACGGCAGATGTAGCAAGGGCTTGTCCGCTTTTTGGCTTGGCAGGAGCCGGACTAGAAGTGGCTGGCTGGGTTTGTTCATCTGGGTTTAACAAATCAATTCCAATGATAGTGGATTTATCTTCGCTGCGGGTAATTTTAAGAAGCTTTTTCTTCTCCCAATAATTAAAAGCACGGATAATATCCTTTTCGGTATTTTCCATCCGGTCTGCCAGAGAACTGATGGACAAATCCTCTTCTCCTGCCTGAATGCATTTGGAGAGGTAAAGATAGACCTTCACATAGCTTCCATTTGCACCTAACATATATTTTTCGATAAATGTATTATGTATTGAAGTGACCAACGGAATATGGTTGGAGCATAATAGTATATTATCCATAAAACTTCCCTCGATTTCGTTTCTATTTTTAAGTTCATTTTACTGAACGATTAGTATTGTAGCACACAAAATAATTCTTGCAAACACCGAAAATACGGGGGTTCGTGTGAATTGTAAAAATGTGGATAATGTGAATAACCTGGTGAAAAATAAGTTAAATACAATAGTCATAAGGAAAAATTATCCACAAAGAATTGTCGACAAAAATTGACAATTTTTTGTGGATAATGTGAATAACTTCTATTGAATTAAATTTTCGCCGATGGTTACAACATCTCCTGCGCCCATAGTTATCAACAAGTCACCGTTGATACATTTTTCTAATAAAAATTTTTCAATTTCTTCAAAGGTGGAAAAATGGTAAACATCCTTTCCTAGTTTTTTCATTTCATTCTGAAGGGTAATAGAAGAGATATCTCCCGGGTCTTTTTCTCTTGCGGCATAAATGTCAGTTAAAATAACATTTTCAGCCAGTGACAACGCTTCTGCAAATTCATGTAATAATGCTTTTGTACGGGAGTAAGTATGAGGCTGGAATACGCACCATAAATGCTTATGCGGATATTTCTCAGCAGCAGTAAGTGTGGCTTTAATCTCTGTTGGATGATGAGCATAATCATCAACAACCGTAACTCCCTGAAAACTTCCTTTTAATTCGAAGCGACGCTGGGTTCCTTCGAAAGCCAGCAGTCCCTTTTTGATAGAATTCATATCAATATGATAATACTGAGCCAGTGCAATGGCAGATAAAGCATTAGCTACATTGTGGCGTCCGATAACGTGAAGTGCAATAGAATCCAACTTCTCTCCTTTATGAATTAAATCGAAATGTCCAAACCCATTTTCGTCAAAGGAAATATTCTTAGCAGCATATTCGCAATCTGAAGTAAGACCGAAGGTAATAACACGGCATGCCAGTCCTTCTGTAATCTCCTTCCAGTCAGGGATATCTCCATTAATAATCAATACGCCATCCTCGGGAAGAAGCTCAGAGAACTTACGGAAGGAATTGCGAATATCCTCCAAATCCTTAAAGAAATCCAAATGGTCTGCATCAATATTTAAAATAACACCAGCGGTAGGGTGGAACTTCAAAAAACTATTGGTGTATTCGCAGGCTTCTGTAATAAAGTTTTCGGAATGTCCCACGCGAATGTTGCCATCGATAGCCTTTAAAATGCCGCCTACAGAAATAGTAGGATCCTGAAGGGCCTCCAGGAAAATGTGGGATACCATGGATGTAGTAGTAGTTTTGCCGTGAGTACCTGCAATGGCAATAGCATTGCTGTAGTTCTTCATAACCTGACCAACCATTTCAGCACGTTCCATCATAGGAAGACCTAATTCCATAGCAGCTTTAAATTCTGGATTGTCTGGATGAATTGCAGCTGTATACACTACGAGATCGATATCATTAGTAATATTTTCTGCTCTTTGTCCATAATTTATATTGATGCCAAGTTCTTCAAGATGCCTGGTGATTTTACTTTCGTTGGCATCGGAACCACATAAAGAAAAGCCATATTCCTGTAGAAGCTGTGCGAAGCCGCTCATGCTAATGCCTCCGATTCCGATGAAATAGATATTACATGGATGTTTGAAATCAATTTGATACATAGTAACCTATCCTTTCTATAAATAGATTGGGAATTTATGCAGAAAAATGTTTTCTGCTTCATTCATCATCTTAATTAGAATTGTTTCTTCTTATTATAACGTAAGCATATGAAAATACAATTGAAAAATGACAGAGAGAATCAGAAAAAGAGAGGAAAGAATGCCCACCAGACATGGAAGAAACTGAAAACGATGGCAAAAATTAGGTGAATTGTCCAAAAAAAAAACAAATTTATCAAAAAATTTGTTAAATTTGTTTCCAAAATATATAAGATGTGCTATAATATAAACATTCTGAACAACAAGAGGTGATAGCGTGATTAAAAAAGAAATGATAGCAATGTTACTGGCAGGTGGACAAGGTTCACGTCTCGGAGTTCTGACTGCTGATGTTGCAAAACCCGCAGTTTCCTTCGGTGGAAAGTATCGTATTATTGACTTTCCTTTGAGTAACTGTATTAATTCGGGGGTAGACACCGTTGGTGTCCTGACACAGTATCAGCCATTACGTCTGAATACCCATATTGGAATTGGTATTCCATGGGATTTAGACCGAAATGTGGGTGGGGTATCCATCTTGCCGCCGTATGAAAAGAGTACCAGCAGTGAATGGTATACAGGTACTGCAAATGCCATATATCAGAACCTTCGTTATATGGAACAGTACAATCCGGAATATGTTCTTATCTTAGGAGGAGATCATATCTACAAAATGGATTATGAGGTAATGCTCGATTTCCATAAAGCAAACAAAGCTGATGTCACATTGGCAACAATACCAGTGCCATTAGAAGAGGCAAGTCGTTTTGGCGTTGTGATTACGGACGAAAATAAAAAGATTCAGGAATTTGAAGAAAAGCCGGCACATCCACGCAGCAACTTAGCTTCCATGGGTATTTATATTTTCTCGTGGCCAGTGTTAAGAGAGGCTCTTTTGAAACTGAAAGACCAGCCAGGTTGTGACTTTGGTAAACATATTATTCCATATTGTCATGAAAAGGGACAGCGTATTTTTGCATATGAGTACAATGGATACTGGAAAGACGTTGGAACTTTAGGTTCATATTGGGAGTCCAATATGGAATTGATTGATTTGATTCCTGTATTTAATTTATATGAAGAGTTCTGGAAGATTTATACAAAGAGCGACAGAATTCCACCACAGTACATTTCGAAAGATGCAGTGATTGACAAAGCAATCATTGGTGAAGGTTGTGAAATTTACGGTGAAGTACACAATTCTGTAATTGGTTCTGGTGTATATGTTGCTCCAGGGGCAGTTATCAAAGACTCTATTGTAATGAGTTCAACATCTATCGGTGAAGGTACCGTAGTTGATAAATCCATCATTGCCGAAAGTGTTACAGTTGGTAAGAATTGTAAGCTGGGCGTTGGAGAAGAGAAGCCAAACAAAGTGAAACCGGATGTATATGCCTTTGGTCTGGTTACCATTGGAGAAGGATCTGAGATTCCAGATGGAGTTCAGATTGGAAAGAATACAGCGATTTCAGGCAAAACTGATCTGAACGATTATCCAGGAGGACTTCTGGATGGCGGCGAGACTTTAATTAAGGTAGGTGATGGAGAATGAGAGCAATTGGTATCGTATTAGCCGGAGGAAACAGCAGCAGAATGAAGGAGTTATCCAATAAGAGAGCGATTGCAGCTATGCCTATTGGTGGAAGTTTCCGTAGTATAGACTTTACATTAAGTAATATGAGTAACTCCCATATTCAGAAAGTAGCAGTATTTACACAGTACAATGCGAAATCTTTGAATGAACACTTGAATTCTTCTAAGTGGTGGGATTTTGGTAGAAAGCAGGGTGGACTATATGTATTCACACCAACTACCACCCCTGACAATAGTTATTGGTATCGTGGTACAGCAGATGCCATGGCGCAGAATATTGGCTTTTTGAAAAATAGTCATGAACCATATGTAGTAATTGCATCTGGTGATGGCGTTTATAAGATGGATTACAATAAAGTATTGGAATACCATATTGCAAAGAAAGCGGATATTACTATTGTTACTACAAATATTGGAACAAATGATGACTTAAGCCGTTTTGGAATCATTAAGACAGATTTTGATAACAGAATCGTTGATTTTGAAGAAAAGCCAATTCAGGCAAGTGGTCAGCAGGTTTCGGCAGGTATTTATATTGTTCGCCGTAGACTGTTGATTGAGCTTATTGAAAAGGCAGCTCAGGAAGAGAGACATGATTTTGTAAAAGACATCCTGATTCGCTACAAGGGAATCAAGAAGATGTATGCATATCAAATGGATAGTTACTGGAGTAATATCTCTTCTGTAGATTCTTACTTCAGAACAAATATGGATTTCTTAAAGCCAGAGATTAGAGATTATTTCTTCCGTCAGTATCCGGATGTATATTCCAAGGTGGAGGATTTGCCGCCAGCGAAATACAATGCAGGCTCTGAGGTGAAGAACAGTTTGGTATCTAGTGGATGTATTATTAATGGTAAGGTGGAAGATTCTATTCTCTTTAAAGAGGTTTATGTAGGAAACAATTGTGTCATTAAGAATTCTATCATATTAAATGATGTGTACATTGGTGATAATACCCGTATTGAAAATTGTATCGTTGAGAGCAGGGATACTATTCGGGCAAACACCGAGTATGTTGGTGAGAATGGACAGATTCGCATTGTCGTTGAAAAGAACGAGCGCTATGCGCTGTAATGAACACCAGAATATAGAAAGACGAATGAGTTTCTTCCTATAATAATGTGTCTGGTAATCAAAGGGGGTTTTGACTATGCAGATAACAGATGTGCGCATACGCAAGATATCGAAGGAAGGGAAAATGAAAGCGGTAGTATCAATTACCTTGGAAGAAGAATTTGTTGTTCATGACATTAAGGTGATTGAAGGAGAGAAGGGACTATTCATAGCCATGCCAAGTCGACGGGCGGCGGATGGCGAATATCGCGACATAGCCCATCCAATTAATTCCAACACAAGAGAGATGATTCAGAAAACCATTTTGGAAAAGTATGAAGCTGCTATGTTGGAGGAAGACGGCGAAGCGCAGGGGTGAAATGAAAACAAAATTAACTGCAAAGGCAGTGATGAAAAGGCAACGCATATGGCGTTGCCTTTTTTGCGGAATATGGATGAAATAACTAAAATGACGGAAAGATAGATTGCTTTTATGGAGTTTTTGTGCAATTCGTAGAAAAATCAAAAAACTGGAAAAAATTAAAAGAAAATCTTGCAAACCCTTGAAAAAGCGTGTATACTAGCAAATGTTGTGGCATTGATAGCGATGAAGCGTGAGGTTGCTGTTATCCGGTAACGAATAGCAGGTTTTCCGTGGAGCGAATGTCAAGTTAGAAAACTGGCGACAAGTCACTGTACCAATTGAACACTGCTTCGGCAGACAGAAGGGAGTCCTGCGTTACCTTGTAAACCGATACAGGACACACCCGGATAAGTGTACAGTCACCACTTGTTGCGCTATTAAGGCGAGCATGGTTGGAAAACCAGATCAGTAATGCTTGCAAAAGTGCGAAAAGGAGGCGGCTTTTTTTATGGCAACAAATGTAATGAGAATTACACTGAAGGCGTATGACCACAATCAGATTGATCATGCTGCTGGAAAAATCATCGAAACAGTAAAGAAGACAGGCGTTAAGGTTAGCGGTCCTGTACCACTTCCAACAAAGAAGGAAGTAGTTACCATTCTTCGTGCTGTTCATAAGTACAAAGATTCCAGAGAGCAGTTTGAGCAGAGAACTCACAAGAGACTGATTGACGTTATCGCTCCTACCCAGCAGACCATCGAGTCATTGACTAAGATGGAGATGCCATCTGGTGTAGCTGTAGAGCTCAAGATGAAAGAAAAATAAGATTTCAAAAAGAAATCAGCGACTGTGAGAACGGTTGCAAACGAAATGAGAAAGTCCTTAGGGTTTATATAGAGTCATGGAAACATGACGGTGAAGTTTTTGGTTTACGAACTTGCACAAAATAGACCGTCTAGGATGATTTTATAGCAATGGCGAGTCACAGAAGTGAGGTCGCTATCTATGAAATCCGCTGTAGATTAACAGGAGGTGCAACATTATGAAAAAGGCTATTTTAGCTACGAAAATCGGTATGACACAGATTTTCAATGAAGATGGAGTTTTAACTCCAGTTACTGTACTTCAGGCAGGTCCTTGTTACGTAACACAGGTTAAGACAATGGACAATGATGGATACAGTGCAGTGCAGGTTGGTTTTGTTGATAAGAAAGATAAGGTTATCAGCAAAGACGCTGCAGGTAAGAAAGAAGTAAAGAGAAGTCATGGCGTAAACAAGCCATTGCAGGGACATTTCGCTAAAGCAGGTGTATCCGGCAAGAGATATCTGAAAGAATTCAAGTTTGAGAACGCTGAAGAGTACACACTCGGTCAGGAAATCAAGGCTGATATCTTTGAAGCAGGCGACAAGATTGATGCAACTGGTACAACCAAGGGTAAAGGTTTCCAGGGTGCTATCAAGAGACACGGACTGCATAGAGGACCTATGGGACATGGTTCTAAGTTCCACAGACATGCAGGTTCCAACGGTGCTTGTTCTGATCCTAGCCGTGTATTCAAGGGTAAGAAGATGCCAGGTCAGATGGGTGGCGTAAAGAGAACTATCCAGAATCTGGAAATCGTACGTGTAGATGCAGAGCAGAACTTAATCTTAGTAAAGGGCGCTGTTCCAGGACCTAAGAAAGCTGTTGTGACATTAAAAGAAAGCGTTAAGGCTGGCAAATAATTCTTTTGGAAAGGAGGAACACACAGATGGCTAACGTATCTGTTTATAATATGGAAGGCAGCGAAGTTGGTAAGATGGACCTGAATGATCAGGTATTCGCTGTTGATGTAAATGAGCATTTAATGCATATGGCTGTTGTATTACAGCTTGCTAATAAGCGTCAGGGTACTCAGAAGGCTAAAACTCGTTCTGAAGTAAGTGGCGGTGGAAGAAAGCCTTGGAGACAGAAAGGAACTGGTCATGCAAGACAGGGTTCTACAAGAGCTCCACAGTGGACAGGCGGCGGAGTAGTATTCGCTCCAACTCCTAGAGATTATTCTTTCAAGATGAACAAGAAGGAAAAGGCAGGTGCAATCAAATCTGCACTTACATCTAAGGTAAACGAGAACAAGTTCTTCGTTATGGATTCCTTAAAGTTCGATGAAATTAAGACAAAGAAAATGGTAGGCGTTATGGACGCATTAAAGGTTAACAAAGCTTTAATCGTACTTGACGGTGAAGACAATGACAATGTTGAGCTTTCAGCAAGAAACATTGCAGGTGTTAGAACAGTTTACTCTAATGCAATCAATGTATACGATATCTTAAAGTATGATACCGTTATCATTACAAAGAGTGCTGTTAATAAGATTGAGGAGGTGTACGCATAATGGCAGATTTAAAGTATTATGATATTATCCAGAAGCCTGTTATTACTGAAAAGTCTATGGCTGGTATGGAAGATAAGAAGTACACATTCTTAGTTCACACAGATGCTACTAAGTCTCAGGTTAAAGAAGCTGTTGAGAAGCTTTTCGAAGGCACAAAGGTTGCTAAGGTAAACACAATGAATTGTGAAGGAAAGACTCGTCGCCGTGGAAGAACCATGGGTAAGACAGCTAAGACTAAGAAAGCAATCGTACAGTTGACAGAGGACAGCAAAGATATTGAAATCTTCGAAGGTCTGTAAAATATCCTTATAAGACTGTAAGAAACATTCAGAAAATCGCCTGGAAAACCTATCGGGCGGATCAAATATAACATGAGTATTTGAAAGGAGAAACGTCATGGGAATTAAAACATTTAACCCATATACACCTTCCAGAAGACACATGACTACAATGGATAAGGTTGAGATTACAGCAACCACTCCTGAGAAGTCTTTAACAAAGTCTCTGAAGAAGAACGCCGGACGTAATAATCAGGGTAAGATTACTGTTAGACATCGTGGTGGCGGATGCAGAAGAAAATACAGAATTATTGATTTTAAGAGAAATAAGGATGGTATTCCTGCAACAGTTAAGACAATCGAGTATGATCCAAACAGAACAGCAAACATCGCATTGATTTGCTACGCTGATGGACAGAAAGCATATATTCTTGCTCCAGAAGGACTTAAGGTTGGTCAGAAGATCATGAACGGTCCAGAAGCAGAAATCGAAGTAGGAAACGCTCTTCCATTACAGAACATTCCAGTTGGTACACAGCTTCACAACATTGAGCTTTACCCTGGAAAGGGCGGACAGTTAGTTCGTTCCGCTGGTAACAGCGCTCAGTTAATGGCTAAGGAAGGAAAGTATGCAACATTAAGACTTCCATCCGGTGAAATGAGAATGGTTCCAATCGTATGCCGTGCAACAATCGGTGTTGTAGGTAACGGTGAACATGCACTGGTTAATATCGGTAAAGCAGGACGTAAGCGTAACATGGGTATCAGACCTACTGTTCGTGGTTCCGTAATGAACCCTAACGACCATCCACACGGTGGTGGTGAAGGTAAGGCAGGTATCGGTCGTCCAGGTCCATGTACTCCTTGGGGTAAACCTGCTCTTGGTTTGAAGACACGTAAGAAAAATAATAAGTCAAATAAACTGATTGTAAGAAGAAGAGACGGAAAAGCTTTAGCAAAATAATTTGCAGCTAGTCGATTCTTAAGAGTTGGATTAGCCGGTGAGAACCGGCAGAATGGAGGATACAATGGCACGTTCATTAAAAAAAGGACCTTTCGCTGACGCAAGCCTCTTAAAGAAGGTTGATGCTGCAGTAGCATCCGGTGATAAGGCAGTGATTAAGACATGGTCTCGTCGTTCCACTATTTTCCCATCATTCGTTGGTTTAACATTCGCAGTACATGATGGTAGAAAGCATGTACCTGTATATGTTACAGAGGATATGGTTGGACACAAGCTTGGTGAGTTCGTAGCAACAAGAACTTACAAGGGCCACGGTAAAGACGAGAAGAAAGGTCGCTAAGATGAAAAGATTTTCTAAGTCAGCAGAAGCTGACTAAGAAAAACTACGATTTCATCTAGGGAAAAACGCAGAAACGCGTTTTTCCGAAAGATGACCTGAAGAAAACGAAAATCGGATGGATAAAAATATCATCCGGAGACTATAAACACAGAATTTGAAAGGAGGCTTCATCATGGCAAAGGGACATAGATCTCAAATTAAGAGAGAGAGAAATGAGAACCAGAAAGACACCAGACCTTCCGCAAAGTTATCTTACGCAAGAGTTTCTGTTCAGAAGGCTTGTTATGTGTTAGATGCCATCAGAGGCAAAGATGTAGAGACAGCAATTGGTATTTTAAGTTACAATCCAAGATATGCTTCCAGCATCATTTTGAAATTATTAAAGTCTGCAATTGCAAATGCTGAGAACAACAATGGTATGAATCCAGCAGATTTATACATTGAAGAGTGTTATGCAAATAAAGGACCGACAATGAAGAGAATCAGACCAAGAGCTCAGGGTAGAGCTTATCGTATTGAAAAGAGAATGAGCCACATCACAATCGTTCTCAACGAGCGTTAATCGAGATTAAAGATACGAGATTTTTGGTTATGAAAGGAGATTAAAATGGGACAGAAGGTTAATCCTCATGGTTTAAGAGTCGGTGTTATCAGTGACTGGGATTCAAATTGGTATGCAGAGGACAAATTCGCAGATTACCTTGTAGAAGACTACAAGATTAGAGAGTTTGTTAAGAAGAAATTATACAGCGCTGGTATTTCTAAGATTGAGATTGAAAGACCTACCGACAAAGTTAGAGTTATCATTCACACAGCTAAGCCTGGTTTCGTAATCGGTAAAGGCGGTGCTGAAATCGAGAACTTAAAGAAAGAATTAGTTAAAGTTATGGATAGAAAAGTTGCTCTGGATATCAAGATTATGGATATCAAGAATCCAGACAGCCATGCACAGTTAGTTGCTGAGAACATTGCACAGCAGTTAGAGAACCGTATCTCTTTCCGTCGTGCTATGAAGTCTGCTATGAGCAGAACAATGAAGAGCGGTGCTAAGGGTGTAAAGGCAGCTTGTTCAGGACGTCTTGGTGGAGCAGATATGGCTCGTACAGAGTTCTATAGCGAAGGTACTATTCCACTTCAGACACTTAGAGCAGACATCGATTATGGTTTTGCAGAAGCAGATACCACATACGGTAAAGTAGGTGTTAAAGTATGGATCTATAAAGGCGAAGTACTTCCTACTAAAGGAAACAAGGAAGGGAGCGATAAATAATGTTAATGCCAAAAAGAGTGAAACGTCGTAAACAGTTCCGTGGTTCTATGGCAGGAAAAGCTTTACGCGGTAACACAATTACACAGGGTGAGTTCGGTCTTGTAGCGGCTGAACCATGTTGGATTAGATCTAACCAGATCGAAGCAGCACGTATTGCTATGACTCGTCATACAAAACGTGGTGGTAAAGTTTGGATCAAGATTTTACCAGATAAACCAGTAACATCAAAACCAGCAGAAACACGTATGGGTTCCGGTAAAGGAACATTAGAATACTGGGTAGCAGTTGTGAAACCAGGACGTGTAATGTTCGAAATCTCCGGCGTAAGTGAAGAAGTTGCCAGAGAAGCATTACGTCTTGCTATGCATAAGCTTCCTTGTAAATGTAAAATTGTTTCTAAAGCAGACTTGGAAGGCGGTGTGTCAAATGAAAACTAATAAGTATGTAGAAGATTTAAA
>JAZQLD010000022.1:0-90666 GCA_045542435.1 Butyribacter sp. | reverse complement strand
GTTGACGAGAGTTCGTTTGAAGTCTTCGTCGTATCGGATACCTTTGTTACCTGTGGACATATGTAGATACCTCCTTTTTTGTGTCTACTTAATTGTAATGTATATTTACATCATGTGTCCACTTAATTAGTATAGATCCAATCTAATATTATCACTTATATCAAAAAGAATTTAGAAGAAGGAAGTTATGTAAACATTCACTTGGATGAATATTATATATCAGAGAAAGATTACTTTCAAAGACGTCATTATGTTCATGAAAGTCTGATTTATGGATATAACGATGAGGAAAAGGTTTTTTATGCATTTGGGTTTGGGAAAAATCAAAAGGTAGAGTGTTTTCAAATAAGCTATGAGGAGTGCCTTGTCGCATACGAAAAGGGGAAACTATTTTTCTTTTGTGGAGCTGCTTATTTAGAGAAAGATTATCCATGGCCTGTGACGTTATGTTCTTTGAGGGAGAAAAAAGAAAGCAAATTTACAGTATCAGTTTTTACAGATAAATTGAAAAAGTATTTGTATCCGCCGCAGAAAGAGATAGTAGAGGAAGATATTCATGTATATGGAACGGATATTTATCAATGGATTATTTTAGAACTGAGAGAGGAAGAGAGGCGAGGATTTGTAGACTTTCGCATATTTCAACTTCTGTATGAGCAAAAATGTTGCATTAGACGACGTTTGGAATATCTTCAGGAAAAATATAATTTGGAAATGGAATTAAAGGAGTTTTGGGAAGAGTACAAAAAAGTAGAAGGAAGTTTTCAGAGAATAAGACTGATTTACTTAAAGCAGTTGTGTATGGAGGGTAAGAAGGGAACGTTAGGTAAAGCTATCAGAAGTGAAAGTGTAAATTATTCACTCGCAAATAAATTGGAAATGGCGGTTCAGGAAGAAAGAAAAGTATTGGAAAAATTGATACGGGTATTAGAAGAGTTGAATTTCTGATAGGGAAATATGATGAATACTAAGAAGAAAGTAAAAGAAAGAATTTTTGTTGTTAGATTTTCTGAAAATAACACATATTTTTTAGGATTGGAAGAGAAAAAATAGTAGGAGCAAAGATATCTGGCTTGAAGGAGATTGATATGAAAAATACATGTCTTTCAATAGAAAGAATCAGACAGGAATTGATTGAAATTGAAAAAAAGTTTTGTGGTTTTTCTTTGTTGGAAGGTTATCCCAATGAGGAAAAGGGTGTACAATCATGCCGTCCTCTCTGTCTCCTAGCTGCAGATAATTCCGCAGAATCTATTTGCTTGTATTGTTTTCTTATCAAAAAGAAAATTCCATTTTTGCTGGTTGATGCAAATACCACCAGAGAGCATTTGCAGGAAATCATTCACAACTTTCAACCAGCATATTTGTTTATACCAGAAGAGGAGGGGGCGATTTCGCCCTCTTTGGATTATGTAAGGGAATTTATTTATGGACATTATTTTTGCCAGAAAAATATGAAGAAAAATGTCTGGCAGGGGCGAGATGTGGCGTCGGAGGTGGCAGTGCTCCTGTCTACGTCGGGAAGTACTGGCAATGGCAAGTTTGTTGCATTAAGCTATGAAAATTTAGAAAGTAATGCAGACGCTATTATACAGAGTCTGGAGATGAAAGAAGGAGACCGGGCAGCAGTCATGCTTCCGATTTCTTACTCGTATGGTTTATCTGTTGTAAATAGTACATTGAAAGCTGGTGGAACGCTTTTGATTCCGGAGGGAATGTTGATACAGAAATCCTTTTGGGACTTCTTAGAAGCGGAAAAGGTGAATATAATATATGGAGTGCCATATACCTATGAAGTGCTTTGGAAACTACGGATATGGCGAAGGCCGTTGATGGACTTAAGAATCATCACCCAAGCGGGAGGTGCATTGCCCCGGGAGATGAAGGAGTTTCTTCTTGGGGTGGTAGAAGAGCGGAAGGAAAAAGGGCAAAATGTAGATTTGGCGGTTATGTATGGGCAGACGGAGGCAACCGCCCGTATGAGCTGTTTCTTTTTGAACCGCCATTTGCAGAAGATAGATAGTGTAGGGAAGGCAGTTCCGGGAGGAAGATTTTCTATTGAGAAGCCGGATGAAGATGGACAAGGTGATATCGCATTAGCTTGGATGAATTGCAAGGGGAATTGCAGAAGACTCTGGGATTGAATGTGGTTTGTGTCAGTGGAGCGGACAAGACTTTGGAAAAGGTGGGAATTTTGCTAGAAAAGCCAGAATTACAGATGGCGAAGAAGAATGTAAATAAAGAAGAGAGAATAGGTGGGAAGGATATTCAGAAGTTGGTGGAGGTGCTTTTGGCAAAGAGAAGAATCCAAAAAAATGAATATACGGTGACATTTGTAGAGGAGATACCAAGAAAAAATAATGGAAAAGTAGATTATCAACAAGCAACGAGATTTGTAACAGAAAGGAAAGAAATAGATGGGATATCAGCAAAATCGTAAAAAAGGAGCTGTCCGGGATGTGCTGCGAATGGCAGGAATCATTATGAGTGGGGCGTTTCAGGATAAGTATAAGCAGCCAAAGTTTATAGAAAATGGTGCTATGGAGGAATGGAAAAAACAGTATTTACAGATGATAGATGCAGGAGAAATTAACGAAGCGGAAAATCAATTGCTGGACAGGCTGGAGGGCTGTATGGAATCTGGGGAGATAGATGGTATCACTCTGGAGATAGCATTGGAAATCTATGGACACATAAATGAGAAAGAAGATGATTTCCTAGAGGAGCATGATTATTCCAGAGAGGAAATCGAAGAAGGAATACATAGGGTGCTTAGCATGGCGGGAGTAGAATTGCCTTTGGTGATGTAGAGGTTTTTAAGTGAAAATCAAATATTTCCCCAAAAGGGGTTGCAATAATTCTCAAAAAGAGTATAATAATCTGAAAAAAGATGAAAATACTCATTTTGAGAATTATTTTTTTTGAGGAAAATTCAGAAGAGGTAAGAGGCATTAAGGTAAGTAGATTTATTTATGCAAAGAAAAGAGAGAATACGCAAGTTTACTATCAAATGAAATGGAGGAACAGATGGAAGTAAAGGATAGAAATGGACTGACAGAGGCAGAATTTTTAAAGCAGTACAATCCTGACAGGTATGAAAAGCCAGCGGTGACAGTGGATATGCTGATATTCACTGTGAACCCGGAGAAGGATTATGCATTGGAGCTGCTTTTAATTGAACGAGGTGGGCATCCTTATTTAGGAAAGTGGGCGATTCCAGGAGGATTCGTGGAGATGGATGAGTCTTTGGAGGAGGCTGCAGCCAGAGAGTTGTTGGAAGAGACCCAGCTTTCGGATATTTACATGGAGCAGCTTTATACCTTTGGTGATGTCGGAAGGGACCCACGTATGCGGGTGATTTCGGTGGCGTATATGGCATTGGTGCCAAAGGAGAAGTTAAAGCCTGTGGCTGGGGATGATGCTGCAAAAGTACGATGGTTCACCGTGCATTGGGAAGAGACCTTGGCAGAGGGAAAAGATGGTATAAGATTGTGGCTGGAGTCAGAGGATAGAGATGGAATTGATTTAGAGTCAGGGAATGAAGGTATAGATGGCGAAGAGGATTCGGTTATGACTGGTTCAGAGCCGATTTGTCTGGAGGAAGAGGATATTGCCTTTGACCATCAGAAGGTGATAAAAACTGCATTGCAGAGAATGAAAAATAAAATTGAGTACACAGATATTGCTTTTGAGCTGGTGGGAGAAAAGTTTACATTAACCCAGCTGCAAATGATATACGAAGCGATTCTGGGACGGGAGCTGCATAAGCCGAATTTCCGCCGCAGTATTGCAGATCAGGTGGAGAAGACAGAGGAATTAGAAACCAAGTGTTCCAATAGACCGTCGTATCTGTATCGGAAAAAGAAACAAAAAGGAGGAAGTCGTTATGAGTAAAGTGTTAGTTGTAGTGGATATGCAGAATGATTTTATTTCTGGAAGTCTGGGAACGAAGGAGGCTCAGAATATTGTAGGTAATGTAGTGGGAAGAATAAAAGAGTGTAAGGAGCAGGGGTATGATATTCTTGTGACGCTGGATACTCATGGAGAAGATTATATGAGCACCCAGGAGGGAAAGAATCTTCCTGTGGAGCACTGCATTAAAGGAACAATTGGTTGGGAGCTGGCGCCAGAAATTGCGGCAGAGACAGTAGGATGCAAACAGTATGAAAAGGGGACGTTTGGAAGTAAGGAACTTATCCGGGATTTGGTACAGATGAATCCGGAGAGTATTGAATTTGTTGGACTTTGCACGGATATCTGTGTGGTGTCTAATGTGCTTTTAACTAAGGCATGGCTGACGGAGACTCCATTGGTGGTGGATAGTAGCTGTTGTGCGGGAGTGACACCGGAAAGTCACGAGGCGGCATTAAATACCATGTCATCCTGTCAGGTGGAAATTCGCAGATAGGGAAACCTGCAGAGTAAGAATTTAGAATGTCATTGCAGATTGAGAAATAGACAGTATTTCGGATGAAGGCTGACGACAAAGGAAAGGTTGGGATATGGATGAAACAGTGTAATGAAAGAAATCTTTCTATGGTAATGGATTTTTATGAATTAACCATGAGTAATGGATATTTTAAAGAGCAAGACAGAGACGAGAGGGTGGCTTTTGATGTATTCTTCCGAAAGAATCCGGACGGAGGCGGATATTCTATTTTTGCAGGATTGGAGCAGATTATTGAATATATTCAGGAAATGCATTTTGATGAAGAGGATATAGCTTACCTACAGCAGCAGGGGATTTTTGAAGAAGAGTTTTTGGAATATTTGAAGGAATTTCGGTTTAAGGGGGATGTGTACGCCTTTCCGGAGGGAACCATTATGTATCCGAATGAGCCAGTTATCACGGTGATTGCTCCGTTGATTGATGCCCAACTGGTGGAAACGGCAATCTTGCTTCAGATTAATCATCAATCTTTGGTGGCAACCAAGGCAAGCCGTATTGTCCGGGCGGCACAGGGCAGAAATGTGTCTGATTTTGGTGCCCGTCGCGCTCACAATATGGATGCAGCGGTGTATGGAGCCAGAGCGGCTTATATCGGTGGTGTGAATGGAACTGCTACTGTGATTTCTGGTCAGGCATTTGGCATTCCTGTAGGAGGAACCATGGCTCATAGCTGGATTATGTATTATGAAGATGAATATACAGCATTTCGCAAATATGCAGAAAGCTATCCGGATGCAACTACTCTTTTAATTGATACCTACGATGTACTTAAAAGTGGTGTTCCAAATGCTATCCGAGTGGCGAAGGAAGTGCTGGAGCCAATGGGAAAAAGGTTGAAGGGAGTACGAATCGACAGTGGTGACTTAGCATATTTGTCAAAGAAGACTAGAAAGATGTTGGATGAAGCAGGACTGACAGACTGTCAGATTGTAGCTTCCAATAGTTTGGACGAATATACCATTACTTCTTTGATAGAGCAGGGAGGCTGTATCAGCAGCTTTGGTGTGGGTGAACGCCTGATTACTTCCAAAAGTGATCCGGTCTTTGGTGCAGTATATAAAATCGCAGCGGTGGAAAAGGAAGGGGTCTTCCAGCCACGAATCAAGGTGTCTGAAAATGTGGAGAAAATCACCAATCCTGGTTTGAAAAAGGTATACCGTGTCTATGACGAGACAGGCAAGGCTGTAGCAGATTTAATCGGAACCTATGACGAAGAAATCGATTTGAGCCAGAGCTTTCGCTATGTGGATCCTGTGGCTCCGTGGCGTCAGCATACCTTTGATAACTGTAAATGCAAAGAACTGCAGGTGCCGATTTTTAAGGACGGCAAGCTGGTGTATGATTTGCCTGCATTGGATGAAATTCGGGAGTATGTAAAGCAGCAGCTGGAAGGAGAAGTATGGTCTGAGGAGCAGCGTTTTGAAAATCCTCATGTTCATTATCTGGATATGACACCAAATTATTACGACATGAAGATGGAATTGTTGTATAAGATGCAGAAGTAGAAATTTGGAAAAAGAATAATTCACAGAAATGACCGTATTACATTGTTAGAAATGTCAATGTAATGCGGTTTTTTATTTTGATAAAATAAGATTAGTCTTTTGTAAGATATTTAATAATGAAAACAATATACAGAAATGAGGGATTTTATGAAAAAAAAGACAAATGAAAAAAATCATTTCATGGATTTTGACAGGGACTTTGGTTTTAACTGGAGCAGGCAGCATCGGGGCGGCAAAAGCAGAGGCCAGAGGAACCACGTTAAAATGGACAGGTGAAGTGGAAATGGGGACGGCTTGGGGATGGTCGGGAGAAGCTCCGGCGGAAGGAATCGTTCCTTCTGTTACAGATGAAGGCTCTACCTTGGAACTAAATGCTGTAGAATGGAATGATATTGCTATTGGTATAACAGTTGATCTTACAGATTTTATCGAACCGCATATCACTGTAGTGGCTACTTCAACTATAGATGGTGTAATGAATCAATATGCTGTTACAAACTCAGACTATTTAATTCTTTATGCAGGTGAGACTACAGAAAATGGATTAACAAGCAGTCTGTTATCGGCAGAAACTACTACTATTTCTGGAAAATTAGATAAAGAAGTTGCTACATATCACATTCTTGCACCAGGGCGTACTGTTACAGGAGTGTATGTTCATGAATATTGTCGTGTATTAACATGTCGCAATCCATATAGCTTATATTTTAATGGCCAGACAGGAGAAATGATTGGTAGTGATTTGTCTACGGAATATATAGACGCTTTTGGTGGAATAGAAATTACTGCTGAGAAAGGAGATACCATTACACTTTATGTTAAAGTATCAGGAATGGCGGTGGATAATGTTAATGCTAATATTCCGGTTCCGGAGGTGAATGTATCTGGTTCGAATAACACAGAAGCTACAGCAACCCCGATTCCAACAGATGAGTCCGCTTCTTCAGGTGAAACTACAGCGACAATACCACCTGCATCCGTGGATAACACGACGATAGTTACAACACCTCCAACTTCTGGAGATGTCACTCCAACAGTCACAGTAAATCCTGACTTGAATGATTCAGAGAATGACGAAGAGGAAGATGAGGATGACGAAGACGAGGAAGAAGAGGACGAAGATGAGGAGGAGCTGGAAGAAGGAGATACCTTCCAGAAGGCGGGATTCATTTATACTCTGTTAAATTCTAAGTCTGTGACCGTAAGTGGTTATGAGAAAAATGCAAGTAGTCTTACCATTGGAGAAACAGTAACTTACAGATCTGTAAAGTATAAGATTGTAGGCATTGATTATGAAGCATTTTCTGACATGACAACCTTAAAGAAAATAACAATAGGAAGCAATGTAAAATCCATTGGAAAGTCAGCTTTTTCTGGTTGTAAGAAATTAAAAACCATACACGTTAAAACAAAAAAGATTGTTAAAGTAGGAAAGAATGCCTTTAAGGAAATTAATCCTTCGGCAAAAATTTTTATACCAAAGAAAAAATATGGAGCATATAAAGCACTTTTTCGAAAGAAGGGACAAAAGAGCACCGTAAGAATTCTAAAGGGAAGCTGGTAGATTTTTTTATAAAAAGGTCAAGTAGATTTTGTATGCCCTGTGTCGATTTGACACAGGGCATAAGTTTGTTGACGTATTTTGTTAGATATACTTTTATTAACTTTCGTATTTCTTTAGTTTTTCTAATGCCTCATTGTACTTTTGCTCCATAGATTGGTACTTTTGTTCCATGTTGTGGTAGTCCTGTTCCATGTTGCGGTAGTCCTGTTCCATGTTGTGGTAGTCCTGTTCTATAGTTTGATAGTTTTGCTCCATATTCTGGTAGTTTTGTTTCAAGGTCTGAAGAGAGTTTTTCTTTTCTTCAATAGAATTTTGCAATTCATCAATAGTATCCTGCATTTCATCAATCATATACTGTACAGTATTACGATCTAACTCTAATAATTCCTTTGAAAACATTTCCATCACCTTCTCTGTGTTAAGACACAGGTTGTAAATATCCTTATACAAAGACTCGAATTCAGGATAAAGCTGTATCAATTGCAAAATCTCTTCTGGTTTGTTTGCAGAAAAGAAAAACAACCATGCGTCTAATTTATTCTTGATAGGTTCATTTTGGATGCTTTTTTTAAATATGTCAAGAGGAATGAAAATGTATTTTTGTAATAAATTTAACTCTAATCCAGTATCTGAAGTTTGTTCAAAACGATGAATGTATTTTCCGGGGAAATTTTTGAATTCCGCAGGACTTTTTTCAAAGAGAACAATGGTATAAACATTTTTAATACTTTTATAGCAGGATTTATTTCTTTCCTTGCTTCGAACACGTTTATATTGGCGCAATAATAAATCAGCAGAGTAGCAAGCGCTGCGCTCTCCTGGAAAAAGATAGCCAATTTTTTGGACTTCCACATTAGCAATACTTCCATCTTCCAGTTCTACAATGATATCTGTAATAAGAAGAGAGGATTCATCTGCTATACGAGTAGAATCATTGGGCAAAACCACCAAAATATGTACGTTCCTTCCTAATAGCAAAGAAAGAAAATCTTCCAGTCGGTCAGAAGCATATTCAGGACTCATAATCTCTTTAAAAAAAGAATCATATAAAATTTTTACCCCTGTATTACCGCAACAAAAATCAAGAAATTCTTCCTGTTGCTTTTCTGTCCAGTTAAAAAACATGGAAGAAAGATATGATTCGGAATGAATTTTTGCAAGTAAGTCGGCACGTTCCCAAATCATATTAAAATGAGTTTTTAATCTTGAAATATAATCACCTTCTTTTCGTGTTGAAAAAATGAAATAGTTGAAAATGTCATGACATTGAATCTAGTAGATTTATATTGAAAATCCATTAGAAAAATAATCTTAAGATGAATAATACTATAGCACTTTATATCAGAGGAGACAATGTACGAAGTTAATAAAAATCAAAATGAGACAATGAGAAAAAATTGGTTGTATGTTACAAATAAAAATATTCAATTTTAGTAAAAAGTTTCATAAAAAAACATGCAAGAAATTTAATGAGATTTAGTAATATGTTTGACTTGACAAGAAAGAATGTGGATGATAACATAAACAGAACGAATGTTCGAAGGAAGTTTGATGGAAGGGAAGTGGGACTATGATATTTGCAGAGCAAGCATCTATTGAAGAGAAGCTGCGGATTTTGTCTGATGCTGCGAAATATGATGTGGCTTGTACCTCTAGTGGTGTACAGCGCAAAGCGGTAAAGGGAGCTATTGGAAATACAGAAGCTTGTGGCATCTGTCATACTTTTTCGGGAGATGGACGTTGCATTTCTCTTTTGAAGATTTTGTTTACGAATGAATGTATTTATAATTGTAAGTATTGTATAAACCGTGTTACCAATGATGTTCCAAGAGCGACCTTTACTCCAGAAGAAGTGTGTACGTTGACTATGGAATTTTACCGGAGAAATTATATAGAAGGTCTTTTTCTAAGCTCCGGAATTGTGGAATCGCCAGATTATACTATGGAATTGATTTGTAAAGCTCTTCATGACTTGCGGGTGATTCACCGTTTCAATGGATATATTCACTGTAAGGCTATACCGGGAGCTTCACCAGAGTTGGTGGAGATGGCGGGCTGGTATGCGGACCGTATGAGCATCAATATGGAACTTCCCACCGCGGAAGGACTGCGTCAATTAGCTCCTAATAAATCCCGGAAAAATATTCTGACTCCTATGCGCCAGATTCAGAGTGGTATGGAGGAAAGTCAACAGATGCTAGGTATGAAAGGTGGAAATAAAAGCGCGTACTGGTATACCAGCAAACGTATGGGGAGGGATGTGCCAGGTCTTGGAATGAAGAAGGATGGCGTGTTATTGGGATTGCAGCAGGAAAATATAGACAGTTCGCGACAGCAGACACAACCAAAGAGAAATATATCGTTATTAAAGGAAACAGAAGACTCCACAACAGCATTGAGTCAGTGGAGGCGGCATGATACAAGTAGAGGGTTTGTGCCAGCAGGGCAGAGTACCCAGATGATTATAGGAGCCACGGGAGAAAGTGATTATGAAATTATGGCGGTGTCGGAAGCGCTATATCAACGCTTTGATTTAAAGAGAGTGTTTTATTCTGCTTTTATTAATGTAAATCAGGATACTTCTTTGCCGGCAGTGGGTGGCCAGCCTCCACTTCTACGGGAGCATAGGCTTTATCAGGCAGACTTCTTATTAAGATATTATGGCTTTGAGGCGAAGGAGCTTTTATCCCCAAACCGTCCTAATTTTAATGTGTTTCTAGATCCGAAATGTGACTGGGCACTAGGGCATATGGAACATTTTCCAGTGGAGATTAACACAGCGGACTATAATACTCTGCTTCGAGTACCGGGGATTGGGGTAAAGTCTGCCAGCCGTATTGTGAAAGCCAGAAGAACCGGTTCATTAGATTTCCTAAATTTAAAGAAAATGGGAGTTGTATTGAAGAGAGCGTTATATTTTATTACCTGCAATGGAAAAATGATGTATGACTTTTTAAAGGTGGAAGAGGATTTTATAACACGAAGAATGGTAGGAGAGGAGAAAGAATTGATGGTGAATTATAACCAGCAGGATATTCGCTATAAGCAGTTGTCTTTATTTGACGATTTTCAGATAAGAGAGGTGGCATCTTCGGAAAGCGAAATGCAGATACAGGCATAAGGGGGAAGTGCATGAAAGCAATAAGGGTTTATCAATGCGAGGATACACCAGAAGGGATATTTGCCAGTATATATGATGCAGGAAAGTCCCGTTATGGTCATGATTATATACAGATACAGGTAGTGAAGCCAGAAACTTATCAGGAACAGATGCTTTTTTCAGAATACATCACGGTTGCAGCAGATTCTGAAAAAATGGAGAAGGTGCTTCGTTCGGTTAGAAGCAAAATATCTTGGGAGGCATATGAGTATATTTTACGGGCTGTGGCTAGTGCAGAACAGGATAAGGCAGATGTAATCTATCATTTCATTGTGGAAGGCTTCCGGTTAGGAGCGAAAGTAACTGCTGCATTGCAGATTCCATGTGTACAAAGATTATTTGAAATCAATCGCCGGATAAAAAATGAGGCTCATTATTCTTTGGAGTTTCTGCGGTTTAAAGAAATTAACTTAAGACATCCAGTGCTGTTGGCGGTTTTTGAACCAAAGAATGCGGTGTTGCCATTCATTGCTCCTCATTTTGCGGATCGATTAGATCCTGAGTGGTTTGTTATTTATGACAAAACCCATCAGCAGGCAGTTTTTCATGCTCCCGGGCAGGAGTGGTACATTCGGAAATTGACATCAGAAGAAGAAGACCAGCTAGAGGAGTGGGAAGAGGCAAAAGAGGAATATGTAGACCTTTGGAAATCTTTCTTTGAGACGATAGCCATAAAAGAAAGAACGAATCTAGCGTTACAAAGAAATAATATGCCATTGCATTATCGAAAGTATGTAACAGAGTTTCAGGAGAAGAAGTAGAAAAGGATTGATTAGTAAAAGCTGTAAGATTGCCATGGATTTTGATATTAGGTGGAAGTTTGCAATCTATAGAGTAATATTGCTATAATAACCAAAGCGAGAACAAGTAAAACGTAACTTGGGAGGATGGTTATGAGCGAAAAGATTAGGAAAATAAACTGGAGTAAAGGGATTTTGTATGGATGTTCCTTTGTAATTCCTGTGATTGTATTATTACTGATATTAAAGAGTAGGGGATTCTTTCCATTTGGTGATAAGACTTTATTCATTATGGATATGAAGGGACAGTATCTGGAGTTTTTTGCCTCTCTGCGAAACGTGGTAAATGGAGATGATTCGCTATTCTTTTCATGGTCCCGTTCCATGGGCGGAAATTATTTGGGGCTTTTTGCATATTATGTAGCTAGTCCGCTATCCTTTATTACTATATTCTTTCCATTAGAAAAGATGACTACGGCAATTTTACTTCTGACTGTATTAAAAATAGGTCTGGCAGGTTTGAGTTTTGCTGGTTTTGGAGCCTATATTTGGGAAAAGACACATTTGGGGAAAATATATCAAGCAAAAGAAAATTCCAATTTGCAAAAAGATTCGCTGAAGGTTTTGATGGTACTTCCCTTTGCTATATCATATGCTTTAATCTCATACAATATGGTTTATTCCATGTGTCTGATGTGGCTGGATGGTGTAATCCTCTTACCAATGGTTCTTCTTGGAGTGGAGAAGATATTAGATGGAAAAAAGGGACTACATTATATGCTGGTGTTGGCGGCCATCTTTATATGCAATTATTACACAGGCTATATGGTAGGGGTGTTTACGGCAATTTATTTTGTGTATAGAGTGCTTTGTCTGGGTAATAAAGAGTCTGTAAAAGAGTATCTTTGGAAAACATTATGGTTTACGATTACCACGGTTTTGGCTTTCGGGCTTTCTTCACCATTGATTCTTCCGGTAGTGAAGGATTTGATGCAGGGTAAACTGGCATCCGCATCCTATATGCCAGATACAGAGACCAATTTTGTTTTTGCTGATTTGTTTGGAAAGCTAAAGAATGGTGTTTATGACAGCATTACGAATTCTGGTTTGCCGGCTATATATGTCGGATATATTGGGCTGATTATGGCAGTGGTATTTTTTATAATGAAGAGTATCACTATCCGTGAGAAAGTAGGAGCGGTATTGATATTGGCATTGTTGGCGGCAAGCTTTTACTATACGAAATGGGATATTGCATGGCATGGCTTCCAATATCCAACATGGTTCCCATATCGTTACGCATTTGTATGCAGCTTCTTCCTCTTATATATGGCTATAAAAGGCACAGGTGCATTGTTCCAGATAGAGAAGCTTCAGAAATTGGATGCAATAAAAGCAGTAGTGGCAGCTTTGGTACTGACCTTGGTAATCTCTGTGGATATGAACGCCAACGGAAAAGCGATGTTTGCAGGCTTGGAAGCTGAGTTTGGCTATGGTACAGTGGAAGAGTATGAAAACTTCCTGAAGAAAACCCAGCCAATGGTTGAGGAAGTACAGAATCAGGATAAAGGATTTTATCGTATCAATCAGGGGTATGAGTATTCAAAAAATGATGCTATGCTTCTTGGCTATAATGGAATGACACACTATTCCTCCACGTTCCATGCATCCGTAAACCAGCTGACGCCGAAGCTTGGAATTGCCCAGGCACATATCTGGAATTCGGGATATGGTTCCAACCCAATGCTGGACAGCCTGTTTGGAGTAAGATATATTTTGGATGACGGCATGGTGCCAGCGAATTATCCATTATTGCTAACAGGAGAAAATGGAGCCAACGTATACAGCAATGAAAATGTACTACCGATTGCTTATGGAGCACCAGTGACACAGGCATATCCAGATTTGAATAATGCAGATATATTTGTAAATCAGAATACATTTCTCAACTCCATTGCAGGAACAGATAAATCCTATTTTACCGAGTATGAATATACTTACTCTCAGCCAGATAATACATGGAGTTATACTTTTGTAGCAGATTCAGACAATCCGGTATACTTATATATGAAGTCTGATAGTACCTCTTGGGCAGATGTGTATGTTAATGATGTCTGGGTAGGTAATTACTTTTCTACAGAAACTAGCTGTAGTCTTTATCTAGGGAATTTTCAGCCGGGGCAGCAAGTGGTTGTAAAGGTAGTACCATCAAGTACAATTACAGTAAATTATGCCATGATTGCACAGCTTCATATGGATCAGTTAGCAAAGACTATGTCATCTCTAGCGAACAATGGAATGCAAGTGACGAAGCATAAAGGTGGTAAATTATCAGGCACCATTCATGTAGGGGAGAATCAGAAGATTGTGACCTCTATTCCATATGATAGTGGCTGGACTGTGAAGATTGATGGAAAGAAGGTAGAAATCAGTAAATTTGCAGATACGTTCCTTATGGTGGAAGCAGAAGCTGGTGAACACAAGATTAGCTTTTCTTATGTATCACCAGGCTTTGGAGCCGGTATGATACTATTTGTGCTTGCGGTTCTTTTAGGTGGTGTATACTTTGTTTTCTGGGATAAAATGAAGAAAGATAAGAAAGAGATAGAAAGGTAGTCGCCCAAAAAGAGGGTGTCCCAATTGAAATTAACAGCTCATCACTGATAATTTTAATTGGGACACCCTCTTGGATTAACTTACATAAAAAACTTTCCTTACCTATCAGAAATCATAAAAGTTCTTTCCGAAACTTTCTTTGGTTCTCTTGCGGTTTCGCTTTAACTTTCTTGCGCTCATATTGCTGCTGGTTTTCCGAACCTTATTCTTTGGTGACAACGAGCGTCTGTTGGTAGTATAGTCCACTCCGTGACGTTTTCTGCCTCGGCGTCTGCCAAAGGAAAATCCACGTTTACTATTCAGCGACATTCCGCCAGAAGATTTTTGGTAGCGGCTGGAATGATTTCTTCTTCTCCGGCGTCTGCTGGAGTAAAGATATCTTAAAACCCAAAGCAGGATTAAAATCAATGTCAAAACCACCACAATGAGAAGAATGATTCTTTCTTGAAAGAATGATACTAGATTTAGCCAGCCATATTTTAAACCGGACAACTTTTGCTGGAAGAAAGCATCATTCTCTTTGTTGGTTTGTAACTGTTGAATCTCGCTATTTACGATTTCACGGGATGCTTCATCTAAATGAGTTATATTTTCTGTGTTGTCAAAAATAATATCTGTAGAACCAACGGTACGGTTTCCATAGGTGTAGGTAACCTTTCCGATAATGTTTTCCCCTTCCTTCAGGGTCTGATTCTTATCATAGGTAATGGTCTGATTTGCTTTGGAAAGGCTGACACCCTTCGGAAGCACGACAGTAGATTCGCTTGCAAGACGGATTGGTGATTCCTCTGCGTTAAAATAGCTGTCAAAGGTATTAAAAAGATTTTCATTTACCTGACTGCTCTGTTCGTCTACCATAAATTTTGTATAATTTTCAAAAGCATAATCCAGAAGACGGGTAGAGTCGGTATACTCATTTGGTTGACCTGCAGTTGGACCTGCAGCATGCATAACTACAGATACTAGTTGCATGCCATTCTTCTCTGCATAGGTTACAAGAGTGGACTGAGCCATGGAAGTATAACCGGTTTTACCACCAATGCAATATTTGTACTCATATTGTGGGTAATTGTAACCATTTACCATCTGGTGGTGATTTAGCAAAGTCATAATCTCTTTGGCCTTACGCTTGTTGGTAGCACCCATGGAATATGTCTTTGTTCCACAAATCTTTCGGAAGGTAGTATTTTTCCATGCTTCTCTAGCAATACATGCCATATCATATGCTGAAGTGTAATGATTGTCATGGTGAAGTCCGTTTGGATTCATAAAATGGGTGTTTTTTAATCCCAGCTCAGCCACCTTGTCATTCATCATTTTTACAAACTTCTTACTAGTACCGGCCACATGTTCTCCGGCTGCTAGACACATTTCATTGGCAGATTGAAGCATAATACCGTATAAAAGCTCTTCCACGGAAAACTTTTCTCCAGGCTCACAGTAAAGGGATGAACTACCACTTTCGATACCAAACGCCGCTTCTTCGGAAAAAGTAACGGTCTCATTAAGAGAACTATTTTCCAAAGTCAGAAGGGCAGTCATTATTTTGGTAATACTTGCCGGATAATGCTGGTCATGTATATTTTTAGAATATAAAATGGAACCAGTGGATAATTCCATTACAATGGCAGATGCACAACTTAAGCTTCCTTTCTTTGGCCCCTTTGGCCATTGAACTGCCGCTTTGGCAGAAGAACTACAGATGCTTCCAGCTAGAAGCACACCTGTCATCAGGAAGGCAATTAATTTTTTTCCTCTCATTTTTTTCCCCTTTTCTTAAAAATCTATGAAAAACATTGCAAGAAGTAGTAGATTCAATGTACAATAAGGTGCAAAAGGCAATGTTCAAACGTTGCCTTAGTGACACTATGCTTTTTGCAATTTTCTTTCCAAGTCAAATACCACGCGGGTATGCTGGGATGACGCAAATAAATTTGCACATCCTCACTTTGCCTTTGTGTGAATAAAAAAGCACTCTCAGTAGGAATCGAACCTACAACTGCCCCTTAGGAGGGGGCTGTTATATCCATTTAACTATGAGAGCACACTAGAAAATTGTATCATAAGCACTTATTAGCGTCAAGAATGGAGGACTAGCATGGCAGAAGATAGAGACAACAAAAATAACAATGAAAATAACGAGTATGAGGATATTTGTTATATATGCAGAAGACCGGAGAGCAGAGCTGGGAAAATGATTCACATCCCTAATAATATCTGCATTTGTTCGGATTGTATGCAAAAAACATTTGATTCTATGGGAAACATGAATGGTTTTCCGGGAATGCCATATATGGATATGTTTAGCATGGGACAGCCACCAACCTTTGAGGATATACCAAAGAATCAGAAACTGAAAAAGAAAAAGCCAGAAGCAGAAAAGAAATCAAAGAAAAAGACGGATGAAGTAGTGTTCGACATCCAGCATCTTCCAGCACCTCATATTATTAAACAGCAGTTGGATGAGTATGTAATTGGACAGGAACATGCAAAAAAGGTAATGTCTGTGGCGGTATACAATCATTACAAGCGCGTGCTGACAGATACCATGGACGATATTGAAATCGAAAAGTCCAATATGCTTATGATTGGACCTACTGGATGTGGAAAGACTTATCTGGTAAAGACGCTGGCGAGAATATTGCAGGTACCCCTTGCAATTACTGATGCCACATCCCTGACAGAAGCTGGTTATATTGGCGATGACGTGGAAAGCGTTTTGTCTAAGCTTTTGGCAGCAGCAGATAATGATGTAGAAAAGGCTGAGCGGGGAATTGTTTTTATCGACGAGATTGACAAGATTGCCAAGAAGCGCAACACCAACAGCCGCGATGTTAGTGGAGAGTCGGTGCAGCAGGGGATGTTGAAGCTTCTGGAAGGCAGTCAGGTGGAAGTGCCAGTAGGAGCCACCAGCAAAAATGCAATGGTGCCAATGACCACGATTGATACCAGAAACATTTTATTTATTTGTGGAGGAGCGTTTCCAGAACTGGAAAAGGTGATTAAGAAGAGATTAACCAAACAGGCTGCCATTGGATTCCGCGCAGAATTAAAGGATCAATATGATGAAGATGAAAATATTCTGAAAAAAGTGGCAGTGGAGGATTTAAGAGAGTTTGGAATGATTCCAGAGTTCTTAGGCCGTCTTCCTGTGATTTGTGCATTGGAAGCAATGACGGAAGAAATGCTGGAGAAGATTATGACCCAGCCAAAGAATGCTATTTTAAAACAGTACCAGAAGCTGCTGCTTTTAGATGAGGTGGATTTATGCTTTGATGAAGACGCAGTGGAGGCTATTGCTAAGAAGGCGGCGGAGAAAAAGACCGGTGCCAGAGCCCTTCGTGCCATTATCGAAGAGTTTATGCTGGATATTATGTACGAGATTCCGAAGGATGATTTAATCGGAAGGGTATCCATTACCAAGGATTATATTGAAAATAAAGGTGCTCCCCGGATTGAAATGCGGGAAAGCGGTGAGGCGAAGCTTCTGACCCAGAGAGAGCAGCCGATGGTGGAGGAAGCAGAGGAATAGTAAAAGCCAAATAATTCCATGAAATTTCACTTCCACTTATATAGCGCATAAGATAAGTTAAAATCTTATGCGCTTTTTGCTGTCTAGGAAAGTTCGTCCTATAAAGTGAAAATGCTCCGCAAGACAAGGAGAAATTATGGCTGAAAATTGTGAAGAAGCAGTCTATTCGGAGGAATATGAGGATTACATCATTGAGTATTTTGGGGAAGGACGGGAGGTGGGGGAATTCTATCAAACTTCCTGTTATCAATTGCTGACAAATCGGTTAGGCATTATTTACCAAAGAGCAGATGAGGTGGATGAGGAGCAAAGGAATCAGCTGCTTATCGTTCCGCGGTGCTTCGGACTGCTGTCCTCCGCCCAGGTGCTGGAATCCAGTGGAATTGCCCAGGTACAGAGACAGCCTGGGTTGTCACTGTATGGACAGGGGGTCATGCTGGGCATTGTGGATACGGGGGATGGTGTGCGAATGGATAACTTTGTTTGCATTCTCCCTAACATTCGTAAAAGCATCCGACTTCGTCGTCTGTCGTTGCTATGCAACTTATCTTTTACTCATGTAGGGAGGGGGAGCATTACTGCTCCCTTCATAAAACGAACAGAATACTTATTTGCATAAGTCAAGTAAACTTGTCTTATGCAATCGTATTCTATCGTCTTATGTGCGAACAGTAGCAAAAGTGTAACAAAATCTTAAGAAAACCTTTATTTACTTTTGATGTCGGGAGATATAGTATAAAATAAGCGCGAAATCTTGCAAATGCTTTGAAAGGGAAGAGATAAAATGGAAAAAAGATATTATATGGAAGCCCATGCGGTAATGAAAGAAGTGAAGAAGGCGGTGATTGGTAAGGATGACTGTGTCAGACTTGCTATGGCGGCTATTTTAGCTGGAGGACATATTTTGATAGATGACGTTCCTGGTGTGGGAAAGACCACTCTGGCTATGGCATTTGCCGGAGCTATGGAGATGAACAGCCAGCGTGTGCAGTTTACTCCGGATGTATTACCAGCGGATATTTTAGGTTTTTCCATGTACCAGAAGGAGACGGGAACCTTTGAATACCAGCCGGGAGCTATTATGTGTAATCTGTTCCTGGCGGATGAGATTAACCGAACTTCGCCAAAAACCCAGTCTGCATTACTAGAGGTTATGGAAGAAGGTAATGTGACCGTGGATGGTGTGACCCGGAAGGTGCCAGCGCCATTTGTGGTTATTGCTACGGAAAATCCGGTAGGAAGTATTGGAACCCAGCTGCTTCCAGAGTCCCAGTTGGACCGTTTCATGATTTGTATGACTATGGGATACCCGGACGGGGAAAATGAAATTGCCATTGCGAAGGGAAAGAGCAAGGAGATTCCAATCAACGAGATTGAAGGAATCATTCCAGCAGAGGAATTAATTGAAATTAAGAAGGTAGTAGACGAGGTTTATCTACGGGATGAATTGTATGAATATATTGTAAAGCTGGTGCAGGCTACCAGAGAGCATGACCTGGTAGAACTGGGTGTCAGCCCGCGTGGAACTATTGCTTTGGTGCGTATGGCAAAGGCTATGGCATTTTTGGATGGACGGGATTATGTGGTGCCTCAGGATGTGCAGGATGTTTTTGAAGCGGTTACAGGGCATCGTATGGTATTAAACGCTAAGGCAAGAGTGGGACATGTATCTGTAAAAGAGATCATTGGGAAGATAATGGAGTCTGTAAAGGAGCCTAAAATCAGAGAGTAGATATTATGATGTGGGAAGCTTCATAGATACAGTAGGTGTGAAGTTTGAATTGGATAAGAAAGGTTGGCAAGAAGAGTGAGAAGACTAGTGGTTTATCTATTAACGACAGCGTATACATTATATCTTGCAATTTTATATGGAAGTAATAGTGTTTTGATGCTATTTTTTGTGGAACTGGTCTTGCCTTTGCTGACATTGGTTCCAGCAATATGGGTGGCACAAAAGACAGAAGTAAAATTACAGCTCCCGATTCCTGTAGCGGAAAAAGGAAAAAAAGTACCAGTTCATATTTTTATGAAGAAAAATACATGGATTCCAACAGGAAAGATTGGTATTCAGGTTTCCAGTTATTTCCCTATGAGTCGGAAACCAGAGAAAACCTGGTTTTATGGTAGGATGACAAAAGAGAATTTGAAAAAGGGGCAGCATATTTTGCGAATGGAGTATGACACCTCCTGCGTTGGTACTGTCCGAATGGAGATTAACAAGGTATGGTGTTATGACTTAATTGGTTTACTTGCGATTCCAGTGCCAAAGAAACTTTGGAAGAAACTGCAGCCTGAAAGTCTTCTGGTGACACCGGCTGTTAGTGAAGTGCCTGTATTTGTCAGTCGGCAGAGCAGGGATTTTGCTGGAGAAAGTGAAGTATATTCTAAGGAAAAAGGTGGGGATGACGCCTCAGAAGTATTCAGGATTCGAAACTATCAGCCAGGGGATAAGCTGCGAAGCATTCATTGGAAATTGTCTGCAAAGACAGGAGAACTTATAGTGTGTGAGGAATCGCTGCCTTTGGGCTGTCCTGTATTGTTTTTCTTAGATTTATATCAGCCTGTTAGAGTGGAGCGGAAGTATCGGAAAAGTGGTGTGTACGAAAAAAGGGATAGTTATCTTCAGATTGTTGCATCCTTGTCTTATGGCATGGTACAGGAAGGCTGCCGTCATTATCTGATTTGGTACGATTCCAGCATAGAGGATATTTACCGCTATCGAATCGAGAAGGAAGAAGATGTATATGAAATGCTGATTCAGCTGGGACGTATGACAAATTATTTCAAACAAAAGGATTTGGAGGAATTGTATCAGCAGAAATATCATGAGCTGCAGTATGTTACCAAGCTGGAATTAAATTTGAATCTGGAGCTGCGGGTGAATGAGCAGGAATGCTGTAAATATGAGACAAAGCGGGATAAGCTGGAGCGGCAGCTTCGTCAGCAGGAAATTGTAGTATAGCTATGGGATTGTTCTGCAAAGAACGAAGGATTGCAAAGTATAGTACTGGTGGGGCTGAATGAGGTGAATTATGAAGAGAAAGTCGTTTGTAGGAAAGGGAATATGTCTAGGTCTGATATTAGTAGGGATGAATGCCTGCTTTTATCATGTGTTTTTCCCTTACATCAATATAATGAAATTTAGTATTGCTTTGATGTTTGCCGGAATGTATTTTACCGTATTGACAATATCTCCATTTCAAAGCTTGGAAACAAGGGTAAGAAAGAAGTTGGAAATAAAGAGAATCAAAAATCCGATTTCTCTTATGCTGTTAATAAGTACATGGGTTTTGTTTGCCATGTATGTACTTCATAACATTCTTCGGTATCAGAGTGATGCAAAGTTTTTGTGGGATGCAATACAGAGAAGATACGATATCTATTATCGCTATAAAGTGAACTGGTTGTCTGCTGCCAGATATGATAGTGATGGAACTGCCTTATTGTTTACAATAGAGTTCTTTTTAGCGTTTTTTATGGCAGTAGCATTCTATAAGCTTAGGAGCATGTCCCTGGGGCTTATGCCGCTCACCATTATAGTGACTCTTGGATTAATCTGGGGGAAAACTCCAGAGGTGTTTGATATGGTGTTCCTTATTTCTGGTATAGTGGGAATGAGGATTTTGATGGAAAATCATCATAAGGGAGGAAGGAAGTACTTCCGACAGCTTCCAGGCAAGGGAGGAAGGCAAAAGAATCTTTATCCGGTGATTGCCATACTTTTAGCTGCAGTGTTTCTGGCATCCAGCATATTAAGTGCAAAAAATCAGGGGGTGCTGGAGAAAGAGAAGGAATTGGTGACATGGCAGCGTGGAGTGGGGCAGAAGATTGAGAAGAAGGCGGTCCAGCTGGTGAAACGTTTGCAGCGCATGGCGGGAACAGAGCAGCCTGGAGTGTTGACAAATACCTATCCGATTTATGATGAGGTGCCGGTCATGACCATTACGGTGGATCATCCACCTATGGGAAACACATATTTAAGAGGTTTTACCGGGATAAATTATGAGGATGGAAAGTGGACCAATCCTGCCAGAGAGAATACCTTTACCAATGATGAATATATGGAACAGTGGAATGAAGGATATATTGGTAAAGAAAAATACGGTTCGGAAAGTTCCTTTGGAATCAGTATATTTTATAATCAGGATGTATCTATGAATATTGAATATGCTGAGGATTTTAATTCAAAGTATGCCTATATACCATATTATTCTAAAATTTCGGATGACAGTATTGCACAGCTGCAGATGAATCAGGATTTGGATTTTACGAAAGACACTTCTGTGAAGAGTTATAAAATAACTATGCGCCAGAATTATGAAGGTACAGAAAATGAATTACTGCGGCAGCTTTCCGTATGGAATGGGGAATACGTAGAAGAAAAAGTAACAATGCTGGAGCAAAAGGGAAAAGCATGGCTTGAGAAGTTTTATTTTTCCGACGGAGAGGAATTACCATATCATACCTATGTGGGTGAGGAGTATATGCAAATCCCGGAGGAAGGACTGAAACAGGTGGAAAGGCTGGTTAACCGGTATGTACGGGAAAATGAGCTGGTTCGCAGCGCAGATTCTGGCAGTGTTTTAGGGATGATTAATTCTATAAAGGGTGTTTTAAACCAGCGTACCCATTATAGTCGTGATTTAGAGAAAAAACCGGCAGACGAGGATTATCTGGAGAATTTTCTGATGACGCAGAGAAAGGGATTTTGTGAGCATTATGCCACGGCGGGAACTATTATTATGCGTATGCTGGATGTGCCTTCTCGGTATGTATCGGGGTATCTGGTATCTCCTAAGCAGTTTAAGGAAAATGCAGATGGGACGTATACTGCCCAGGTTTTGGATTCAGATGCTCATGCATGGGCTGAGGTTTATGTGCCTGGACTGGGGTGGGTAGAAGCGGATATGACTCCGACGGGAAGTGGCGGTGGCGGAAATACGCTTAATTCTAGCCAGGAGCGGCCAGGGACTCAGGCAACAGAAAAACCGGAAAAGACGAAGAAGCCGGAAAGCTTCAAATCTCCGGAAGAAGAGGAAGAATTGGAGGAGGAAGAGACGGAAGAAGCACCAGAGCCGGAAACACCTACTCCTGAAATAGAGGAAAAGGAAGCTGGAAAAATACCAGGAATTTCTGGAAAGGGTAAAGGTGGTGCTAACTGGGGTAAGGGATTGATGCCGGTAGTTTGTGGACTTGCAATGGCAGCCGGTCTATATCTTATTTGGGGGAACCAGAGAGCCCATCGAAGAAGAAGACTGTGCCGGTGCACAACCCATAGAGAACAGATATTAGAAATGAACCGTCAGATGGAAAGATTTTTACGATGCTGCGGTATTTATGGAGTGTCCAAAAAGACGGACAAGGAGTATGTTGCTTTGCTAAAATATTTATGTACAGAATTGGAAAAAAAGGAAGATATCAACCGTTATTACCGGCTTCTTGAACAGTCCCGGTTTGCAAAAGAGGATAGAAGTAAAGAGGATGTTGCATGGTGCAAAAAGTTGTTGTATGATTTTGGACAAGCTGTGTTGAAGGAAAAGGGAAGGCTTCGTCGCTTCTATGTGCGGGGCATTCGCAATTGGAGAAGCTTTTAAGCAGATAATCTAAATAAAAAGTGATGAGATAGGACTTGAAGGGAAAAAATATGGAAGTAGAGAAAAAGAAAGTAAGACAATATTATTTATCTTATACGATTTTATTTATTTTAATTGCAGGAGTCATTACGCTATTGTTCTGGCTCCATGACCGGTCTTTTGTCTGGGGAAAGGATGGTGCTGCCCAGCACTATCCTACCCTGGTTTATATTCATAATTTTCTGGTGGATTTTGTGAAAAGCTTGTTGAAGGGAAAGCCTCAGCTTCCCATGGTGGATTTTAGCATCGGAGAGGGCATGGATGTGCTCACCACTCTGAATTATTATGGCTTTGGTGATCCGTTGACACTGACTACCTTATTCTGTCCGGAAAAATATCTGGAGGTATTATATGCCTTGTTGATTTTTGTCAGATTATATCTGACAGGAATCTTTTTTTCTTTGTTTTGTTTTTCAAAAAATCATACCCAGAGAGTGACGGTGCTGGTGGGCGCTTTAGTGTATGTATTTTGCGGATATGGATTGTATGCTTCTGTGCGTCATCCTTTTTTTGTCAATGGAATGATGTATTTGCCATTGTATCTTTTGGGCGTGGAGCGGATTCTTCAAAAGAAGAAATATGGCCTGTTTTCTTGTGTAGTGGCATTATCTTTAATATCCAATTTTTATTTTGGTTACATGAATACCATAATGATGGCATTTTACGTGCTTTTTTCGCTGGTTCCGAAAAAGGACATGCAATGGAAAGAAAAAATGTTTTCCTTATGTAAAATGGTAGGCAGTTATCTTTGTGGCGTGGCATTATCGGCAGGGATTATGGTGCCTATGGTAATGGCATATCTTACCTGTTCCCGTGGTGGCGAAGGTGGATATACCGATTCTCTTTTGTTTTATCCCGAAGAGTTTTATGAGAATTTTCTGCGAAGCTATACCAGAGCGGAAACAGATATTGGAGAATGGACGAATCTCAGTTTTTCTGTACTCTGTCTTGTAGCAGTGATTTGTATGTTTTTACATAGGAGCCGCAATAAGAAGGAGAAGCTTCATATGTGGAAGCTGAGGCTGGCATATATTCTGCTGACAGGTATGATGCTGGTTCCTTTAGGCGGTAAGATTATGAATGGCTTTGGCTATGTTTCCAATCGTTGGAACTATGCCTATGCCATGTTAAATGCTTATATTGTAGTCTGTATGATTCCGGTACTCTTGCAGTATCTGAAACCACATTTTAAGAATTGGGCAGGCAGACGGTTTCGTGTCAGTCTGGCTCTGTGCCTATTCGTCACTTGTAATCTTGTAATGAATGTGGTGAATCTATATTCCAATGAGGAAACAGAATATCTGGATGAATTTGACCGGGCAGGAGCAGTGCAAAGTACTGCTCAGGATAGTCCGGTACAGGCAGTAGCTTCATTGAAGGTTTCTCCGAAGGAAGAGTTTTATAGGGTGGAGCAGCCCTGGATTATTGGAAACCAGTCTCTGATGATGGATTATTATGGACATAACTGGTATTTTAGTATTGCGCCAAGCTGGTACTTTGATTTTTATAATAGTCTCCAGCTCAATACTATGGAGCGAACCTATTCTCTTCGCGGTCTGGATGGACGTACTGCCTTGAATGCAGTGACAGCTACTAAGTATTATATGACGGACAGCAAGAAGGATGGTCTGATTCCTTATGGATATGAATGGAAGAAAACCGTTCGGGATCAGCAGGGAGATATGAATTATGTATATGAAAATAAAAACTTCCTGCCGCTAGGCTATACCGTGTCAGCATGGGTAAGGGAAGAAGAATACCAGCTTCTGTCTCCGATTGAGAAACAGGAAACCTTGCTTCAGGCAGTGGTTCTTTCAGAAGAAGAGGAAGAAAAGGTATCGACTCTTGCCATGGAAACAGGCGCTCTAAATATGGATGTAGAAGAAGAGTTTTGTCAGGTGGCAAGCTGTAGTGGCGTCACGTGGGAAAATAACCAGCTGAGGGTGGAACAGGAGAATGCTGCGATGGAGCTGACATTTCGGGGCCGGACCAATTGTGAAACTTATCTTTGGTTCAATGAATTTCAGGTTATAGATAATAATAAGCAGTACCAGACTGGAAAAGTGGTTAGTGGAAATACAGAAAATTATTTTGTTCTGATGAATCCAAGGAAATCTTCCTGGTATGATGAGCCAAACCAGACAATTAATTTGGGCTACTCCAAAGAACCACGAACCAGTTGTACTATTACCTTCCCGAAAAAGGGTGTATACTCTTTGGACAATTTTATGGTACTATATGAATCAATGGACAATTATCAGGCAAAGATAGATGTTTTGCAGGGAGAAACCTTGGAGAAACTTAAGGTAGAGACCAATAGAATTTCCGGTGAAATCTCCTTATCCAAGACAAAGCTTTTGCAGATGGCTGTTCCATATAGTTCAGGATGGAAGGCATATGTGAATGGAAAAGAAGCAGAGATTCTGCGCTCCAATGAAATGTATATGGCTATAGAGCTTCCTGCCGGAGATTCTCAGGTGGTGTTTAAGTATTGCACACCATATCTGAAAGCAGGAATCCTGATTTCGATTTTTGGTTTTGCTGCGCTGGCAGTGATGGTCTGGCGTGGGCGGAAAGGAAAAGCAGAGTAAGAGCTTACAGGACAGGCTATTTAGCAGAGAAAAGAGAAAGGCAAGGTTATTGCGTATGAGTGAAAAAAAATTATGTTCCGTGATTGTGCCTTGTTATAATGAAGAGGAAGCCATTCCGATTTATTATGAGGAAATGATAAAGACATTTAAGGAGATACCCGAACTGGATTTTGAGTTTGAGTTTATCGATGATGGCAGCAGGGACAATACCTTAAAAATTGTGAAGGAGCTGCGTCAGAAGGATGAAAGAGTTCATTATGTATCCTTTTCCAGAAACTTTGGAAAGGAAGCTGGAATTTATGCAGGATTGAAGCATGCCAAGGGAGACTACGTGGTGATTATGGACGTAGATTTACAGGATCCGCCAAGTATGCTTCGGGAAATGTATGAGACAGTGGAAAAGGAAGGGTATGACTGTGCCGCTACCCGTCGGGCAGACAGAAAGGGAGAGCCGCCGATTCGTTCCTTTTTTGCTAGAATGTTTTATAAATTAATAAATAAAATCTCCAAGGCAGATATTGTAGATGGTGCCAGAGATTATCGTTTTATGACTCGACAGATGGTAGACAGCATTTTGTCCATGTCAGAGTATAATCGTTTTTCTAAAGGTATCTTTGGCTGGGTTGGTTTTGAAACCAAATGGCTGGCGTATGAAAATGTGGAACGTGTGGCAGGAGAAACCAAATGGAGTTTTTGGAAGCTGTTTGTGTATTCCCTGGAAGGAATCGTGGCATTTTCTACAGCACCATTGTCCATTGCATCCTTCTTTGGACTGTTTTGCTGCATGTTATCTGTAATAGGAGCAATTTTTATTTTTGTCCGGGCGTTATTGTTTGGTGATCCGGTATCAGGCTGGCCATCTATGGTTTGTATTATGACCATGCTGGGGGGGATTCAGCTACTTTGTATGGGAATTATGGGTATGTATCTTTCCAAGACTTATCTGGAAACGAAAAACCGCCCAATTTATATTTCAAAGGAAGAAGAATAGTATTAGTAACTCAAACTTCGCACATAGATAATTTGTGCAACTTCCCGTAATATCAACTATACACATTTTATAGAATGATTTTTCGGATGAGATAGTGAATATATAGAAAAAGTTTTTTGATTGCTTTTTCTCGCAACTTCTACGGTCTTAAGAAGGACTAATCGCTTTCTGTTTTCTACTGGTGATTCCGCAACGTCTCCGCAAACTCGCAGAGATGGATGGAGTGCAGTTCTTCCTACGCACGAGCGTTGCTGGCGTCGGTGCTTATGTCTCGTTTTTCTGAGACATTATGCACCGCTACGTCAGCTCCCGGAGCGCAAGCGTTCTGCGTAGGAAAACTGCAGCTCTCATCCATCCCGCTCAGACAGTGCTACGACGTTGCGCCATGTAGAAAGCTTAGAAAGCGAAGTCCTTCAAAAGACCTGTGTTGTCTTCGGAAAAGCAATCGCAAAAAAATTTTTCTATTATTAAATTTACTGACGAAAAATCATATCAAAACTTCCTGTAGTTGATATTATGGGAAGTTAATCCAAGTTTTAAAGTGCGAAGTTTGAGTTAGTAAGATGTAAGGAGGATGTAAAGGTATGAAAGAAAGAAGCAAATTATTGAAAGCGTCCCTGCTTTGTATGGCACTGGTATGCGTCCTGTTTTTGGGACAGGGAGCTATGAAGGCGGAGGCAGCAGTTTCTCCGGATGGATTGTACAATTACGAAGTGGATGCCAATGGTAATGCCATACTGACGGGTTATCTGGGACAGGAAACGGAAATTAGTGTTCCAGCTACCATGAATGGTATTGCGGTAACTACTTTAAGTGGAACCTTCCAGAATAAGGACAAGGTGACAAAGATTATGATTCCAGCAGGCGTAACCAGTATTAATGATACTGCTTTTGCAGGCTGTAAAGCGATTCAGAGCTTCACAGTAGATGCAGCGAATCCAAGCTATTGCAATAGTGAAGATGGTGTATTGATGAGTAAGGATCTGGCTACATTAGTGCGTTATCCAGTAGGAAAGCACCAAAGCTCAGGTACTTATGAGATTCCATCTACAGTCACAAGAGTGGAATGCTATGCTTTTGAAGGATACAACACACCAGGTCTGGTGATTCCAGCCAATGTACAGGTTATTGGTGATTATGCATTTGCCAATACAGGAAACTTCAATGGACCAACTTCCTGGGCAGAGGGAACCCATACTATTGGAACCTATGCGTTTTATAAATGTACCAATCTGAAGCTGATTGATGCGGTGGCACTACCATCTACTGTAAAGACCATTGGTGTATATGCATTTGCAGAGTGCTCCAACATTCAGATTGATATTTCTAAGACACAGATAACAGAGGTAGCAGATTATCTTTTCTATAACTGTGACAATCTGCACAATCTTACTTTGCCAAACACAGTAGTAACAGTAGGCGCTTATGCCTTTTCTGAGTGTAATAACCTGAACGAAGTTGTAATGGGTGAAAATGTTACAACCATTCGGGAAGGTGCCTTTTTCCATTGTGGTAATCTTCATACTGTAAAGATTCCAGAAGGTGTTACTGCTATTGAGAATAACACCTTTAATGGTTGTCAGAATCTGAATACAGTTGTACTTCCTAGCACTTTGACAACTATTGGAGACGGAGCTTTCGCAGGATGTCAGAATATTCATTCTATTAATATCCCAGAGGGAGTTACCTATATTTCCAATACTAGCTTTGAGGGAGTAGATACTTCTAAGATTACTTTAAATATTAAGGTGTCAAAGACTAAACTGAAATCTGCCAAGAAAAAAGGCAAAAAGAAAGTAATTTTGAAATGGAAGAAAAATAAAGATGCTACAGGTTATATTGTTTACCGTTCTACGAAGAAGGGAAAAGGATATAAGGTTATCAAAAAAATTAAAGGAGCATCTAAGTGCAAATACATTGATGGCAAGGTGAAAAAAGGCAAAAAGTATTATTACAAGGTACGGGTATACAAAAAAGTAGCTGGCATTACCTGTCAGAGTAAGTTTAGTAATGTAAAATTTGTAAAGAGATAAATATATACAATGAGGGATTAGTATTTTTGTGCATGTTGTGCAAAAATAACAAAAAAAGTGGTTTCGAAAACATTTTCGAAACCACTTTTTAGTGAAAAAGAACTAAAATTGTGCAAAAATATCAAAAAATATTGCAAAATTGTACAAATATGCTAGTATGGTAACGTAGCAAAAATTGGTATTTTGAATTTTCGTTCCTCTTTTGGAATACTTATGGGGTGTATTTTAATACAATGATAATGTAAGTGCTTGTTTGGTTGGAGGTAGGGGTGCCGACACCAGAGACATTTCATTATTTCACAAGAACGGAAATTCGCATCTAAGAAAGGAGAAGGAACTATTATGCGTTTACGCAAAGTCCTTGCTGTCCTGCTTACCGCAGCGATGGCAGTATCATCCATTACTGTACCAGGCCAGAGCAAAATCGCTTCTGCAGCTGACAGTACATTTGACAACTTAAACCAAAGTGAGATTACAGCAGCAATGGGGGCTGGCTGGAATCTTGGTAACCAGCTGGAGGCAGCCGTTGGCGGAACTCCAGGCGAGACAAACTGGGGCAACCCGGTGATTCAGGAGGATTTAATCCTGGCAGTAAAGGATGCAGGATTTAAGTCCATTCGTATTCCGGTATCTTACCTGAGTATGATTGGCAGTGATTCCAATTACACCATCCAGTCTTCCTGGTTAGACAGAGTACAGGAAGTAGTAGATATGTGTATTGACAATGATTTATATGCAATCATCAATATGCATGGTGATGGTTATACATCAATTGACGGAGGCTGGCTGCTTTGCGGTAACTCCGACCAGACACAGATCAAGGCAAAATACGAAGCTTGTTGGGAACAGATTGCAGCAAGATTTAAAGATTACGATGAGCATTTGATTTTTGAGTCTATGAACGAAGAGTTCGATGGTACTTATGGAAATCCAAGTGCAAGCGCATATGCAAACATTAATGATTACAATCAGATTTTCGTAGATACAGTACGTCAGTCTGGCGGAAACAATGACCAGAGATGGTTATTAATTCCAGGCTGGAATACAAACATTGACTATACAGCAGACAATTATGGATTCGAACTGCCAACAGATAACTATCTGTCAAGTAATGTTTCTTCTGGTGAGAAGAGAATCATGATTTCTGTTCATTATTACTCTCCATGGGAGTTCTGTGGAACAGAGGACGGAAATGTAACACAGTGGGGTGACACTGTAACAGATAGCTCCAAGGCAGCAAGCTGGGGAGATGAGTCTTATCTGATTTCCCAGTTAAAGAAAATGCATGACAAGTTTGTTGCAGAAGGATATCCGGTAGTAATCGGCGAGTATGGTTCTATTGATAAGTCCAACTTCGATTCTAACAACACAGCAAACCGTGCAGAGTTCGCAAGAAAAGTTTGTTACTATTCTGATATGTATGGCTGCATTCCTGTATATTGGGACAATGGTTACAATGGTCAGTATGGATTTGGTTTATTTGACCGTTACAGCTATAAGGTAACACAGCAGACCATCATTGATGCTATTATGGAGATTTATGGTGGAAATGCTTCTGCAACAGCAACTGGTATTTCTTTAGATAAAACTTCTATGATCATCAATATTGGTGATGAAAAGCAGACCATTACAGCAACATTAACACCTGCAGACAGCACAGATAAGATTACATGGACATCCAGCGATGAAGATGTAGCAACTGTAAACTCTAAGGGTCAGGTCACAGCAGTAGCAGCAGGAACCTGTACTATTACAGCAAGTGTACCTTTAGGATATAGCGCAACCTGCCAGGTTACAGTGCCACAGCCATCTTCTGTACGTGCAAAAATGTACTTATTAGAGACATCCAGCTGGCAGTCAGTAGTTAGCGATGAGTATGCAGAAATCGAAGGAGAGGGTGGAGATTATACACTGTCTCTTACAGCAACAGATTCACAGCTTCAGAATATCGGTTCTCTTTACATTAAGGACATCATGGTAGGAGACGGTGAAGCTTCTGCATTTGATTATGCAAAGATTAAGATTAACTCTGTAGAAGTAAATGGAAAGTCTTATAGCATGAAGAACGACACCTTCATCTACGATGCAAGTCTGGAGGAAGGTTCCGATGACGGTCTTTCTAATAACGTATTTGACTTCTCATTAGTAAATGTTTGGTCTAATACCCAGGTTAACGATGTAACTGTTGATTCTGGAAATTATAAAGCATATTTCAACAATGTATCTTATGCAACAAGCAATACATTAGAAGTAAACTTTAGTGTATCTGAAATTGATGGAGCAGCTTCTACTCCAGCAACAGAGGCACCAACCGTAGCTCCAACAGAGGAGCCAACTGTTGCGCCAACAGTAGCACCTACAGTAGCTCCAACAGAAGAGCCAACAGTAGCACCAACTGTTGCACCAACCGTAGCTCCAACAGAAGATACTACTGATGATAGCACTACAACTGGAACTGTTGTTTTAGCAGAAAACTTAACTACTAGCTATGAGACATGGGATGCTTCCTGGTTAACAGAAGCAGACGATGATGCGGTAGTTGAATTAACCTATACCTGTACCGATTCTACTCATGCATACTGGGGTATCATGGGATGGGGTGCATCCGTAAATGGAAGCTGGATGAATGGTAAGTCTTATGCAGCAGCAAGCAATGCAACAGACGAAGTAACTGTAAGCTACACTGCAGCAGAGTTAAGAGACAGCATGAGCATTACAGATAGTTCTGCGGTAAGCTATCTTTGCCTGTCCGTATACAATGGCGGTAAGATTGTAAAGCTTTCTGTATCTGGTGCAGATACAGAGGAAGTAGTTCCAACAACAGCACCAACCGTAGAACCAACTGTTGCACCAACAGAAGAGCCAACTGTTGCACCAACAGTAGCACCAACCGTTGCACCAACCGTAGCACCAACTGTAGAGCCAACCGTTGCTCCAACCGTAGCTCCTACACAGGCACCATCTACAGACAGCAGTGATGTAGAGGCGTCTATTACAATAACAGCAGATTGGGGCACAGGCGGATTAGGTTATATTGAAGTAACCAATACAAGTGGTCAGGACTTCACAGGTGGATGGTCTGTTACCTTTACAGTAGACCGTGAAATCACATCTTGCTGGAGTGGAACCTTAGAGGATCTTGGAAATAACACATACAAGATTAGCTCTCCATCATGGGATTCTTCCCTTGATGCAGGCGAAACTGCAGTATTAAACTTCCAGCTTGGTTCTGGAAGCAGCAACCCTACATTATCCAATGTGGTAGTAGCTGGAAACTAATTAAAAACTAATAAGGAAAAAGTATGAAATGATAGGAGCAGGGCAAATGCCCTGCTCTATTTTTCTGTCTTTTTTCGTACACCAGCGGGGATTGATTACACACATCCAGCCTTTATCAATGCAGATGGTACATCGCGAATATATTCTATCTGGGATCAAAGCATTCCTTATTCTACAAAAGTCAGCGATGCGGGACAGAAACCGGAGCTGATGATTTACGGTACGGAATACACCAAAGAGGAGATTAATCAGGCATTACAGGCAGAGAATCCTTGGAATGTGGTTCCTAGCAGGGATGAAAATGGGCATGGCACATTTCTGGCTGGAGTTGCCTGCGGAAATTCCAATACATCAAACGAGTTTACAGGAATTGCTCCACAGGCAGAAATTGTAGTGGTTAAATGCAAAGAAGCAAAGGAAAATCTAAAAGATTATTACCGGATTAGCACGGAAGAGCCTTGTTATATGGAAAGTGATATTATGTTGGGAATCCGTTATCTGGCAGGTGTTGCTTATGCAAGGAAAATGCCCATGATAATCTGTCTGGGAATGGGGACTAACATGGGAAGCCATTATCAGGGAGGAGCATTGGGAGAAGTGCTGCAAAGCTATGGAGATCTGCGGGGATTTATTGTGGTGGCAGCAGGTGGAAATGAAGCTAACACCTCGAGACATTATGCCAGTGATTTATTAGGTGGGGGAGAAAATGTGGATGTGGAAATCCGGGTAGGAGATCCTAATAGTGGATTTACTATGGAACTTTGGTGTGATGCGCCACAGCTTTGCTCGGTAGCATTGGTTTCGCCGGGAGGAGAATATAGCGGAAGAACCTATGCCAGACAGGGAGAACGGCAACAAATTAATTTCTTATTAGAAAATACCGTAGTGGATATTGAGTATCTTTTGGTTTCATTTGAGAGCGGGGATGAGTGCATTCGGATTCGCTTTAAGCAGCCGGCAGAAGGGGTATGGCGTCTGCGGGTGTTTAATGAAACCGACATTCCTACCCGGTTTCATATATGGATGCCTATGAGAGGCTTTGTCAGTGATGATACTTATTTTCTTCGGGCAGACCCGGACGTTACACTCTGCGAGCCTTCCAACAATAAGCAGATTATTGCAACGACTTACTATAACAGTGCTGACCGCAGCGTGGCGGTGGATTCCAGCCGGGGATACAACCGTAAGGAGGAAATTCGTCCGGATATTGCTGCACCAGGAGTAAATGTATTTGGTCCATTGCCCCGGCTGGGCAATGTATTTCCTTTCGATGAACAGGAAAGAATCAACACTGCCCGTTATGGCTATCGAAGTGGCTCTAGTGCCGCAGCAGCAGTAACAGCAGGGGCAGCTATACTTCTGGCAGAATGGGGTCTTGTCCGAGAGAATGATTTGAATATGGACAGCGTAGGAGTGCAGAAATATCTGGTAAGAGGAGCAGACCGTTCTGGAAGGAGTTTTCCAAACCGGGAATGGGGATATGGAACGTTGGATTTGTATGGAGTGTATGAGAGTCTGCGTCAGAGGGAGGAAGACATATAAAAAGAAGAAATATGTAAAGAAAATGTGAAAAACACACAAAAAAGTAAATGGAATAAATAAGAAATGAGAAAAAACGCACAAAATCCGTGTACAAATTGTGAAAAAAGTGCTATACTGATAACTAGGATTACGTCAGAGATAATCTGACATTACGAGCGGGCAAAAATCAAATACGGTACAAAATGAAACTATTTCTTTTTTAGGGATAGTTTTCATTTCGTACAAAAAAGAAAGGATGGTTCAAGTGAGACGAAGAATTTTAACATCATTGTTATGCTCAGTTGTACTGGTATCCACACTTTTCACAGGTTGTGCAAAAGACGGGGAAAGCGGAAAGTCCGGCAGTGACAAGGCACAGGAGGGTGCAACGAAGAGCGAGGTAGTAAAGCTTTCAGTTTGGTCAGAAGGTGACAATCATGAAATGATGAATAGCATGATTGAAAGTTTTAAGGCAGAATATGCCGATGAAGCACAGTTTGAAATTGAATTAGTTGACGAAGCAGATGCAGAGTGTCGTAACCGGCTGTTGGGGGATATCCATAATGGAGCGGATGTATTTTCCTTCCCGGATGACCAGTTAAGTACCTTGGTGGCAGCTGGAGCATTGCGCCCGGTGGACAATGCAGATGAGGTGAAAAGCGCCAATTTGGAAGAAGCAGTGGCAGCAGCATCCTATAATGATACTTTATATGGATATCCTTATACTGCAGACAATGGATTCTTTATGTACTACAATAAGAAGCATTTTTCAGAGTCGGATGTGACTTCTTTTGAGAAGATGCTTAAGGTGGCAGAAAAGAAAAATAAAAAGATATCCATGGAGTTCAATTCTGGCTGGTATATGTACGCATTTTTTGGAAATACCGGTTTAGAATTTGGTATTAACGAGGACGGAGTTACCAACTACTGTAATTGGAATTCCAAAAAGGGAAAAATCAAAGGTGTGGATATTTTAGACACATTATTAGATGTTACCTCCAGTAAGGCGTTTTTGAATTTACCAGATGGAGATTTTCCATCGAAAATTAAGAGTGGCGAAGTTATTGCCGGTATCAGCGGTGTTTGGAATGTAATGAGCGTAAAGGAAGCCTGGGGTGATGATTATGGAGCAGTGAAGCTTCCGACCTTCCAGTGTGCTGGACAGGAAGTGCAGATGTCTTCCTTTACTGGCTATAAGATGATGGGTGTAAATTATTATTCTAAGCAACCAGAGTGGGCAGCGAAGTTTGCAGACTGGATTACCAATGAGGAGAATCAGACCATTCGTTTTACCCAGCGTAATCAGGGACCTTCTAATATCAATGCAAGCCAGTCCGATGAGGTGGCAAAGGTAGCAGCGATTCAGGCAGTTATTGACCAGTCGCAGTATGGTAATCTGCAGCGTGTAGGTAATAACTACTGGGATGCATGTACCAATTTTGCCAATACGGTTTTGGAAGGAAATGTGAAAGAAAAAGACAAACAGAAACTGATGAATGATTTGGTGAAAGGTATTACCGCATCTACAGTGGGCTAGAAAGGAATTGGTGTGTTATGAATAAAAAAAGTATAAGTATCAAATTACTGATTTTGATTCCCGTATTTATCCTTGGAATCATCGCACTGGTTTCCAATATCGAAGCCATGCGCAGTATCCGTAGTGTAAATAGTAATGCGTCAACCATTACAGACGAATATATGAAACAGATTGAGGTAATGGAGGATATTCAGAATGAAACCCAGAATATCCACAAATTTGCATTATCTCATATCATCGCAACTGACTTAGATACCATGGTAGGTCTCGTGGATTCCATTCGTGAGAAGCAGGCTTTGGTAGACGAATATTTGACAGAGTACAAAAAATATTTGTCCGAAGAGGATAAGAAAGCCTATGAGAAGCTGGCTTCTGATTTTCAGGGAATGAAATCTGAAATCGCAAATCTTCTGGCATTTAGTGCGAATAGTGCAAAGGAAGATGCGTATGCGCTTGCTAATGGTGCAGTTGCAGAATACAGTAATTCTATTCAGTCACAGATTCAGACATTAAGTGACCGGACTAGTGAAAATTCAGAGGCAGCTAGAAAAGACCTGGCATCTGTTTATAAGTCTTCTATCGTAGAAAATACAATTATGATTGTTTTGAGCATCATTGCTCTAGGTGCAGCGTTATATGTAGTATTCTTCCTTGTAGTTCGTCCATTGCTGGCAACCAACAAGGAAATCCGTGCAATTATTTCCAGTATCGAGCAGGGACAGGGAGACCTTACCAAACGTGTAAAGGTAACCTCCAATAATGAAATTGGAAACTTAGGACAGGGTATCAATAACTTTATGGACAGACTTCAGGAAATTATGCGTCTTCTCCAAGAAAATACTGCTAAGATGAATGTAGTGGTAAATGATGTATTGACCAGTGTTAATACTTCTAATGACAGCGTGACAGATTTGTCGGCATTGACAGAAGAGTTATCTGCTACCATGCAGGAAGTGGCAGACAGTGCAGAAATCATTAATAAAGATGCGGATTCTGTCAGAGAAGAAGTAAATTCCATTGCTAGAAAGTCGGATGACATTAATATGTATTCTAAGGAAATGAAGGCTCATGCAGAGAAGATCGAAAATGCTGCCCGTCTCAATAAGGAGACTACCAGCGCAAAGGTAAAAGAAATGCTGGTGGTGTTGAATAAGTCTATTGAAGACAGCAAGAGTGTTAATCAGGTGAATAGCCTGACAGAAGAAATTCTTAGTATTTCCAGTCAGACCAACTTGCTTTCTTTAAATGCTTCCATTGAGGCGGCAAGAGCTGGAGAGGCCGGAAAGGGCTTTGCGGTGGTAGCTGGAGAAATCAGTCAGCTGGCAGCATCCAGCCGTGACACCGCAAATCGCATTCAGGGAATTAACGAAGTGGTAACAGCGGCTGTACATAATTTGGCAGAAAATACCCAGAACCTCATTGAATACGTAAATAGTGATATTCTACCGGGATTTCAGGAGTTTGCTGAGTCAGGAAGTGATTATAAGGAAAAGGCTACCTACATTGAAGATGTTATGACCCAGTTTGTTGCCATGACAGATGAGTTGAAGGTGGTAGTAGACGAAATCGCTACCTCCATCAATACCATTACCGTGTCTATTGAAGATGGTGTAAACGGAGTAAATGGAGCTGCAGACAGTACACAGAATCTGGTAATGGATATGGAAAATATCACAAAGCATATGGCAGATAATGAAATGATTGCAGAAAATCTGAAGCAGGAAACCGCAGTATTTACAAAGGTATAGTCTTGTACTAAAATTGTATATAGTGGGAAGAACATAATATTACGTGTGAATATTTTTCACACGTAATATTACATTTAGGGAAAAATATTAGAAGTATAGAAAGGGACAGGTTATTTATGAAGAAACTAGTAGCATTTTTTATGGCCATTGTGCTGACGTTTGGAACTGTTTTGTCAGCACCAGCACAGGTAAGTGCTTATGACATTCCAGAGAATATGGAATGGTGGGCAAATGACAAATTTGGTATGTTTATTCACTTGGGAGCGTATTCTTCCTATGGGCAAGGAGAATGGGCTATGTATGAGCAGAAAATTTCTAAGGAGAAATATCAGACAACTATCGCAGCAAATTTTAATCCAGTAAACTTTGATGCAAATGCAGTTGTTGCAGCAGCTACAGGTGCAGGAATGAAATACATAGTAATCACTGCAAAACATCACGAAGGTTTGTCTATGTGGGATACCAAAGTGGCAAGCTTTAAGGATTACACAGGAACTAAGATGTTTAGTTTGCAACAGTATACTCCATTTGGAGTGACAGGTCGTGATATTCTGATGGAATTAAAAAATGCCTGCGACGCAGCAGGAATTAAATTTGGCTTATACTATTCCATCATTGACTGGAATCATTCTTCTCAGACCATTGGAAAAACAGACTTTACGGATATGGCTTCCATGGAAGCAAGAACTAGCTATATTGCAGATATGAAGGCGCAGCTTCAGGAACTGGTGACAAAATATAACCCAGCGGTAATGTGGTTTGATGGTGACTGGACTAAATTGAAATCAAATCCTACCCTTGAAAAATGGTGGACCAAGAAAGATGGTCAGGATTTGTATGATTACATGAAGCAGATTAGTCCTGATATTATTGTAAACGAAAGAGTGTGCCGTGGTTTTGATATTGGTGATTTTGAGTGTCCAGAGCAGACGATTCCAGTGTATGCACCAGATCGTCCATGGGAAACCTGCCAGACTATGAATGGTGCATGGGGTTACAAAGAATCTAAGGAAAACAGTTATTTAAGTACTAAGAAGATTGTACAGCAGTTGGTTACTGTAGCTTCCAGAGATGGAAACTATCTTCTGAATGTGGGACCAAAGGGAGACGGAAGCATGACCGATGGAACCAAAAAAATCCTTACTGATGTAGGAAAATGGATGGCGGCCAATAGTGATAGTATTTATGGAACTACAAGAAGTCCGTTTAAGAATGAGCCAAGCTGGGGATTATACACCAGAAAAGGCAAGACAGTTTACGCCCATGTGTTTAAATGGCCAAAGAAGGGCAAATTGAATGTAAACCGCTACAAAAAGAAAAAACTAAAATCTGTAACATTGCAGACCACAGATGGCAAAAAATTGAAGTTCAAAATAAAGAAAAATAAAGTGGCTTTAAAGCTTCCAAAGAAGGCGGTTGACAAGAAGGATACTGTTATTGTAATGCAGTATAAATAATGTAGACATCAGTTTGTATGTATAAAATTTTACTGTAGTTCTGCTAAAAAATAGGTAACAAAAAGGCAAAATAGTGTAAAAGCTACTTTGCTTTTTTGTTACCTATTTTATTGAAAAAGATTCATTGGCAAGGTGTTAGGAACATTACAGTGAAAGATGCATATATATGTATTAGTTCGGAAAATTATTCCGCAAAACAAAAAAGAAAGGAATCTTTCTATGAATGCTATGAACACAAGATCTGGATATAATCGTTCAGATGGCGATGGCGCTGATTATCGTAACAACATGAATGACCGTGGAAGCATGGGCAATTGTAGTGAAGACAACGACCGTAGTAACACGGGCTGTTGTTGTAACATGAATAATGGCAATGCCATGAACAGGCGTGGAGGGATGAATTACCGAGGCAATATGAACAACCGCGGTAGTAGGAGCTGTGGCTGCAATATGAACAATCGTGGCTGTAACACGAACAACTGTGGAGGAAATTGCTTCCGTGGGAATTGTGGTATGAGTCAGGAAGAGATGGAAAGAAAAATGCAGCAGTGTGAAAGTGACTCAGCCCAGCGGGGATGCGATGCAATGTATGGTATGCATCTGGCAATGGGATATGTTCCTTGGCAGGAATGGGGAAAGACCTATGAACCTGCAGAGGGGATTGGATGTGGCACCATCTTTCCGGAACTGAATTTACCATTTTTAGGCTGCGTCCCAAGAGACTGCGGATGTGGAGCTGGAAGAGGAGGTAGAGCATGACCAAGGAGCAACATCAATTATTAAAGCATATTACCAATGTAAGTTTCGCCCTGACAGAAGCAGTGCTTTTTTTGGACACCCATCCATGCGACCAGGAAGCCTTGGAGTATTATCATATGATGAAGGAACAGAGAAGAGAAGCCGTGGAAAAATATAGCGAAAAGTATGGTCCATTATTGAATGACCAGGTGCAGTGTGACAAATATTGGACATGGGTAGAAACTCCATGGCCATGGGAATAAAAGATTTGTCATGGAAAGAAAACTGGAAACGGCAGACAGGGTGGGTATAAAGAATGAAATTTTCGCAAATTTGGGAAAGGAAAGATTGTTATGTTTAATTATGAAAAAAGATTGGAGTATCCGGTGAATATTACCCGGACAGATCCAAAGGCAGCAATGATAATCATGTCCCAGTATGGCGGTCCTGATGGGGAAGCCGGAGCAGCTCTTCGTTATTTATCACAGAGATACTCCATGGAAAACCGCAAGGTCATTGGAGCTTTGACAGATATCGGCACTGAGGAACTAAGCCACTTAGAAATTGTTGCTACTATTGTACACCAATTAACTAGAAACCTGACACCAGAAGAAATCAAGGCTTCAGGATTTGACAAATACTATGTAGACCACACTTTGGCAATCTGGCCACAGGCAGCAGGTGGTGTACCATTTAACGCCAACCAGTTCCAGAGCTCTGGCGATACTATTACGGATTTGTATGAGGATATGGCAGCAGAGCAGAAGGCACGAAAAACCTATGACAACATTTTGCGTGTAATCAAAGATCCGGAAATCGCAGATCCAATCCGTTTCCTGCGAGCTAGAGAGGTTGTACATTTCCAGAGATTTGGTGAAAGCTTAAGAAGAGTTTTGGATGACAGAAACGCCAAGAACTTCTATGCATTTAATCCACAAATTGATAAGAAGGGCTGCTAAAAAGCGGGGGTTAGGAAATTGATATAGATTAAGAGGCATCCTGTGGGATGCCTCTTGTCATGTTAGGATATTTTGCCAAGGGCAATGAATGAAAAAAGAATAAAACAGATGTTCTAATTGGAAGGGCTATTTATGGGATAAAATTGGTGTTATAATAAAATCGTTATTGAGAGTATAAAAATGTATTGCTGGTTATAGTCTCAGATGGAATATATATAGCTATATGATAATAGGAAAGGGGTTTTATGGCAAAGCAGGGAAATGAAAAAATAAAGTTACTCTATATAATGCGTATTTTATTTGAGCATACAGATGAAGCGCATGGAATTACAGTGAAAGAAATTGCAGCTTTATTAGAAAGGAATGAGATTTTTCCGAATCGAAAGAGTATTTGCAATGATATAAAGGTATTACAGGAGTATGGGTTTGACATAGAGAAAAAAAGAGAAGATCGTACCGTATATTATTATTTAAAAAGTAGATCATTTTCTTTGGCAGAGTTAAAACTATTAGTAGATTCGGTACAGGCATCTAAATTTATTACTACACAAAAATCGCGGGAATTAATCAATAAGATTGAAGGGATAGCAAGCAAACATCAAGGAAAAGAATTGCAGAGGCAGGTATATGTAGCAGACCGGGTAAAAGCAGAAAACGAAAAAATATATGAAAATGTAGATAAAATACATTTTGCTATATCAAGAAACTCGCAAATAACATTTCAATATTTACAATGGAATTTGAAAAAGGAATTAGAACCAAAGCATAACGGACAGATTTATGAAGTGAGCCCATGGGCCCTGGGATGGGCAGAAGAAAATTATTATTTAATTGCTTTTGATAATATGGAAAAGATAATCAAACATTTTCGAGTGGATAAAATGCAAAATGTTGAAGTTCGGAAGATAAACCGCTTTGGTAGAAAAGAATTCGAACATTTTGATATGGCTATTTATGCGAAAAAGATGTTTGGAATGTATGGCGGAAAAGAAGAGCTAGTAACATTGCGTTGCTCCAATGAAACCATTGGAATTATTATAGACCGGTTTGGTAAGGATATTCTGGTGATGAAGGATGGAGATAAGCATTTTATAACAAAAGTAAAAGTGTCTGTTAGTAAACAGTTCTTTGGCTGGATAGTAGGTTTGGGAGACAGGATTAAAATCACTGGACCGGAGTGGGTAGTGAAGGAGATAGGGGAAGAGATTGAGATGTTGGGGCAGATGTATAGGGAGAAATAGAAGCAAAAAACAGGAGGGATAAAAATGTGTATGAGATTTGCATTTGATATTGGTGTTGCGTCAGTTGGTTGGGCTGTGATAAATGATGAATATGAGGTCGTGGAAGCATGCTCAAATATTTTTTCTTCAGCAGATGCTAGTCAAAATGTTGAACGCAGAAGCTTTCGACAAATGAGAAGATTACATAGGAGAAGAAGAACTCGTATTAGTGATTTTGAAAAATTATGGAAAAAAGCAGGACGTGATATTCCTTCAATTTGTTTTTCGAATGTACTTGAATTACGAGTGAAAGGATTAAAAGAAGAACTGACAGAAGAACAGATTTTTTGTGTTCTAAAAAATGAGTTATTACATAGAGGGATTTCGTATTTAGATGATGCAATTGACGAAGCTAATTCCGGAAAAAGTGATTATGAGAAGGGGATTAGTTTAAATCAACGTGAATTGGAGAAAAATACATATCCTTGCGAAATTCAATTTAATAGAATGAAAAAATATGGTAAGTATAGAGGAAACAATACTATTGAAATAAACGGAGAGAAAGTTACTTTATCAAATGTATTTACTACAAGTGCATATAAAAAAGAAGTTGTTGCAATTTTAAAAATGCAACAGAATAGTCATGATTTTTTGACAGAAGAATTTGTAGAGAAATATATTGATATTTTTTCAAGAAAACGTGAATATTATGTTGGACCTGGTAATAAAAAGTCAAGAACAGATTATGGGATATACACAACGAGATTCGATTTAGAGAAGGGTGAATATTTTACCGAGAAGAATATTTTTGAGAAACTAATTGGAAAATGTAGTGTATATAGGGATTTGACTCGGGCAGCAGGAGCAACATATACCGCACAGGAGTTTAATTTACTAAATGATCTTAATAATATTCAAGTTAACGCAAGAAAATTAACAAAAGAAGAGAAAGAAATAATTGTAGCAGAGATAAAAACTGCTAACTCTGTCAATATGAGAAAAATTATCAAAAAAGCAATTGGTGAAGATATCGAAATTATAACCGGTGCCAGGTTGGATAAAAATGATAAAGAAGAATTTCATCAATTTAAGCAATATAATTTAATGCGTAAAGCTTTCGAAAAAAATGGTTGGGATATTAAACAACTTTCCAGAGAGGAACTGGATGCTATTGGAGATGTGTTAACATTAAATACAGAAAGAGAATCTATATTAAATGGCTTTCAGCAGAAAGGACTCTCTTTTTCAGAGGATATGCTTAACTGTTTCATAAAGTTGAGAAAGGACAAGGGAGCATTGTTTAACAAGTGGCAATCTTTTTCTTTGGAGATAATGAGAGAATTGATTCCAGATTTATATGAGCAGCCTAAAAATCAGATGGAATTGCTGACAGATATGGGAGTGTTAAAACATAATAAAGAGGAATTTAGTGAATACAATCAGATTCCAGTGGATGCAGTTCTTGAAAACATATACAACCCTGTGGTATCCCGCTCTATTCGTATTACAATCAGTATCATTAATGAGTTGATTAAGAAATATGGATATCCGAAGCAAATAGTGATTGAGATGCCTCGTGATAAAAACGAAGAAGAACAGAAGAAACGGATTGCGGATGCGCAGAAAAACAATCGAAAAGAGTTAGAGGATATTATTAAGAAAGTTTCGTCTGAATACGGAATTAAAATAACAGATAAAGAATTCCGTCAGCATAAAAAATTAGCATTAAAGTTAAAACTGTGGAATGAACAGAAGGGCGTATGTCTGTATTCTGGAAGACCAATTGACATAGATAAATTGGTATATGACCAATCGTTATTTGAAGTTGATCACATTATTCCGAAATCTATTTCATTTGACGATAGTAGAACAAATAAAGTTTTAGTATATGCAACAGAAAACCAGGATAAAGGTAATAAGACACCTTATCTTTATTTAAGTGCGCTTTCTCGTTCTTGGGGATATGAAGAGTTTTTACAAAAGGTATTAGAATTAAAATTACCAAGAAAGAAAGTAGAGAAATTACTTTTTACAGAGGATATTACAAAAGTAGATGTTTTAAGTGGGTTTGTTGCCAGAAATATTAATGATACACGTTATGCATCTAAAGTGGTTTTAAATACATTACAAGATTATTTTCAAGCAAAAGATGCAAATACAATCGTAAAAGTAGTCCGTGGAAGTTTTACAAGTCAGTTACGTAAAGCAATACATTTAGAAAAAGATAGAGATGAATCTTATGCACATCATGCAGAAGATGCAATGTTAATTTGTTATTCACAAATGGGACTTGAGACATTTCGTGAAGTACAGAGTGGAATTATTGATTTCGAAACTGGAGAAATTCTTGATTATAAGAGATGGGAGGAGCTGGACAAATCATATGATGAGTTGATGTATCAGGAAAAAGCTATGCGTATTCGAAAGAATATCAAGAATGCAGAAATAAAGTATTGGCATAAGCGTGATACAAAACCGAATAGAGGATTAAGCAAAAAACAGATTCGTGGGACAAGGTGTGTAGATGGTTTTAATGAATTGGTCAATAAATTAAATATATATGATTCGAAGGATGTAAAAAAAATACGAAATATGCTTGATGCTGGAAAAGAAGAAAAATTCTTGATGTTTAAACATGATAAAACAACATGGAGTAATATGATTCAAATTCTAGAAGAATATAGGGAATCTGAAAATCCATTTGTTGATTATGAAAGAGAAACGGGAGATTGTTTTCGTAAATATTCAAAAAAGCATAATGGTTCAAGGGTTATAAAATTGAAATATTTAGAAAAGAAAATTGATAGTTGCATGGATGTTTCGCATAAATATGGATTAGAAAATGGAAGTAAGAGAGTTGTATTGGTTGAACCTAAGTCTTATCGAACAGATGTATATTATCATAAACAAGAAAAAAAATTCTATTTAGTAGGAATTAAGCACACCGATTTTAAATTTCTAAATGGAAAATACATACTAGATGAAGAGAAATACAATAGAATATTAGTAAACGAAGGTTTAATTTCTTCTTTGCAAACAAGAGAAGATTTAGAAAAACTGGGATATGAATTTCGATTAAGTTTCTTTAAAGATGAAATCATTGAATATGAAAAAAACGGAGAAATTTTTGCTGAAAGATTTTTGGCTAGAAATGGAGCTAAAAATCAAATTGAAACTAAACCAATAGAAAGAAAAAACTTTGAAGAAAGAAAAAAAGTTATTTTAACAAAAACAAAACAAATTAGAAAAATCCGACTGGATATTCTTGGAAATAGATATAATTGTACAAAAGAAAAATTTCAATTAGAAGTTGATTATATTTAAGCGATGTGCTACAATAGTTTTAGTAGATTTTACGATAACTCAATTCTTTCAGATCTACTAAAACAAGGCTTTATGCCGAAATCAAGGACATCGACGGATGTCCTTTTTTCTTTTTTATTTTAATTTATATTTACGAAGGAGAATAAATGGGATTTCGAGTAGTAATGATAGAAAATGAAGTGGCAATTGGCCTCAAATTAGACAATTTAATTATCCATAAGGAAGAAAAGGATATTTGGATTCCTCTTGATGATATTTCGGTACTGGTTGTTGATAATATGAAAATTACATTAACAACAAGAATGTTATGTTCTTTAGCAACACATAACATAGCAGTTATTTTTTGTGATCAAGATCATTTGCCGATTGGATTTTATTCTTCATACGATAACCATAGCAGGATATCAAAGTCAATTCATTTTCAAATTGATGCAACAGAAGAATATTATGATAATTTATGGCAATCTATTGTGAGGGCTAAAATTAAAAATCAGCAAAGTGTGTTGAGATTGTTGGAAAAGAGCAATGAAGTAATAGAATCTATGAATCAGTTTTGTACAGAAGTAGTTCAGGGAGATAAAACAAACCGCGAAGCGCATGCAGCAAAAATATATTTTAATGAACTAATGGGCTGTAGTTTTTCTAGAGGGAATGATGAAATACTTTTAAACTCTGGACTGGATTATGGATATGCGGTATTTCGTTCTTATTTAGCGAAATTATGTGTTGGCTATGGTTTAAACAGTCAATTGGGAATTCATCATAGAAATGAATATAATCGTTTTAACTTAGTAGATGATATGATTGAACCTTTCAGACCATTTGTGGATTATTTTGCATACTCTATTTTGGTGAATGAAGAATTCTTTAAGGGGGAACATCGTCGTCAGTTAGTAAATCTTTTAAATCATAAAATGGTTTATAAAGAAAAAAAGATGTTTCTTTGTAATGCGATGGAAGAATATGTTTCTAATATAGCCGCTGCAATTAGTGGAAAAAAGCAGGAACTTATATTTCCGGATATAAAACAGTATTTGGGAGAGTTGGATGAGATATAAAGTTATGAGGATGATATGCATGTTTGATCTGCCTGTAGAGACAGAAAAGGAAAAAAGAATTTATCGAACATTTCGCAAAGAATTAATAAAAGAAGGGTTTGTTATGATGCAATATTCTGTTTATATAAGAACCTGTCCTAATCGTGATTATTGCAATCGGTTGGAAAAAAGAGTTCAGAAAATGACACCAGAAAAAGGAAATGTTCGCTTGCTTGTAATAACCGAAAAACAATATAATGATATGAAATTACTTATTGGAAGTAAAAACCAAACCGAAAAAGCAATCGGAGCAGAAAGGATGATTGTGATTTGAATTTAGAGATATTAGATAGGAATCGGAAGTATGAAATTCATTTAACACAAATCACCCAATTATGTGGTGTGGATTTTTACAAGAAACAATTTATTATTAAATCATTATGTAAATACTTTTCTAATAGTAAGTATGCGTCATATGAGGAATTCCTGCAGGATAATGTGCGTTGTGATAATAAAGAAGTTGGAAGGAAGTATTTTACAATTTTTCATATAAGCTCAAGAGAAGATTTGATAAATACAATCAAACTTTCTAAAACTAGTTTAATGATGAAATATTTAACGGAAGAATTTTCGGAATTTGAATGTCAAAAAATAATGGATAGGCTTGAAGAAGAATTAGAAAATCTTTATGTAGAATTAAATAAGAATGTTAGAAGTAAGATGAGATATATTGAAATTAGTTACGAAATGAAAAAAATTATGGATATCATTCAATCATCGGAAATAATAAGTTCAAACGAAAAAGTATTGGAGGAGCTAACGAACGAAGAATTGTTTTTGAGTTATATCCAATTAATGGGTGAAATTCAAAGAAGAGCACCAGAAAAAATAATAATTATTATAGAAAATATTGATCACTTATTGGATTATTCGACGTATGTAAAAGTGATGAGTGAAGTTGAAAAATTTGTAAATGGATTTGATGCATGGATTGTTTTTTCTACAAGTACTGAAGGATTTGTCATTATAGATGAAGATAAAATAGAGGGTATTAATGTAATAAATGATTGTATTTTTTCTTTTCCACAATTACAAGAAATAGAAAGATTTATTTGCAAGAACTATCCTAGGGAAGTCGTTTTAGGACGGCAGGATTTGGTTGAAGAAATTAGAGCTATAGTGCAGAACATAGGTAGAGAGGGATACTTAATTAATGTTAGAAGTAATGTAATGCTAAAATTACTTCAAGATAGTTTATGTATTTCTACAGGCATAGCTAATAAGTTGAATTCAATAGAATATGCTTTTTTGAAATCAGAAAGTATGTTATAGTAATGAGTGAGTTATCGTAGTAAGGTGCTAGAATTTCAAAAAACGCGATTTGATATTTTAGTACCTGAAAGAATTGAGTTATCGTAAAACTTATTCTTGTTATACATTTCAATATAAAGAATTTTAGTACCTGAAAGAATTGAGTTATCGTAAAACGAGAACCAACCCAAACACCAGGTGTAAGTATTTTAGTACCTGAAAGAATTGAGTTATCGTAAAACTTGAAATGTATCAAAAAGGAGATATACAAATTTTAGTACCTGAAAGAATTGAGTTATCGTAAAACAAATGGCAGAAAATGAAGTAATGGAATATCATTTTAGTACCTGAAAGAATTGAGTTATCGTAAAACGACTTGCGATATGTAAACTTTTTCCACTTCATTTTAGTACCTGAAAGAATTGAGTTATCGTAAAACTTACATGTGTATACCGTGACGGACAGTACAATTTTAGTACCTGAAAGAATTGAGTTATCGTAAAACAATCTACGACGCTCTTAAAATTCGTGCTAGATTTTAGTACCTGAAAGAATTGAGTTATCGTAAAACCGTCCCAGAAATGTCTTACATTCAATAACAATTTTAGTACCTGAAAGAATTGAGTTATCGTAAAACGAAAGATGCTCAATATTGTGCTGTGGATTTATTTTAGTACCTGAAAGAATTGAGTTATCGTAAAACGCAGAATTGGTAGAACAGATTGAGAACACTATTTTAGTACCTGAAAGAATTGAGTTATCGTAAAACACAAAGTACTTCTAATAGATGTTGACCCGCATTTTAGTACCTGAAAGAATTGAGTTATCGTAAAACTGTTTCTGAACGATATAATTCTCTGATTTGATTTTAGTACCTGAAAGAATTGAGTTATCGTAAAACCCAAGGATGAAACGGACGAAAGAATCAGAGATTTTAGTACCTGAAAGAATTGAGTTATCGTAAAACCAAGTCATTGCGGCAGCCTTGTCTTTCTAATTTTAGTACCTGAAAGAATTGAGTTATCGTAAAACTTGACTCCGCTGAGTTCCACTAGTTGGAGCATTTTAGTACCTGAAAGAATTGAGTTATCGTAAAACTGTGCCTACGTCCGTGTTTCCACCGACAAAATTTTAGTACCTGAAAGAATTGAGTTATCGTAAAACGCTGTGCCATGCGCGTGTGCGTGCGCCTATATTTTAGTACCTGAAAGAATTGAGTTATCGTAAAACCAGATGTAAATTCTGCGATTGAGCGGATAAATTTTAGTACCTGAAAGAATTGAGTTATCGTAAAACTTATACCCATAATTTTATGGATAAACTGCAATTTTAGTACCTGAAAGAATTGAGTTATCGTAAAACCCTAAGAATGAAGAGTCAGAGGAGCCGGATATTTTAGTACCTGAAAGAATTGAGTTATCGTAAAACATGTCCCAACGTGCTACAGTTAAATATATTATTTTAGTACCTGAAAGAATTGAGTTATCGTAAAACTGAGGCTGAATTTAAAGAGATTCATCCAAAATTTTAGTACCTGAAAGAATTGAGTTATCGTAAAACTCTGAATACTGTGTATGATGAACTGTCGGAATTTTAGTACCTGAAAGAATTGAGTTACCATAAAAAATAAAAAAGGCAGAAACTATCAACAATGATATTTGAAAAAACTGTGGCACCTTTTGTTTGATTTTTTTTAACTTATAAAAAAGAGAGTCATTACGTTTAAAGTGTTTGGTCATTTATTTGTAGCACCGTTCAAACTAATTAGTGTTTTTTATAAAACTCCAAAGAAAATTTCCAAATCTATATATAGTAGTTTGAGCGATATCTATTTTGTACATGACATTGACAAACTTTTAAGATGTAAAAAGTAATCAATCTTGTGACATGATTTTCATTTAATACTAAAGAGATATTTAAAATTTCTAATTATAATGAAAGAATAGGTGATTGCATGACGAAAAAAGAAAAGCGAGTAAATAAAATGTGGTACACTATGTGGTGGCAGTATTTATGGATAACAATGGGAATTGTTTCCGTAGTGATTGGACTATTAGCGACCTTGATATTAAAGGATGAATCACATGTGGTCTATGGAATTGTCATGTTAATCCTTGGTTTGCTTTTGCATAAAATAATCTTTAGTGTTGGAAATTACTATAGAGAAAGATATCCCCGCTACGAAGAAGATATGTCGGATTTGGAATTCGCAAATTTAAAAAGCGAAATGGAGTTATATCTCAAAAGAGATAAACTTACCAAAAAAGAAATCCGTACAAATAAAATGTGGTATACTATGTGGTGGCAATATTCATTTCAGGTGATCGGTGTTATATTTCTGATTTGTTTTGGAGTTTGTACACTTTTATCTCAAGATGTTGGTTATGCCATATTAGGTCTATTTTTAGGTATATTATGTATTTTGTTTGGGCAGAGCTTTTATCGTGTAGGAATTGAGTATAGGGAAGAATACAATTGTTACAAGAAAGGTATGACAAAGAGGGATTTATGCAAAAAAACAGCGCATCCAATGTCTGAAGATGAAGAATTAGTACAAGCATTAGATTATATGTGTGCTACTAATATTTTATCGTATTATTTGTTTCTTTGAAAAAAGCGAAAAAAACATAATGACTAACACTATTAAGGAGGCTTCCACATGAAACTTCTCATTAAACAGCGTGTCTTCTCCTGGGGTGACACATACGATATTTACGACGAACAGGGGAATGTACGTTATATTGTAAAATCAGAACTATTTTCACTGGGACACCAAATTCATGTATTTGATGTCAATCAACATGAAGTGGCGGCTATACATGAAAAACTGTTGACCTTTCTTCCGCAATTTGAGGTGGAGATTGGCGGAAGGGTGATTGGAACCATACAGAAAAAATTTACTCTGTTCTTTCCGAAGTATGAGCTTGATTATAATGGATGGCGGGTGGAAGGAGATTTTTTGCAATGGGATTATGATGTATACAGTGGATGCAGTTCTATCATACATATTACAAAGGAATTGCTTCATTGGGGTGACACTTATTCCATTCAGTTTTCCAATCCAGCAGACGAGCTGCATGGGATTTTGTTGGTGATTACCATTGATGCGGCAAATTGTAGTAGGGGCAATGGCGGAGCGTGAGATAAGAGTTTACAACGTATTATGGAGGTTGTCATGAAGCCGGTTAAAAATAATATAAAACGCAAATCTGCCAAAAAGAAAAGGCAAAGAACAACTGCATCAACAAGGGCAAAAAGCAGCATTCAGTCAAGAACGATTATCTATCCGAATGGACAGAAAATCGTCTATGAGCTTACACGCAAGCCAGTGAAGAATATTAATATCCGTGTGAAGTCGGATGGCAGAATACTTGTATCGGCAAGCCGTCGGGTGCCGCTAAAGTATTTGGATGAATTAATATTAGCAAGACAGGATTTTATCCTAAAGGCATTAAAAAAATATGAAGACTTAAGGAAGAAGAAGGAAGCGAGAATAGAGCAGGGACAGGTTTTGCATAATGAAAAGATTCTGATGCAGATTTGTCAGGAGATTTATCCGTTATTTGCGCCAATGGGGGTGGAATTTCCTCAGATAAAGATACGAACTATGAAGACACAGTGGGGCTCCTGTCGCCCTTACGAAGGGATTATTACCCTGAACCGCAGACTACTGGAGGCTCCGCGGGAGGCGATAGAGTATGTGGTGCTTCATGAATTTGCGCATTTCATTCATTTGAATCATTCCAAGGATTTTTATGAACTGGTGGAAAGGTTGATGCCAGACTGGAAGGAGCGAAAAGCGATGCTAGAGGGTATAATATAAAAGGTTTCTCTAAAACACATTTTTTTCACTTTTCAGTTTTACAATGTTCAAAAAGATATCGAAGAATATTTTTACGTCTCATCAGGGGAACAATCTTTAGGTGTTTCCGCAGAATTCAGTACATATAAAATATCTTCCATAAAAACTTTGGATAAGAAAAGAGGTTACTATGAGAAAATATAAAGTTTTAGCGATTATGTTAGTGATGTCTCTGGCATTAACTGCCTGCAATCAGGCGAAACCATCCAACAATGAAACGGATTCTGCCACAGAAAGTACAGATAATGGAAAGATAGATTCTGCCAGTGATGACAGCATTGACATAAAAAACACTCAGAAAATATCAGATACAGATATTAATCTGTCGGATTATCATGGAAATATTGAGATTTCCAAGGGCGGCGAGTACACCTTGACAGGAAGTCTGACGGAGGGCTTTCTTTATATTAAGACAGATCAGCCTGTGACCCTGAATTTGGACAATGCCACTATTGAGAGTCCAGAGGGTCCTGCTATTTATGTTCACAAGGCGGAGTCGGTAACTATTCATTTGGAAGAAGATTCGCAAAATAGTCTATCCGATATTCAGGACACAAAGTATGAAACCTTAAATGCGGTAGTGTACTCTAAGGCAGATCTTACTTTGGAAGGGAGCGGAAGCCTTAATGTAGATGCCAGCTACCAGCATGGTATCAGAGGAAAGGATAATGTTGTTGTTTCAGGAGGAACTTATGTTATTGAGTCTGCATTGGATTGCATTCATGCCAATGATGATTTAAATATTGATGGTGGAGAATTGGAGTTGCAGTCTAATGGAGATGAATGCATCCAGTCAGAAACTAATCTAAATATTAATGGCGGTGATATTGTCTGCGCTTCTGCTGGGGATGCCATCCGTAGTGAAGTTAGTCTGGTGATTAACGATGGTAAAATAGATATTACCCAGGCAACCGAAGGTATTGAGTCAAAAAATACCTTAGAAATCAATGGTGGAGAGATAAATATTACCTGTAGTGATGATAGCATTAATGGGGCCAATGCTGTAACAGTTAATGGTGGAATGATTATGGCATATTCCACTACGAACGATGTATTGGATTCCAACGGTTCCATGGTAATTAATGGTGGTACATTCTATGGTGTTGGTCTGAAATCACCGGAAGGCGTATTTGACTGTGATCACAATAATTTTGAAATCAACGGTGGAACTTTACTGGGACTTGGTGCAGCAAATTCCCAGCCTACGCAGGGAAAACAGTGTACTCTGCTAGTAAATCCAGAGATTACCGATACCATTGAGAACATTACCATTAAAGATAGTAAAGGAAACGTGGTATATGAATATGAACTGAACGATTATGCTCAAATTTTGTCCGAAATTTCCACAGAACTTCAAGACAATGCAGTAGCAAATGCCAATGCTTCTACTGAGGAAGAAGAGGATAAAGACTTTGAGGAAGAGGTAGGAGATGCCCCACAGGGAAATGCTATCCCAGAAAAGGGACAGAAGCCAGACCGAGGAACAATGCCAGAGGGCGAAATGCCAAAAGGTGGAAAACTTCCTGCGGAAGGAGAAGTTCCAGAAGGTGGACAGGTGCCGGCAGAAGGTGAAGCTCCAGAGGGTGATATACCACAGGGCGACAGAGGAATGGGCAAGGGATTTTCCGGGGAAAATCTTTCGGAAGAAGAAATGGAAGCTCTTCGGGAAGAAATGCAGCAACGAAAAGAAGAGATGATGGAACAAAGAAAACAAATGAGTGGAAACAATTTCCAGAGAGGCGGCATAGGAAATGGAGGAGCGACTTTGTTTATTTCAAATGCTAAGCTGAAAAAAGGGAAGAAGTATACAATTTATGTAAATGGAAAGAAGATAGAAACGGTAAAAATGCAAAATCCTGTCACTACAGTAGGAGAGATTTTCTCTATGGGTGGCAGAGGAGGCTGGTAGAGAAAATCCCTGTCTGGGCTTCGAGAAATATTTTGAATTCCCAGTCAGGGTATTTTAATGCCATCTTTTCTTGACAAACCAAGGGTTTGCCAGTATATTGTACGAAGAACATTGACAATTTCATATTGGTATATCTATTCTGCACGGCAACCAGCCAGGAAAAGCGCCAGAACCTGTTTATGATTTGGCACAGAAGGTGCAAGGCTGCATTAGTAGTGACAAAATAAATGAAGAGAATAGCATTTGATATGATAGCAGGTTGACGAGGAGAAGGATCATCGAAAATTCGGCGGATGTCCTTCCGTACCGCTCCAGTGCGAGATATATTGGCAAATATGCGGGTGACCGCAAAACAAATTCAATATAATGGAGCGCAGATATGGGAAGCGAATTCCCTAACGCTTATGATAGGAAAAATAATTCCTTAGCAATTAGTATTAGAGGGCGTTGCCCTCACCAACAAAATTTAGAAACATAAATTAGATTAACGATATAAAATAAAACGGCAAGTTGCAGCAATGCAACAGAATGGAGGAAAATATGTGTGGAATAGTTGGATATACAGGGAAGAAATCTGTAACAGATGAACTTCTGGATGCCCTAGAGCTTTTGGAATATCGTGGTTATGACAGTGCAGGACTGGCAACCATTACCGCAGAAACCGGAAAGACTAAGCTTAGAAAATGTGCAGGACGTGTACATGATCTGCGTAAGAAATGTGCAAATGACAAGAAGATGTCTACCTGTGGTATTGGGCATACAAGATGGGCAACCCACGGTGGTGTCAGTGATGAGAATGCCCACCCACATCGTTGTGGAAATATTCTTTTGGTACACAATGGTATTATTGAGAACTACGAAGAATTAAAGGATCATTTCATGCTTCATAAGGAGTTAAAGTCTGAAACAGATACGGAAGTAGTGGCAGGCGTATTAAACCGATTTTATCAGGGAGATCCTCATGATGCTATCATCAAGACCGTAAAGCATCTGAAGGGAACATTTGCATTGGTTATTATTTTTGATGATATTCCAGATATTATCTATGCAGTTCGTAATGTCAGCCCAATTGTAGCAGCATGTACTGAAGATGGAACTATGCTGGCTTCTGACGTAGTAGCTTTGGGCGCACATGCAAAAGAATATGTTGTAATCCCTGAATTTGAAATCGTAGAGCTTCACAAAGACGGCATTAAACTCTTTGATTTTAAGGGAAGAGAGCATGCACCGGAATTTACAGAAATCGATTGGGATACCACCCGCAGCGGTAAGGGAAATTACCCATTCTATATGGAGAAAGAGATTATGGAGCAGCCAGAAGCGCTGGAGGCAACGATTGAATCCCGTATTGTAGATGGTAAGATTGATTTATCTGTAGATGGTGTGCCGGATGATGTATTGAAGGACTGCGAGCGTGTTTGTGTAGTAGCGTGTGGTACTGCAATGCATGCAGGTCTGATTGCAAAGGCGGTGGTACAGTCTAAGCTGCATATGCAGATGACAGTAGAGTATGCTTCCGAGTTTATGTACTCTGATCCTATTATTGATGAAAAGACACTGGTGCTGGCAATTTCCCAGTCCGGTGAGACCATTGATACATTAGAAGCATTAAAGTATGCAAGAAAGAAGGGGGCAAAGAGCGTTGCAGTTATTAATGTGAAGGGCTCTTCTATTGCAAGAGAAAGTGATTATGTCATGTACACTGTTGCAGGTCCTGAAATCGCAGTGGCAAGTACCAAAGCATACACAACACAGGTTGCAACATTATTCCTTTTGATTGGACGTATGGCAAAGGTAAGAGGAATCTTCGATGATGCAGCGGAAAAGGCATTCGTAGATAATCTTCTTCAGATTCCATCGGTTATGCAGAAGGTTCTGGATCAGAAGAATGATATCCATAAGATTGCAAGAGATATTCTGGAAGCAAAAGACGCTTTCATGTTGGGAAGAGGCTTAGACTACTCTATTTTATTAGAAGGTGCCTTGAAGTTGAAAGAAGTATCTTACATCCATACCGAAGCATATGCTTCTGGTGAGTTAAAGCATGGAACGATTGCATTAATCACTGAGGACACACCTGTAGTAGCTTTGGTCACCCAGGAGAAATTAAAAGACAAGGAATTGTCCAATATCCGCGAGGTACAGTCCAGAGGAGCCAGCGTAGTATTGCTGGTGAAGGAAACCATTTCCATGGCAGATGCTGAGTATTCCGATGTCTTCTTATTACCAGAGATGGCAGACGACTTTATGATATTCCCTGCTTCCGCAGCGTTACAGCTGCTGGCATACTATGTGTCTATGGATAGAGGACTTGATGTGGATAAGCCAAGAAACTTAGCAAAGGTAGTTACTGTAGAGTAAATGCTGGTTCAGAAGAGTAGATATACGAAATGTTCTATTCTCATGATTAATATATGAGAGAATGACGTAAAAAGGTCTTTTGTTTTCCGATTCGTGAATGTCGTGTGGCTAGATGTCACTCATTAGGAAAATAAAAGACCTTTTATGATATACGGATTTATAAGGAGGAAAATATGATTTTAACAGTTACCATGAATCCAGCCATTGATAAGACTTTAGAGCTGGAGAAGCTGGCGCAGGGAGAGGTAAATCGCATCCGGCATGTAGAAATTGATGTAGGCGGAAAGGGGATTAACGTCTCCAAAACTATTCATCAGTTGGGAGGCAAATCCATTGCCACTGGTTTTATTGCGGGTAACAATGGAAAAATGATTCAGAATGTATTGGAAGGTATGAGGATTTCCACGGACTTTGTAGAAGTGCCGGGAGAGACCAGAACCAATACAAAAGTACAGGAAACCAAAGGTGGAGTGACAGAGTTAAATGAACCGGGTCCGAAAATTGGGACAGAGAGTATAGAAAACCTTTTAGAAAAAATTTCAGATTATGTCACAGAGGATAGTCTGGTAGTGCTGGCAGGCAGTGTGCCTTTCGGGGTGGACAAGGATATTTATAAGAAAATCACAGAATTAGTCCATGACAAAGGTGGTAAGGTTTTTATGGACGCGGACGGAGAATTATTTGTCCGTGGACTTGAGGCGGTGCCAGATATGATAAAGCCAAACCGGGAAGAACTGCAAAAATACATGGGAGCAGAACATGCTTTAGAAGAAAAAGAAATAAAAACCTTTGCAGAGAAAATGCTACAAAAAGGGATTTCACAGATTGCAGTATCCATGGGTGGCGATGGCGCATTATTTTTTGGAAAAGACTATCAGGTGAAATGTCCCGCAGTAGATGTGACAGTACAGTCCACAGTAGGAGCCGGAGACGCTATGGTAGCAGCTATGGCTTATAGCTGGGAACAAAAGCTGGAACGCGAGGAACAGATTCGTTATTGCATGGCAGCTTCCGCAGGAGCAGTAACCACCCAAGGAACCAAACCACCGACCAAAGAACAGGTAGAAGAACTCAAAGACAAAGTAGAAATCAGGTATTTGTAGAGGGTCAGCCAATACAAAGCAAAAAAGGTCTATGTTTTTCTTTTTAAGCGGCGTCCGCGAAGAAGAAAAACATAGACCTTTTTGCGTTACTTTTTTGTCGTCATTATTTATGCGTCATTTGTATAGGTTATTTATTTCTTAAGCTGATAAATTACATAATTCTCAGAAGTTCCAAGCTTCAAAGTGAGTTTACCTTTTTTCTTAGCAACCTTCTTTGGTACTTCGAAAACAATGATACCATTTTTCTTTGTCAAAGGCTTGATGGCTTCATCTAACAAATCCTTATCATAGCTAGTGAGAGCACTTGCCTGATACTCATAATCATTGAAGTAAAGAGTTGCAAAGTTATCTTCATTTTCATATCCAAATCTTGGAAGGAAGGTGTCTTCTTTTTTACCCTTGTTCTGAACCTTCATAGAAATACAAAGGAAAGTACTTCCTTTCGAAGGCTTATATACCATATAAGAAGAATAAGGGATTTTATTTTTTGTCTGCACTTTGCTTACGGTAACCTTCCAGTCTCCCAGTTTAACAGTTTTACCTAATTTAACAGTTTCAACCTCAGCAGCTTCTTCTTCCTCAGCAACCTCAGCGTTGGTTTCCTCCTGAGCTTCTTCCATAGCATTTTCTGCTGCTTCCTGAGCTGCTTCTAAACCTTCATTAATGCCTTTTGTAACTTGTTCAGATACAGCATTACATCCTGTCAGAGCAAGGCTCAAACACATTGTTAAAGCTAATAATTTCTTTCTCATTGTCATTCTCCTTTTTCATTGTAAAATAATCCTATGTAAAGTTTCTGTGGTTTATAAAATAAACCAAAATATAGCCTACAGGAAAAAGCGGAAAAAATCAAGACCATATAAGGAATAGATATAGAAAATCTGAAGAAAGATGTTATTAAAGAAACGATTTATGCTAAAATGAAAAAGTCTGTGAATAGCATTTTTCATTTTAAAAAAAATATATATGATATTGGAGAAGGTTATTATTTAAAATAGATTGTTTATATTGGCAATGGAAAAGAGGAGATTATGAAATCAAAAAAGACATTACTATTACTAGTATTTATTCTTGGATTTGTCGGAGTATTTGCATGGAAGCAATGGGGGAGTCTGGGAAATCAGACGATCAGCCGTCCAGAGGTAGAGGATAACCGAAGCGAAGCTCAGGTACAAAAAGATTTCGAGGAGTTTACGAATCAAATTTTTGTGGAAGAGGTGACGGAGGACAGCATAAGTATGAATTTCACTATGGACAATCCGGCAGCGTATGGAATTCAGGAAATTCAACCAACATTAGGGGATTATAGCTTGGCAGAGTTTCGGGAGGATATCCTGCTAGAAGAGAACTGGCTGGCATCTTTGGAAAGCTTTCCATATGAAAAGTTAAATGAGGAGCAGAAGCTGACCTATGATATTCTGCGCCAGATAATAAAAACGAATCTGAAGTTTTCGCAGTTTCTGGAATATGACCAATGTCTGGGGCCGGTGACAGGGATTCAGGCGCAGCTGCCAGTGCTGATGGCAGAGTACCAGTTTGATACCAGAGAAGAAGTGGAAGCTTATCTGGAATTGTTAAAGCAGATTCCGAATTATTTTGGGCAGATTATTGCTTATGAAAAAGAGAAGTCCCAGAAGGGCACCTTTATGAGTGATACTACGGCACAAGCCATTATTAAGCAATGTCAGGAGTTTATTACGAATCCAGAGGATAATTATCTGATTAGTATTTTTGATTCCCGGCTTCAGGAAGTAGAAGGTCTTTCGGATTCAGAAATGGAAGAGTACAAAGAGCAAAATAAAAAGGCAGTTTTGGATGCGGTGATTCCTGCTTATGAAGATTTGATAGATGCTTTGGAGAGCTTGAAGGGTACAGGGAATAATGAAGGTGGTTTATGCAAATTGCAAAAAGGGAAGGAATATTATGCCTATCTGGTGGAATCTATGACAGGCTCCGGCCGTTCCGTGGATGAAATTAATGAGCTGTTGGATGAAACTCTGCGTCAGGAACAAAAGATTATGTCCAAGATTATGACCAAGACCCCGGATGCTTACTATGATACTCAGGATGTAGAGTATCCATGCACCGATCCAGCAGAAACCATGAACTGGCTTCAGGAACAGATTGCAAGAGATTTTTCGGCTTTGCCAGAAGGGATTACAGGAGAGATGAAATATGTGGATGAGTCATTGGAAGACAGCTTAAGTCCTGCATTTTATCTTTCTTCGCCTATTGATGCTTATGAAAAAAATGTGATTTATATCAATCAAAGTGAAGAGTATGATTTATCTGAAGCATATGCTACCATTGCCCACGAAAGTTATCCCGGACATTTGTACCAGCATTGCTATTTTCAAGCCACAGAGCCGTCGCCTATCCGAAGTATTCTGGAAACTGGAGGTTATATGGAAGGCTGGGGGACATATGCCGAACTCTACAGTTATGAGATAGCCGGTCTGGAAAAGGAAGTAAGCCAGCTTCTGATATCGAATACTTTGGCTACCCTTTGTTTGTACGCCAAGGCAGATATCGGCATAAATTATCTAGGATGGAGTCAGGATAAGCTTACTAGCTATTTGGAGGATTATGGCTTCGATGAAACCCAGGCAAAGACCATTTATGACTCCATGGTGGCAGAGCCGGCAAGCTACATGCAGTATACATTAGGCTATCTGGAAATAATGGAATTGCGGGAGGAAGCGCAGGATAAGCTTGGGAATGAGTTTTCGTTGAAGGAATTTCATGATTTTATTCTGACCACAGGTCCTACACCATTTGTGATATTACAGGATCAGATGGATGGGTGGATTGAGGAAAAACAAAGATAAAAGGGTTCGCAATATAGAAATTTTAAGCGTTATTTGGCGTTATTTGTAGAAATATCTTTTCAATTACTGAATAATATGGTAGAATTTACGTACTATTCGTGTATCAGAGGTGTTTGTTCTGTCCACGAAAAATACCGTGCGAAACTATGATTCCCATTGGGAATGATAGGAAAAACATTCAGATAAGGAGAGATGAAATGAGCAGAAAAAGAAAACTTGGAATTTCAATGTTTGTTGTAATGTGTATTTGTTGTCTTTTTGCAAATTTATTTGTGAAAAAGGCGAAGGCAGATGCACCACTTCAGTCTACAGACTTTATTTTGAACGGGGATTACACCGTTGATACAATGCTGATGACTGACACAGAGGAGCATTGGTATAAGCTTAATCTGACAGATGATGGCTGTCTTGAGGTTAAGATTATGTCATACTGTTCTTCAAACCTGAGCTTTGCATTATTTAATGAAGATTTGTCACAGCAGTATAAGTTTACCAGCTGTAATGATTATGTTTCTGGCGGAAGTGAAACTTCTCCAGTTACTGCAACTGCTTCAAAGGTATTATCCAAGGGTGTATACTATTTCCGTATGAGCGGTACAGTAGGCCGTTACAAATTATGTGGTTCTTACAAGGCATATGGAGTAAATGATTCCGGTGTGGATTCTTATGATGCGCCATTCACATATACATTAGGAACTACTATCACCGGTGCTTTGACAGAAACAGACGTAGAAGACTGGTATCGCGTTGTTATTGCACAGAATGGTTATTATGATTTGAAGATTATGTCCTACTCAGCAGATACTCTGGACTATGTTTTCAGCAATGAAGACTTATCTACTACAATAGCAGACGAATATGTTGGTGCAGGGACGGATGCTTCTCCAACCACATATACAAAAGAGCTGGCATTGGCTACAGGTACCTATTATCTGAAGCTGAATGATGCAAAGGGCAAGTATACATTGTCATTAGCCAGCAGAAGCCAGACTACTGTTACTAAGAGTAAGATTTGGAAATTATCTGCAACTGCCAAGAAAGGAAAGACTACTTTCACTGTCAAGACCATACCTTATGCTACATTGAAGGTAAAATGCAAAGGAAAGAAGTGGACCAACATCAGCAGTGGAGCGACAGGAAAAGTTAAGTTTTATTATGGAAAGAAATTGAAAAAGGGAACCAAGATAAAGGTTACCGTAAAGAAAACCGGTTATAAAAAGAAAACAAAGACATTTAAAGTAAAATAGGTCTTAATGTGACGAAATGCGCCTCTTGATACTAATCGAGAGGCGTTTGTTATACCAGAAAGGTTTAGGCGATTGATTATGTTAGAAATGATAGAAACTCCATTTGGTTTTTTGAGTATGTACGATTTTTGCATTAATACGGGAATTTTTATTTCTGTGGTAGTGCAGTGTATTTTGTTATATAAGAAGCTAAAGCAATGGAAATACCTGTCGTTTTCGATTTCTTATCTGATTATTTTATATTTTGGGCAGTATGCCTCTGCCTTTGTACGCTGTATCAATGATGGTGCATTGGATGGGAAGATGAATTTATGGCGCGGAGTAACGGAACAAGTGGGAACTCATTTTTTTGGACATATCATAGCCTATTCTATCTTGCTATTGCCGTTGATGTGGATTATTATGTCTATTTTTGCAGAGCCGGATGGAAAGGTTTTGAAACAGGGAGCTAATATTTTATTTCTGTGTCTGCCGATACAGCATATCTTTAACCGATTGGGATGTTTGTGTCAGGGCTGCTGCTACGGAATGGCCTACGATGGGATTCTAGCGCTTTCTCTTCCCTGCAATGAGGATATTCCTTATCCCACCACCTTTCCTGCGCAGCTGCTGGAGATTGTCAGCATGATTATTTTGCTGGTTGCAGCAGGTTTTCTCTATCGAAGGGGAAAGGATATTATCGGAATCATAATACTTGGATTTGCCATTACCTTTTTTGTGTCAGAGTTTTTTATGTGTAATCCTTATGCGGTGAAACATTTTGGACTGACCTACGTGCAGTATTTATGCATTCCGGAGGCAGTGTTAGGAAGCCTTTATTGTCTATTGCTTCAAAAGAAGGTTTTTCCTCTTGCGGATACGGAATCTAAGTAAAAATAATAGCCTAAGAAAAGAGTGTAGGAGCGATGAATTACTATCAGAGAAATATATTAAATATGGAATATTGCTTTCCGGATACAGCAGTGGCAAATATCGGAGGCATTCTAAAGGCTGCCGTGTCATTTGATTATGAGCAGTGTGTTCGGATTATACGGGAAATCGTAAAGAAGACGGCTGCGCTGAGACTTCGTTTGAATGATAGGGATGAGCTGTATCAATACGAAGAGGGGAATTATACATTAGAGAGGGTTGTGATAGATGGGGACTATCAGGAGGCGTATGCATATGCACAGGAGCAGATGTCTATTCCTTTTGAATCTGTTTACGACCATCGGTTATTTCTATTCGAATATATTGAATATCATGGGGGATGTGGTATCTTTTTTAAGCTGCATCATTTGCTGGGAGATGCTGCATCTGTATCGTGGATATGCAAGAAGGTTGATGATGGATATCGCTGTCTGAAGGAAGGAAAAGAGCATCTATGTGAAAGCAAGGCCACCGTGTATCAGGAGATTACTGCGAAGGAAAAGGAGGTGGCAGTTTCTTATTTTGAAGCAAAACAGATTGCAAGAGAGGTGCCATGTATTGGAGAAAGGGAGTCGAAGGATTGTAGTGCAGACCGGGTGAAATTTTCTCTGCCGGTTTATAAAAAGAATATGTCCGCGGACTTTGTTCTCGCATTATACCTTTATCTATCGGCTTTGACCAATTCCTCCAGAGTCGTTTTGGGCTTTGTCTTTGGAAACCGTTCCCGAAATGAAATGGACATGTTTGGTATGTTTGCCAATACCCTGCCTTTGATATTGGAATTGCCCCAGGGGACCTATGATGAATTGCGGGGACAGGTGAAACAGGAAATCATGGGACTTATGCGACATTCCAGATATACGATAGAGCATATCCGAAAGGAGCAAAAAATTACCCAGCGTTTATTTGAAATCTCTATCTCTTATCGGTATAGAGGATTTGTTCCCAAAATGGAGATGGGAGAGGTGGAGGAATGCTTTAATGGATGCATCGATGTCCCCATGCGTATAAATATCGAAGAAAAAAAGGAAGAGATTTTCTTTGACATTACATATCAAAATTCGGTTTTTTCCAAGGAATATGTATGGAATATGGGAGAAGCCATCAAAAATATCATTTCTCAAGGTGTCAACTACCCTCAGAGTACCGATATGGTTTTTCTGACGGATAAGGATAAAAAGCTGTATCAGGAATTAAATAATACATCGGTATCTCATAAATACAGCGATGTCATTCCCTGCTTTTTTCAAAATGTATCGGAAAAGGAATGTCTGGTGTGGGAGGATGGAAGCATTACCGGCACAGAGCTGGCAAGGCGAAGCAGCGGTATTGCTGCTTTTGTTGAGGAGAAAAAGGCTGGTATCGTAGGTATTCGAATGGAACGTTCCCATGAAATGATAGAATGCGTGCTGGGTGTTCTGATGGCAGGTGCTGCCTTTGGGATATTGTCGGATGCTACTGACAGCATGGAGAGGCATTGTGATTTAATCCTGGAAAAAGAGCAGGTGGCAAAACTCTATATGGATGCCACTCTGGGAGAAAACCAGTACGAGGCATGGAAGGAAAGACAGTACGATTCGGAAAGTACAGCGTATCTAGTCTGTACTTCGGGAACTACAGGCGGACCAAAATGTATTGAAATCAGCAGAGGGGCTTTGATGTCGCGATTGGAATGGGCTGACAGATGCTACGGTCTGAGGGGCTCCATCCTGCAAAAAACCATTAATACCTTTGACGTATCGGTATGGGAAATGCTTAGTGTGGTATTTGGTGCCAGACTTTGTCTGCTTCGAGCAGGGGAAGAGAAGCTTCCTGATAAAATCGCCCAGGCGATGATAGATTACAGAATCGAAAAAGTGCATTTTGTACCGTCCATATTACAGCGATTTCTTTCGTATGTTACCATACATTTCAGTGAATTTCCATCCCTGAAAGAGGTTTATGTCAGTGGGGAAAAGCTGGAGAAGGTTACTGCCGAAACGTTTTTTGAGGTGCTGCCCGGAGTACGGCTAATTAATTATTATGGTCCGGCGGAATGCACCATCGATGTCACATCCTATGAATGCATACCGGGGAAGCTTCCGTCAGAGGATATACCAATCGGCACGCCGGCAGACAATACACAGATTGTGATTATGAATGAGAAGAATCAGATTTTGCCTGTGGGAGCGCTGGGAGAAATCTGCATCTTTGGAGAGCTGGTGGGAAAGGGCTATCTGGGAATGAAGCATGAGAGGTTTTGTGAAATCGGAGGAAGAAGAGCCTATAAAACCGGAGATCTGGGAAAGATAGGCTTTGACGGAAATATTTATATTTATGGAAGGAATGACCAGCAGGTAAAACTAAGGGGAATCCGTGTGAATCTCTCGGAAATTAAAAATGCAGCCCTGCGATGCGCGGGCGTAGTTGTGGCGGAAATCATAAAGCATGGAAACCGGCTGGAGTGTTTCTACACAGGAAATGCTGATACGGAGGCAGTGAGAAAGGAACTGGCGGATAAGCTGCCGGCGTATGCGGTACCTTCCCTGTATCATTCTGTAGAAAGGATTCCATTAAATGCTAATGGAAAGGCAGATATGGCGGCCTTGCTGGAAATGAGCCAAAAAAGCATTGAATCCCCAAAAAATGATTTAGAGGAAAAGGAGCATATGGAGCTTTCCGGGCTGGAACGGGAGCTTTTGGCAGAGGTTTCCCACCATATCCAAGCCGGTCCTCAGGATAATTTGTTTGATTTGGGACTGGATTCGGTCAGTGTATTAGACATTGTCTGCAGCCTGCAGGATAAAGGATATCATATTACCTTTAGTGACTTTTATGAAAATCTGTCTGTGCATTGCATTGCACAAAATATTCATAAAAAGACATGTTATACGTATTTAAAGAAGACGGATTCAAAGGATGTTATGATTATTTTTCCTTATGGTGGTGGTGAGCCACAGAATTTCGAAAAGCTTGCAGCTCAGATATCATGCAATGTCATAGCAGTGTATCCATCCTCTTTTCCGGCAGAAAGCACTATGGAAGACATGGCAGAAGAATTGGTGGAGATATTGCCATTGGAGCAGTATGGCAATATCTATCTCTATGGTCATTGCGTCGGTTGTATGCTGGCGGCAGAATTTGCAGTCCGCCTGAAGCGGGAAGTGGCTGGAATGGTTTTGGCAGCTCCTTCCTGGAAGAAAAAAGCCATGCAAAATTCTCCATGGAAATATCTTCCAAATGGGGTGATTTCTCTCGTGCTTCGACTGGCTGGGAAGAAACAAAAAATCAACAGACCTGCCATAAGCCATTTTCGAAGGGATACTAACCGCTTTTTTGGACACAGCACACGAGAAATGTATGACATTTCGCTATCCGAGGATATCTGTGTGGTCTTTGGCACCCACGATTTATTTACATGGAATGCCAAGAAGATATTTCGCAGTATACAGGAAAGCTTTTTGGCAGAAATATCCTGCACATATATAAAAGGCGGCAATCATTTCATGAATGAGGAGAATAGCGAAGAGCTTTCAGAAATAATACAAGAATATATGAAGTGAAAAGCGAGAGACAACCTTTGAAAAAAGCAGAGGTTGTCTTTGCTTTAATATAGGAAAACGCCCTATTTATAGGGTGTTACCAATCTGTTTCTTTACTTTTTCCCAATTCCATGCATATAGTGAGGCAAGATAAGGCAAGGAGGTGAGCCGGGAAGAGAGAATAAAGTTTCTGAAGTAGAATTGCAGAAAAGAGCATTTCGTCGCATAATAAAATATGTAGTATAGGGAGGAAATAGAAATGGAATTTGGAGAAAAAATCAAACAGCTTCGTCAGGAACAAAATCTGACACAGGAAGGTCTGGCAGAGAAATTATATGTAACAAGGCAGGCAGTGAGCCGTTGGGAGTGTGGGGCAAGATTCCCGGATATCCATATGGCAAAGAAGATTGCTACAGTTTTTGATGTAACCTTAGATGAACTTCTATCTGGAGAGGAGGTTCAGAAAAATATTGAGAAACGACCGGTGCTGGAAAACCCACGGGATAATGTAGTGGAGATTATCTTATATACAGTATCCTGCGTTGCATTTTTGCTGATGCTGATATTTGATATCTATCAGTGTATGCCACCGTTTTATGCCAGTGCGGAGCGAATTGTCATGACAGTAATAGCAGCGGGAGATGTTTTGATTGCAGGAACAGGTCTTGTGCTTTCTATTCGCAAGAAGTTAAAAGCCAGAGTGTTGGCAGTTATTATGAGTGCACCATATTTTATGAATCTGATATCAGCAGTCATCTGTGCTATTGTGATGCCGATGCATACCATATACATCTGGAAGGTGCTGGTGAGCATTCTGATTTATGGTTTTTTTGCGATGCTGATTGCCTTTTATTTTAGTTCAGACAAGAGAAAGGTTCCGTTTTGGAGTGTCGCAGGAATCGGTATTATTGCGATTCTTTATAATATCCGCGAAATTATGTATTTTCCGATGGGGATTAGTTTTTATGAACTGTTTGTGGGAATCGTTTATTATCTTGGGAATATTACACTGGTGGCACTTTTGGTCTATCAGGCATTTGTCTGGAAGGGGAAAAAGTGTCTGGCAGTACAATTGGCAGAAGAGTCTAATGGCAGAGTCAGTAAAAAGTCAGACATATCCAAGCATGTCACTATTAGCAAAAAGAGAACCGGTCTTAGTATTGCCACAGCAGTGACCGCTTTTCTGGTGATAGCAGTCTGGCTGGTGTTTAATATTAAGTCAGATGCAGATTATATGGAGGAGCTTTCTACCCTGTCTGCGGATGCTTTTACAAACAGTATATGGGAAAAAGAGGTGGTATGGGGAGACGGACAGCTTCTGAGCGGTGGTGGTGACAGCAGGGTGTGGTACACCAATATGGAAACCGGTCATAGTATGTTACTATGTAAGGACGAAAAATGTAAGCATAATACGCCAGAATGTAATGCAGATTTTGCCTTTGGTATGTCGGATATATTTATGTATGTGTATCAGGGACAGATTTATGTAGGCAGTGAAAGTGCATCAGGAGAGATTCGAGTTACCAGAGGAAATATGGACGGAAGTGAAAAAGAGATTGTAGACAGTATGGGATTTGCGGGGCAGACATCATGTTCGGACGTTCTTATAGACGATGGTGTGGTTTATATCGCCATGATTGTATCAGATACTTCTAACCGAAGAATATTAAATGAAGAAGGATATACCTCCGATTCGCCTGGCACTGCAAAAATCATAAAGTTTGAATTTACTACAGGGAAATTCGAGGAAATCTATCATTTCACGGAAAGCTACTATCAGTACTTTATCACATTTCGTTATCTGGATGGGGAGAAGCTTTATTTCGACAGACAGTGGCAGGATATTCCTTACGAAGAGATGTATGACATCAATAATGGCGAAGAACTTGAAAATCATAATGGCAAAGAATATGCAGAGGTAGAATGTCTGAATATACAAACAGGAGAACTAGAGGTTTTGCCGGATTATGAATTTGGTGGTTTTATCGGCTCTCAGGGACAGATACGATACTTTGCCGAGAATGGAAACTGTGAGCTTTTTAACGGAAGAATCCGTGTGGAAGAAAAACAGGGCGATAATATGATAAAAAGAGAGGTTCTTTTAGAAGATTTTGAAAAGGAAGAAAGAAGAACTTATTATAGTCTTTGCAGGATTTCAGATGGCTTTGTGTTAAATGAATACGACGAAAATGAAACCGATGGGAGAATGATTTTTTATGATAATGAAGGAAAAAAGCGTTTTCAGGTGAAGAATGCCAAGAGCTTTGTGATTGGAGAAAGGAATGGATATTATATGCTTGGTGGAAATGATATTTCCATAAAGGCAGGGGCTTATATTCCAAAGGAAGATATCAAGGAATTGAATCAGAAGAAGGTCCGGATAGGAAAAGAGTAGATAGAAATGTAAGTTTTTGACGAACGGTAGCAAATTCGTGACGAACGGTATTGTTTTTGTGGCGCAAGGAATGATAACATAAATACGGCTAGCCAATACAAAATAAGTAAAAGGGAAAGGAAAAACAAATGATTAAAAAAAGGATAGTCGTATTAACAATGGTAATGTCGTTGTTATTGAATACAACAAGTAATGTGGCTTTAGCAGAGTCTATATATGAAAGGGATTATAAATATGACTCCGTAAAGGAACTTGAGAAAGAAATACATAATATGTATAATAATGAGGTCATAAGTAAAAGGGAAAAGAAAATATTAGAAGAAAACACAGCTCCTGAAGTGAAGCAGGAATACGCAAGACAGCAGATAGAGATGATTTTTAACGACGAACAAAAGCTGCTAGAAGATCTTTCGTTCAATGTTTCTGATACAGTGACAAAAACCATAGATTATGGTGAAGGAACAAAGCTGACAGTAACGATTACAGATGAGGAAGATTTAACTCCTACTGAAAAGTTTTTTGATAAAATCAATGATTTGACATCAGTAACTGCTTCTGCGCAGTCTACGTCATCACAAGTGACTAAATCATATGGGGATAGAAAGTGTAGTGGACATTTTTGTGTTTATATTCCTGTAGGAAAATTGGATTTATTTATGACAAATCATTATACGTTAAGCTCTAGCGGAATAAAAGAACGATATGGCGATAGTAGTGCCAGCTTCATTGCATATGGAAGTTCTGCTTCTGCAGGAGATTGTGTAATAACAGATGCTGTAGCAAAAACGCCAAATGCTTCTGACACAAATATGTATTTTAAGACATATGTTAGTTTTTCGTATGGTGATGTTCATATGGGATATTATGAATACATGTATTCAACGTTGAAGTTAAAAGCTATCAATTATGCAACGAAGCGAGTGATTTTGGAACAATGTTTTAGCTTATAATTTGATAATTTTTCTAGCATGATGGGTGTCACTTCATGTTATGAAGGGAGGTAAAAATGTCTATAGGGTCGTTTTTTCAAATGGCAGGTTTTCATATAGGATTGATGGGGATATTTTGTGTACCGATTACAATTGTTTTATGCAGAATACAACGATGGATAGTTGAAAAAAATAGAAAAGATGGAATATATCTTCCTATAATTACAGTTTCGGCAACTATATTATGGGTACTTGCATTAGGTTTTTTTGCAATGGGAGTGGGGATGAATATTTTCATTTCGTTGCTAACTTTTCTGCTTGCTCTTGTCGTTGCTAACATTCCAACCTTTTTTCTATTGAAGATATACAAAGAAAGTAAAAGTGAAGAGAACTGATTTGTTGAGCATAACCCCCAATAAATTTCGGGGGTTATTGCTATTTTGACGGGATAATAGTGTATAATAAATACATTCCGGTACGGAGGTGATGAATTGCAGTTAGAAGTGGCAATCTGTGAAGACGATATTCTTCTCTGTGAAGATACACAGAGAAGAATATTAGAATTAAGACCAGAGTATAAGATAGATATCTATCATAGGGGAGAAGAAATATTATTAACAAAAAAGAAATATGATATCATTTTTTTGGATATTGAAATGCCGGGAAAAGATGGTATGACTATTGCAAAGGAATTAAGAGCAGCAAAGTATATGGGACATATTATTTTTCTCACAAGCCATACAGAATTTATGCCAGATGCTTTTAAGGTGAAGGCGTTCCGTTTTTTAGAGAAGCCGGTTCAGGTGGAGGATTTGGAAGAAACCCTTGCGGAATCTGAAAAAGAAATTTTTGTAGAGAAAAAGGTGATTTTGGTAGATTATGGTGCAGAGGTTTTAGTTAATCTATCAGATATTCTATATATAGAGGCGAAGAAAAATAAAACAGTAATATACACCTTAAATGAAGTATTAGAAACCAATTATACACTGAAATATTGGATAAAGGAATTGGGAAGTGCGGATTTCTTTCAGGTTCATAAGTCATTTGTGGTTTCGCTTCGGCATATTAGAAACGTTGAGACTGAAAATGTTACATTGCATGGGACGGATACAAGAGTTCCTGTGTCTAGAAGAAATTCCAGTGCAGTGAAAAAGGCATTTTTTGATTATATAAAGATGCATGCGAAATACATATAGATGGGGAGTAAGTCATGGAGAACATGCTTTTTAATGGAATACGATTTTCAATTGAGTTTATAAAAACACTATTAGCTGTGGTTTATATTTTTGATGTGCAGGTCAAAAAGAAGATTAATAGTATATTTGGGATATCTCTTATGGGGGTAATGATTGTATCGTATTGGATTAATTTATCAGAATATGGAATATTTTATTGGACAATTATATTTATTATATTTTTGATTGCGTTACATAAAAAAAGAAACGTTGGTTTTGTCATATTATCCTATACTGTAATTTCCATTTTCGATATGTTGTTTGGTATAATAGGAATTAATATATTTCCGATTACTATGGAACAAATGCAAGAAAATTATTATGTAAGTATAATATTAAACTCAATTTCGATGTTTTTTTTGATTATTGGCGCTATTATCATTAAAAAAAACAAGAAAAGACCAATACAGCAAGGGATACGAATCTATTTGCCAATTATTATTTTAAGTGGAGTATTATTATCTGTTTATTTGACCTATACACTACTCATTGGCTTGGAAGATTATAATGATGCTTATTATAACGGTTTGGTTATCAGTGCCATTATCATAACAATTATGTATTTTGTTATAGGATTTGTTTTATTGAAAAATCAGATGAAAAATCATTATTTGAGATTAGAGAATGATATGAATCAACGGCTTTTAAAATCTCAAAATGATTATTATTCTTTAATGTTAAAAAAAGAAAATGAAACAAAAATGTTTCGACATGATATCAAAGGACATTTAATGTGCATTCAGATGCTATATGAACAGAAAAAGTATGAAGAACTAGGTGAATATTTGAAAGAAATGGATGCAAGCATAAAAGAATTGTCACCTCGAATTGCTACGGGAAATGCTTATATTGACATGATACTAGTGGATTTAATGGAGCAGTTTCCAGGAGTGGAACTAAAGTGGACAGGAAAAATGCCAGAGTTGTCTATTTCATCTATGGATATTTGTACATTGTTTTATAATCTGATGAAAAATGCATTTGAAGCGGCAGAACAGATTGCAGAAAAAAACGTTAAAGTAATTACAAAAATCCAAGGAACGAATTTGTTAATCGAGGTATCCAACAGCTATAGGGAATTAAATCAGAATGATAATGCGGAATATTTAACAACTAAGAAAGAAAAAGGACATGGATATGGATTGAAAAATATTGAGAAATGTATAAACAAATACAAAGGTTCTTATACAATATCAACAGAAAATGAAGTGTTCTGTACAGAAATAATTCTTCCAAATGTAATCAAAGAAATATAGGATTAGTGAAAAAAGAAAAAGTTTTTGACGAACGGTAGCAAATTCGTGACGAACGGTATTGTTTTTGTGGCAAAAGGAATGATAACATAAATGTGGCTGGCTAATACAATGCTGAGGAGGGAAAGTCATGTTTGTTGTGTTTTTTGACATAAATTGGTTTTTTTGGTTATTTCGAAGAAAGTAGAAGCAACATAAAAGTACATAGTAATTGCGATTACTTTAGCTACAGGTGTTAGCGTATCAACATTATTAACTGCAGCAGCATATGCAACGGTGGTCCCAACACAATTACGTATAGTTCTGCTGTTTCAAGAGTTAATCATGGAAATGACGTATATACGTATTTTAACGGGTTAGCCAGAGGAGTGGCTAGCGGTACTGGGAAGGGTGTTGTTGGACCTGAGAATCATTATAAATGATATTTAGCGACATTAGGTGCTAAATATTATGATCATTATCATACGAGGGCAAGAAACGCACACATATTTTTTGGTGTACCTAGAAACAGAGCATTATAAACTGATTATATAAAAGATAAACTTTGAGGGGGAAAATGTTAAATCAAACATATTTAGAATTAAGATTATCTGGAGATATAGATATTTTGAACAAAGACGAAAAGAATTTTTTTCTATTATTGCAAGACAATATTAGAAAGGCGGATGCAGTTTTTTCGTATAGAGTATATATGCATGACGATAATAAAAGTGCAACTGAAATATGGATTGAGGATATCGCAGATATAGCATATGAAGTTATTGATATTGATATAAGCGCCTATGGAAAAACAGAGACAATAACTGCCCAAAATAATGAAAAGATTTTTCAATTAAATCTTACCTCTCAAAGAGTTAGTGAATTTATTAAAAATTTTAAGCTATCTATTAAACCAATAGAAAATTTGCATATGGAATATAATAATTCAGAAATAATTTTAGTTAATGATTCGATATTTGAGGAATATAATTATATTTTTACTTATGATAATGAGGTTGTTGCAATGTTAGATTCACATACATTAGATGTATTAGTGAAAAAATAGGTTTTATTTGGATGTTGAGGTTATTTATGAAAAAGAAATTTGTCTTTGGGATAGGAATTTTTGTGGGGATTTTGTTGGTAGTATATGCACTAAGTTGTAATTTTTGTTTGGTTAGAGAGCAAGATGAAGAAATGGTAGTAGGTATTATTGATATGGGGGTATCTAAAGAATATAGTAATGTAGTATGTAATACAAATAATTACAAAACCAAGGAAACCCATGGTGATAAAATGATTAATTTTGTTAAAAAATACTGTCCTAATGCTAATATATATTTTTATGATGCAACCGATGACAAAGGAAGGATAAAAACTCAAAAAATAATTGATGGACTAAAATGGATGAGAGAAAATGGTGTCTTACATATTAATATTAGTTTGAGTTGGAAAAGGTAGTGCTTAAGGTGAAAGGTCTGAAAAAGGGAAAGACTACCCTTCAGATGAAAATCGGCAAGAAGAAAGCAAAAGTGATTGTTAGCGTAAAATGATTTTCAATGGGAATTTAGTGACTTACGTTGACATAGTGACGATAAAAAGTGCGTTTGGCCTTCCTTCTTCGTGGATGCTTTGCGGTTCGGGATAAACTACGCAGCGGATGCGTAGAAGGACAACTATGCGCAAAATGCTTGATGTCCTTCTAGCACCGGCGAGTTTAAACGCCACTCAGAAGGAATCCAAACGAACGCTTTTTATCTGTGCTTTGCCAATTTGTAAATAGAATACCAGTATTCGCTTCTAGAATGTAGTAGAGGTATATTTATTTCACAGTTACTTTAATCCTGACATAAGTACCATTCTGGGCATAAGCATAGATGTAGCAGGTTCCTTTACCAATTCCTTTTATTATGCCATTTTTTACTGTTGCAATACTTGTATCACTGGATTCAAAGTTAATCCTTCTGTGTATGTTAATCTTCTTAGACTGTTTTATTTCAGAAGCTTTCACTTTATATTTCTTATTGTTCTTGAGGGTAAGTGAATACTTACCGGATTTTTTCCTGAGCTGCTTGTCTGTTTGGAGTTTCACAGACTTGGCGTTTCCAAATTTGCCACCGGTGGTAGTAGCATGAATTGTCTTGGAAACTGCAATGGTTACCTCCTGACCATCAACCAATTGATAAGCCCTTACAATGTACTTATAATAGGTTCCTTTTTTTAGCTTCTTCGGGATAAATTTAGTAGTATTGCCATTGGTAATGGTGGTAATATACTTATATTTATTCTTCTTACCACATTTATTGCCGTATATCTTATAACCATGGGCATTTGTTACGTTATTCCATTTCAACTTAATACTATTCTTGTTTGTTTTTTCTGCTCTTGCCTGAATTAACGCAAAGGAAGAACCTTCGATATCATCGTCATTATGCATAGACAAAATTGTTTCATCGGTTACAGGAAGTGTATTTTTGGACGTATTATCTTCTTGGGAAATGCCTGTATTTTCCTTGTCCACGCCCGCTGCAAGCTTGGCAATTGGTTCTTTCTCTGTGTAATCACAATTCTTACATTTATATTCCATGACACCTTCCGTTGTGGAAGTTGCCGGAGTGATAACTTTGCCGTGCTCTCTATCCACATCATGACCTTTGCATGTAATCTTTTCTCCCTTGAGCATTAGTTTATCACACCATTTACAGTGATAATCACCGGTATATCCGTCTACGGTACAGGTCGGCTCTAATGCTGATTTGACGAAAGAGCAGTCATGATCCACTATCGGCATCTGCTCGCCTGTCTGCAATAATATATCACAAGTATGACAATATATATCACCAGAATATCCCGGCTCCTTACAAGTTGATTCCCTGCTATTGCGCACATCAGTCTCATGTACCAAAGTCCATTTTGCATACAGAGTTATCTCTCCATAGGATGTAGCGGAGATAGTTTCTAATGTTTTTTTCAATTCCTTGTCTGTGTACCACCCCTCAAATGCGTAACATGTACCTTCCAAATCAGGTAATACAAGTTCGGAACCATAGCTATAATGTGTTGGTAAATGGTCTGCACTCAGAGCCGGTTCTGTATTTTCGTAGGTAATGGTATAGGCATCAGGAATCATCTTAGCGTACAGCGTAGGTGCTTCAATTGTTCCGCTTTCAATAGCAGTAATCTTTGTTGTATATGTATCATCGGTATACCATCCGTCGAATGTGTAATGTTCTAAAACCACATACCCAAGGGAGGGTAATCCTTCCTGAATCGAATAGGTCAGCGCACAATCTACCAGCTCCCCTTCATATACATAGTTGATAGAACGGGTAGGCGAAATGAAATAAATCGTTGTTAATGGGTCGCAGGAAAAATTATTTGATTTCCCGTAATAAATATGTCGTTCACCATCAGCAGCATCATAATAAACGATTTTGGAATCTGTCTCTACTTCGAAACTACATGATGTTTTGGGAGAAATCAAAATCTCCAGACTGCTTCCTTTGATTTGTAAGGTATTGCTTGTCAGGTTTGATGTGTCAAAACTGCTTAAATCTAGTGTTTTTAGTGTGTTACAATTATAGAACATGCTTGGCATCTTAGTTACTTTGGTTGTATCAAATCCACTTAAATCTATTGCGTTTAATGAGGCACAACCATAAAACATATTACTCATGTCTTTTACGTTTCTTGTATCAAAAAGGCTGACATCTAATGCTCGCAATGAACTACAACTGCGAAACATATTCTTCATATTTATAATCTTTGTGGTGGTGAAGTTTTTGACCTCTAATTCTGTTAAGTTCTTGCAATTATCAAACATACCCGACATATTGGTTGCGCTGGCTGTATTAAAATTACTTACATCCAACATAGTCAGATTACTACACATGTAAAACATATCCTTCATATTAGTGACTTTGCTTGTATCGAAACCGCTGACATCCAGTGTAGTCAAACCGTTGCAACCGGAAAACATAGCGGTCATGTCTGCAACCTGACTTGTGTTAAAATTCGTGACTGCCAATGTCGTCAAATTCTTGCAGTAGCTAAACATACGATTCATTTTTGTAACTTTATCTGTTTTGAATTTGCTGACATCCAATGTTGTCAATGCATTGCAGTTATAGAACATATTGTTCATTTCCGTGACATTGCCTGTATCAAAACCACTGATGTCCAGATTGGTTAATTTATTGCATCCTTCAAACATTCCGGACATATCGCTGACATTATTTGTTTGCATGCCTGTAATGTTTAACAGTGCCAACTGTTCGCAATTGCCAAACATATAAGACATATTAGTGACTTTACTTGTATCAAAACCACTGATGTCCAGACTGGTTAATTTACTGCATTCTTCAAACATTCTTTTCATAGTGGTTACATTGCTTGTTTGCATGCCGGTTATATTTAATGATTCTAAGGACTCACATTGGTAAAACATCTGCTCCATGCCGGTTGCCTGACTGAAATCCATGCGGGATACGTCAATGGACGTGCAGTTTTCGAATTGAGAAAACATAAGGTCTGCTGTATTTACGACAATGTTAGAGCCGCTTTCCACGCTGACAGAGGTGACCTGTGACTTATCAAAATATCCCCAGGTAGAATACCATCCATCCTCAAGATTGATTTCGAGGGTTCCGCTACCGGAAAATATTAATTCTCCATCGCTGTACAGAGTCCACTCCACCGTGTCGGTGTCATTCACACACGAAATAGTGTCTGTTTCTACAATGGTTCTTTCTTCTGTTGCATAAGCTTTCGTCGATAAATAAAATATTCCTATAAGAAATATGGATAGTATCAAACCTATCGAAAGTGATTTTGTGTTGATTTTCATGATATACAGATCCTCCCATTAGTATAATTCATTTTCTGTGATGTTACTGCTTTGCAACCTTTACTATATCAAAGAACTTATTAAAATCCAATCGAAATATCTTACTTCTTCTCGTACGAGCTCAAAGGCTGGCGTACCTTCATCTGGCGGTATTCCTCCGGTGTCATATTTTCTACCTGCTTAAAACGAGAAATAAAATGGCTGCAGGAGGAAAAGCCGAGAAAAGTACCAATATGGGTACAGGAAGCAGAACTGAGTAGGGTGATTGGCACGATTGTAAATTCAAAAGGTATCGTTGAACAGGCAAATAATGGACAGGAGGTGCAGAGTATGTACAAAGCGTTAGAACTATTATAGGAAAAGGGTTAATAGTCGTCTATAGAAGATAGTTGGATATTTTCTGGAAATTGTTGACGAAAGCCGTAAGTATCTTGTATAATAGGGAACGATATTATCATCGGGCGCAAAGGCGGAATGATAATAGTAAAAATAAGAAAGAAAGAGGTTTAACGAAATGTCAAAGATTAATTTGGAAAAGTACGGTATTACTGGTAGCACTGAGATTGTATACAATCCATCATTTGAAGTATTGTTTGAGGAAGAGACCAAGGCTGGTTTAGAAGGCTATGAAGTAGGTCAGGAGACAGAGCTTGGCGCTGTTAATGTTATGACAGGTATTTACACAGGTCGTTCTCCTCAGGATAAGTACATCGTTATGGATGAGAATTCTAAGGACACAGTATGGTGGACTACAGATGAATATAAGAATGATAATCATCCAATGTCTGAAGAAGTATGGGCAACACTGAAGGACCTTGCTACAAAAGAGCTTTCTAATAAGAAGTTATTCGTAGTAGATGCATTCTGTGGTGCTAATGCAGACACAAGAATGGCAGTTCGTTTCATCGTTGAAGTTGCTTGGCAGGCACATTTCGTTAAGAACATGTTCATCCAGCCAACAGATGCTGAGCTTGAGAACTTTGAGCCAGACTTCATCGTATACAATGCATCAAAGGCTAAAGTTGAGAACTACAAGGAGTTAGGTCTTAACTCAGAGACAGCAGTTGCATTCAACATTACAAGCAAAGAACAGGTTATCCTGAACACATGGTATGGTGGAGAGATGAAGAAGGGTATGTTCTCTATGATGAACTACTACCTTCCATTGAAAGGTATTGCTTCTATGCACTGTTCAGCAAATACAGATATGAACGGTGAGAACACAGCTATTTTCTTCGGTCTTTCAGGAACAGGTAAGACAACATTATCTACAGATCCTAAGCGTCTCCTTATCGGTGATGATGAGCACGGCTGGGATGACAATGGTGTATTCAACTTCGAAGGTGGTTGCTACGCTAAGGTTATCAACCTTGATAAAGAGTCTGAGCCAGATATCTACAATGCAATTAAGAGAAATGCTCTCTTAGAGAACGTTACTGTAGATGCAGAAGGCAAGATTGATTTCGATGACGGTAGTGTTACAGAGAATACTCGTGTATCTTACCCAATTGATCATATTAACAACATCGTACGTCCAGTTTCAGCAGCACCTGCAGCTAAGAACGTTATCTTCCTTTCCGCAGATGCATTTGGCGTACTTCCTCCAGTTTCTGTACTTACACCAGAGCAGACAAAGTACTACTTCTTATCTGGATTTACAGCAAAGCTTGCTGGTACAGAGCGTGGTATTACAGAGCCAACTCCAACCTTCTCTGCATGTTTCGGACAGGCATTCTTAGAGTTACACCCAACTAAGTATGCAGAAGAGTTAGTTAAGAAGATGGAAGAGAGTGGAGCTAAGGCTTACTTAGTTAATACTGGATGGAATGGTACTGGTAAGCGTATCTCTATTAAGGATACACGTGGTATTATCGATGCTATTCTTGATGGTTCTATCGAGAAGGCTGACAAGAAGAGTATTCCATTCTTCAATTTCGAAGTTCCAACAGAGCTTCCAGGTGTTGATACCAACATCCTTGATCCTCGTAACACATATGCTGATGCTTCTGAATGGGAGACAAAGGCTAAGGATCTTGCTGGTCGTTTTACTAAGAACTTTGCTAAGTATGAAGGAAATGAAGCTGGTAAGGCATTAGTAAAGGCTGGTCCACAGTTATAATTCGAATAAATTTAGAGAATTTATCCCTTCTTTGGATGTTGTCCAGAGGAGGGATTTTTTGCTTAATATCTGCATATCTTTCTTTTGACCTGCATAGTATGAAAGAGACATTTTATTCACGCGAAGGCAAAGTGAGGATGGCGCAAATAAATTTGTGTCATCCAAGCGCGCCCGCGGGATATTTGACTGAAAAATGCCACACTGGCAGGTGAAGGAGGAAAGGATGGAGGATAAATTCGATGAAATTTTAAAACAATATCCTTTTCAGGTACAGACAAGAAAGCGTACCCGGGGAGGATTTTTGTTGGAGACAGAGCAGGGAACGTATCTGCTGACGGAGTATTCTTCCAGTCTGGCCAGACTGGAGTTTGAAGAAAAGATAAAGGAGAAACTTTGGGAGCAAGGCTATCATCAGTTGGATATTACATATAAAAATAGCAGAGAAGAATATTTTACTAAGGATATTTATCGAAATAATTGGATTGTTCGAAAATGGCAGAGTGGAACAGAATGTGATATCCGCAAGGAAGAAGATGTGCTTGCCTGTGCTTCCCATTTAGGAAAACTGCACCGCCTTATGAAGCTGGGACAGAAACAAGGGAGTGATTACTGTCAGAAGGAAGGCATCAAGGAGGAAATGGAGCGGCACAACAAAGAATTGAAAAGGGTACGAAGCTATATTCGTAGCAAAAAACAGAAAAATGAAATGGAAATCTGTCTCCTTAATTCTTTTGATTTATTTTTTGAACAGGGCTGTAAGGCGCAGAAACTCCTGACAGAAAGCAGCTATGATGAACTTTGGAATAAAACACTAGAGCAGGGGAGAGTCTGCCATGGAAATTACACGTATCACAATGTCATATTTTCGGATCAGGGGCTTGCCACCACCCATTTTGAAAAAGCAGAAATAGGTATACAGATTCGGGATTTATATCAATTTTTACGAAAGGTAATGGAAAAAAATGGATGGCAGAACGGACTTGGTATCAGAGTGATTGAGGCATATCAGAAGGAACGAAGCTTTGAACCGGGAGAAGGGGAAGTTCTATATACGCTGTTGCTTTATCCAGAGAAGTATTGGAAATTGGTGAATTTTTACTATAATAGCAGAAAATCCTGGGCACCCGCTAAGAATCTGGAAAAATTGAAGAAAATATGTGATCAGCAGCCTCAGAGGATGCAGTGGTTGAAAGAAGTAGAAGGTCTTTTGCTTTTGTAATAGGGATTTCAAAGAGAAAAATATAGCAAAGTTCAGGCAAAAAAATAAAATACCCGTCTTTTATTTTCGGAAAGTCTGTAGTATACTATAGGCGTGTGCGTTTTCTGAAAGATTATATATAGGATGGAAAAGGTTCACTAGACGGAGTAGTTTCGTCTTGTTTGGAAAGAACAGAAAAGAGGAGTTATATGTTAGAATACAGAGGCAAAAGCAGGTATATTCTTTTGGTCTGTCTGTCACTTCTTCTCCTGTTGTCTGTAACGGGCTGTAACCGTACTGCAGTGAAACATACTGTCGGCAGCAATGCTGGGGATTCGGTTCCAACGGAAAGTACCGTAGCACTTAGTGGTGTGGTGGTACAGAATGATACCGCCCAGAAAACCCTTTTGGTTCAGGAGCTGGGAAGTGATTTGCAGACTTCTTTCAGTTATGATGCTTCCACTGTGGTGACAGACCGGTTTGAATCCCAGATATATGGGGAAGACGTAGAGGCAGGACAGATTATGGAGTGCCATTATGACCCCGCTACTGCAAGGATTGTTTCTATGCAGGTTCCAGAGGATGCATGGGAGTATCAGGAGGTTACCAAATATGCTTTAAACAGCGAAGAGAAAAGCATCGAAGTAGCTGGTGAAAAGTTTAAGTATTCCAACCTGACTTATGTAGGTTCTTCCGGCAAAACCATTGAACTGATGGAATTGAATAAGCAGGATGTGATTACCGTAAGGGGGACTGGTTATACAGTTCATTCTATTGTACGGACTCAGGGACATGGTTATATCCGCCTGAAAAATTACAGTGATTTCATAGGTGGTATGGTAGAAGTAGGTACCGGAATTATTCTTCCAGTGACGGAAAATATGTTAATCACTGCAAGAGAAGGAACCTATCGGGTGATTTTGTGTAAAGGTGCCTTGTTGGCAATTAAGACGGTTACTGTACAGTTAGACAAGGAAACCAAGTTGGATTTTAGTGAATACCAACAGCCGGCAGAAAATGTTGGTATTATTACCTTTAAGATTGCGCCGAAGGGGGCAGACTTAACCATTAATGGTACAGAAGTGGATTATAGCAGTCCTGTGCCACTGAATTATGGAACCTATCAGGTGACGGTATCCATGACAGGATATACAGAGTACACTGGTACATTAGATGTGGCAGAACCAGAAAGTATCATTAAAATCAATTTGATTGATGAAGAAGCAGAGGTTTCTACTGCCAGTCCAGAGGAAGAAGAGGATGACGATTCCCAGACCAGTACCACCACAAAGGAAATGGACAGTGAGCATACTATTACTGTATCTGCACCGGAAGGAGCAGAGGTTTATCTGGATAATGTGTATAAGGGGCTGGCGCCATGTAGTTTTACAAAGATTATTGGTTCCCAGACCATTACTTTAAGCAAAGAAGGTTATGTGACCAAAAGCTATTCAGTGGATATACTGGATGACGATGAGGATGTGACCTTAAGCTTTGCGGATTTAGTAGCCAATAGTACGCCAGCCACAACGGCGCCAACGGCTGCAGAGGAAGCTGCAACAACAGCGGCGACAGAAAGTCAGTAAACGAAGCGGTCTAGTACCGGTTATCGTTGAAACATAAACAAAAGAAGCAAGAAAGAGAGATTTTGCGGTGTATGCCGTTATGATTAGGAGGACAAGCAAATGAATTACAAAGACATCTACAACGACTGGTTAAGCAATCCATATTTTGATGAGGCTACTAAGGCTGAGTTGAAGGCTATTGCAGATGACGACAAGGAAATTAAGGAACGTTTTTACATGGATTTGGAGTTTGGTACTGCAGGTTTAAGAGGTATTATTGGTGCAGGTATCAACCGCATGAATATCTATACTGTACGTAAAGCAACCCAGGGATTGGCAAATTATATTATCCAGTCTGGAAAGAGCGCCCAGGGCGTAGCGATTGCTTTCGATTCCCGTCGTATGTCACCAGAGTTTGCAGATGAAGCGGCGTTATGTCTTGCAGCTAATGGCATTAAAGCATATGTATTTGAGTCTCTTCGCCCTACACCAGAGCTTTCCTATGCAGTGAGAGAATTAAAGTGTGTAGCAGGTATTAACATTACTGCAAGCCACAATCCACCAGAGTACAATGGTTACAAGGTATACTGGGAAGACGGCGCACAGATTACACCACCTCATGACAGCGGAATTATGGCAGAGGTAAAGGCAGTAACAGACTATGCTACTGTTAAGACCATGGATAAGGAAAAGGCTATTGCTGATGGATTATATATTCAGATCGGCAAGGAAATTGATGACAAATATATTGAAGAGTTAAAGAAGCAGGTAATTCACTGGGATAGCATCAAGGAAATGGGCAAGGAGTTAAAGATTGTTTACACTCCGCTTCATGGAACAGGTAACATCCCAGCAAGAAGAGTATTAGAAGAGTTAGGTTTTGAAAATGTATATGTAGTGCCTGAGCAGGAGCTGCCAGATGGTGAGTTCCCAACAGTAAGCTATCCAAACCCAGAGGCTGAGGAAGCATTTGAATTGGCACTGAAGCTGGCGAAGGAAAAGGACGCTGATTTAGTTCTGGCAACCGACCCAGATGCGGACAGATTAGGTGTATATGTAAAGGATACCAAGTCTGGTGAATATATCACTTTGACTGGTAATATGTCTGGTTGTCTTCTGGCAGATTATGAAATCTCTCAGCGTAAGGAGACTCAGGGACTTCCTAAGGATGGTCAGCTGATTAAGACCATCGTTACCTCTAACATGGCAGATGCGATTGCAGATTACTATAATGTTGGATTAATCGAAGTGCTGACAGGATTTAAGTTTATCGGACAGCAGATTCTTGGTTTTGAAAATACAGGTAAGGGAAATTATCTCTTTGGTTTTGAGGAAAGCTATGGCTGCCTCATTGGAACCCATGCCCGTGATAAGGACGCAATCGTAGCTACAATGGCACTTTGCGAGGCAGCAGCATACTACAAGACAAAGAACATGACCTTGTGGGATGCTATGATTGAAATGTATGAAAGATATGGATACTACAAGGATGGCGTACAGGCAATTACTATGAAGGGTATCGAAGGACTGGCTAAGATTCAGGAAATCATGACCACACTTCGCGAGAACCCACCAAAAGAGTTCTGTGGCTATCAGGTGACATCCTTCCGTGATTATCAGAAGGATACCATTACAGATCTGGCGACTGGTGAGGTAAAGCCTACCGGTTTGCCAAAGTCTAATGTTTTGTACTTTGATATGACAGACAATGTATGGATGTGTGTACGTCCATCTGGTACAGAACCAAAGGTAAAATTCTACTATGGTGTAGTTGGAACTTCTCTGGAGGATGCAGATGCTAAGTCCGAGGCTATGGCAAAGGCTGTAACAGAGATGGTTGAAAAAATGTCATAAAATCAATTGTGAATACATGACGACAAAAAGTGTCGTTAGTGTTTCTCCTTCGTGGACGCCTTGCGGCTCGGGATGAACTACGCAACGGATGCATAGAAGGTTAGCTTCGCGTAATAACGCTTGCTATCCTTCAAGCACCGGCGAGTTCAAACGCCACTCAGGAAGAAAACTAACGGCACTTTTTGTCTGTGTATTGGATAGCCCGTAATATGTTTTTATGACATTTTTTTTGAGGAAGGTAGGGTGGGTGTGTTGTGAGTTTTTATGAAGAGGGTAAGATGGGGTGTTGCTGTGCGTTTTTTGGAAGTGGATAAGATAGGTTATGGTTGGTGTTTTTGGTAGTTGTAAACAGGTGAAGAATCGGATAGAATAAAACTAATTACGCGAAAGGAACGAGGTGGCTGGAATGGGAAGAACCGTGGGAATCGGAATACAGGATTTTGATAAGATTATATTAGGTGATTACTTTTATGTAGATAAGACATCCTTTATTAAGGAATGGTGGGAGAATGGTGATGATGTAACGCTGATTACCCGTCCACGTCGTTTTGGAAAGACTCTGAATATGAGTATGCTTAACCGCTTCTTTTCTTTGGAGTATGCAGGAAAGGGAGAAGTGTTTGAAGGGCTTTCTATTTGGAAAGAGGAGAAGTATAGAGAACTTCAGGGAACCTATCCGGTGATTAATCTGTCCTTTGCCAATGTAAAGGAGAAAACCTTTGAAGCAACGAAAGAGAAGATGTATCAAATCTTAATTGAGTTATATGCAAAGAACGCTTTTTTATTGGATGGTGACTTGCTTTACGATACGGAAAGACAGTATTTTAAGAGTATTAATAAGAATATGAGCGAAGTAGAGGCAACCTCCGCATTACACAACCTGTCTGACTATTTACACCGGTATTACAACCAAAAGGTTGTTATCCTTCTTGATGAATACGATACCCCAATGCAGGAAGCCTATGTGAATGGATTCTGGGATGATCTGGTAGCATTTACCAGAAGTATGTTTAATTCTACATTTAAGACCAATCCGTCTTTGGCAAGAGGTATAATGACCGGAATCACCAGAGTGAGTAAGGAGTCTATCTTTTCGGATTTGAATAATCTTAAAGTGGTTACTACTACCTCGAATGAATATGCGACTTCCTTTGGTTTTACAGAGGAAGAGGTATTTGCTGGACTGGATGAATGCGGACTTGGTTCAGAAAAGGCGCAGGTAAAAGAATGGTATGACGGCTTTATCTTTGGAAAGCATGCAGATATTTATAATCCATGGTCTATTTTGAATTTCTTAGATACAGGGGAAATTACTACCTATTGGGCAAATACCAGCTCTAACAGTCTGGTAGGGAAACTCATCCGGGAAGGAAATGGTGAAATTAAGATACAGTTTGAAGAGCTGCTGCAAGGCAAATATTTACGTGTCCCAGTAGATGAGCAGATTGTGTATAACCAGTTGGATGATAATGAGAATGCAATCTGGAGTCTTTTACTTGCCAGTGGATATCTGAAGGTGTTGGCTCATGATGATTTGGGAGCTTTGGAATATGACGAAGAAGCTTGTTATGAACTTGCTCTTACCAATCATGAAGTAAGAAAGATGTTCAAAGATATGGTGAAGTCATGGTTTCGCAAGACGAATGCAGACTATAATGCTTTTCTCAAGGCGATGCTTACAGGGAATCGCAAAGCAATGAATGTATACATGAATCGTGTGGCATTGACCATATTTAGTTACTTCGATACCGGAAATCGACCTAGTGGACAGGAGCCGGAGCGTTTTTATCACGGCTTTGTCTTAGGATTAATGGTAGATTTGCAGCGGGATTATATCGTGACATCAAATCGCGAAAGTGGTTTCGGAAGATATGATGTGATGATTGAACCAAAGAATCCGGAGAAGAATCCGGCGGTTATTATAGAGTTCAAGGTATACGATGAGGAAGACGAGCAGACATTGAAGGATACTGCACAGGCTGCTCTTGCCCAGATTGAAGAAAAACAGTATGCTGCAACCCTGCTTGCAAAGGGAGTTCCTGCTGAGAAAATTTATAAGTATGGCTTTGCTTTTGAGGGAAAGAACGTGTTGATTGAGCAGGGGGCATAAAATATACGGAGGTTGTCCATGAGAAGAATAGAAATTAACGAAAATGGTATTTACATGGTATTTGAGGTGGACGAGGAAAATTGTCTGAAGCTCATGCATTTTTCTTCCAAGGCGTTTCAGGAGTCGGATATTATTTCGCCAAATACCAAGGAAGGTTTTCGCTTTGTGGAAATAAATCTGACGGGCTTTGACCGTCCATATGAGCGCCATGGCAATAAATACATGGTGACAGCACCAGGTTACCGTCTGCGTTTTGTGGATTTTGAAGATGGAAGAAATGACATTGGACGGAGACTTACTATCCAGCAGGTGGATGAAGTGACATTGGTAAAGGTGATTTCACATGTGCAGTTTTATGATGGGATTCCTGTGATTCGTCTGTGGCATCAGGTGGTAAATGAGGGTAGCCAGACTCAGATTCTGGAGTACATCTCTTCCTTTAATTATATGGGGATTGAGAAGGAAGGCGGTAAGCCTTGGGATGAAAAGATGCAGGTTGTGATTCCGCATAATAGCTGGCAGCGGGAAATGAACTGGCAGACCTATACCTTCCCTCAGCTGGGATTGGAGATTGCCCAGAAGCCACAGTGGCAGCGCTCTTCCAATATGATTTCGGTTTCCAATGTGGGAAATTGGTCTACGAAAGAGCATCTGCCTATGGGCTATGTGGAAAATACAGAGACGAAGACGGGAATTGTGTGGCAGATTGAGCATAATGGTTCCTGGCATTGGGAAATCAGTGACCAGAATGCCCATATGTATCTTGCCATCAGTGGACCGGAGGATGTGTATGGACATTGGCATACCTCTTTGGCACCGGGAGAGAAATTTACCAGCGTGCCGGCAGCAGTAGGTGTAACAGACCAGGGCTTTGATGATGCTATCGGAAGTCTGACCAGATACCGCCGTCAGATTCGCCGGAAGAATACGGACAATGAAAAGCTATGCGTGATTTTTAATGATTATATGAATTGTCTTTGGGGAGACCCTACTACAGAAAAGGAACTTCCATTGATTGACGCGGCGGCAGAAGCAGGCTGTGAGTATTTTTGTATTGATGCCGGCTGGTATGCTGATGGTCCTTGGTGGGACGGTGTTGGAGAATGGAATGAGAGCCGGAAACGTTTCCCAAATGGTATGCGAGAAGTGACGGACTATATCCGGGAAAAGGGAATGATTCCGGGAGCCTGGCTGGAACTGGAAGTGATGGGAATCCATTGTCCGATGGTAGAAAAAGTACCGGATGACTGGTTCTTTCAGAAATATGGACGCAGGGTTATGGACAGAAGCCGTTACCAGCTGGATTTTCGTAATCCTGAGGTCAGAGCTTTTGCAGATTCCATTATTGATAAACTGGTGCAGGAGTATGGCATTGGTTATATCAAGATGGATTATAATATTGAGCCGGGTATTGGTACAGACTATGAGGCAGACAGCATCGGTGACGGACTGTTGGGACATGAGAGAGCCTATTTGTACTGGCTGGACAGAGTCTTTGAAAAATATCCAGAGTTGATTATTGAAAACTGTTCCAGTGGCGGATGCCGGATTGACTATGCTATGCTTTCTAGATACAGTATTCAGTCTACTAGCGACCAGGACGATTACCGTCGCTATGCTACCATTGCTGCCAATTCTCCGACGGCATTGGCACCAGAGCAGAGCGCTATCTGGAGTTACCCAATGAAGGAAGGGGACCAGGAAGAGACCGCATTTAATATGGTCAATTCCATGCTGCTTCGAATCCATCAGAGTGGACATCTGGCGGAACTTCCGCCACAGTGTCTGGACCTGGTAAAGGAAGGTCTGGCGGTTTATCGTGATATCCGTGGCGAATTAAAGGAAGGAATTCCATTCTGGCCTTTGGGTCTATCTCGTTTTTCGGACACATGGGTTTGTCTGGCAATGGACTGTGGTGAGAAGATTTATCTGGCAGTATGGAGAAGGGAATTAAAGGATGGCGCAAGTGATACCATCCAGATTCCTATAGCAAGGACAGCCGGACAAAAGAAGGAATTACAATGCATCTATCCGTCTTACTCAGAAAGTCCATATCAGTGGGATGAGAAGGTAGGCGTTGCGTCTATTACTCTTGAGAAAGATTATATAGCAAGACTGTATTGCCTGAAGTAAACGAGAAGAAATTTTTATGTCAGAAGATTTGCTTGTCAGAAGATTTGTCTGACATAAGTGAAAATATAGTAATACAGGAGAATGAGAACATGGAAATTGCGTTTGCCCCTTTAGAGGGAATAACAGGGCATGTGTTTCGCAGAGTTTATCATGAGTTCTTTGATGGCGTGGATGTGTATTATACACCATTTATTGCCACCAACCAGAAACATAAAATGCGAAATAAAGAGTTAAATGATATTTTACCAGAGCATAATCAGGGAATAAACTTGATTCCCCAGATTCTTGGGAATAATGCAGAGGACTTTGTGGCCACTGCCAATTTCATTCATGGAATGGGATATGACACTGTAAATCTGAACTTAGGCTGTCCTTCCCGGACTGTGGTGTCGAAAGGGAAGGGTTCAGGCTTTTTGGCAAAGACCACAGAACTGAATCGCTTCTTAGAAGAGATTTACGATAAATCCACACCCAAAATATCTATTAAAACCCGCCTGGGAAAAGACGATCCAGAAGAGTTTTATGAACTCATGAAGATTTTTAATCAATATCCTGTAGAGGAGTTGATTATCCATCCTAGAGTTCAAACCGACTTTTATACAAATACACCGAACTGGGATATTTTTGAAGATGCATTGGCAGAAAGTAAGATGCCAGTGTGTTATAATGGAGACATCTTTTCGGTAGAGGATTTTCATCGGTTCCGGCAACGGTTTCCTCAGGTAGAAAAAATCATGCTGGGGCGTGGACTTTTGTCGTATCCGATATTGGCGGAGCAGATTAAGGCAGAATTGGCAGAGGAAACATTTGCCTCGCGCGAGTCCTTGGAAAAAGAAATCCTGCATCAATATATCTGCCGCTTGCAGGAAGAGTATAAAAAAGTTCTTAGCGGAGAAACACCACTTCTTTTCAAGCTGAAGGAGGCCTGGGGATTTTTGATTAACAGCTTTCAGGATGGGGATAAATTCCGGAAGAAGATTCATAAGAGCCAGAGGATTTCGGATTATGAGAAGGCAGTGGAGGAGTTGTTTTTGACTTTGGAGTTGAAGTAAGGAGGATAAGGTTGAAAGAAATCTTTCAACCTAATAAGTTTGTGTCTGCGCGCTGCTTGTCACAAACTTAGATATGCACAAAAAGCAGTGCAGAAATGAGGAGATTATGAAAAAAACATTAGCAAAACGATTACTTAGTTTATTGGTAGCCACATCGTTAGTATTTGGTGCTGCAAATGTCATTGGCGAGAAACAACAAAAGCAGATAAAGGCAGACCAGCAGACTACTGCTTATGTCAGTGCAGCAAAGGCTACACCGGTACAGCAGCATGGAGCATTAAAGGTGTCTGGAACAGATCTAGTGGATGCCCAAGGCAACAAGGTACAGTTAAAGGGTGTCAGCACCCACGGTATTGCATGGTTTCCACAGTATGTCAACAAAGCTTCATTTAAAACTCTGCGGGACAAGTACGGTATCAATTTAATTCGTCTGGCTTGCTATACCAACAAATCCGAAGGCTATGGTGCCTCTGCACGAAAGAAGGTGCAGGAGGGTGTGAAATATGCTACGGAGCTTGGCATGTATGTAATCATTGACTGGCATATCCTTAGCGATGGCAATCCAAATCAGAATAAAAAAGCAGCTAAGAAGTTTTTTAAAACTATGGCAAAGAAGTATAAAAATCATAAAAATGTTATGTATGAAATTTGCAATGAGCCAAACGGAAATGTGACATGGGAGAAGGATATTAAACCGTATGCCAAAACAATGATAAAGACCATTCGTAAATATAGTAAAAACTCTGTTATCATTGTAGGAACACCAACCTGGTCCCAGGATGTAGATGTGGTAGCACAAAGTCCGTTGAAGAATCAGAAAAATATTATGTATACTCTGCATTTCTACGCAGCAACCCATAAGGACTGGAATCAGCAAAAGCTAGTAACTGCACATGAAAAGGGGCTTCCAATCTTTGTAACGGAGTTTAGTATCTGTGATGCTTCTGGAAACGGGGGATTGGATAAGGCTTCTGGAAATAAATGGATAAAGCTTTTGAATAAGTACAATATCAGCTATGCAGCATGGAGTCTGTGCAATAAGAACGAATCTTCTGCATTGATTTCCAGCAGCTGCAGCAAGACTAGTGGATGGAGCAAGAAGGATTTGTCCGCTGCTGGTAAGTGGTATTTTAATAAAGTAAAATAAAGAGTTGTAGTAATACAGATATAAAAAGAAGCCACCAGGGGGAAAACTTGGTGGCTTCTCGTATAAAGGGGAAACAAATAAAAGATAATATGTAAATTCATGCGAAACCCGTGCAAGTCTTCTCTATAAAAAGACTATCTTCGACAGATTTCTTATAGAAAGTATAGCATATTCTGTTTGAAATAGATAGACTAAAATAATATTTCTTTAAGATTATATTAAGGTTTCGCGAGAATAAAATTAAGATAAGACTGTTATGATGATATCGTCAAAAGAAACAAAACATATTTAATGCAGAAAGGGAGGAGCATTATGCAGACGTGGACAATATCAGGAGTTAAGGAGAGAGCAAGAAATGCTTTCAAAGCAAATTATTGGAAAATCATGCTGGTTACATTATTGGTAGGTATGATAACAGGAGCCGGCGGCGGTGTAAGTAGTGGTGTTGGTAACATGGGTGGCAGCAGTAGTACAAGTTCCAGCAGCTATGAAGACGAATTTTCTGGTGGAGATTTAGGGGCAGAAATCGAAAATACAATTAAGAACATGAATCCTACCCAACAGGCTACAGCGGTAGGGGTTGCAGGGATAGCAGTGATTGTACTTATCGTTATCTTTATCGTTGTTTTCGTATTCTCTGTTGCATACGCCTATTTTCTTGCAAATCCATTTATGGTAGGTGCAAAGCGGTTTTACAACCGGAGTCTGGTAGAGGATGCCAATGTAAGAGAGTTAGTATCTTCCTTTGGCGGTGGCAATTACTTGAGAACAGTTAAGATTATGTTTTTAATGAATCTGTTTACCGGATTATGGACTATGTTATTTATTATTCCAGGTATTATTAAGTCATATGAGTACAGAATGATTCCATATATTATTATGGAAAATCCGGAATTAAGCAGCAAGGAAGTATTTGCAAGAAGTAAGCAGTTAATGGATGGCAATAAATGGTCTACATTCCTTTTGGATTTATCCTTTATTGGATGGTGGATTCTTGCGATTTTCACCTGTGGTCTTTTAGGTATATTCTGGGTATCTCCATATCAGGCTATGGCAGATGCAGCGCTGTACCGTGAGCTTAGTGGTGCAGACCGTTATGAATACCAGAACAGCGGTTATCAGACAACTCAGAATAGCAATCCTTATGGCGCAACCGGATATACTGGTCAGCAGAGCATGAATAACCAGAATGGTTACTATAATCAGCAGAATATGAATAGTCAGTACAACCAGCAGAGTCCAAATGGACAGTACACCCAGAATGGTTACTATGACCAGCAGAATATGTATAATCAGAATACCAATTCATATAACCAGAATGGATCTGCAGGTCAGCAGAATGTAAATAGTCAGTATGACCAGAATTACTTCAGCCAGCAGGATACCAGCAGCCAGTATACACAGATGGGCAATGGAGGACAGTCTGTTGCAGAAGACACAAACAATGCTTCTGATGATGCGAATGATACAATTTAATACACAGATGATTTTTTGAAAGTTGCTCAGATAGTTTAGATGAGTAGTAAAAGGAGCTATTGCTTGGTGGATGCCAAGTAATAGCTTCTTTTGTTCGTTGTAGGGATGAAGAAAATATCAATAAGTGATTTTTTAGAAAGAAGCCGTTCAGGTCGTATTCGAGTTGTTCAGGCTAAGAGGAAATAGCAATTCACAACAAACAGAGAAAAAAGAATATTTTTCATGATACAATTAAAAAACTAAAATATTTACCGCTCAACCCCTGTTTTTTACCACTCGTCCCCTGATTTGTTTATAAGTAGAAAAAGTATGGTAATATGAATCTGTAAAAAACATTTTCTTGCAAGTTTTTTTCTGTTGCATCGTTATTAGTAGTAGGCAGGTGAATGCAGAAAATATAAAAAAGCAATTTTTAAGACAAAATAATGCCATTTATGTCGTTTTTCGTGCCGTTCAGGCTAAAAGTATTGATATGTGAGGTGAAATAGTGTAAAAAGAAAATGTACGAAGTGACAGATACGAAATGTATTACAGAAAAATAAGTATGATTGGGAGGAAAAAGAAATATGATACCAAAAAGGAAGACTCGAAAAGGAAAGGTACATATACGAAACAGATGGCTTGCTGTAGGACTGGCAGCCAGCCTTGCTATTCTGCAGACGTGTCCTCATCATATAGTACAGGCAGAA
>JAZQLD010000021.1:0-19273 GCA_045542435.1 Butyribacter sp. | reverse complement strand
CTGGAGATAATCCAATAAGACCCCTTGAAGACGACGAGGTAGATAGGGCAGAGGTGGAAGTGTGGTAACACATGCAGCTGACTGTCACTAATAGGTCGAAGGCTTAACCTAATAAAGTTTCTGGTTGCATTTGCAGTTGGAAGATGTTATAATCGGTATACAGTTTTGAAGATATTAATCTTCATGAAAATTGAATATTCCTCGATAGCTCAATGGTAGAGCACACGGCTGTTAACCGTGGGGTTGTTGGTTCGAGCCCAACTCGGGGAGTTTCCTTTTTAAGAATATTTTCTTTAAAAAGGAATATAATACTTTAGATGGCTCCATGGTCAAGCGGTTAAGACATCGCCCTTTCACGGCGGTAACACGGGTTCGATTCCCGTTGGAGTCATTTTTAATTTGGCGCAGTAGCCAAGTGGTAAGGCAATGGTCTGCAACACCAGTACGCGCCGGTTCAAATCCGGCCTGCGCCTTGAGATAAATCCTTGAAACATTGTTTCGAGGATTTTTTTCTTATATAAAAGGAAGATTATGAAAGGGATAGCATGAACATAGAAAATCAAGAGAAAGAAGCGGGCTTTTTAGAGGAAATACACCGTCAGTTTGAAGAAAGTAAAATGCAAGCAAATCAATATTCTGCATTAGCATTAGCATACATAGGTGACGGAGTTTATGATTTGATTATACGGACTTTAGTACTGGATTTAGGCAATGGCAAGGTGAAGGATTTTCATCGCATTACCAGTGGAGTAGTAAAAGCAGAGTCACAAGCGAAGCTAATCGCTGCCATATCCGATGAATTAACAGAGGAAGAGCAGGCGGTTTTTCACCGGGGACGGAATGCCAAATCTGCCACATCAGCAAAGAATGCATCTATTGTAGATTATCGTGTCGCCACAGGTTTTGAGGCATTGATTGGATATTTATATTTAAGTCATCAGATGCCAAGAGCGATTCAGCTGGTAAAAGCTGGTTTAGAGAAAACAGAACAGACACCGCAAAAGACAAGTGCAGTAAAGAAGCGTTAAATTAGTATAAAGAAATAGAATAAAAAAGTCATAGAATTAATGAAAGATTCGTGAAGATGACAGAAAGAGGAATTATGAGATACGAAGAATTAACTATTGAAGGAAGAAATGCAGTATTAGAGGCGTTTCGTTCAGGCAAAACCATTGATAAACTGTTTATTTTAGATGGATGTCAGGATGGACCTGTTAGAACTATTCTAAGAGAGGCGAAGAAAACAGATACTATTATCAATTTTGTAAGGAAAGAACGTCTGGATCAGATGTCGGAAACCGGAAAGCATCAAGGGGTGATTGCCTATGCTGCTGCTTATGAGTATGGCACTGTAGAGGAGATGCTGGAAAATGCTAGAGAAAAGGGAGAAGATCCATTTTTGATTTTATTGGATAATATTGAAGATCCGCACAATCTGGGTTCTATTTTGCGTACTGCAAATCAGGTAGGTGCGCATGGTGTTATTATTCCAAAGCGGCGCGCAGTAGGACTGACAGCAACCGTATCAAAAGCTTCTGCAGGAGCTATAAACTATACTCCAGTTGCCAAGGTGACTAATCTGGTAAAAACCATGGAAGAATTAAAGAAGCAGGGAATGTGGTTTGTATGTGGTGATATGGATGGTCAGCCAATGTATTCTCTGGATTTAACGGGACCGATTGGTGTAGTGATTGGAAATGAGGGAGAAGGTGTCAGCCGTCTTGTTAAGGAGAATTGCGATTTTGTAGCTACGATACCGATGTTTGGTGATATTGATTCTTTAAATGCATCCGTAGCAATGGGAGTTTTGTCCTATGAAATCGTAAGACAAAAACTTAACAAAAAGAGCAAATAATCTAATCAAGCAATGTAAACAAGAAAACAATCTAATTAAGAAAATAAAGCATACTAGAAAATAAATTAATTACATAAATAAAGTAATCAAGAAAATAAAGTAATATGAAAAAACAGCACAGGGGCAGGAGCAATGACAGAGGTATTGGAACAGTTATCAGAAGAAGAAATCATTAAAAGAGCACAGGCGCGGGATAATGATGCCGTAGATTTTTTGATGCAAAAATATAAAAGCGTAGTTCGAAGAAAAACCAGAACTCTTTTTATGATAGGAAGTGACAGGGATGATTTAATCCAGGAAGGTATGATTGGATTGTTTAAGGCAATCCGTGACTTTGAAATTGGAAAAGAGGCAGCCTTTGCCACCTTTGCTGAATTATGTATTTCCCGTCAGTTATATTCTGCTATAAAGTCATCAAACCGACAGAAAAATCTTCCATTAAATACATATATTTCTATTGATACCCTGACTAATGTTACAGGAGGGGAAGAAAAAGAGGGAGATTTTATCTCAGAGCAGTCCTTATCTCATTTAGGAATGAGTCCAGAGGACATTTTGATTAATAGAGAAAGCGCAGAAAATGCCAAAGAGAAATTGGTGCAGTGCCTGAGCAAAATGGAACGAGAGGTTCTGGAATTATACTTAAGCGGACTTACTTATCAGGAGATTGCTTTAGAAATGGAGAAGGAGCCAAAGGCAATTGACAATGCGTTGCAGAGAATTAAAAGCAAGGTGAATAAGCAGATTATGAAATAAAGAAAGTGCGTTGGACAAGAAGAGGGGAAAGCGCATCAAGAAGTCAATAATAGTATATTTAAAATGGTAATGGGGGATAAAAGCATATGGAGCAGAGCCGGGAAGCATCCTATCGTATCTTAATCGTGGAGGATGATGAGGTCATCGCAAAGGCGATACAAAAACAATTACAGAATTGGAATTTGGAAGGAAGATGTGTCACAGATTTTAGAAATGTATTAGATGAGTTTTCGGAATACGAACCTCATCTGGTTTTGATGGACATTACGCTTCCTTTTTATAATGGATATCATTGGTGCAGTGAAATCCGTAAGGCTTCCAAGGTTCCGGTCATATTCATTTCCTCTGCGTCAGATAAGATGAATATTGTAATGGCAGTAAATATGGGAGGAGACGATTTTATTGCTAAGCCATTTGATATGGATGTCATGATGGCAAAGCTTCAGGCAATGCTGCGCCGGAGTTATGATTTTGGCGGAGATACGAAAGCGTTGGAGCATCGGGGCGCTAGATTAAATATGGCGGATGCTACCTTGGTTTATGAGGATGAGAAAATAGAACTTACGAAGAATGAATATCGGATACTAGAAACTTTACTGGAGCAGAAGGGCAAAGTAGTGAGCCGGGATAAATTAATGGAAAAACTTTGGGAAAGCGAAAGCTTTGTAGATGAAAATACGCTATCCGTCAATGTAAACCGTCTGCGCAAAAAATTGGACAAGGCGGGATTGGAAGAATTTATTATGACAAGAGTTGGTTTAGGCTATATTATCGTTTGATGAAATGAGGAAGGATAAGACATTGCAGTTATTAAAGGATTATTGTAAAAGTAGAAAGAAAGTAGTCTTGTTATTTGCTAGTATTTTTATTTTGTACTTCATTACATTTATACTATTTCAAGTCTCTGTCCGGGTTATTATCTATGCTACTGTTTTGAGTATGGTGGTAGCAGCTGGCTTTGGAGCATGGGATTATTATCAGTTTCATACAAAAAAGAAACAATTGAAAGGGATTTGTCATCAAAGTCTTGTTTCCATGGATATGCTTCCAGCAAATGCAATGGGATTAGAAGAGGAATATGAAAAAATCATTGGGCTTTTGTTAGAGGAAAAACAGAAAAAAGAAAGAGAGCAGATGGAGCAGTATACAGAAATGTTGGATTATTATACGGTGTGGGTACATCAGATAAAAACTCCCATTGCTTCTATGCGGCTGATATTGCAGGAGCAGGATAGTGATGCCTGCCGGGATTTAAAGATGGAATTACAGGAAATAGAGCAGTATGTTGAAATGGTTTTGTGTTATCTGCGATTAGACAGTGATTCTACAGATTATGTATTTAAAGAATATGATTTGGATCAGATGATTCGAAGAGAAGTAAAAAAGCTGGCACCACAGTTTATTGGAAAGAAGCTTCGGCTGGAATATGAGGACTTAGATAGAAAGGTCTTGACGGATGAGAAGTGGCTGGCGTTTGTGATTGGACAGATTCTGTCCAATGCAGTGAAATACACCAAAGAAGGCAGCATTCAGATATTTATGGAGGAGTCGGAGATTTTGTGTATCAGGGACACAGGAATTGGAATTGCGCCAGAGGATTTACCGAGAATATTTGAAAAGGGCTATACAGGTTTTAATGGCAGAGTGGATAAAAAGGCGTCAGGGATTGGCTTATATCTGTGTCGCAGGATTTGTGACAATCTGGGACATAGAATCTGGGCAGATTCTGTGGTTGGTCAGGGGACTTATGTAAAAATTGATTTACACAGGGAGAGATTATTTTAAGGATAGTATACATAAAAATTTTCCAGACAGTGTTTGACAGATGTAAAAGTCAATTATCTTACAAGATTGTAAGATGAAGATAAAGAAATGTAAGCCAAATCAATGGTGTTGCATTTCTTTTTTTCTTATAATAAGAATGTGAAAAGCAAAAGGAACGCCGGTAAGACTATTTGCAAGCTAAGGGAAAGGAAGAACATACTATGTCAATTTTAGAAGTTAAGAACGTAAAAAAAATATACACCACCCGTTTTGGAGGAAATCAGGTAGAGGCTTTGAAGGATGTCTCCTTCTCCGTGGATGAAGGAGAATATATTGCCATTATGGGAGAGTCCGGTTCTGGAAAGACTACGCTGCTGAATATTCTGGCTGCTTTGGATAAAGCCACAGCTGGAGAGGTTTATCTGGATGGACAGAATTTGACAGGAATTAAGGAGTCCCAGATTGCAACATTTCGCAGGGATAATTTGGGATTTGTTTTTCAGGATTTTAATTTATTAGATACTTTTTCGATAAAGGATAATATTTTCCTTCCATTAGTCTTAGAGGGAAAACATTTCATGGAAATGGAAAAGAAATTGATGCCCATTGCGAAGAAGTTAGGGATTCAGGAGATTCTGGAGAAGTATCCTTATGAGGTGTCAGGAGGACAGAAGCAGAGAGCTGCTGTTGCAAGAGCGTTGATTACATCACCAAAATTAATTCTGGCAGATGAGCCAACAGGAGCCTTGGACTCCCGAGCTACAGGAGAACTACTCCGTTTGTTTGAGGAAATCAATCAGGAAGGTCAGACTATTCTTATGGTGACGCATTCGGTTATGGCTGCTAGTCACGCAGAGAGAGTGCTTTTTATTAAGGACGGCGAGGTATTTCATCAGATTTACCGGGGTGAGAAAAGTACAGAAGAATTATATCAGGATATTTCTAACACACTTACCCTGCTGGCAACAGGAGGTGACAGGGAATGAAACGAGGACTATATCGAAAATTAGCATGGAGTGGACTTACAAAAAATAAGCAGATTTATTTTCCATATCTAATCACTTGTATCGGGCTAATTATGATGCAGTACATTATGTCTTTTTTGCAGTATTCTCCAATTTTGGAAGAAATCAAGGGTGGAAAAAGCATGAAGATGATTATGGAATTAGGTGTATTGGTTATTTCCATATTTGCGGTGCTGTTTCTTTTATATAGCAATTCCTTTTTGAGCAACCGTCGAAAGAAAGAATTTGGTCTATATAATGTATTGGGACTAGGAAAATGGAATCTGGTAAAAATCCAGCTTTGGGAAAGCGGAATTATTACAGTAATCACGCTTCCTGTGGGAGTAGCTTTGGGAATTTTATTTTCTAAAATAGCAGAATTATTTTTAGTCAATATCATTCATGGAAAAGTAGCTTTTCAGTTTTTTGTTTCGGGAAAGTCTGTAAGCAAAACTATAGTTTTATTTTTGCTTATCTTTGCTGTGGTTTTGGTTCGTAGTATCTGGCAGATTATACGGTTTAAGCCGGTGGATTTTTTTCAAAGCGAAAGAGCAGGAGAAAAGCCAGTGAAAGCAAATTGGTTTCTGGCAGTTGTGGGAGTTTTGATTTTAGCCGGTGCGTATTATATTGCAGTTAGCATTAAAAATCCACTATCTGCCTTTATATGGTTTTTTGTGGCAGTTGCTATGGTAATTGTGGCAACCTATCTTTTATTTATTGCGGGTTCCGTGGCACTTTGCAAAATACTGAAAAAGAATAAAACCTATTATTATAAAACGAAGCATTTTGTGTCTGTAAGTTCCATGGTATATCGAATGAAGAGAAATGGTGCCGGGTTGGCGTCTATCTGTGTTCTTTCCACTATGGTTTTGGTTATGTTGTCTGCTGCAGTATCGTTATTTATTGGACAGGAGGATATGCTAAATACCCGTTACCCACGAAATATGCAGTGGGGGGTGTATTCTAGAAACGAAAAGGATTTAGAAAATTTACAACAGGTGATTCAGGAGGTTTTGAAAGAGAATGGAGTGAAGGCAGAGAATCCTTTATCCTATCAACAGACGGATTTTGTAGGATATTTATCTGGCAATGAAATTCTTACCAATGCAGATGCTATCGAGAACTTTAATATGTCTACCTATGAAGATGTAAGAAATATTTCTTTACTTTCCTTAGAAGATTATAACCACTGTCTCAACAAAAAGGAAACGCTGAATTCTGGTGAGGCTTTGATTTATGCACCAAAAGAAGAATGGGATAAGAAATGGATTAATATTGATTTATATGGAAGAATTAATATTAAGAAGAAAGTGAAGGAATGTATGGACGATGGAAATGCTTCTGCGACTATTATTAATACGATTTTCTTAGTCACACCGGATTATGATGAAATTGTCACTACATTGGAAGAGTCCGAAGCAGGACAGAACGAATATTCTGCAACGTCAAGGCAGTATTGGCAGTATCGGCAGTATTATGGATTTGATGTGATAGCATCCAATGAGAAGCAGATAGAAATTCATGAGAAAATAAGAGATGCTTATAATGACTTTTGTGTTGCAGCAGCAGAAAAAGGGAAGAATGCTCCTGAGTATTCTAGTGAGAGTAAGGCCGTAGACCGCTATGATTTTTATGGAATATATGGGGGAATTTTCTGTCTCGGTATTTTTCTTGGAATTATCTTTGTGACTGCTACTGTATTGATTATGTATTATAAACAGATATCAGAAGGTTATGAGGACCAGAATCGGTTTGAAATCTTACAGAAGGTGGGAATGACGAAAAAAGAGATTAAATCCAGTATCAACTCCCAGGTTTTGACCGTGTTTTTAGCGCCTTTAGTATTGGCAGGAATACATCTGATATTTGCATTTCCGGTAATCTACAAGCTTTTAATGCTTTTTATGTTAAATAACAAGGGATTGCTTATGGGAGTGACCGCGGTATGTTATCTGGTATTTGCAGTGATGTATGTGCTGGTGTATAAGATTACGTCCGGTACTTACTATCGATTGGTTAGTACAAAGCATTAAGCTGCACAAAGTATAAAGAAATTTGAAGAACAAGGTGGGATAGCGAAGAGGATAAGAGAAAAAGAAATAGAAAAAGGTGAAAAAGTGCTTGCAAAATCACAAATGCTATTGTATAATAACATTTGTGATTGCTGTTATGGCTCAGTCGGTAGAGCGTCGCCTTGGTAAGGCGGAGGTCACGGGTTCAATTCCCGTTAACAGCTTTATTAAGAGAAGTCGAGAGATTGACTTCTCTCTTTTTTTTAGTATAATGGAAAGCAACTCTATTCTTGTTACAAATGCACAAGAATAAAAATATGCACGGGAACTCTAAAGAAAGTGAGGTATTACTTATGAGAAAAAAATTATTAAGAACAAAAGTTACAAGTATTTTATTAAGTGGAGCATTGGTGTTTGGTATGGTGCCAGCGATGGATACATCTAAGGCAGTGGCTGCAGAAACGATTCCTTTTGTAGATATCGATACCGATGAGGAACGCAAAGACTCTCAAAATGATGCAGTAGTAATTGAACTGAACAAGACCTACTCCGGTAAAATGCATAGTGAAGACGACAAGGACTGGTACAAGTTTACAATTCCAGAAAATTACAATGGATATGCTGTAGTTACTATGCAACCAGATGCTTCCGTTGATACAACTACTATTAAAGACGGAATGAACTGGGATTTTTTATTGTACAAAGAGGGGGATACAGATTCATTTCATACTTACAGTGATGTAAGAGGAAAGCGTGATTCACAGAAATTGCCATTAGGACCAGGAAATTATTATGTTAAGGTTCAGGATTTTGATGATTCAGGATATGATGGATATACAGATCAGATGTATAATGTTCAGGTATCATATACCCAGGATATACATTGGGAGAGAGAGGATAATAATTCTCAGAATGGTGGTAATACAGTCAATTTAAATGAAACCTATGTAGGAAATTTGATGTTTGAATCAGATGAGGATTGGTATCGTTTTGTCATACCAGAACAGAAAAGAGGATATTTTTCCATTTCTTTAGGAGCTGATCCTTCTGTGGATGTTACCACACTTGGAGATGGTCACGGCTGGAACTTGGCAATATACAAGGAAGGTTCTAATACTTCTTTTAAAGACTATACAAATTTTACCAGCACATGGACTACTCAGAAATTGGGATTTGCACCGGGAGTTTATTATGCTAAGGTGACGGATTTTGATGCAAGTGGATACGACGGATACACAGGTGCTTCTTATAATATTAAGGTGAATTATACAGAGGATGTGCTATGGGAAGTAGAAAGTAATGCTACCTCTACAGAGGCAAGCAGCATAGAACTGGAAAAGTCTTATGTAGGCAATTTATACTATGAGGAAGATGAGGATTGGTTCCAGTTTACGATTCCGGAAGGAAAGACCGGAGAGTTTAAGGTAACATTAAAACCAAGTGCATCCGTAGATGTTTCTAAATTAGGAAATGGACACTCTTGGGATTATGAGATATATCAGAAGGGAGCTTCTACACCAATGTATACCTACAAAGAGGTATGCACCGCTGAAGGTGGAGTTTCAAATGCTATCAGTTGTACAGCAGGGGAATACCAGGTAAAGGTATATGACAATGACGCTCCTGGATATGATGGATATACAGGCGATGAGTATAATCTTCAGGTGAATTTTACGGAGTCTGCTGGAGATATTTCTTCTGTAAAACCTAAACTTAGTAAAGTGTCTGCTAAGGGCAAGAAAGTATCTTTGAAATGGAAAAAAGTATCTGAAGCTACTGGATATAAGGTTTATCGTAGTGCTAAGAAAAAAGGAAAATATTCATGCATTAAAACCTTAAAGGCAAAGACCTCTTACGTAGATAAAAAAGTAAAGAAGAAAAAAACATATTTCTACAAGATATGTGCTTATAAGGAAACGGATGCAGGAGTTGTTACCAGCAAATATTCTGCTATTAAAAAAGTAAAGGTAAAATAATTTAGAAAAAAGATTAAATGGAAAATGGCAAGCTGTTAAAAATTTGCAACTTGCCATTTTTTTATATAAGTTAATGTATTTTTTGTGCTTAAAAGTCGAACCAATGAGCATAACATAATGTCATAAAACTATTCAATATCTTCCAATAGTTGATGAATGGAAATGCCTAATACTTCTGCTATATCCAATAAGACTTCCAAAGAAAACGGCTGGTCGCAATTAACCGCTTCAATTTTAGTGATATAGCTGATACTAATACTTGCCATATCAGCCAGCTGTTCTTGTGTAAATCCTTTTTGTCTACGGTATTTTTTGATTGTTTGTCCTATAATTTTGTAGTGTTCTGAATGTTTTAGGCTCATTGCATTGTCTCCTCTTTTTTACAATTCTAAGGTAAAAAGAGCAAAGAAAACTTTCAGTTATACTGAAAGTATGATATAATCATTATATTGCTACATAAGTAGCAAAATTTTATAGTTGTATCAATAAATGACAAACTTTATTCAAAAGGAGGATTACATTAAAATGAAAAAAAACAAGATTTTGGCTATTCTTTTGGTAGTTGCTTTGATACTGCCTTTTGTATCTGTGAATAACGTAAGTGCAGAGGATGATAGTAGTAGACCATATATTGTGGATTATACTTATGAATATGATTCGATTCCTACACGTCATATTTATTCAGATGACTTATATAATCTAAAGTATACTGTTGATGGAAACGAATCTATTTTAACTGTTGACGAAAGTACTGGAACGATTTCTGAATTGCATTGTGACGCTAATGGAACTGTATGGATACGTGTAAAGTTAAATCTTTATTTCTATTCCTACGAACTACAAAAGGATGATTTTACTTTCTATTGTTTCGATACAGGTTTTTTAAACGTAAATGATTCTGAATATTCTTTTGCTGCAACATATTCCAGTGGGGGGAAAGACATTCCTCTTCCTACTTTAGAAGAATTACAAGTTTTATTGGATTCAAATACTCTTACCGCCCTTCCTACCGTTGACTTAACACCAAGTGCTGAGCCAAGTATAGCTCCGAGTGAAGCTCCAAGTTCTGCGCCAACAGTTGCTCCAAGTGAATCTCCGAGCGTAGTACCAAGCGTTGCTCCCACAGTTGTTCCAAGTGATTCGCCAAATGCAACAACAAATGTTTCTACGGAAACCCAGTCCCCTAAAGCAACCGTCGCACCGGCAAAGGTAACCACCACCGGCAATAAGTTGAAACTTGTTGGTACTGATGGCACTGTTTCCCAAACAGTCACGTTCAACAAGAAAAAGGCGACACTTACGTATAATGGAGTAAAAGTAAAATCCGTAAAAAGGGTTGCTTTTAGTAAAAAAGGTACTGTAGTGTATGTTAAGAAAAATGGTAATGCCTACTATCTGCAAGGCAAAAAGAGCAGACGGATTGCCAAGAAAGTTACTTCTATTAAGAAAAATAGCAATGGATTTGCTGTGAAGCTGGTCACTAAGAGTGGAAAGAAAATAAAACTTTCTAAATAATATTTTATACATGCTAAAGACAAAGAAAAAGGGGTTGGATTTCTGACCTCTTTTTGCGTTACAAGGAAGTTTATAACAAAAAATGAGAATTTATATGGAATCAATTAAATCACTGAATGTCTAAATAGTATCTCTAATAGAAACGCGTTCAGTAATATTGTATATGGTTTTTGAGTATATCGCATCCAAAAAGTGGTCACACAATAAAAAGTATTTTTCAATATTGTACCATTATGTGGTTTAAGAAAAGGAAAAATATTAGCTATCAGTAGGTGTTATTTGACTGAATTTGCAATAGTTACTATTTAGTCGCCAAATGTAAAGTATATTTTTGGTAAGGCGGAGGTCATGGGGTCAATTCCTGTTAACAGCTTTATGAACAGAAGTTAAAAGATTGACTTCTCTTTTTTTATTTTTGAGAAAAAAAGAAAAAGTTGTTGTTTAAACGAAACACTTTTTTATTTGCAGTATATTACCATAATTGTATCCGTTGCAGAGGATATAAAAACGGCCGGACATATCTAGGATAGAAAGATATTCCTGAATAGTAAGTGCTGGAGTAGAACTTTTCAGGAAGGCATATCTTGCAGACATAATAATACAGAAAGATATCTTTTATATGAACAAAAAAAGCAGGAAGAATTTTTTCTTATCTGTGAATTTTAAAAGTTAAAAATTTTTTGTCATACTTAATTTAGAAAGCTTTCTAATATTTTAGAGAGGAGAATTAATTATGGAAATAGGAATAATAACAATAATGGTAACACTTATTTTAGGTGTTCCAACGCTATTGTTTGCTGGTGGGATGTTTTTATTAGCATTGTTGACTTATATCGAAAAGATATATAAGAAAAAATAGCACTTATAAGACATTACCTGTCAAAAAGAGAGATTTTTTACACAGGTTAAACTCAATAGAAATCAGTATGATTTCTATTGAGTTTAATTATAGTGACTAATTTTAGCGAGTCAAATCTGAGGATAAAAGATTTATATAATATATAAAGATTTATCAAGATTTGACAAAAAATAGAATTTTCAGCACATAGTATTTATAGTGAGATTAAATAGTGTAGTAGAAACATTCACACAAATCACATTTATTCCGTATTAAAGATTAGTTTCAGTGTTTGAAATAATTACTGGCTTTCGAATCGGAATTGGAGTCATACTATCTATATCGCTGAGAAGAGGGGACTGAAATTTTTCGTGAAAAAATGAAAACATTTCGGCGGAACGTTTGGTTGTGGAGCAGTATCGTCTATGCTAAAATAATTATCGTTGCCACTCCCTATACAGGCACGGAAGGGAGGGTTGACTTTGCAAGAACTTATCATATCTTTTCTAATCTCTGTTGTGGCGAGTGTAGTAGCCTGCTACATTTGCAAATGGTTGGATGGAGAGGAGTAATAGGCAACCAGCCTAGGGCATAAGCCACCCTGCCAAAACGGAATAAAAACCCCCACAAGCTGCAACTTGTGGGGGTTTTGTGGTTGACTTTTGCAAGTCTTTCATATCTTTTTTCCTAGGCATATTATAGCATATGCGGAAAAAGTGTCAAGTATGCATAGTATCTTGAGTTTCAATCGAGTTTCAATAAATAGACTGTGCAGGAAAGTAGTTATAAAATGGCAAGTAAATGTACGTATCTGCCATTTTTTGCTTTAAGAGTAATTTTGCAACATATAATGAAAGTGAATAATTGTTGCAATGGAGATGTTTATGCAAGAAAGAAAAAACAGAAGGGAAGCAATACTCACAGTAACCATTTTTTCGTTTGGCACAGCATTTATTTTACACGAACTGTACAAATGGACAGGAGAAAATCCAATCATAGGTCTATTTTCACCAGTAAATGAAAGTGTATGGGAACATTTAAAGCTCGCATTTTATCCGGTCCTCTTTTTTATGATTTATCCGTTGACTATGTACCAACAGAAATTTTCTATCGCAGAAAGAGTACAGGGGGCCGCCTTGTCCTCCGTGTTGGCGATATGCGTTGTTCTATGTGGATACTACGGAATTCATGCAGGATTAGGAATCAATGGGGCGAAAATCGATTTTGTTATTGATATAGGATTGCTGTTGTTAGGGGATTTCCTGGGGATTTACCATGGATTTATTATAGCAGACAAAAACCGAGGAAAGATTTATACGGCAGTCTCTCTTTTGTGGATTTTTGGAATGACAGTATTATTCTGGTGGTTTACCACCAATCCGGCAAGCGCAGAAATCTTTCGTATCCCATAATTTTTGTCAATACCCTCACGATGAAATTTTTTGTCGAAATCTGCACCATGATTTGGTAAAGATATACAAAAAAAGTGTCGAAACATTGACTTATGTGGTAAAAATGGTACAATTATAGAATGACTGTTGCACAAGAGAGAAAAGAAAAATGTGCAACAAATAATTCAAATTTTTTCAGGTGACTGCATATGATATCCAAGGATGTCCGTCATTCTGATGCAGGATTTGAAAATAAAAGAAAGAAAGGGGAACCGAGATGAGTAATGCAACATTTCGCGGGGGAGTACATCCCTACGAGGGAAAAGAATTGTCCAAGGACGCTGCCATTAAACAGGTAAGTCTGCCGGGCGAGTATGTATTTCCGATGGCGCAGCATATCGGTGCACCAGCTACTCCTATTGTAGAAAAGGGAGATAAGGTACTGGTAGGACAAAAGATTGGTGAGGCCAGCGGATTTATTTCTGCAAATATTTGCAGTTCGGTTTCTGGAACCGTTAAGGCGGTAGAGCCTAGAATGTTGTTAAATGGTTCTAAAGCAACCTGTGTTGTCATCGAAAATGATGAGGAGTACAACACAATCCCAGGTCTTGGAGAAGACAGGGATTACACCAAGCTTTCCAATGATGAGATTCGTGAGATTGTAAAGGAAGCCGGTGTAGTAGGTATGGGTGGTGCAGGCTTCCCAACCAACGTAAAATTAACACCGAAGGAGCCAGATAAGATTGATTACATCTTGGTAAATGGTGCAGAGTGTGAACCTTACCTGACTTCGGATTATCGTCAGATGATGGACTGTACAGAAGAAATCATTGGCGGATTAAGAGTTATGCTGAAGCTTTTCGACAAGGCAAAGGGTGTGATTTGTATTGAGGATAATAAGCCGGATGCCATTGAGAAAATGAAAGAAGCGATTAAGGGCGAAGAGCGCATGGAAGTGCTGGCTATGCAGACCAAGTATCCACAGGGTGGTGAGCGTACTTTGATTTACGCAGCTACCGGACGGAAGATTTATTCTGCAAAGCTACCAGCAGATGTAGGATGTATTGTGGACAATGTTTCCACTGTTATTGCTATTTATCGCGCTGTCTGTAAACAAACTCCACTGATTACCGGTGTGCTGACCCTGACAGGAGATGCTTTTGAATCCCCAGTAAATGTTAATGTGCGTCTGGGCTGCAATCATGCAGACTTAGTTCCGGAAGGAAGTGGATTTAAGACTCCTCCGGCAAAGATTATTTCTGGTGGTTCCATGATGGGATTTGCCATGTTTGATTTGAATGTGCCGGTGGTTAAGACATCTTCTTCTATTCTGGCACTGACCAAGGATGAGGTGGCAGAGGTAGAGCCAAGTCCATGTATCCGCTGTGGACGCTGTCTCACAGCCTGTCCAGGCAACTTAGTACCACAGAAGATGGCAGAATCTGCCTTAAATGGCGATTATGATACCTTTGTGAAGTTAAATGGTATGGAGTGCTATGAATGTGGTAGCTGTACCTTTGTCTGTCCGGCAAAGAGACCTTTGACACAGACCTTTAAACAGGCACGCCAGTACGTGGCAGCACAGAGAAGAAAAGCATAGGAGGTGTATTGAATCGTGAGTAATTTATTAAATATTTCATCATCACCACACGTTCGCAGCAAGACCTCTACAAAAAGCATTATGTACGATGTGATTATTGCTCTGATGCCTGCGGCTCTGTTTGGAATTTACAATTTCGGAATCAAGGCAGCTGTATTGATTGCAGTATGTGTGGCAACTTGTGTATTAACAGAATATATCTGGCAGAAGGCTATGAAGCTTCCACTTACCGTTAGTGATGGAAGTGCAGCACTTACCGGTCTTTTGCTGGCATTGAATCTGTCCGCTACTTTTCCAATATGGATGGCGATTTTAGGTAGTGTATTTGCTATTATTATCGTAAAGCAGTTGTTTGGCGGATTGGGGCAGAACTTTATGAACCCGGCACTGGGGGCAAGATGTTTCTTGATGGTTTCCTTTGCAGGAAAGATGACATCCTTTACCTATGACGGGGTGACAGGTGCCACTCCACTGGCAATTATTAAAAATGGCGACAAGGCTACAGCAGTAGCAGATTTATTGGCAGCAGGGGATGGTCAGAGTCAGGTGGCAACCAGTGTAACCAATATGTTCTTTGGAACTATCGGCGGAACCATCGGTGAGACCTGTACCTTGGCAATCCTGCTAGGTGCCGCTTATCTGTTGGTTAAAAAGATTATCAGCTGGAAAATTCCAGTATGTTACATAGCTACGTTTGCTATTTTTGTGTTAAGCTTTGGTGGTAGGGGAATGGATATGACCTATCTGGCTGCTCAGCTTTGCGGTGGCGGTCTGATGCTTGGTGCATTCTTCATGGCTACTGATTATGTAACTAGTCCGATTACCTCAAAGGGACAGATTATCTTTGGTATTCTTTTGGGTGTTCTGACAGGAATTTTCCGTGTCTTTGGTGCATCCGCAGAAGGTGTTTCTTATGCGATTATTATCTGCAACCTTCTAGTGCCACTGATTGAAAAAGTGACGATTCCTGTTCCATTTGGAAAGGAGGGCATCAAGGATGGCAAATAAAGAGAAGAAAGCAGAAAAGAAGTCAGAGAATACTTTGATTAAAGATACCATTGCTTTGACTTTGATTACTCTGATTGCAGGTATTCTTTTGGGTGGCGTTTATACCATGACGAAGAAACCGATTGAAGAGCAGAATGAAAAGAAGAAAGCGGAAGCTTATGCGGCTGTTTTTGAAGGTGCAGAGTTTGTATCCGATGATGGGATTAATGAAAAATTAGCTGCCTATAATGAAGAACTGGCAGCAGGTAAAGTAGTTAAGGCAAATGAAACCTTATCGGATGTTGTGATTTCTGAAATCATGAAAGCTCAGGTAGAGGGTGCAGATGCAGGATATGTAGTGACTTGTGCGGCAAAAGGCTATGGCGGCAATGTCACTCTGGCGCTTGGCATTGATGCCGAGGGAAATATTCAGGGTATTCAGATTACAGATGCGTCCAATGAAACACCGGGACTTGGTCAGAATTCAACCAGTACAGACTGGAATAGCCAGTATGTTGGCATGAATATTTCTCAGGAAGTAACTGTAGTAAAGGATGGTACCGGTAGTGCTGAGAATGGTTCTATCAATGCGATTAGTGGTGCTACTATTACAAGTAGTGCTGTAACCAGAGCAGTAAATGGAACATTAAGCTTTATTGCATCATTATCAGAATAGGAGGTTTTAGGATATGAATACTTGTATGGAACGTTTGAAAAACGGACTGATTACCGAGAATCCAACCTTCGTAATGATGCTTGGTATGTGTCCTACTCTGGCGGTAACCTCATCAGCCATGAATGGCTTGGGTATGGGACTTACCACCACAGCGGTACTGATTTTATCTAATGCTATGATTTCCTTACTCCGTAAGGTGATTCCGGATAAAGTTCGTATCCCTGCATTTATCGTAGTAGTAGCTACATTTGTAACCTTAGTTCAGTTATTATTACAAGCGTATCTTCCATCTTTGAATGATGCGCTGGGTGTATATATTCCGTTAATTGTAGTAAACTGTATTATCCTTGGTAGAGCAGAGTCCTATGCCTCTAAGAATCCAGTGATTCCATCTATTTTTGATGGTCTTGGAATGGGTCTTGGATTTACCTTTGGTCTTACCTGTATCGGTATCTGTCGCGAGATTTTAGGCGCAGGTGCTATCTTTGGAAAGCAGTTTATTCCAAGTGATTACAATATCACCTTTTTCGTATTGGCACCGGGAGCATTCCTTGTACTGTCTTTCCTGACTGCCATTCAGAATAAGTTAAAGATGCCTTCTGCAACCAATGTTGACAATGGCAATTCAAATATTGCCTGTGGCGGAAACTGTGCGCAGTGTACCGGTTCCAGCTGTGCTGCCAATAAAGGTCTTATTGAAGCAGAGCGTGTAGCCGAAAAGGCAGCAAAAGCAAAGGCAGCAAAGGAAGCAGCCGAGAAGGCAAAAGCAGCCAAAGAAGCTGCAGCAAAGGCGGCAGCTGCAAAGGACGATGCTTCTGACAAAGCCGAAAAGAAGGAGGATTGATTTAAGTGGAAAATATAATGATTATCGTGATTTCATCCATGCTGGTGAGCAATGTTGTACTTAGTCAGTTCCTCGGTATCTGTCCATTTCTTGGTGTATCGAAAAAGATTGACACAGCAGCGGGCATGGGTGCAGCAGTAACATTTGTAATTACCATTGCATCAGCAATTACCTATCCGATTTACTATTTCATACTGAAACCAACAGGATTAGAGTATTTGCAGACCATTGCATTTATTCTGATTATCGCAGCATTGGTACAGTTTATTGAAATGGTATTAAAGAAATTTATGCCATCCCTTCATGCATCCCTTGGTGTATATCTGCCATTGATTACCACTAACTGTGCGGTATTGGGTGTAGCATTAAATAACGTAACAGACTATGCAGCAGAATCTTTTGGATATGGTTTTCTGTGTAGTGTAGTAAGAGGTTTATGTACTTCTATCGGTTTCCTGATTGCAATTGTATTGATGGCAAGTATCCGTGAAAGATGCGAGCACAATAACATTCCAAAGGCATTTCAGGGAACTCCAATCGTACTGGTAACAGCAAGCCTTATGGCGATTGCATTCTGCGGATTCGCAGGATTAGTGTAGAAAGGGGGAGACGTATATGGCAACAGGTATTTTATATGCAGCGATACTCGTTGGAGTAATCGGCGTGTTAATTGGTCTTCTTCTTGGATTTGCCGGAATTAAACTGGCAGTACCAGTCGATGAGAAAGAGATTGAGGTTAGAGAATATCTTCCGGGCAATAACTGTGGCGGATGTGGTTATGCAGGCTGTGATGCACTGGCAAAGGCGATTGCAGCAGGAGAGGCTCCTGTAAATGCCTGTCCGGTCGGTGGCGCAGCAGCGGCTGAGAAAATCGGTGCCGTTATGGGAATAGATGCAGCAGATGCCGTGAAGATGGTTGCTTATGTGAAATGTGCCGGCACCTGTGATAAGGCAGGCATCAAGGCAAACTACTATGGACTTTCTGATTGTAAGCAGGCAGCAGCAATTCCGGGTCGTGGCGATAAGGCATGCAGCTTTGGATGTATGGGATTTGGTTCCTGTGTGGCAGCCTGTCAGTTCGATGCGATTCATATTAAAAACGGCGTCGCAGTAGTAGACAAAGACAAGTGTGTGGCTTGTGGCAAGTGTATTAAGGAATGTCCAAACGGCTTAATTGAGCTGGTACCATATGATGCTAAGTATGCGGTAGCTTGTTCTAATAAGGACAAGGGACCAAAGGTTATGGCAGTCTGTGATACCGGATGTATCGGTTGTGGTATTTGTGCAAAGCAGTGTGAAGCTGGAGCCATTACCGTAGAGGATAATGTGGCACATATCGATCAGGAGAAATGTACCGGATGCGGAAAATGTGCAGAGAAATGTCCAAAGAAGATTATATTATCCCATTAAGATGTGGGAAAGTGTAGGGCGGTGCCGAAGGCACCGCCCTTTTGTATTTCACCTTTTTTTTGTCGTTTCATTCTCTGAATAGATGTCGTTCAGGTCGTTTTTCGCACCGTTCAGGCTGAAAAGAGCAAAATCTATTGCAAAGTAAAGTTAAATACTGTAAAAAGAGGGGAGACGAAAAAAGAGAATTTTTCATGATACAATTAAAAAACTAAAATATTTACCGCTCAACCCCTGTTTTTGACCACTCGTCCCTAAATTGGTTATAAGTGGAAAAAGTATGGTAATATGAATCTGTAAAAAACATTTTCTTGCAATTTATTTCTATTGCATCGTTATTAGTAGAGGGAGGTGGTTACAGAAATATAAATAAGCAATTGTTAGGACAAAATAATGCCGTTCAGGTCGTTTTTCGCGCCGTTCAGGCTAAAAATTGTCAAAGGTATTGATACATAAGATGAAATGTTGTAAAAAAATATAAGTGTATTACAGAAAAATAAGTATTCGTTGGGAGGAAAAAGAAATATGATACCAAAAAGGAAGACTCGAAAAGGAAAGGTACATATACGAAACAGATGGCTTGCTGTAGGACTGGCAGCCAGCCTTGCTATTCTGCAGACGTGTCCTCATCATATAGTACAGGCAGAA
>JAZQLD010000020.1:0-51054 GCA_045542435.1 Butyribacter sp. | reverse complement strand
GAATCATTTATCATCTTGAAAAAGAAAATATTGATTTCGATGCTTCAAAACTCCGCTGATTGAGTAGTGGCAACCAGCAATAATAAAATGTCTACTTTTCAAAATTATTTTTTGAAAGGTTTATTAAAGTTACCCTTTTTTGCTTCAAAAATTTTCAAAAAAACTATTGACATCTAATAGCTAGTCACCTCCTGCAGAATTTGCTTCGCCGTTCTCCCCTTCACAAGAGAAAGACAAACAAGCGAAGCGGACAACAACAATAGCAACATAACCAAAAGACATCCACCCAGCTGCGCTGCTCCAATCTGCACCGCCAGCCCTTTCCAGATGCCAAAATGTCCTGCAACAAATATCAGTGCCGCTCCAAGCACCAATGCTGCAACCACAAGCAGTGATATATATAATATATGAATCAGGAATATATCCCTCCAGATCAATCCATACATATAATAAATGGAATATTTCCGCATGTTTTTTTGATACATCAGAGTGGAAAGTGTCACAAACGAAATCATGGAAAACAAAACCATACCGGCTCCTATGGGAAGAATATCCGAAATATTTGCCATAATGCTTTTCCATGTATTCTCTTTTACATAATCAAGGTCATGTAGAAAATTGAATTGAGATATCTGGGCAATCCTGTTTTTATTATACGCAAGCTCTTCCGGTGAACAGCCCGGTTTCATGGCAATAATCACTACACCACTTAGGTATGTCCCAAAAATCTCTTTCTCCGTATTTAGGACATTTTCATAATGCTCCGACAGATTTTCCTCTGCCTCCTGTTCCACATATTGCTCCTGTACACTGTCCAAATTTCTTTTAGAGATAAAAAACATTTCCGGTTCAAAAAAAGTTTTGTTTTCAATATAGGTAATATCATCCAGTGATTTTGTCTGCCTTACCATATTACTAAAAAGCAAATGGTAATCCATATCCCCACCTTCATTGGACTGATAAATAATATCAGAATTTCTATCAATAATACCAACAATTTTTACCGGTATCTTCGTCTGCAACATTGTCCAGGCATTATTATCCAGATATACCACATCTCCTGTCTTATACTTATCACTGCTTTGTAGTACCACCGCTTCCAAACAGTTTCCTTCTGTATTTTCCGTTTTCAACCAGCTTCCTGACTGCAGCCGGGGTTTAAATCCCCGTATCCATTCATCATCGTACGCCCAAACATTAATGTGTTCGGTGCCTTGCTCCCGCTCCATGGCAACCGCCTTATCATCCCCTACAAATGCATCCACCTTATACTGCCCATAGACCTGGGCATCCTTTAACATCTTCTCATAGGCTTGGGAGCTTTGCACCGCCATCCCCTCAGCATCGCCTTCCAAATGATGGCTATGCACTATGTCGCAAATAACCCCCGGCTGCTCTATCAGCTTTTGCACCGGCTGATAACCGGAATACCTTTCCATAAAGATCGAAATCAGTCCCATCACAATCGCAAATAAAAATACCGCCTGTACCAGACACAGGACAGACATCACAACATGCATCCTGCACTCACGTACCGCATACTTCCACGTCATACCACCCCTCCTTACCGAATCATCTTCTTTTTCAGATTCCAACGAATCATCACATACTCCATCACAAAAGAAGAAACAAAATAAATCAGAAAAAGTACCAGATATACCTCCGCCTTATAATGAAAGTCAAACACATTCATTTTTCCTGACAAAAATGGCATCAATAAAAATCGAAAGAAACATAATGCCAAAAGATATGTTCCGACAGATAAAATGGAACATTCTCCCAGATAGAGCCAGACGCTTTTGCGATGACTCAGCCCACATATCCGAAAGATTTTCAGCGTTCGTCGGCGTGTTGTCACAATATAGTGATACAAGGCACAAAAATTAAATGCTGCCACAAGAGAAACTACCAGCACCAGAAGCAGAATGGTATTATAAAGATAGGTATCTTCCTCCGTCTCCTCCAGCTTATAATCACAGACAACCCGGTCACCAAAGCACTGCTTCGCCATATGCTTTAACATATTAATCTCACACATGGAAATATTATCCCGAAACCGTAGATGAATCTCATCCAGAAGAACACTGTCCTCATCCACCGAAGTAATCGGAAGAAACCCTGTCCCGATTCCACTCTGCAGACCAATGATTTGATATTCTTTATCTCCAATCAGTACATTTGTATCATCCACAAGATTCTTTTCCAAATACTCCCCACGGAAATTGTCCTCAAAACCATACATAATGCACACACGGCTTCCCTGGGCATACTCATCATCCGCAAAATATCTTCCATACTCAAAAATATTATGCGTCGGAGTACCCATAATAGAGAAATTGTAAAGAGAGTCCGCACCATACTCGCCACTATTTACCATCTCTCCATCGGATATTAAAAAATCCGTTTCAAACCGATAATCCCCCTGTAAAATTCCCGTATGAATATTTAGCAGCTTATCAGCGATTTCCCCATTTACCCCCTTGCAAAACTGCTTCATATCTGCAACAGTTACATCCTGCACATCACTTGTTTTCTCATAGGTCTGATATACCAAGTCTCCCGGCTTTATCATAACTCCCTCTGAGACCGATGCAAAATCTGTCACTTGTTCGTAAGAGTTTTTCAGAAGTAATATAATCTGATTTGTTCCACTACGGCTAAATTCCTTCCTGTCCTTATACTCCCGAAACAACCCATAGGACAAATGAATAATCACAGTAGATGCTGCAATGGTAATAATCAGAAGCCAGAATATTTTCGTATAATTCTTTGCAAAGGATTTTATATTTTTCAATATGTATTTCATAAGCAGCACCTCCTGCTACTCTTCTCTTTGCTTTTTCCCGCGAATAACCGCAGCGACAACCACCACAAGAACCCAGACAGCAATTATAGCCAGAATAACTTTCCCAATGACATCCACCCTTGTACTCTTTTCACTCTCCTTTCCCGGCTCTATGTATTCATCCTCTAACTCCAGCTTTAATTCTTTTTCAGAATTTTTAATACTCTTTCGATTTTTTATATCTTCCAAATAAGTAAGAATCTCCTCTTTTTTCCCCTCATAATTTTTCTTTTCAAATTCCTCCGTGGAAGCTTCTGAAGTTACTCCTTCCATTTTTCCCCCAGGCATTGTCTGATCTCGCACCACACTGGTTTCCTCCGATGTCTGTGCATAGGTGATATCATCTAATTTATAAAACAACGCCTTTTCCATCGTCTTTTCATCATACACAAAATATTGGTTCATGGATTTATCATAATTAAAAGAAATCTTTCCCGTCTCCGAGTCAATGTTGATACTAAACAAACACAGCTTTTTTCCGTTTCTTTCTGCAACAAAATAGTAGTTATAAAAACCACCATCTCCTGCCGCGTTGTAAATAAAAAAAGGATTTCTTATGACAATCTCATCGGAATCCTGAATCTTTTTTGCTACAGACATAAAGTCCCGGTATTTGTCCGGCACTTTAGTCGCCAGAGTATAAGCGTCTGCATCCTTATATTTTTCATAATACTCCATGGCTTTTTTTACACTCTTTTCAAAAAAAACTTTGGAATTATTGACAACCGACTCCGGCAGTACCTCTGCATACATGCCATCTTTCTCCAATTTCACGGAAAACGCGTCCGCCTTCCTGCTGTCCAGCCCAATAATACAGAACATAACAACCATTAAAATTAAACTATACTTTTTCATAATAACCACAACTCCCTTCCTTTTTCTGCTATTGTAACCAACGTTTTCTTTACGTCACTAATATTAGTTTCTGTATAATTATAGTAACATAAAAAAATGCAATTTTTCCTTACGTTTTCTTTAAGAAAAATTGCATTACATTTTGACTATTCAAAGCTAATATTTACTTTAATATGACGACTCCCGATTCATAAACCGTTCCCATTCCTGCACATCATGCTTGCCCCTCACCTTAAGAAGATACGTTCTTTCATTGGCATCCATATAAATCTCATATTGTAGAGGACTTTCTTCCTCACCAGTTTCTTTCTTAAGCAAAGCATAGATGTTCCCCTGCTGTAATTCCTGAAACATCTGTGCATATTCCTCTGTAGAAATCTCTCTGTCATCACAGGTGCCTGTCAGATTTCCATCTGCATCAAACACCTTATATCCCTCTTCCACAAACTTCTCCACCGTCACATGCTGTACCTGAAATAAAAGCTCATTGGTTCCCATCTTACGAATGTCACGATTACAACTATTTTCTGGCAAAATCGTAACATATCCCAGATTCAAAAAAAGATGACCTCTTTCCAATTTAATCTCTAAAATCTCTGCATCCTGAAATTCAAAATTTCCGGCTTCGTCTACTGTCCTATAACTCATATTTCTAATACTTCCTTTCCTTCAAACATACCATCTGCTTATCTACTATACATGATATACTTCCTTAAACTTTGCACATTTTCCCATAATATCAATCCATGACTAGTCAGTGCATAGCAGAAACAGGTCTATGGTTTTCTTTTAAAGCGGCGTTTGGGCTAGCTGGTGCTTGAACGATATCAAGCACATCGTGCGAAGATAGCGTTCTATGCATCCATTGCCAAGCCCAATTCGAGCCGAAAGGCGCCCGCGTAAAAGAAATACCATAGACCTGTTTCTGCGTCACTACTCGTAGTTGATCTTATGAGAAGTTTGAAGTACTTATATCGAATCCTAGTGATGGAATAAACGAATTCCGGTAAAGCTCATAGCGATACCATGCTTATTACAAGCTGCGATAACATCCTCATCACGGATAGAACCACCTGGCTGCGCAATATACTTAACACCGCTGCGGAATGCTCTCTCTACATTATCATCAAATGGGAAGAATGCATCAGAACCTAATGTTACATCAGTAGCCTTTGCAAGCCACTCTGCCTTTTCTTCCTTAGTGAATACAGGAGGCTTCTCAGTAAATGCTCTCTCCCATGCTCCATCTGCCAAAATATCCATATAATCCTCACCAATGTAAAGGTCGATTGCATTATCTCTTTCGGCACGCTTCATATCCTCTCTAAAAGGAAGGTTCAGTACCTGTGGAGACTGACGAAGCAGCCAGTTATCAGCCTTGCTTCCTGCCAGACGAGTACAATGGATACGGGACTGCTGTCCTGCACCGATACCGATTGCCTGTCCACCCTTTACGAAACATACAGAGTTTGACTGGGTGTATTTCAAAGTAATCATAGCGATTGCCATATCAATCTTTGCGCTATCTGGAATGTCCTTATTCTCAGTCACTACATTATTGAAGAAGTCCTTATTGATATCCAGTTCATTACGTCCCTGCTCAAAGGTAATACCAAATACTTCCTTATGCTCAATTGGATCTGGAACATACTCTGGATCAATCTGAATGATTGCATAAGCGCCTTTCTTCTTCTCTTTCAAAATCTCTAATGCTTCCGGCTCATAACCAGGAGCAATAATACCATCAGAGAACTCACGCTTAATCATCTTTGCAGTACAAACATCACATACATCAGATAATGCAATGAAATCACCATAGGAAGACATTCTGTCTGCGCCTCTTGCTCTTGCATAAGCTGCTGCAAGTGGTGTCAGCTCGCCTAAATCATCTACCCAGTAAATCTTTGCTTCTACTTCTGATAAAGGAAGACCTACTGCTGCACCTGCTGGAGATACATGCTTAAAGGAAGTTGCTGCCGGAATACCAGTTGCCTTCTTTAATTCCTTAACTAACTGCCAGCCATTAAAAGCATCTAAGAAATTAATGTATCCAGGCTTTCCATTTAATACCTCGATTGGAAGCTCACCTTCATTCATATAAATCTTGGAAGGCTTCTGATTTGGGTTACATCCATATTTTAATTCTAATTCTTTCATGATTTTCCTCCATTACATTTCATATTATCATTGTGTTATTCGATTGAAATGATTTCTATCTGACAAAAATTATTTATTCTTATTTACAATCTTTGTTTCGTACTTACCAGTTTCAATATCAATATATCTTACAAAAAGAGATACCTTATTGTCTTCATTCAGACTGTTCCAAAGCATGTCAGTAAATGCATCCATATCATCTGGAATCGCTACCAGCTTTGGCTCTCCCTCGAAGCTTGGGAGTGGATCTCCATCACACATATAGGTATGAATGAAATGTCCCTCTCCTGCCACTGGATTGCTGTATGCAAATGTGTAACGGTTGCAGGCATCTGGATTTCCATTATTGCTCTTTAAAATGGACATTGCATAATTGTGCTCACCATCTTCAACATGCATAATACCTGAAATACGAGGTGTATAATTTGGTGCATCCGGCTCAAACTCTCTGGTTCTAAGTGCCTGTTCAAAAGTCTGCTGCTTATCCATGAGCTCGTAGATAGTATCTGTCTGATCACCATTGGTAACGATAGTCTTATTGCCTAATACACGAACTGGTGCATAGATAATGAGACTAGGATCACTTAACTTAGAAGGATCAAACGCCTGTGTGCGGATGCCTTCGCCATCCTCTACAAATACTCTGTTACGGCTGTTCTCACTTCTTCCCATGATGAAATATGCTGTCACCGCATACTTTCCATTCTGGGACTTACCAATTACAATTCCTCTTCCCGGATACGCATTTTCTTTTAACTCATTTTCCAGTGAAATCATCTGCATTGTTCAATCTCCTTTTCTGATTCTTTTATTGAATATGTATCAAAGTAGCATTTCTTAGCACACAAACTCCCTATGCGCTAAAAAGACCGCCCGGGATAACCAAATAAGCGGTCGCCCAGGCGGTCGGCAATTCGTTCTCCTCCATACTCCCCGTGGGTAATCCCACTTATCCGCCAGTCGTATGGAATCTTTCATAAGAATAAACCATTTCTAAGAAAATTTCAATCCATTCTTGCAAATTCTTCTAACGTTTTTTCTCCCTCTCCTCCTACTCCCGTGCCAATTTTCATTCCTTATGTTATACTAGTCTCATCATTTATTTTGTGAATTCAAACCAAAGGAGGCGCCTATGATTTCAAAAAGCAAAGATTACAAAAAACTGTTATTCAAAATACCGGTATTACTTCTTATTATAGTTTCATTACTGCTAAATCTGACTCCAGGCTTTGCCATCACCGCCCATGCCAAACCAGCAGTATTCTCAGCCAAAGCAAAAGTCACCAAGCTTAAGGTTGTAAAAAAGACCAAAAACTCTATCAAAATCAAATGGAAAAAACTAAAAAAAGCTTCCGGTTACGAGATTTACCGTTCCACTTCCCGAAAAGGTAAATTCAAAAAGATTGCAACCATCAAAAAAGCAAGCTATACCAATAAAAGGCTCACATCATCTACAAAATATTTTTATAAAGTGCGGGCATATCAGAAAAAGAAGGGTGCTAAGAAATATAGCCTTTTTAGTTCTGTTGTGATAGCAAAAACAAATTCTAACTCAAACGGAACAGCCACCACCAACCCATTTCCACCTTCTGGACCAACTCCAACTCCTGTTTCTGCCACTAATACATCAACACCGAAAACCACAGCTACCATAGCACCTGCATCTAATGCACCTGCTACAACTGCACCAAGCGCAGAACCTACCGATACCATAGCTCCAACACCAGAACCAATCGTTACCGCCACTCCGATTTCTTACACTCAGAATTTAGACTATAGCGAAATCACTGACAAGATTAACAATCCTGACCAGGGCTTTTACCGTCCGATTTATGTTAGTGTAACACAAGATAGCGTCACCTATAACGAAAATGTTATTACAGATGCTACCCAGCTCTACCATCTTCGAACAGATATCAGTGCCTTTTCCGCTGCCAACAACGAAACCGCAGATATAGAGTTAACCCAGGAAGCATTAACCGGCATCGACAATTTACTAAACACCCTGTACGAAAAGGACAAAAGTGCGATTATCCGTTTTGTATACGATCCTGGTCTAAATGGCGCCAGTAACAAAGAACCTGCTGTAGACATGATTGTGACACATATTACCCAGCTTGCACCGGTACTTAATAAATACCCCAACACATTAACTGCCATCGAGGTAGGTCTTGTGGGACCTTGGGGTGAAATGCACACCAGCACCATCGCTAATGCAGAAACCATTAATACTTTAATAGAAACATTTCTGACCACCACAGAAGAAATTCCTATTCTGGTCAGAACGCCAAAGATGATTTATAACTATTTGGGAATCACAATTGACGACCTTGCTACTTATACGATTCCATCCGACTCCAAGGCCTACCGCTTAGGGCTCTTCAATGACGGATATCTAGGCAGCGATTCCGACCTTGGTACATACTCAAACCGGGAAACTGAAGTAAACTGGCTTTCCCAGCAAACCAGCCACCTTCCATACGGTGGCGAAGTAGTCATCCCAAGCAGCACATTGCATGATATCGAAAACTGTTTACCAGAAATGTTTTTATTGGATTTGTCCTATCTGAATATTGAATGGAATTATGAGGTTATTGATAAATGGGAAGCTAGTACCTACACAGAAGCAGCTGGCACAGATTCGTTATATTATGGAAAAACCGCTTTTGAGTATATCCAGAATCATATGGGATACCGTCTGGTATTAAAGGACTCTGTATTTACTTACTCAGAAGACCTATCTAGCTTAAATATTGACTTTAATGTGCAAAATGTAGGTTTTGGGAATCTGAACCGCGAAAAACAGCTAACCATTTTCTTCGAGGATAGCGCAGGAAATCTTGTTTCAGAAGATATTGGCAAATACAAAGGAGAAAACCATTTTTCAATATCCATCTCCAAAGATGTCATAGACCAGCTTACCACCGGAACACATGAAGTTTACTTAAAACTGCATGACGGAAATGAAAAATACAGCCTCCGCTTTGCCAATAACTTATGGAACGAAAATTTAGAAGCAAATCATATTGGAACCATCATCAAACCATAAAATATACAAAACAGCTTACACGAAACACTTTACAATGCATTACATACAAGCAAAAGACTTCCTTTGACGGTTCATCAAAGGAAGTCTTTTTAATGAGAAGAATTATAAGAAATGAGTTTTTTATCGAAAAATATCTTATTAACTTAAATTATTTTTTTACTTTTGCAGAGACTATCTTGCTCCACTTTCCGTAAACCTTTTCACCATTTACTGTCCGGTACGCTCTAACTTTCACATAGTACTTCTTTCCTTTTTTCAGCTTTGTTACCGTCTTTGAAATGGTTTTCTTCTTTTTAATAATTATCTTCTTAGTTAAGGTTTTCTTAAACTTCTTGCTGGTAGAGTACTGAATCACATAACCATTTGCATTCTTTACTTTCTTCCAACTGATTTTCATCTTCTTTCCAACAACTTTTACCTTCACCTTCTTAACCTGTGCTGGTTTTTTCACAACAGTCGGAGTATTTTCCGGCTGCGGAGTAGATGTTATGCTATTCCCTGTAGAAGGATTGGTTGGCGCAGGAGATACTGTCTGTTCTGGTTCTACTGGTGTATTCAAATACAAATACGCACAATCCATGGTTCCCCATGCTTCTGCCAGAAAAGCAGCTTCAATGGTTAATGTAATGGTATTCTGTCCCGCTTTCAGCATTTCAGGAGATACGTAAATATCTGTCACCTCTGCCTTTTGCCAATTCAACCATCCACCTAATGTTACATTTTCAGATACATATTCTGTACCGTCCGCTGTAGACACTTTTAATACCAAAGCTTCCCCATCTCTGCTACCAGCACTAGAAAGTCCCTGCATAAAAATAGATGCATTATAATATCCTGCTTCTGTTACCTGCACAGAATTGCTCGCAGTAAATGTAAAATCTTCATCATAATAAAAATGTAATGACTTAGAGCCCGCCTTTGGATCATCTCCTGTGACAGCCGCACCAGAACCAGCTACAGCCCATGCAGACACTTCCTCTTCAAAACTTTCATCCGGAAGCAAATTCGTAGGGATTACTTCCACCTGACAAATCACTGCATAGCCATCCTGCTCTGCTAACACGCCATCTATAAAATAATTTCCCAGTCCCTCATTGCTCTGGGCTGCTGCATTTACTACTTCTATATCTTCCTGATTCCAAACAACCACTTCATCACTCTTAGAAGAATCATTCAACACTACCTGCACTGTTTCTGGCAATACAGGACCTACCTTCTGTCCTACCTGTACTTCAACTGAAACACTGGCATAGCCATCCACTTTAATCTCGGAAGCCTGTGCACCATACTTAAAATAACGGAATACATTCAAAGTGGATAATGGATTTCCATTAAAATCAAACACAGCCTGATTATCAATAGCACTTCCACCGTACCACATTCCTGCATCGTCGGGATCATATTCTGCTGCTGCACTTGCTGCCCATCCAGAACCTGTTGATTCCCAAATTTCTTTATTGGATGCTGTAATTGACTCTGCATCCTCTTTCTTGGTTCCATCTTCATTATAAAGACTCTCTACCGGAATCCATGCTGGTTCCCAATAGTAGAATCCTAAACCGGCCTTGTCTCCATTGGACAATGTAACAGCTTCTGCAATTTCATTCATAGCATTTGCTACATTACGGACTGCATTTGCCTGTCCCTGCAAAGAAACCATGTAATCTACATAATCTCCTAAATCGCCTTCTTCCAAAATGGTATTTTCATGACCGTCTCCATCTTTCCATGTATTTGCCCAGGAAGTCTCTGCTACCAGCACGTATTTATCATAAGTCTGTGCAATTGGAGTAAGTACACTTTTCAGATTTGCAATATCTCCGTGCCAGTATGGATAGTAAGAAGTTGCAAATACATCATAGCTTACACCTTCATTCACACTATCTTCATCACCATCATATGCAGCCAGATTTTCAGCATATCCTGCCAATCTTCCAGCAGATTCTGGATTCGTAAAATGAATGACATTTAAAATATTCTCATCTACTGCCTTTACTGCATCACATCCTGCATCAAAGAGAATATTCATATTATCAAAGGTGGACTCACCACAGAATTTTCCATTAGTTTCATTTCCAATCTGAACCATGGAAACATTTACTCCATTTTCTTTTAACTGGGTAAGACTGTCTGTCACAAAGCTCTTAATAGCATCTGCCTTCTGCTCCACAGTATACTCAGCCCAAGCCTTTGGCTCCTTCTGCTTACCAGGATCAGCCCAGAAATCAGAAAAGTGAAAATCAATCAAAGTAGACATTCCTGCCTCTGTGACATACTGTCCCATTTCTACAGCCTTAGCAATATCATTATTACCACCGCCATAACCTGCTCCAGTTTTAGAATTGTATGGATCATTCCAAACACGGATACGAACACTGTTTACACCGGAATCAGCCAACAGATTAAAGAATCCCTGCTTATCAAGTACATTTCCATCCCAATCCTTAAATCCAATATTACCAATCACATCCTGAGATGCTCCAGCCTCTTCCTTTTTCTCCTTTAATGCATCAAACGCATCCATAATGCTTAGGTAGGAAGAAACATCCACACCACGAATAGAATCCTCATTGTAATTCTTCACTTCTGTCACAAACAAATCAGAATCAAATACCAATCCGTCCAAGGCAGCCTGTAAAACATCATATGCATCCTTGCGGCTTTGTGCATCTGGCTCCTCTGCTGCAATCACTTCTTCTGCTCCTGCCATTGCTGTCTCCATTGCTGTCACACTATCCGCAGTGAAGCCCATTGTTTTATAATCCGCTGGAACAAGCTCCATTAATCCATTAATTTCTTCTATAGAAATTTCTTCCTCTGGTACTTCGCTTCCTCCTAAGTCAATTCCAGCTTCAGTGATATCTGTATATACACTGCCATCTTTAATAGCATACGTTATTGATTCCCCAGACATCAATGTGCTATATATTGCTGTATTATTCCATTGATTGTCATATCCGGCAATCTTGCTGCTATCACTTACCGCTGAGGTTGTAATGTTATATAAGTCAAAACCATCCGATACACTACTATCGACAATCTTCAACTCTGTAGAATACCAATTGTCATTTCCCTCAACAGCTATAAGCTCTGCCTGCTGGTTCCCCCAGCCAAATCCCCAGTTCAAAGTGGCATTCTCGCCAAACGTAATACCAGTATGATTCCAGATATTCATATATATCGCATCATATTCCTCTGCCAGTTCCATATAGTAATACAATGTAAACGTATCGCCATTGGCAGCCTGAGCCTTTACCCCCGGACACAGACCAATCGAAGTTATCACTAGCGCCAATGCAGTCACCAAAGATAACAGTTTTCTACATCTTTTTCCCATTTTAAATATACCTCCTGCTTAAACCACAAATCCTTTCAGGCTTCTGCCTTTTTTCTTAGACCACCGTGGAATTTTCCATTTGCGCAATCGGTTGTCCTTTTTTCATTAGATAGCATAACATGAACATTTTTCCCATTTCAATCCACAGAACTCCTAAAAAAGAAAAAAATCTTTGTGAAAAATGCACATATTTTATCTTTTTCCAAGAAAAAATCGGTGTATTTTGCGCAAGTTGCGCAAAATACACCGCACCATCTTTACTTCATTAAAATTTCTGTATCGTTTCCAATGCAGGCAAAGTATTTCCCTCATAGTCAAAAAGTGCCTGATTCGCCCATTCATTACCTCCTGGTCCCTTTTCTCCTGTATATTCCAAAGCTGCCTCAGTAGCCCAGCCACAACCTGGCACTGGTACCCATCCAGGCTCCCAGTAAAAGAATCCTCTTCCTCCAGGCACTGATGCAATACGTTCCATTACATCCTGCATAAAATCAGCCTGTCCCTGTGGTGTCATTGGATATTCCAAATCCGCTACCAACTCTGGTCTGGTTGCCATTCCTTTCAGCTCCTCTTCAGGGATACCTTCATATTTACGGTAATCTTCCATGGTAAATCCCATAGAAACCTCTGCTACCACCAGCTCTTTTCCATATCTCTTTGCCATATCACGCATATTGAACTCCAGCTGATCCAAAGTTCCATGCCAGAATGGATAATAAGAAAATCCAATGATTTCAAAAGGCTCACAACGCTGCATGAAATTATCAAACCATTCTACATACATTTCGTTGAGACCGCCATTGTCCAGATGAATCATAACCGGAACCTCTTTGTCCACTGCTCTGACACCACGGATACCTGCATTAATATATTTTGCAATATTATCAAATTCCGGTTTCTTTCCAGTAGGCCAAAGCAAGCCATTGGTCAACTCATTTCCCACCTGAACCATGGTAGGCGCCACTTCATTTTTCACCAAAACTTCCATGGTTTCTTTTGTAAATTCATAGACCGCCTGCTCCAGCTGATTTTCATCATATCCTCTCCAAGCCTTTGGCACAGTCTGCTTCCCTGGGTCAGCCCAGAAATCACTATAATGTAAATCCAGTAAAAATCCCATTCCCAGTTTTTTAGCACGCTTTGCCATGATAATGGTTTTCTCCAAATCATTTGTGCCTGCCCCATAAGGTGTGCCATCTTCTGCATATGGATCATTCCACAGACGTAATCTGACATAATTTGCCCCATAAGAATGTAGAATCTCCAACATATCTCCTTCTTTTCCCTGATCAAAATACTTCGCACCACAAGCTTCTTCTTCTAACAATGTAGAAATATCCATTCCTTTAATAAATTCACTCATACTGACACCTTCCATTCATTTCCCCCTTTAACTGACAATTCATCAGAAACCAAATCTCTCCGGTCCCTGATGAATTGTCATGAGGCTTTTTTACTGCCACCTTCCTCTGACAAAACAATAAGTTACACTTATCACTTTGTCATTCTCCAGCAACGTATATTTATATACAAATTATAACCGATTAATCAAAATCTGTAATACGTTTCATCATACTCCGATAACGGAAACGTACCATTTCGTTTTTCTCCAGCACATCTTCCTTAGAGCCGGTATACTGACAACGCATACAATAATATTCCTTCTTTTCCTTATCGTAAAACATATCAATATCCAAATCTCTCATAAAACAAGATGGGCATCTAAAATTTAATTCGCCTTTTCCAGATTGAGCCATGTTGCAAATACCTCCTTGTCATGAATTTGCTTCTTATAACCAAGAGTAAACATTGGAGAGAATGCATATCCTTCTCTAACGTAGAACTCGCCATCCTCCGCAGATGCTGTCATAGAAACCTTGGTTTCAATAGCAGGAATCACTGCAGCTGCCACCTTAGCATCCTTCATAGATTCCTCTCTGCACTTGTATGCATAGTCAATAGCCTTCGTTTCGCTATCCCCTTCCACAGTCAGACAAATACCTGTCATATCCTCTGGATACTCTGTTGTACCATAGCAGGCAACCATATATTCTTCAATAGTAACTTCTGCATCTGGATTACTCATTTCCAGGATATTACGCTCTATCTTAATATTAGAAGAACCTTCCTCGAAATAAATCTTAGTCTGTAATTTCACAGTTAAATCATAGAATTCAATATCTACTGGATCTAATGTCAGAATTCTTGTATTTCCTTCCTGAGAGAAAGCTGCATGGGTTCTGCACAGACACAAATCTACTTCCTCTCCATTATAGCAAACCTTGGCACTGCGAACAGTTCCCTCACCAGCATAGTGAGTAAAATATCCGGCACGATATTTTTCCTGAATCAGGAATGGATACGATGCATCCTGCACATGCTTGGTTCCAATACCAACTTCCCATTTCAGCTTCGCTGCATATGGTCTTAAATCCACAATAGCACCACCCTGGTCCATGTTGACGCAGGCACGCATATAAGGATCTGTATACCAGAAAAGCTGTTTATCTGAACCATAAAGAATATCCTTCCAAAGTGCACACTCCGGCTCAGTATAAGTCTTCTTTTCACGGTAGAAATCTGCAAACTCTGCCATAGTCATATCCACAAGCTTGCCTTCCTTCTTTAACTGGCCATAATATGCCATACCATCCTTATAGGACTTGCAAAGCAGCTCATATGGCGCCTCCCAGCGTCCCATCTTATTTAACCAGCCCGGTCCTACAAACATCATATTGTAAGCATAGCCATTGTTGTATTTTGCTAAATGGCGGTACTGGTCAACTAAGTTATACAAATATGGGTACTCCCATTTCTCACTGTCATAAATCATTCCACGAAGAACATTCTGTGGATGGGTTCCAAAGTTAGAACCATTTCCATCGTAGCAAGCCAGAAGGTCACGGGATAAATGCGGAATCGCAACGATACCAGAATCCTCTGCCTCGTTAGCTGCTGGCGCATGGGTATTCTGCTTAGACGGAATCCAAGGATTCCATGGGCCACCATCAAATAAGGTATACCATGAGTTATTACAGGTATGATATGCCTTAGGACCTTCCTCCCAACAAGTAGCAACAGCACATTTTACCATTGGATACTTTTCTTTTATGTAGTTCGTCAGTTCTGCATCCATATAATAAGAACCGGTAGACTCTGGATAGAATCCAAAGCACTCATAAAACTTACCAAATACATCATCTACGATTTCCATCTTATCTTCCATAGAGAACATCCAGATACAGAAATCCTTAGTTTTGTACTTCTCACGAAACTCCTCACAAGGAAGACCTAAAAGAGAAAGTGCAATCTCATCTCCATATTTTTCATGATGCTCCTTTGCAATGGCAACAGCTTCTTCATTAAATAAGCTTGCATAAGTCATCTGAATTGTAACCTTCAAACCATTTTCATGAGCTGTATCCTGCTGGAATTTGAAAATATCAAGAGACTCCGTCAGCAGAGACTTTCTACCGATGTCTTCTGCCTGTCCATGTCCTGTTACCTTTTCCGCATACTCCGGAACCATTTCCGGGCGGTGAATAATATTTACTACAAATGTATTATCCATTACTTTTATCTCCTTATTAATATATTTTTCTTTAACCCTTAACTGCACCAGCAGTAACACTTTCTACATAGTACTTCTGCATAATAACAAACAAGATTGAGATTGGAATGGATACAATCACTCCGCCTGCACAGAATACTGAGAAATATTTGTTAATCAGGGATCTCTCCAACATATTATATAGACCAATTGCTACAGTCCAGTCGGAAGAAATACCAGAATTTAACATCAATTTTGCAAGTACAAAGTCCCCCCAAGGAATCAGGAAAGAACTGATTACCTGGTATACTACAATCGGCTTACACAAAGGAAGAATCACCTTACCAAAGATAGTAGCTTCATTGGCTCCTTCGATTTTTGCAGATTCTCTTAGAGATGCCGGAATGGTATCCATAAATCCCTTAACAACCAGATATCCCAGACCAGAGCCCGCAGAATACACAATAATCATTCCTAAATGGCTATTGGTCAGTCCCAATGATTTCAATACGAAGTACACAGCAATCATCGATAACACACCAGGGAACATATTCAGGATAATCGAAAAGCTCATAAGACCTTTTCTTCCCTTAAATCTGGTACAGCTAAACGCATAACTTACCATCAGTACAAAAGAAGTAGATATGATACAGGTAAAAATCGCAATGATTAAGGTATTCATAAACCATCTTCCAAACTGCACTACCGAATCAGATTTAAAAAATAACTGAATGTAATTCTGTATAGACCATGTCTCTGGGAAAAAGTTTGCAATATCAATTCCGCTATACCCGCTAAAAGAGGTAACTAACAGCCAGAGAATTGGTACAAGCCAGATTACTGCGAGGATTGTTAATAATAAATGATTAAAAATAGATGCTATTGTTTTCTTCATTTTCATTATCTCAGTTCCTCCTCTCTATTTCCGGCAATCATTCTGCTAAAGGATAACAGAGTGAATACTGCACAGATTACAAATACTATAATACCAATAACAGATGCCATCTTATAGTTATAATACTCATTGGTCAGACGGAAGAGCCAGGTAACCAAAAGGTCTACTTCCTTTGCATTGGCATTAGCCAGTGCCTGGTCTGGTGTAATGTAAATATCCTGAGTCAATAAGTAAATTACATTAAAGTTGTTGATATTCTTTACAAAGTCCGTAATCAATACCGGTCCCTGAATGAACAGGATGTATGGCATCGTAATCTTCCAGAATATCTGGAATTTATTCGCTCCATCAATACGTGCACTTTCCAGCTGATCCTCTGGAATATTCATAAGCACACCTGTTGCAATCAACATCTGATACGGTACACCAACCCAGATATTAATCAGGATAATCATCACCTTTGCCCAATGTGGATCTGTTAAGAATGGTATGTAAGTCAGGTTCTCTGCCACAAGTCCCATATTCTTCAAAAAGTCAGTAACACCAACATTAGTACAAATCGTATTTACAATACCGGAATCACCAAAGAAGTTACGTACCAGCAGCAGTGTAACGAACTGTGGTACTGCAATCGAAATAACAAATAACGTTCTCCAAAGCTTTGGAAGCTTTGTCGCTTTGTTATTAATCAGCTTCGCCAGTAAAATTCCACCGATAAATGTAGTCAATGTTGCAAGAACCGCCCACACTAACGTCCAGCCAAGAACCTTTCCAAAAGCATAGCTAAAAGAGCTGGTCACTGTATTTGAAAACAGATTGGTAAAGTTCTTAACACCTACCCAGGTAAACAATGCACTTGGCGGCATATGATTCTGGTCGTAGTTTGTAAACGCAACTGCAATCAGCACAAGAATCGGAATGATATTCATCAGAATTACTCCGATGGTTGGCAGAGATAACAGAGTAATATGGAACTTTGGTCCAAACATATCTGCTATATCTTCTTTTAATGTATTAATATGTTTACCATTCTCTTCCAATTTCTGTAAACGATATACTGCTTTCATGTTCTGCATATAAGTGATTATAAAAACAAATATCAAGAATATCGAAATAATCGAATTTAATAAAATAGTAAACGAGTTGTCATAATCATTTAAGGTACTCTGCATCGTAATAGGATCAAAGGTCTGTTCCAACTGAACCGTTCCTAATGTTCCAAACTGCGCAAGACTTGGTGCCGCATAAAACATACACATCAGCACAAATACCACTTCTACCAAAGTCATGATGATACCTTTTATCACCTGTCTCTTTGCAAAATATCCTGCTCCCATTACCACTAAGGAAGCCTTTACGCCCACATCACCTTTCGCTACTGCTATTCCAAAATCCTTAAAAAAATCTACGATAGAATTTCCAAAATTTTTAAAACCATCACCAATGGATTTTAATAAATTTTTCTTCTTTTTTTCCTTCTTCATGTCAAAACTCCTCTCACGGAAAGGAAGAACCCCAGTTCATCTTCCTTACAAAGGACTCCTTTGCCCTTATTATAGAAAATGTCCCATACTCCATTGTTTTTAATGGGGTATGAGACATTATTCTTAAACTATTTTTTATCTCAGCCCATCTCTTAGAATTATTCTACTGGTGCAGTGATACCTTCTACTGCATTGTCAAGTAATTCCTGAAGATCTGTTCCCTTAGAATTTCCGGAAATCAGAGTCTGTCCTAATGTATTAGCTGGCTCCCAGTAATTTCCACCTACACGCTGTGGTGTTGCATAAGCAGCCTGCTTAGCTAATGCAGCGATTGCAGGAGAAGCCTGAACAGCATCAGATTCAGAAGCTTCAATATTAGCTGGTCCAAGACCTCTTGCTTCAAATCTTGCTACCTGGTTCTCTTTATTTGTTAAGTACTCAGCTAATAACATAGACCAACCTACGTTCTTAGAAAGTGGATTAACACCAATCATCTTGTATCCAGAGAAAGAAGACATCTGAACCTGCTCACCTGCTACAGTAAATGTAGGAAGCTTTGTTGCAGCATAGTTCTCGCCCCAAGCCTTTTCGATAGCGTCAGCATTCCATACACCACTGATTGCAGCAGCATATTTACCCTTCTTGATACCTGTAACGATATCTGCATCTTCTTTTGCATTTACGAATACACCAGTTGCTCCTAAATCAATGATTGCCTGAGCAACATCTGTTGCACCTTCTGCATTCCATGTACAGCTGTTTGTAAGACCATCTTCATTAAGAGTTACATCATAACCAGCACCCTTAAAGAATGAGTAGTTGTACCAAGCATCAGATACAATCATTGCAATCTGCTTATCAGCTTTCTTTGCTGCTTCAATCATTGTATCCAAAGACTCAACATCAGCTTCTGTAAATACAGAAGAATCATAGTACATGAAGTACCCATTGTCAGCTGTCATTGGGTAAGCATAAACCTTACCATTCATTGTTGCAGCTTCCACACTACCTGCAAGGTTTTCATTCTTAACATCGTATGTATATGTAGTAACTACTTCCTGAAGAGCGTTTGCCTTTACCAGCTCGTTAATCTGGTCATCTGCAAATGCGAATACATCTGGAGCTGCTTCTACGTCAGTTAAGATAGAGTCTTTTGCATCCGCCTCAGACATAGCACCTAATGTAATGTCGAAGTCTACATCTGGATACTGAGCCTTGAAAGAATCTAAAAGACCTGTGGTGAATTCCTGATCTTCTTCAGAAGCCCACACACTCATTTCAACAGTTCCCTTTGTTGCTGCGATGAGGTTTGCTACCGCATCTTCGCTGCTTGTTTCTGAAGTTGCTTCAGAACTTGCGCCATTGCTAGTTGCAGTCTCTTTCTCTGCTCCACCACAGCCAACCAGACATCCTGATACCATGGTAGCTGCCATAAGCATCGCTAATACCTTTTTTCTCATAAGTTTCATCCTCCTAAAAATTGTTATAATTTGTTTTTGTAAACACACCTGACACACCCAAATGCGCAACCGGTTGTTCCATGTACACATAATACAACACCTTTTTGCCTTTGTCAACAACCTTTTTTAATTTATTTGTGATTTTTTACATAGAATTCATTTTTTCATTGCATTTTTTGTTCAAACACCACAACACTCACAACCGCCACCCTTTGAAAACAACGTCATTTCCTACAATCTGCGCAGCATATGTCATATTACACACTTTTACCAAACCACTCATATCGTTGCGCAATTCATTTCTGTTACCACTACAATATTAGTAGCGCATATTCGAAAAACATCCCTGCGAAAAGCCGCTTTCGCTTGGGTGTCTGCTGTAACGGTACATAGGTTTCCTTAATTATAAGACACACTAATTCTCCCTACTATAACGACGCTGTGATACGAAGTTTTTTCAAGTATTCTTCCCAGCCTGCTCCTTGAAAATAATCTTGTAATGTTACTTTCAAGGAGCCAATACATAGCAGAAAAAGGTCTTTGCTTTTCTGACTGAGTGGCGTTTGAACTCGCTGGTGCTTGGATGTTATCAAATGCGCAAGCATTTAGATAACATCCTATGCACCACTGCGTAGTTCATCCCGAGCCGCAAGGCGTCCACGAATCAGAAAATACAAAGACCTTTTTCTGCGTTATTTTTTCCACAACGTATATTATGAAATTTTTCCTTTACTGTGTAGATCCCTTCAATAAAACTTCGTATCCCAACAAAATCTTCTCTTTCACTTCTTCACCCTTGATACGATTCAATAAGGTTTTGCACGCTACTGCACCCAGCTCCTTTGGATCATACTGCAATGCAGTGATTGCCGGCTGGTTATTTTCCAAAATAGCACTATTATAGAAAGAAGCCAGTCTGATATCAGAAGGAACTTCGATTCCATCTCTATGTAACTTACCTAATGCGCTATAGCAAATTCTATCATCCATGCAAACAATACACTCTACACCGTTGCGCAAGGAATCATCTACTGCTCTTTCTACTTCTGCATTAGATTCACAATTCATATAAATCCAATCTTTTTCAATCTTAATGCCCTGTTCTTTCAGAGCCTGTTCGAATCCTTTTCTTCTAGTAGTATTTACCACATGATTGGCATCTCCACCGATTAAAGAAAATTTACGCATTCCTTTCATAATCAGAATAGAGGTAAGCTCCTTGCATGCAGCAATGTGATCGTTATCAATCTGAATCACACCTTTATCCAAAGCACTACCAATTACAACATAAGGAAGATTGCTATTTCTCAGGCATTCAATCCGACTATCTTCCATTAATGTTCGTCCAAGAATCACACCATCCACCTTATTATTGGCTACTACTCTTTCTAACTGTGAAATATCACGGTCATATACCATAGAAAGCAATACATCATAATCCTCTGCTGCTGCAATTTCTCCAATGCCTACCATACATCTCTGAAAAAATGGCAAATCTGTTACTGTAGAATCTCCTGGCATTACCCAACAAATATTGTAGGTTTTTGATTGCGCAAGACCTTTTGCTATAGGATTTGGCTTATAATTTGTAGTTTCTATGTAATCCATAACTTTACGTCTGGTACTTTCCCCGATTCGTCCCTTTCCCGAAATCGCACGGGATACTGTTGTTTTCGATATTCCCAATGCTTCTGCAATATCTCCTATTGTCACTTTTCCCTGTTCTCTGTCATCTTGCATTTATCTCTACGCCTCTCTTTACATTTTTTTTCAATCGTGTTATACTTTGCGCAACCCATATGCGCAATCCTTTTCTATAACATAGCAACAAACGCGCAACTTGTCAATAAAAATACGACAAAAATGCGATAAATCTATATTTTAGGAGGATTCACAATGAACGCAACAAAATTCTTGTTTGGTCCTGCATATTATAGCGAATATATGCCTTATGACCGGATTGATACAGACATGCAGCTTATGAAAGACGCTGGCATGAATGTCATACGAATCGCGGAGTCAACCTGGAGCACATGGGAGCCACAGGATAACATATATGATTTTACGCACTTACATAATATGATGAAGGCTGCTGTAAAATATGATATGAAAGTGATTATTGGCACTCCAACCTACGCGATTCCAGCCTGGCTGGCAAAGAAATATCCGAAAATTCTTTCTTTTACCAAAGATGGACAATGTCTCTATGGACACCGCCAGCTTACAGATATTACGAATCCCGACTATCTCTTCCATGCAGAACGCATTATCCGCCGTCTGATGGAAGAAATCAAGGATTATCCTAATGTCATCGGTTTCCAGCTGGATAACGAAACCCGCTCTGCGGGAGCTGCATCCCCAGAAACCCAGGCATTATTTGTTGCAAAAATGAAAGAAAAATATCCAGATATTGAAGATTTTAATCAGGAATTTGGATTAGATTACTGGAGCAACCGTATTGCAACCTGGGAAGATTTCCCGGATGTAAGAGGCACAATTAATGGAAGTCTTTCCGCCGCATATAAACGTTTTTTGCGGGACTGTATCACCGATTTTCTTCACTGGCAGGCAAAAATTGTCAGAGAATATATGAAACCAGGGCAGTTTATCACTCATAACTTTGATTATTCCTGGATTGAATACTCTTTTGGTATCCAGCCAGAAGTAAACCAATTTGATGCCGCAAAATGCATGGATATTGCTGGTGTAGATATTTATCACTTATCCCAGGAACATTTAACCGGAGCAGAAATTGCCTTTGGCGGTGCAGTAGGACGAACCTTAAAGAAAGACAATTATCTGGTTCTGGAAACTCAATCCCAAGGCCGTCTTAACTGGGTTCCTTACCCTGGCCAACTGCGTTTACAAGGTTTCAGCCACTTAGCCTCCGGAGCCAACAGCGTTATGTACTGGAACTGGCATTCTATCCATAATTCCTTTGAATCTTACTGGAAAGGCATCTTAAGCCATGACCTGCAGCCAAACGCAGCTTACCGTGAATTAAAGGAATTCGGCAAAGAAATGCATGCTTTAGAAAAACATTTAATCAATCTAAAGAAAGATTGCAAGGCTGCGATTATTATTGACAACCACAGCCTTACGGGACTGGATGAGTTTCCAATTGATGAGGAATTAAACTACAATAGCATTTTACGCTGGATGTATGATTCCTGCTATGAAATGAATCTGGAATGCGATTTGCTTTCAGTACAGGATGATTTCGAAGATTATTCCTTATTATTAGTTCCTGCACTGTATTCTGCCACAGAGGAAACTTTACAGAAGCTTAAAAATTATGTAAACTGTGGAGGACACCTTTTATTAGGTTTCAAAAGCGGATTTTCTGATGAAGAAATTAAAATCTATGCCGATGCGCAACCGCATCTTTTAACGGATTGCATTGGTGCAACTTATGATCAGTTTACCTGTCCAGAAAACGTAACACTTCGCATTGAAGGAGATGATACTTCCTATGAAGTTGCTCACTGGATGGAATTGGTTCGTCCTAATACTGCTGAGGTTTGGGCTTCCTACGACCATCCATTCTGGGGAACCTATGCAGCAATTACCCATCAGAACTATGGCAAAGGCAGCGCAACCTATCTTGGTTGTTACATAGAAAAAGAAGGATTGAAATCATTAATCCGCAAGATTTGTAGTAAAATAGACCTTTCTCTTCCGGCATATAACTTCCCAATTATTTGCAAGCAGGGAACCAACGATTCCGGTAAGAAAGTAAGCTACTACTTTAACTATTCTTCAACTCCAGGCAGTTTCGTCTATGATGGACAGAATGGTACCGAGTTATTAACCAACTCTTCCATTGGTATGAATGACAATTGTTCACTGAAGCCTTGGAGCCTAATGATTATAGAAGAATCTTAATATTTCACTTCAGGAGGGAACATTATGACAAACACAAAGCAATTAATTACCAAACTTGAAAACAATGAATACAAGGATCTTTTAACCGATATCTATCTGGATACTGACAAAATTCCTTATCAGACAGAAAGATACATTGCTGCCATTAAGAGATACGAAGAACTTTATGGCGAAGATGAAGTATCTATCTACAGCGCTCCTGGCCGAAGTGAAATTGGTGGAAACCACACAGACCACCAGCATGGTGAAGTGCTGGCAGCTTCCATCAACAACGATGCTATTGCTATCGTAAAACCTTTAGATGAGCCAGTGGTAAAAGTAGTTTCCGGAAAATACCCATTACTTTCTATTAATATTGATGACATTGAGAAGAAAGAAAAAGAAGAAGGTACTACCCTTGCCCTAATCAAAGGTGTCCTTTATGGCATGAAAGACCGTGGATATCATATCGGTGGTTTTCAAGCATACATTACCAGCGATGTATTAATCGGCGCAGGTCTTTCCTCTTCTGCCGCATTCGAAACCGTAATTGGAACTATTCTTTCTGGTTTATACAATGATATGAAGGTATCTCCAATTGAAATCGCCATCATCGGACAGTACGCAGAAAATGTTTACTTCGGAAAGCCTTGCGGCTTAATGGATCAGATGGCATGCTCCGTAGGAAATCTGGTACATATTGATTTCAATAATCCAGCAGAGCCAGTAGTCGAAAAAGTAGAATTTGATTTTTCTGCCCAGGGCTATAGCCTGTGTATTACCGACACCAAAGGTTCCCACGCAGACTTAACTGCAGACTACGCTGCTGTTCCAAAAGAAATGAAAGAAGTGGCAGCCTGCCTCGGTAAAGAAGTGTTAGGAAAAACCACCAGAGAAGAGCTTTTTGCAAACATCCATACTCTTCGTAAGAAAGTAAGTGACCGCGCTGTTCTCCGTGCGATTCACTACGTTGAAGAAAATACCAGAGTACAGAAGGAAGTAAATGCCCTTAACAACAATGACTTTACAACCTTCCTGACCACAGTAAAGGCTTCCGGCGACTCTTCCTTTAAATATTTGCAGAACGTTTACACCAACCATGACATAGATCATCAGAATGTTTCTATTGCATTAGCAATCAGTGACAGTGTTCTTGGTACAAATGGTGTCAGCCGTGTGCATGGCGGTGGTTTTGCCGGAACCATTCAGGCATTTGTAAAGAACGATGCCGTACCAGAATACAAAAAGGCAATGGATGATGTATTCGGAAAAGATTCCTGTAGCATTTTAAAAATCCGTAAATACGGCGGAATGAAAGTATTATAAATCCCATTTACTCAAACTTTGTCCAAAAGTATAGCAACACCTGCCGATAATATGAACTATCAGTAGTTCTTGAATTGATTTTTCGTCAAAACACTAAGTAAAGAAAAATTTTTCGGAATTGCTTTTTTGAAGACAACACAGGTCTTTTGAAGGACTTCGCTTTCTAAGCTTTCTACATGACGCACCGCCGTAGCACTGTTTAAACAGGATGGATGAGAGATGCAGTTTTCCTACGCAGAACGCTTGCGCTGCGGGAGATAACGCAACGGTGCATAATGTCTCGAAATACGAGACATAAGCACCGGCGTTATCAACGCCCATGCGTTAGGAAAACTGCACTCCATCCATCTCTGTGAGTTTGCGGAGGCGGATGCGTAATCACCAGTAGAAAGCAGAAAGCGATTAGTCCTTCTTAAGACCGTAGAAGTTGCAAGAAAAAGCAATCCGAAAAACTTTTTCCATATTTCGTTTTCTTCAGCGAAAAATCACACCCAGTATTTGGGATAGTTCATATTATCGGCAGATGAACATAGCATTAGAACAAAGTTTGAACAAATTAAAAATTATTTTAGGAGGTAACTCATGAGTATATTAGTATTAGGAGGAGCTGGTTATATCGGTTCCCATACAGTTTATGAATTAATTGATGCTGGTGAAGAGGTTGTTATTGTAGACAATTTGGAGACTGGCTTCCGTAAAGCGGTACATCCAAAAGCAAAGTTCTATGAAGGCGACATTCGTGACCGTAAGTTTTTGGACTCTGTTTTTGAGCAGGAATCTATTGATGGCGTGATTCATTTTGCAGCAAACTCCCAGGTTGGAGAAAGTATGGTAAACCCATTAAAATATTACAACAATAATATGTATGGTACGGAAGTTTTATTGGAGAGCATGGTTGCACATGGTATTGACAAAATCGTATTCTCTTCCACTGCAGCAACCTATGGCGAGCCGGAATGTATTCCAATTACGGAAACAGACCGTACCTGCCCTACCAACTGCTATGGAGAGACCAAGCTTTCCATGGAAAAAATGTTTAAATGGACAGCCAATGCCCATAATCTCCGTTTTGTGTCCCTCCGCTACTTTAATGCCTGTGGCGCACATCCAAACGGACAAATTGGTGAAGCTCACAATCCAGAGACCCATTTAATTCCATTGATTTTACAAGTTCCAAATGGAAAGAGAGAATTTATCTCTATCTTTGGAAATGACTATGAAACTAAGGATGGAACCTGTGTCAGAGATTACATTCATGTAAACGATCTTGCACAGGCACATATTCTGGCAATGAAATATCTTCGTGAAGGTAATGAAAACAATATTTTCAACCTTGGAAATGGTGTTGGATTTACTGTAAAAGAAGTGGTAGATACTGCCAGAAAAGTAACCGGTCATGAAATCCCTGCAAAGGAAGAACCAAGACGCGCCGGAGATCCTTCTACTCTCATTGCTTCCAGCGAAAAAGCAAAAAACATCCTTGGATGGAATCCACAGTATGCTGATTTGGAAACAATTATCACTACTGCATGGAAATGGCATCAATCCCATCCGCAGGGATATGATGATTAAAAAGCTTTTCCTTATTAACTTCAATTTTTATATAGCAAGAAGGCAATGCACATGCACTGCCCTCTCTTTTTATTCATCATTTTCACCAAAAAAGAAGCCTTTCACCAGACTACTTCTGGTAAAAGGCTTCTTTGATACTATTGAAATGCAAGAAAATCCCCTGCTCTCCATAGGCTTCTATCTCTTTGATGTCCGCAATCTGAAAACCAGTAGTTTCTTCTTCCTGTAAAACCACATCTTCCTCCGTAAAGTCCACCACATAGCGATAAACATCTACAATATAATTATCGCCTTCCTTTATATTTTCTCTACGGTAAGAAAATAAGAATCCACCTTCACAATCCGATACATCCAGTCCAGTTTCTTCTCTGATTTCACGAATCACTGCATCCTCAGAATCCTCGCCGGCAACTGCTGCACCACCGGACACTTCCCACCATCCTGGAGCCCAGGCTTTATCCTCTGCCCGCTTTGTAATTAGAAATTTTCCGTCAGGCCGGACAATTACACCTAAAACAGACAAATGATATTCGCCTTCTTTCAGACACCAATCATTCCGCTTCATAGTACGCCCTGTCCGCTGTTTATTTTTATCATAAATATCCCAAAGTTCCATTTTGATTGTACGCTCCTATGAAATCCATTAAATACTTAAATCCAATCTACTTCCAGTTACTGTCAAATCCTCCATCTTAATATGATCCCAATCAACACCTTTAATTTGCTCTATCAATGTTTCCATAGAAGCTGCCTGTAGTCTGGTTCTCTTTCGCGCCTCAGGAATATACTTTTCTTCCGACTTCCCAGTCCGTTCTTCACGTTCTTCCTTCGCCTCTGCCTTTTGTTTCTCTTCTTTTTTCTCTTCCTTAACCTTTTCAATCCGCGCCTTCTGAGCTTCGCTCATTTTTTCTAGTTCTGCAAAATAAGTTATCGTGCCATCTTTCCCAACGGTCACTCCCATTCTTACGACTTCCTTACCTTCTTCTCCCAATTGCTCCTTTGCAGTCTCAAACTGAGAAGTAGCATCGTTAATGATTCCCATATATTTTTCTTTTACAGAATCATCCCCAGCCATTTCCTCTAAGGTGTCTGGATCAATGAGAACACTATATTCTTTGGTTCCACGAGACAAATAGCGAGCCGCTTCTTCTTCCGTCTCATAATCTGCAACCATAAAATCCATATTCCCATATGTTTTTTTCAGTTCTTCTAATAAAGCTTTCGCTTTATCACTTAATTGAATCTGTCTTTCTTCTTTTTTCTCAGTTTTTTTCGTTTTCTCTGCTTCTTTCTTATTCTGCACAAAATCTTTATTATAACTATTTTGATATATGCTATATCCTTCTATCCTACTCATACCATATGCCCTCCTTTGCATTTCAATCTGCTATGTCTTCCATGACATAGCAAAACAACCATTCTGTTTTTCTGATTCTCACATTATACATGGATATCTACAGATGAAAACATTTTTCCGTAATTATACTTTTCTGCTTTCTCCTTTGCATTACCAAAAGCTATATTAATAGCAGAATCTTTCAAGTCCTTCTGCTCCCTTTCCTTCTCTTGTAATGCCTCCGGCTTTAATTCCTCTTTTGCCACAGTCTGTAATTCTACTGCAGCATCTGAAAGAATCTCCTGCTGAATCGCTTCTATCTTTTCCGCTCTCACTTCAATATCTTCCAGCGCTTTCTTTTTATCTTCCGTATCCGTTCCACGACCAGCATCCAGCTTTATTTCTCCTTCCAAAACTCTCGCATCGCCCTCCATGGTATTGCTAAGTTTCTCATAGCCCTGCGCCATATCTACTGCAGTATCTGCTGCAATGACAGCCTCCATACTGGCACTAGATTTTTTTACAGTCTCGGCTTCTTCTTTCACAGGCTTTGATACATTCTCTCCACCTAGCATATCTCCAATTTTCTCTTGATTTTCCTTCTGCTTCTCCTTACGCAGTTCCATCTGATGCTGACGAAGCTGATTATTCAATTCTGTAATCTGCTTCTGAATCTCCTGCCGCTTCTGCATCTTTTCCTCCGCACTTAATTCTTCCTTGGAAGATAGTCCCTGAAGCTGCATCTGGGCATTGGCAATCCGATTCTGAATCCCTTTACTTTCTGCATCTACCTGTTGGGAGATTCCTTGCTGATTTGCTTGTAGGTTCATTCCATTGACTGATTTAACATTCATATATTTGGCCTCCTTTCCAAACACGAGATTCTAAAAATTGCGCAATTACATATATCTAATATTTCGGCATAAATTCACCTTTTCTACACCTTTTTTAGAAGGGTTTCTAAATTTTTTCTCTCGAAAAAGAGCATTTTATCTATTGACTAATGTATTATAAACTATTATCTAAATACTCCTTTTCATGCACCTCATATATCTGATAGCTTCCTATAGCATACGCCGTAGGAATCACAACTCCAATCCCATCATTGTCAGAGCTATAATAAACATATATACTCTTCCATTCCTTTTTACTATCCAATAATTTACCATTATTTATTTTTTTACAAAATTTTCTGTAACCAATATTTTTTATATCTACACAACATTTCTGCATAATCATTTTATCGATTTTCTCATAATATTTTGCCGGTAATATCTCTTCATTTGAGAGAACTCGTATTTCTTCCAAATCAATATTTATAGTATATGCCCAGGCAAGTGGATGGGCTGCACCTTCTCCCATTCCATCTGCTTCTACTAAAATACTTAATACCTCCTTGTCAAGTCGTTTCACCTTACATTGGTAGGAAGCCAAGTGAAATGGATACTCTCCTTCTTTTGATATTCCAGTTTCTTTTATATTCTTTTTCACCTGTTTTCGTATAATTTCATTTACCTTTTTTTCTTTCTCTTCATTCTCCATGTCAACAAACTGTGGTATCGTTATTTCATATCCGTTCATTTCCACAGTTACCCGTTGAAGCATATCTTTTATATTTGAATCTGATACTTTCTCCTGCAGTTTCTCTTTTCTATCCGTACTTTGCGCAGTTTCTGGCGGATTAGAGGAGTCTTGAAAAGAACTTGTATTCTTTTCTGCCTTATTACAACCTGCCATCAATAAAGTAAGTGTACCTACGATGGTAATATATTTCATTATACGTCTCATCACGTTATCTCCTTAATTTCTCATTTTATCTCTGCTTTCTGCGTCCCAGATATCTACCTACACTTTTTCGGTATTCCACATACTTTTCTCCAAATGTCAGCACCAAATACTCTTCCTCCTGCAATATCTGCAAATGCAGCATCAGGATAGTCCCAATCGTCCATATCATCAGCACTGGATTAAAAAATATCAAAAGAATCCCTATGTAAACCAAATCAAATGCTAAGAATGCCGGATTTCTACTGATACTATAGATTCCTTCTGTCACCATCTCTGTCTTATCTTCCTCTGGAATGCCAGCTCTCCAGCTATCTCTCATAGTCCATACGGCGACTCCAAACAGAATATCTCCAATGACTGCTATGATTCCACCAACGATACGAAAAATGACCGGTAACATAGATAACCGCATAAAGATACTAACCACTTCAATGCCAACAATACCAAAGGTTGCTATTTTCATAATCAGCTCAATATAAAAGAGCTTGCCCTTTTGTTTTCCCTTAGCAATCTGATCCGTCTGAATTCCCTTTTTTCTCTGGGCTATCATTTTTCCAAAGTAAATAGAATAGAAAATAATTAATGCAAAAATGGCTGTTCCTTTCCAAATCATAACATTTTCCCTCCTCTTCTCTTGTAAACCGTTTTTCTTTTCTATCTTTTTTATCCGCTTATATTCTTGCTGCCTATTTCATCTTTATAGATCACGACGTTTCCAAGGGATGCAGCGATTCACTCTCTTACAATATTCTATGTACTCCTCACCGTATAAATCCCTTAACCACTTCTCCTCTGTATTTTTCATAAGAACTGTCATAAAGCCCCAGTAAAGAAATGGCAATACCAAAAGCCATAAGTTTCCTGCAATCAGCAGTGCTCCCGTGCACGCTATCATAAATGCAGAATAAATCGGATTTCTGACATAAGCATAGACACCAGTAGTTACCAGAGAATTATTTAAAATCCCCTGATCTATCTTTGCCTGAAAGATAGCACTCATCCAAATAGCAACTCCTGATACAATCAATACGATTCCCAAAATCAAAAATGGGATTTTTAAAAATTCTATCTTTCCAGAAGAAAACATTCCTTCTTTTGATGCGATAATCCCCACCACAGTACATACTATAATCCCGATTCCATAAAATGGTCCTACTCCCATCATTGGTAAATGTTCTTTCTTGCTCATACAAATTCATTTCCTTTCTGATACAATGCCATCCGTCTGCATGAACATTCAAACACTCATTCATATGTTTGTCAATAATTTTTTTCCTTCGTATATTTCGTATTTTGTTTGAAATATATTTGAACTTTTTATCTATTTCACCTTATTCCCTCTTCGCTTTGCCTCCACAAGCTCCTCATGATAAAAGAAATTTGTATGCGCTATATGATTGGACTTGCAGTAATCTTCTATCTGCACAGACAAATCCATCCAATATTCCTTACTTCCCTTGATAAATATTTTCTGATACAACTCGCTATACTGTGGATAGTTTTCATCAATATAAGATAATATCGTCTGCTTATAGCTTCTACGCAGATTTAGATTTTCAAACCAATACTCATCAATAAAGTCATTGGATTTTTCTATTATCCCCTTAAAATCAGTTATCTCCTTTGCCACCGCATACCTTTATGATATATTCTGCAATTTTTTCACTATTAATAACATAACTGTCATGAGTTTCTCCTTGAAAAATCTCCAAGGTGCTTTCCGGTATATTTTTCGCAATCTCGCGAATATGCGACAGTTTTATCACATCCTTGCTTCCTGCCGTAACCGCCACTGGAATCTGAATCTTTTGCAGCATCTCAGAGGAAATATCCGGCTCCGTTATCATTAATTTCATCTGAGCAGATCTTGTAAAAAAATATGCCAGTTTAAACAGAAACAGCCATCCAGCCTTTATCCCATCCGGCTGGGTATTCACCCCACTAATCACCATTTGTGATAGTTGGTTTGGATGGTTGATTTCTAATAATAACGCTACGATTCCACCATCACTGAAGCCATATACAATGGGCTTTTCCAACTGCGATTTGCAAATAAACGCATATATATCCTCTGCAATGTCTTCATAATGTAACTCAGAAACAACAGAGCTTTTTCCATGTCCACGGCTATCTATTGCGTATACTGTGAAATATTTTTCTAAAAGTGCAATAGATTGTTTAAAGATGGTATGGTCTTCTCCATTGCCATGTAATAGGATAAGTGGCTGACCAGAGCCGTATTTTTCATAATATAAATTTACCTTTGAAGTTTCTAGTATCATATGGATTCCTTTCATGAAATACTGCTGGTTATTTTACATATACTATTGACTTTTCTCAAAAAATATACTATATTATTTTTAGAGAAACGAAGTTTACTACCGTACAGTCTATGACCCAAGCGGCCTGCTCGTTTCTTTTTTTGTTCGAATAAAATCATATAAGTATAATTTACCATCTGCATCACATCGAACTAACATCCTGGCAGAAAAAACATTATATCTTTCTAGATTTCCGTCTTCATCATATACTGGTATAGCAAATCGTGTTGTATATCTATACCATCCATATTTCGCTTTATTTTTATGTTTTTGATTGTAATCTAAAAATTCAGCTTTATTGTCCGCTATTTCTACAAGTTCTTCAATTGCAGATACAATATTTGCTTTTGCCTTCTCATTTGCCCCTTTTAAGCTTTTACTATCCTTTGAATGGCTAAACTCGTCTGGAAAATCAGAACCAATATATATCTTTTCTGAAGTTTCCATAATCTCAAAACATTCTCCGATATACTCTTTTAAACAGTTTTCAACCTCATTCCAATCAAGTTTTCTTCTTGACTTAAACCGTATATCATTAATAACAACTATTTTCTGTCCTTCGGCATCAGATATTATACTAACATTTTTTGATGCGCTTTCATTGGATTCACTCACTACTTTTTTCACCAACATATCTGTATGAATTTTATATGACATAAGACGCAACAGATATTCTGGCATCTTTCTTCGCCCGGCTTCCCAATCCTCCACTGTACGAAGAGGAATACCAAAATGCTCCGCAAATTCTCTTCGATTCATTTCAGTTATTTTCCTTAATCCTTTTAATTGCACAATTTGATTTTCTATCTCTTTCCCCTCCAATACAATCCTTCCTTTCCACGCATTGCGTGATTGTTTTTCTATTTTAACAATACCTGGCACCACTGTCAATAGCCTTAAACCATTTGACACCCTTCCCTCTCAACACTATAATATCTCTAGACAAAAAGCACCTATAATGTTTTCTATAATATAGATACATGATGCACATAAATAACCAAGAGAAAGGGACTGCTATTTTATGCCAAATATTATTGAAATCACTGACTTTTCCGTACCGGAACTGGATGTTTACGCCCGCCTTACCGAAAATCAATTGCTGAACCGACACGAACCAGAAAAAGGACTTTTCATTGCAGAAAGCCCAAAAGTGGTGGAACGCGCTCTTGACGCTGGCTACACTCCTGTCTCTCTTTTGTTAGAAAAAAAGCATATCAATGGACAGGCAAAGGATGTCATTGCCCGTTGTGGTGATATCCCTGTTTACACCGCAGAGTTTGAAGTATTAACCCAGCTGACAGGTTTTAAACTCACTCGTGGTGTCCTTTGCGCAATGCGCCGTCCTGCACTGCCAAGTTTGGAAGACATCTGTGCTGGTGCCCACCGTATTGCTATTTTGGAAAATGTTATGAATCCTACCAATGTGGGAGCGATTTTTCGTTCTGCTGCCGCACTAAACATTGATGCAGTACTGCTTACTCCATCCTGTAGCAATCCTTTATACCGTCGTGCTATCAGAGTCAGCATGGGCACAGTTTTCCAGATTCCATGGACCTTTCTTGGAAATGAGTCTGAAGAAAACATTGATTTTTGGCCGGAAACCGGCATGAAGCTTCTAAAAGATTTCGGATTTAAGACTGCTGCCATGGCATTAAGCGACCAGGCAGTTGACATTGATGATGCTGCACTAATGGCAGAGGATAAGCTTGCAATTATATTGGGTACAGAAGGCGATGGTCTTTCCAATACTACCATCGTCGGCTGTGATTATACAGTATGTATTCCTATGTCACATGGTGTGGACTCCCTGAATGTGGCTGCTGCCAGCGCAGTGGCATTCTGGCAGTTAGGAAACCGCTAGAATACCCACTACTACTTTTTTCTAGCCTTGAACAACTTTTTTGTTTTTTCAAGGCTATTAATAATCCTCCATTATTTCCTCATCTATTACCTCTTCCTGTACATCCATTTCCTGACTCTTAAATTAAAACTCCAAACTATCCGCATTAAGTAGAAAATACTTCATTCCCATGATTACAAAGCCTTCCTCATTCCTCCACGGCTTTTTAGTTCCGTTTACTATCACAATCTTCTTAAATGAATCAGGTATATTTCTAAATGAATTAAATTCCTGCGTCTGCTTTTCCTCAGAAGTCATGTCATAGGCTACCTGAATATAATATCTCTGACTGCCCTGATTGACTACAAAATCAACTTCAAACTGCTTACGAGTCGTTTTCCCTTCATCATTTTTTGCATACACTTCTACGATACCAACATCCACATTATAACCTCTGATAAGTAGCTCATTATAAACGATGTTTTCCATAATATGAGTAGGTTCCTGCTGTCTGAAATTCAATCTGGCATTTCTAAGTCCCACATCTGAAAAATAATATTTTAGATTAGCACCCACATATTTTCTTCCCTTAATATCATACCGTTCCACTTTAGAAATCAAAAAAGCCTCTGCCAAATAATCAATATGGTTAGATATAGTTTTATTACTATAATTGATACCTCGTTCACTTTTAAAAGTATTTGATATTTTGGTTGGGTTGGTAGGTGCCCCTATGGCAAAAGCTAGAATATCTACTAAAGTTCCAATTCCGTCAACATTTTGAATCTTATTTCTCTCTACCACATCCTTGATATAGACATTGGTAAAAATATTTTTTAGATATTCTGCCTTTTGGCGTTCCACAGAAAATTGTGCCACCTGTGGTAACCCACCATATATCATATACTCCTCCCAGGCATCATCATAATCTCCCTCATAAGCATTATAGAACTCTGCAAAGGATAGCGGATAAATTCTTATCTCATCTCCTCTGCCTCTAAATTCAGTTACAATATCACTGGATAAAAATTTTGAGTTGCTTCCGGTCACATATACATCAATATTGCTAATCCTAAGCAAACTGTTCAGCACTTCCTCAAATCGAGGCATAAACTGTACTTCATCCAAAAGCAAATAATACTTATGTTCATCTTTCATTGCGTCTTTGATATATTGATAACACTTTTTCGGATCTCTCAGCTCCTCATTTTCAATACCATCTAAGGCAATTTCAATGATATGTTCATTATCTACACCACTCTCTAATAAATAGTTCTTAAACAATACAAATAATAGGAATGATTTTCCGCATCTCCTGATTCCCGTGATAATCTTTATCATCCCATTATCTTTTCTTATCTTTAACTGTTCAAGGTATGCATTTCTCTTAATTTCCATAGCTTCACTCCTTGTTTTTGTGTATTGGCACACTTTTTAGTAGTGACATTGTGCCATCTAACATCTATTTAATCAATACTCATTACTATTTTATGTGTATTTTCACATTTTTATGTAATAGAAAATCATATAAAATAAGCAGTAATCAATTATATAATAACGATTACTGCCCTTTAATCACTTCATATCATATTTAAAGAGAATCACTCATAAATCCATGATTTCATCTCTATTCTTTCTTCTAAGATAATATTTCTACCTTTTTTCCCATACCCATCAGCTTCGTATATCACCATATGTATATATTGCTTGTGCTCTTTCCTTTGGTACTTTGTAAAATAGATGCCAATATTATAGAATCCGCTTCCCTTCTTCACTATTTCCTTATCTGGAATCTCAAAATATTTACTATTACAATTGATTCTGTCTTTGACAATTTCACTCATAGGAGAGTTAAATAGGAAAGTGCGATAAATTGATATTGCTTCCTGATATCTAATCATAGCATAGGGTATATTGTATTTATTAACAGCTTTATAACTATACGCATGAGAATCCATAAACACCTCATACATATGTTCCATTTCTTTATTCGTTAGATTTACTCCCACTATACCTCTAATATCCTGCTTTATCTTTCTCCAATTCTTTTCGATAATTTCCTTTATTTCTTCAGACTCTTTTGTTTTTGTTCTTATTTCCGTATTCCCCAATGGCGATGGCTTATATAATGAGCAGTTTTTCATCTCTTCTTCATTCCAATATGAAAAACCTTCTATAGCTCGTCCTGTGTGTTTCCCATAAAGAGTTACTTTACGGGTTACATTCTGCATCATTTCTTCTCCATACATATTTACAATCTGTATCGGATTTCCACATTCGGGACAAAGCGCATACAGCGAAAGTCTTTTATCCTTCTTTGTTCTGTAGTAAGGATACTCATGGCATGTTTGTTTTTCAAATTCATCTACTGAAAGCTCTAGTGCTTTTCCCTTTTCTATTGCAAAAACATCCATATTATCATACCTCCTGATTCAATCTATTTTTCTTCTCTGCTCTCTACCATTTCACACGCTAAATGTCGCAAATCTCCCCTTAAACCCACATTTCCTTAACTTTGTTTGAAACATTGGAATATCTGACGGATTAAAATCATTTAAGTGCCACACTGCATCCACAGACAATTTCCTACATATTTCTTTTATATATATCAAATCAACATCTGCGAAAGAAAATCCTATAGAATAAACTTCTTTTATCGTATCATCAATGCCATCAAAAAAAAGTTTATGTTCTTTCATTGCCTGTTTTGTATCTTTTTTTAAGAAGTTATCTAATTCTGACAATGAGTTCTCCGAGCCGATATTTTTACTCATATACTCGTCTGTATAATCTTTTGTATTTCCATGTCCAAAAAGTATGTTTTCACCCTGTTTTCCATGTATATGACATACTCTATCTTCATTAATCCCATATACTTCTTCCAAGGTTTCTGTATAATTAAATGTCAAAAAGATATCCTCCGGTTGAATCAGATTAAGAAAGCTTTGTTTTACCTTTGCAATTCCAATATCTATATCTGCAACCCATTCAGCAAATAAATCCTTCACATACGAGACAACGGTATATAGATTTGAAGCCATATCTTCGTTATTGTATGATTCTCTCCAATAATTTATATCACCGTCATCATCAAGTTCTTCAGGTAACATATCAAACGCTTCATCATAATCCAATCGTCCCAATGAAGCTTCCAAATCACTCCATTTACTTCCATCTGGTTCAGCTATAGATATAAGATAAACAAGAAACTCTGCAACCTCTTCCATATCACAAATATCTTCCCTTTTAGATCCCATAGTAACAGTAGGAACCATTGGCATATAATCCTCTCCACTTTTACCATTCATATATGTATTACATAAATATTTTCTAAATTCGTCATATGATGTAGCCAAACAATGGGCACTATCGAAACCATTACCAATAATAAATAATTTTCTCATACTCAGCCTTCCTTTCTATCTAAGTATCATTCGTATAACTCTTTTTCTTCTCTGCACCTTACCATTTCAAAAAAACTATTAAGTATTCCTATCCCGTCCCATGAACCAATCGAACATAAAAATCCCGGATTTTCTCGATCTGCTTCCATACGTAGCTTATCAATAAGTAAAATATTATCAACCTTAATCTTTGATAGGCTACATCTTTTCTGCGCTGATTTACACTCGTAGAATTTATGTATTTAAACAGTTTGCCCAGAATCTCTGGCACTACATCCGAGAACTGCACGAATTTGTCTGCCTCTGATTTCACAAACTTGAAATTATCTTCCATATTCTGCCCTTGTGCTATCTGCTTTTTTACTATGTCCTGTACTGTCGTTTCCTCATCAAATATAAAACCAATGTAAGGTTTTGCTTTTTACTATTCTATTAAATTTTATGTTCTCCAATCATCTTTTCCATCCAAACGATATCATACCATCGTTGGAATTTATACCCGCAATGATGAAATCTTCCCACTTGCTTATATCCCATATGTTCATGAAAATGGGCACTATTGAAATTGAGATATTCATCATTTTCTTCAGGATAAGCAACACAGGCATATAAATTCAATATTCCCATATTTTTTAATTCCATTTCCAACGCTTCATATATCCTTCGCCCAAAACCACATTTTCTAGCATTCTGAGCAATATAGATTGTCACTTCAACTGACTTGTCATATGCAGCACGATTTTTCAACGGTCCAGCATATGCATATCCTACAATCTTTTCCTTTTGTAATATGACTAAATACGGATATTTCTTTAATGTATTTGAAATTCGCTCCCGAAATCCCTCTAAAACTGGCACCTCATATTCAAACGAAATCGCAGTATTTTCTACATAATAGGCATAAATATTTAATAACTCTTTTGCATCATCTACAGTAGCTTTTCTAATACCGATATTATCCTTTTTTACATCTGCTGCAATCATCTCATAATACTCCCTAGTAAATTCCCTAAATCCAGAAATATCGCTTAACATCCCCTTCTTCAGCCACTCCGCTGTTTCCAAGGCTCGCTGATACTGCTGACGGGTAATGTCCTTCTGAACCAGTGCATCCTCCAGCTCATCCATATCGTCCACAATAATAGTTCCATCCGGATAAACCACCAAATCTAAATACAAATCCTCAAAATAGGGGACTCCGTCCTCATCGACTCCCTGCCCCGCAATCATATCAATATACCACACCACGATTTCCTGCTTTTCACTAAAAATAGCTGTAATGCAATACCCATCTTCCTCTGATAAAAGCGACAGCCAGTGAAATCCCACATCACAAACCATAGTATCTTTTTTGAACTGCCAATATTGTGGCTCAGTAATCTCTAAAGTTTCCAAAAGACCAACATATCCAGTAAACTTTTCCGTCTCTACTCTCTTTCCCACCATTTTCTTCGAAAGAATACATTCCCATGCGTCATAGGACAATCTGCTCTTTTTCATCCCTTGTTTCTTCCTTTCTATTCATAGCTTTACATATCCTAAATCCCCATACAACATCAGATTTAACTTCTCTCAAAATGAATATCATGGAGATTGCGTTTCTTTCCGAAACACCACAAAGAACACAATCATTTGAATGATAAACGTCACCGTCCACGAAAAAGCATAGGAATAATACAAACATTGTGGCGTATGGAACTGCGGAACCTGAAATATCGTATAAATCCAGCCAATACGGATACCGCACACTCCCAAAACTGAAATAATCATAGGTGCCACAGAAGCTCCCATGCCTCGCAATGCTCCTGTGGACACATCCATCATTCCACATAAACAATATGGAATACACAGACATCCAAGTCTAATCATTCCCCATTTAATAGCCTCAGCAGAATCTGTAATATAAATCGATAACAGTTTTGATCCCATAAAATATACCGCAGAAGTCATGCAAAGTCCTACAATCAGTACACTTGCAAGACAAATAAACAATATCTTTTTTGCCCTCTTATACTGCTTTGCTCCCATATTTTGTCCGATAAAATTAAGTACCGTCTGATGGAAAGCATTCAGCGTAACAAAGATAAAGCCTTCAATATTACCTGCTGCCGCATTGCCGGACATCAGCACATCACCAAAGGAATTAATGGACGACTGAATAATTACATTGGAGATAGAAAATAAGGAACTTTGAATCCCTGCCGGAAGTCCAATGCGGATAATCTTCATAAGCTGCGGCTTATAAAAACGCATTTTGGAAAGTGTCAGTTTACATGCATCCTTACGACGCATCAAAGCAGCAACAACCAGCACTGCAGAAACACCCTGAGATATAGTAGTAGCCAAAGCAACACCTGCTACATTCATATGAAGCTGGGTTACAAAAATCAGATTCAATACTACATTAATCACACCTGCAATGCATAAAAAAATCAACGGCGACTTCGTATCTCCAGCCGCCCTTAAAATAGAGGCACAAAAATTGTACACCATCATAAAGATACTGCCTGCAAAATAAATCTGCATATAAAGAGAAGAAAGCGGTAAAACACTTTCCGGTGTATTCATCATTCTTAAAAAGCTCTCCGAAAAAAGTACACCCACAACTGTAATCACCAACCCACAGACAAAAGCTGTAGGCAATGCGGTATGCACAGTACGATGCACTGCTTTTTCATCCTTGGCACCGATAGCATGAGCTACGGTAACACTGGTTCCCACCGAAAGTCCGATAAAAAGATTCACGATAAGATTCGTAATAGAACCGGAAGCTCCCACTGCTGCCACCGAAATACTACCACAGAATCTTCCTACTACAATCAAATCTGCTGCATTAAAAAGCAGCTGCAGTAAACCGGTTAATATAATAGGTACAGTATACGAAATAATACTTTGCAATAGTGGTCCTTCTAACATGTTTAGTTCTTTTGCTTTCACTTTTGTCACAATTATAACCTCCAAGCCACCTTTCGAACTTGTGTTCTGTCTTATTCTATGATATACTTATTTTAGTAGCTACTTTGCTACTGGTAATCGTGTACATTCTATGTTTTCCATAGCAGGGGTGGTTGACCTTCATTCTACATAGAATGGAGGTGATGCTTATGAACACTAAATTTGACTTCAAAGACTTAATGTCTTTTGGAATGTTCCTCTTAGCACTACTGACATTCATTTATATGATTTGTCACTAAAAAAGTAAAAACCTTCCCTATACTTTGCCCGAGTCTTGGAAGGTTTTTACTTTCTTTTCTTGGTCAACCACTCTGTGGCGATTGCCTTTCATGATTATATTATACCAAACATTCAAATAATTACAAGGGAGCCCTTCCAACTTTCGTCTAATTTCTTTCCCCCATATCTCTGTTACTTCTCCCCTCGAATAGTCCGCAACTAACAAATATCCTCCCCATATTCCAAAATCATCTTTTTACAACCACCACAGCAATATGCATTTTCCAAAAATGCCGCTCCTGCATATTTATGAGCCAATTGAATTCCCTCCTCTTTTTTTCCAACCTTGGCAGACTCGAACTTTTCTTTTCGAAAAGCAATGCAAAGTCCGTCCGTAACAATATACCCTTTCGTCATTTCTCTTTCACAATATGGACACTTCATAGTTAAAATTCCTCCTTTTTATTTCTACTTATTCTTTCTGATATTCTAATACATCTCCTGGCTGGCACTCCAACACTTCGTAACTATTCTTCCTTCTCCTCCCATGCATTCCATACACAACGCATTGCATACACTCTGTTCATATACTCAGACAATTTTGTAAGTTCTCTCGGATTCAAAGAATCCATGCAAATATAATCTCCATCCCTTGCACCAACAATCAACACATAATGAAATTTCCCAATCCCAAGCACCCGCACAATGGGATAATGACCTTTCTCAAGACATTTTTCTATCTCATCACCTGAAACAGTATCATATACCTTTACAGAGTATCCCTTTATCTCATCGATTTCTTCCCATTGAATATTTCCATCCGTATCATAGACATTATTTTCTGAAAATAATGCATTTAACTCTCCATGAGTGATTTTTCCATCTGTCATTTCACTAGAGATTGCTGATGCAATACAGGTCACCAGACATCCTGAAGACTCCATAGTATACTTGGAATCTCCCAACTTATCCTTCGCCCACTCCTCATCATCCTGCTGAAAATGATATACCCGTCCCAAATGTTCTTTCTTGGTAGCTTTGATGTAGGTACTATTACGAAATCGCAAAAGCACTCCACCTACAGCGGTCAGCAAAAAACAAGCGACTGAGACAAAAGCAATTTATCATCAAAACCTATTCCAAATCCAAACACAGCTGCCCACTTCCCCATAAGCTCTGCTTTGCATCCCGCACCACATCCTCTTCTCTGGACCCGCCAATCAAAAACGGAGAATGAGGATTGTGCTTTTTTCTATTTTGCTCCACTGTCTCTTTATCATAATTGGCATAGCAATAAATACACCCATGCCCACAGGTATTATACATCCCAATATCACTTCCCAGTAGGCAATCACACTCTTCTCTTGCAGACTTTTTGCTCTTTGGAATCTCCAAAGCACTCCCAATGGCTCTCTCAATGATGTCCTTCGTCATACATCCCCGTATATCTATTCCATATTTTTCCAGTTCTGTCCCTTCACAGCAGCTGCGTATCTGTATCCCATACTTCTTTCCAATCTCCGCAAATTTCTGTCCGATTGCTTCTCTCTCCTCTTTCGTCATCTCCCTGACCCCTGGAAAATTGCGCTTTGTTTTCTGATACAAATCAATAAAACTAATGACACAATTGTCCACAAAACCGGACAGTTCTTTTGCCATTTTTTCAAAACTTTCCACATGAAAATCCAAGCTATATTTTTCTGTAATAAAAATCGGATCATAACGCCAACTCACCGCATGCTTTCCCACCTTCCCAGATAACCTTTTCAAATCTTCAAGCACCTGTTCCATTTTTGGTACATGCGGCTCAATGTCTTTTCCATAAGGAGTAATGGTCACGAACCAAAACTGCTGAAAATCCTTAATTTCCTCTAAACGTTCCAACATAGGTGCCGGATTTTTCGTACAAAAAGAAATGCAGTCCACGACCTCCGGTGACAACCGATAACGAGTCACCTGTTCCGGATAATAAGGATTTCTGACACAGACAAAGCCTTCCTTGATTCGATTGTAAAACCACTCACTAAAAAATCCCGGAATATCCGTTCTCATCCCAGCATTAATAATCATTCCAACCTCCGCATAATCCCTCTAAGAATTACATTTTATTCCCAAAGCTTCAACCCTCGTCACTTTTTCCTACCATTTCTTGTTGCATTTTACTGTAAATATTTGTCAAAAACTTTTTTTAAAAATTTTGTTGACAAACAAAACACTCAAGAATATAATAGCACAAAACCGATGAGAAAGAGTAAGTAAGTCGTATCAATTTTTCTCCAGAGAGCTGTAGATGGTGAGAATACAGCGAAAAACATAGGACTGAATGGACTTTCGAGGGCAATCAGAAATAGAGTATTCTAAAGTATGTGCGACGGAGCATGACTCTCCGTAAACAAAGGTCTGCATATGATAGTATGCGCAAAGAGGGCGTATTGTAATGATACGTCAAGCCGGGTGGCACCGCAGGTAGATTGATTCGTCCTGTCCCAGCAGTAATCATTGTTTGGGATGGGACTTTTTTACTTTATAAAATTCGGGTGTCAAAAGGTGCTTTCACCATTTAAGAATGACAAATTGCACAAAAAATTGGCACATGATATGAATACGGAAAATATTACGATTCTCTTGTACTTTGTCTTCGTCTCAGCACTTCGCAGACAGAAGGTCTGCGAAAGGCTTATCTGAGCCATGGATGGCGAATATAAGCCGGTTGCGTAATTGGACAATATTGTAAAACAAAGTACTTAGAGAATCTTATATTTGGAGTCTTGAAGTAATGTGTCAATTTTTTTTGCAATTTGTCGGATTAAAATTAAAAAGCACCCTTTGACACCCGAATCTTTATAAGAAAATTTATCCATCCCACCAGTTCAGAAAGGAGACACATTATGACAGAAAAAACAATTCCTTACAAAATCTACTTAGAAGAAAGCGAGATGCCAAAGGTATGGTATAACCTTCGTGCTGATATGAAAAACAAACCGGCACCGTTATTAAATCCAGCAACTCTACAACCTATGACAGCCAAGGATTTGAGTCCGATCTTTTGTGAAGAACTGATCAGGCAGGAATTAGACGATACCACAGCTTATTTTTCGATTCCTCAGGAGATTCAGGATTTTTACAAAATGTACCGCCCTGCACCTTTGGTTCGGGCTTACTGTCTGGAAAAGAAATTACAGACACCTGCCAAGATTTATTACAAATTTGAAGGAAATAACACCAGTGGCAGCCACAAGCTCAACTCTGCTATTGCTCAGGCTTATTATGCCAAAAAGCAAGGATTAAAAGGAGTCACTACCGAGACCGGTGCAGGCCAATGGGGTACTGCTCTTTCCATGGCTTGTTCCTATTTCGATTTGGATTGTAAAGTATATATGGTAAAAGTTTCCTATGAGCAAAAGCCTTTCCGCCGGGAAGTAATGCGTACCTATGGAGCTTTGGTCACTCCTTCCCCTTCCATGGAAACAGAAATCGGAAAACAGATTTTAGAGAAACATCCAGGAACTACCGGAAGTCTTGGTTGTGCTATTTCCGAAGCAGTAGAGAAGGCTACCACCTCCGATGGATACCGTTACGTTTTAGGAAGCGTTTTAAATCAGGTATTATTGCACCAGTCTGTTATTGGTTTGGAGACCAAAGCCGCTTTAGACAAATATAATATTCAGGCAGATATTATTATTGGATGTGCCGGTGGCGGCTCCAACTTAGGCGGACTGATTGCACCATTTATGAGGGAGAAGCTTCGTGGAGAAAAGGATTATCGAATCATTGCAGTCGAACCAGCCTCCTGCCCAAGCTTCACCCGCGGAAAATACGCATATGATTTCTGCGACACCGGTATGGTATGCCCACTGGCAAAGATGTACACTTTGGGAAGTGATTATATCCCTGCTCCAAATCATGCTGGAGGACTGCGTTATCATGGCATGAGTTCTACACTCTCCCAGTTGTATGATGATGGCTATATGGAAGCCGTTTCTGTCAATCAAACAGATGTGTTCAAGGCTGCTGAAGAATTTGCCAGAGTAGAAGGTATCCTTCCTGCTCCGGAAAGTTCCCACGCAATTAAAGTCGCTATCGATGAGGCCTTGAAATGCAAAGAAACCGGCGAAGAGAAAACCATCGTTTTCGGTCTCACCGGAACTGGCTATTTCGATATGATGGCTTATGAAAAGTTCCATGATGGTGTAATGGAAAATTATATTCCTACTGATGCAGAGATTGCTGAAAGTCTTTGGAAACTACCTATTGTAGAAAAATAAAACGTTTTTGCAATTATTGTTAGATTCTCTCTGCGTTTTGATCACTTTCCTATAAAGATTCGGGTGTCAAAAGGTGCTTTCACCATTTAAAAATGACAAATTGTACAAAAAATTGGCACATGATATGAATACGGAAAATATTACGATTCTCTTGTACTTTGTCTTCGTTTCAGCAATTCGCAGACAGGAGGTCTGCGAAAGGCTTAACTGAGCCATGGATGGCGAATATAAGCCGGTTGCGTAATTGGACAATATTTTAATGCAAAGTACATAGAGAATCTTATATTTGGAGTCTTGAAGTAATGTGTCAATTTTTTGTGCAATTTGCCGGATTAAAATTAAAAAGCACCTTTTGACACCCGAATCCTATAAAGTAAAAAAGATGCCAGATACTAACTTTTTACAGTATCTGGCATCCTTTTTCATTTACACTAATTCGGCAATCACCTTTACAATCCAGTGATATATCTTTGGCACCTTCTGATACATCTGAGTAACCATCAGCTTCTTCTCCTCTCCACTCAGCTCCTTGACTGACTCAAATACATCTCCCACTGCCTTTGTCTCGCCAACAGCAAACATGGCATAGGCTTGGTCTCCATATGCAAAATAATGTCCGATTGCTACTGCTCCGCCTACAAACTCACCAACTGCCAAAGCACCTACAGCCACGATTCCAACTGCCATTGCTCCAGCCACCACGGCTCCCAGTGCCAATGCACCAGCTGCAAATAATCCAATCGCAACAGAGCCCAATGCGAATACGCCGATAGATAGCATCCCGATAGAAATCACACCCACAGACCGAAATCCAATTGCAATAATCCCCTTTGCCTTTAAGCCTACTGCAATCACACCTTTTGCATCCTTTCCGACATGCCACAGTGGCATCCCAAACAAGGTACGCTCGCTCTTTCTTTCCAAAGATATAGAAGTTACTCTGCGAAATATACTATCTACAATTTCTTCTGTTGAAACCTCTTCTCTCTCTACGCTTGTAGACATCGGTCTGCGTTCTTCTACCTCATCCTTTAGTAAATAATCCATAGAGCAATCAAATAAATCCCCCAGCCGAATCAATTTTTCCGTCTCCGGATACGAAATACCAGATTCATATTTACTAATCGACTGTCTGGATACTCCCAAAAGCTCCGCCAGTTGTTCCTGAGTATAGTTATTCTCTTTTCTTAAGTTTGCAATCTTTTCTCCTGTAGTCATTATCAAACCCTTCCTTTCCTTTATGCTGGATATACCATACCACTACTGCCAGATTCTGCAAGAAATTGGCAGTTTCTTAATGTAAACTTTCGGTTGCATTCCTTATTTCATGCGGGTTTGCAGATTTTTTATCCTATTTCTGTATCGAAGAATCGTTTTGTCAGTCGCAATTTATATGTACTACAATAATATCCCGATACTTCTTCAATCTTTCTTTCAAATATTATCATATTTCTTCACCAGATTAAATGGCAACATTCTATGTTTTTTGATATAATCAAGTCAAATACATTGCGGATGCGCTCGGATAAACGAATCAATTTGTTTATCCTCACTTTGCCTTCGCGTAAATAAAAACAAATCAGGAGGTTACCAATGAAAAAAATATACAAATTCTATGCACTTACTCTAATTCTTTCCCTTCTTTTGGGAATTTTAAGTACTGGCAATATTACCGCCAATGCTGCAAGTATCTACTCACAAATGACGCTCAATATCAGTAGAAACAAATTGACGATATACACAAATATCCCTGAGGACTTCATATATCCAAGCATCGGTCATTTCTACAGCGGTTCCAATAAATACAGCCAAAGTGCTATTGATAGTGCCAGAGAAAAGATTCAGAATGATTTAGTATACACTACAAGCAATCCTTCTGTAGTATGCTTTTGCACCTATACATATCATCATGCTAATGGTGAAGATACCTATGAAACTACAGATAAAATCACTTCCGGAAAAAGTGTTGGAAATTTATTAGGACTTTCGGAAGGCAGTGCTACCATCACCATAAAGTCTAGTATTTTGAATAAGACCCTCAAAATTAAAATCACTGTAAAAGATGCAGAGCTTTTTTGCACCGATTCTGCATATTATGAAAACAATACTTATAATTTCACGATGAAAGGAAAGGTGGCAGCGACAAGCTACACTTCCTCCAATGAAGCAGTAGCTTGTGTAAATGCCTCCACTGGTGCTGTTACAACAAAAAAACCCGGTACTGCCACGATTTCTTGTCTGGCAGATAATGGAAAGACCTACAAACAAAAAATAAAAATCCAAAAATGTGGGTTAAGCTATACCAAGCTCACTACATATTATTATACGGGATTTAAAAAAGGCTGCTATACCTACTTCCCACTTGTTGCCAAAGGAATCCATGTTAAAAGCTGGAAATCCTCCAACAAAAAAATCTGTAAAGTAATTAAATACGGCCGCCTTGGAAAATTACAGATGCTTGGAACCGGCAAATGCACCATTACCTGTACCAGCAAAGAAGGAAAAAAATACAAATGTAAACTGACCGTAGTCGGTGGTAAAAAATGGGGTGGACTCAATGGTGGCTATCAGCCTACCCTTTCCACCATAAAAAAACATGGTTATTTTAAAGATATTAATACAGTAAAAGATTATGGTGATGTCATCGTAATCATAAAAGAATATGACCATCAAATCAAACTAGGCAATGGCAATAAAAAACTCCCCGACGATATTGAACGCCTTGCCATGAATGAACATTATGATGATGGAAAAACCTACACTTACTTTTCCGGCGACTATCTCTGTTTTAAGAGTAATGATGGAAAGAAATATGGTCGAATCTGGTGCACATGTTATTATGTGGAATAAAATATAACATTTCAAAAAAATTCCTGCCAAACCATTACGGTTCGGCAGGAATTTTTTATACTTGTTTTAGTCCCTTTTACTCCTCATTCATCTTCGCCGGCTTTGCTGTCTGGTCCGCTGCTGTGTAAGTATGCTAGTAAAATATAGATTATATGCATATGCTACTTTATCTACTCAACATATCTCGATGCTCTTGTAAAAAAACATCTAATGATAACGGAGTAGTTGCATATTGACTTAACTCACTAAGTCGGTTAGAGGTCAAGTTAATATGTATATTATTATATTTTTTAGAAAAATATCCTCCATTCCGATTACGTTCTTTTAAGTCATTTATTAAAGAAACAAAAAAATCCAATTGATTCTTTCCACGAAAATTTTTTGAAAAATCACCTTGTTCTCTTAACTTTTCTTTTGCCTGTTCTAGTTCTTCTTCATCTACATGCAACCCATTTTTTATATCATTGATTGTATCATTATATTTTTGAGAATAATTTACATTTTCCAATGTCACTTGTACTAAGTGGGCAGTTTTTACCGAACCTATAGAATATATACTATTTGACTGATATTTTTTTCTTCTCAGTAATACTAAAGAATTAAATTCTAACATCTTTTCATTAAACTCAATCTCTCTTAATCGAAAATCTGTTAAACATTTTTCATAATCTATATCTGTAATGTTCAACCCAAATTCTGATTGCAAAATTTGATGAAAACAGTTCTCTTCAACATATAGATTTTCTATAGAATAGCACGGGGTCACGTATAAATCTTTTGACTCTCCTCCCCCCCTATTATCATCAAAATCTCTATCCACAAAAAACATCATACATACATTATCATACATGTTTGTTGACTTAATTTTTTTAAGCAATTTAAGTACAGCATCTTTATTTCCAGCAATATATGTTATAAATTTATCAGAAAACTTTTGACGAATTCTCAAATCATAATATTTTCCATCTTCGCCTTCATAAAAACAAAATGCATAGGATTCAAATTTTTTTGTACTTAAAACAAATTGTGCATATATAGATTCATAAGTTTTTCTCTCATTTCTCATTAATTCAATCGACAATTGTTCCTCAGACATAAATTTACCTCATCTAGTAATTTATAAATCTTCTCATTTCTTTCGCATCAAAATCAAACTCATTATCAAATATGAATGGCGAGTGAGTCACCGTTAATAACAAATTGCATTTCTCAGTTCGTATAATATCTGGAATCAACATTTTCTGCCATTGCAATGATAGTGACAATTCTGGTTCATCTATAATTACAATAGTTCTTTCATCACTTTCTAAATATAACTTCGAAAACAAAGAAACAATTTGTTTTTCACCTGAAGATAGTTGGGTCAACTCAAGTGTCTCTTTTTCCACATCAGGTTCATCCAAATAAATTTTCAAATCTAATGTACTTTGATTGTAAACAAAATGTTTATCTAGTAAATACTTATTACATGTGTCTGCAAACCTCTTTATACGATCATCATATTTTCTTTGCAACTCATAGTTGTCTATTAATTTATATAACAAATTTCGTAAGTACAGATAATTATCATCTGATATTTTATTTTCCTTTAATAATTTTAGGATCTTTTTCCTATATTGTTCTTCAATTTCTTTTCCAAGTCTATCTAAAACAATTTTCACTGTTTCATATTCTAGTTTTTTCTTTTCATAAAAATTCACACTATCATTTCCATCTGCATACTGTTCTAATAAAACGCCTGTCATCTCAGAAAATCCTCTCATAGCTAACAAACGAATCTTATCCAGAATTCGCTCAATAGATTTCTGTACATCTGACATCCCAAATCTAATTAATAATTCTGAATTATCAAATTCCTTGTCACGCAAATTTAATGATTCAAAATCATCTTCAATTCTACGATATGTTGGAAGATAAATAATCCTCTCTTCTATCTCCTTCGAAATCGCATTGCTGATATTCTCTACATTCCGATAATCCGATTTTAATTTGCCACTTTTCTTTAATCTTATATTCTCCACTGATTCTTTTACGATTCTTCTAATATATCCGATAGGTAAATCAAATTTCCCACTCAAATCATAACTCAATTTTTCAATATCATGTATCGAATACAATGTCGCTGCCTCATCAAAGAAGTCAAAATAATCCATAACATATTTTTCTATCATTTCACTTTCAATTGATTTTCTATATCTTCTGTTCTTTTTGACATTGTACTGTCTAACATCATTAGCCGTGAGTTTATAAGGGGTGGTAACATTTTTTAATTTTATCTCAATTGTCTCAAAATGAATTTCTGATAATCTAGAAAATTTCTTTTCCAACACAAAATATATGCAATTAAGTATCGTTGTTTTTCCTAATCCATTTTCTCCGATAAAAATATTAACTTGCTTATCAAATGGTAATTCAACATTGTATCTGCCAAAAAGTCCATATATATTAATATATTCTATATTTGTAGAATTCATCATATTGAACACTCTTTCCTCATAAAACATGTTATGATACATTATACCTACTCCTTTGCTAATTTATTCTTATAGTAAGTATATCAACTGTGCGTTACAATCGCAACAGAAATTTCTTCTCATGATATATCTTTGCAAAGTCACTACATACTTCACCTTCACTTCACCGCAATCTTTACTGTTATCGGTCTCCAAAATTTACCTACAAACATTCTTCCCACTTTCTTTTCTACAAACTCCTTGCACTCTTCCAATGAAATCAAAAAGCTGTATACTATATTAAATGTATCATCTGATTGCAATTTCTTTGCATATTCCTCCGAGTATTCTCGTATCCGATACTTACGACTATCACTCCTTACCCCCGACAGATTCATTTCCCATACAAACTCGTCATTACTACGATATATAATACGTTCCACAAACATATCAAGTAATTCATCACTTACCTTCCGACCCGAAAAATCCACAAAGGTTTCTAACCGTTTTTCTATGGACTATAAATCAAACATCACTTTATCCTCTCTTGCCTCTTCCTTCTGTCGTTCAGCAATACCCCGTTCCAAATTCTGTTGCTTCTCAGTTTAATTTTTTGACAATCGTTTATACATGTTGACATCAATCTCACCAGAAAGCTTATCCAAATACAAATTATCAATCTGCCTCATAACAATCTCTAGTTCCGATTTTAAAGCCTCAAGTGTGTTTCCTCTTCCATTCCTCAAAGATTCTGCTTCTCTTTTACTTTCCTGTATATACCGAAGTGTTGAAAGAATTTCATTCTTGCTATCTCCAAACAAATAACCAAAGACTTTCAATGACATTAACCAAAGCTTCATCCCTGATGCTGGCTCCACCTTACAAAGCTGCTCTATCTCTGGCAATCCATGAGCTCTTCTGTACTCTACTGTTTTAGCATTGATTTGCCATCTACACTTATAACGAAATTCAGCTTCCTTTCCATTTTTTGCCGTACGTACATATTGCGGACTTCTAATATAACTACATTATATTATCGAGTATTTTTTCACAAATTCCTCCTCATTTACATCTTTCAGAGTATCTCTTTGGATCTATACTAATTAAGTGGACACATGATGTAAATATACATTACAATTAAGTAGACACAAAAAAGGAGGTATCTACATATGTCCACAGGTAACAAAGGTATCCGATACGACGAAGACTTCAAACGAACTCTCGTCAAC